>NZ_BCBA01000058.1 GCF_001320245.1 Pseudomonas sp. NBRC 111124
CGATTCTGCTTTCTTTCAAAAGCGTTCAACTTCAACCAGTTACCGCTTGCCTCGTTGCGTTCATCGCTGCGAGGAGGCGAATAATACGCGCTTTGAAATTAGAGTCAACACCTTGATCTAAAAAAACTTTCGATCTTCATCTGGGCCCGCTTGGCAACTAAATGCATGAAGCACCGCTCTGTTGAGAAACCACCAATGGAGCGTAACGGCCATGAGCGATGCGCAGAGCGAAAAGACCCCTGGCTTGTCGGCGGACGAAGAGAAAGAAATCAGCCATAACCAGCCGCCGCGGGCTGCGGTATTACACGAGATCATTCGTTCCCAGGGCGACCAGGAACTGGAGCGTACGCTCGCGGCGCTGTGGTGGTCAGCCCTTGCCGCCGGCCTGACCATGGGCCTGTCACTGATGGCCATGGGGTTGTTCTATGCTCGCTTGCCTGAAGGCGACAGCGCGCAGGTCATCGCCAGCATCGGCTACAGCGCGGGCTTTCTTGCGGTGATCCTGGCACGCCAGCAACTGTTCACCGAAAACACCCTCACAGCCGTGCTGCCCATCATGACCACACCAACCCTGACCAACATCGGTCGCTTGCTGCGGCTGTGGAGCGTGGTGCTGCTGGGCAATCTGGCGGGCACCTTGCTGGTGGCCTGGGTGATGCTCGAACTGCCGATCTTCGACAGCAAGACCGATGTGGCCTTCCTTGAGGTCGGGCGCAAGGTAATGAAGAACGACATCAGCCAGATGTTCGCCAAAGGGATCGTTTCGGGCTGGATGATCGCCACCATGGTCTGGATGATCCCGTCCATGGAGCAGGCCAAGATCTGGATCATCCTTATGATCACCTACCTGATGGCGCTGGGCGACTTCACCCACATCGTCGTCGGCTCGGTGGAAGTTTCCTATCTGGTGTGGGCCGGCGACGAAACCTGGCGCAGCTTCTGGCTGGCGTTCGCCTTGCCGACCCTGGCCGGCAATATCATAGGTGGCAGTTTCATCTTCGCCCTGATCAGTCATGCCCAGGTACGCAGCGATAGCGGCAAGCCGCCTTCACGGCTATTAAAAGAGAAAGCGGGCCAGCAGCAAGACCGGGACTGAACTCAACGCGCCGCCAACGCCCGCTCGGCTGCCCTGCCCCGCTGACGTGCCGGATGCGGCTGCCACCAGTTTTGCCCTTCGTGCGGTGAATCGATGCTCACCCGCTCGCCCATCTGCGGCGTGCTCAGCCGCACCTGGGCCGCAGCGGCCAGGGCAACGATGCGTTCGAACGGTTCCTGCCAGCCATGGGTAGAAAGATCGAAAGTGCCGTTGTGGATCGGCAGCATCCAGCGCCCGCGCAGATCCAGATGTGCCTGCAGGCTCTGTTCAGGTTGCATGTGCACGTTGGGCCAGGCCACATTGTAGGCGCCGGTCTCGATCAACGTCAGGTCGAACGGCCCAAAGCGCTGGCCAATTTCGGCAAAGCCGGCGAAGTAGCCGGTATCACCACTGAAGAACACACGTGTCTGGTCATCTATCAATACCCACGAGGCCCACAAGGTCCGGTTACTGTCGAACAGGCCGCGCCCAGAAAAGTGTTGCGCGGGTGTGGCGACGAAACGCACCCCCTCCACTTCGGTTTCCTGCCACCAGTCCAGTTGCGTGACCTTTGCTGCGGGCACACCCCACTCGATCAGCAGATCACCCACACCGAGCGGCGCCAGGAAGTGCTCGGTACGCGAGGCCAGTCGGCGTATCGCCTGCTCATCGAGGTGATCAAAATGATCATGGGACAGAATCACCGCCGTCAGCGGCGGCAGTTCATCGAGCCCCAGCGGCGGCGCATGAAAGCGCTGCGGCCCGGCCCATTGCACCGGTGAGGCGCGTTCGGCAAAAACCGGGTCGGTAATGAAGTAGCGACCGCGAAGCTTCAGCAATACCGTGGAGTGCCCCAGGCGCCAGAGGCTGTGGTCCGGTGCATCGAGCACCTGCTGGCGGGTCATGGGTTGCACGGTAATTGCTGCCGCCGGCCGGGTTTCCGGCGGCTTGCGCAGGAACAGGTACTTGAGGCCGATGCGCAGCTTCTTCAGCACGCCATCCTGGGGCAGGCTGGCCTGATTGTGAAAACGTCCGTCCCGCTGTGGCGCCGATTGGTCGCCAGGATTAGCCATGGGAGCCATGAGCAGCAACACTCCAAGCAAGAGGAAAGGCTTCATGTTACCCCACTGGGATCACATCAACCGTGAATTGGCTTGTAAGGTCATTTTTCGTAGATGAAACACTGTTCAACAATATTCACGTGAGTTATGCGATAAACGGCACCCCGGCAGAAGAACAACGACCATGATGGACAATCGCAGCGGCAAGGGACTTTCATTCGTCAAGCGCATCTACCTGCCGCGCGTCATCGGCCTGGGGATCGGCCTGTTCAGCGTAGCCGCTGCCGTGGCACCGCTGTCACCTCCCACCTGGGTCTGGGTGCTGTTGCTGTTCAATGGCCTGTTCTGGCCCCATGTCGCCTATCACCGGGCATCGCGTTCGACGGCCCCTTACCAGGCCGAACAACGCAACCTGCTGCTGGACTCGCTACTGGGCGGCTTCTGGACTGCCGCCATGCACTTCAACCCGCTGCCGACCGTGACCGTGCTGTCGATGATGACCATGAACAACGTGGCCGCAGGCGGCAAGCGCCTGGTCGTTCACGGCGTATCGGCTCAGCTGGCCGGCATGCTGCTGGCCAGCGCACTGCTGGGCACCGGGCTGCAGTTGAACGCCACGTCACTGCAAATCTACGCCTGCCTGCCAATGCTGACACTCTATCCATTGGCGCTAGGCTGGGTGTGCTACCGCCTGGCGATCAAACTGGGCGAACACAAGCGACAGCTGAGCGCCCTGAGCCTGATCGACAGCCTGACCGGTCTGCTCAATCACGGTGCCTGGAAAGACCTGCTGCTGCTCCGGTTCCAGGCCTGCCGGCAACAACAGTCGTCCGCCGTGATTGCACTGATGGACATCGATCACTTCAAGACCATCAACGACACCTTTGGTCACGTGGTCGGCGATTGCGTGCTGCGCCAGCTGAGCGAGGCGCTCAAGCGCAACCTGCGCGAAGCCGACCAGGCCGGGCGCTATGGCGGCGACGAATTCTGCCTGATCCTCCCCGCCACCAGCGAAGCCCAGGCCTGCCAAGCGATGGAGCGGCTGCGCGAGCAGGTCGCCAGCTACCGCAACCCCCAACTGCCGCACCTGCGTATCAGTCTGAGCATCGGCCTGGCGGCTTTCGACACCCACCTGCAGTCCGCCGAGCATTGGCTGGAACAGGCCGACAAGGCGCTGTACAGCGCCAAGCGCTGCGGGCGTGACCAGGTCAATTTCGCCCAAGGCGAGGCCTCCCCGCTCAGGCTGGCCTATCCTGACTGAACCTCCTGGCTGGTTGATCGGCGGGGGAGACTGCAGTCATCAAGGAGTCGTTCGCGCATGGCCAGGACCGCCAGCCCTCCCCCACGTCTTCAGGTCCGTCGCCTGATCGGCGTTTTC
Source organism: Pseudomonas sp. NBRC 111124 (assembly GCF_001320245.1). Taxonomy (GTDB): domain Bacteria; phylum Pseudomonadota; class Gammaproteobacteria; order Pseudomonadales; family Pseudomonadaceae; genus Aquipseudomonas. The sequence continues at coordinate 3,515 of NZ_BCBA01000058.1, forward strand.
TGTCTTGTCTTCGGCCTGGCCTGCGTGGTCACCCTGGGTGCACTGTTCAATATCGCGGCCACCCTCGACCAGCAGGAGCAACAACGCAGTGCCTTCCATGCCAACCAGGCACTGGAACAACGCCTGCTGGCCTCTCGGCAGTTTCTGTCCAGCTACGCCGTGTGGGATACCGCCTACGAGCACCTGGCCGGCAAGGTCGACTGGCATTGGGCCTATGAAGAAAAGAACATCGGTGAATCGCTGTATAGCGCCAGCGGTTACGAAGGCGTATTCGTGGTCGAAGACCAGCGCACCACCTACGCGCTGTTCAAAGGCGCACCGACCGAAGCCGCTGCGGGCAGTTTCATCGATGCGCCCCTGGCTGAAATCATCGCTGCCGCACGCGCAGCCGCCAGTGCCCGCGAGCAGGTCACTCGCTTCGTCATGTTCAACAACTGGCCCGCGGTACTCAGCGCCGCCGCCGTGCGCCCGGACAAGGACGTCACCGCAGCGGACGTGAGCCAGGCACCGGTCATGCTGTTCGTCGACCAGCTCACCGAAGCCAAGCTCGCGCAGTTGGGCGAAGGGGCAGGCCTTGCGCGCATGCACATAGAAAAGAACGAAGAACACCAGCACGGTCACCAGCATGTCGCCCTGGGCAACACCGGTTATCGCCTCGCCTGGATCAGCCCGCTGCCGGGGCGTCAGCTGCTCTGGGCCGTATTGCCCCCATTGCTCTGCGCGCTGCTGATACTGGGCCTGGTGATGCTGTACCTGTTTCGCCATGCGTTGCGCAGCTCGCACGCCATCGATCTCAGCCTGCAGCGCCTGCAAAAGAGCAACCAGGCCCTGGAAGCCAGCGAGCAACGTTTTCGCGCAGTCGCCGAGGCCGCGTCCGACTGGATCTGGGAAACCGACCGGCACCAGCGACTCACCTACCTGTCCCAGCGGTTCGTCAGTGTCACCGGCGACCCGGTCGAGGCCTGGCTTGGCCAGCCGCTGAATCAGCTACTCAGTTGCGAAACCACGCCGCTGTCTGCCTGGCTCGATGGGCAGCTCGACAGCGACCCGGAACAACCGGCCAACCTGCGTTGCGCCTATAGGGACCACAACGGCCTGAACCGTTATTGCCGAATATCGGCGCGGGCAATCCGCCTCGATGGCAAGCTCGCCGGCTTTCGCGGTACTGCCAGCGATATCACCGACGAAGTCGAAGCCCATGCGCGCATCCAGCACCTTTCACTGCACGACCCGCTCACCGGCCTTGCCAATCGCAACAAGCTGGCCCGGCATCTTGAACAAGCCCTGTTGCGCGGCAGCGACTCGCCGCCACTGACCTTGCTGCTACTCGACCTGGACAATTTCAAGCCGATCAACGACTCACTCGGCCATGCGGCGGGTGATGCGGTGCTGCAGGAGGTGGCCGCACGCCTGCGGGACACCACCCGCGACGTCGACCTGGTCGCACGCCTGGGTGGTGATGAATTCGTCGTGACGCTGGAAAGCATGGAGAACCGCAGCGAAATTGACCGCCTCTGTCGGCGGTTGGTGGAGTTGCTGCAGCAACCGATTACCTTTGAAAACCAGCCATTGCACATCGGTGTGAGCATCGGCATCGCCCAGACACGCAGCCAGGGCTTCGATGCCGGCGAACTGATCCGCTGCGCCGATATCGCCCTGTACCAGGCCAAGGCGGATGGCAAGGGCACCTGGCGCTACTTCGCCGCCGAGATGAACCAACAGATTCAGTACCGCCGGCAGCTCGAAAACGACCTGCGCCGCGCGCTCAACAACAATGAATTCGTCATCCATTACCAGCCACGCTACCGCCTGAGCGACCTGCGTATCGTCTCGGTCGAAGCCCTGTTGCGTTGGCAGCACCCGCAAGAAGGCCTGCTCGCGCCGGATACCTTCATCCCGCTGGCCGAACAAAGCGGGCTGATCGTCACGCTGGGCCGCTGGGTGCTGCGGGAGGCTTGCCGCCATGCACTCGGCTGGCCACAACACCTGCTGGTTTCGGTCAACCTGTCACCTGCGCAGTTCATGCGCAGTGACGTGGTCGCCGACCTTCGCGAAATCCTCCTTGAAACCACCTTCCCAGCCCAGCAGCTGGAGCTGGAGATTACCGAGAACGTCATGCTCAACGACATCGAGGGCGCCTTGGGCACCATGCTCGCGCTCAAGGAGCTGGGCGTGCGGCTGAACATGGATGACTTCGGCACGGGGTATTCCTCACTGGGCTACTTGCGGACCTACCCGTTCGACAGCATCAAGATCGACAAGCGCTTCATCGCCGGGTTGGCCAATACCGCCAGCAGCGATCGCGCCGTGGTGCAGGCGATCATCAACCTGGGTGAAGCGATGGGGCTGACAGTGACGGCCGAGGGCGTGGAAACCGAGCAACAATTGCGGGCGCTGCAGAAAGACCGCTGCCATGAGGTGCAGGGTTTTTATCTGAGCCGGCCGCTGGACAAGGCCGGCTTCGAGCAATTGCTGCAACAGCAACCTGGGTGGTCCGCAGGCGCCCTTTGAAGCGCGGTTCAGCGCAGCGAACGCTCCGCCACGATCTCCGGCAGGTCGCGACGCCGCAGGTAGAGGCGCAGCGGCTCACCGATGTTCAGCCGGTCATCCACATGCTGTTCCAGTAACAGCGCCAGGCGCTCCCGGCACAGCGCCATGCGCGCACCTTGTTGCGGCCGCCAGACGAATTCACTGCAGGGGGTGATGCTGTCGTCCGCCACGTCCATACCGAACGCGTCCTCGGAAAACCGCACGATATGGACGCCGCGCTTACCATGAAAGCCGACAAAGCCATTGAGCTGGTCGGCAGCGCTGCAGATATCCTGGGAAGTGATGGCCATGACGTAACCTCGCAAATGAACGGAAGTGACGCACGCCAGGCAGGTAACGGTCGCCTCTGGTGGGCGACGCGCAGTGGGCAGCCTAGCTCATGTGCTTATCGCAGCGCCAAGGTTTTCGTCGCCGGGCATCGGGTCGACCTGCGACGCCAGCAGCCCGCCCAGCCAGCCCATGAAGGCCTGGACCCGGCGTGGCACATGCCGTTGCCGGGCATACAGCAACGACACCGGCATGGCCTGGGCCTGCCAGCTCTGCATCACCTCCACCAGTTCGCCGCTTGCCAGATGGTGCGCCACACCGACCGCAGGCACCTGGATCAGGCCGAGGCCCGCCAGGCACGCCGCCGAGTAGGCCTCGGCATTGTTGACCGTGACCACGCCGGCCATGGGCTGAAAGCACACCTGGCCGCCCTGCATGTATTCGAAGCCCGCGCTGCGCGCGCCCAGGCTGCGCACATAGTGCACCAAGTGGTGGCCGGCCAGGCCGGCAATGCTCTGCGGCACGCCACAACGTTCAAGGTAGGCGGGGCTGGCGCAATTGCGCATGCTCAAGTGGCCGATAGGCCGCGCCACGACATCCAGGTCACTCAGCGCACCGATGCGCATGACACAGTCAAAACCCTCGCGCAGCAGGTCGACCTGACGGTCGGTGCAACTGATCTCCACTTCCAGCCTGGGAAATCGCGACAAAAATTGTGGCAAGGCCGGAATGATCACACGGCGGGCCATCATGGTCGGCATGTCGACCCGCAGGCAGCCGGCCAGCTCGGCATCGTTGGCGCGAAAAAGGCCCTCGATCTCGTCCATGCCCGATAGCAGGTCCTTGCTTCGCTCATACAGCAACGTACCGTCTTGGGTCACCTGGACGCGCCGCGTGGTGCGGTTGAACAGGCGCGTGCCAAGCAAGTGCTCCAGCGCCCTTACCTGCTCGGATACCGTCGAGCGCGGCAGGCCCAGGCTGTCTGCCGCCAGGGTGAAACTGCTCACTTCGCTGACCCGAACGAACGTACGCAGCAATTCCAGCTTGTTCATGTTCCGCCTCGACTGTTCGGCTTAGGCGAACAGTATTTCCGATATGGCTGGATTTAACAGCCACAAAACGATCAATACCCTGTGTCTCATCCACCACCCACGAGGAATTCGACATGACTCGCAAGATCGCCTTGATCACAGGCGCCAGCCGCGGCCTGGGCCGCAATGCCGCCGAACATCTGGCCGCACGCGGAATCGACATCATCGGCACCTACCACAGCAAGGCCGACGAAGCCCAGCACGTGGCCAAAGCGGTGGAAGCGGCTGGCGCCAAAGCCGCCATGCTGCAACTGGATGTCAGCGACAGCAGCAGCTTCGCCGGCTTTACCGAACGCCTGAGCGCAACGTTGCGACAGCAGTTTGGCCGTGAGCGCTTCGACTTCTTGGTGAACAATGCCGGCATCGGCCTGAATGTGCCGTTCAGCGAAACCAGCGAAGCGCAGTTCGACCAGTTGATGAACATCCAGCTCAAGGGGCCGTTCTTCCTCACCCAGCGGATGCTGCCGTTGCTGGTGGATGGCGCGCGCATCGTCAACATCTCTTCCGGGCTGGCGCGTTTTGCGCTGCCCGGGTATGCCGCCTATGCGGCCATGAAAGGGGCGATGGAAGTACTGACCCGCTACCAGGCCAAGGAACTGGGAGCACGCGGCATCCGCGTCAATGTCCTCGCACCGGGGGCGATCGAGACAGACTTTGGTGGCGGGGTGGTGCGCGACAACCAGCAGGTCAATGATTTCATTGCCGGCAATACTGCGCTGGGGCGGGTCGGGTTGCCCGATGATATCGGCGCTGCGATTGCGCTCCTGCTGGAGGAAGGCAATGGCTGGATTACCGGGCAGCGCCTGGAAGTGTCTGGCGGGATGTTCCTTTAAGGCAGAAAACCTGGGGCCGCTTTGCGGCCCATCGCCGGCAAGCGCGGCTCCCACAAGTACTGCACAAACCTGTGGGCTTGCGCGGTCGGTGTGGGAGCTGGCTTGCCGGCGATGGGCTGCGAAGCAGCCCCAATGGCAATCACTGTTGCGCCTGATCCTCATGTACCTGCACGCTAGCGGTCATCCCCGCACTCAAGTGCACGCCTTCGGGAATCTGCTCCAGCTTGATCCGCACCGGTATCCGCTGCGCCAGCCGTACCCAGTTGAAGGTCGGCTCCACGACCGGCAGCAGCTGGCTATCCGGATTGCTGTTGCTGTCGGTAATGCCCCGGCTGATGCTTTCCACATGGCCCTGCATCGCATCGCCCGCGCCCATCAGCCAGACTTTCACTTCATCGCCAACCCGAATGCGCGGTAACTTGGTCTCCTCGAAATAGGCCTGGATGTAAAACGTCGAATCATCCACCAGAGCCATCACCGACTCACCGGTGTTCACATAGTTGCCCTGGGCCAGGCGCAGGTTGGTGATATGCCCGCTACGCGGTGCTCGCACCTCGCTGCGCGCCAGGTTGATCTTGGCCACTTGCAACTGTGCTTGCGCCTCATGCAGCTCGCCTCGAGCGACAGCGGCATTGATCTGGGCGTTTTCGCGCAACTCGGCACTGATCGCCTCGGGGCCCAACGCCGTGCGCCGCGCCGCCTCACGCTCACGCAGGTGCAACTGCTGGGCGCGGGTTTCTGCCACCGCATTGGCCTGGTCGAATGCGGCCTGGAAGCGCTCGCGGTCGATGCTCATCAACAGGTCGCCAGCCTTGACCTGCTGGTTGTCCTGTACCTTCAGTTCACGCACCCAGCCAGACACGTCCGGGGCAATTACCACCACATCGGCGCGCACCCGGGCATCACGCGTCCATGGCGTAAGCATGTAGTACTGCCAGAGCTTGTAGCCGGCCAGAACGGCAATGGCGACCACACACAAGGTCACCAGGGTACGGACGACAGCACGCATTGAATCACTCCTTACAAAGGCCCGAGCAGGCGAACGACCAGGTACAGCACACATACGAACAACGCCGTGTCGAACAGCGCTTCATGCCAGATCCAGCGCCCAAGCGGCGTGGCCTGTACCACCAGGCGCAACAGCCCGGTCAGCGCCAGCGCCATCAGCACATAAATCAAGAACGGGCTGAGCAGCACACCACCCAGCGCCCACTCACGCAAGCCCATGGGCATCCTCCTGCGCACGGCACCATTTAGCCCAACTGCTCTGCAACTGCAGCACTGCACCCTGAGCGAGGCGCAACGGGTCGCTGGCCGGCGCCCGCTGCAAGGCGGCGATGAACTGCTCGCTGGCCGTATCCAGGCGCTGCCCACGGCCAGCGCCCGGCCCTTTGGCAAGTACCGCCTCTACCTGCTGCAGGTACTCGCGCTCAGCGTTCCCCAGTGGCACCTGGGCCACTGCCAGGCACATGCGCAAGTGCACCAGCTCGTCACCGATATCCAGCCCATGCAGGCCATCATCCCAGCGCTTGCGCTCGGTGGCCGGCAGCTCGCTGGCATGCCGGGCCAGCTGCATCAGGCGGTCGGCCATGCGCCCGCCAAACCAGCTGTCGGCACCGCGCAACTCGCGCCGCGTCAGGCGCACCAGGTCATTTTGGGTTGCCGCGCGCAGGCGCCGGCCAAGCCAGGCCGGGTGGCGGAACACCAGCAAACGGAACGCCAGTACCGCAGCGCCGACGCCCACCAGCATGGCTAGGGCGCTGTTGAGCAGGGTCGCCACACCGAACGTCATGGCATTGAGCGGCGAGACCAGCACGACAAAATGCAGGCAATAGGAGGTCGCCGTGGCGCCAGTGCGCGGATGGGCCATGCCCAGCGCGCCGAAGAACAGCGGCACGCCCATGCCCAGGCAGAGCATGGCGAAGCTGCTCCACTGCGGCAGAATGATCTGCCCGACCAGGAAGGCAGCCGGGATCGCCAGCAAGATGCCACGCAAGAAGCTCAGGCCGATCTGCGCGCCGTTCTCACGGCTGGCGAACAGGCTGCACACCACGCAAGTCAGCACCAGGCCGCCAGGCGCAGACGGCCAGGCGGTGGCCAGCCAGAAGCTGCTCATCACCAGAAAGGCCAAGGCACTGCGTGAGCCGAACAACAAGGCCAACGACCAGTCGCGATGCGCCGCCAGGCCCTGAGATACATCCTTCGGCGCCCTGCCCGCCTCGACTTCGTCCAGGGCCTGGGTGGCGGCCATGGCGTAGTCCAGCAGCAAAGCCATGCGCGCCAGGCAAAAGTGCTCGGCGGAGCTGATCTGCTCATCATGCGCGGCGTCCCAGATACGCTGACGCAACACCAGCAAGCTCGGCTGGTCCGGGTTGGCCAACTGCGCCCGTACCTCTTCAAGCCAGGTCGCGAGGCGCCCGGCTTCGCGCTCGTCCAGCTGCCGCCACTGCCGGCGCACCGAGCGTGAAATACGCAACAGCACCATGAGTTTCTGGCTCAGTCCGCGAATGGCCTTGGCCCGTTGCCGCCCGCGCGGGCCCTCGAACCAGGCGTGCTCGCGCTGGGTATCGATGGCAACGATGCGACCGAGGCTGTCCAGCAGCCCTTTGCGCGCTTCATCTTCGCCCCCTAGCATGGCGCTTGCCGCCTGCAGACCGTTCTGCCAGGCCTGCCGCGCCTGGCCGGCGAGCTGCTGCTCGACCCGCATCGGCCAGATCAGGGCACTGCTGGCCGTGGCACAGCAGATACCCAGGCAGATTTCGGTGCACCGCGCCACCGCCTGGTCGAACACCTGCAAGGGATGATTGATGGCGGGCAAGGCGATGATCGCTGCGGTGTAGCCGGCCAGGACGAACGAGTAGGCCCAGGCACTGCGTAATTGGGTGGAGGCCGCCGTGCACAGGGCCAGCCACAGCGCCAGGGTGATCAGGAACAACCATGGGGTCTGGGCGAACAGGCCGATGAACACCACCGACATGACCGTGCCGACCAATGTGCCTGCCAGACGCGCCAAGCCCTTCTGCACCACCATCCCCGACAACGGCTGGGCGACGATGAACGCGGTCATCAACGCCCAGGAGGGTTGCTCCAGCCCCCAGCGCATGGCCAGCCATAGCGCCAGGCCCGCTCCAAGCAGGGTCTTGATGGCGAACTTGATGGCGAGGCTGCTGGGTGTAAACAGGGCCTGGAAGGTGATGGGCACGAAACGGACCTTGCACAGGGGTGATTGGATAAACGATAGACAATGGAGCGAAGGATACAGCCAGGACGATTAATTAGCTAGCTAATCATCTTTATTGGCAAAAAACGCAGGCAAAAAAATAGGCGACCGAAGTCGCCCTAAATGCCTTGCGTGCTCGTGATTCCGAAAGGTCAGCGCGGCTTGCGCTTGTGCGAGTCCTTCCAGATGAAAATGCCCAGACCGGCAAAGAATGCAACCATCAACCCGACCGTTACCACGCCCGCGATAACCACATTGTCGAAGAACATGCTGGCCTCCCGATTCGCTTGCCGTTGTCCGATGGATGCAAGGTAACGAATACGGGGGCGGGGAAAATTGATCAGGGTCAATACTGCCCGGGACCGGGCACGCGAGGCGGGTGCAGGGTTGACCTGCGTCAAGTTTCAGCGCTTCTTGGGCTTGCCTTTGGGCTTCTTTTTCTTCGCGGCGGCAAGCGGCATCGCCTGCTCGAACGCCTGGCGCACTTCGTTCAGGCGTTTTTCCTTGAGGTCATGGACGCGCTTGGCGCGCTCGGCATCGAAGTCGATGAGGTTGTCTTGGCTCATGGGGTGGGCTCGACGATCTACAGAGACTTGCATCATGAAGCCAGGCGCCGGCCATGACCAGCCCCGCGTCAGACTTCGATGTCGACCAACAGGCCCTGGCGCTGGTGCTCACCCATCAAAGGCGCCACCGGCACGGTATTGTCGGCGTTGACATCGTCGCCTGGCACGGCGCTGTAACGTTCTGCATCACCCTTGCCGTTGCGCCGCTGCTGCTGTCGGCGTTGCTCTTCACGCAGCAGCAACGCCTGCTCCTGCGGGTCACGCTGCTGTTTGAGGTCGATGGCGCTTTCGTTGGACGAAGGCTGCACAGGCACCACCGGCTTGATGTCGGGTGTCGGTTTGACCGGATCCTGTTGGGAGGTCACGGGGGCGGCACTGAGCGGGATGATCGGCGGCAGCATGGAAATTCTCCTGTGCCGATTGTATCGGCCGTCCGTTAGCGAGCTTGAGGGTCAAATGGACGAGCGGCCGGTCACGGCCGCGTCATGCCAATATAGACAACCGTCACTCGGTATCGTCCTCAGCGTCGTCGTCGGCCGGCGTGCTGGCTTCGCTCCAAGGCCGCTTGTAGACCTGCTGCCAGACCGCATCCATATGCTCGCGCAGCACCTGCGGCGCATTCTTCAGCGAAGCGCTGTCTTCACGCTCGCCGCCGACCGGCTCTTCACCTGCGGGGGTGATCAGTGACTGGCCGGTGACGGTGTAGACGTTCTGCCCTTCGCGCATTTCGATGGCGATGTCATGCGGATCGATACCGCCACCGCAGAAGGCATGGCTGGCCACGGTCACTTCGGCGACACCGTCCTTGTTCAGGTCACTGACGTCGCTGACATCGGAATAGAAGTCGACATCCAGGTCCAGCCCCGGGCAGGTGGTTTCCTGCTCGATCTGCCAGCGCGCCTTGAACGCGTCGCTGTCGGCGGTGCGTCCGTACAAGGTGGCCTTGAGCACCACCTTGTCGACTTCCTGCTCGGACTCGGCATCGACCGCCTGGCCATCGCTGCGGCTTAGCACCAGCAGCCCTTCGCCGTCACGGTCACGAAAGTGCACGCTCTTGATCGGCGTCTGCACGCCCAGCACTTCGAGCTGCTCGACCGGGATCGCGGGCAGGGTTTCGAAATTTTTCTGTTCACAGGCGGCCAGCAGCAGCAAGCTGCCCATGGCCAGGGAGGTGTGCAACCAGCGGTGCTTGAGCGGCATATCGGTGCTTAGCCCTCGTCAGCAAGACGGTGTTCTGCGATGAAACAGCTAGACTGATGGACTTCTGGTCTATGGTCCGCCCGGCCTATCCGTTAACATAGCCGGCTTTTTCATCGCGGGAGTTCAGGCAGTATGGCGCAGCAGTATCAACCGGGGCAACGCTGGATCAGCGACAGCGAAGCGGAGCTCGGCCTTGGGACCATCCTGGCGCAGGATGGCCGCCTGCTGACCGTGCTCTACCCGGCCACTGGCGACACCCGCCAGTATTCCCTGCGCAATGCGCCGCTGACTCGCGTGCGCTTCTCGCCAGGTGACCAGATCACCCACTTCGAAGGCTGGAAGCTGACCGTGCGCGAGGTCGAGGACATCGACGGGCTGATGGTCTACCACGGCCTGGATGGCCAGAACCAGCCGCGCACCCTGCCGGAAACCCAGCTGTCGAACTTCATCCAGTTCCGCCTGGCCAGCGACCGCCTGTTTGCCGGGCAGATCGACCCGCTGTCGTGGTTCAGCCTGCGTTACAACACGCTGCACCACACCAGCAAGCAGATGCAGTCGTCGCTGTGGGGCCTGGGTGGCTGCCGCGCGCAACCGATCGCCCATCAGTTGCATATCGCCCGCGAAGTGGCCGACCGCAGCGCGCCGCGCGTGTTGCTGGCCGACGAAGTAGGCCTGGGCAAGACCATCGAGGCTGGCCTGGTGATTCACCGCCAGCTGCTGTCCGGCCGTGCCAGCCGCGTGCTGATCCTGGTCCCCGAAAACCTCCAGCACCAGTGGCTGGTGGAAATGCGCCGGCGCTTCAACCTGCAGGTCGCCCTGTTCGATGCCGAGCGCTTTATCGAAAGCGATGCCAGCAACCCATTCGAGGATGCCCAGCTGGCGCTGGTCGCCCTGGAATGGCTGGTGGATGACGAAAAGGCCCAGGACGCACTGTTCGCTGCGGGCTGGGACCTGATGGTGGTCGACGAGGCGCACCACCTGGTGTGGCATGAAGAGCAGGCCAGCACCGAATACAGCCTGGTCGAGCAATTGGCCCAGGTCATCCCGGGCGTGCTGCTGCTCACCGCCACCCCCGAACAACTCGGCCAGGACAGCCACTTCGCCCGCCTGCGCCTGCTCGACCCCAACCGTTTCCACGACCTCGCGGCGTTCCGCGCCGAGAGTGAAAACTACCGCCCGGTGGCCGAGGCCGTGCAAGAGCTGCTTGAAGAAGGCCGCCTGTCGCCCAAGGCCCATGCCACCATTCAAGGCTTCCTCGGCGCCGAGGGCGAAGCCCTGCTGGCGGCAGTCAACGATGGCGATACCCAGGCCAGCGCCCGCCTGATCCGTGAGTTGCTCGACCGCCACGGCACCGGCCGAGTGCTGTTCCGTAACACCCGTGCAGCGGTCCAGGGCTTCCCCGAGCGCCAGCTGCACCCGTATCCGCTGGCCAACCCTGAGCAGTACCAGGAGCTGCCCGCCGGCGAACACGCCGAGCTGTACCCGGAAGTGGCCTTCCAGGCCCAGGGTGAAGTCGGCGATGACGAGCGCTGGTGGCGCTTCGACCCACGGGTCGACTGGTTGATCGACACCCTGAAGATGCTCAAGCGCACCAAAGTCCTGGTGATTTGCGCCCACGCGGAAACCGCCATGGACCTGGAAGACGCCCTGCGCGTGCGTTCGGGTATTCCGGCCACGGTGTTCCACGAAGGCATGAGCATTCTCGAGCGCGACCGCGCCGCCGCTTACTTCGCCGACGAGGAATTCGGCGCCCAGGTGCTGATCTGCTCCGAGATCGGCAGCGAAGGCCGCAACTTCCAGTTTGCCCATCACCTGGTTATGTTCGACCTGCCGGCCCACCCGGACCTGCTCGAACAGCGCATTGGCCGTCTCGACCGGATCGGCCAGAAGCACACCATCGAACTGCACATTCCCTACCTGCAGGACAGCCCGCAGGAGCGACTGTTCCAGTGGTACCACGATGGCCTCAATGCCTTCCTCAATACCTGCCCGACCGGCAACGCCCTGCAGCACCAGTTCGGCCCACGCCTTTTGCCGATGCTCGAAGGCGGCGATGCCAAGGCCTGGACCGCACTGGTCAGTGAGGCCCGTGGCGAGCGCGAGCGCCTGGAAGCAGAGCTGCACAGCGGCCGTGACCGCCTGCTGGAGCTCAACTCCGGTGGCGCCGGTGAGGGCCAGGCGCTGGTAGAAGCGATCCTTGAGCAAGACGACCAGTTCGCTCTGCCGATCTACATGGAAACCCTGTTCGACGCCTTCGGCATCGACAGCGAAGACCACTCGGAAAACGCCCTGATCCTCAAGCCGAGCGAGAAGATGCTCGACGCGAGCTTCCCGCTGGGTGACGACGAAGGCGTGACCATCACCTACGACCGCGCCCAGGCACTGTCGCGCGAAGACATGCAGTTCCTCACCTGGGAACACCCGATGGTGCAGGGCGGCATGGACCTGGTGCTGTCCGGCTCGATGGGCAACACCGCGGTCGCGCTGATCAAGAACAAGGCGCTCAAGCCGGGTACCGTGCTGCTCGAACTGCTGTTCGTCAGCGAGGTGGTGGCGCCACGCAGCCTGCAACTGGGCCGCTACCTGCCACCCGCGGCGCTGCGCTGCCTGCTCGATACCAACGGCAACGACCTCGCTTCGCGCGTGGCGTTCGAAACCCTCAACGACCAGCTCGAAAGCGTGCCGCGTGCCAGCGCCAACAAGTTCGTCCAGGCCCAGCGCGACGTGCTGGCCAAGCGCATCAGCGGTGGTGAAGCCAAGGTCATGCCGGTGCACGTCGAGCGCGTGGCCGAAGCCCAGCGCCGCCTGGCCGCCGAGGCCGATGAAGAGCTGGCGCGCCTGACCGCGCTGCAGGCGGTCAACCCGAGCGTGCGTGACAGCGAGATCGATGCGTTGCGCAAGCAGCGTGAACAGGGAATGGCCATGCTGGACAAGGCCGCGCTGCGTCTCGAAGCGATTCGCGTGCTGGTCGCCGGCTGATCGGTTTGCCACATCACTGGGGGGCGCTTGGCGCCCCTCAGTTCGTTATGCCGCCCCGCTATTTTCCTCATAACCAAATAATTGAGATCAAAGTGCCATTACTCAGGAAGGTTTAACCGCCTGTTTCTATACTGCCCCTGAACAGTCTCCACACGGCTTGAACGGAGACGAGTGAAAACTCGAGCAAAGGGCAAGCAATGGATTGGCTGGGGCTGCAACTGTTCACCGAACTGCCGGTTACCGGGCGCATCGTCATCGACTGCCGCCATGAACCGCTGCTGATTCTGATCGCCTTTGCGGTGGCCAGCGCAGGCTGCTTCGCCACCCTGGACATGGCCGAACGCCAATCCCACAGCGAACACGCTGCCGCGCAGCGGCAGTGGCGCATGCTCGGTGCCTGTTGCCTGGCCGGCGGCATCTGGGCCATGCACTTCATCAGCATGCTGGCGTTCCGGGCCCCGGTGGAAATGCACTACGACGTGTCGTTGACCGGCCTGTCACTGCTGATCGCACTGGTGGTGGCGTGGATGGCGATGAGCAGCCTCGACCGCGCCGACATGCGCCTACGCCACTACCTGCAAAGCGCCTTGCTCATCGGCCTGGGCATCATCCTCATGCACTTCGTCGGCATGGCCGCGCTGCAGACCGGTGCCCTGCAGTACTACCAGAGCACCCTGCTGCTGAGCAGCGCCGCCATCGCCCTGCTGACCAGCCTGGCCGCGTTGCTGCTGGCTCGTTACTTCCGCAACGGCAGCGGCACCCTGCACCAGACCATGAAATATGGCGCCAGCCTGCTGATGGCCGGCGGCATCGTCGCCACTCACTTCACCGCCATGGCCGCCATGACCCTGGTGATTCCGGCCTCTACGGCCCTGAGCCTGCCATCGGCCGACAACAGCCTGCAACTGGGGCTGACCGTGGCCTTCATCACCTTGCTGATCAGCGGCAGCAGCATCAGCGCCGCCCTGGCCGACAAGAAGCTGCAAAGCAAGGAAGACGACCTGCGCCGCTACGGTGTGCTGCTCAGCCAACTGGACCAGGCCCGCGCATTACTGCAGCAAGCAGCTCACTACGATGCCCTGACCAATCTGGTCAACCGCCGCGGCTTTAACCAGATCTTCGCCGAACGCCTGGCGGAGCTGGATGCCAGCGAGAACCGCCTGGCGGTGATGTTCCTGGACATCGACCATTTCAAGCGGATCAACGACAGCCTCGGTCACGACGCCGGCGACCAACTACTCAAGGTGATCGCCAACCACATAAAGGCTGCCACCCGCAGCCACGACCTGGTCGCCCGCTTCGGCGGCGACGAATTCTGTGTGGTCACCAGCCTCAATAACCGCGAAGAGGCGTGCCACCTGGCCCAGCGCATCATGCAGCGGATGAAGGAGCCGATCGATCTGGGTGGCCGGCGCATGGTCATGACCACCAGCATTGGCATCAGCATTTTCCCCGAGGACGGCGTGACGGCCGAGGAACTGCTCAAGCATGCCGACCTGGCCCTTTACCAATCCAAGGGCAGCGGGCGCAACAGCCTGCACTTTTTCAACAGCAGCCTGAAAAGCCGCGCCAGCCTGGCACTGCAACTAGAAGAGGAGCTGCGCGTTGCCTTGCTTGAGGAGCGCGGCTTGTGCGTGCATTACCAACCCATCTTCGACCTGCGCACCGGCCAGGTGGCCAAGCTCGAAGCCTTGGTGCGCTGGCAACACCCCCTGCACGGGATGATGGGGCCTGACCGGTTCATCGGCATTGCCGAGGCCAACGGTCTGATCGTCGACCTCGACCTGTGGGTGTTGCGCCACGCCTGCCAAGACCTGGCCCGGCTTCACCGGCATGGCTTTGCCAGCCTCAAGGTCACGGTCAATTGCTCGGCCGTGACCTTGGGCGACCAAACCTTGCCCAACGAAGTGGAAGTGGCGTTGTTCCAAGCGGGCCTTGCACCTCGCCACCTGGAGCTCGAAGTCACCGAGAACGCGCTGATGGGTGACATCCAGCAGACCGTCAATCTGCTCAAGCGCATCCGTGGCCAGGGCGTCGGCCTGTCAATCGATGACTTCGGTACCGGCTATTCGTCGCTGGCCTACCTCAAGCGCCTGCCTTTGGACGTGCTGAAGATCGACCGCTCATTCCTGCAGGATGTGCCCGCCAGCCAGAAGGACCGCGAGATCATCCAGGCCATCATCGCCATGGCCCATACCCTGCACCTGGAAGTGGTCTGCGAAGGCATCGAAACCGTCGAGCAACACGAATTCCTGGCCCGCAACGGCTGCGACTACCTGCAGGGCTACCTGCTCAGCCGCCCAGTGCCCATCAGCGAGCTGCGCCCGCTGCTTGACCAGCTCGACCGCCAAGACACGGCGTTCAGCCCTTGTTGCGATACAGTTCTACCAGGGTCGCCGGATCTTTTTGCAGATAACCCTGGCTACCGTGCAGGCGCATCAACTGCGCGGCGAGGCCACTGAGCGGTGTTGCCGTGCCCTGCTCGCGAGAAAGCTTGACGGCACCGTCGAGGTCTTTGAGCAAGGTGCGGACATGCCACTTGATCGGTTCGAAACGGCTTTCGGCCATCTGCGGCGCCAGGATCTGCAGCGGCTTCGAATCGGCAAAGCCACCGGCCAGTGCCTCGGCAATCAAGGTGGCGTCGACACCTGATTGCTCGGCCAACGCCACCACCTCGGCAATCACCAGGGCATTGCAGGCCACGATCATCTGATTGCAGGCCTTGGTCACCTGCCCTGCCCCCACGCCGCCCATGTGCGTAACACGCTGGCCGAGCACCTGCAGAATCGGGCGCGCCCGCTGCAGGTCGGCGACCTCGCCACCCACCATGATCGCCAAGGTGCCCGCCTCGGCCCCTGGCGTGCCACCGGATACCGGGGCATCCAGCCAGGCCATGCCGCACAGGGCAGCTAGTTCGGCGGCCATTTCCCGGGTCGCAGTCGGCTCGAGGCTGGAGAAGTCCACCAGCAACTGCCCGCTGCGCCCGCCCTCGGCGATGCCTTGCTCGCCAAACACCACCTCGCGCACCACTGCGGTGTCGGCCAGGCACAGCAGGACAATGTCGCTGTCACGGCACAACTCGGCGGGGCTCGCAGCCAACTGCGCACCTTCGGCCACCAACGCGGCGCATTTGTCCGGGCTGCGGTTCCAGATCGTCATCGAATAACCTGCGGCCAACAGGCGCCGGCACATCGGCAACCCCATCAGGCCAATCCCGGCAAACCCCAGCGAAGGCAGTGCAGTACTCATGAACAACTCCTCTGATAATCAATGACACCAGACAAACTGCGCACTATGACCGCTACGAGCACGCCTGCCAATTCGTGCCTTTGACCGGGTTCGCGATTACGCATGCCGTAAACTGTTACCGCAACGCCGAATCAGCCCAGCACTGTTACCAACTTCCACCTTACGTGAGCGTCAACGAGCACCATGATGGAGCGGCTGCGTATTTTTACGCACTAAAAAAGCGCAGTGTTATTCCGATTGTTTCGTCTGAATCACGATGAACGGCGAAACCACCACTGCCCAGATCTCTGGTTCGCGGCTTTGCAGGTCGAGCGCTTGCTCGGCGCTGAGCGGCCCGACAGTGCCATCACTGCGCCACTTGGCAAAGATTTCGCTGCGATTCTCGGCCATCGCCGCAGCAACCTCGATCAGGTCGAGGCTGGGGTCGACCCAAATCAGGTCACCCTTGGCCCAGAAACGCTCCAAAGCCTTCCACTCGATTGTTGCCGTCTCGCCGAGCAATTTGGCATAGAGGGTGCTTGTTTGATCAGTCATGGGTTTTTACCCGCAAATTGGCCAATGAAAAAAGGCCGGCATTTTTGCAGAAAAACCCGGTTTCAAATATGTAATTTGGTCGATTGGCTCCGAAGTTGTGGGGTGGAGCCGAGGATGCAGGCAAAGTGATGGCGCTTTTCTGTATCTTTGTGTCGACCATGCGACAACCCGTGAACCAGGCACTTTTTGCATGCTTTTCAAGCGCGCGAACAGCGCTCTACACTGTACCGGTACAGTTCCGGGACATGTTCCGGGGGAAGGTGGGCATGCAGTGTGGCGTGGCCATGCCGCATATCCCGCCCGGTCTGTAGCCCTGGCCGCCAGGACTATAAGAATTACAACAGAATGAGTGGAGCACTATGATCAAGATTTCCAAGCTGTTCGCCGCAATGGTACTGGCCGGGGTAGCCAGCCATTCGTTTGCCGCCGATACCATCAAGATCGGGATCGCGGGCCCTAAAACCGGCCCTGTGACTCAGTACGGCGACATGCAGTTCATCGGCGCCAAGCAGGCCATCAAGGATATCAACGCCAAGGGCGGCGTTGATGGCAAGATGCTCGAAGCCAAGGAATACGACGACGCCTGCGACCCTAAACAGGCCGTGGCAGTCGCCAACAAAGTGGTCAACGACGGCGTCAAGTTCGTCATCGGCCACCTGTGCTCCAGCTCCACCCAGCCAGCGTCCGACATCTATGAAGACGAAGGCGTGATCATGATCACCCCGGCCGCCACCTCGCCGGAAATCACCGCCCGTGGCTACAAGCTGATCTTCCGTACCATCGGCCTGGACAGCGCCCAGGGCCCGGCTGCCGGCAACTACATCGCCGACCACGTCAAGCCGAAGGTCGTTGCCGTTCTGCACGACAAGCAGCAGTACGGTGAAGGCATCGCCACCGCGGTCAAGCAAACCCTCGAGAAAAAAGGCACCAAGGTTGCCGTCTTCGAAGGCCTGAACGCCGGTGACAAGGACTTCTCCTCGATCATCCAGAAGCTCAAGCAGAACAACGTCGACTTCGTCTACTACGGCGGCTACCACCCAGAGCTGGGCCTGATCCTGCGCCAAGCCCAGGAAAAGGGCCTGAAAGCCAAGTTCATGGGCCCGGAAGGCGTGGGTAACGACTCCATCTCGCAGATCGCCCAAGGTGCTTCCGAAGGCCTGCTGGTCACCCTGCCGAAGTCGTTCGACGCCGACCCTGAGAACAAGGCCATCGTCGACGCCGTCAAGGCTGACGGCAAGGACCCGAGCGGCCCGTTCGTGTTCCCGGCCTACTCGGCTGTGGAGCTGATCGCCAAAGGCATCGAAGCGGCCAAGTCCGAAGACACCGACAAGGTGGCAGCCGCCATTCACGCCGGCAAGTTCAAGACCCCGACCGGCGAGCTGTCCTACGACGAGAAAGGCGACCTGAAAGACTTCAAATTCGTGGTCTACGAATGGCACTTCGGCAAACCGAAGACCGAAGTCTCCCCTCAGTAACTGCGTGACTAATAGCTGACCGTAAAAGCCCACTGTGCGAGCAGTGGGCTTTGTTTTACGAGGTTCATGGGCCTGATCCCCGCGATCCGGGGGCCAACCCACCTGAAAATCTTAAAACCGTCACCCGCGGTTTCCTGGCCGTACCCCCGCCAGCGAAATGCAAATCAGGTTTTTAGGAGCGCTGTAATGCCTGAGATCTACCATTTCTTCCAACAACTGGTTAATGGATTGACCATCGGCAGCACCTATGCCTTGATCGCCATCGGCTACACGATGGTGTACGGCATCATCGGCATGATCAACTTCGCCCACGGCGAGGTGTACATGATCGGTTCCTACGTGGCCTTCATCGCCCTGGCGGGCCTGGCCATGATGGGTATCCATTCGTTGCCGATCCTGATGACCGTCGCCTTCGTCGCGACGATCTGCGTCACCAGTGCCTATGGCTACAGCATCGAACGGGTTGCCTACCGTCCCCTGCGCAACAGCAACCGCCTGATCCCGCTGATTTCCGCCATCGGCATGTCGATCTTCCTGCAGAACACGGTCTTGCTGTCGCAAGACTCGAAGGACAAATCCATCCCCAACCTGATCCCCGGGAGCATCTCCTTCGGGCCGGGCGGCGCTGAAGAAGTCCTGGTTTCCTACATGCAGATCCTGGTCTTCGTGGTCACCCTGGTGGCCATGACCTGCCTGACCCTGTTCATCTCCCGTTCCCGCCTGGGCCGCGCCTGCCGCGCCTGCGCCGAGGACATCAAGATGGCCAACCTGCTGGGCATCAACACCAACAACATCATCGCCCTGACCTTCGTCATCGGTGCCGCCCTGGCGGCCGTGGCGGCCGTGCTGCTGAGCATGCAGTACGGGGTGATCAACCCCAACGCCGGTTTCCTGGTGGGCCTCAAAGCCTTCACCGCGGCGGTACTGGGCGGCATCGGCAGCATCCCGGGCGCCATGCTCGGCGGGCTGGTGCTGGGCGTGGCCGAAGCCTTCGGCGCCGACATCTTCGGCGACCAGTACAAGGACGTGGTGGCATTCGGCTTGTTGGTTCTTGTCCTGCTGTTCCGGCCGACCGGCATCCTCGGCCGCCCGGAGGTTGAAAAAGTATGAACAAAAATCTCAAACAGGCGTTCTTCAGCGCCTTGCTGGTCTGGGCCGTGGCCTTCCCGGTGCTGGGCCTGAAACTGAGCATCGACGGCATCAGCCTGGCGGTGCACAGCCAGGGTTCGTTCACCATCAGCATCATCGCCGTGTGCTCGGTGCTGATGTTCCTGCGTGTGCTGTTCGACAAGCAGTGGAACTCGGTGATGGGCCGTCGCTCGGATCGCAAGCTGATCCCCCCAGCTGTCAGCAACTACCTGACCCTGCCGAAAACCCAGCGTTATGTGATCATCGGTCTGATCATTGCCGCATTGGTGTGGCCGTTCTTCGGCTCGCGCGGGGCGGTCGACATCGCCACGCTGATCCTGATCTACGTGCTGCTGGGCCTGGGCCTGAACATCGTGGTCGGCCTGGCCGGCCTGCTGGACCTCGGCTACGTCGGCTTCTATGCCGTCGGCGCCTACAGCTACGCGATGCTCTCGCACTACCTGGGCTGGAGCTTCTGGGTCTGCCTGCCGATCGCCGGCCTGATGGCTGCCACCTTCGGCTTCCTGCTCGGCTTCCCGGTGCTGCGCCTGCGCGGTGACTACCTGGCGATCGTGACCCTCGGCTTCGGCGAGATCATCCGCCTGTTCCTGCGTAACCTCACCGACTGGACCGGCGGCCCCAACGGCATCAGCAACATCCCCAAGCCGGAGTTCTTCGGCCTGACCTTCGAGCGCAAGGCCGCCGAGGGGATGCAGACCTTCCACGAGTTTTTCGGGCTGGAATACAACTCGATCAACAAGGTCATCTTCCTCTACCTGGTCGCCCTGCTGCTGGCCCTGCTGGCGCTGTTCGTGATCAACCGCCTGCTGCGCATGCCGATCGGCCGTGCCTGGGAAGCGCTGCGTGAAGACGAGATCGCCTGCCGTGCGCTGGGCCTGAACCCCACCATCATCAAGCTCTCGGCGTTCACCCTGGGTGCCTGCTTCGCCGGTTTCGCCGGCAGCTTCTTCGCTGCGCGCCAGGGCCTGGTGACGCCGGAGTCGTTCACCTTCATCGAGTCGGCGATCATCCTCGCCATCGTCGTGCTCGGCGGCATGGGTTCACAACTGGGCGTGATTCTCGCGGCAATCGTGATGATCCTGTTGCCCGAGCTGATGCGTGAGTTCAGCGAATACCGGATGCTGATGTTCGGTGCGCTGATGGTGTTGATGATGATCTGGCGTCCGCAAGGCCTGCTGCCTATGCAACGTCCCCACATGGAGCTGCATCGATGAGCCGTGAAATTCTGCAAGTCAGCGGCCTGAGCATGCGCTTCGGCGGCTTATTGGCGGTCAACGGCGTGGCCCTGACCGTCAAGGAAAAACAGGTTGTGGCGCTGATCGGCCCGAACGGCGCCGGCAAGACCACGGTGTTCAACTGCCTGACCGGCTTCTACAAGCCAAGCGGCGGCACCATCCTGCTCGACGGCCAGCCGATCCAGGGCCTGGCCGGCCATCAGATCGCCCGCAAGGGCGTGGTGCGGACCTTCCAGAACGTGCGCCTGTTCAAGGAAATGACCGCGCTGGAGAACCTGCTGATCGCCCAGCACCGTCACCTGAACACCAACTTCTTCGCCGGCCTGTTCAAGACCCCGAACTTCCGCCGCAGCGAGAAGGAGGCCATGGAGCGCGCGCAGTACTGGCTGGAGAAGGTCAACCTGACCGAGTTCGCCAACCGTACCGCCGGCACCCTCGCCTACGGCCAGCAACGCCGCCTGGAAATCGCCCGCTGCATGATGACCCAGCCCCGGATCATCATGCTTGACGAACCGGCCGCCGGCC
The DNA here is from genome assembly GCF_001320245.1 of Pseudomonas sp. NBRC 111124. Taxonomy (GTDB): domain Bacteria; phylum Pseudomonadota; class Gammaproteobacteria; order Pseudomonadales; family Pseudomonadaceae; genus Aquipseudomonas. The sequence goes on from NZ_BCBA01000058.1 coordinate 24,388, forward strand.
TGAACCCGAAGGAAACCGAAGACCTCAAGGCACTGATCGCCTACCTGCGTGAGTCGCACAACGTCACCGTGCTGCTGATCGAGCACGACATGAAGCTGGTGATGAGCATCTCCGACCACATCGTCGTGATCAACCAGGGCACGCCCCTGGCCCACGGCACGCCGGAGGAGATCCGCGACAACCCTGATGTGATCAAAGCCTACCTGGGGGAAGCGTAAATGCTGAAGTTCGAGAACGTTTCCACCTTCTACGGCAAGATCCAGGCGCTGCACAGCGTCAATGTGGAGATCAACCAGGGCGAGATCGTCACCCTGATCGGTGCCAACGGCGCCGGCAAGTCGACCTTGCTGATGACCCTGTGCGGCTCGCCGCAGGCGCACAGCGGCAGCATCAAGTACCTCGGCGAAGAACTGGTCGGCCAGCCGTCCTCGCACATCATGCGCAAGAGCATCGCGGTGGTGCCGGAAGGCCGCCGCGTGTTCGCCCGCCTGACCGTCGAGGAAAACCTGGCCATGGGCGGTTTCTTCACCGACAAGGGCGATTACCAGGAGCAACTGGACAAGGTCCTGCAGCTGTTCCCACGCTTGAAGGAGCGTTACATCCAGCGCGGCGGCACCATGTCCGGCGGCGAGCAGCAAATGCTGGCCATCGGCCGGGCGCTGATGAGCAAACCCAAGCTGCTGCTGCTCGACGAGCCGTCGCTGGGCCTGGCGCCGATCATCATCCAGCAGATATTCGACATCATCGAACAGCTGCGCCGCGATGGCGTGACGGTGTTCCTGGTGGAGCAGAACGCCAACCAGGCGCTGAAGATCGCCGACCGGGCGTATGTGCTGGAAAACGGCCGGGTAGTGATGCAGGGCACCGGTGAGGCGCTGCTGACCGACCCGAAAGTGCGCGACGCCTACTTGGGCGGTTGAATGAAAAAGGGCCTTCGGGCCCTTTTTTCTGCCTGCAGGACGTGTATCGTGGCCAGCTCTTTGGCAAAGATTTCCCGGAGCCCGCCCCATGCGTCTCACCCCTACCCTGCTGCTCACCGCCCTGCTGCCCCTGTTCGCCGGTTGCCAGTTGCTGGCCGAGCAGCCCCGTGACCCGAACATCGGTACCACGCGCATGCAGGGCGAACTGAGCGCAGGCGGCGGCCGGCTGCTGTTCAAACCTTGCGGTGAAAGCCGCCACTTCGTGATCAACGACGTCGCCGGCACCGGAATCCTCCAGGAGTCCGCCAACCTGGCCAAGGACGCCAACGCCAAACTGTTCGCCGACGTCCGTGGCCGCCTCACCGGCGCCAAACAGGCCGACAACGATGGCCAGCTGGAAATCAGCCGCCTGTACCGCCTGGAGCACTCCACCCGCGCTTGCGACGACCCCAACTTCAAGCAGCTGACCCTGCGCGCCAGTGGTCATGAGCCAGACTGGGACATCAAGGCCAGCGGCAAGGGCATGGTGCTCAACCGCGTCGGCAAAGACCCGCTGCCCCTGCCGTTTCTCGAAGAAGAGGTACCCGGCGGCGGCCTGACCCTGACCAGCGAGGCCAACGGCCAACACGCTGAACTGTGGGTCGCCCCGCAACGCTGCGTCGACAGCATGAGCGGCGCGGTGCGTCACCTGCGCGCCGAGCTGCGCATCGACGGCCAGACCCTGCACGGCTGCGGTTACTACGGCGGCGCGCGCGACAACTGATCGCCGGGCGCTTTTATCCTGCCAGTCAGGGCGGCTAACAGCTTATACTTGGCGGTTTGTGTAAAGCCGCCGGCCGCCCATGGCCGGGATACTGGACCCTGCCATGCTACGAATCACCGAACTGAAGCTGCCCCTGGACCATCCCGACGAAGCCCTGCGCGAAGCCATCGTCCAGCGCCTGGGCATCCGCGATGAGCAACTGCTGAGCTTCAACCTGTTCAAGCGCAGCTACGATGCGCGCAAGAAGAACAGCGAGCTGCTGTTCATCTACACCATCGACCTGGAAGCCAGCAACGAAGCCGAGCTGCTCAGCAAGTTCGCCGATGATCACAACATCGGTGTGGCACCCGACGTCACCTACAAGTTCGTTGGCCAGGCCCCGGCCGACCTGCAGGAACGCCCGATCGTGGTCGGCTTCGGCCCGTGCGGTATCTTCGCCGGCCTGCTGCTGGCACAGATGGGCTTCAAGCCGATCATCCTCGAGCGCGGCAAGGAAGTGCGCCAGCGCACCAAGGACACCTGGGGCCTGTGGCGCAAAAGCGTGCTCAACCCCGAGTCCAACGTGCAGTTCGGCGAAGGCGGCGCCGGGACGTTCTCCGACGGCAAGCTCTACAGCCAGATCAAGGACCCGAACCACCACGGCCGCAAGGTCCTGGAAGAGTTCGTCAAGGCCGGCGCCCCGGACGAGATCCTGTATATCAACAAACCGCACATCGGTACCTTCCGCCTGACCGGCATGGTCGAGCAGATGCGCCAGGACATGATCGCCCTCGGCGCCGAAGTACGCTTCCAGGAGAAAGTCACCGATCTGCTGATCGATGACGGCCAACTGACCGGGGTGGTGCTGGAGAGCGGCGAGCAGTTGCACTCGCGCCATGTCGTCCTGGCCTTGGGCCACAGCGCCCGCGACACCTTCCGCATGCTGCACGCCAAGGGCGTGTACATGGAAGCCAAGCCGTTCTCGGTCGGTTTCCGTATCGAGCACCCGCAAACGCTGATCGACAAGGCACGCCTGGGCAAGTACGCCGGCCACCCGAAACTCGGCGCCGCCGACTACAAGCTGGTGTATCACGCCAAGAATGGCCGTTCGGTGTACAGCTTCTGCATGTGCCCGGGCGGCACTGTGGTCGCCGCTACCAGCGAACCCGGCCGCGTCGTTACCAACGGCATGAGCCAGTATTCGCGTAACGAGCGCAACGCCAACTCCGGCATCGTCGTCGGCATCGACCCCGAGCGCGACTACCCGGGCGGCCCGCTGGCCGGCATCGAACTGCAGGAGCGCCTGGAAGCCCACGCCTACGTCATGGGTGGCAGCAACTACCAGGCACCGGCGCAGCTGGTGGGCGACTTCGTCGCTGGCAAGCCCTCCACGGCCCTGGGCAGTGTCGAGCCGTCGTACAAGCCAGGGGTGACCTTGGGTGACCTGGCACCCAGCCTGCCGGACTTCGCGATCGAGGCCATACGCGAGGCACTGCCGGCATTCGACCGCCAGATCAAAGGCTACAACCTGCATGATGCGGTGCTGACCGGCATCGAGACCCGCACCTCTTCGCCGCTGCGCATCACCCGTGGCGCGGATTACCAGAGCCTGAACATGAAAGGGTTGTTCCCGGCGGGTGAAGGGGCGGGGTATGCCGGCGGCATTCTTTCGGCGGGCGTGGATGGTATCCGCATTGCCGAAGCCGTGGCTCGAGACATCCTCGGCCTTTGAAGCTACAGGCCTGCTCGCGGGCACGCCCGCGAAGAGGCTGGTACAGACAATAAAAAACCCCGAACAGGCCTGGCCTGTTCGGGGTTTTTTCGTTACCGCTACGATCAGTGCGAAACGCGGCTGGTACCGTCAACGGTCATGATGCGTACGCGGTCGCCAACGCGGAAGACTTCATTCTCCTGCACGGCCTGCACGTAGGCGCGCATGCTGCCATCGTCTTCACGCACGGTGATTTCCACGCCCTGGGTACGGGTGATGCCTTCCTCGGCAGCCGAACCTGCCAGGCCACCGGCCACAGCACCGATCACGGCGGTGACGATGCTGCCACGGCCGCCGCCAATGGCGCTGCCGGCCACGCCACCGACGATGGCGCCAGCACCACCGCCGATTGGGGTCTTGGTGCCTTCAATCTTGACCGGGCGCAGGGATTCGATGGTTCCCATGCGCACGGTCTGCACACGACGGGCCTCATCACGGGAATAGCTGTCACCGGTCAGGCTCGAGGCACAGCCACCGAGCAGCAGCGACAGGGTGGTGAAAGTCGCCACCAGCAAAGCGGATTTACGCATGGGTACAATCTCCAGAAAACAGGTGTCCATTAGACGCTGCGCGTTGACGGCTGTCACGGCGCCAGCACAAAAAAATTATTTCCATTCAGCCCCTGTACAGCCTTGTACGGACAGTAATGCGGGCGTTACAACTCAGACCAAGGATAGCCACGGATTACTTCATTCGTTGTGAAGAAGTGTGGGCTTGAGAAGGGAATGGGGCTGCCGGGCAGCCCCAGAAAGTCACGGTGCCAGGCGCTCGCGTGCCCACTGCGCGTCGATCAGGCGGTAGTTCAAGCGGTCATGCAGGCGGCTGGCACGCCCCTGCCAGAACTCGATCCGCTCCGGCAGCAAGCGGTAACCGCCCCAATGTTCCGGGCAATGCGGCTGGGTATCGGAAAAGCGCGCCTCAGTGGCCTTGACCAACCCTTCGAGCTCCTCACGATTGGCAATCACCCGGCTCTGCGGCGACGCCCAAGCCCCCAGGCGACTGCCCAGCGGGCGCACCTGGTAGTAGTCATCCGACTCCTTGGCCGTGACCTTTTCCACCCGTCCTTCAATCCGCACCTGGCGCTCCAGCGCCGGCCAGAAGAAGGTCATGGCAGCGAACGGGTTGGCCAGCAGCTGCTGGCCCTTGGCGCTGTCATAGTTGGTGAAAAAGGTGAAGCCACGGTCATCGAGGCCCTTGAGCAGCAGCACGCGGCAATGCGGGCGGCCCTCGCCATCGACCGTGGCAAGGGTCAGAGCGTTGGCCTCCACCGGTGGCTGTTCGGTCTTGACGGCATCGGCAAACCACTGGTGAAACAGGGCGAACGGCTCACCCGGGGCCTGGGCTTCTGCCAGGCCATCGCGGGTGTAGTCGCGGCGCATATCGGCCAGGGATTGGGTCATGGCTGCGTTTCCTTGACGATCAGTTGGTCTTCGCAGGGCTGTTGACGGCTACCTTCTTGTCGGTGGTAGCGGCTTTCTTGGCGGCAGGCTTGGCCGGTGCGGCTTTTTTCTTGGCGGTAGTCTTCGCCGCAGGCTTGGCAGCGGCTTTCTTCGCAGCTGGCTTGGCAGCCGGTTTCTTGGTCTCGACAGGCTTGGCGGCAGGCGCCTTGGCATCCTGTACGGCAACCATCGAGGCCGGGGTTGCCACCGGCGCCGCTTGTTGGTACTTGGCCAGCAGGGCCAGCATGGTGTTCTGCGGCGTCAGCAGCATTTCCACACGGCGGTTCAGTGCACGGCCTTCCGGGCTGTCATTGGCGGCGCGCGGCATCTCCGAGCCCATGCCCTTGAGCGACAGGCGGTCACGCTGCAGGCCGCTCAGGCGGAAGATGGCCGATACTGAGGCGGCGCGCTCCAGGCTCAGCTTCTGATTGGCGGCCGCTACACCGCTGGTGTCGGCATGGCCCAGGACCAATACCGCAGTTTTCGAGTCACCTTCGACAGCCTTGGCGACACGGGTGATCGGGCCCAGGGTCATCGGCAGCAGCATGTTCGGGCGATCCGGGTTGTACGAGCTGTCGACCGGGATGGTCACCACCAGCACGTTGTCACGGCGCTCCAGCTCCAGCTTGCTGTCCTTGACTGCCTCACGCAGCTTTGGCTCGTACTGGTCCAGCCAGGCCTGGGTGGCCTTTTCATCGATCTTCGGTACGACAGGGCCTTTGGCTTGCTTGTCATCACCGCCAAACGGCCACCACCAGTGGCTGGCGCTCTCGGATTTGGCATCGGCCTTGGCGACTTTCTCGGTTACCGCCGCTTTCACTTCCTTGTCGGCAACCTTGTCCGAACCGAACGGCCACCAGCTGCTGCCGCCGTCCTTGGAGGCGTCCTGGGAGTGGCTGGCGCAACCGGTCATAGCGGTCAGGCACAGGGCGAGAGCTAAGGTTTTATGTGAAGACATCAGCGATACACCATGAAATTGAAAGATATTTTGCCAACGCACATCAGGCGCTGGCATTGAGGATAGTCAAAGGGTGTGCGTAATACCCGCTTTACCCGATCAAAGGCAAGTGCCAAGCACACGCACCAGCTTCTGGGCTCTTGGATCCATGAGTACGTAGGGGCCAAGGGTATTGACCACGAAACCAAAGGCCACGTCGTGCTCCGGGTCGGCAAAACCGACCGAGCCGCCAGCGCCTGGATGGCCAAATGCACGGGCGCCGAGACCGAAGGTAGCGTTGGCCACCTCGGGCTGATCGAGCATGCAACCCAGGCCGAAACGGGTCTGGGTCAACAGGGTACGGTCCTGACCAATGCTGTGCTCGCGGGTCAGTTCGTCAAGCAGTTCGGATTCGAGCAGGCTGCCGTCGAGCAGGCCCGCATAAAAGCCAGCCAGGCTGCGTGCATTGCCGTGGCCATTGGCCGCCGGCTGCTGCATGCGCCGCCATTCAGGCTTGTTGGTGCTGGTCAAAATGGCGGGCGGATTGGTGAAGGCGCGGGTCGACAGCGCCTCGGGTTCACGCATGGTCACCTGCAACAGGCGCTGGGCTGCGGCATCACCCGCGTTGCCCTTGCCACGGGCAATGTGCGCCACGCGGTGGAATTCTTCGTCGGCCAGGCCGACGTGGAAGTCGAGGCCCAGTGGCCGTGCGGTCCGGGCGACGATCGACTCCCCCGGGCCACGGCCATCTGCGCGGCGGATCAGTTCGCCGACCAGCCAGCCGTAGGTGATGGCGGCATAGCCGTGTTCGGTGCCGGGGGTCCACCAGGGCGTTTCGGCGGCCAGGGCATCGACCATGGCCTGCCAGTCATACAGGGCTTCAGCGGGCAGCAGCTCGCGGATGGCCGGCAGGCCGGCACGGTGGCTAAGCAGCTGGCGCAAGGTGATGTTCTGCTTGCCGGCCTGGGCGAATTCTGGCCAGTAGCGCGCCACCGGGGCATCCAGGGCAAGCTTGCCCTCGCCCACCAGCTGCAGCGCCGTTACGGCGGTGAAGGTCTTGGTGCAGGAAAACAGGTTGGCGATGGTATCGCTGTGCCAGGCCTGCTGGCCGTCCTTGTCGGCGCTACCTGCCCACAGGTCGACCACGGTCTCGCCACCGACCTGAATGCACAGCGCCGCGCCACGCTCCTGGGGATCTTCGAACAATGCTGCGAACGCTTCACGCACTGCTTCGAACTTCAGCTCATAGTGACCCTGGATCTGCACCCGCTGTTCTCCGTACGACCATGCTGACAAAGGCGTGCATTGTTTCAGTAGTTGGGGCTTTTGCCTACTGGGCAAGGCCGGATGGTCTGCTACGAAGCAACGGCGTCATTTGTGCCAGGGGCGCAGAGCGCCCCTGGTAGACATTCAGGGGGCCTTTTTCTCCAGCTCGCCGCGCAACTGACCAACGGCCTGCAGATTGCTCTTGCGCACCGCCTCGACGAACGCCGGGTATGGCACATCGGTGATCGCCACCAGGCCCAGGTGACCGTTTTCGCCATCGAGCAAGCGCCCGCTGGCCGGTTGATCGAGGTACTGGAACCAGTGCGCGCCAACGATCATCGGCTGAGCAAGAGCGGCCTTGAGGAAGTTGCCGTAGGCCGGCCCACGGTCCTCTTCCCTTGCCACTTCCACCGGCCCCGGCCAGAACGGCCCACGGTCGCGCGAACCGAACTGGAACTCCGACACCAATACCGGTTTGTCGAGTTCGGCAAGGCGGGCGAAATCGTAACCATCCTCAGGTTTGAGGGTATAGAAGTTGAAACTCAGCACATCGCAGAACTCGGCACAGGCCTTGACCGCTTCTGGCGTGCTCACGGCATATCGACCGCCCAGCAGCAGGTGGTTAGGCGCATGCCAGTTCAGCGCATCGGCAATGGTCTTGAAGTAGGTTTCGGCGAACACCTGTTGGAAATACTGGTAGTCACGCTCGATCTCCGGGTGCTCGGGGTTCGGCAGTGGCGCCTCGAAGCCCGGGTCTTCCATCAGCTCCCAGGCCTGCAGATCGATGCCCCAGGCCTTGGACAGCCCCTCCTGGTTGCGGTACTTGTCGCGCAACTGCTTGAGGAAGGCGCGCTTGGCCGGTACATCTGTGGTCAGGCGAAGGGTGCCGTAGGCCAGGCCATAGCGTGCCTTGGGGTCATTGCCGGGTGCAGCCCAGGCCAGTTCGTTGTCGGCAAAATAGCCGATCAGCCAAGGGTCGTCGCGGTGATCGCGAGTAGCAATGGCCACGGCACGTTCCGTGGCCATGGCAAATCGTGGGTCGAACGGGTCAGGCATGCGACCCCACCAGTCCATGCCGGTACTGATGCTGGCATAGTCGCCGACGATCGACAGCGGCAAGGTATAGGGCATGCGCCTGGCCTGGCCAAAGGCCGGGTCGCTCCAGTTGCCCAGGGTGTTGAAGCCCCAGGCCTGCAGCCGGTCCAGTGTATGCCCTTGCCAACGCTCGGCATCCAGCGCCAGCGGCGGGCACCCGGGGTCGGCCTGCCCTTCCACGGCTGGCGGGCAAGGTTTGCCATAGGTGCGCTGGATGTTTGCGGCGTAGAAGTCGAACCAGCGCCCCTGCTTGAAACTACGCCCTTGCGACGAGGCGTTGCCATCATCGTTGTTGCCTTCACCATAGTAGGCGCTCAGTGCGTCGCCTTCACCTGGCAGCGCCTTGAACATGCCTTCGCGGCCGGCGACATAGGTGCGCCCACCATCAGCGGCCACCGCATTGACGCCCAGCGAGAAGAACGCGTGCCCCTGCGGCGTGACCAGGTACCAGCGGCCGTCGCGCTTCTGCGTGCGGAAAAAGCCCTTGGCCTCGAACGCCGGCCCGGCCAGCAAACCACCGTAGTTGTCCAGTGGCTGCTTCTGCTGTTCAGCCAGCCAGCTCTTGAGCTGCTGCTGTTCACGGCTGTCGGCGGCCTTTAGCTGCTCGTCACTGGCGATTTTCTCAGGCCAGTGCCCTCGTGTGGACTGGCCGTAGGCGTCGATCAATTCGTGATAGGCCGCCTGGTAGGCCAGGTTGTCGTCCTGGATGCCGACCTTCTCGATCAGCACGTTCTGCGCCACCTTCGGGGCCGGAATGGTCAGGCTGACGGACACGACCTGCTTGAGGTCGACCTCACCGGCGCTGCTGGTCAGCAGCAGCCGTTGCCCTTCGTAGACCCATGGCATGGGTGGGCCTGCACGCATGCCCTGGCTCAGCGGCGAACTGGCCTTGAGCGGCACCATGACCGTTTGCGCAGGCCCTGCAGGCAGGTCGATACGGCTGGTCAGCGTGCGTCCATCACTGCCGAGCACGGTGACGTCAACGGTCAGCGCCCAGTCCTGGGCGCTTTGCATGCGCAGGGTGAGGAACTGCCCGGCCGACCAGTTCCACACGCCGCTCTGCGGGCTCAGGCGCAAGGTCGGCCGCTCGACCGGATTGAACACCACCCGCCTGAGCACCTCGCCTTCGGCCGTCTGTTCCGCGTTGTATTGCGGCATGCCGGTGCCTTCGGTCGCCACATTGACCACCGAGGCCGGGCGGACGAAGCTGAACAGTGTCTGCTGCCCGGCCAGCAAAGGCGTGCTGAAAAGCAGGCTGAGTACCACGGGCAAGGTGCGGCGGATCATAGGGCTGAGGCTCTCCTTCCAGGCCCTCATGAGCCCGCGACTGAGTAGTGGACAACGGGCCGGGGCATCATGCTCCGGCCGTCAGGAAATCTCCCGCCGGAACGGCGGCAGCGCATTGAGAATAGCCTTGCCGTAGCGCTGTGTGACCAGACGCCGGTCCAGCAAGGTAATGACGCCGCGATCCTGCTCGGTACGCAGCAGGCGACCGCAGGCCTGGATCAGCTTGAGCGAGGCGTCGGGCACGGCAATCTCCATGAACGGGTTGCCGCCACGGGCTTCGATCCATTCAGCCAGGGCCGCCTCGACCGGGTCGTCGGGCACGGCGAAGGGGATCTTGGCGATCACCACGTGTTCACAATAGGCGCCTGGCAGGTCGACACCTTCGGCGAAGCTGGCCAGGCCGAACAGCACGCTGTGCTGGCCATCGTCGACCCGTGCCTTGTGCTTATTCAAGGTTTCCTGCTTGGACAGGTTGCCCTGGATCAGCACCAGCTTGCGCCAGTCGCGGTCCAGGCCATCGAACACTTCCTGCATCTGCTTGCGTGAGGAGAACAGCACCAGTGCGCCGCGGGCATCTTCGACGATACTCGGCAGCTCGCGAATGATCGCCGCAGTGTGTGCCGCCGCATCGCGCGGGTCGGCTTTGAGATCGGGGACCCGCAACAGGCCGGCATCGCCGTGCACGAACGGGCTGGGCACCACGCAGGTGACGGCATCGCGGGGCAGCCCCGAGCGCATGCGGAAGCGGTCGAACTTGCCCAGCGCGGTCAAGGTGGCCGAGGTCACCAGGGCGCCATGGGCGACACTCCAGAGGCTGCGACGCAACATGTCGGCGGCAAGAATCGGGCTGGCATTGACCTCGATGTCGAACAGCGCACCACTTTCGGCCAAGGTCAGCCAGCGCGCCATGGGCGGGCTGTCTTCCGGATCTTCGGCGGTGAACGCGGTCCACAGCTCCCAGTTGCCCTGGGCACGAGTGACCAGGCTGCCGAACAACGGGTACCACTCCTCGGCCTGGTGGCTGGCGATGCCGATGTTGACCTCGCCATCCATGCCTTCTTTAAGCAGGTCGGCCAAGCGGGTGAACAGGTCATTGAGGCGGGCGAAGCCCTTTTTCAATTCGATGCCGACTTCGCGGATCTGCTCCGGCACCACACCGCCCTCGAAGCGATAACGCGGGCGCTCACGGCCTTCGGTGTCCTCGCTCGGACGGAAGTCGGCGACCTGCTCGCACAGGGTGAACATGAACTGCTGCTGGGTACGCACTTCGCGCGCCAGCTCCGGTACCTGCTCGATGTACTTGCCCAGGTCGCCTGGCAATGGGTGCTGGGCCAGCAGCTTGGTAAGGTTCTTGGCGGTCTGCTCCAGCCAGTCGGCGGTGGAGCGCAGGCGCGAGTAATGGGCGAAATGGCCGATGGCCTTGTCTGGCAGGTGGTGGCCTTCGTCGAACACGTACAGGGTGTCACGCGGGTCGGGCAGCACCGCACCACCGCCCAAGGCCAGGTCGGCCAAGACCATGTCGTGGTTGGTGACGATCACGTCCACCTTGCCCATGCCCTCACGGGCCTTGTAGAACACGCACTGCTGGAAATTGGGGCAGTGGCGGCCGGTACACTGGCTGTGGTCGGTGGTCAGGCGCGCCCAGTCCTGGTCCTCGACGGCCTCCGACCAGCTGTCACGATCGCCGTCCCAACGGTTGCCGGCGAGCTTCTCGATCATGCTGTTGAACAGCTTCTGGCTGCGCTCGTCGACCTCGATGTGGAAGCCTTCTTCTTCGAACAGCTGGGCAGTGGCCGACTGCGCGTGGCCCTCCTGCAACAGGATGTCGAGCTTTGACAGGCACAGGTAACGGCCACGGCCCTTGGCCAGGGCGAAGCTGAAGTTCAGCCCGCTGTTGCGCATCAGGTCCGGCAGGTCCTTGATGACGATCTGCTCTTGCAAGGCCACGGTCGCGGTGGCAATCACCAGGCGCTTGCCAGCGGCCTTGGCGGCCGGGATCGCGGCCAGCGCATAGGCGACCGTCTTGCCGGTACCGGTACCGGCCTCTACCGCAACCACGGCGGGTTCGCCAGCGCGGCGGCCTTCGTCGTCACAGGCGATGTCGCCGAGCACCTTGGCCACTTCGGCGATCATCAGGCGCTGGCCATACCGCGGCTTGAGGCTCTTGGCTTCGAGAAAACGCGTGTAGGCGCCCTGAATGGTGGCTTTGAGTTCGTTGCTGATCATGGTCTGCAGGCGCCCGGAGGGCTGGATATATTTTCAGTGTTTCGCATGGGCGGCTATCATACCCCGCTATTGCCCTTTGTGCCGCATGGAGATCCGGATGGTTGCCTTTGCCCTGCCCTACACACTGCATGTCCTCGCCGCCCTGGTATGGGTCGGCGGCATGTTCTTCGCCTGGCTGGTACTGCGCCCGGCAACGGTTACCGCGCTGGAAGGGCCTGCCCGCCTGCGCTTGTGGGTGGAAGTTTTCCGACGCTTCTTCGTCTGGGTCTGGCTGGCTGTGGCGATTCTGGCGATAAGCGGTATCGGCATGTTGCACATGCGCTTCAACGGCTTCGAGACGGCGCCCAAGTATGTGCATGTGATGATTGGCGGCGGGATTGCCATGTTCGCACTGTTCATGCGCATTCAGGCCTTGCTGTTGCCGGAGCTCAAGGCAGCCGTGCAGGCTGAAGACTGGCCGACGGGCGCTGCGGTGCTGGGACGGATTCGGCGGATGGTGGGGATCAACCTGCTGCTGGGCCTGGCGGTCGTTGCGGTCGCCAGCTCGCGTCTACTGATGTAACGGGC
>NZ_BCBA01000059.1 GCF_001320245.1 Pseudomonas sp. NBRC 111124
TTCGCGACACAAGGCCGCTTCTACAGACGCTGCAAAATCAGCTCACCCTCGGCGCCAGCCAACCCAGGCTGCCCTTCCTGCCCCGGTCGGCCGTTAGCCCCGGCATCGGTGCGATACACCAGGCAACCTTTGCTCGCTCCGCCTTTACCGGCCTTGCCGGCAGCCCCGGCCTTGCCCGGCGCGCCCCCCTCCAGGCGTACCACCACGCGCTCCTGCGGGAACCCCTGTGGCAGGCTCAGGCGAATTCGCCCGCCCGGCGCACCATCATGCCCGTTGCCACCGTCATCGCCATTCGCCCCTCGACTTGCCTGGCCCCAGGTACAACCGCCAGCCTGGCCATTGGCGCCATCAAGGCCCACGTAACCCGGCGCACCGGCACCACCCCGGGCATCGATGGCCAGGCGCTCGGCGTCCACCGCAGCGAGCTTCAACTCCAGGCTGCGCCCGGCGCGGGCAGCACGCTCATAAGTGCCGGGCGCCCCTGGCGCGCTGATCTCGCTACCCTCGCCCAGCACAGCACTGCGTACATCGATCAGCAGCGGTGCTTCAGCAGGTGCAATGGCAATCCGCGCATCGCGGCCCAGTTGTAGGTGATCGACCTTCAGCTCGGTCAATGTGGCCGGTAGCAGCAAGGTCGCCGAATCCGCCACGCGCAATTGCTCCAGGTGCACGCTTGCCGACTTGTTCGGCAGACGCAGCATGGAATGGGAGGCAACCTCCAGGCTCTGCGCCTGGGCCATGGGTGCGGCCAATACCGCCAGCAACATCAATTTACGCATGGCGAGGCGCCTCCTGCGGACGGGGAATGGACATGACATGAAAGATACCGGTCAGCAGGATCTGCAACCGGTCGAACCAGCGATGGCTGCGGCCGCGCAAGGTGCCATTGAAAAACAGCACCTCAAGAAAATGCAGGCTCAGGACCAAAATACCCAACGCGTTGATCAGCAGATTCAACGGCAATGGTTGCGGCATCATCAGATTGAAAAGCACCACGCCCCAGAACGCCACGGTCAGGACCTTGCCCAGGCCCAGAATGAACTTCATACCCCGCCCCTACGTGTCTATTTATTGTTATGACTACGCGGCCCGAGCAAGCGCGCCGCGCAGCCAACACTACCTGCATGCCCACGCACACGCCAGCGTAGTCAGTTGAGGTGCAGGTCCACCCGTCGGTTGTGCGCACGCCCTTCTTCGGTGGCATTGTCAGCGATTGGCTCATGGGCGCCACGGCCCTCGCTGGTCACTTTCTGTGGCGCCACCCCCTGACGGATGAGGTACTCGGCGACACTGGCGGCACGGCGTTCGGACAGCGCCTGGTTATAGCTGTCAGAGCCCACGTTGTCGGTATGACCGACCACCTTGATACGGCTGACCCCCAGCTCATTGAGGCGCGGCAGCAGGCTTTTCAAGCGCTCCTCGCTACCCGGCGTGAGCTCGGCGGAATTGAAGGCAAACATCACCTGGCCCTGGTCGTCGAGGGTGATCACCTCAGGCTTGGGCTGCGGCGCGGGTTGCGACGGTGGATATTGCGGCAGTGGGCAGCCCATGTGGTTAACCGCAGTATCGGCCGGGGTATCGGGGCAGAGGTCGCGACGGTCGAACACGCCGTCACCGTCTTCGTCGCCATCCTGGACGTAGCAGATCAGCCCACCGGCGATCGCGCCGAGGGCACCGAGGCCAGCCGCCCAGCTCGAGTTTTCGATGGCGCCAAGACCACCACCCACCGCACCACCGAGCACGCTGCAGAGGGGCCAAGTCCTTTGATTGAGGGGCGCACTGCCGTCACTGTGGGTGGCGCAGCCTGCAAGCAGGCTGGTGACCAACAGCAACGGCATGGCCGCCTTCGACATTACACTCATGATGAATGCTCCTGTGTCATCGGCCGCAACCGGCTAGCAGGATTAAAGACGCGCCCGCGCCACTTCTCAAGGCGCGGGCGCAGGGACGTCAACGCTGGATCTTGATCTCGGTGCGACGGTTCATGGCACGCCCCTCGGCCGTGGCATTGTCTGCCACTGGCTGGGTTTCGCCAGCACCTACCACCGATACGAAGCTGGCACGAGGCACACCGCTGTCGATCAGGTAATCGGTTACGGCGTGGGCACGGTGCTCGGACAATTTCTGGTTGTACTTGTCGGAACCTACGCTATCGGTGTGGCCGGTCACGGTCAGACGGGCGCTCGGAGCCTCTTGCTTCAGGCGAGTGGCTACCGTGTTCAGGCGCTCCTTGTCGGCCGCCGTCAGGCGCGAGGAGTTGAATTCGAAGTGCACGTCACGAATAACGATCACTTCTTCCTTCTGCACGACCACTTCCTCGACCACAGGAGGGGGCGCTGGCGGACAGCCATTGGCATCGACCTTGACGCCACGCGGCGTACCTGGGCATTTGTCACGGCTGTCCGGCACGCCATCACCGTCTTCGTCACCATCGCCGTGAGCCCAGCAATAACCTGCCGCCAGGCCACCGCCGAGCAGCGCGCCCCAGCCAGCCCAGCTGGAACTCTCGATGGCACCCAGACCGGCACCGGCAACACCCCCGACGGCAGCACACTTCGGCCAGTCGGTTTTTTGCAAACCTGCACAACCAGTCAACACACTGGTGAGCAGTACCAGGGGTAACGCTGTGCGTACTATGCTCATTTTCGTAGCTTCTCCTAGGGGAATCGGCATAAGGCCGATCTCTGGGAGTAAAGACCGCGCAATCCATCCCTGCCAGCAATAAGCCACGACACGGCCACTTGCCTCTATGCCGGCGGACAGCAGCCCGCTAGTCTTGGATGACTTGAACGAGGATTGGCAATGATCGACGGTTTTTCCCAGCGCACGCCGCAACAAGCCCTGGCCGCCCTGCTGGAGCGTTTTACCCCGCAACGCCTGCTGCTGGTGGGTACCCGCTTCCCGGCGCTGGATGCCTTTGCCCAGGCTCACCCACAGGTGACCATCGAAACCTGCGCCCCGGGGCCCTTGCCGGCAGCGCTGGCGGCCCAGCGCTTCGACCTGGCAATGCTGGTGGACTGCCTGGAGCACTTGCCAAAACGCACCGGCCTGCAGTTGCTGGGCGGCATCCGCAACCTCAACGCCAGCCGAGTTGCAGTGCTGGCCGACTTGCCCGCCTGCGGCTGGCAAGACACCGATTTCTTCTCCCTGGCGCTGTCGGCCAGCGAGAAATTCCGCCGTGATGAGCAGGTGTTGAGCTTGTTCACCTATGATCTACATGACTACAAGCAGGTCCCGGACTGGCTCAACGCCAGGTTCTGGGCCAATCCTGAAAACTTCGGCAAGTATTGGTGGTGATGATGAGTGTCTCGGTTTGCCCTTGTGGCAGCGGCAATCTGCTTGACGCCTGCTGCGGGCATTACCATGCCGGCACCCCGGCTCCCGACGCCCAGACGCTGATGCGTTCGCGCTACAGCGCCTATGTATTGGGGCTGGTCGACTACCTGGTCGCCACGACCCTGCCAGCCCAGCAGGCCGGGCTGGACCGCACCGCCATAGCGGCATGGAGTGCCCAGAGCACCTGGCTGGGCCTGGAGGTGGAAAGCGCCGAAGTGCTCGGCGGCCAGCCCGAACACGCCTTCGTGACCTTCACCGCGCGCTGGCATGACCAGGCGGGCGACCATCAGCACCGTGAGCGTTCTGCTTTCGTGCAGCACGAGCGGCGGTGGTACTTCATCGATCCCACCGTCGCGCTCAAGGCCGGCCGCAACGATCCCTGCCCCTGCGCCAGCGGGCAGAAATTCAAGAAATGCTGCGCCAGCTACGTCGGTAACTGAGCATGATCGCCGCCATCCGCCTGCTCTTGCTCAGCACCCTGCTGGCACTGCTGGCGGGCTGTGCCAGCTGGGGTGAAGACTGGCGCGAGCCGGAACTGCACCTGGACCAGGTCGAAACGGTGAAGGCACGGCTGCTGCAGCAGGAGTTCGTGCTGCACCTGCGCGTCGACAACCCCAATGACAGCCGTCTGTTCATTCGCAACCTGAGTTACTCGGTGTGGCTCGACGACCTGCTATTGGCGCAGGATGAGGTCAGCCTCTGGCGCAGTGTCGGCGGGCATGCCCGGCGCACGTTCAAGATCACGGCGCGGACCAACCTTTGGCAGCACCTGAAACCATTGGCCAAGCTGCTCAAGAGCGGGCAGCCGCTGCATTACCGTTTGCAAGGTGAACTGGAGACCGGGCTGATCATCCATCAGGACCTGCACTTGTCGCGCAGTGGTGAGATAATCCCCGGCGATTTCATACCGGAGTAACCCTGCAATGACCCAGCAACCCCATGTTCATGGCCCGGACTGCAACCACGGTCACGATCATCATGATCACGACCACGGCCATGTACACGGCCCGCACTGCAACCACGGCCACCAGGAGCCGGTGCGCAACGCCCTGAAGGACGTTGGCCGCAACGACCCATGCCCGTGCGGCAGCCAGAAAAAGTTCAAGAAGTGCCACGGCGCTTGATCGAGCTTTAAGCGGCAGCTTCAAGCTGCAAGTAAAAGCAGATCTGGTTCTGTCTTGAGACTTGAAGCTTGAAGCTGATAACCGCTCGTAAATAAAGCTCCACCGCACCTTGCAAGGCGCCTGCGCGCTCACTACCTTAGCGCCTTTCGAACCCCGCCACGCCTTGCAGGAGCCCTTGTCATGGCCGCCCCCGTCCTTCCTCCCTTCCGCCCGCGGTTCACCGCCGCCGCCACGTTGCTCGGCATGCTCGGGCTCGCCGGCTGCCAGATGGGTGGCTATCAGGACAGCGTGCCACCGACCACGGGCGTGCAACCGCTCAAGGGCCTGGCACAGAACGTCTCGGTCCGGCGCAACGCCATGGGCGCGCCGCTGATCGAAAGCAGTAGCTTCCATGACGCCCTGTTCACCCTTGGCTATGTACATGCCGGCGATCGCATCGAGCAGATGCTCGCCATGCGCCTGCTCGCCCAGGGCCGCCTGGCCGAGCTGGCCGGCAGCGAAGCGCTGGACATCGACCGGCTGATGCGCGCCGCCAACCTCAAGCAGAGCGCCGCCCAGCAGTATGCCGATGCCTCGCCACGCCTGAAGCGCTTTTTCGAGGTGTATGCCCGTGGGGTCAACGCCTATCTGTTCCGTTATCGCGACAAGCTGCCGGCCAACCTGGCCAGCAGTGGCTATCGCCCTGAATACTGGAAGCCTGAAGATTCGGCACTGATCTTCAACCTGTACGCCTTCAGCCAGTCGGTGAACCTGCAAGAAGAGCTCAGCGCCCTGACACTGGCGCAGAAGGTCGGCAACGACAAGCTGCACTGGTTGCTGCCTGGCGCACCGGACGAACCCCTGGCTGAAGCCGAGGTGGAAAAACTCAAGGGCCTCAACCTGAGCAGCCAGCTGCCCGGTTTGCCCGCGCTGGCGGCGGCCAGCCAGAAACTCGCCGACCTCGACCTGCTCGGCAGCCCCGGTTCGGCCAACCTGGCGCTAGGCCCGCAACGCAGCCGCAGCGGCAAGAGCCTGCTGGCCAGCGACAGCCGCGCCGCCTGGGCCCTGAGCCCAGTGCAGATCCACACCGCCAAGTACCAGGTTGCCGGCCTGTCACTGCCAGGCCTGCCCATCGTGCTGGCCGGCTACAACGGCAAACTGGCCTGGAGCAGCAGTGCGGTGATGGCCGACAACCAGGACCTGTACCTGGAGCAGCTGCGTCATGCCGGCAGCCAGGTGACCTACCTGGCCGACGGCAAGTGGCTGCCGGCCCGGGCCCGCAGCGAAACCTTCTTTGTTCGTGGCCAGCGCCCGCAGCGCGAAGTGTTCTACGACACCCGCCATGGCACCCTGCTCCCCCAGGCGGGCAACGCCAGCCTGGGCCTGGCCCTGAGCCTGCCGCAGATCAAGGGCGACCGCAGCCTCGACGCACTGTTCGACCTGACCCGCGCACAGAACATCGAACGTGCCTTCGACAGCACCCGTGAAGTCGCCACCGCCGCCCTCAACTTCGTCTTCGCCGAGCCTGAGCACATCGGCTGGCAGGTCAGCGGCCGCTACCCGAACCGCCGTGAAGGCCAGGGCTTGCTGCCCTCTCCGGGTTGGGACGGTCGCTATGACTGGGACGGCTATGCCGACCCGATGCTGCACCCTTATGACCAGGACCCACCGGCCGGCTGGATCGCCCACGCCAACCAGCGCAGCCTGCCGCGCGGCTATGGCATGCAGCTGTCCAGCACCTGGTACTACCCCGAGCGCGCCGAGCGTCTGGGCCAGCTGGCCGGCAACGGTCGCCACGACAGCCGCAGCCTGATGGCCCTGCAGAACGATCAGGTGACGCTGCTGGCTGACAAGCTCAAGCAGATGTTCGATGCCCCCGGCATGGCCCAGCCACTCAAGCAGGCGATCGACGCCCTGCCCCCGGCCCAACGCGACAAAGCGCGCGACGCCCTGGCCCGGCTGAAAGCCTTCGATGGCCGCTTGAGCCCGGTGTCGGCAGATGCCGCGCTGTACGAGTTGTTCCTCCAGGAAATAGCCCGCCAGACATTCATGGATGACCTCGGCCCGGAATCGAGCCCAGCCTGGCAGGCGTTCGTCAGCAACGCCCGCCTGTCGTACTCGGCCCAGGCCGACCACCTGCTGGGCCGTGACGACAGCCCGTTCTGGGATGACCGCAGCACGCCGCAAAAGGAAGACAAACCCACCATCCTCGCCCGCAGCCTGGCGGCCGCCGTGGATGCCGGCACCGCGCAACTGGGCAGTGACCGCCGCGCCTGGCAGTGGGGCAAGCTGCATCAGTACCGCTGGCCGGCCCCTGCCTACCACGGGTTGGGCGATGCACTGAGCCGCTCACCACTGGCCGCCGGTGGCGACTTCAGCACCCTGGCCCTGACCCCTTACGCGTGGGGCAGCGACTTCGACACCCGACTGCCGGCCTCGGCGCGGATGATCGTCGACTTCGGCCAGGCCGAGCCGCTGCAGGTACTGACCAGTAACGGCCAGTCGGGCAACCCGGCCAGTGCGCATTACAGCGACGGGCTGGATGCCTGGTTCAAGGGCAGGTTCATGAGCCTGCCGCTACAGCCGCAGAACTTTGGCCGGGCCTATGGCAGCCAACGGGTGACGTTGGTGCCGGGCCGCTAGTGAAAATAAGCCGCCTGGACTGGCGGCTTTTTCTTAGGGGCTGTCAAGCCGTGACGACAGCGAGTTCGATTCGCTGACCGAGCACATGCAAGGCATGCTCGACCTGCTCGATCTTTGAACGATGCAACAGATCCACCAAGCGATCCACCTGAGGGCGATTGACGCCCAGTCGCCGAGCCATCTCGGTCTTGCTCACTTTCTGTTCAACCATTGTGTTCCAGAGGGCTGCCTTCGCCGCTGTCAGAGCCGGCAAGCGTACGACGGGCTGATCAGCCAATTTCATTGCAGGAAGCGGTATCGCAATCTTCTGGTCAACATAGAACGAAAGCGCGGACTCCATGGCGTCTACAGCATCGAACAGCGCCTCTTCCTCGGTATCGCCTGCACTGGACATCTCAGGCACATCCGGGCAACTGATCCAGACACTGCCCGCCTCTCGATGAATGACTACTGGATAGTCGAAGGTCATGGTGTTCTCCCCTAAATTCAACATTCACTCAGGCCCAGATCTTTGAGGATCTTTCTTCTCAGCCCCTCGCCAATCTCTTTGGCGCCGTGGTCGGGAAAAATCGTTTGGCGATTACCGAGATAAACCTTGAAGTGGCTGCCTTTGGCCGGAACGAACGTAACACCTCGGGCGCGTAGCCATCGGCGAAATTCACTGTATTTCATACGGGCCTTCGATGCTCAATGTGCGTTAAACGCACGCTAAACGCAACATTTTTGTTGCACTGTACACATGTGAGCCCGTAGTAAACCGCGAATCGCGCGTCTGCGTTTCCGAACGACTTGTAGTCTTTTTCGCTGCTTCGCAACGTTCGGGGAGGTCGCGGCCAGCGGTTGACGCTGGTGCCGGGCCGCTAGCGGCCAGAGTTCCTTCTGATCCCCCGCGAGTCAGCTGCTTAGCATCCTGTCGTACTGCGTTTGCCCTTCGGCGAGCGCAGCCCGACTCAATCCAAAGGATGACTTACATGAGCAGCGAAACCCTCAAGCTCGAAATCTCCTGGCCAGCATCGATGGCCGTTCCCGAAGGCGCGACCATCAATGCGCAACTGTGGGCCGGCAATGCAAGCGCTGGCTACAACCTGATCGGCGAGCTGGACGCCTCGGCGGCAGCTGGCAGCTCGCCGGCCACACTGGAAATTGCCTTTAGCCAGGAAGACCTGCAGTCCTATGACGGCAAGAGCACCTGGGACTACTTCCACACCTCACCCTATCTGGCACACGGCAACAAACGCCTGAACATCAGCTATACCGAAAAAATCAGCATTGCCGATGCCAAGGCCAACGGCTGGAAAATAAACCTGCGCTAAGCAGTCGAGGCGCCAGCCCTGCATCCAGGCTGGCGCTCGTCATCAGCCGAACTTCCCTCACCTCATGACGTTCTCAACTGGTAAGCCCTCTACCCAGGCATTGCCATGGACCTCGTCATCGCCCGCCCCGAAGGCCTGTACTGCCCACCCGGCGACTTCTACATAGACCCGTGGCGCCCGGTCGAGCGCGCCGTGATCACCCACGGCCATGGCGACCATGCCCGCACGGGCAACCGCCACTACCTGACTGCCGCCCCGGGCGCGGGCATCCTGCGCAGCCGCCTGGGCCAGGACATCGACCTGCAGCCGCTACCCTACGGTGAGCGTATCCGACACCACGGCGTCACCCTGAGCCTGCATCCGGCCGGCCATGTGCTGGGTTCGGCACAGGTGCGCCTCGAGTACCAGGGTGAAGTCTGGGTCGCTTCAGGGGATTACAAAGTCGAGCCGGATGGCACCTGCGCTGCCTTCGAACCCGTGCGCTGCCATACCTTCATCACCGAGTCGACTTTCGGCCTGCCCATCTACCGCTGGCCCAGCCAGGCAAGCATCTTCGCCGGGATCAATGCCTGGTGGCGGAGCAACTGTGAGCAAGGCAAGGCCAGCGTGCTGTTCTGCTATGCCTTCGGCAAGGCTCAGCGAATCCTCCATGGACTGGACCCGGACATCGGGCCGATCCTCGTGCACGGTGCTGTCGAGCCGCTGAACCGGGTATACCGCGATGCCGGAGTGCACCTGCCAACCACCCGCTATGCCGGTGATATCCCGCGCAACGACCCGCTACTGCGCCAGGCTTTGATCATGGCGCCGCCCTCTGCCGCAGGTAGCAGCTGGATGCGTCGTTTCGGTGACTACAGCGATGCCTTTGCCAGCGGCTGGATGCTGTTGCGCGGTACCCGGCGCCGGCGCGGTGTCGACCGTGGCTTCGTATTGTCCGACCACGCCGACTGGCCGGGGCTGCTGTGGGCCATCGAGCAGACAGGGGCCGAGCGCGTCATGGTCACCCACGGCTCGGTGAATGTGCTGGTGCGTTACCTCAACGAACAAGGCCTGGATGCCCGGGCCTTCATCACCGAATACGGCGAAGAGGATGACACCACGACCACGGAGCCTGCGGTATGAAAGCCTTCGCCGAACTGTACCTGCGCCTGGACGCTACCACCTCCAGCAACGCCAAGCTCGAAGCCCTGCGCGACTACTTTGCGGCAGCGCCCGCCGAGGATGCCGCCTGGGCCGTCTACTTTCTTGCTGGCGGGCGCCCCCGCCAGCTGGTCCCGACCCGCGTGCTGCGCGAGCTGGCCACGGCATTGGCGGAGTTGCCCGAGTGGTTGTTCGAAGAGAGTTACCAAGCCGTAGGTGACTTGGCCGAAACCATCTCGCTACTGTTGCCGCAAGCCTCCCATGCCAGCGACGACGGCCTGGCACACTGGGTCGAGGCCCATCTGCTGCCCTTGCGCGGCCTGCCACCAGAGGACATCCAGCGTCGCCTGCCCCCTCTGTGGGCACAACTGGACCGCCCCAGCCTGATGCTGTGCCTGAAGCTGATTACCGGCAGCTTCCGCGTCGGGGTGTCCAAGCTGCTGGTCACCCGCGCCTTGGCACAGCTGGCGGGTCTCGATGCCAAACGCGTGGCCCAGCGACTGGTCGGCTATACCGATATCGGCCATCGCCCAACGGCCGCCAGTTATCACAAACTGATCGCCGATGAGTCCGCAGACGAACATAGCCAGCGCGGTGGCCAACCCTACCCGTTCTTCCTGGCTCACGCCCTGCAGGCTCCGCTGGAGCAGTTCGAAGCCCTGCTCGGTCCGCCCGCTGCATGGCAGATCGAATGGAAGTGGGATGGCATCCGTGCCCAGGTCGTCAAGCGCGATGGCCAGTTGTGGGTCTGGTCACGGGGCGAAGAGCTGGTCACCGAGCGCTTTCCCGAGCTGCATGGCCTGGCCGAAAACCTGCCGGATGGCACGGTGCTCGACGGCGAGATCCTGGTCTGGAAGCCTGGCGTCGATGCCAGCCTGCCGGCAGTGCAACCGTTCGCCGTGCTGCAGCAACGTATCGGCCGCAAGACCCTGGGCAAGAAGCTGCTGACTGACGCCCCGGTGGTGCTGCAAGCCTATGATTTGCTGGAATGGCGAGGCGAGGACTGGCGCAGCCGCCCGCAACACGAACGGCGCCAGCAGTTGCAGCGGCTGGTGGCTGAGCACCCTTTGGCCCCGCTGCTGCTTTCACCGCTGCTCACAGGCAACGACTGGAGCGACCTGGCCCGCCAACGCGAGCAGTCGCGCAGCCTGGGTGTGGAGGGTTTGATGCTCAAGCAGCGTGAGGCCCTGTATGGCGTGGGCCGGACCAAAGACATGGGCCTGTGGTGGAAGTGGAAGATCGACCCGTTCAGCGTCGATGCGGTGCTGATCTATGCGCAACGGGGCCATGGCCGGCGTGCCAGCCTCTACAGCGACTACACCTTCGCAGTGTGGAACGCGCCCCCCGGCACGCCCGACCGCGCGCTGGTGCCTTTCGCCAAGGCGTATTCAGGACTCAGCGACGAAGAGATGCGCAAAGTGGATGCGATCATCCGCAAGACTACCGTGGAAACCTTCGGGCCGGTGCGTAGCGTCACCCCCACGTTGGTGTTCGAACTGGGCTTCGAGGGTATCGCGCTGTCCAAGCGCCACAAGAGCGGTATCGCCGTGAGGTTTCCACGGATGTTGCGCTGGCGCCTGGACAAGCCAGTCGATGAAGCCGATGACCTGGCAAGCCTGCAGGCATTGCTGGTCTGAAAGAAGGCAACGCGGTGAGGCGCGATAACGGAAATTATGCTTCTATCTTTGAGCCGACCCGTGTCGCAGTCCGTTTTCGCCACGCAGCCAGGACCACCATGCACCATTCGACCCACGACTTGCTCTCGCCCGTACCGGGCATTACCCGCCAATTGCACAGCTTCCACTTCGGCCCACGGGGTGGTGCCAAGGTGTATATCCAGGCCTCGCTGCATGCCGACGAACTGCCCGGCATGCTGGTAGCCTGGCATCTCAAGCGCCGCCTGGCCGAGCTGGAGCTGCAGGGTCGCCTGCTGCGCGAGATCATCCTGGTACCGGTGGCCAACCCGGTCGGCCTGGAACAGGTGATGCTGGATGCGCCCCTGGGGCGCTTCGAACTGCAGAGCGGCGAGAACTTCAATCGCAACTTCGTCGACCTGTCCGACAGCATCGGCGACCAGATCGAAGGCCACCTGACCCAGGACCCTGCTCACAACCTGGCACTGATCCGCGAGTACCTGCGTCGCGGCCTGGATGCCCACCCGGCGCGCACGCCGCTGCAGTCCCAGCGCCTGACCTTGCAGCGGCTGGCCTGCGATGCCGACCTGGTGCTGGACCTGCACTGTGATTTCGAGGCTGTCGAACACCTCTACACCACCCCGGAAGCTTGGCCACAGGTCGAGCCACTGGCCCGTTACCTGGGCGCCCAGGCCAGCCTGTTGGCTACCGACTCCGGCGGGCAATCATTCGACGAGTGCTTCAGCCTGGTCTGGTGGCAACTGCAACAACGCTTCGGCAAGCGCTACCCGATCCCGCTGGGCAGCGTCGCGGTGACCGTCGAGCTGCGTGGCCAGGCGGATGTAAGCCATGACCTGGCCAGCCAGGACTGCCAGGCGATCCTCGACTACCTGACCCACGTTAACGTCATCGAAGGTAGCGCCGCCCCGCTGCCGGAACTGGTGCGCCCCGCCACACCGCTGGCCGCCGTCGAACCCGTGGCGGCCCCGTTGGGCGGGCTGCTGGTGTATCACGCCCGACCCGGCCAGCACCTGGAGGCAGGGCAACTGATTGCTGAAGTCATCGACCCACTCAGCGACCGGGTCACTGCCGTGCACAACAGCCAGCCCGGCCTGCTCTACGCCCGTAGCGTGCGGCGCATGGCCACGGCCGGCATGGTCATTGCCCATGTCGCTGGTGAACAGGTGTTACGCAGCGGCTACCTGCTGGCCAACTGATCGGTTAAAACCAAAGCGTGCGGCGAGTGGTCTGTAGAAGCACAGCCTTGTCAGGACCACTCGCACGCATGTCCATCTCTTCTGACCTCGCCAACGCCTGGTTCACCGCCCGCGGCTGGAAGCCTTTCGCCTTCCAGCGCCAGGTGTGGGCAGCGGTTGGGCGCGGTGAATCGGGGCTGCTGCATGCCAGTACCGGAGCGGGCAAGACCTATGCGGTCTGGCTGGCCGCATTGCGTGCCTTCGCCAAGCCAGCCAGCGGCCGCCAGCCCGCTGCGCTGCAGGTGCTGTGGATCACCCCCATGCGGGCACTGGCAGCCGATACCGCGCGTGCCTTGCAAACGCCGCTGGATGAACTCGGCCTGAACTGGAGCGTCGGCGTGCGCAGCGGTGACACCGGTAGCGCCGAGCGCGCACGCCAGGCCCGGCGTTTGCCAAGCACCTTGATCACCACACCGGAAAGCCTGACCTTGCTGCTGACCCGGGCACAAGCCAGCGATGACTTCGCCAGCCTGCGACTGGTGGTGGTGGATGAATGGCATGAACTGCTCGGCAACAAGCGCGGCGTGCAGCTGCAACTGGCCCTGGCCAGGCTGCGCCGCTGGCACCCGGGCCTGATGACCTGGGGCTTGTCAGCCACGCTCGGCAATCTGCCGCACGCCCTGGAGGTGCTGTTGCCGGCTGGGGGCCAACTGGTGAAAGGCCGCCAAGACAAACAGCTGGTCGTCGACACCTTGCTGCCCGATGCCATCGAGCGCTTCCCCTGGGCCGGGCACATGGGTCTGAAAATGCTCGGCCAGGTTGCCCGTGAGCTCGATACGAGCACCAGCAGTCTGGTATTCACCAACACCCGCGCCCAGGCCGAACTCTGGTATCAGGCGTTGCTCGACGCCCGCCCCGACTGGGCTGGGCAGATTGCCTTGCATCATGCTTCACTGGCCCGGACGACCCGCGATTGGGTAGAACAAAGCCTCAAGCAAGGCACGCTCAAGGCCGTCATCTGTACGTCCAGCCTCGACCTAGGGGTGGACTTCCTCCCGGTCGAACGGGTGCTGCAAATCGGTTCGGCCAAAGGCATTGCCCGCCTGATGCAGCGCGCCGGGCGCTCTGGCCACGCACCGGGGCGCCGCTCGCGCATCACCCTGGTGCCGACCCATAGCCTGGAGCTGGTGGAAGCGGCGGCCGCCCGCGCCGCACTGGCTGCCGGCCATATCGAAGCTCGCCGCTCGCCACGCCTGAGCATGGACGTACTGGTCCAGCATCTGGTCAGCATGGCGCTGGGTAGTGGCTTTCGCCCCGATGAGCTGCTTGCGGAAGTGCGCAGCACCTGGGCGTTCCATGACCTTCGCGACAGCCAGTGGCAATGGGCGCTGGACTTCGTCAACCACGGCGGCCACACGCTGACTGCCTATCCCGATTATCAGCGGGTCGAGGCGCACCCCGACGGGGTCTGGCGGGTGGCCAGCGAACGTCTGGCACGTCGTCATCGCATGGGCATCGGCACCATCGTCAGCGACGCCAGCGTGCAACTCAAATACTGGAGCAAGGGGGGCGGTGGCAAGCACCTGGGCAGTGTCGAGGAAGCTTTCATTGCTCGCCTGCGCCCTGGCGATACCCTGGTGTTCGCCGGCCGGGTCCTGGAGTTGGTACGGGTAGAAGGCATGACCGCCTACGTGCGACGCAGCACGGCACGCAAAGCCGCCGTAGCACGCTGGAATGGCGGGCGCATGCCGCTGTCCAGTGAACTGGCCGACGCACTGGTCGAACAACTCGACGCAGCTGCGCACGGGCACTGCATCGGCCCGGAAATGCAAACCGTCCGGCCACTGCTGGCGTTGCAGTCGCAGTGGTCAGCCTTACCCACTCGCTGCACGCTATTGGCGGAGACGCTGGGATCGCGCCAGGGTTCGCATTTGTTCCTCTACCCTTTCGCCGGGCGCATGGCCAACCTGGGCCTGGCCAACTTGATCGCCTGGCGGGTGAGTCGACTGCAGCCACTGTCTGTATCCATCGCCGTGAACGACTATGGCTTCGAGCTGCTCAGCCCCAGCACCGTAGACTGGGCCAGCTGCCTGCCAGACGCGCTGTCGGGCGACAACCTGCTGGAGGACGTGCTGGCCAGCCTGAACGCTGGCGAAATGGCGCTGCGGCGTTTTCGCGAAATTGCCCAGATCGCGGGGCTGGTGTTCGGCGGCTACCCGGCAGCGCAGAAGAGTACACGGCAGATCCAAGCCTCCAGCGGGTTGTTCTACGAAGTGTTCCGCAAACATGATGCAGACAACCTGTTGCTCGGCCAGGCACGCGACGAGGTGCTGAGCGAAGAACTGGAGATCGAACGCCTGCACCGCCAGTTGCTCAAGCTGCAGCGCCTGCAATTGGACCTGCGCGCCCTCCAACGCCCCAGCCCCATGGCGTTTGCCCTGCTGGTCGAAGGCATGCGCGAAACCTTGAGCACGGAAAAGCTGGCAGACCGCATCGCGCGAATGGTGGCCGACCTGGAGAAAGCGGCAAGCCGATCATGAATACCTACCTGCCTATCGAGCACAGTGGCGAAACGCTCTGGCTGTTGCCGGACAAGGCTATCTATTGGCCTGCCCGCCGCACCCTGCTTGTGGCCGACGTTCATATCGGCAAGGCGGCCAGTTATCGGTTGTTGCATCAACCTGTTCCGCGAGGCACCACAGCCACTACCCTGGCACGCCTGGACAGGTTGCTGACCCGCTATGACTGCGAGCAGCTGATCATCCTCGGAGATTTTTTTCATTCGCGCGCTGCGCACTCGCCACACACGCTGGCCAGTCTGCAAGGGTGGATAAGCCGCCATGGCGCGCTGAAGGTAGTGCTGGTGCGTGGCAACCATGATCGCCACGCCGGTGACCCGCCTGCGGAACTCGGTATCGAAGTACGAGATGAACCCTTGCTGCTGGAGCCCTTTGCCCTGCAGCACGAACCCGTAGCTCACCCCAGCCACCCGGTACTGGCCGGGCACGTGCATCCGGTGTACATGCTGCGGGGGCGAGCCCGGCAAAGGCTCAGACTGCCCTGCTTCCTGATCGATGCTCAGGTCAGCCTGCTGCCGGCGTTCGGCGAGTTCACCGGCGGATGGTTGGTCGAGCCGGGCCAAGGCACCCGCGTATTCCTCGCCGGAGGCGATCAGGTGTGGGCGCTGGCCAACTGATCAGGCGACAGGCGCAGGTGGTGGCTCATCAGGAAGAGTTGGCTCACCTGGCTCCATCGGCGGATGCTCACCGGGCTCTGGCGGCTGCGGCGTATCGGGATCAGGCTGGTGCGGCACGCCACCTGCCTGCATGGGCAGCGGGTGTGCCAGCAGTGACCACGCCAGCAACCCGATCTGGTTGGGCTGCAATACGGCCAGCTTCGCACTGATTGTGGGGTCGAGTTTCATTGGCAGCTCCTGGCGAGGGCCGATACGCTTCATGCATATCGGCACTGTTCACAGCGTTGGAGTGCCATCAGGGAAACTAATTCCCCGCGCTCGTCGGCTCAGGTGCGTGGCAGGGTGACGCCGCGCTGACCCTGGTACTTACCGCCACGGTCCTTGTACGACACTTCGCACTCTTCGTCGGACTGCAGGAACAGCATCTGCGCCACGCCTTCGTTGGCGTAGATTTTCGCCGGCAGCGTAGTGGTGTTGGAGAACTCCAGGGTCACGTGGCCTTCCCACTCCGGTTCGAGCGGGGTGACGTTGACGATGATGCCGCAACGGGCGTAGGTGCTCTTGCCCAGGCAGATGGTCAGCACGTCACGCGGGATGCGGAAATACTCGACGGTGCGGGCCAGTGCGAAGGAGTTCGGCGGGATGATGCAGACGTCACTCTTGATGTCGACAAAGCTGCCGGCGTCGAAGTTTTTCGGGTCGACAGTAGCCGAGTTGATATTGGTGAACACCTTGAATTCGTCGGCGCAGCGCACGTCATAGCCGTAGCTGGAGACGCCGAAGGAGATGACACGGCTGTCTTGCTCGCCGCGCACCTGGCGCTCGACGAAGGGTTCGATCATGCCGTGTTCCTGCGCCATGCGGCGAATCCACTTGTCCGATTTGATGCTCATGGCGGGGGTGTCCTGAAGAGTTGCGAGGGGAAAATCCAGACGCGCATATTACCGGTCCCGGCGCCCGGGTTAAAGTTCCAGTGCCTCATCCCGCGCCGGACGGGGGCTGTAGCCGCCGTCGATCCGAATTTGCGTAAAGCGTTCACAGACCATTGGCAGCTCGCGGAAAGTGGGGTAAGGTGGCGCCACTGTGCTGCACGTGACACCGAGAATCTCTAGTTTGATGCACGATCCTGATCGGCCCATCGCTGAATTTTCTGCTCTCTTTGCGCTCAGTCCCGGCCAGGGTTTTTCCTGACCGTTATCAAATTGTCCAAGGAGACAGAAAAATGTCCAACCGTCAATCCGGTGTTGTTAAGTGGTTCAACGATGAGAAAGGCTACGGCTTCATCACCCCTCAGTCGGGCGACGACCTGTTCGTGCACTTCAAAGCCATCCAAGCTGACGGCTTCAAAACCCTGAAAGAAGGCCAGGCTGTTACTTTCGTCGCTACCCGCGGCCAGAAAGGCATGCAGGCTGAAGAAGTTCAGATCGCCTAAGTCGATCTCAGCTTCCTAGCTTTCAAAAAAACCCGCCTTCTGGCGGGTTTTTTTATGGCTGACTGAAAATCGGTGCTGGCTTCTTCGCGGGCGAACCCGCGAGAAGTCCAATTCAAGCTTCAGTCTTCGCTGATGGTAATGCTCGGCATCGCTGGAGCAGCCGCTTCCTGCAGCACGATCCGTGCGCCCACCTGGCGGGCCAGTTCCTGATAGACCATGGCAATCTGGCTTTCCGGTTCGGCAATCGCTGTCGGCTTGCCGCTGTCGGCCTGCTCGCGGATCAGCATCGACAGCGGCAGCGAGGCCAACAGGTCGACGCCGTACTGCGCCGCCAGCTTCTCGCCACCGCCCTCACCGAACAAGTGCTCGGCATGCCCGCAGTTCGAGCAGATGTGCACGGCCATGTTCTCCACCACGCCCAACACCGGAATGTTGACCTTACGGAACATCTCCACGCCTTTTTTTGCATCGAGCAGGGCCAGATCCTGTGGCGTGGTGACGATCACTGAACCGGCCACCGGCACCTTCTGCGCCAGCGTCAACTGGATATCACCGGTACCCGGCGGCATGTCGATGACCAGATAATCCAGGTCATCCCAGGCAGTCTGAGTCACCAGTTGCAGCAGCGCCCCGGACACCATTGGCCCACGCCAGACCATCGGCGTGTTGTCATCGGTGAGAAACGCCATGGACATGACTTCCACGCCGTGGGCCTTGATCGGCACGAACCACTTCTGCTCGCGGATCTGCGGGCGGGTACCCTCGGGGATACCGAACATCACGCCCTGGCTGGGGCCATAGATGTCGGCATCGAGAATGCCCACGCGGGCACCTTCACGGGCCAGGGCCAGGGCAAGGTTGGCGGCGGTGGTCGACTTGCCGACCCCGCCCTTGCCCGAGGCCACGGCGATGATGTTCTTGACGTTGGCCATGGCCGGCACCTGGGCCTGGGCCTTGTGCGCAGCAACTTGGCAATCGATCGACACCTGGGCCGAACTGACACCGTCGAGGTTTTCGATCGCAGTCTGCAGCACCTGGGCCCAGCCGTTCTTGAACAGGCCCGCGGCATAGCCCAGTTGCAGCTGCACGGCGACCTGGCCACCCTGGATGTCGATCGCGCGCACGCAACCGGCGCTGACCGGGTCCTGGTTCAGGTAAGGGTCGGTGTACTGGCGAAGCACGCCTTCGACGGCGGCACGGGTGACGGCACTCATGGACACTCCCATTGGCAAACTGAGTACAAAACAGACGCCTATCCTAACCCGTCAATCGTCAGCAGATGCGAGCTTGGGGTGAAATATCTTCGCCGGCCCTTTATAGTGGCCGATCACCCTCATTTTTACCCGAGCCAGATAAGTAGCCGAGCCACCATGTCCGAGCCACGTCAGATTCTCGTCACCAGCGCCCTGCCCTATGCCAATGGATCCATCCACCTTGGCCATATGCTGGAGTACATCCAGACGGACATGTGGGTGCGCTTCCAGAAGCTGCGCGGTAACCAGTGCATCTATGTTTGCGCCGACGATGCCCACGGCTCGGCCATCATGCTGCGCGCCGAGAAGGAAGGCATCACGCCAGAGCAGCTGATCGCCAATGTCCAGGCCGAGCACAGCGGCGACTTCGCCGACTTCCTGGTGGACTTCGACAATTTCCACTCCACCCACAGCGACGAAAACCGCGAGCTGTCGAGCCTGATCTATGGCCGTCTGCGTGACGCCGGGCACATCGCCACCCGTTCAGTGACCCAGTACTACGACCCTGAAAAGGGCATGTTCCTCGCTGACCGTTTCATCAAGGGCACCTGCCCGAAATGCGCGGCTGAAGACCAGTACGGCGACAACTGCGAGAAGTGCGGCGCGACCTATGCCCCGACCGAGCTGAAGAACCCCAAGTCGGCGATCTCCGGTGCCACCCCGGTGCTGCGCGATTCCCAGCATTTCTTCTTCAAGCTGCCGGACTTCCAGGCCATGCTGCAGCAGTGGACCCGTAGCGGCACCCTGCAGGATGCCGTGGCCAACAAGCTCGCCGAATGGCTGGATTCCGGCCTGCAGGAGTGGGACATCTCCCGTGATGCGCCGTACTTCGGCTTCGAGATCCCGGGCGAGCCCGGCAAGTACTTTTACGTCTGGCTGGACGCGCCGATCGGCTACATGGCCAGCTTCAAGAACCTCTGCGCACGCCGCCCGGAGCTGGACTTCGACGCGTTCTGGAACGAAGGCTCCAAGGCCGAGCTGTACCATTTCATCGGCAAGGACATCGTCAACTTCCACGCCCTGTTCTGGCCAGCCATGCTCGAAGGCGCCGGTTTCCGCAAACCGACCGCGGTCAACGTGCACGGCTACCTGACCGTCAACGGCGCCAAGATGTCGAAGTCGCGCGGCACCTTCATCAAGGCACGCACCTACCTCGACCACCTGCAGCCGGAATACCTGCGCTACTACTACGCCGCCAAGCTGGGCCGCGGCGTCGATGACCTCGACCTGAACCTCGAGGACTTCGTGCAGAAGGTCAACTCCGACCTGGTCGGCAAAGTCGTCAACATTGCCAGCCGTTGCGCCGGCTTCATTCACAAGGGCAATGCTGGCGTGATGGTCGCCGGCGATGCTGCGCCGGAGCTGACCGAGGCCTTCCTCGCCGCCGCCCCGTCGATCGCCGAGGCCTATGAGGGCCGCGACTTCGGCCGTGCCATGCGCGAAATCATGGCCCTCGCCGACCGCGCCAACGCCTGGATCGCTGACAAGGCGCCCTGGTCGCTGGCCAAGCAAGAGGGCAAGCAGGACGAAGTCCAGGCCATCTGCGCCCAGGGCATCAACCTGTTCCGCCAGCTGGTCATCTTCCTCAAGCCAGTGCTGCCGCTGCTCGCCGCTGATGCAGAGGCATTCCTCAACGTCGCCCCGCTGACCTGGAACGACCATCAGTCGCGCCTGGAGAACCACCAGCTGAACCCGTTCAAGGCACTGATGAGCCGTATCGAACCCGCCAAGGTCGAAGCCATGGTCGCTGCCAGCAAGGAGGACCTGTTGGCTGCTGAAGCTCAACAGGCCCCAGCCGGCAATGGCGAGCTGAGCAAGGACCCGCTTTCGGCGGAGATCGAGTTCGACACCTTCGCCGCCGTCGACCTGCGCGTCGCGCTGATCGTCAAGGCTGAAGCCGTCCCTGGCGCCGACAAGCTGCTGCAACTCACCCTGGACATCGGTGACGAGCGCCGCAATGTGTTCTCCGGCATCAAGTCGGCCTATCCGGACCCGTCCAAGCTGGAAGGCCGCCTGACCATGATGGTGGCCAACCTAAAACCGCGGAAAATGCGCTTTGGCATGTCCGAAGGCATGGTCATGGCGGCCGGCCCAGGCGGCGAAGAGATCTACCTGCTCAGCCCCGACAGCGGCGCCAAGCCAGGCCAGCGCATCAAGTAACACCCCTGCCCCGGCCTCAACGCCGGGGCAGTTCCATCTGCTGCGCCAATGCCGGACGATCACGGCGATTCCCGGCTATTGTCATTCACATGAACGACTACATTCTGATCCTGGCCAGCGCTGCGCTGATCAGCCACCTGCTCTTGCAACAACAGCCGCTGAGTCAGCTACGCCTGCACGTGTGCGGCCTGGCGGGTGCCTTGTCGATTGCACTCGGGGTAGCCGGTGCGCTAGTGCTCGAACGACTGTTCGTGGCGCCCTGGCATCTGCAAGACCTGCGTCTGTTCCTGCTGCTGCCCTGGCTGGGCTTGCTGGCATGCGGCGTGCCGCAGGTGCTGGCAAAACTACGCCCACAGTGGCCCACCGAGCACCTTGCGCCGCCCTTGATGGGCAATGCCTTGCTGCTGGGCCTGGCACTGCAAATGGCGAGCGAGCGGGCCACAGTGCTTGCAACGTTGAGCGAGGGCACCGTGGCCGGCCTGGGCTTCTGGCTTGCGCTGGCGCTGTTCAACGACCTGCACCAGCGCAGCCAGCACGCTGAAGTACCGGCAGCGCTGCGCGGCCTGCCCATCACATTGCTCGGTACGGGTGTCATGGCCCTGGCGTTCTCGGGATTCAACGGACTATTCACGCAATGATCTTGATTCAACGCATCGACGCCCTGTTGCCGCAGACCCAATGCGGAAAATGCGGCCACAATGGTTGCCGGCCCTACGCCGAAGGCCTGGCGGCGGGCGAGGCCATCAACAAGTGCCCGCCCGGCGGCAGCGAAACCATCGCCGCCCTCGCCGCGCTGCTCGAGGCGCCGCTGATGGCGCCTGACCCTCAGCGTGGTAGCGCACCGCCTCAGGTAGCCTACATTCGCGAAGCCGAATGCATCGGCTGTACCAAGTGCATTCAGGCCTGCCCGGTAGATGCCATCATCGGCGCCGCCAAACTGATGCACACGGTCATCGCCAACGAATGCACCGGCTGTGACCTATGCCTGGCACCCTGCCCGGTCGATTGCATCGACATGCGCCCGCTACCGGCGACAGTGGTGCCGATTGTCAGCGGCCTGGCCCATACCCCCGAGCAACTGCAAGCCCGCCATCTGCGCCGTGATCATGCGCGCCAGCGCCACGAGCAGCGCAGCGCCCGTCTGCAACGCGACGTGGCGCGACGGGAAGCGCAGCGCCTTGCACGTACGGCCGAAGCCGCAAACGGCGCGGCCGACCCGATCAAAGCCGCCCTCGAGCGGATCAAAGCGCAAAAAGCCGCCGCTGCCGATGCTGTGCACACAGCGGCCGGGCACGACAATGGCAAGCCCTGACCCACGGTTACGCAACGCCATGGGCCTGGTACTGTTGGCCTGTATGCCCGGCTTGCTCGCGTCCTTCTGGACGCAAGGCTGGGGGGTACTGTTCAGCTTGCTGCTATGCGCCTGCAGCGCTTTGTGCTGGGAAGCGGCACTGCTGGCTGTGCGGCGCCAGCCTGTGCTGCCGGCATTGAACGACGGCAGTGCCCTGGTGACTGCCGTGCTCCTGGCGATCGCCCTGCCAGCCCCGGCGCCCTGGTGGTTGCCGGTCACGGCGGCAGGCATTGCCATCGGCGTCGGCAAGCAGGCTTTCGGCGGCGTGGGCCGTAATCTGTTCAACCCGGCAATGGTCGGATACGTCTTTGTGCTGCTGAACTTTCCGCTGCAGATGACCCACTGGCCCAGCCAGTCACTCGGCTTTATCGATAGCGTTCAACAGGTGTCGGGCAGTGCTCCCCAGATCGATGCCTGGGCAGGGCCGACCCTGCTCGACGGCCTGCGCCACAACCGCAGCCTGACCATCGACGAGCTGTTCGCTAACCACCCGGGGTTTGGCAGTATTGGCGGCCGCAGCAGCGAGTGGGTCAACCTGGCGCTGCTGTGCGGCGGGCTTATTCTATGGCAGCGCAAGGTTATCAGCTGGCATGCCCCGGCAGGCCTGCTTGGCGGCCTGTTGCTGTTCAGCCTGTTGGCCTGGAATGGCTCCGGTTCGGACTCGAACGGCTCACCGCTGCTGCACCTGTTCAGCGGCTCGACCATGCTGGCGGCATTCTTCATCGCCACGGAGCCGGTGTCCGGCCCCCGCGCCAATCTGGCCAAGCTGCTATTCGGTTTTGGGGCAGGCACACTGATCTACCTGATCCGCACCTGGGGCAGTTATCCGGATGGCACGGCGTTCGCCATTTTGATAATGAACCTGGCGGTGCCCGCCTTGGATCGGTTCGCCTCTCAACGACGGCAGGTCTTTCCATGATCACATCGGTTCGCAGCAACTTGCTGTTACTTGCCATCGGGGGATCGGCTGTAGCAGTGACGCTGGCCTGGCAGCACTGGACCCGCCTTGCCATCGCCGATGCCGAGCACCAGCTGCGAGCCAGCCAGCTTCTCGCGGCCCTTTCGGCGCGGAGCTACGACAATCACCCGCTGGACAGCCCATTGCCATTGCCGGCCGATCAGCCAGTGCATAGCAAAGTACTCGCTGCCTATCGGGCTACACTCGGCACCTCGCCAACCGCCATCGTGTTGGTGAGCCAGGTACGAGGTTATGCAGGCCCTATCAAGCTGACCATTGCGATCGGCGACGATGCCCGCCTGATCGGTACGCGGGTGGTCGAACAGCAGGAAAGCCCCGGGCTGGGCGGCCAGATTGCCGATCCTCAGTCGGCTTGGCTAACACAGTTTGCCAGGCGTGGCCTTGGCGACCGTTGGGCGATCAGGCGCGACCAGGGCGACTTTGACCAGTTGGCCGGTGCGACCGTCACCTCTCGGGCAGTCATGCAAGCCCAGCAGGAAGCATTGCGCTATTTTGACCAGCATCGCAGCGAATTGCTCGGAGCGCCCGACCATGAATAGGTTCTGCTTGCTGGCAACCGGCCTGGCTCCGCTGCTGGGCGCGACTGGAACCTTTTCTCAGGCTGTAGCCATCGGCCTGTGCATGCTCGTGCTGCCTCTTCTTCACCAAGGCTTGTTGACCCCGCTGCGGGCAACACTCAGTGGCACGAAGTACTGGCTGACAAGCCTGCTGCTACTTGCTGCGCTTTCCAGTTGCCTGCAGCTGGCACTGCGTGCCTGGGCATTGCCATTGGCGCTGACGCTTGGCTACTTCCCGGCGCTGATCTGCCTGCACTGCCTTGCCATCGACACACGGTTGCCACGCGAAAGGCGCTGGCGACAACTACTGCATCATTTGACTGGCTTGCTGCTCGTCTGCCTGCTGCTAGGTGCTGGTCGTCAATGGCTGGACCAGGTCGCTGGCATGCACCAGGCCAACCTGCCGTCAGGTGCACTGCTACTGCTCGGCGCGCTGCTGGCCTTGTACAATTGGCTCCGCCCCACCCTCACACGTCGTCAAGGAAAGCGTTGACCCCATGAATGCCGCCAAACGCCTGGAGATCTTTCGCAGGCTGCACGAAGACAATCCCGATCCGAAAACGGAATTGGCTTACACCACCCCTTTCGAACTCCTGGTTGCCGTGACGCTTTCCGCTCAGTCCACGGATGTCGGCGTCAACAAGGCCACCGCGCGCCTGTTCCCGGTCGCTAATACACCGCAAGCCATCCATGCGCTCGGTGTCGAGGGGTTGAGCGAATACATCAAGACCATCGGTCTCTACAACAGCAAGGCCAAGAATGTGATCGAGGCATGCCGACTGTTGATCGAGCGCCATGACGGCGAAGTCCCGCAGACCCGTGAAGCACTGGAAGCGTTACCGGGCGTTGGACGCAAGACTGCCAACGTGGTGCTCAACACGGCCTTCCGTCAGCCGGCCATGGCTGTGGACACGCACATATTCCGGGTCAGCAACCGCACCGGCATCGCGCCCGGCAAGACGGTGCTCGAAGTGGAGAAGAAACTGCTCAAGTTCGTCCCCAAGGACTATCTGCTCGACGCCCACCATTGGCTCATCCTGCATGGCCGCTACGTTTGCCAGGCACGTAAGCCGCGTTGTGGCAGCTGCCGCATCGAAGACCTGTGTGAATACAAGCACAAGACCTCCGACGATTGAGCCAATAGCGAAAACTCCTGCATCACGATTGAAAAAATCTTTTTTACCGGACTTCGCTTTCTCGCTATAAGGACGGCCAATGGCCCTTTGGCTTGGAGCGACTCATGAGCACCGATAAAGACGACCTGGCGATCGAAGATGATTTTGTCACCGCTGACGACGAAGCGGAGCCGCAGGTAGAAACCGCGAAGACCAACCTGAGCAAGCGTCGCACCATAGACAACCTGCTCGAAGAGCGGCGCCTGAAGCGGCAACTCGCCGACTTCGACTACGACCTGTAGCTGCACACCAAGCCTCCCTCACGGAGGCCTGGTGCATGCCAGGCTCAGCTCAGACCATGACGCCGGGCCAGTTCGATCAGATCCACCAGCGAGTGGGCATTGAGCTTCAGCAGCAGGCGGGTCTTGTAGGTGCTGACCGTCTTGTTACTGAGGAACATGCTGTCGGCAATCTCCTTGTTGGACCGCCCCCGTGCAAGCTGCTGGAGCACCATCATCTCCCTCGCCGACAAGCGATCGACCATGTCCGCCTCACTTGCCCCGCCCACCCGACCCCGCGACTTGTGCAATGCCTGGTTCGGGAAATAACTGTACCCAGATAGCACAGCCTTGATGGCGCTGAGCAGTTCGGTGAGCTCTTGCTGCTTGCACACATAACCGGAAGCCCCCGCCTGCATGCAGCGCATGGAGAAATGCCCGGGCGCCTGAGAAGTCAGTACCAGAACACGGCTGCGAGGGTTGGCCGCGGCCATACGAGCAATGACCTCCAGGCCATCGAGTTTGGGGATGCCGATATCGAGTACGACAACATCGGGAAGGTGTTCGCGGGTGAGCTGCAAGGCCGCTATGCCGTTGTCGGCTTCAGCGACAACATCGTACCCATGCCGCTCCATCAGCATGCGCACTGCCAAGCGTATGACCGGATGATCATCCACGATAAGGACTTTATTCATGCGATATCCATCATTCGTTATTTTGCTTTGACGACCGCCTCACCATAACCGAGCAGAACGCTCAATGGCGCGCACATTCCCCGCACAAATAGCCGAATAGATGAACCCTACGTCGGTTTGGGAATTTTCCTACAAGAAAAAATTTACAGTTTCCTCGCATAAGTACCTACGAGCAGGCGAATGAACAATAATCGACGCGCGCATTCATCGGCCCCGTCGAAAAATCCCCTCACCCGGAAAAACTCCACAATTTAGTTGAGGCGACCAGTAGGTTATTGATAAGCCGAACTTGCAGGAGGCATTAACATGACCGATAACCAACCTGTTGCGCCGTTGACGATAATCGCCATTTTCGCTGGCATCATTGAGGCTTCTGCATTGGCAACCCTGCCTTTTCTCAGCGAGAGAAGTCAGACGTACTACACCTGGTTCCTCGTGGGGTTTCCGTTCTTTCTCACCGCTCTGTTCTTCCTGACCCTGAACTTCAACTACAAATCTTTTTACAAGCCTGACCCGACCGAGCAAAAGAGCGCGCCCGAACCAGCGGGGCGTGCGGAACCGACAGAAACTGTAACCATGATGTTTTCCGGCCCCGACGCGCAGACACTGATTCAACAACACGTCATGCAGGCCATTGCCCAGCCGCATGTCGAGAACAGACAGTGGCGTTTGTGCAACATGGATCTACACCAATGCGTTGTTCTATCAACCACCCGCCTGCCGGAGGATCCAGCCTATGGGCAATGAGCAGAACACCGCCCGGAAGGCAAAAAAAACCCCGGCCAGTGCCGGGGTTTCATTTGCCAGTTCGGGGCAGATGCTTAGAGCATCCCGCGGCCCTTGTTGGCAGCGATGCGCATGCGCAGCGCATTGAGCTTGATGAAGCCAGCAGCATCGGCCTGGTTGTAGGCGCCGCCGTCTTCTTCAAAGGTCGCGATGTTGGCATCGAACAGCGAATCGTCCGACTTGCGGCCGACCACGATGACATTGCCCTTGTACAGCTTCAGGCGCACGACACCGTTCACGTTGACCTGCGAAGCGTCGATCATCTTCTGCAGCATCAGTCGTTCCGGGCTCCACCAGTAGCCGGTGTAGATCAGGCTGGCGTACTTCGGCATCAGCTCGTCTTTCAGGTGAGCGACTTCGCGGTCCAGGGTGATCGACTCGATGGCGCGGTGCGCCTTGAGCATGATGGTGCCGCCTGGGGTTTCGTAGCAGCCACGGGACTTCATGCCCACATAGCGGTTTTCCACGATGTCCAGACGGCCGATGCCGTTGGCGCCGCCGATGCGGTTCAGTTCGGCAAGTACGGTAGCCGGGCTCATGTCGACGCCGTCGATGGCGACGATGTCACCATTGCGGTAAGTCAGCTCCAGGTAGGTCGCCTGGTCCGGGGCGTTCTCTGGCGAGACGCTCCAGCGCCACATGTCTTCTTCGTGCTCGGTCCAGGTATCTTCCAGGACACCGCCTTCGTAGGAGATGTGCAGCAGGTTGGCGTCCATCGAGTACGGCGACTTCTTCTTGCCGTGACGCTCGATCGGGATACCGTGCTTCTCGGCATAGTCCATCAACTTCTCGCGGGACAACAGGTCCCACTCGCGCCATGGCGCGATAACCTTGACGCCTGGCTTGAGTGCGTAGGCACCCAGCTCGAAGCGCACCTGGTCGTTACCCTTGCCGGTAGCGCCGTGGGAAATGGCGTCGGCGCCGGTCTCGTTGGCGATTTCGATCAGGCGCTTGGCGATCAGCGGACGAGCGATGGAAGTACCCAGCAGGTACTCGCCTTCGTAGACGGTGTTGGCGCGGAACATCGGGAAGACGAAATCGCGCACGAACTCTTCGCGCAGGTCGTCGATGTAGATCTCTTTAACGCCCATTGCCTGCGCTTTGGCACGAGCCGGCTCGACTTCTTCGCCCTGACCCAGGTCAGCGGTGAAGGTCACCACTTCGCAGTTGTAGGTATCCTGCAGCCACTTGAGAATCACCGAAGTATCAAGGCCGCCGGAATACGCCAGTACGACCTTTTTTACGTCCGCCATGCCATCACTCCACGGGGTTGTACGGAAAGGGGCCGATTCTACCGGCGTTGCGGATAAATTTACAGTGGGGCGACAGCTTCTGACGACAAAGCGACAGGAACTGTCGGTGGGGCGACGTGTTCGCCGCTAAAGGTTCAGCACCTGGCGGCCCTGATGCAATCCCGCTTTGATATCAGGGTGTCTTGGTCCCAGCCGGCGCCGCAGCAGCTGGCGGGACAGCAGGTGCAGCCTGCACCGGTTGCTGCACCGGCTGGACCATCGGTTTTTCTGCCATCGCCACCCGATCCAGCTCGATATTCACCCGCCGGTTACGCGCCCGATTGGCCGGGCTGTTGTTCTTCACCAGCGGATACCGCTCACCATGGAAACGCACGTCTATCTGCTCTTCCGGCACACCATGGGCCTTGAAGTAATCGGCAACGGCCAACGCCCGACGCCGCGATGTGTCGCGATTGGTCAGCCGGTTACCACTGTTGTCGGAGTGACCGTTGAGTTCGATGTGGTTCACCGTCGGGTCGGCCTTGAGGTAATCGAGGATCACGTCCAGCCTCGCTCGGGCATCGGCGTCGAGGTCGAAGCCCCCCCCCGGGAAGCCGACCTGGGTCTGGCGAACCTGGTCATAGTTCATCGGCAGCATCTTGCTGGCACAGACCTGATAGTCGCTGTATGCCTTGACGAAGCTCACCGGTAATACCCGTACTTCCATCACTCGCCCACCTTCGCCGGCGTAATTGCGTACCACCGTGCTGCGCCCGTCGAGCAAGCCATTGATCAGGCGGCTGGCCTGGCTTTGCGACGAGCTGAACAGCACGCCGCTGCGGGCCATGCGCACAGCGCCGAGGTTCACATCACCCCGCCCCGGTTGCCAAGGGGCTGCGGCAGCCAGCAAGGTGGCGGATCCTGCGCCCAGCACATTGCTGTGCGACCGAAGCTGGAACACGGGCTGCTCACCGGCCTTGCGCACGAACTCGCCACTGCCGAAACCGTCAATCGGCTGAATCAGGCGGCATTCGAACTGGTCACCCTCGACTTGCCAGGCGACATTCTCCATGCGGGTCTGGAAAGTCAGTGCACCGGCCGGCAGGCTGGCGACAAGGGTCAACAGGGCTAAGTAACGCTGGCGCACGAGGGGCTCCACAAATTCTGACGGCTTACAGGCAGGCTATCGGACACTTGCCGGAAAACTTGATAGCCGTGCTCGGACCGGGGTTTTCCGGTAGCATTGGGGCCTGAGTTCGACCCGCCTGGAATCCCCAATGTCCGATCGCCTGACCCTCCTGCGTCCCGACGACTGGCACATCCATCTGCGCGATGGTGCCGTCCTGCCCCATACCGTTGGCGATGTGGCGCGTACTTTCGCCCGTGCCATCATCATGCCTAACTTGGTCCCGCCGGTGCGCGATGCCGTCGAAGCCAGCGCCTACCGCGAGCGCATCCTTGCCGCCCGCCCGGCTGGCAGCCGCTTCGAACCGCTGATGGTGCTGTACCTCACCGACCGCACCAGCCCCGAGGACATCCGCGTGGCCAAGGCCAGCGGCATCGTGTACGCCGCCAAGCTTTACCCGGCCGGTGCCACCACCAACTCCGATTCGGGCGTCACCAGCATCGACAACATCTTCCCGGCCATCGAGGCACTGGCGAAAGTCGGCATGCCACTGCTGGTGCACGGTGAAGTAACCCGCAGCGAGATCGATGTATTCGACCGCGAGAAGCGCTTCATCGACGAGCACATGCGTCGTCTGGTCGAGCGTTTCCCGACCTTGAAAGTGGTGTTCGAACACATCACCACCGGTGATGCCGCGCAGTTCGTCACCGAGGCTCCGGCCAACGTGGGCGCCACCATCACTGCCCAGCACCTGCTGTACAACCGCAACCACATGCTGGTCGGCGGTATCCGCCCGCACTTTTACTGCCTGCCGATCCTCAAACGCAACACCCACCAGGTGGCGCTGCTGGACGCGGCCACCAGTGGCAACCCGAAGTTCTTCCTCGGCACCGACTCGGCACCGCACGCCCGTCACGCCAAGGAAGCTGCTTGCGGTTGCGCAGGCTGCTACACCGCCTATGCGGCGATCGAGATGTACGCCGAGGCGTTCGAGCAGCGCAATGCGCTGGACAAGCTGGAAGGCTTCGCCAGCCTCCACGGCCCGGCTTTCTATGGCCTGCCGGCGAACACCGACACCATCACCCTGGTCCGTGAAGAATGGACCGCCCCGGACAGCCTGCCATTTGGCGAGCAGACCGTGATCCCGCTGCGTGCCGGTGAAAAACTGCGCTGGCGCCTGCTGGAGGAAAACGCGTGAGCGAAGACCTCTACGAAGACGACCAGGACGGTCAAGGCGGCGGCGGCTCGCGCC
Organism: Pseudomonas sp. NBRC 111124; assembly: GCF_001320245.1. Lineage (GTDB taxonomy): Bacteria > Pseudomonadota > Gammaproteobacteria > Pseudomonadales > Pseudomonadaceae > Aquipseudomonas. Next base: position 29,778 of record NZ_BCBA01000059.1, read on the forward strand.
ACCCGATGGCTGAGCGCTTCCGCGGCTATCTGCCGGTCGTGGTGGATGTCGAGACCGGCGGCTTCAACAGCGCCACCGACGCCCTGCTGGAAATCGCCGCAGTGACCATCGGCATGGACGAGAAGGGCTTCCTGTTCCCCGAGCACACCTACTTCTTCCGGGTAGAGCCGTTCGAAGGGGCCAATATCGAGCAGGCCGCGCTGGAGTTCACCGGCATCAAGCTGGACCACCCGTTGCGCATGGCGGTGAGCGAGGAAAGCGCGCTCACCGACATCTTCCGCGGTGTGCGCAAGGCGCTGAAGGCAAACGGTTGCAAGCGGGCGATCCTGGTCGGTCACAACAGCAGCTTCGACCTTGGCTTCCTCAATGCAGCGGTTACCCGCAACGATATCAAGCGCAACCCGTTCCACCCGTTCTCCAGCTTCGACACCGCCACCCTGGCTGGCCTGGCGTATGGCCAGACCGTGCTGGCGCGGGCCTGCCAGAGCGCCGACATCGACTTCGACGGCCGTGAGGCACATTCGGCGCGTTACGACACCGAGAAGACGGCCGAGCTGTTCTGCGGCATCGTCAACCGCTGGAAAGAAATGGGCGGCTGGCGCGACTTCAACGATTGAACTGAAAATCTTCGCGGGTAAACCCGCTCCCACAGGTACCGCATCGGCCTCAGCCATTTTGCGATTCCTGTAGGAGCGGGTTCACCCGCGAAGAGGCCAGTACAAGCTGGCACAAAAAAACCGGCCACATGGGCCGGTTTTTTCATGCGCGTGGCAATTACAGCTTGCCAGCGTTCTCGCTCAGGTAAGCAGCAACGCCTTCGGGCGAAGCGGTCATGCCCTGGTCGCCTTTCTTCCAGTTGGCCGGGCAGACTTCGCCGTGCTCTTCGTGGAATTGCAGGGCGTCGACCAGACGCAGCAGTTCGTCCATGTTGCGGCCCAGTGGCAGGTCGTTGACGATCTGCGAACGGACAACACCGTTGGTGTCGATCAGGAAAGCACCACGGAAGGCTACGCCGCCTTCGGACTCGACGTCGTAGGCCTTGCAGATTTCGTGGGTGATGTCGGCAGCCAGGGTGTACTTGACCTGGCCGATACCGCCGGCGTTGACCGGGGTGTTACGCCAGGCGTTGTGGGTGAAGTGCGAGTCGATCGAAACGCCGATCACTTCAACGTTGCGCGCCTGGAAGTCAGGGATGCGGTTGTCCAGGGCGATCAGCTCGGACGGGCAGACGAAGGTGAAGTCCAGTGGGTAGAAGAACACCAGGCCGTACTTGCCCTTGATGGCCGAAGCCAGGTTGAAGCTGTCGACGATTTCGCCATTGCCCAGGACGGCTGGGACGGTGAAGTCGGGGGCTTGTTTGCCAACGAGTACGCTCATTGCAATCTCCTAGTGAGAGTGGAAAACCGTTTGCCGGGCCAAGCAGGCTTGCCCGACATCCAACAAAGGCTGACCATCATACACGGCTTCCGGTGACAGGCCGAATGCAACCGTCGGTCGCTCAAGCACGGCCCTTTCAGAAAGTCCTTTGACAAGCATTCTCATTAACATTAAGCTCCAACCCATCGACTCAACCCGCGATGGTCAGCCCTTATGTATGTGTGTCTTTGTGTCGGCGTCACCGACGGACAGATCCGCGATGCGATCTATGAAGGATGCTGCAGTTACAAGGAAGTCCGAGCTGCGACCAACGTCGCCAGCCAGTGTGGCAAATGCGCCTGCCTGGCCAAAGAGGTGGTCCGTGAGACCCTCACCGAATTGCAGGTGAGCCAGCACGCCGCCCTGCCCTATCCGGTGGAATTTACTGCTGCCTGATGTTACAGAATTCGAAGAACCGGACCTTGTGTCCGGTTTTTTTATGCCGGTATATCAACAAGTTAGCGCTTCAACGCGGTTCACAAACATTCTTATTCCTATTAATTTTCACTTATTATTCAAATACTTAGGTTTGACAGCCCCCAGTTACAAGCTCAAACTTCCCTGTATTGGCACACTTCTACAGGGCAGGAACCCGTCATGAAAGGCGACGTAAGCGTCATCCAGCATCTCAACAAGATCCTCGGAAACGAGCTGGTCGCGATCAACCAGTACTTCCTGCACGCACGCATGTACGAAGATTGGGGCCTGAACAAGCTCGGCAAGCACGAGTACAAAGAGTCCATCGACGAGATGAAGCACGCTGACAAACTGATCAAGCGTATTCTCTTCCTCGAAGGCATCCCCAACGTTCAGGACTTGGGCAAGCTGCTGATCGGCGAGCACACCAAAGAGATGCTCGAGTGCGACCTGAAGATCGAACAGAAAGGCCTGGTTGACTTGAAAGCCGCCATCGCCCACTGCGAAACCGCTGGCGACTTCGGTTCGCGTGACATGCTCGAAGACATCCTCGAGTCCGAGGAAGAGCATATCGACTGGCTGGAAACCCAACTCGGCCTGATCGACAAGATCGGCATCGAGAACTACCTGCAGTCGCAGATGGGCGAAGAGTAATTTCCCCGCCCATAAAAAAACCCGCCTTGAGCGGGTTTTTTTGTCTGGCTGAACGTCAGGCTTCGGAAGCCTTGGCCTTGGCGGCGGCGTCCTTGATCAGGGCCTGCAGTTCACCCTTCTCGAACATTTCCAGCATGATGTCGCTGCCGCCAACCAGCTCACCGGCTACCCACAGTTGCGGGAAGGTCGGCCAGTTGGCGTATTTTGGCAGGTTGGCGCGGATTTCCGGGTTCTGCAGGATGTCGACGTAGGCGAACTTCTCGCCGCAACCCATCACAGCCTGCGATGCCTTGGCCGAGAACCCGCACTGCGGGGCATTCGGCGAGCCTTTCATGTAAAGCAGAATGGTGTTGTTGGCAATCTGCTCTTTGATCGTATCGATGATATCCATCTAGCACCTCAGCTGAACTTTCCGACGCGATCGTCGGCACGGTGACGCATTGTATCGGAAAGCCGAGCAGCGTGCTCGGCCTTACCATTGCTCATGCGGCCTCGACCTGCACCGGTACGCCATTGAGCGCAGCGTTACCGGAAACCGCGTCCCGTAGGCGTTCATCGGTGAGGTCGTTGGCACTCACACCCGCTTGTGCCTGGGCAACCTGCAAGCGCACACCCTGGCGACCATGGCCGAACCCATGGGGCAGGCTGACCACCCCGGGCATCATGTCTTCACAGGCCTGCACTTCGACCTCCAGGGTGCCGGTGCGCGAGCGGATACGCACCCGCTGGCCGTCTTGCAGTTGCCGGTGCTGCAGGTCCTGCGGGTGCATCAGCAGTTGATGGCGCGGCTTGCCTTTGACCAGACGATGGTAATTGTGCATCCACGAATTGTTGCTGCGCACGTGGCGGCGGCCGATCAGCAGCAACTCGCCCGGCGCGGGCGGCGCCTGCAGGGCCAAGCGCTGCAGATCATCCAGCAGCGCCTGTGGCGCCGCCTCGACAACTTTGCTGGCGGTTGCCAGCCGCGCTTCAAGATTGGCGCGTAGCGGCCCCAGATCAAGCCCATGGGGGTGCTCGTCCAATGCCCGCAGCGAAAGGTTCCAGCTGGACGCTTCGCCATAGCGGCCTTTGCGCAGCGCTACATCGATCATTTGCGCCGGTGGCCAGGTCGGCTTGAGTTCGAGGTCAGCGCGTTTGGCAAACGCCTGCGCCAGGCCGACGAAGATCTCCCAGTCATGCAAGGCGCCCTCAGGCTTGGCCAGGATGGCGCGGTTGAAACGGGTCACGTTACGCACGGCCAGCAGGTTGAAGGTGCTGTCGTAATGGTCGTTTTCCAGCGCCGAAGTCGAAGGCAGAATCAGGTCGGCATGGCGGGTGGTTTCATTGATATAGAGGTCGATGCTGAGCATGAACTCCAGCCCGTCCAACGCTGCATCCAGCTGCCGGCCGTTGGGCGTGGACAACACCGGATTGCCGGCTACCGTCACCAGGGCGCGCACCTGGCCGTCCCCGGGCGTCAGCATCTCCTCGGCCAGGGCCACCACCGGCAGCTCGCCGCCATACTCGGGAAGCCCCGAAACCCGGCTCTGCCAGGCATTGAAATGACCACCAGAAGTGGTCGCCACCAGATCGACTGCGGGTTCGGTACATAGCGCCCCACCCTCTCGATCGAGGTTGCCGGTCACCAGGTTGATCAATTGCACCAGCCAGTGGCTCAGGCTGCCGAAAGCCTGGGTTGAGACGCCCATGCGACCGTAGCAGACGGCCTTGCCGGCGGCCGCGAAGTCCCGCGCCAGCTGACGGATGTCGGCAGCCGCGACGCCGCAATGGGCGCTCATGGCCTCGGCCGTGAACGATGCGATCGCCTCACGCACCTGCGTCAGCCCGTTGACTGGCAAGTGCGAACCACGCGCCAGGTCTTCCTCAAACAGGGTATTGAGCAGGCCACACAACAAGGCAGCATCGCCGCCGGGCCGGATAAACAGATGCTGGTCAGCCATGGCGGCAGTTTCGCTGCGTCGGGGGTCGACCACCACCAGGCGGCCACCCCGACCGCGCAAGGCCTTCAGGCGCTTTTCTACATCCGGTACGGTCATGATGCTGCCATTGGAGGCCAGCGGGTTGCCGCCGAGGATCAGCATGAACTCGGTGTGGTCGATATCCGGGATCGGCAACAGCAGCCCATGGCCGTACATCAAATGGCTGGTCAGGTGCTGTGGCAGCTGGTCGACCGAGGTGGCGGAGTAACGGTTGCGGGTCTTGAGCAGGCCGAGGAAGTAATTGCTGTGGGTCATCAGCCCATAGTTGTGCACGCTGGGGTTGCCTTGATAGACCGCCACGGCGTTGCGCCCATGGGCCTGCTGGACCGCCCACAACCTGTCGGCGGCCAGGGCAAAGGCCTCGTCCCAGCCGATCGGCTGCCACTGGTCCCCTACCCGCCGGTGCGGTTGGCGCAGGCGGTCCGGGTCGTTCTGGATGTCCTGCAGCGCAACTGCCTTCGGGCAAATGTGGCCGCGGCTGAACGGGTCTTCAGGGTCACCCTTGATCGAACTGATCAGCGCCCGCCCGTCATGTTCATGGCTGACTTCTATGTTCAGGCCGCAGATCGCTTCACACAGGTGACAGGCACGGTGGTGCAGGGTCTTGGTCATGGCCGCCTCTGCCTTGCTGTTGTAATGAGTCATCGACTATGCGCTGCGGCCCTGGCGCGGGCCAGCGCCCTTCGCGGCGTGAATCCTGCGGTATCAGGCGCACGATTCGCGACAGGCATTTGCCAAATTGCCAGCAAGCCGTGTACAACCTTCTGTAGCAAATAAAAAACAGCACGGGCTCAAGTGTTACGACACCCTTTGCAACATCCTTTGAAACGAGCCGCTGTTTCCCCTCTTGGTTTCAGGCGACATTTAATTATAGTATTGCGCCTTTCCCCATTTCGTCCGCCCCGTGCGGCTTACGCCGCAGGTCACTCCCGTTGTCAAAAAAAACCATACGGTCGACCTGCATACCGTTGCAGATAAGGTAGTCAATCATGAGCGCTAGGCACTTTCTCTCCCTGCTGGATTTCACCACCGACGAATTGCTCGGTGTGATCCGCCGAGGCATCGAGCTGAAGGACCTGCGCAAGCGAGGCGTGCTGTTCGAGCCCCTGAAGAACCGCGTACTGGGCATGATCTTCGAGAAGTCCTCGACCCGTACCCGCGTGTCGTTCGAAGCCGGCATGATCCAGCTCGGTGGCCAAGCCATCTTCCTCTCGCCGCGCGACACCCAGCTGGGCCGTGGCGAGCCGATCGGTGACAGCGCCATCGTGCTGTCGAGCATGCTCGACGTGGTGATGATCCGTACCCACGCCCACAGCACCCTGACCGAATTCGCCGCCAAGTCCCGCGTGCCGGTGATCAACGCGCTGTCCGACGAGTCGCACCCGTGCCAGCTGCTGGCCGACATGCAGACCTTCCTCGAACACCGCGGCTCGATCCAGGGCAAGACCGTGGCCTGGATCGGTGACGGCTTCAACATGTGCAACTCGTACATCGAGGCGGCCAAGCAGTTCGATTTCCAGCTGCGCATCGCTTGCCCGGAAGGCTATGAACCCGATCCACGCTTCATGGCCCTGGGTGGCGACCACGTGCAGATCATCCGTGATCCGCAGGAAGCCGTGCGTGGTGCACATCTGGTGACCACGGATGTCTGGACTTCCATGGGCCAGGAAGAGGAAACTGCACGGCGCCTGGCGCATTTCGCGCCTTACCAGGTTACCCGTGCATTGCTCGACCTGGCGGCACCCGACGCCCTGTTCATGCACTGCCTGCCCGCCCACCGTGGCGAGGAAATCAGCCATGACCTGCTCGACGACCCCCGTTCGGTCGCCTGGGACCAGGCTGAAAACCGCTTGCATGCACAGAAGGCCCTTCTCGAATTCCTTGTCGAACCGGCTTACCACCACGCATGAGTCAACCCCTACTGCTCAACCTGCGCAACCTCGCCTGCGGCTATGGCGACCAGCGCATCGTCCAGAACCTCAACCTGCACCTGAACGCGGGCGACATCGGTTGCCTGCTGGGCTCGTCGGGTTGCGGCAAGACCACCACACTGCGCGCCATCGCTGGCTTCGAGCCGGTGCACGAGGGTGAAATCCAGCTGGCCGGCGAGGTCATTTCCCGCGCCGGCTTCACCTTGGCGCCGGAGAAGCGCCGCATCGGCATGGTGTTTCAGGACTATGCCCTGTTCCCGCACCTGACCGTGGCGCAGAACATCGCCTTCGGCATCGCCAAGCACCCGAACCAGGCGCAGGTGATCGAGGAAATGCTCGAACTGGTCAAACTCGGCGGCCTCGGCGGTCGTTACCCGCATGAGCTGTCGGGTGGTCAGCAACAGCGGGTCGCCCTGGCCCGGGCGCTGGCACCTGAGCCGCAACTGCTGCTGCTTGATGAGCCGTTCTCCAACCTCGATGTGGAACTGCGCCGGCGCCTGAGCCACGAAGTGCGCGACATCCTCAAGAGCCGCGGCACCAGCGCGATCCTGGTGACCCACGATCAGGAAGAAGCGTTTGCCGTCAGCGACCACGTCGGTGTGTTCAAAGAAGGCCGACTGGAGCAATGGGATACGCCCTACAACCTGTATCACGAACCGCAGACGCCTTTCGTGGCCAGTTTTGTCGGCCAGGGCTACTTCATCCGCGGCCAGATGAGCAGCCATGAAGCTGTCAACACCGAACTGGGCGAGCTGCGTGGCAACCGTGCCTACACCATGGCGCCGGGCAGCTCGGTAGATGTGCTGCTGCGACCTGATGACATCGTGCCGGCCCCTGGCAGTGCGCTGCAGGCGAACATCGTGGGCAAGAGCTTCCTTGGCGCGTCGACGCTGTACCGTTTGCAGTTGCCCACTGGCAGCCAGCTCGAGGCGATCTTCCCGAGCCATATCGACCACCAGGTCGGTGAGGATGTGGGGATTGCGGTGAAGGCCGACCACCTGGTGCTGTTCCCGGTGCCGGGCAGTGTCGCGACACAGTTGGCGCGTCAGGAGAGTGGGGTTCGCCGCTACAGTTCGGCGACCTGAATCAATACACCGGGGCCGCAAAGCGGCCCCGGTGGCTTCAAGCCTTGCCGATTGCGGCAAATTTGCCCTGGGTATGCTCTGCCAGCACCACCGCCGCCAGCTCGACCTCCAGCCCTCGCCGCCCGGCGCTGACATGGATTGTTGCAAAGTTCTGCGCCGAATCATCGATGAAGGTGCGCAGGCGCTTCTTCTGCCCCAACGGGCTGATTCCACCTACCAGATAACCGGTCGCCCGCTGAGCCGCAGCCGGGTCGGCCATTTCGCATTTCTTCACCCCGGCCGCATGGGCCAAAGCTTTGAGATCCAACGTCCCCACCACCGGCACCACCGCCACCAGCAACTCGCCCTTCTCGCTGCTCGCCAGCAAGGTCTTGAACACCTGCTGCGGTTCCAGCCCGAGCTTCTCCGCCGCCTCCAGCCCATATGACGCCGACTTGGGGTCATGTTCATAACTGTGCACGCGATGTTCGGCGCGGGCTTTTTTCAACAGGTCGAGTGCGGGGGTCATGCAGTGCTCCGGTCTGGGACAGCTCGCGGCTACTTTAGGGCAAATCCTGTATCCCAGCCAGCCAATGGCTCACGCCGCCCTCTACTACGGGCATCAGCCTTTGAAACAGGCGACCAAAACGTGACTACCCGTTCACTTTCGACCTTTGACATCAGCGTTTCTTGTCTATATTTTTTCGTTTCTGAATAAATGGTGCCCTTTTAAGGTGCGCTTCTTGATACCCGCTTGAGGTCTATGGGGATGGACATCAGGCTTTGCTGTCGAGCGCTTTGCGCCTCACAACAAAAACAACGAGGTCATACATGACGACTGCTCTTCGCGAACCTACGCTATCCAGCCAATGCCTGGCCGAATTTCTCGGCACCGCCTTACTGATCTTCTTCGGTACCGGTTGCGTCGCCGCGCTCAAAGTCGCTGGCGCCAGCTTTGGTCTGTGGGAAATCAGCATCATCTGGGGCGTCGGCGTAAGCATGGCGATCTACCTCACCGCCGGTATTTCCGGCGCGCACCTGAACCCGGCCGTGAGCATCGCGCTCACCCTGTTCGCTGGCTTCGACAAGCGCAAGCTGCCTTTCTATGCCCTGGCCCAGATCTGCGGCGCCTTCTGCGGCGCCGCACTCGTTTATACGCTCTACAGCAACCTGTTCTTCGATTTCGAACAGGCCCACGCCATGCTGCGTGGCAGTTCCGAGAGCCTGGAACTGGCCTCGGTGTTCTCGACGTATCCGCACCCGTCACTGTCCACTGGCCAGGCGTTCCTGGTCGAAGTGGTGATCACTGCAATCCTGATGGCGGTGATCATGGCCCTGACCGATGACAACAACGGCCTGCCGCGCGGCGCCATGGCGCCATTGCTGATCGGCCTGCTGATTGCCGTGATTGGCAGTGCCATGGGCCCGCTGACCGGCTTTGCGATGAACCCAGCCCGCGATTTCGGGCCAAAATTGATGACATTCCTGGCTGGCTGGGGCGAAATCGCCTTCACTGGCGGTCGGGACATTCCGTATTTCCTGGTTCCGGTGTTCGCACCGATCCTCGGTGCTTGCCTGGGTGCCGCGATCTATCGCGGCCTTATCGCCCGCAACCTGCCGACGGCGCAAAACGCAAGCGCCGAGACAACCGACAACCGCCAGGGCGATACTCAAGCCAACTGATGCTGACGCCCTGAACTCCTCTTTATGCAAGGCCTACGACCATGACAGACTCCCAGGATAAGAACTACATCATCGCCCTGGACCAGGGCACCACCAGCTCGCGCGCGATCATCTTCGACCGCGATGCCAATGTGGTCGGCACCTCGCAGCGCGAGTTCGCCCAACACTACCCGCAAGCTGGCTGGGTCGAGCACGACCCGATGGAGATCTTCGCCACCCAGAGCGCGACCATGGTCGAGGCCTTGGCCCAGGCCGGTATCAGCCATGCACAGGTTGCCGCACTGGGCATCACCAACCAGCGCGAAACCACCGTGGTATGGGACAAGGAAACCGGCCGCCCGGTGTACAACGCCATCGTCTGGCAGTGCCGCCGCAGCACCGAGATCTGCGCCCAGCTCAAGCGCGATGGGCATGAAGAATACATCCGCGAGACCACCGGCCTGGTCACCGACCCATACTTCTCGGGCACCAAGCTGAAGTGGATCCTGGATAACGTCGAAGGTGCCCGTGAACGCGCCGAGCGCGGCGAGCTGCTGTTCGGCACCATCGATACCTGGCTGATCTGGAAGTTTTCCGGTGGCAAGGTACATGTCACCGACTACACCAACGCCTCGCGCACACTGATGTTCAACATCCACAGCCTGCAGTGGGACGACAAGCTGCTGGAGATTCTCGACATTCCTCGGCAGATGCTGCCCGAAGTACGTCCGTCGTCGGAAGTCTATGGCCACACCAAGAGCGGTATCGCCATCGCGGGTATCGCAGGCGACCAGCAGTCGGCGCTGTTCGGCCAGATGTGCGTGGAGCCTGGCCAGGCCAAGAACACGTATGGCACCGGCTGCTTCCTGCTGATGAACACCGGCGACAAGGCAGTGAAGTCCTCCCACGGCCTGCTCACCACCATCGCCTGCGGCCCGCGCGGCGAGGTGGCCTATGCCCTGGAAGGCGCGGTGTTCAACGGCGGCTCCACCGTCCAGTGGCTGCGTGACGAGCTGAAGATCGTCAATGACGCGCTGGACACCGAATACTTCGCCAGCAAGGTCAAGGACAGCAACGGCGTTTACCTGGTGCCGGCCTTCACTGGCCTGGGTGCCCCGTACTGGGACCCGTATGCCCGTGGCGCGCTGTTCGGCCTTACCCGTGGCGTGAAGGTGGATCACATCATCCGCGCCGCGCTGGAATCGATCGCCTACCAGACCCGTGACGTGCTCGACGCCATGCAGCAGGACTGCGGCGAACGCCTGTCGGAACTGCGTGTTGACGGTGGTGCGGTAGCCAACAACTTCCTCATGCAATTCCAGGCCGACATCCTCGGCACTTGCGTGGAGCGCCCGAAAATGCGCGAAACCACCGCCCTTGGCGCCGCCTACCTGGCAGGCCTGGCTTGTGGCTTCTGGAGCAGCCTGGAAGAACTGCGCGACAAGGCGATCATCGAGCGTGAGTTCAGCCCGCAGCTGGACGAAACGCAGAAAGAGAAGCTGTACGCTGGCTGGAAGAAGGCCGTCGACCGCACCCGTGATTGGGAAGATCACGAGGCATAAACGACAGGGGGGCCGTGATGCGGCCCCCATCGTCTACTGGCCGTAGTCCCCTTCCTACGGCATCATTGCAGAATTTGTCCGGCAGCCCCAAAGGACCGCCCATGAATCTGCCCCCACGCCAACAACAAATCCTCGAGCTGGTGCGCGACCGCGGCTACGTCAGTATCGAAGAAATGGCGCAGCTGTTCGTCGTCACCCCGCAAACCATCCGACGCGATATCAACCAGCTTGCCGAGCTCAACTTGCTGCGCCGCTACCACGGTGGTGCTGCCTATGATTCGAGCGTTGAAAATACCGCTTACGCCATGCGTGCCGACCAGATGCGTGACGAGAAGCAGCGCATCGCCGAAGCCGTGGCCCGGCAGATCCCCGACCATGCCTCGCTGTTCATCAACATCGGTACTACCACCGAGTCGATTGCCCGGGCGCTGCTCAACCACAATCACCTGAAAGTCATTACCAACAACCTGCACGTCGCCGCGATACTCGCTGCCAAGGATGATTTCGAGGTTCTGGTGGCCGGGGGAACGGTACGTCGCGATGGTGGCGTGGTCGGCCAGGCCAGCGTCGACTTCATCAATCAGTTCAAGGTCGATTTCGCCCTGGTCGGCATCAGCGGCATCGACGAAGACGGCAGCCTGCTCGACTTCGATTACCAGGAGGTGCGGGTGTCCCAGGCAATCATCGCCAACGCCCGCCAGGTGGTGCTTGCCGCCGACTCCAGCAAGTTCGGGCGCAATGCCATGGTGCGCATGGGGTCGATCAGCCTGGTGGATTGCCTGGTGACCGACCAGACCCCTACTGCGGCCCTGACCCAGCTGCTTAACCAGCACAAGATCCGCCTCGAGGTGGTCTGACCTCACGACGGGCCGTTAAAAGGCCCGTCATTTTCGTTATTGTTCACTTTATTGTCATCTGATCAGTTTTTTCTATAAAGACTGACTGGCGACCGGCTTTCTGTTGCGCTAATATTTTCGGAAACGAACATCAATGTTCATATTCGATGTGAACAGCCTCAGGAGGCCTTGCCCGTGTCCCAGCCCGTTTCGTCCCAGCTCCCAGTCGCCGACTGCTACGACATCGCCGTGATCGGCGGTGGCATCAATGGCGTGGGTATCGCTGCAGACGCCGCCGGGCGCGGCCTCAAGGTGTTTCTCTGCGAGAAGGACGACCTGGCTCAACACACCTCCTCGGCCAGCAGCAAGCTGATTCACGGCGGCCTGCGCTATCTGGAGCACTACGAGTTCCGGCTGGTACGTGAAGCACTGGCCGAGCGTGAAGTGCTGCTGGCCAAGGCGCCACACATCGTCAAGCCGATGCGCTTCGTGCTGCCGCACCGCCCGCACCTGCGCCCTGCCTGGATGATCCGTGCAGGTCTGTTCCTCTACGACCACCTGGGCAAGCGCAAGCGCCTGGGCGCCTCGCGCAGCCTGCGCTTCGGTCCGGGCTACCCGCTCAAACCGGCGATCACCCGGGGTTTCGAATATGCTGACTGCGCCGTGGACGATGCCCGCCTGGTGGTACTGAACGCCATGAGCGCACGTGAGCACGGCGCGCACATCCACACCCACACCCGTTGCCTGCGCGCCGAGCGTGTGGATGGTTTGTGGCAGGTTGAACTGCAGCACGCCGACGGCAGCCTGCGGAGCATTCGCGCGCGCGCCCTGGTGAACGCCGCCGGCCCTTGGGTCGCCAACTTCATCAAGGACGATCTCAAGCTCGACGCCCCTTACGGCATCCGTTTGATCCAGGGCAGCCATATCATCGTGCCGCGCCTGTACGAAGGTGAACACGCCTACATCCTGCAGAACGAAGACCAGCGCATCGTCTTCTGCATTCCGTACCTGGACCGCTTCACCCTGATCGGTACCACCGACCGGGAATACAGCGGCGACCCGGCCAAAGTGGCGATCACCGAGCAGGAGACCGATTACCTGTTGAAGGTGGTGAACGAGCACTTCAACCATCAACTCAGCCGTAGCGACATCGTGCACACCTATTCCGGCGTGCGGCCGCTGTGCAACGATGAGTCGGACAACCCATCTGCGGTGACCCGCGACTACACCCTGGCCTTGTCGGCCGGGGAAAACGAGGCACCGCTACTGTCGGTGTTCGGCGGCAAGCTGACGACCTACCGCAAGCTGGCCGAGTCGGCCATGGGCGAGCTGAAACCGTTCTTCACCCAGATGCGTGGCAGCTGGACAGCCGATGCTGCACTACCGGGAGGCGAGAACATGACAACCGCCCCGGCCTTGGTCGATGCCATCCTTTCGCGTTGCGGTTGGTTGCCGGTGGACATCGCCAAACGCTGGGCGGTCACTTACGGGAGCCGCGTCTGGCGCCTGCTGGACGGCGTGCATGGCCCGGATGATCTCGGCCAATCGATAGGGGGCGGCTTGTTCAGCCGTGAAGTGGATTACCTGTGCAACGAGGAATGGGCTAGCGACGCCGAAGATGTGCTGTGGCGTCGCACCAAACTGGGCCTGTTCACCAGCAGCGCTGAACAGCAAGCATTGCGCGATTATCTCGAGCAAACCAACCCGAAGCAGGGCCGTACCCGCGCTGCCTGATCAATTTGGGGTCCGCAGCGTACCCGCACGGTGCTGCGGACCTACCTTCAATGATCGGCGCGTTGCCAGGCTTCCAAGGCAAGACTCCGATACAGTTGCTGTTCAGCCAGTTCCAATTCCTGCATCAGCTCATTGCTCCTGACCACATAAGATTGTTCCTGGCCGCCCTCGGCTAGCCGCTCACTCTCGGCCAAACGCTCGTGAAACGGTGCCGCCAGTGCCTCGAAACGCTCTGGATAGCGCTGCCTCACGAAACGCTGCCAGAAGGGGCGCTGCGCCAGCGAATCCAGTACTGCCATCTGGGTGTCATCTTGCAGCACTTGCATCTGCGCGCGTTGCAGGTCACCTTGGGTCACGTTGGCATAAGACGCGTAGTGCATGTCATCGACAGGCACAGGCAACTCGAGAGCCTGGGCTAACTGGTTGCGGTAGTAAAGGCGGATCTCGACTTCATCGACCAAGCGCAAACCGCTGCTGCGCATCTGCTGGATATACCGTGTAGCAATGCTGTCGACCAGATCCAACCGGTGCAACTGTCGACCAAGATGCAGCAAGCGTGTCTCCATCCTCTCAGCCGGAACGTCCGCTATACCTCGTTGAACCAGCACCCCCACTTCCATCTGACCGAGCATCAGCAGCGAGCGATCTTCACAGGTGAGCGATTGCCTGGCTTCAGCGAAAATCTGCTCGCGCAGCACCTCGCTTTGTTCGCAGGCATCGAGTATTCGCCAGATTCTCCGGCGAAAATGCCCGGGATGCTCGCCGAAGTCTTCGGATTTGACGAAGTCTGCAAGAAATCGGAACAAATCGCTCGAACCTGGCTCATCGCGCAGCCTGTCCCACGTGAGCTCACGCCGGGTGCGCAGTTGAGCATCTGAGCTCTGGACCCAGGCATCACGTATTTGCGTGGTGACTTCAGCATGCCTGTGGGACGGGCGCCCGCGAGCGCCTCGGACACTGCTATCACGGGCCCGTTCGAGATGCTGCTGGCTAGGCCCATCAAGCGGGTTGTCATGCAACTCGAACCGAGACAATCGCTGAGTCAACCCATGCACTTCCTGTTGCAGCTGCCATATCCGGTTGTCTCGAAGGTCTACCACTGCCCGCCACGACGCACGCTCGAGAAGCTGGGGAATATCCACCTGGCCACTTGCGCGCAAGTGCAGATGCCGCACATGCCGGAGCCCTGAAAGATCGGGCGCCTGCATCAGTGGGTTGAAGCTGAGTTCACAGGAGTCCAGCAGGGCCAGCTGGGCAAGCCGCTGATTACCCTCGGCATCGATGGTCAGCCGGTTTCGCGAGAGATTCAAACGCCTGAGCTGCACCAGCTGTTCTATACCGGCGGGAACGCTGGTCAGGCGGTTGCCACTGAGGTCGATCTCCACGACATTGGGAAAACGCCGCAAGAAGTCCTCAGGAACCTCATCCAGGTTCATGTCTCTGAGCACCAAGCGCCTGACATGCGCAAAGTTCACCCCTTCTGGCAACGTAGGCAGCGCATCGATGCGCTCACCGTCCAGCACAAGCTCGTAAGTATCATTGACGTCAACCAGCTTCCTTCGCCAGCTACGCCGCAACGTGTCGGCGACCCGCCGGCGTCTGATCGCATCAGCAGGACTGCGCCATGCCGATTGCCACTCATGCAGAGCCTGGCGCAATGCACCCAACTGCTGCTGCAAGGTCTGGTAGTGATCCCAAAGGTTTACGCCCCGCTCTCTGACGGCCTGCAGATAGGCATCGAGCTGCAAGTCACTCATGGTCGAGAATATTTGCTGTATCCCGCGCCGGATCGCCTGCTGACTGCTTTCCCCGCCCCCACTCAGTGCATACCCCAGACGCCCATCAGCGAAGTGCCTGGGCGGTCTCATTCCCTCTGCCAAGGGCTTCAGGCCCAGCATGCCGGCCAACTGCTCGCGCTCGCGACACGCCGCTTGCATCATCCACTCCTGGAGCTGCGCGCTCGTCATCCTTGCGCCACCTGCCATGGCAGTCTTCTGCTCTTCACTCAAGCATCGCAGTAACACGGTGAACAGCGACTCATCTTGTTCAGCAAGGGTGTCGGCAGGTGTTTCGCTCAACCAATACCCTTGTCGGCTTCGCACGATTACCCGTGCCGGACTTGCACCTTCGGCATCGCTTGCATATAGCAACCTGCCTTCGCGATTGCCAACGCGTAATTCCATTCGAGTGGATGACGGCCAGGCGGAGTGCTTGTCAACGAGCGCCATCACCAAGCGCTCGGTGTCAGCGTTGATCGCCTGGGGCAATCGCAAGCCAACACAGGCCTTGTCGAGACGGCTGTCGCGAAGGTACCAGCGCGCTTTTTCCGCCATGCCCAGCGGGATTCGCGCTGAAGCCTGCAGTGAGTCCCTTTGCACGCTGCTCGATTGTTCAATGATTTCTTTCGCCGCTCGCGGCGTAAGCCCAGAGAAAGCACTGATCAAGCGGGCTTGGTCCTCACTCGGCTGAGGCTGCCGTTGCGCGACTTCCGCATCCAGAGCATCACCACGCAAGTCCGGAAATTCCGTGCAGGTGACAAAGCGGTCGTACTGGTCAAGCAGCTTCGCTGGCGCGTTCGCATTCTCCACCCTCAAGCGGCGCACCTGATCAAGATTCAAGCCGGTGGTCGCTAACAACGCATGAGCATCTTTATTCAAGACGCCGTTGAAGTGCTCATTGTCCAGCGCTTCCAACAATGAGCCCGGGCTGTTTTCGATATGTGCCAATTGAAGTTCGCGCGCCAACTTCAGCTCGCCCTGCGTGATCTTGGGGACAAGACCGTCAACGAAAGGGAAACGTTTGAGCGTATGAGCCGCACCCGCTGTGAAGGCCCCCAACGCAAGGGTCTGCGCAACAGCGAACAAGTGATTCAATGCGTCTTCGCGATCTCCCAGGCGCCAGTCCTGATACCCCTCGTAAGCATCGTCGAGCAACTGCGCCGCACACACCACTAGCATAAGTTCCCCCAGAACCGGGACGAACAGACCGGCCCAGCCAAGCAAGTCAAGGCCTGCGGAGAGCATTCCCTGTAAACGAGCGTGCCTGCTGCGAAGATCTTCATCACCTGTAGGAACGGCCAGATAACGTGCGTCAGCGAAAATCTTGTCGATACTCAGCTCGCGCACATGGGAAAATATCGCCTCGGCTGTGGGAAAGTTTCGCCCGTCTAGCCCCACTGCTTCTCCAGGCGACGCTCGCAACAGCGCGGAAGCAAGGGCCTGATCGAATGCGACCCTGTCGTCGGCCTTGATGAATCGGCTGAAGTAGGTCCGATACGAAGGCCGACACAAGCGAACAGCAAGGTTTTCGTACAGCTGTTGCCAGGAGTCATGGCGGTGAATGAGCTGCTCCGGATCATCAGGCAACCAGACGACCACTGACTGCAGCCGATCGTCGGTCAGGCTGCGAATCTCAACGGCCACAGCGCCAACGATGCATTTGCCAAGCAAATACAGCTGGCTTTTCACAAGCGTGGTAGTGGCCCGCGTTTTATCAGAAGCGGTGGTGAATAATGCCAGAAGAGCATTGTAGGTCGGATCGTCCAACTGTTCCTTGATCGCAGCCTCATGCACGGCAATTTCCATCCGCGCGCGCAAACTGTCCTGGAACAACTGCTCGACCGCCTGGCGGGCACGTCCTTCAGGCCTCGACTTTGGCTGCAGCACGCTGCGCAATTGCACCTGATACTGAGCGCCGATATCCAGTTGGCGGCAAAGCAGGACGAAACGCTCAAAACTCAGTGCCAGTGGTTTTCCATTAGCATCTTCGAGATGCGCTTTGCGCAACAGCCAAGGCCTGGCTTCCTTTTCCTCGAAGTTATGCAATGCCGCCGCTAGCAGGCTTTGACGCGAGGTGTACCGGACGATTGGTTTGTAGAGCTTCTCGGCGGCGGAAGGTAACTGAACGTCCTCTGTCAGGACCACCTTCATCGCGCGCACATTGATGTCGCTCAAACCCGCATCCAACAACGCCTTTTCGAGGCGCGGCGCAGCGAACTCGTCAAGACTAGGGATGGCCTGAAACAAGGATTTCATGCGCTGCGCCAGCATCTGCTGTGTCGCAAGCGCACGGTTGTATGCCTGCAGCCGATTCGCACTGCCGGCAGTCAGCCAAGCCGGAAGTCGCTGTGCCAACAATTGATCGACAGAGCCTGGTGGAAATGCAAGGTGATTAGACATGGCGATGCCTCCGGTTATCGAGGCAACAGAAGAACATCGCGTCAGTGCACTGAAGCGGTAATGATATCTTTCAGGCTCAAGGTCGCAGGCGCTGGTAGACCTCCCACGCCAAGTCTTTCACCAGGCGCCTCTCCGCCAGATCGAAATCGCTCATCAATGCTTCCAGTCGCTCCTTGTACTGCCCCTCATTGATGTGGCCCGCTTCCTGATCCGCCTCGACGCCAGCAAACCGCTCCCAGAATGGCTGGTTGATCTCGTTGAAGCGGCTTGTATGGCGCTGCCGTGCATACCGCTCCCAAAACGGGCGCTCAGCGAGGGATGAGATCAGCGCATCATCGCTTTCGAGCGACAACACCTTGGCTTTGGCCACATTGAGATCGTACTGGCTGACATGAGAAACGTGACCGTAGTGCATGCCATCCTGCTCCAGAGGCAATTTCAGAAAGTCGTTGAGGCCAACCTGGTAAGCCAGTCGCGTTTCAACCTCATCCAACAAGCCGGCTTGTTGAGCTTTGAGGCGTGAAAAGTGCTCATCGGCGATGGCCGTGACGGCATCAAGACGGAACAAGGAGCGGGCCAGGTCAATCAGGTTGCGCTCGACCTGGGGACCGGGTACACCAATTATTGCTCGCTCGGCCAGGACACTGACTTCCAATTGCCGAAGCGTCAACAGCAACCGGTCGTCACAGCCTCGTGGGCCATCGGTTTCCTCGAACACCCGATCACGTACCTGTTCATCGTGCGAGCAGGCCTCCAGAAGCCTCCAGATGCGAGGCCGAAAGCGCGCTGGTGCATCGCGAAAATCAGCCGAAGTGGCGAAGTCGGCCAAAAACTGGAATAACGAGACAGAACCCGGTTCTCTCTCCAATGCCTCCCACAGCGCCAGGTATTGACTTCGCAGTTCACCCGCAGTCTCTCCCAGCCAGCGAGCACGAAGTTTCACAGGATCAACGGCAGCGTGCTGGAAAGACAGGTCTTCATGCCCTCCCCCTCGCCTTGTACCGCTCAACTGCGCCAACGACTCGTTGCTGGATGACGCTTCGCTGTTGCTTTCCGTGATGGGATTGTCGTGCAGCAGAACACGATCAAGCTGCCTGCGCATGGCTCTATTTTCCAGCTGCAGTACCTGAATTCGATTGCCACGCATGTCAACCAGCGCGACGGGCGGAATATGGGTTGGCGGAGACGCCACACCAGTATCACGCAAGGCCATGTTGCGCAGCATCGACAGGTTGACCAGGTCAGGCGCCCTGCCCAGCTCCACGTTGTGATTGAGGTTGAGATCGTGCAAGGCAATCAAACTGTTCAGGTAGTGCTCACCTTGGGCCTCCATCACAATGTTGTTGCGTGAAAGATTCAGACGCCGCAACTGGCCGAGATGCTCGAGGCCTGAAGGCACACGGGTCAAGCGGTTGCCCTGGAGGTCAAGCTCACGCAAGTTGCCAAAACGCTGGAGGAAGGCCGCGTCGATATCAGCCAGCCCCATATTGCGCAAGATCAGGCGTTCGACATGATCGAACCGAAGATCAGCAGGCAGCGAAGGCAAGCTGCCCACGTGTTCATCCTTGATGATCAAGACATATCGCCCCGACTCATCGGTGATCTTGCGCCGCCAGCTGCGCCTGATCTGGTTCGCCACCCGGCGTCGGCGCAATGCGGCAAACGGCCCGCGCGCTTCGTTGCGCCAGGCCTGCAGCCCACTGCGTAACAGCTCCAGTTGCTCTTGAAGCAGTGAGAAGTGCTGCCACAAACCCACTCGTCGGTTAACAAGATCCTGCACATAATGGTCCACCTGAAGATTCGTCAGCGTGGGGAAAATCCGTTGGATACCTCGCGTAATGGCCTGACGGCTGCTTTCTCCCCTCCCGCTCAACGCATAGCCGATTCGCCCGTCTCCATAACGATAGGGTGGGCGGAACGCGCCTGTCTCACTCATGCCAAGCAGCTTGGCAACACGCGGCCTGTCCATGGCAGCCCGCTCTGCCAGGCAGTCCTCGAGCGCCTCGACTGTTCTGACAGGTAACCCCAGGCGCTGTACTTGCCGGTCGCTCAGGGTGTCCAACACCAGCGACAGCAAATCCTGAGCGGTGTCTGCGCCCTCAAGCTGATACCGGCTGCCTGTACGAACGATGCGATACAACCGAGCGGCGTCGGCCTTGCCACATTTGGCCAGCAATTCTCCTTGCGGCGAGCCTTGGCGTATCTCGACTCGGGTGTCTGCCGACCAAGGGGCCAGCGTATCGATCAGGCCCAATGCCAGACGTTCGGTATCGGTACTGGTCGCCCTGAACAAGCGCAAACCTGCGCAGGCCCGATCAAGGCGGCTCTGACGCAGCGCCCATCGTGCCCGCTCCAGCAGTGACAGAGACAACTTGCCATCCTTGGCCAGCACCGCTGCCATTTCGGCACTGCTCGATTGCGCATAGATTTCCCGTATACAGCGCATTGAGAGCCTAGGGAAAAACCGCAAGAGCTTGTTCTCTTCGTCGTTGGCGAAGGGCTGGTGTTCGTTGATTACCGCCTCCAACCGCTCACCGCCCAAGTCAGTATGGCGCTCATGCAGTTGATAGCGCTCCAAGGCATCCAGCAATCGGGCGGGCGGGCCCATGTTTTCCAGGTGCAATTGGCGGATCTGCGCCTCACTGTATCCAGTGATCTGCAACAGGTGCCTGGCGGTTTCGTCTGCGAGACCGGCCAGCCGCCCACTCAGCCTTCGAACCAGTAGGCCGGCGCCGGACCAGGACTGTGGATGTTCGAGTTCGTGACGCCACCCGCCACCTTCGTTTTCTTCAATCAGCGGGGCATAGGCATGATCCTGTGCCGGGTGTCGAATGCGTCCAGCCCCGGCGTTCGCGACCCGGTACAAGTGATCATCCGTATCCAGTAACCATTGCCCCTTAGGCATGCTCGCTGCTGCGGTTTGCGGCTCGGCCCGATAAGCACGCAGCTCGCTGTCGCATAACCTCAAATCACCGCCATCACGCCGGATCAGTGCCAACCCATCAATGAACGGGGTACGTTTGATAGTGCGCGCAACGGCAGAGATCCCTTTACCGATCAGTATCCCGGCAACCAGGTTCTCGGCGACGCCGAACAGGTGATCGATAGCGCCTTGTCGGTCACCATGCTGCCAGTGTTCATAACCTTCATAGACTTCCTCCGCAATCTGACCGGCAGCCAACATCAGTAACGCTTCGCCTAGAACGGGTACGAACAGACTGGCGATATTCGCCAGGTCCAAGCCCAACGAAGCATAACCCTGCAATCGCTCAAGTCGATCAGCTTCGTCCTCGACACCGGTAGGCACTGCGAGAACACGGGCATCACTGAACACCTTGTCGATTTGCTGCTTCGCCAGGTATTGCATCAACGGACCAGCAATCGGCTCGTTGCCTCCTCCAAGGGTCGCCAGGTGCTCGGACTTCCAGTTAGCCGCCTGGCTGGCCAGCTTGGAGGAAAATCCGATGCGGTCAGCCTCGCCAATGAAGCGCGCAAAAAAGTGCCGGTAACTTCTGGAAAACAGCCGCCTGGCCAAGCCGTCATACAGAGACTGCCAGGAATCGAAGCGCTGGATCGGAGCAATAGGGTCGCAAGGCACCCATAGAATGATGCCGGCGATGACATTGTCCAAGGGTGTCCGCACTTCTATGCATACCACACCCTGGATGATCGACCCCAGCAGGTAGAGCTGGCGCGGCTCGACCGCCTCAGGCAATGCCGGAACGACAGCAGGAGTGCTGATCAGATGCTGCATGTGCAGATAACTGCGCTCATCCAGCTCACCCTTGAAGTAAGCCATGCGTACAGCAACTTCCAAGTGCGCGTGCTGGTTTTCCTCGACGATCAGCTGCACAGCCTCGCTGCCCTTCTCCGGCCGCAGCACCTCTGCTAGCAGAGATTGGTATTTACCCCCAATGTCGAGTTCGCGACATCGGCCCGCGAAGACTTCAAATCCGATACCGATGTTTCTGCCCAATGAATCGTGCAACTGCCCCCGCCGAAGAATGGAAGGCCGGGTTTCCCCTACATGGTAGTTGTGCAGTGCCGCAGCCAGCACGCTCTGGGTGGAGGCCGGTACAAACTGCCGCAGTGAATACAGCAGGCCAATGTTTGGCATCACCGGCCGCTTCCAGATATGTACGTGGCTGCGCCGCACATCAACGTCGTTGATTCCCAACTGGCCAAGCCGGCCGCTCAGCAAAGGCTCGGCGAATGCTTCCAGGGGCGGGATAGCATCCAGAAGAACACGCATGCGGGCGACCGCTTTTTCTTGCCTGATCAGGGCATTGCCCAGCGCGCGCAAACGCGTGACACGCCGCGGGTCGTTTTGATCATCGCGTAACCAATGGGGCAAGCGGGTGGCGATGAAGGCATCGACTGAATCAACCGGAAATGGAGTGTCTTGCATTGTTCGACCTTGAAGGATGGTAAAGACCCTATTGCACCATCCAGGTCTGCAGCCGGAAGCCTAACTATTTAGTGGATACACCCATTCGGATTACCGAACAAGGCATGAAAACGCGTTCGGAAAGCCGTCTAAAAAGTGGGCAGCAAACCTGTCAAAAAAGATTAATGCCCCACGTTTTCGCGGCGTTATGATCGATATCAGAGCTTGGCACGACTCATGCTCTACACTTGGTAGCCGAATGCACCCGCTTCTGCGGTATTCGTTGAACGAAAGAGTCCGCCAACGGCTCCATAAAAAAAACAAACACGTCGAGGAAAATTTGATGCGCATCGTTCGTCATCTGTTGGGCGCAACCATCGCCGCCGCGATCATCGCTTCGCCAGCCATGGCTGAAGAGCTGACCGGTACTCTGAAGAAGATCAAGGACTCGGGCACCATCACCCTGGGCCACCGCGACTCTTCCATTCCATTTTCCTATCTGGCCGGCGGTCAAACGCCCGTGGGCTACTCCCACGACATCCAGCTGGCCGTGGTCGATGCCCTGAAGAAGCAACTGGGTACCGACATCAAGGTCAAATACAACCTCGTCACTTCCCAGACGCGCATCCCGCTGGTGCAGAACGGCACCGTCGACCTGGAATGCGGCTCCACCACCAACAACGTCGAGCGCCAGCAGCAAGTCGGCTTCTCGGTCGGTATCTTCGAAGTGGGCACCCGCCTGCTGACCAAAGTCAAGGACGGTCAGCCTTCCTACAAGGACTTCCCGGACCTGGCCGGCAAGAACGTCGTGACCACCGCTGGCACCACTTCCGAGCGCCTGCTCAAGGCGATGAACGCCGACAAGCAGATGAAGATGAACGTGATTTCCGCCAAGGACCACGGTGAAGCCTTCAACATGCTCGAAAGCGGCCGCGCCGTGGCCTTCATGATGGACGACGCCCTGCTTGCCGGTGAGATGGCCAAGGCGCGCAATCCAAAAGATTGGGTCATCACCGGTACTCCACAGTCGTACGAAATCTACGGCTGCATGGTGCGCAAGGATGACGCGGCATTCAAGAAAGCGGTCGATGACGCCATCGTCGGCTACTTCAAGTCGGGCGAAGTCAACAAGAGCTACGACAAGTGGTTCACTCAGCCGATCCCACCGAAAGGTCTGAACCTGGACTTCAAGATGAGCGACGAGCTGAAGAAACTGATCGCCGAGCCAACCGACAAGGCCGCGGACGAGAAGAAGTCCTGATCCTCAGCCAATAGTGGCCTGGTGCGCATCCGCACACGATTCAACCCACAGGCCACGCTTTAGTGTCTACCCTTTCATCCAAGGGCGTTCATCGCCCTTGGATGCTCGAAGGTGCCCGTGAAACAACCGTCTGAGGGGAAATCCCGATGAATTACAACTGGGACTGGGGCGTGTTCTTCAAGTCCACCGGCGTGGGCAGCGAGACCTATCTGGACTGGTACGTCACCGGTCTGGGCTGGACCATCGCCATCGCCATCTCCGCCTGGATCATCGCACTGCTGCTGGGGTCGGTCCTCGGCGTCATGCGTACCGTGCCTAACCGCCTGGTATCGGGCATCGCCACCGTCTACGTGGAGCTGTTCCGCAACGTGCCGCTGCTGGTGCAGCTGTTCATCTGGTACTTCCTGGTGCCGGACCTGCTGCCCGAAGGCCTGCAGGAATGGTTCAAGCAAGACCTCAACCCGACCACCTCGGCGCTGATCAGCGTGGTCATCTGCCTGGGCCTGTTCACCGCCGCCCGCGTCTGCGAACAGGTGCGCACCGGCATCCAGGCGCTGCCGCGCGGCCAGGAAGCCGCCGCCCGCGCCATGGGCTTCAGCCTGCCGCAGATCTACAACAACGTGCTGCTGCCGCAGGCCTACCGGATCATCATCCCGCCACTCACCTCGGAATTCTTGAACGTGTTCAAGAACTCCTCGGTGGCCTCGTTGATCGGCCTGATGGAGCTGCTGGCGCAAACCAAGCAGACCGCCGAATTCTCGGCCAACCTGTTCGAGGCCTTCACCCTGGCCACGTTGATCTACTTCACCCTGAACATGGGCCTGATGCTGCTGATGCGCATGATCGAGAAGAAAGTCGCCGTGCCTGGCCTGATTTCCGTGGGGGGCAAGTGAATGGACATGGATTTCAGCGAAATCATCCCCGCACTGCCAGCCCTCTGGGACGGCATGATCCTGACCCTGCAACTGATGGTCATGGGCGTGGTCGGCGGTATCGTGCTGGGTACCCTCCTGGCCCTGATGCGCCTGTCGTCGAGCAAGCTGCTGGCACGTGTGGCCGGTGCCTACGTCAACTACTTCCGCTCGATCCCGCTGCTGCTGGTGATTACCTGGTTCTACCTGGCGGTGCCGTTCGTGCTGCGCTGGATCACTGGCGAGGACACTCCGGTGGGTGCCTTCACTTCGTGCGTGGTGGCGTTCATGATGTTCGAGGCCGCCTACTTCTGCGAAATCGTCCGCGCCGGTGTGCAGTCGATTTCCAAAGGTCAGATGGGTGCTGCACAAGCCCTTGGCATGACCTACGGCCAGACCATGCGCCTGATCATCCTGCCCCAGGCGTTCCGCAAGATGACCCCGCTGCTGCTGCAGCAGAGCATCATCCTGTTCCAGGACACCTCACTGGTGTACACCGTGGGCCTGGTCGACTTCCTCAACTCGGCACGCGCCAACGGCGACATCATCGGGCGCTCCCATGAGTTCCTGATCTTCGCCGGTGTCGTGTACTTCCTCATCAGTTTCTCCGCTTCGTGGCTGGTCAAACGCCTGCAAAAAAGGATCACCGTATGATTTCCATCAAGAACGTCAACAAGTGGTACGGCGACTTCCAGGTGCTGACCGATTGCACCACCGAGGTGAAGAAGGGTGAAGTGGTGGTGGTGTGCGGCCCGTCCGGCTCGGGCAAGTCCACCCTGATCAAGTGCGTCAACGCGCTGGAGCCGTTCCAGAAAGGCGACATCGTGGTCGATGGCACGTCGATTGCCGACCCCAAGACCAACTTGCCCAAACTGCGTTCGCGGGTGGGCATGGTGTTCCAGCACTTCGAACTGTTCCCTCACCTGAGCATCACCGAGAACCTGACCATCGCCCAGCGCAAGGTGCTCGGCCGCAGCGAAGCGGAAGCGACCAAGAAGGGCCTGGCCCTGCTCGACCGCGTCGGCCTCAGTGCCCATGCCAAGAAGCACCCTGGCCAACTGTCCGGTGGCCAGCAGCAGCGCGTGGCGATCGCCCGCGCGCTGTCGATGGACCCGATCGTCATGCTGTTCGACGAACCGACCTCGGCGCTGGACCCGGAGATGGTCAACGAAGTACTGGACGTGATGGTCGAACTGGCCCACGAAGGCATGACCATGATGTGCGTGACCCACGAAATGGGCTTTGCCCGCAAAGTCGCCAACCGCGTCATCTTCATGGACAAGGGCAACATCATCGAGGACTGCCAGAAGGAAGCCTTCTTCGGTGACCCGAGCGCCCGCCACGAACGTACCCAGCACTTCCTCAGCAAGATCCTGCAACACTGATTCGGCAACAACGGCACCGCTGCCCGGGTTCGCCCGGCAGCGGATGCTGGCCGTGACAAGGCCACTGTGATGAAATGCGACCCTTCGCTTCTTCTCCCTGCCAAGCCCGCCGTGAAATCCCGCCTGATTCGCCAATTGCTGCTGCCACCCCTGATCATCCTGCTAATGGTCGGCTTGGGGCTGGCCGGCTACCTGATCAGCGAAAGCAACGGCATCCGCACCCTCAGCGAGAACGGCGAGCGTGCCCTCGAACTGCATGCGCGCACGGTGGAAAGCGAAATCAGCAAGTACACCTACTTGCCGAGCCTGCTGGAGCTGGAAGACAGCGTCTCGCAGCTACTTACCGACCCTGATGGCGCCAACCGGCAAACCGTCAACGAATACCTTGAAGGCCTGAACCGCCGCAGCCGCAGCCGGGCGATCTTCGTGCTCGACACCAACGGCCGGGTGCAGGCCACCAGCAACTGGCGCGATGCCGACTCGTTCCTTGGTGAAGACCTGTCGTTCCGCGCCTATTTCCAGACTGCCGTACGTGGCGAGCCTGGCCGTTTCTACGGCATCGGCAGCACCACCGGCGAGGCCGGCTACTATCTGGCTCACGGCCTCGAAGAGCACGGCAAGATCATTGGCGTGGCGGTGATCAAGGTACGCCTGGACACCCTCGAAGAACGCTGGCAACGCGCCCGCCTGGAAGCCTTCGTCAGCGATGAGAACGGCATCATCATTCTCTCCAGTGACCCGGCCCGGCGCTTGAAGTCGGTGCGCCCGTTAACTGCGCAGACCAAGGAACGCCTGGCGCGCAGCCTGCAATATTATTGGTGGCCGTTGAACGAGCTCCAGCCTCTGGCGCGGGAAACCCTGGCCGATGGCGTGGAAAAGCTGACATTCCCGGCCAACAGCGAAACGGCTGGAGGCAAGCCCCGTGAAGTGGCTTACCTGGCACAGACCCGGCGCCTGGTCGACACCCCCTGGCATTTCACCCTGCTGACGCCATTGCAGGATCTGCGCCGCGAATCCATGGTGCAAGGCATCCTGGTTGGCGTCGCCTTCGCCCTGCTGACCATCCTCGGCATCGCCTGGAACGAGCGGCGCAAGGTAGTGGCCACACGCTTGGCCGCCCGTGAAGCGCTCGAAGAAGCCAACAGCCAGCTGGAACGGCGCATCGCCGACCGTACCGCTGACTTGCGCGCCAGCAACGAACGGCTCAAGGGCCAGATTCGCGAACGCCGCCACGCCGAACAGACCCTGCGCCATGCCCAGGACGAACTGGTCCAGGCCGGCAAGCTGGCGGCGATCGGGCAGATGTCCACCAGCATCGCCCACGAGCTGAACCAGCCTCTGGCGGCACTGCGAACGCTGTCTGGCAACACCGTGCGCTTCCTCGAACGCGGTGCGCTGGAGACTGCCAGCACCAACCTGCACACCATGAACGACCTGATCGACCGCATGGGCCGCATCACCGCCAGCCTGCGCTCGTTCGCACGGCGCGGCGACGACAGCGGCCAAGCGTCGCTGGCCAAGGCCGTGGAGGCATCCCTGCAAGTGCTGAGTAACCGCATTTCCGGATGCCATCTGCAACTGCACAGCCAGTTCGACGACCATCAACTGGCCATTGACCAGACCCGCCTGGAGCAGATTCTGGTCAACCTGATCGGAAACGCACTCGATGCAATGGCCACTCAGCCACTGCCCGAGCTGTGGCTCGAAGGCGAGCTGCAAGGCGACAAATACCGCTTGCGGGTGCGCGACAACGGCCACGGCATTGACGCCGAAACCCGCAAGCACCTGTTCGAACCCTTTTTCACCACCAAACCGGGCGAACATGGCCTGGGCCTGGGGCTGACCCTGTCGGCGAGCCTTGCCGCCGCCGCCAAGGGCAGCCTGAATGTCGAGCACCCCGCCACGGGCGGCACGGCCTTCGTCCTCGCCCTCCCCCTGGTCACGCCCCCCAGCGAATCGGCAGAGCAACCATGAACCAAGCGCCACTTACCGTCCTGATCGTCGAAGACGACCCGCATGTGCTGCTCGGCTGCCAGCAGGCGCTGGCGCTGGAAGACATCGCCTGCGAGGGCGTCGGCAGTGCCGAACAGGCTCTGGAGCGTATCGGCGATGATTTTGCCGGGATCGTCGTCAGCGATATCCGCCTGCCGGGCATCGATGGCCTGGAGCTGCTCAACCGCCTCAAGGCCCGCGACCGCAGCCTGCCGGTAGTGCTGATCACCGGCCACGGCGATATCGACATGGCGGTCGGTGCCATGCGCAACGGCGCGTACGACTTCATGGAAAAGCCCTTCTCCCCGGAGCGCCTTGTCGATGTGGTGCGCCGTGCCCTGGAGCAGCGCGGGCTGTCCCGCGAAGTGCTGGCCCTGCGTCGGCAATTGGCCGAGCAGAGCAGCCTGGAGGGGCGCATCATCGGCCGCTCGCCTGGCATGCAACATCTGCGCGAACTGATCGCCAACGTCGCCGATACCTCGGCCAACGTGCTGATCGAAGGTGAAACCGGCACCGGCAAGGAGCTGGTCGCCCGCTGCCTGCACGACTTCAGCCGGCGCCAAGGCCAACCGTTCGTGGCACTGAACTGCGGTGGGCTGCCGGAAAACCTCTTCGAAAGCGAGATCTTCGGCCACGAAGCCAATGCGTTTACCGGGGCCGGCAAGCGTCGCATTGGCAAGATCGAACATGCCAACGGCGGTACGTTGTTCCTCGACGAAGTGGAAAGCATGCCGATCAACCTGCAGATCAAGCTGCTGCGCGTGCTGCAGGAACGCACCCTGGAACGCTTGGGCTCGAACCAGAGCATTGCAGTGGATTGCCGGGTGATCGCAGCCACCAAATCCGACCTCGACGCGCTTGGCCAGACTGGGCAATTTCGCAGCGACCTGTATTACCGTCTGAACGTAGTGACCCTTGAGCTGCCGCCGCTGCGAGAGCGCCGCGAAGACATCCTGCAACTGTTCGAACACTTCCTGCAGCAATCGGCGCTGCGTTTCGATCGTGAGGCGCCGACGCTGGACAGCCAGACCCTGTCGCGGCTGATGGCCCATGACTGGCCGGGCAACGTGCGCGAGTTGCGCAACGTGGCCGAGCGTTATGCCTTGGGGCTACCGGCGTTCAAGAAAGGACCGAGCAGTGGGGCCAGCCAAGGCGTTGGCTTTGCCGAGGCGGTGGAGGCGTTCGAGCGTAACCTGCTCAGCGATGCCTTGCAGCGCACCGGTGGCAACCTCAGCCAGGCCAGCCAGGAGCTGGGGATGGCCAAGACCACGCTATTCGACAAGGTCAAGAAGTACGGGCTCGGCTGAAGAGCTGGCGACGCTGATTCAAAGCCCTGCGATATGGGTGACATCCTCCCGATGCGACTGCAGATAAGGCAGCACCGCTGCCAGCAACGGCGCCTTGAATGGCTCCTGGAAGCGATGTGCCAAGCCCGGTATCAGCCGCAACTGGCTCCCCTGGATATGCGCTGCCAAATGCACCCCATGCATCACCGGTAACAGCGGATCGGCCGTGCCATGCACTACCAGCGTTGGCACCCGCAACTCATTGAGTAACTGCACCCGGCTCGGCTCGGCGAGTATCGCCATGATCTGACGCTTCGCTCCATCCGGATTGTACGCGCGGTCATATGCCACCGCCGCCTGCTGCAGCAGTACCGCCCGCTCATCGTGCACTTGGGGGCTACCCAGCGCTGCCAGCAGGTCGGCCTGCTGCTCGATGGCTACCTCGCGATTCGGCGCACTGCGCCGCGCCAGCAATTGCACCAGCGCCGGGTCAGGTGCCGGCAGCCCGGCCGCTCCCGAGCTGGACATCACCAGGGTCAGGCTACGTACCCGCTCCGGCGCCATGGCTGCAAGGTGCTGGGCGATCATCCCGCCCATGCTCACACCCAGCACATGGAACTGGCGGACGCCCAGAACATTCATCAACTGCAGACCATCATCGGCCATGTCGGTCAGGGTATAGGGCGCCGATACCGGCAGGCCCAGCTTGTAGCGCAACAGCTCGACCGTGAGGTTGGCCGAAGGCGGCAGCTGGTTCCAGCGCGACAGACCGACATCACGGTTGTCGTAGCGAATGACCCGAAAGCCCTGGCGGCACAGCGCCTCGACCACATCGTCAGGCCAATGGATGAGTTGCCCGCCCAAGCCCATGACCAGCAGCAAGGCCGGATCGCGAGGCGCGCCGACACTCTGGTAGACCAAGCTCAAGTCACCCACTTCGGCACGTTGTACCGGCACATGAGCGTCGCAGCGCGTGTCAGCGAAGCTTGCCGAAGCGCTGAACACGAAAAAGAAAAACAGCAGAAAAGCCCGCATGAAAGAAACACCAGAATGCAGATCCCCAGTAGAGCGCGAGTCTGATGACTTTCTTTCGGGCGCGCTGCCACAGTTCAGTGACAGTTTGATGAACCCTGCCGAGCGGTGCGGCTGATCGTCCAGTCGACAGCCCGTGGCAACATGAGCGAAACTCAACTCATTCCCCGTTTCCTCAAATATTTTTCTCGGAGTCAGCTGTGCTGGAGATTCGCCACCTGAAAACCCTTCATGCCTTGCGCGAGGCCGACAGCCTGGTGGAGGCCGCTGAACGCCTGCACCTGACCCAGTCGGCCCTGTCGCACCAGTTCAAGGAGCTGGAAGAGCGCCTGGGGCTGCCGTTGTTCGTGCGCAAGACCAAGCCTATCCGCTTCACCAGCGCCGGCCTGCGCCTGTTGCAACTGGCCGATGCCACCCTGCCGCTGCTGCGCGGCGCCGAGCGTGACATCGCCCGCCTGGCGGGTGGCACTGCCGGGCGGCTGCACATGGCCATCGAATGCCACAGCTGCTTCCAGTGGCTGATGCCGACCATCGACCAGTTCCGCGATGCCTGGCCGGAAGTGGAGCTGGACCTGGCCTCTGGCTTCGCCTTCGCCCCGCTGCCAGCACTGGCCCGTGGTGACCTCGATCTGGTGGTGACCTCCGACCCGCTGGACCTGGCCGGCATCACCTACGTGCCGCTGTTCACCTATGAGGCCATGCTCGCCGTGGCCAATCAGCACCCGCTGGCCAGCAAACCGTACATGGTGCCCCAGGATTTGCTCGACCAGACCCTCATCACCTACCCGGTGGAGCGCGACCGCCTGGATATCTTCACCCGCTTCCTGGAGCCGGCCGACATCGAGCCGGCTGCCGTGCGCACGTCCGAGCTGACAGTGATGATGATGCAATTGGTAGCCAGCGGCCGTGGCGTCTGCGGCATGCCGCACTGGGCGTTGCATGAATACAGCTCGCGGGGCTATGTGAAGGGCAAGCGCCTGGGCGAGAAAGGCCTGTTCGCCACGCTGTATGCGGCCGTGCGCACCGACATGCTCGATGCGCCTTACATGCGTGACTTCCTGCTGACCGCCAAGGACACCTCGTTCGCCACCCTCGACGGGGTCAGCGCGGTACGCTGACGGCCTGGCGGTACAGCGGCAGGATCAGGTCGCGGGTCAGCGGCGCAAGCTCCACCCTGGCTGCCTGATCGGCGGCCAGCCACAGCACTTCTTCGATCTCCGCCGCCGGGGCTACGGCCTCGGCACTGTCGACGCGGAACAGCTCGGCCTGCACCTCGAAGCCTGGCTCGTTGGCGGCTGGCGCGCTGAACTGGCCCAGGTGGACCGCCTGGGCGGGGTCGATACGCAGGCCCAGTTCTTCAAACAACTCGCGTGCCAGCGCCTGAACAGGCGACTCACCAGCATCGATCTTGCCACCTGGCTGCATGAACGCCTGGGTGCCGCGTTTGCGTACCAGCAGGGTGCGGCCTTGCGGGTCGATCAACAGGGCGGCGGCGATGCGGATGATATTGGGCATGGGTGAGCTCGCGCAAAAGGCGACAGTCTACAGAAGATCAACGACGAACGGCCCCTTGCCAACCCGTCGTTCACCCGCCATAACCAAGTCATGAACCTGCCAGCCCACCAGCACCCCGTGCTTGAACTGTTCCACCCGGCCGTCGGCACCTGGTTCCGTCGCCATTTCGCCACGGTCACCGATGCCCAGGCCCGTGCCTGGCCGCTGATCCATGCCGGGCAATCGCTGCTGCTCGCCGCGCCGACCGGCTCGGGCAAGACCTTGAGCGCGTTCCTGGCCGTGCTCGACGAACTGGTCCGCGAGGGCCTTGAGCATGACGGCGAGCTGCCTGCGCAGACCCAGGTGGTCTACGTGTCCCCACTCAAGGCGCTGTCCAACGACATCCGCCTGAACCTGCAGGCCCCGCTCGAGGGCATCAGCCAGGCCCTTGAAGGCCAGGGTCTGAAAGCACCGCGCATCACCACTGCCGTCCGCACTGGCGATACCCCGCAGAAGGAGCGTGCGGCGATGCGCAAGCTGGCGCCGCATATTCTGGTCACCACGCCCGAATCGCTGTACGTGCTGATGGGCTCGGCTTCCGGCCGTGAAGGCCTGGCCAGCGTGCACACAGTGATCGTCGACGAGATCCACGCCCTGGCCGGCAACAAGCGTGGCGCCCACCTGGCGCTGACCCTGGAACGCCTGCAGGCCCTGTGTGGGCGCCCACTACGACGCATCGGCCTGTCTGCCACCCAGCGCCCGGTTGAGCGCGTGGCGCAGTTTCTGGTCGGCCGGCAACGCCCTTGTGCAATTATCGATGTCGGTCATGCGCGCCAGCGCGACCTCGCCATCGAAGTGCCCCCGGTGCCGCTCGGCGCGGTCATGGCCACGGACGTCTGGGGTCTGGTGTACGACCGTCTGGCCGACTTGGCGCGAGCGCATCGCACCACACTGGTATTCGTCAACACCCGGCGTCTGGCCGAACGCATTACCCGTCATCTCAGCGACCGCCTCGGCAAGGAGGCAGTGGCCGCGCACCATGGCAGCCTGGCCAAGGAGCTGCGCCTGGACGCCGAACAGCGCTTGAAAAACGGCCAACTGCAAATGCTGGTGGCCACCGCCTCGCTGGAGCTGGGTATCGACATCGGTGATGTCGACCTTGTGTGCCAGATCGAGTCGCCTGGCTCGATTGCCGCTTTCCTGCAGCGTGTCGGCCGCTCCGGGCACCAGGTCGATGGCATCCCCAAGGGACGGCTGTTCGCCACCTCGCGCGACGACCTGATCGAATGCGTCGCGTTGCTCGATTGCATTCGCCTTGGCGAACTGGATGAGCTGCACATTCCCGACGCACCGCTGGATGTGCTGGCCCAGCAGATCGTCGCCGAAGCCAGCAATCAAACCTGGCAGGAGCAGGCACTGTTCGACATCCTGCGCCAGGCGACGCCCTATGCCGAACTTGACCCGGCCCACTACCAGGCGCTGCTGAGCATGCTCGCCGAGGGCTACAACGGTCGCTTGGGCATCCGCAGTGCCTACCTGCATCGTGACGCGGTCAGCGGCACCCTGCGCGGTCGCCGCGGCAGCCAACTGACCGCGCTCACCAGCGGCGGCACCATCCCCGAGACGGCCGACTACGCCGTGCTGCTCGAACCGCAGGCGCTGAACATCGGCAGCGTCAATGAAGACTTCGCCGTGGAGAGCATCGCCGGCGATATCTTCCAGCTGGGCAATGCGTCGTACCGCATCCTGCGGGTCGAGCCCGGCCGGGTGCGGGTCGAGGACGCCCAGGGCCTGCCACCCACCATTCCGTTCTGGCTGGGCGAAGCGCCGGGGCGCAGCAATGAGCTGTCCGCCGCAGTCGCCCGCTTGCAGGCACGCATCGACGATCAGTTGGCACACAGCGAAGGGGACCTCGCCCCGGTGCTGCTGTGGCTGCAGGCATCGTTCGATTTGAGCGAGGCCAGCGCCAGTCAGCTGCTCGACTATCTGGGCCGCACCCGCGAGGTACTCGGCGCCCTGCCCTCGCAGCAGACCTTGGTAATGGAGCGCTTTTTCGACGAGTCCGGCGGCACCCAGCTGATCATCCATTCACCTTATGGCAGCCGTATCAACCGCGCCTGGGGCCTGGCCCTGCGCAAGCGCTTCTGCCGCACGTTCAACTTCGAGCTGCAGGCTGCGGCCAGCGAAGATGCCATCGTGCTGTCGCTGTCGACCAGCCACAGCTTCGAACTCGATGAAGTGTGGCGCTACCTCAACAGCCGCAGCGCCGAGCAAATCCTCATCCAGGCCCTGCTCGACGCCCCGTTGTTCGGCGTGCGCTGGCGCTGGAACGCCGGCGTGGCCATGGCCCTGCCGCGCTTCGTCGGCGGGCGCAAGGTGGCGCCGCAGATCCAGCGCATGAAGAGCGAGGACCTGATTGCCGCCGTGTTCCCTGACCAGATCGCCTGCCTGGAAAACATCGTCGGCGAGCGGCAGATCCCCGATCACCCGCTGGTCGAGCAGACCCTCGACGACTGCCTGCACGACGCCCTGGACAGCAAAGGCTGGCTGGCCCTGCTGCGGCGCATGGAGAACGGCCAGGTGCGCCTGTTGTGCCGCGACCTGCCAGCGCCCTCACCCCTGGCCTCGGCCATTCTCAATGCCAGGCCATACACCTTCCTCGACGACGCGCCACTGGAAGAGCGGCGCACACAGGCGGTGCTCAACCGGCGCTGGAACGAGGTGCACAGCGGTGATGACCTGGGCGCACTGGATACCGATGCGATAGCCGCGGTGCAGGCCGAAGCCTGGCCGCAGCCGGGCAATGCCGACGAAATGCACGAGGCGCTGATGAGCCTGGGTGCCATCAGCCATGACGAGGTCCAGGCCAACCCCAGCTGGGACCTGCTGCTGCGCCAGCTGGCCAAGGCCGGGCGTGCCGTGCGCCTGGCCGATGAACAACTCTGGCTGGCGCGCGAGCGCCTGAGCCTGCTGCAAACACTGTATCCGGCTGCGCGCCGGGCGCCTGCGCTGGACGTACTGCCCGGCTTCGACCAGGCCATCGACCCGGACAGCGCACTGACCGAACTGCTGCGTAGCCGCTTGAGCGGCCACGGCCCGCTGAGCGTGGCACAGATTGCCGCACCACTGGGCAAGCCTGCGGTTGAAGTCGAGCAGGCGCTGGCCCGCCTGGAAGCCGAAGGCTACGTACTGCGTGGCCACTTCACCCCTGGAGCGCTGGACCTGCAATGGTGCGAGCGCCACCTGCTGGCACGCATCCATCGCTACACCGTGAAACGCCTGCGCCAAGAGATCGAGCCGGTCAGCCTGCAGGACCTCATGCGCTTTCTGTTCGACTGGCAGCACCTGGCCCCTGATGAGCGCCTGCGTGGCCCGGATGCGGTAGCCGAAGTGCTGGGCCAGTTGCAGGGCTTTCCGAGTGCGGCCGGCGCCTGGGAAGCTGAACTGCTGCCCGCACGAATCAAGGACTACAGCCCGCACTGGCTGGACGATGCCTGCCGCAGCGGGCAGTTTGCCTGGAGCAGGCTGGCGGCGACGCTGGCGAGCAATACCTTGTCGAGCACGCCGTTGGTGTTGCTGCCGCGTGAGCATATGGGGTTATGGCGTAGCCTCGCCCCTGAGCCAGCGCCAGAAGCACTTGGCGGGCGGGCACAACGGGTGCTGCAAGCGCTGCAGGCGCAGGGTGCGTTGTTTTTCGACGAACTGACCGTGGAAGCCCACCTGCTGCCCAGCGAGCTGGAAACGGCGCTGCAGGAGTTGGTTGGTGCCGGCCTGGTGGGTGCCGACAGTTTCACCGGCCTGCGCAGCCTGATTACTCCGGCGGCGAAGCGAACATCGCGAAACAGCCGGCGCGGCCATCCGCCACTGTCCAGCAGCATGGCCCACGCCGGGCGCTGGGCCTTGTTGCGTCGGGGCGGCGGCACTGTCGACGAGCACCAACGCCTGGAGCACATCGCCCGCGCCTTGCTGCGGCGCTATGGAGTGGTCTGCTGGCGGTTGCTGGAGCGAGAGAGCGATGTGCTGCCGCCGTGGCGTGAACTGCTACGTTGCTACCACCGGTTGGAAGCCCGTGGGGAAATTCGTGGTGGGCGCTTCATTGCCGGGTTGGCGGGTGAGCAATTCGCCTTGCCGGAGGCGGTCGGGTTGCTGAGGCAGGTGCGGCGGCGAGCATTGAATGCAGCGTTGGTGGTGGTGAGTGCGAGCGACCCGCTGAACCTGATCGGGTCGTTGCTGCCTGGGACGAAAGTGCCTGCTGTCGGTGGCAACCGGCTGCTGTATCGCGATGGCGTACCCGTGGCAGTGCGGGTGGCGGGGCGGTACAGCTATCTGGTGGAGGGATCGGTACAGGAGCACGCGAGCTGGAAGCAGATATTGCTGCGTACGCCGACGGGATTTCAGCGCCTTTGAGATCGAGCGCCGCCGGACGAGAATGATTTTCGCTACCCCGATTTTAATTTGCAGCGCCATGCAACTTGGCTATGGTCGGGGTTTGCCCCAGGCCCTGAGCCTGACCGCGCCATCGCAAGGACCCCGTATGAGCCTGTCACTTCTCAGCCGTTATGCCTTCTTCACCGCCTGTGTACTGTTCACCCTGGCGAGCCTGCCGTTCCTGCACCACGAATGGCTGTGGCCGTTCACCCTGGTCACTGCGGTGCTCAGCCTGATCGGGGTATTCGACCTCATGCAGCAACGCCACGCGGTGCGCCGCAACTACCCGATTCTCGGCAACATCCGCTACCTGGTAGAGGCCATCCGCCCGGAAATTCGCCAGTACCTGCTGGAAGCCGACAGCGACGCCCTGCCCTTCTCCCGCGCCCAGCGCTCGCTGGTGTACGCCCGGGCCAAGAATGAGGCCTCGGACAAACCCTTCGGCACCCTGATCGACGTCTACGAGTCGGGCTTTGAGTTCATCGGCCATTCCATGCGCCCGGCGCCACTGACCGACCCGGCCAGCTTCCGGGTCATCGTGGGCGGCCCGCAGTGTAGCCAGCCGTATTCAGCTTCGATCTTCAACATTTCTGCCATGAGCTTCGGCTCACTCAGCGCCAACGCCATCCGCGCATTGAACAAAGGCGCCAAGCTGGGCAACTTCCACCATGACACCGGCGAAGGCAGCATCAGCCCTTATCATCGCGAGAACGGTGGCGACCTGGTGTGGGAGCTGGGCAGCGGTTACTTTGGCTGCCGCACCGCCGACGGCCGCTTCGACCCGGAACGCTTCGCCGCCCAGGCCCGCACCCCGCAGGTGCGGATGATCGAGATCAAGATGAGCCAGGGTGCCAAACCGGGCCACGGCGGCATCCTGCCCAAGCACAAGGTGACCCAGGAGATCGCCGAAACCCGTGGCGTGCTGATGGGCGAGGACTGCATCTCGCCATCGCGTCACAGCGCCTTCTCCACCCCGATCGAGATGATGCACTTCATCGCCCAACTGCGTGAGCTGTCCGGTGGCAAGCCGGTGGGTTTCAAGTTCTGCCTCGGCCACCCATGGGAATTCATGGGCATCGCCAAGGCTATGCTGGAAACCGGCATCCTGCCCGACTTCATCGTGGTCGATGGCAAGGAAGGCGGTACCGGCGCCGCGCCGGTGGAGTTCACCGACCACATCGGCGTGCCGCTGCGCGAAGGGCTGCTATTTGTGCACAACACCCTGGTCGGCTTGAACCTGCGCGACAAGATCAAGCTCGGTGCCAGCGGCAAGATCGTCAGCGCCTTCGACATCGCCAGCGTGCTGGCCATCGGCGCCGACTGGGCCAACTCGGCGCGCGGCTTCATGTTCGCCATCGGCTGCATCCAGTCGCAAAGCTGCCACACCAACAAGTGCCCGACCGGCGTTGCCACCCAAGACCCGCTGCGTCAGCGCGCACTGGTGGTGCCAGACAAGGCCCAGCGGGTGTTGAACTTCCATCACAATACCTTGCGCGCACTGGCCGAAATGCTCGCAGCAGCGGGCCTTGAGCACCCGGCGCAGCTGGAGGCCAAGCACCTGGTACGGCGCGTATCGGCCACCGAGATCAAGCTGTTCTCACAGATGCATGTG
The DNA here is from genome assembly GCF_001320245.1 of Pseudomonas sp. NBRC 111124. Classification (GTDB taxonomy): domain Bacteria; phylum Pseudomonadota; class Gammaproteobacteria; order Pseudomonadales; family Pseudomonadaceae; genus Aquipseudomonas. The sequence continues at coordinate 66,999 of NZ_BCBA01000059.1, forward strand.
TTCCTCAAGCCGGGCGAGTTGCTCACCGGCGAGGTCAACGGGCAGTTCTATTCGCGGATGTGGCAGATGGCCCGGGCCGACAGTTTCGAGCCCCACAGCGAAGCGGCGGCCTGATAGCCCCGGGGCCGCGAGCGGCCCCGGGTTTCGGATCAAGAAGCGGTACCCGCCACACCCTGCGCGCCTTTGGGCGCTAGGCTGAACGCGTGATACAGCACCGTCAGCAGCACCAGGAACGCCGGGCCGATGTACAGCGCCACGCGGGTGTCCTCGAAGTAAGCCATCAGGCCCACCACCAGCACCAGGAAGGCCAGGGCCAGATAAGAGCTCAGCGGCCACAGCCACATGCGGTATTTCAGCGCTTTTTGCTCGGCGGTCGTCAGGCCGGCGCGGAACTTGATCTGCGCCAGCAGGATCATCACCCAGGTCCAGATCGCCCCGAAGGTGGCAATCGAGGTCACCCAGACGAACACCTTTTCAGGTACCAGGTAGTTGGCCAGCACGCCCAGCAGCAAGGCGCCGATCGACAGCAGCAGCGCGTTGCGGGGCACACCGCTTTTCGAGGTGCGAGCAAAGGCAGCCGGGGCCTGGCCGTTCTGCGCCAGGCTGTAGAGCATGCGCCCGGTGCTGAAGATGCCGCCGTTGCACGACGACAGCGCAGCGGTGATCACCACAAAGTTGATGATACCGGCGGCAGTCTTGATCCCTAAGCGCTCGAAGGTCATGACGAACGGGCTGCCCTGGCTACCGATGCCGTCCCACGGGTAGATCGACAGGATCACGAACAGTGCGCCGACGTAGAACAGCAGGATGCGCCAGAACACCGAACCAATGGCCTGGGGGATGGTTTTCTGCGGGTTGCGTGCTTCGCCGGCGGTGAGGCCGATCATTTCAACGCCCAGATAGGCGAACATCACCATCTGCAGCGACATCAACACGCCTGTCACGCCATTGGGCATGAAGCCGCCGTTGCTCCACAGGTTGGAGATGCCCAGGGCGACACCCTCATTGCCGAAGCCGAACGCAATCACGCCGATGCCACCCAGGACCATGGCGATGATGGTGACGATCTTGATCAGGGCGAACCAGAATTCGAACTCACCGAACGCCTTCACTGCAATCAGGTTGACCGCACCCATGCTGCCCAATGCCATCAAGGCCCAGATCCAGCGCGGCACATCGGGGAACCAGATGCCCATGTAGATGGCCACGGCGGTGATTTCCGCCACGCAGGTCACCAGCCACAGGAACCAGTAGTTCCAGCCGGTGAGGAAGCCCGCCAGCGGGCCAAGGTAGTCCTGCGCATAGCGGCTGAACGAGCCGGCGACCGGGTTGTGCACGGCCATCTCGCCGAGGGCACGCATGATCACCAGGATCGCCAGGCCACCAATGATGTAGGAAAGCATGATCGCGGGGCCGGCCATCTCGATGGCTTTGGCAGAACCCAGGAAGAGACCGACGCCGATACAGGCGCCCAGCGCCATCAGACGGATGTGCCGTTCACCCAGCTCACGCTTGAGCGGGCCGCCCTCGATGGGCTCGGCAGGGGCAGGATGGTTGCCGACTGGCATAGCAATACAACCTCATTTTGTTATTGGATTTGACCTTCGTGCAGCACCGGCCATGCCGATAGGCGTGGCGTTGGCTTGCCGGGCTGGCCTTGTGGGCCGACCCGTGTGCCGGGCTAGAGCGGCCGGCAGGGCGAAGGGTCGAGCAGTATAGGAAGTCCGTAACAGGGGTTTTCGCTGTATAAACAGGGAAATTCAGCGAGATTTTCCGCAGGCTGCTGCGCCATGCCCCATTCCATTGCCACCCTAACAACATCGCTGCAGGAATGAACCCACACCAAAGCCGCATAGCCCTACGCCAGTTTTCTCCGCTTCCTACAATTTTTTCACCTGCTCCCGTCAACGTCTAAGCTTCAGACAAGCAAGACGAAAATACCTGGCCGGACAGAAGACTATGGGCGCACTGTGGCAATCGGAACCAACCAGAACGGAAGCATCTGAAGCATCTCCGGCCAAGACGCCACAACCGCAGCCCCCACGTCAGCGCAGGCTTTGGTGGCGGCTGATTTTCCTGATCCTGCTGGTTGCTCTGATCGCCATCGGTTTCGCTGCCTACGACGAGTTTCGCACCTCCAACCTGCAGTCGCGCGAATTCAGCAAGCTGGCCACCACCCTCACCTATTCGCTGAAGGCAGGGCCAAGCGATGCCATCATCTATCCGGGTGACGGGCCATTTGACAAGCGCCTGGGCTACAGCGGACTGGGCGAGTTTCTGCCGCGCCTGCTGAAGCGCGACTACCTGATCAGCGAACAGGTACAGTTCTCCCCGGCCCTGATGCGCTATGTCGATCACGGCCTGTTTGCCCCCTACATCGAGAAGATCCAGGCCGGCCTGTCGATTACCGACTGCCGCGGCGACGTGCTGTACCAGTACAACTACCCGCAGCACTTGTACCCCGATTTCGACGCCATCCCACCGGTGATAGTCAACAGTCTGCTGTTCATCGAAAACCGCGACCTGCTCGATACCAAGGACGTGAAAAACAACCCGGCCGTCGACTGGCCGCGCTTTGCCAAAGCCGCCTACAGCCAGGTGGCCAAATACCTGGCCCTGCCCGGCCAGTCGGCCGGTGGTAGTACCCTCGCCACCCAACTGGAGAAGTACCGCCATTCGCCGGATGGCCTGACCGTCAATGGTGCCGAGAAGATCCGCCAGATGATTTCGGCCAGCGTGCGCGCCTACCAGGGCGGCCCCGATACCAGCGAAGCACGCCACCGGATCGTGCGTGACTACCTCAACAGCGTGCCGCTGTCGGCAGTGCCAGGGCACGGCGAGGTGCATGGCATGGCCGAAGGGCTGCGGGTCTGGTACGGCGCCGATTTCGATCAGGTCAACCAGGCGCTGACCGCCACCACCACGGACTCTGAAAGCATGGCCGCACGTGGCCTGGCCCTGCGCCAGGTGCTGTCGCTGATGATCGCCCAGCGCCGCCCTTCGCATTACCTGTCCAAAGGCCGCGTCGAACTGGCCGAGCTTACCGACTCGCACATCCGCGTGCTGGCAGCCAACCACATCATCGATCAACCACTGGCCGATGCGGCGCTGGCCAGCAAAGCGGTGTACCGTGACTGGGTCGCCCAGCCGACCATCGTGCCGATCATTACCAACAAAGGCATCAGCCTGGCCCGCAACCGCCTGGCGGCCATGCTCAACCGCCCGCTGTACGACCTCGACCGCCTTGACGTGTCAGCCACCAGCACCCTGCAGGCCGACCTGCAGTTGCAGGTCAGCCAATACCTGAAAAACCTTGCCGACCCGGAGTTCGCGGCACAGATGGGCCTGATTGGCGAACGCCTGCTCACCGCCAAGACCACCGATCAGGTGAGCTACAGTTTCACCTTGTTCGAGCGCACTGCCGATGGCTCGCGGGTACGGGTGCAGACCGACAGTACCAACCAGCCCTTCGACATCAACGAAGGCAGCAAGCTGGAGCTGGGCTCGACCGCCAAGCTGCGGGTGCTCACGACTTACCTGGAAATAATCGCCGAACTGCACGACAAGTACGCCGGCAAGCCTGCCGCCGAGTTGAAAAAAGTCGACGTCGCCGAACTGGACCGCATCACCCAATGGTCGTTGGAATGGTTGGCGCAAAACAGCAAGAACCAGAGCCTTGACGCCATGCTTGATGCGGCGTTGGAGCGCAAGTACTCGGCCAACACTGGCGAAGCCTTCTTCACCGGTGGCGGTATGCATGTGTTCAACAACTTCCGCAAGGAAGACAACAACCGCAACCCGACCCTCAAGGATGCCCTGCGCGAGTCGATCAACCTGCCGTTCATCCGTCTGATGCGCGATCTGGTCCGTTACGTCACCTACCAGCAACCGTTCAACCGCGTACCGCTGCTCAAGGACGATTCCGACCCGCGCCGCCAGGAATACCTGGCGCGCTTCGCCGACAAGGAAGGCACCAGTTACCTGATGCGTTTCTGGAAGAAATACCAGCGCAAGACCTCCCAACAGCGCCTGGACACCTTCCTCGACAGCATGCGCGCCACCCCGCAGCGCCTGGCCGCCGTGCACCGCTACCTGTTCCCGGAAGCTGGCCAGGAAACCTTCAATGCTTTTGTCCGCGCCCACAGCAAGGACGACAAGATCGCCTTGGGCAAACTCACCGACGGCAAGCTGGCGGAAATGTACGAAGCCTACGGCCCCGGCAAGTACGACCTGCCCGACCAAGGCTACATCGCCAAGGTGCACCCGCTAGACCTGTGGCTGCTCGGCTACCTGCTGAAGCAGCCGAGTTCCACGCTCACCGAGATGGTCAATGCCAGCCATTTCGAGCGCCAGGAAGTCTATAGCTGGCTGTTCAAGAGCCGACATCAGGGTGCCCGTGACAGCCGCATCCGCACCATGGTCGAGATCGAGGCGTTCCTCGATATCCATCAACGCTGGAAGCGCGTGGGTTATCCGTTCGATCACCTGGTGCCCTCACTGGCCACCGCCATCGGCAGCTCCGGCGACCGCCCGGCCGCGCTGTCGGAACTGGTCGGCATCATTCAGAACGACGGCGTGCGCCTGCCCACGCTGCGCATCGACACCCTGCACTTCGCTGCCAATACACCCTACGAGACCAAGCTGGTCAGCGACCCGGACCGGGGTGTGCGTATTCTGCCGGTGGAAGTGGCGCGGGCGCTGAAAGGCGCCATGTCGCAGGTGGTCGATGCCGGTACCGCGAGGCGCATCTCCGGCAGCTTCAAGCTTAATGACGGCACTCCGCTGGTGATGGGCGGCAAGACCGGTACGGGCGACAACCGTATCGAAAGCTTCGGCGCGGGTGGCCGGCTGATCGGCTCGCGCTCGCTCAACCGCACCGCTACGTTCGTATTTTTCCTCGGCGACAACCACTTCGGCACGCTGACCGCCTTCGTCCCTGGGCGCTCGGCAGAAGCGTTCAAATTCACCTCGGCGCTGCCGGTACAGGTACTCAAAGGCATGGCGCCGATCCTGATGCCCTACTTGCAGCCTGGGAACCCCAACGAGTGCAAACCACCCCAGGTTGCCATGCATGGCAACGATTCATCTAAAACGTAGATGATAATCATCGGCATTTAGAGGCTTGTGCTTAGATATATCTTGAGTAATATCTTGCGATATATCGGAACACAAGGAGCCTCTAAATGCGTGACCACTGCGCACATGATCCTTTCGAACGCCGCCCCACCCGTGGCGAGCGTGGTCCACGGGTTTTCGCCCCGGGTGACCTCAAGCTGCTGATGCTGTCGATGCTGGCCGACCAACCCGGCCACGGCTACGACCTGATCCGCCAGATAGAAAACCTGTTTGACGGCAGCTATTCACCCAGCCCGGGCGTGATCTACCCCACCCTCAATTTCCTCGAAGAAGCCGAGCTGATCAGCGGCCAGGTACAGGGCAGCAAACGCTTGTATGCCATCACCGCTGCTGGCCGTAACGCACTGGCCGATCAGGCCATCGCCCTGGACGGCGTGCGCATGCGCATCGAAGTCAGCAAGCGCGCCCTGCGTGGCCATGACCGCCCGCCGGAAATCCACGAAGCGGTCGGCAACCTGCGCCATGCCCTGCACATGCACAGTGGCCGCTGGACGCCAGAAGAAATCGAACGGGTGCGCAACCTGCTCAACGACACCGCCAAGGCCATAGCCTGCGGGCCGGCCGATCCAGCCAGGGAGAATCCCCATGCGTGACACCATTCATCGCGTGAACCACGGAATCCGTCAGCGTCGCCTGCAGGTGCTGCGGGTCACCGACCTGACCCCGCGCATGCGCCGCATCACCTTGAGTGGTGACGAGCTACAGGGCTTCACCAGCCTGGGCACTGATGACCACATCAAGCTGCTGTTCGCTGAAACTGCCGAGCAGCAGCAGGCCATCGACGCGCGCAACCTGGGCCGTGACGGCGGTGCCCGGCCGACCATGCGCGAATACACACCTCGACGTATCGACCTGGTAAATAACGAGCTGGACATCGACTTCGTGCTACACGGCGACGGCCCTGCTTCGACCTGGGCGGCCCAGGCAGCGCCTGGACAGACCCTGAACATCGCCGGGCCACGGGCGTCGATGGTGGTGCCGGACATGTTCGACAGCTACCTGCTGGTGGGTGACGAGACGGCGATCCCGGCGATCGGCCGGCGTCTGGAGGAGCTGCCGGCGGGCCGTCGCGTTCTGGCGATGATCCAGATCGAAGATGAGCAGGAGCGCCAGCCACTGCCGAGTGCGGCGCAGGTCGAAGTCGTCTGGGTCAAGCGCGATGAGGACCTGCTGGCGTTGCTGAAGGGGCTGACACTGCCCGAAGGCAAGCTGTACAGCTGGGTGGCACTGGAGAAATCGCTGACCCGGCAGGCCAAGACGCTGCTGCTGGAAAAAGGCGTGGCAGAAGATGCCCTCAAGGCCGCAGCTTACTGGCGTGCCGACGGGACCGCGGACGACGAGTGATCTGCGCTCTCCGTACCGGCCTCTTCGCGGGCACGCCCGCTCCCACAGGAACACCGCAGCCTTCAAGGTTTGCGCATACCTGTGGGAGCGGGTTTACCCGCGAAGAGGCCGGTGCAGGTCAAGCCAATCTGTACCTTCCGCGCCACCGATCCAGCCCCAGCAACACCAGCCCGATCCCCCAGAACCCCGCTAGCACTCCGAGGGCATTGAGCATCACCTGCCCGTACCCCAGGCTCGCGACGTCGATGAACGGGTAGGCATACGCCCCAATCTCACTCCCCCGCCACAGCGCATAGCCGAAATACACCGCCGGATACAACGCCCACACCGCCAGGTGCCGGAGCCGCAGGCTGCCCTTGGGCACCTCGAACCACCAGTACAAGGTGAACAACAGCGGCATCACATCGTGCAGCAGTTCATCGGCCAGCCACTGCCAGCCCTCGGGCTGCCACAGGTGCCGCAGCAGCAGGCTGTAAGCCAGCGCCACCAGCACGATGCTGGCCGCTACCGCTGAACTCACCGAGGGCGACAGAAAGAAGCGCCTGGCCGCTGACGCCCGGCCAAAGGCCGCGTAGCTGAGCACGGTCGCCACCAGGGTATTGGTCAGCACGGTGAAATAACCGAACACATTGATCAGCCCGCCAATCAGGCTGGCCTGCTCCTGCCAGCGCGCCAGCAGCACCAGATAGACCTGCACCGTCAGGCCGAACCAGCCAAGCAGCGCCATCGAGGTCAGCCAGGGGCGACGAGGCATGTCAGGCCTGGCGCTGCAGCTTCACGTACAGCTGCTCGACCTTCTCCCGCGCCCAGGGCGTCTTGCGCAGGAAGGTCAGGCTCGACTTGATCGTCGGGTTGCTCTTGAAGCAACGCACATCAACACGTTCGGCCAGGCCCTGCCATTGGTAGTGCGCCACCAGTTCGGTGAGGATCTGTTCGAGGGTCTTGCCGTGCAGCGCGTTGTGTTGGGCCGTGCTCATGCCAGTGCTCCGTAGGAAAGATGCGCACCTTACACGAGTGTAGTGGCAGGTGGGATCTGTGTTGCCTGTGGAAAAAGCGCTGGCCAGGCCTGAATCCTCTGTGCTGAAATAGTGATGTTATATTGTAACATCACAACAGCATCTGCCAAGGAACGCCTCATCCCCATGCTGCACATCCCGCTTCGCCTCTCCCCCCTCGCCGTCTTCCTGTGGCTGGCTTCATCACCCAGTCAAGCCGTGGAACTGGAACCCCAGGTCATCACCGCCAACCCGCTGGGCAACCGTCAACTGGCTGCACCCAGCACCGTGCTTGACGGTGACGACCTGCTGCAACAGCAGCACGGCAGCCTCGGTGAAACCCTGAACAAGCAACCCGGTGTGGCCTCCACCTGGTTCGGCCCGGGTGCCAGCCGCCCGGTAATTCGCGGCCTGGACGGTGACCGTATCCGCATCCTGCGCAATGGCGTGGGTGCCCTGGATGCTTCGTCGCTGTCCTACGATCACGCGGTGCCGCTTGACCCCGTTACGGTCGAGCGCGTGGAAATCGTCCGCGGCCCGGCCGCCCTGCTGTACGGCGGCAATGCCATCGGTGGCGTGATCAACACCTTCGACAACCGCATCCCCGACTCGCCGATCGAGGGCATTCATGGTGCCGGCGAACTGCGCTACGGCGGCGCCGACACCACCCGCAGCAGTGCCGGCAAGCTGGAAGCCGGTGACGGCACCTTTGCCCTGCACCTGGACGCCAACAGCCGCCAGTTCAACGACCTGCGCATTCCCGGCTACGCGCAGAGCGGCAAGGTCCGCGACGCCGACGCGCCAGGCAGCCGCCACCGCCTGGAAAACAGCGACGGCCGCCAGGACGGTGGCGCGATCGGCGGTTCCTACAACTGGGAACATGGCTATGCCGGTCTGTCCTACAGCCGCTACGACAGCAACTACGGCTCGGTGGCCGAATCCGGCGTGCGCCTGGACATGAAGCAGGATCACTACGCCTTCGCCTCGCAATTGCGTGATCTGGACGGCCCGTTCAGCTCGGTCAAGGTCGATGCCGGCTACACCGACTATGAGCACAGCGAGATCGAAGAGGGCGAGGTACACACCACCTTCAAGAACAAGGGCTACGAAGCTCGCATCGAAGCCCGTCATCAGCCGCTCGGTCCGCTCGAAGGCGTGGTGGGTGCCCAGGTCAGCCGCAACGAGTTCTCGGCGCTGGGCGAGGAAGCCTTCGTGCCGCACACCGACACCGACAGCCTGGCGCTGTTCATGCTCGAGCAGTGGCAGGCCACCGAGCGCCTGAACCTGAGCCTCGGTGCACGCATGGAACACACCCGTGTCGACCCCGATGCCAAGGGCAACGGAAACTTCGTCGACGCCGACAGCGCTAGCAGCTTCAACGCCTTCAGCCTGTCCACGGGCGCGGTGTACCAGCTCGATCCGATCTGGTCGCTGGCGGCCAACCTTGGCTACACCGAGCGCGCCCCGACCTTCTATGAGCTTTACGCCAACGGCGCCCACGTGGCCACCGGCGCCTACGAAGTCGGTGATGCCAGCCTGAACAAGGAAAAGGCCATTTCCGCCGACCTGGCCCTGCGCTTCGACAATGGCACCCACAAAGGCAGCGTCGGGGTGTTCTACAGCCACTTTCGCAACTACATCGGGCTGATCGGCACGGGTAACCTGCGTGAAGGTCATGATCACGACCATGGCGAGGATGATCAGGACCACGATCATGACGATGGCGGGTTCCCCGAATACCGTTACGAGGGCGTGCGTGCGCGCTTCTACGGCATCGAAGCGCAGGACCGCTGGAAGCTGCTCGAGAACCGCTATGGCAGCTTCGCGCTGGAGCTGTCCGGCGACTACACCCGAGCCAAGAACCTCGACAGCGGCGAGCCATTGCCGCGCATTGCCCCGCTGCGCCTGAACAGTGGCCTGGTCTGGGAACTGGACCGCTGGCAGGCACGGATCGATGTACAACATGCCGCATCCCAGCATCGCAAGCCTGAGAACGAGACTGGTACCGATAGCTACACCACGCTCGGCGCAAGCGTCGGCTACCGCTTCGACATCGGCCAGAGCCAGTGGCTAGCCTTCGTGCGCGGCGAGAACCTGACCGACCAGACCGTGCGCTATGCCAGTTCCATTTTGCGGGATATCGCGCCAGCGCCAGGGCGCAGCGTGGAAGTTGGACTGCGAACCAGCTTCTAAACTGTGTGGGGCTGCTCTGCAGCCCCTTTGACTGTTACCAGATCAGCAACAATCAACTGCGACAATTTGTCTTTTTTTCTTACAACTTCCCCTATATCCTCCCGCCGCAAGCTGAATCGCTTCATCCAGCATTCCCATTTGTCATTTCCATCGAAGACCTGCGCCTCGGTGCACTTGCCGTTCGCTCAATAATCAAAAGATAGCGCTATCTCATGTTCCAACTGCCCAAGACCCGCTACACCGGCTTTGCCTTCATTGCGCTCACCGCCAGCCTGCCGAGCGCGGCCAGCGCCAGCGAACCCTTTGCCAAGGACTCACCTTGGATGTTCGGAGACTGGGGCGGCACTCGCACCGAGCTGCTGGAAAAAGGCTACGACTTCACCCTCGGCTACACCGGCGAGATGGGCAGCAACCTGCACGGCGGCTACGACCACAACCGCACGGCGCGCTACAGCGACCAGTTCACCTTCGGTAGCCACCTGGACTTGGAGAAGATCCTCGGCTGGAGCGACACCGAATTCCAGCTGACCCTCACCGAACGCCACGGCGACAACATCAGCAACGACCGCATCAACGACCCGAGGGTTGGCGGCTTCACCTCTGCCCAGGAAGTCTGGGGACGTGGCGAAACCTGGCGGCTGACGCAAATGTGGATCAAGCAGAAATACTTCGACGGCGCCCTGGACGTGAAAATCGGCCGCTTCGGCGAAGGCGAAGATTTCAACAGTTTCCCATGCGACTTCCAGAACCTGGCCTTCTGCGGCTCGCAGGTGGGCAACTGGGTCGGCGGCATCTGGTACAACTGGCCAGTCAGCCAGTGGGCCATGCGCGTGCGCTACAACCTCACCCCTGAGTTGTACGCCCAGGTAGGCGTGTATGAGCAGAATCCATCCAACCTCGAATCGGGCAATGGTTTCAAGCTCAGCGGCAGCGGCACCCAGGGTGCAGTCATGCCGATTGAACTGGTATGGAGCCCACGTTTCCAAGGCTTGAAGGGGGAATATCGCGCCGGCTACTACTACAGTAATGCCAAGGCACAGGATGTTCTCAAGGACAGCAACGGCCAGCCGGCCGCCCTCAGCGGCGCCGCCTACCGCAGCAGTTCGAGCAAGCACGGTATGTGGCTCGGGGCCCAACAGCAGGTGACCTCGCAGGCCACCGACCAGTCGCGCGGCCTGAGCCTGTTCGCCAACGCCACGATGCACGACAAGAAGACCAATGTGATCGACAACTATGTTCAGGCAGGACTGGTTTACAAAGGCCCCTTCGACGCCCGCGCCAAGGACGACATCGGCTTTGCCGTCGCCCGCGTGCACGCCAACCCGGCCTACCGCAAGAACGCCCGCCTGGCCAATCAGGTGGCCGGCCTGGACGACTACGACAACCCGGGCTACCTGCCGGTGCAAGACACCGAGTACAGCGCCGAACTCTATTACGGCATTCACCTGGCCGACTGGCTCACGGTGCGCCCGAACCTGCAGTACATCCGCCATCCGGGCGGGGTGTCGCAGGTCGACAGCGCGCTAATCGGCGGCCTGAAGATTCAAAGCACTTTCTGATCACCTTTACATAACGGAGAACCTACGATGAGCACTGACGGTGCCAACCAAGGAACCCGCTGGCTACCACGCCTGATGGGCGTGCTGCTATTGCTGATGGGCCTGGCCCTGCTGGCCGGCGGCATCAAGCTGAGCCAACTGGGCGGATCACTGTACTACCTGATTGCTGGCATCGGCTTTGCCCTGTCGGGCGCCCTGCTGCTGGCCAAGCGCCGTATCGCCCTGGGCCTGTATGGCCTGGTGCTGCTGGGCAGCACTGTGTGGGCCATACTCGAAGTGGGCCTGGACTGGTGGCAACTGGTGCCACGCCTGGCCATCTGGTTCGCCATTGGCGTGGTCCTGCTGCTGCCGTGGGCCCGTCGCCCACTCATCGGCCCTGCAGCCAAGGCCAACACCGCACTGCTGAGCATCGCCGTGCTGGCGTCTGGCGCCTGCGCCCTGGGCAGCCAGTTCACCCACCCGGGTGAAGTGTTCGGCGAGCTCGGTCGCGACAACAGCGAAATGGGCAGCGCTGCACCGGCAATGCCCGATGGCGATTGGCAGGCCTATGGCCGCACCGAGCACGGCGACCGCTATTCGCCGCTGCGCCAGATCACACCACAGAACGCCTACCGCCTGGAAGAAGCCTGGCGCATCCGCACCGGCGACCTGCCAACCGACAACGACCCGGTCGAGCTGACCAACGAAAACACCCCGTTGAAGGCCAACGGCATGCTCTATGCGTGCACCGCCCACAGCAAGGTGCTGGCGCTGGACCCGGACACCGGCGCCGAAATCTGGCGCTACGACCCGCAGATCAAGACCCCGGTCGGCACCTTCAAGGGCTTTGCCCACATGACCTGCCGCGGCGTCTCGTACTACGACGAGAACAGCTACGTCAGCCGTGACGGCAGCCCGGCACCGAAGGTGTCCGACGCCGGCCAGGCCGTGGCCCAGGCCTGCCCGCGCCGCCTTTACCTGCCGACTGCCGACGCCCGCCTGATCGCCATCAACGCCGACAACGGCAAGGTCTGCGAAGGCTTCGCCAACCAGGGCGCGATCGACCTGACCACCGGCATCGGCCCGTTCACCGCGGGTGGTTACTACTCCACCTCGCCGGTGGCGATCACCCGTAGCCTGGTGATCATCGGCGGCCATGTCACCGACAACGAGTCGACCAACGAACCTTCCGGCGTAATCCGCGCCTACGACGTGCACGACGGCCGCCTGGTGTGGAACTGGGACAGCAACAACCCGGACGACACCAAGCCTTTGGCTCCGGGCAAGATGTACAGCCGCAACTCGGCCAACATGTGGTCGCTGGCCAGCGTCGACGAAGACTTGGGGATGGTCTACCTGCCGCTGGGTAACCAGACCCCTGACCAGTGGGGCGCCAACCGCACGCCGGGCGCCGAGAAGTACAGCGCCGGTGTGGTCGCCCTGGACCTGGCCACCGGCAAAGCCCGCTGGAACTACCAGTTCACCCACCACGACCTGTGGGACATGGACGTCGGCAGCCAGCCGACCCTGGTGCACCTGAAGACCAAGGACGATGTGAAGCCTGCGATCATCATCCCGACCAAACAGGGCAGCCTGTACGTGCTCGACCGCCGCGACGGCACGCCGATCGTGCCGATCCGTGAGATCCCGGTCCCGCAGGGCGCGGTCAAGGGTGACCACACCGCACCGACCCAGGCCCGCTCCGACCTCAACCTGCTCGGCCCTGAGCTGACCGAACAGGCCATGTGGGGCGCCACGCCGTTCGACCAGATGCTGTGCCGCATCCAGTTCCGCGAGCTGCGTTATGAAGGCCAGTACACCCCGCCGTCCGAACAGGGCAGCCTGATCTACCCGGGTAACGTTGGCGTGTTCAACTGGGGCAGCGTGTCGGTCGACCCGGTGCGCCAGCTGCTGTTCACCTCGCCCAACTACATGGCCTTCGTCTCGAAGATGGTACCGCGCGAACAGGTTGCCGCCGGCAGCAAGCGCGAAAGTGAGACCAGCGGTGTGCAGCCGAACACCGGCGCGCCGTACGCGGTAACCATGCACCCGTTCATGTCGCCGATCGGCATCCCGTGCCAGGCACCGGCCTGGGGCTATGTGGCGGCCATCGACCTGTTCACCAACAAGGTGGTGTGGAAGCGCAAGAACGGCACCACCCGTGACAGCACCCCGGTGCCGATCGGCATGCCGGTGGGCGTACCGAGCATGGGCGGCTCGATCGTCACCGCCGGTGGCGTCGGCTTCCTCAGCGGCACCCTCGACCAGTACCTGCGCGCCTATGATGTGAATAACGGCAAGGAACTGTGGAAGGCCCGCCTGCCAGCAGGTGGCCAGGCTACGCCGATGACCTACACCGGCAAGGACGGCAAGCAGTATGTGCTGATCGTTGCCGGCGGGCATGGCTCGCTGGGCACGAAAATGGGCGATTACATCATCGCTTACAAATTGGCTGACTAAGCTTCAAGCGGCAAGCTGCTAGCTACAAGAGAAAGCGGGGCCTGCACGGTCCCGCTTTTTTCTTGCCGCATGAAGCTTGAAGCGTGAAGCTTGAAACCCATCCCCCCCCGCCCCATCTAAGCACCATAGTCATTCACGCAGGTGCCCCATGAGCGACCAGCAGGATTTCCCGGAACAACCCGACGAACACAGCGCAGTCGAACACCCCGACACCAAGGCCGACACCGGCCACGCCCTCGCCCTGCCCGGCCAGCAGCTGCCGGACAAGGTCTATGTGATCCCGATCCACAACCGCCCGTTCTTCCCCGCGCAAGTGTTGCCGGTGATCGTCAATGAAGAACCCTGGGCCGAAACCCTCGACCTGGTGGCCAAGACCGAACACCACTCGCTGGCACTGTTCTTCATGGACACCCCGCCGGAAGACCACCGTCATTTCGACACCTCGGCCCTGCCGGAGTACGGCACCCTGGTCAAGGTGCACCACGCCAGCCGCGAAAACGGCAAGCTGCAGTTCGTCGCCCAGGGCCTGACCCGGGTGCGCATCCGCACGTGGCTCAAGCACCATCGCCCGCCGTACCTGGTCGAGGTCGAGTACCCGCGCCAGCCGGCCGAGCCGACCGACGAGGTCAAGGCCTACGGCATGGCGCTGATCAACGCCATCAAAGAGCTGCTGCCGCTCAACCCGCTGTACAGCGAAGAGCTGAAGAACTACCTCAATCGCTTCAGCCCCAACGCCCCATCGCCCCTCACCGACTTTGCCGCCGCACTCACCTCCGCCACCGGCAACCAGCTGCAGGAAGTGCTCGACTGCGTGCCCATGCTCAAGCGCATGGAGAAGGTCCTGCCGATGCTGCGCAAAGAGGTCGAAGTAGCGCGCCTGCAGAACGAGATCTCCGCCGAGGTGAATCGGCAGATCGGCGAACACCAGCGCGAGTTCTTCCTCAAGGAGCAGCTCAAGGTCATCCAGCAGGAGCTGGGCCTGACCAAGGACGACCGCAGCGCCGACCTGGAGCAGTTCGAGCAGCGCCTTACCGGCAAGACCCTGCCCGAGCAGGCGAAAAAGCGCATCGACGAAGAGATGGGCAAACTGGCCATCCTCGAAACCGGCTCGCCCGAATACGCCGTCACTCGCAATTACCTGGAATGGGCCACCGCTTTGCCTTGGGGTTTGTACGGCAAGGACAAGCTCGACCTCAAGCATGCGCGCAAAGTGCTCGATCAGCACCACGCGGGCCTGGACGACATCAAGGACCGCATCCTCGAATTCCTTGCCGTTGGCGCCTGGAAGGGTGAGATCAGCGGCTCGATCGTGCTGCTGGTGGGCCCGCCCGGTGTGGGCAAGACCAGCATTGGCAAGTCCATCGCCGAGTCTCTCGGCCGGCCGTTCTATCGCTTCAGCGTCGGCGGCATGCGCGACGAGGCCGAGATCAAGGGCCACCGCCGCACCTACATCGGCGCCCAGCCAGGCAAGCTGGTGCAGGCGCTGAAGGACGTCGAGGTGATGAACCCGGTAATCATGCTCGACGAAATCGACAAGATGGGCCAGAGCTACCAGGGCGACCCGGCCTCAGCGCTGCTGGAAACCCTGGACCCTGAGCAGAACGTCGACTTCCTCGACCACTACCTGGACCTGCGCCTGGACCTGTCCAAGGTGCTGTTCGTGTGCACCGCCAACACCCTCGACTCGATCCCGGGCCCCTTGCTCGACCGCATGGAAGTGATCCGCCTGTCCGGCTACATCACCGAAGAGAAGCTGGCCATCGCCAAGCGCCACCTCTGGCCCAAGCAGCTGGAAAAGGCTGGCGTGGCCAAGACCAGCCTGAGCATCAGCGACAGCGCCCTGCGCATGGTGATCGAGGGTTATGCCCGTGAAGCGGGTGTGCGCCAGCTGGAAAAACAGCTGGGCAAGCTGGTGCGCAAGGCCGTGGTCAGGTTGCTGGAAGACCCTGGTGCCAAGATCAAGATCGGCAACAAGGACCTGGAGCCCGCCCTGGGCATGCCGGTGTTCCGCAGCGAACAGGTGCTGGCGGGCAAAGGGGTAATCACCGGCCTTGCCTGGACCAGCATGGGCGGCGCGACCCTGCCGATCGAGGCCACGCACATCCACAGCCTCAACCGTGGGTTGAAGCTGACCGGGCAGTTGGGTGATGTGATGAAAGAATCAGCGGAGATCGCCTACAGCTACATCAGCTCGAACCTGAAGCAGTTCGGTGGCACACCTGGCTATTTCAACGAAGCCTTTATCCACTTGCACGTGCCCGAGGGTGCCACGCCCAAGGATGGCCCCAGTGCCGGGGTGACCATGGCCAGCGCCCTGCTGTCCCTGGCCCGTGACCAGGCGCCGAAAAAGGGCGTTGCCATGACCGGCGAACTGACCCTGACCGGCCAGGTGCTGCCAATCGGCGGTGTGCGCGAGAAGGTGATCGCTGCGCGGCGGCAGAAGATCTTCGAGCTGATCCTGCCCGAGCCCAATCGCGGTGATTACGAAGAGCTGCCGGACTACCTGCGTGAAGGCCTGACCGTGCATTTTGCCAAGCGCTTCGCTGACGTCGCCAAAGTCCTGTTCTGACCTGTACCGGCCTCTTCGCGGCTAAAGCCGCTCCCACAGGGAAATCACAGTTTTCAAGCGCTGTGCCGTACCT
>NZ_BCBA01000060.1 GCF_001320245.1 Pseudomonas sp. NBRC 111124
TTCTTAACAACCTAACTCGTTGAATTTCAAGGAGTTTGTCGTTCCGATGTCGCTGGAAGTGGGGCGCATTATAAGGGGATTCAAAACGCCGTCAACCCTTAATTTCATGAAAGTTAAACAATCGATAAAAGCCTATGAAAGGCACCTTGCACCTCACACCCTCCATTGCGCACTATATTGCACACCCCGCCCCTCCGCCCAAGGATAGCCGCGCCGAAATGAACACCCAGCCCCGCAGCCTGGCCGCCACTCTCTTCCCGATAGGCCTGCTGCTCATTGCCATGGCATCGATCCAGTCCGGTGCCTCGCTGGCCAAAAGCATGTTTCCCATCATTGGCGCTCAAGGCACCACCACACTGCGCCTGATATTCGCCAGCATCATCATGTTGCTGATCCTGCGCCCGTGGCGCGTGCGCATGACGGCCAACACCCTGCGCAACGTTGTCATCTACGGGATGTCGCTGGGCGGCATGAACTTCCTCTTCTATATGTCACTGCAAACCACACCGCTGGGTATCGCCGTTGCCTTGGAGTTCACTGGCCCGCTGGCGGTGGCGCTGTTCGCCTCGCGCCGTGCACTGGACTTTGTATGGATTGCCCTGGCGGTTGCCGGCCTGTTGCTGCTCCTGCCAGTGGGGCATGGCGGCCAGCCGCTTGATGTGCCGGGTGCAGCTTATGCGCTTGGCGCGGGCGTATGTTGGGCACTGTACATTCTGTTTGGCCAACGTGCCGGCGCCGAGCACGGCATCCAGAGCGCCGCCCTCGGTGTGGTGGTAGCAGCCTTGTTTGTCGCGCCCATCGGCATCGTGCATGCCGGCAGCGCATTGCTCACCCCTGCCGTGATCCCTCTGGCACTGGGTGTCGCCATACTTTCGACTGCTTTGCCCTATAGCTTGGAAATGGTCGCCCTGACCCGTATGCCAGCCCGTACCTTCGGCACGCTGATGAGTATCGAACCGGCGATTGGCGCACTGTCAGGCCTGCTATTCCTCGGCGAAGTACTGAGCACCACCCAGTGGCTGGCAATTCTTGCCATTATCACGGCCTCGGTCGGCGCCACACTGTCCATGCGCCGTGAAGCGAATCCTGCGGTTGCCGCAGATTGATCTGAGAAATCTTTTCATTTGAGACGAGATTATTCATTGTCCCCACTCGCCTCGCTGATTAAGCTGTCACAGAATCATAATCTTTACGCTATCTACTTGTACGGACACGGAAGCCGAGGAAAATTCAGGAAGAACCGAAGCGATAACGACAGGGTCAGACAGCAGATCAGCCCTGCATTTAAGGACAGGAATGAAACGTATTTTGATCATCCTGGCCGTCTTGGCCATTGCCGGATGCGCCGCAACGGCCAAGACTGAGGTCAAAAAGGGGAAAAAGGGCCTGCATATCAATTGCTCCGGCCTGTCTTCGTCTTGGGACAAGTGCTACAGCAAAGCGGCCGCTTCCTGTACCGCTCGCGGCTACAAGGTGATCGCCCGCTCTGGAGACACCGACGAGGAGCCCGGGGACTACCTGTTCGGCATCAACCCCGCCGGTTACACCAGCCGCAGCATGATTGTCATCTGCAAATAA
Source organism: Pseudomonas sp. NBRC 111124 (assembly GCF_001320245.1). Classification (GTDB taxonomy): domain Bacteria; phylum Pseudomonadota; class Gammaproteobacteria; order Pseudomonadales; family Pseudomonadaceae; genus Aquipseudomonas. The sequence continues at coordinate 1,579 of NZ_BCBA01000060.1, forward strand.
GAAAGGGCAGCCCACGCGCTGCCCTTCTTCTATTTGCCGACCTGTCAACCCCGCTCAAAGTGGCGCTGTGCGTGCCTTCAACCAGTCCAGCGAAGCCCCTTGCAGCAGGGGCGCCAGTCGCTCACTCACCGTTGCGTGATATTGATTCAACCAATCCCGCTCTTCCTTGGTCAGCAACTCGGGAAGCAGGCAACGGGTATCGATAGGGCACAGCGTCAGGGTTTCGAAGCGCAGGAAGTCACCAAACGCACTCTTGCCCGCCCCACGGTTGACTACCAGGTTCTCGATACGCACCCCCCAGGCACCGGGCCGATAAGTACCCGGCTCAATCGAACTGATCATGCCTTCCTGCATTGCCGTCTGCGGTGTGGTTGCCGCCTGATAGGCGATCACCTGCGGGCCTTCGTGCACGTTCATGAAGTAGCCAACGCCATGCCCGGTTCCATGGCCATAGTCGACCTGGTCCGCCCAGATCGGCGCCCGCGCGATGGCGTCGAGCAACGGTGACTGAATACCCCGCGGGAAGCTGGCACGCGACAGGGCGATCATGCCCTTGAGCACGCGCGTGCAATCCTGCTTCTGCTCCAGGGTCGGATTGCCGACCGGAACCATCCGCGTGATGTCGGTGGTGCCACCCAGATACTGCCCACCAGAATCGATCAATAGCAGGCCATCCCCTTCGATGACCGCATGGGATGCTTCGGTGGCGCGGTAATGTGGCATGGCGCCATTGCCGTTGAATGCTGCGATGGTCGAAAAACTCAATGAGACAAAGCCGGGCCGGCGGGCACGCGCGGCGCTCAACTGCTCATCCACCGTCAACTCGGTGATGACCTCCTGGGCCTGATGCGCTTCAAACCAGGCGAAGAATTCGCACAAGGCCGCACCGTCCTGCTCCATGACCTGGCGTACATGCATCAGCTCCTCTTCGCCTTTGCATGATTTGCTCAGCGTGGTGGGATTCAGCCCTTCGACCAATTGAACCTGGGCATCCAGGTTCTTCAGCAAACCGCAGGTCACGCGGGCCGGGTCGACCAGCAGCCGGCTAGGCGGGGCCAGCTCCGACAGCACCTGATGAACCTCCTCGTAATCGCGCACTTCGATGCCGTCGGCGTTGAGTACCTGGCGCAAATGCTCATCGAGCTTGCCCGCACCGACAAACAGGATCGCCTGGTCCTTACCGATCAAGGCAAAGGCCACGAAAACCGGGTTGTAGGACACATCACTGCCGCGCAGATTGAACAGCCAGGCGATGTCGTCCAGGGTCGCGATGAAATGCCAATCAGCGCCCTTTTCCTGCAGCGTTGCCCGCAGCTGGCGAAGCTTCTCGGCCCGGCTGACCGTGGCGTGGGGCGGCAGGTGCTGATAGATCGGGTTGGCAGGCAGCGCCGGACGGCCTTCCCAAACCTCGGCGAGCAAGTCCCGATCGGTTACCAGGCGTGCCTCGCGAGCCTTGAGCCGCTCTTCGAGCTGGCGCGCTGAAGCCAGCGCCATAACCGACCCATCCACGGAGACGGCGCCACCCACCTGAATATTGTCCCCTAGCCATTCCAGCGCGCCCGGCTTGCCCGGCAACAGCTTCATCAAGGTGATACCGCTACCAGCCAGTTCTTTTTCGGCTTGCTCCCAATAGCGGCTGTCGACCCACACGCCGGCAAAATGTGCAGTCACCACCATGGTGCCCACCGAACCCTCGAAGCCCGAAAGCCAGCGACGCCCCTGCCAGTAACCCGGCAAGTATTCGGAAAGATGCGGGTCGGCCGAAGGCACCAGCAGGGCATCGACGGCCTCACGGGCCATGACTTCGCGCACGCGCGCCAAGCGCTCCGGCACACTTTGCTGAATGGTGGTCTGAACGTTCATGCGCACTCCTGCGGACACATCGGGGTTGTTCCAGGATGAGAATAATGGAACAGCGGCCACGGAGCCGCAATCGCGACGACCGACTCACGGCATGCTATGCCCGTGATGTCACCTGCATATAAGACGATTCCTACAACCCGGCCGGGACCATCAGTCGCTTCCAGCTGAACTTACCGTTGGCACGGGCTTCACAAACTGTACATTCATTGCACACAGGCAAATCCCCATGCCCAGTGTCTGCGACCAGAAGACCGCCGTGGTGCTGCTCGACACCCGCGAACACACCCCGGAACACGAACATGCCGTGCACCTGAAACTGGCTGGCCGCCTGGCCCAGCTGCTGGGCTGCGATGCCGTGCTGCCCGATGTACCGGCCAAGGACGACCCGCACTACTATTACCTACCTACCGAAACCCTGGTCGGCCCTGAGCGTTATGCCGCGATGGGTATCTACAACGAGCAAGACCTGTTCGGCGGCTTGGTCAGCCACCCCTACATGGCCACCAAGGCCATCTCTCACCCGATACCGGCCGATGCCGAATTCCCGCCGGGCTGGACCGATGCCTTTGCTCGCCAGGCCAGTGACGCCCTCCTTTGCGGCTATACCGTGTTCAGCAAGGCCGATGCTCGACGCGCCGCTCAGTTGTTACTCCGTGATGGCCCGTTACGCGTGAAACCGGTGCTGGCTTGTGCCGGCCGTGGCCAGCATGTCATTAATCAGGTAGATGAACTGGAACCGCTACTGGCCAACATCGACGATCGGGACCTGGCCCTGTGGGGCCTGGTGCTGGAGGAGGACCTGAGCGACGTCGAGACGTTCAGCGTAGGCCAGGTCCGCGTCGCGGGCGTGACCTGCAGCTATCACGGCACTCAGCAGTTGACTCGTGACCATCAAGGGATCGAGGTCTACGGCGGCTCCGAACTGGTCGTGGTGCGGGGTGATTACCAAGCGTTGCTGCAGTTGCCTCTTGAGGATCACCTGCGCCTGGCGATCAACCAGGCCATGGCCTACGAGCAGGCCGCCGAACAACATTTCCCGGGATTTATCGCCTCGCGGCGCAACTACGACATCGCCCGCGGCACCACAGCCCAAGGCCATCTGCGCAGCGGCGTGCTGGAACAATCCTGGCGCATGGGGGGAGCCAGCAGCGCAGAGCTCCTGGCATTGCAGGCCTTCGCCGATGACCCCGCCCTGCAGCAGCTTTGCGCATCCACCCATGAAGTGTTCGGTACCCCCAACCTGCCCAGTGACGCCACCCTCTTCTATCAAGGAAACGACAGTGAACTCGGACAACTCAGCAAATACGCGCGGATTCGCCAGCATGAGCATTCAGAGTGAAACCGTGGAACTGCACGTCGAAGATGACAGCATCGTCGGCACCCTGGTCAGCCCCGGCAGCAAGATGCCCGGCATTCTCTTCGTTCACGGCTGGGGCGGCAGCCAGCAGCGCGACTTGGCGCGCGCCCGGCATATCACCGGTCTGGGCTGTGTGTGCATGACCTTCGACCTGCGTGGCCACGAGAAGACCGAAAGCCAGAGACTGACCGTCACCCGCGAACAGAACCTCAAGGACCTGCTGGCCGCTTACGACCGACTGGTCAGCCACCCGGCAGTCGACAGCAGTGCCATCGCCATCATCGGCAGCAGCTACGGTGGCTACCTGGCTACCCTGCTGACCTTGCAACGGCCGGTAAAGTGGCTGGCCCTGCGGGTACCGGCAATGTACTGGGACGACGAATGGAACATGCCCAAGCAGGCCCTCGACCGCCAGCGCCTCAACGCGTATCGCCAGCGCGTCCTCGGCCCGGGAGACAACCGCGCCTTGGCCGCCTGTGCCGAGTTTGCCGGCGATGTGCTGCTGGTTGAATCTGAACAGGATGACTACGTGCCGCATTCCACGCTGATGAGCTACCGCTCGGCATTTGTCAGCGCTCACTCGCTGACCCACCGAATGGTCGATGGCGCCGACCATGCGCTATCCAGCGAGGAAAGCCAGAAGGCCTACAGTTCGATCCTGGCCGCCTGGATCAGTGAAATGGTGGTCGGCGCACGCCTGGACCGCTATCCGCACTACGCCCCCTGGTATGCCTGAGGGTCACCGACCTGGCAGTGCAGGCCACCATCAGCCCCACGTACCAGGCTGCGCAATGCCTGGTACGCAGCAAAGTTGATACCTTTGGCCTGATGGCGACTGAGCAGATCGAAGAATGGCTCGTCGGCAAAGCACTGCGCCGCCTCCACCCAGGCCACGCGAGATTGCCATTGCAGGTACTGCAAGACGCGGCTGCCATCGTCGCTGGCCTGGATGCTGACACTTTGCAAGCCTTGGCAACGCGCAGCCAACGCCTCACTGCGCGTGACCAAGGCCTGCGCCAGCGAAGCCTGACGCGACGCAGGCACTTCATACTCGATCATCTGGGTAAACCACAGGGATTGCGGCGTGGCCGTCATGGCAGGTCTCCTTGCTGCGGCGCTTGCTACGGATTGGCCAGCAGGGTAAAACCTCCACTTAACTCAAGGTCAAGCGATTTTTCCATGTCGAGCACAACTTCAGCCACCACCGAAAAGCTGCTCAGTGTCGGCCAATTGGCAGCGCGCAGCGGTGTGGCAGTGACCGCGCTGCATTTCTATGAAACCAAAGGATTGATCCAGAGCACCCGCAATACTGGCAACCAGCGCCGCTACCCGCGGGCCATGCTGCGTCGGGTTGCCGTGATCAAGATGGCCCAGCGCCTGGGCATACCCCTGGCCGAGATCGCTTCTGCCCTGGCTGAGTTGCCCAACGATCACACGCCGACTGCCGAAGACTGGCGGCGGCTTTCGGCGCGCTGGCGAGAGGACCTGAACCGCAGAATCGACGAAATGGTCAGGCTGCGCGACCAACTCGATGGCTGCATCGGCTGCGGTTGCATGTCGCTGAAGGAGTGCCCGCTGCGCAACCGCCAGGACCATCTGGCTGACGCAGGGCCGGGGCCGCACCTACCCTGAACCGGGCAAGTTGAGGCGCTGCCGGTATTCGCTTGGTGTCAGCCCGGTGATGCGCTGGAACACCTTGCGGAACGCCCCTGGGTCCTGATACCCCACACCCCAGGCAATCTGCTCCACCGTACGCCGGGTGAACTCCAGCATCCGGCAGGCCCGCCCCACCCTGACCTGCTGGCAGTATTCGGTGGGTTTCAACCCGGTGGCCGCACGGAAGCGCCTGAGGAATGTGCGTTCTTCAAGCCCGGCACAGGCGGCCATGCCGGCGAGGTCGGCTTGTTGCGCACCGCCTGACTGCAACCAGTGCTGCACCCTCAGCACCGCCTGATCACCATGCTCCAGGCGCGGACTGAACAACGCCCCCGGCAACGGCCTGGTGGCCGGCTCAACGGACATGTAGCGCGCCGTTTCCCAGGCCACGGAGCCGCCAAGATAGCGCTCCAGCAGGCGCAGCCCCAGTTCGGTCCAGGCCATCAGGCCGGCTGACGTCATGATGTCACCGTCATCCAGCAGCGGCTGATTGGCCTCCACATGAACCTTGGGGTAATGCTCGGCGAGGGTCTGCGCGTAATTCCAGTGGGTACTGGCCGCCCGGCCATCGAGCAGGCCGCTGGCGGCGATGAAGAACACGCCGATGCACACCGAAGCCAGCACTGTGCCCTGGCTATGCCACTGGCACAGCGGCTGCCGATGACGCTCGAGCAGGTCAGACGCAGGCGTCGACTCAAGGCTCGGCGGAATGATCAGCACACGCAACGGCTGCCCCGTCGTGCCAGGGCTATCCTCAAGAAGCCGTAGTTGCCCCGTCTCATCGACTTGCCAGTGGCTGACACGTACCCATGGTAATTCGACCGCCCCCAGTTCGACGGCCACCCGGTTGGCCACGCTGAACAGGTCGCTCAGGCCATGAATCGCCGCGCGCTGCGCGCCCGGGTAATGCAGCAGGCCGATCTCGAGGCGGCCGCTGCTGTCAGTTTTTGCCGTCATTGTGTCGATCGCGCCAATCCTCAAGTCGGTGCCCACAGCCTATAACTATCGTCATCCAACGACTACTGCCACAGGAGGCAGCATGAGCAAGCAGGCCCTGATCATCATCGACATCCAGAACGACTACTTCCCCGGCGGCAAATGGACCCTCGACGGGGCCGACCAGGCCGCGGACAACGCCGCGCGCCTGCTGGCCGCGGCCCGCCAGAAGGGCGATCTTGTGGTTCACGTGCGGCATGAGTTCGAAACCGCCGATGCGCCATTCTTCGCCCCAGGCACCCAGGGCTCGGCCATTCACTCGAAGGTCACGCCAGCAGCGGGCGAACCTGTGGTGCTCAAGCACAAGGTCAACGCATTTCTGGGGACCGACCTGAAGCAGACGCTGGACCAGCATCAGGTCAAGGCCGTGACCATCGTCGGCAGCATGAGCCACATGTGCATCGACGCCGCCTCCCGTGCAGCTGCCGACTTTGGCTACGACGTCACCGTGGCCCACGATGCCTGCGCCACCTTGCCGCTGGAGTTCGATGGCAAACAGATACCGGCCGCCCAGGTGCACGACTCGGCCATGGCCGCGCTGGCGTTTGCTTATGCCAAGGTGGTGAAGACCGATGAGCTGATCAAGGGCTGACCCTGAAAGCTGTCAGATCACCACATTACGCACGAAGCGCACGGGCACTGCTCCATCATTGCGGTAGGCATAGCGACAGTTGCTGGGGAACACATGGAACTGTCCGGCCTGCAGGCAGTGCTCGGCGCCTTCGATGACCAGCGTCAATTGGCCTTCGGCGACGTAGATCTGCTCACGCCAGCCCTCGGCATCGGCTTCGCTGGTGTAGCACTCCCCAGGCGCGAGGGTCCACTCCCAGATTTCAACTTCACGCCGGGCGCTGCTGCTGGCCAGCAGCACGGCCTTGCTCTGCGGGTGCTCGCCGGTCCAGGCCAGCTCGTCGATGCGGCTGGGGTCGCGTTGATCCGGGGCTTGAATCAACGTGCTGAAGGCGACCCCGAGGGCTTCGGCAATCAAGTCGAGGGTGGTCAGGCTGACATTCTTCTCACCCGCCTCGATCGCCACCAGCATCCGCCGGCTGACCCCGGAACGTTCGGCCAGGGCACTCTGACTCATCCCGGCCGCGTTGCGCAGGCTGCGGACATTAAGGCTGACATGCTGCAGCACCGATGCACGGTGCGCGGACTCTTTGTGCACTATATTGCTCACTTGGATGGATTGCGCAGTATACTGCCCACTTTGCGGCGATTGTGCGCCGCCCCCTCCGAGTGCGCAAGCCCATGAGCCAACCGTCCAGCAACTCACAGCCCGCAGTCTCTTTTCGCCTGAGCAAGGCAGAAATGGTACTGGTGTTCATCACCATGTTGTGGGGCGGTACCTTTCTGCTGGTACACAACGTCATGACCGTCAGCGGCCCGATGTTCTTTGTCGGCCTGCGCTTTGCCGCAGCGGCGCTGTTCGTCGGCCTGGCCTCGGCGCGTGCCTTGTCCGGCCTGACCTTCACCGAACTGAAGGCCGGCGTGCTGATCGGTGTATCCATCATGTTGGGCTATGGCCTGCAGACCATGGGCCTGCAAACCATCAGCAGCAGTCAGTCGGCATTCATCACCGCACTCTATGTTCCGTTCGTGCCGCTGCTGCAATGGCTGGTGCTGGGTCGCCGTCCCGGGCTGATGCCCAGCATCGGCATCTGCCTGGCATTCGTCGGGCTGATGTTGCTCGCCGGCCCCGAAGGCGGTGCGTTGCATTTCAGCGAAGGTGAAGTGGTGACCCTGGTGAGTGCCGTGGCCATCGCCGCCGAGATCATCCTGATCAGCCGCTTCGCCGGCCAGGTCGATGTGCGCCGGGTCACCGTCGTGCAGTTGGCGACCGCTTCGCTGCTGGCATTCCTGATGATCGTTCCGACCCAGGAGCGTCTGCCCGATTTTTCCTGGTTGCTGTTGCTCAGTGCGCTGGGCCTGGGTGCCATGAGTGCAGTGATCCAGGTCGCCATGAACTGGGCGCAGAAATCGGTTTCACCGACCCGTGCCACGCTGATCTACGCGGGCGAGCCGGTATGGGCCGGCATCGTCGGGCGTATTGCTGGTGAACGCCTGCCCGGTATCGCGCTGATCGGCGGCCTGCTGATCGTCATCGCCGTGGTCGTCAGCGAGCTGAAGATCCGGCGCAACAACCAAACCAACGAAACGCTCGAAGCGCCAGCCCCTCACGAAACTGAAGCCGGCCTGTAAAGTGCCCGGCAGCGTCTATGCTCTGTAAAAAACTGTTATAAAAAAACAGCTTGTCACAGCGCTTTTGTAGGATTCTGCGACAGCTTGCGTGTTGGTGATCAACGGCCCGACACGTATGATCCTTGCATACCTTTCCAGAATAGAACGCTATGTCTTTGATAGTGCTACTGCTTCTGCCGTTCGTGGGCAGTTGCCTGGCAGCTGCGCTGCCGCACAACGCACGTAACGCCGAGTCCATCCTTGCCGGGCTCGTGGCCCTGGTCGGCACTGTCCAGGTAGCACTGCTGTACCCCCAGATTGCCGACGGCGGGGTGATCCGCGAAGAACTCCTCTGGCTGCCCAGCCTGGGCCTGAACCTCGTCCTGCGCATGGACGGTTTCGCCTGGCTGTTCTCATTGCTGGTGCTGGGCATCGGCACCCTGGTGTCGCTGTATGCGCGCTACTACATGTCGCCGCAGGACCCGGTGCCCCGTTTCTTCGCGTTCTTCCTGGCATTCATGGGTGCCATGCTCGGCCTGGTGATCTCCGGCAACCTGATCCAGCTGGTGTTCTTCTGGGAGCTGACCAGCCTGTTCTCGTTCCTGCTGATCGGTTATTGGCACCACCGCGCCGACGCTCGCCGCGGCGCCTACATGGCCCTGATGGTCACGGGCGCCGGTGGCCTTTGCCTGCTGGTCGGGGCCCTGCTGCTCGGCCATGTGGTCGGCAGCTATGACCTGGACAAGGTCCTGGCTGCCGGCGACATCATCCGCCAGCACGCGCTGTACCCCGTGCTGCTACCCCTGATCCTGATCGGCGCACTGAGCAAGAGCGCGCAATTCCCTTTCCAGTTCTGGCTGCCCCATGCCATGGCAGCACCCACACCGGTTTCCGCCTACCTGCACTCCGCAACCATGGTCAAGGCCGGCGTCTTCCTGCTCGCTCGTTTATGGCCGGTGCTGTCCGGGAGTGACGAGTGGTTCTGGATCGTCGGCGGCGCGGGTGCCATCACCCTGTTGCTGGGCGCCTTCGCCGCCATGTTCCAGAACGACCTCAAGGGCCTGCTGGCCTACTCGACCATCAGTCATCTTGGCCTGATCACTTTGCTGCTGGGCCTCAACAGCCCGCTGGCTGCAGTCGCCGCCGTGTTCCACATTCTCAACCACGCCACCTTCAAGGCCTCGTTGTTCATGGCCGCCGGCATCATCGACCATGAAAGCGGCACCCGTGACATCCGCCGCCTGAGCGGCCTGATACGCATGGTGCCCTACACCGCGACCCTGGCCATGGTGGCCAGCGCCTCGATGGCCGGCGTGCCGTTGATGAACGGCTTCCTGTCCAAAGAAATGTTCTTTGCCGAAACCGTGTTCATCAGTTCCACGGCCTGGGTCGAGGCCACACTGCCGGTGATCGCCACCCTCGCCGGGACCTTCAGCGTCGCCTACGCCCTGCGCTTCACCGTCGATGTGTTCTTCGGGCCCAAGGCCGAGGACCTGCCGCATACGCCGCACGAGCCACCGCGGTGGATGCGCGCACCGGTCGAACTGCTGGTGCTGACCTGCCTGGTGGTCGGCATCTTCCCGGCGCAGTCGGTCGGCCCGCTGCTGGCTGCCGCTGCGCTGCCGGTGGTGGGTGGCACGCTGCCGGAATACAGTCTGGCCATCTGGCATGGCTGGAACGCCCCGCTGATCATGAGCCTGGTGGCCATGAGCGGCGGTATCGTGCTCTATCTGGCGCTGCGCAAGCAGCTGCGCCGTGGTCGCTTCCCTTATCCGCCGCTGATCGAGCGATTCAATGGCAAGCGCTTGTTCGAAACCGGTCAGGTCCGGCTGATGCTGCTGGCGCGGCGCGTCGAGCGGTTGCTGACCAGCCGGCGCCTGCAGTCGCAGTTGTTCATGCTGGTGCTGGCCGCCTTCATCGCCGGCCTCACCCCGATGCTGTACAGCGGCCTGAGCTGGGGCGACCGGCCGAAGATCCCAGGTTCCGGCGTGTTCGTCGCGCTATGGCTGATCGCAATCGCGTGCGCCATCGGCGCCGCCTACCAGGCCAAGTACCACCGCTTGGCAGCCTTGATCATGGTCAGCGTGTGCGGCCTGATGACCTGTATCACGTTCGTCTGGTTCTCCGCCCCGGACCTGGCCCTGACCCAGCTGGTGGTCGAGGTGGTCACCACGGTGTTGATCCTGCTCGGACTGCGCTGGCTGCCACGGCGTATCGAAGGCGTCTCGCCGCTGCCCGGCAGCCTCGACCGCGCCCGTGCCCGGCGCTTGCGCGACCTGCTGTTGGCGGTGCTGGTCGGCGGCGGCATGGCGGTGCTGTCGTACGCCATGCTGACCCGGCCGACGCCCAACGATATCTCGTCGTTCTACCTCAGCCGCGCCCTGCCGCAAGGCGGAGGCACCAACGTGGTTAACGTGATGCTGGTGGACTTCCGTGGCTTCGACACCCTCGGCGAGATTACCGTGCTAGTGGCCGTGGCGCTGACCGTGTTCGCCCTGCTGCGCCGCTTCCGCCCGCCGAAGGAGAGCATGCAGTTGCCGGCCCAGCAGCGCCAGCTGGCGCCCGACGTGGTCACCGACCTGATCAACCCACGGCATGCCACCGACACCGCCTTGGGCTTCATGATGGTGCCTGCCGTGCTGGTGCGCCTGCTGCTGCCAATCGCCTTGCTGGTATCGATGTACCTGTTCATGCGCGGCCACAACCAGCCGGGCGGCGGTTTCGTCGCCGGCCTGGTGATGTCGGTGGCGTTCATCCTCCAGTACATGGTGGCCGGCACCCAGTGGGTCGAAGCGCAGATGAGCCTGCGTCCACTGCGCTGGATGGGCACCGGGCTGCTCTGCGCGACCTTGACCGGGGTCGGCGCCATGCTGCTCGGCTACCCGTTCCTCACCACCCACACCGCTCACCTGCACCTGCCACTGCTCGGCGACGTACATGTGGCCAGCGCGCTGTTCTTCGACATCGGCGTGTACACCGTGGTGGTCGGCTCGACCCTGCTGATCCTCACCGCCCTGGCGCACCAGTCGGTGCGTGCCTACCGCCCGGGCAACCCGTCGAAGTCCAGCCAAGCAGGAGCCGCCTGATGGAAGAAGTCATAGCAGTCGCCATCGGTGTACTGGCCGCCTCGGGGGTGTGGTTGATCCTGCGCCCACGGACCTACCAGGTGATCATGGGCCTGTGCCTGCTGTCGTATGGGGTCAACCTGTTCATCTTCAGCATGGGCAGCCTGTTCATCGGCAAGGAGCCGATCATCAAGGACGGTGTGACCCAGGACCTGCTGCACTACACCGATCCTCTGCCGCAAGCGCTGGTGCTTACGGCCATCGTCATCAGCTTTGCCATGACCGCGCTGTTTTTGGTGGTCCTGCTGGCATCGCGCGGCCTGACCGGCACCGACCATGTGGACGGCCGGGAGCGTGACGAATGAGTGGCATGAGTCAACTGATCGTCGCCCCCATCTTGCTACCGCTGCTGACCGCGGCAGTGATGCTGCTGCTGGGCGAAAAACATCGCCAGGTCAAGGCGCGCCTGAACTTGCTGTCCACCTTCACCGGGCTGGCCATTGCGATCTGCTTGCTGCTGTGGGTACGCAACCAGGGGCAGGCGGAATCGATCGGGGTCTATCTGCCTGGCAACTGGCCGGCACCCTTTGGCATCGTGCTGGTGGTGGATCACCTTTCAGCCCTGTTGCTGACCCTGACCGGTGTCATCGGCATCAGCGCCCTGCTGTTCGCCCGCGCCCGCTGGGATGGCGCCGGCGCCAGCTTCCATGCGTTGTTCCAGATCCAGCTGATGGGCCTGTATGGCGCCTTCCTCACCGCCGACCTATTCAACCTGTTCGTGTTCTTCGAAGTGTTGCTGGCTGCCTCCTACGGCCTGCTGCTGCATGGCTCGGGCCGCGCACGGGTGCGTGCCGGGCTGCATTACATCGCCATCAACCTGTTCGCCTCGTCGCTGTTCCTGATTGGCGCGGCGATGCTGTATGGCGTGACCGGCACCCTCAACATGGCCGACCTGGCGCTGAAGATCCCGCTGATACCAGAGGCCGACCGAGGCCTGCTGCATGCTGGCGCAGCGATCCTGGCCATGGCCTTCCTGGTCAAGGCCGGCATCTGGCCGCTGAATTTCTGGCTGGTACCTGCCTACTCATCGGCCAGTGCGCCCGTCGCCGCGCTGTTCGCCATCATGACCAAGGTCGGCCTGTACGCCGTACTGCGCCTGTGGACCTTGCTGTTTTCCGGGCAAGCCGGTGCGTCGGCACATTTCGGCGGGCAATGGCTGGTCTACGGGGGCTTGGTGACCCTGGCCGTGGCGGCGGTGTCGATACTCGCAGCGCAACGCCTGGAGCGCATGGCTGCGCTGAGCATCCTGGTTTCCGCCGGCACCTTGCTCGGCGCAGTCGGTTTCGCCCAGCCAGCGCTCACAGGCGCGGCATTGTTCTACCTGATCAACTCGAGCCTGGCGCTGTGCGCGCTGTTCCTGCTCGCCGAACTGATCGAACGCTCGCGCTCTGCCAACGAAGCGCCTCTAGATGACGAAGAAGACGCCATGCCCTCCCCCCTCGAGTCGCTGCACCCACCCAAGGGCATCAACCTCGACGATGACCAGAAGGTCGTGATCGGCCAGATCATTCCCTGGACCATGGCGTTCCTCGGCTTGAGCTTCATCGCCTGCGCCCTGCTGATCATCGGCATGCCGCCACTGTCGGGGTTCGTCAGCAAGCTCAACCTCATCAGCGCGCTGTTCAATCCCCAGGGGCTGGGCATGCCAGCCGAGCAGCCACTGTCGGCGGCAGGTTGGGTGCTGGTGGCGTTGCTGATCCTTTCGGGCATGGCCTCACTGATCGCCTTCGGTCGGGTCGGTATCCAGCGCTTCTGGAAGCCCGAAGAGCGCCCCTCACCGCTGCTGCGCCGCTACGAATGCCTGCCCATCGTGATCTTGCTCGGCCTGTGCATCATCCTCAGTTTCAGGGCTGAACCGCTGCTGCGCTACACCCAGGACACCGCAGCCAGCCTGCAGGCACCGGACGCTTACATCGAGGCCGTGATGGCAGCCCGCCCCATCCCTGGCCCGACCACACCCGACGCACAGGTGCAGCCATGAGCCGACTGTTCCCCACGCCGTTGCTGTCTGCCGCCTTGTTCGTACTATGGCTGCTGTTGAACCTGTCGCTCAGCCCCGGCAACCTGTTGCTGGGCGCAGCACTGGGCGTGCTGGCCCCGCTGCTGATGGCTCCGCTGCGCCCGCAATACGCACATGTGAGCAAACCGTGGGTTGTGGCAAAGTTGATTGGCCGGGTTGGCGTCGATGTCATCCATTCCAACTTGCTGGTGGCCATCGGCGTACTGCGTGCCGGGCATCGCCCGCCACGTTCGGCCTTCGTGCACATTCCACTGGACCTGCGCGACGCCCATGGCCTCGCGGCACTGTCGATGATCACCACCGTGGTGCCCGGCACCGTGTGGTCAGAGCTGGCCCTGGACCGCAGCGTACTGCTGCTGCATGTGTTCGAGCTGGACGACGAAGCGGCGTTCATCGAGCACTTCAAGCACACCTACGAACGCCCATTGATGGAGATCTTCGAATGACAGGCCTGCTTGCCAACGCAGTCCTCGCCAGCCTGTTCATCTTCGCCTTGGCCATGGGCCTGACGTTGATCCGGCTGTTTCGCGGCCCCTCCGCCCAGGACCGGGTGCTGGCGCTGGACTATCTGTACATCCTGGCCATGCTGACGATGCTGGTGCTGGGGATCCGCTATGCCAGTGACACCTACTTCGAGGGTGCACTGCTGATTGCATTGTTCGGCTTTGTCGGTTCGTTCGCCCTGGCCAAGTTCCTGTTGCGTGGTGAGGTGATCGAATGACCGAAACCCTTGAGCTGCCATTCTGGCTGGAGCTGGTCACTGCCGCGCTGCTGTTGATCGGTAGCCTGTTCGCGCTGATTGGCGCCATTGGCCTGCTGCGTCTGAAAGACTACTTCCAGCGCATGCACCCACCGGCGCTGGCTTCGACCATCGGTGCCTGGTGCGTGGCACTGGCGTCGATCATCTACTTTTCCTGGCTCAAGGAGGGTCCGGTGCTGCACGCCTGGCTGATCCCAATCCTGCTGTCGATCACCGTACCGGTAACGACACTGCTACTGGCCCGGGCGGCGCTATTCCGCAAGCGCATGTCGAAAGAAGCGGTACCTGAAGAAGTGAGCAGCGGCCGCGATCGCGGCCACTGAAACGGATGACCTTAGCCTTGGGCCAGGCGCTGCAGTTCGCGCCGGACCATGGCGGCATAAGGTGGCGGACTCAGCTGATAGAGCTGGGCTGCCACCCAGCTTAGCCAAGCTCCGCCCATCACTTCACGCTGCGCCAACAGGCGCTGGGCCTCGGCCGAGGCTTGCGCCTGGTGCTGCCGATGAAACGCGGCACGCGTGCCAGGCGCTTCGTCACTGTCACTCATTCACTGGCCTTGAAGGTGGTCAGCTCACCCTTGCGCCACTTGGCCACCTTGCCGGTGACGGCCTTGAGCAACTTGCCCAGGCCTTCCTGAACTTGCTGCTGCGCTGCGAACACCAGCATCACGCCGTGACCTTCGCGGAATACGATGCCTTCGCCTTCCGGCACCGAAACAAACGCGTAGTCGCCCACGCCGTAGACATTCAGCTTGATTTCGCGAAAGCGCATTTCCAGTTTGCCGCCTTCGCGGCTGGGTAGGACGGCGGCACGGAAGTGATCGCCCACCTTCAATTCCAGACGCTGCTTGTCATCGACCACCAAAGCACTTTCGGTATCGATCTCGGCCATGTACAGGCCTTCGGGGTTCTGTTCGGTGACATAGATGAAACGGCCCTGAAACAGCTTGGCCAACTTGCCGCGCAGATCGCCCAGGGCAAACAAGGCGTGGGTATCCAGTGTACTGACTGCCAATGAAGTAATCCTCAAACCGGTGACACCGCCCTCACTCGGAGTCGGTGAGGCGCGGCCATTTCTATTCGATAGGCGAAAAGAATAATAAAGTAATACACGAAACGTCTGTGCCTGCTGGCGATGCAGCACGCAGGAAACTTTACTCTGGCTTGCCAGATATAGCCTCAAGACAGGCTTTCGGCATATTCCCCATCAGGGAAGCGTAATGTCTGACAACAAACCCGCCAGAAAAGATGCGATAGATAACCGCTGGCCCTTCGGCAGAACGGGCTCAGGTATCCATCAGCGCATTACCGGGGAATGAATATGCACGAAAACACTGAAATCCGTCGAGAGGCAAAGAACATTTCTTACCTCCTATGCGGCCGTAACCGGCCACGCTACGTGGTCATACCGGCAGGTATCGAGTTCTTCCACGTTACCGAAAGCGCCACTGGCAGGGTCAAAGGCTTTCGCCGATTGCACCGCGATGCTTGCGCCCTGGCCCGTAGCCTGGAGGCGTGAAACCGCTCAGGCGGCGTGGCCTTCATCCATGATCTGCAACCATGCGGCCTTGCATTCCATAGCTTCGCCACGGGTGGCGAACGCTGTACCACGGCGTTCGCCATTGACCAAGACCACCCAACATACCCGCTTGCCCAGTGCCTGCATATTCGCAGGCACACCTGAACCGATCATCACCGCTACATCGACCCGGCTGTTCATCATTCCCTCCGGCACTTAGATAGCACCCTAACTATAAGGTCATGATACGCCGAGCGACTGCCGGGTAACAGCGCATCCTGGTACAGCAGTATTACGCGCTGAGCAACAAATGCCGCAAACTGATTTACGCAAGAAACGCAAAAAGCCCCAGAGATTGCTCAATGGGGCTTCGCGCACTGTGCCCGGTCAGACCTGGCGCTGATGGCGGTCGAGCTGCTCGTGGCGCTCCTGAGCTTCGATACAGTACTTGGTGGTGGGGCTGATCAGCAAACGTTTCAGGCCAATCGGCTCGCCACTGTCATCGCACCAGCCGAAGCTTTCGTCGGTGATGCGGTCCAGGGCCATTTCCAGCTGCGGCAGCAAGCGCTGGTCGCGGTCGATGGCATTCACCAGCCAGCTGCGCTCTTCTTCGACCGACGCCACGTCAGCAGGGTCCGACGGCGTATCCAGGCCTTCGATGGTAGTGCGGCTCAGCTCGATGCGTTCATGGGTTTCGACTTTCATCGCCTGCAGCAGCTCAGTGAAGAAGGCCAGCTGGTCAGCGTTCATGTAGTCATCGGCCGACATGGCCAGCAACTGTTCCTTGGTCATCGATTTCTCTATGAAAAAATGTGCATTTGGGCGATTCAGGTGCCGCCAACACCTCGGCATCGGCAGCGAAATTCTTCAAGCGCCAACCGGCACTCTTTTACAGGGGGCGGCAGTCTAAGGTGCCAAGCCGTCGCGAGCAACAGCAATCAGAGGGGAATTGCCAGAAACGGCCTGGAATCCGCTCACTGGCAACCTTTGATGGGTCAGCAGCGTTGACCAGGCAGGTAGCAACTACGTGCCACCTGGGTCTACACGAGAAATTGCCTGATAGGTGTTTTCACCTGAGAAGGAAGACCCTGCCCATGACCAACACGCTTTCACAGCGCCTGGCGCTTTACAGCAACCTCAATTGCCAAGTTGCCACTCGCTTCGCCAAGCGTCCCACCCTGCATGATGCTGCCGATCACATGTTGCGCGAACAATGGCAGGCATTCGGGCTGAGCGATCAATATGAGCCTGCGGACCTCAACCTTGTCAGCAATCAGCCGCAACAGGGGAGAACGTGGATCCGGCCCTTGGCCCAGGCCGTCGTCGAGCGCTACTGCCAACCCGGCACACTGCATTTGACGCAAGGCGAAGACTACCTCACTCGCCATTCACATGCCGACCCTGGCTGGGCGCTGGATATCGATCTGCTGCAGGTTCAACAGCTCATTAACCAGATTTCTCCTTTTCTGATCGAGGGCTACTCACAGCTTCTAGTGAACTACTGGAGCCAGCCTGATAGTTCGGGAGAAACCCCTTGGCAATGGTATGAGCACTATCTGAAGAATCTTCTGAGCACTGCCATTGAAACACATCGCTCTGCAACCAGCCTTGCGCCATTGGCATTGGCCACTGTGAGGCTGGTGCATGACTTTCCTCAAGCCAGCCAACGCAATGCCTGGGCGAACACCAGAACCCTCGGCGTCAGTGAATTGAGCGTCGATTACTCCGCCGATGGCAAGCTGGACGTCGACCTGGCCAGCGCCATTCTGCTCGAGCGCTCGGACGGCCCTCCACCAAAAGGCATCACATTGCTGTACACCCTGTCGGGGCGGCTTCTGGATTTCGATTCGCGCCAAGCGCTGTTGCACGACATCGGCCTGACATGGCCTTTGAACTCCAGGGTAAAACCACGGCAAGTTGCGCTTGTGCCGTCCACCGGCAACGTGTTCGCGCAGCAGGCACTGGGCATGTTGACGCAACAACTGCGCGTTATCGAACAGGTTGGCTCGCACCTGACCCCGCCATTGGGGCCACTGGCACTCAATCTGCAACTGGACCGCCTCACGGCCATGCTCGATCAGTGCAGCGATGTCGAAGTTGTCCAGCGGACCGCCCTCAACGCACAGTTACCCGAGTGGCTACGCAATGCCGAGAGCCGAACACTGCTGCACTACGGTAATTTGCTGGCAGACATCGCGCAGGCCTATCACGATGTAAATGGGCAGTTCTGGCTGGATGGCATCGACAGCGCCGAAGACTTCGCCAACCACCGCCTGGCAGCCCGTTTCGAAAAAGACCATCCGGGCACCCTCCTCAAGCCTGAACACGTGCGCGTGGTCAACTACCAGACCACCGCAGTGGCCACTCCCGGTCAAGAAGCCATCATTCAAACTGGCGAAGTTACCCCTGTGACCTTTACGTTGGCGCAGTTGGCAATCGGAAATCTCGGACTGCTCAAACCTGGGCGCGTGGCCATTGCCAACGATGGGCAGACGCCATTACCTGGCTGGCTCGACGAGACCTACGTGCGTACGGTGATCAGTGAGTTGGACATCGGCAGTGCCTACCCCGCCATGCTGCGCAAAAACATGCTGGACGACCCACTGCAGCACCAGGAGCGCCAGCAGTTGCTAACGCGCCAACTGCGCTCGCAGCTACCAAGCCAGGCATTGGAGCTGCATCTGCGCGGCAAGGACGTCGACAAGGATGCCGCTGAGCACATTGCCTTGGCGCTCAACCCTCAATGGTCAAGCCAAGCCCCGCGCTGGGTAATGCGGCCTTTGGGCTTCATCAAGTCACCGGGTGCGACCATAGACCATCCTTACAATACCTGGCTAATAGAAGCAGAAACACCCGCTCACCACCCGTGCCTGCTATACCGTCCGATGCATGAGGACACGCTGCTGCAGTTCAAGGATCGCATGGCCCTGTTCGTGGCAATCAGTACGCCCGGCGAACTGCAGGACGACCTGCTGCACCGGCTGCCCCCTGAAATCCGCCGATTCTATGCCCACGGGGGGTTTTTGCAGCCACACCTGTTTACACCGCTGGACTATTCCTTCGTGGTCCCACTCAGCACGCCAGCGCCTGTCCAATTGGCGGTGGAGCCAGCGTTGGACAACATTGGCGAGAAGATCTACCAAGCGTGCGTGGCAGAAACCATCAGTCGTTTCGAGGAGCATTCATCGACTTCATCCCAGACCCGCCTTACTCGGGTTAAAGACCTTGCATGGCTGGTGCTCAATTCAGTATTGCCGTTTGCCGGCAAGGTTCTGAACAGGATTGCCTGGCTTTTCCAAATGGAAGCAGCCCTGGCCGAGTACATCGAGCCCGAGGATGCACAAAACCCCACAGAGCACCGACTTGCACTGGTCAATCTGCTCGTCAATGTTGCCATGCTGCTGTTCTCGCATTCATTGTTCAAACAGCGGCTTGAACAGGAAATACCTGCCGAGACAACGCCTGTCATGCCCCTCCCCGCCCTCCCTGATCTCGACCCCGGCACAGAAGCACTGCCACCGGAGCTGATCGTTACAGCAGACAGTGCGCTGGACGCCAGCTGGTCACATGCCAGCGCAAAGCTGGACAACGCACAACGCGGCGCCCTGATGGCCCTTCGCGCTCCGGTGCCAGAGGCGTCGTTGGGTAGCGCCATCGCGCTAGGCGCACTGCGTGGCCTTCATCTCTATCAAAACCTGCTGTATGCGGTGGTGGAAGGGCAGGTCTATGAGGTCGCGGTGCAAGAGGACACTCAGCAAGTTCGCATCCTCGGCGCCGATGGCAGCACCGGGCCATGGCTGAAGCGCGACGCAAACGGCGCCTGGCAACTGGACTTGGGCCTGCGCTTGCGCGCGGGAATGCCGCTGGGCAGTCGGATTTTTAAAGCACAGGAAGAGAAACGTCAGGAACGCGAAGCAGTCGCCGCTCGCGTGAGAGAAGCCACAACCCGCTCGTCGCAGCAGAGCGAGGCCATGGTGCAAGACCTAGAGGCCATGATGACCGAGGACCCCAACCTGTTGCAGGCCTCGATCACCCGGTTGCAAGCCCAGGCAGATTTCTGGGAGCAGTACCTTAAAGACTTCGAGCGACTGGATACGCTCAGCGCCGGTACCAAGAACTTCAAGATCAACCGGGCCAAACTGTTATACCAGGCCGCCATGGCTCGCCAGGCCATGCACAGCGCTCTGCGTCGCCTCTACAAGAATCGGCATGACCCGCTCCTGCAATTGGCGCAAAAACAGAACAGCGGCGACACCTTCAGCGCGGCCGATGTGGAAATCATCCGGCAGCGCCTGGACGACATCGCCCCCTTGCTGGATACACTGATTGGAAATGCAACGCTGCTGAGTGAGCACCAGACACAACTACAGCAACTGACCAGCCTCAGCTTCCCCGAAATCACTACTTGGTACCAAGCCGCCAGCCGTATCAAAGTGACCAGCAAAATGCCCGTCGCCCTGCGATTCATGCGCCTTGAGTCTCTGATCAACCGCATTGAGTTCGTGCACCACCTAAGCTCGGTTGATAGCTATTGGCTGCATCGATTCTGGCAAAATACGCAATTGCTGGTTAGCCAGCGGCTGCAGTACCTGTCGCTAGGCGAAGCCAGCGACGAAGCCAGGGTTCGATTGCTCCAAGGCCAGGCGGAGCAACCGGCGAGCGCACGTCGGCAATTGCAGCACATCGAACCCGCACAGCTCGATGCCCCCGCCAAACTGACCCTGAGTCGGCTGGAAAATGACCTGGCCTTTATTGACCATGGCATTACAACCGATCTCGGCAACCTGCCGGCCTATCCGCCCACCGTCAGTGTTGCACAGCTGCGCAGCCAGTTACCCGGCCTGATCGAAACCTCGGAGCATGGCTTGCTGCTGGGCGAGCCACGTCAGGACGACGCCTCGATCATCGATATCGCCGGACCGGACAGCCATGTACCCGGCAGCGCGTATCACATGGTGGACGGTGGTTGGGTACAGATCCAGGCTCAACCACAGCCCGAACCCGCCCCTGCGGCGACGGGCAGGTCTCTCAAACGCTTGCTCAAGGAAAGTAACCAGGCACAACGCAAGGCCCGAGAGCACATGGCGCATCTTGAGCGACAGCTGACGGGCAGCTACCTACCCGTAGAGATCGAGGAGCAGATCAATCAACAACGCGAAGACTTGCTTGCTCACATCAACGCCATCGAGGCGCGTCTGACTGCAGATAATCAGACCGACGAAGCTACCCAGGCCGCAGATGCTGCGCGCGTCGTGCGTGCGCTTTATCAGCAAGCCGAACAGCTGCAGTCTGCTGCACCGCGCTTGCGCACTCAGGCAGCGTTGGCGCAGCTACCGAGGATGGGCGATCTGCAATACCTGATCGAGCAAGGCCAGGTACAGGTCAGTCGGCTGGGAGCCCGCATGCGAACGGCCAGGGTCAAAGGCCGCCCGGCGGACTTCTTCGATGAATACGCCATCGTGCATGAAGGCAAGGCGCTGTGGTACGCACATTTTCACTACCCAGCCATGGACAGCCCCAAGTCAGCCTTCATCGTCGGTCACCTGAAGACGGCAGCTCAGCGCTACCTGACCAGCAACGACCGTAACAAGGTTCACCGGGGTGCAATCACGGCACAAGCCGCACAACGGTACTTCTTCAATCTGGCGTGAAATCGCGGGCACTGCCTAGGGCAGTGCCCGTGCGCTTCAACGGTCCTTGAACTGCGCCTCGCGCTTGGCAATGAAGGCCGCCATGCCTTCTTTCTGGTCTTCGGTGGCGAAGGCGGCGTGGAACACCCGACGCTCGAAGCGCACGCCTTCGCTGAGTGTCACCTCGAAGGCGCGGTTGACGCTTTCCTTGACCATCATGCTGACCGGGATCGATTTACTGGCGATGGTCGCCGCCACCTTCAGCGCCTCTTCCAGCAGCTCCGCCTGCGGCACGATACGCGCTACCAAGCCAGCACGTTCGGCTTCCTCCGCGCCCATCAGGCGGCCAGTCAGGCACAGTTCCATGGCCTTGGCCTTGCCCACCGCACGGGTCAAGCGCTGGGTACCGCCCATGCCCGGCAGCACGCCGAGGTTGATCTCCGGCTGACCGAACTTGGCATTGTCGGCAGCCAGGATGAAGTCGCACATCATCGCCAGCTCGCAGCCACCGCCCAAGGCAAAGCCGGACACTGCGGCGATGATCGGTTTACGCCGGTTGGCAATGCGATCGGCATCGCTGAACAGGTCCTCAACGTAGATCTGTGGGTATTGCAGCTCGGCCATTTCCTTGATGTCGGCCCCGGCGGCAAAGGCCTTGGCAGAGCCGGTGAGCACCACGCAGCCAATGTTGGGATCACGCTCAAGCTGGTCCAGCGCCTGATTGATCTCGCCGACGATCTGCGCGTTGAGCGCGTTCAACGCCTGCGGCCGGTTAAGGGTAATCAGGCCGACCTTGCCGTGGATATCCAACAGGATGGTTTCGAATGCCATGCAGTCTGCTCCTTCAAAGATTACGCGCAATGACCATGCGCTGAATGTCGCTGGTGCCTTCGTAGATCTGGCAGACCCGAACGTCGCGGTAGATCCGCTCCAGCGGGAAGTCGCTCAGATAGCCATATCCGCCCAACGTCTGCAAGGCATCCGAACAGACCTTTTCGGCCATTTCCGAGGCGAAAAGCTTCGCCATCGACGCTTCCACCAGCGCTGGATGTCCGGCATCACGCAGTGCGGCGGCGTGTAGCACCATCTGCCGGGCCACGGCGATCTTCGTTGCCATGTCGGCGAGGCGGAACGCCACGGCTTGGTGTTCGATCAGCGGCTTGCCGAAGCTCTTGCGTTCATTGGCGTAGTCACGCGCCACCTCGAAGGCAGCGCGGGCCATGCCCACGGCTTGCGAGGCAATGCCGATGCGGCCGCCCTCGAGGTTGGCCAGGGCGATCTTGTAGCCCTCGCCTTCCGCGCCCAGGCGATTGGCCACGGGCACACGCACGTTGTCGAAAACGATCTGGCAGGTATCCGAGGCATGCTGGCCCAGTTTGTCTTCCACCCGCGCCACCTGATAACCCGGCGAGTCGGTGGGTACGATAAAAGCGCTGATGCCGCGCTTGCCAGCGTCCGGGTCAGTCACGGCAAAGACGATCACCACGCCGGCATTCTGCCCGGACGTGATGAACTGCTTGCTACCATTGAGCACGTAATGGTCGCCGTCAAGCCGCGCACGGGCCTTCAGGCTGCTGGCATCGGAACCGGCCTGCGGTTCGGTCAAGGCGAAGGCACCCAGCATCGAACCCGTGGCCAGCGGCGTGAGGAACTGCTCTTTCTGCTGCTCGCTGCCAAACCGCAGGATCGGCACGCACCCTACCGAGTTGTGCACGCTCATGATGGTCGAGCAGGCACCGTCACCGGCGGCGATCTCCTCCAGCGCCATGGCATAGGCCACATAACCGGTATCGCTGCCGCCCCACTGCTCAGGCACCAGCATGCCGAACAGGCCGAGCTCGGCCATTTCCTCGATGGCCTCCTTCGGGAAGCGGTGCTCCTTGTCCCATCGCTCGGCAAACGGCTTCAGGCGTTCCTGGGCAAAGGCGCGTACCGCATCGGCGATCTGTTGTTGCTCGTCAGTTACCAGCATGGTTCACCTCAATACAGGCATTCGACAGCCATGGCTGTGGCTTCGCCACCGCCGATGCAGATAGCGGCCACGCCACGACGCAGGTTGTTCTGGCGCAGAGCCGACAGCAGGGTCACCAGAATGCGCGCGCCCGAGGCGCCGATCGGGTGGCCCAGGGCGCAGGCGCCGCCGTGGATATTGACCTTGTCGTGCGGCAGGTCGAGGTGCTTCATGGCCGCCAAGGTAACCACGGCGAAGGCTTCGTTGATCTCGAACAGGTCGACATCGCCCAGGCTCCAGCCGGTGCGCTTCATCAGTTTGTCGATGGCACCAATCGGCGCAGTGGGGAACAGCGCCGGGGTGTCGGCGAAGGCGGCATGACCGTGAATCACCGCTATCGGCTTGAGGCCACGCTTGTCGGCTTCGGAGCGGCGCATCAGCACCAACGCTGCAGCACCGTCGGAAATCGAACTGGCGTTGGCGGCAGTCACCGTGCCGCCTTCGCGGAAGGCCGGCTTGAGCTGCGGGATCTTGTCCAGGCGCGCCTTGGGCGGTTGTTCGTCGTCCTTGATGACGCGCTTCTCCTTGCCCTCGATGACCTCTACCGGCACGATCTCGGCAGCGAAACGGCCATGCTTGATTGCGTCTTGGGCGCGGGTCAGCGAGGTGATGGCGAACTGGTCCTGGGCTTCGCGACTGAAGGCATTGGCCTGGGCGCAGTCTTCGGCAAAGGTCCCCATCAGACGGCCCCTGTCGTAGGCGTCTTCCAGGCCATCCATGAACATGTGGTCGATGATCTTGCCGTGGCCCATGCGGTAGCCACCGCGAGCTTTGTCCAGCAGGTAGGGCGCGTTGGTCATGCTCTCCATGCCGCCGGCCACCACTACATCGGAGGTTCCAGCCAACAGCAGGTCATGGGCCATGATCGCCGCCTGCATGCCCGAGCCGCACATCTTGTTCAGGGTGGTGCAAGTGGTGTGTTTATCCAACCCGGCGCCCAGCGCCGCCTGGCGCGCCGGTGCCTGGCCCTGGCCAGCCGGCAGCACGCAGCCGAACAGCACCTGCTCGACGCTGGCGGCATCGATGCCGGCGCGCTCGACGGCGCCACGGATGGCCGCGCTACCCAGCTGCGGCGCGGTCAGGCTCTTGAGGTCGCCTTGCAGGCCGCCCATGGGCGTGCGCACGGCGCTGACGATAACGATCGGGTCATTGGCGAGGTTCATGTGCGTACTCCTTACTTGGCAGCCATGCGCAGTGCACCGTCGAGGCGGATCACCTCGCCGTTGAGCATGCTGTTCTCGATAATATGGCGGGCCAACGCGGCGTATTCCTGCGGGCGCCCGAGACGTGGCGGGAACGGCACGCCAGCGGCCAGCGAGGCACGTACCTCTTCGGTCATGCCGGCCATCATCGGCGTTTCGAAGATGCCCGGGGCGATGGTCATCACGCGGATGCCGAAACGCGCCAGTTCGCGAGCAGCCGGCAGCGTCAGGCTGGCGATCGCACCTTTGGAGGCAGCATAGGCGGCTTGGCCAATCTGGCCGTCGTAGGCCGCGATGGACGCGGTGTTGATGATCACCCCACGCTCGCCATAGTCGTCTGCCTGCCCTTCAGCCATGGCCGCAGCCGCCAGGCGCAACAGGTTGAAGCTGCCGATCAGGTTGACGTTGATGACCTTGGCGAAACTGGCCAGCCCGTGCGGGCCTTGCTTGCCAAGCACCTTTTCGGCGCCGACGATGCCGGCACAGTTGACCAGACCGTGGATACTGCCAAAGGCTGCGACAGCGGCATCGACTGCCGCCTGAGCAGCCTGCTCGTCACTGATATCGGCGACTGCAAAGCGGGCATTGTCACCCAGCTCAGTGGCCTTGGCCTCGACGGCCTGGGCATTGAGGTCAACCAGCATGACCTTGGCGCCAGCCTCGACCAGCATCTGCGCAGTGGCTGCTCCTAGCCCGGAGGCGGCGCCACTGACGATGAAATGTTTATTGGCTATGTGCATGATGCGGTTCCTTTTCAGGCGCTGGCAGGGGTGGCCTGTTGCGCTTGTTGTTTGGCGACTTCCTGATTGCGCAGGATGAAGCGTTGCAGCTTGCCGCTCGGGGTCTTGGGCAGCTCGCTGACGAATTCGATTTCACGGGGGTAGGCATGCGCGTAAAGGCGCTGACGTACGTGCTGACGCAAGGCCTCCTCAAGCGCTGCGCTAGCGACGTAGCCACTGGCCAACACGACGAAGGCCTTGATCAGCTCGGTGCGCTCTGGGTCTGGCTTGCCGATCACCGCCGCCTCGATCACCGCCGGGTGCTCGATCAGCGCACTTTCCACGTCGAATGGGCCAACCCGGTAGCCAGAGGTGGTGATCACGTCATCACTGCGGCCGACGAAACTGATGCTGCCGTCCGGGTTCAATTCGACCGTGTCGCCGCTCAGGTAGTACTTGCCGACGAAGGCTTTGGTCGGCAAGCCGTGGTAGCCGCCGAACCAGCACAGTGGCGACTGCTCGCGGTCGACGGCGAGGATGCCCGGTTGGCCGGCAGGCAGTTCATTGGCCTGCTCGTCCAGGACCACGATGCGGTGGCCAGGGATGGCAAACCCCGCTGAGCCCAAATGCACCGGGTGCTGCAGGCCGTGGTGATTGCACAGCACCATGCCCAGCTCGGTCTGGCCGTAATGGTCGTGGATGGTCACCCCCAGTTCATCGGCAAACCAGCGGATGACCTCCGGGTTGAGCGGCTCGCCGGCACTGCTGACGACCCGCAGGCGCCCCTTGATCGGTGCCGAGAACGCGTTGCCGGCGGCGATCAGCAGACGGTACGCAGTGGGCGAGCCAGCCAGGTTGGTGATGCCCAGCTTGTCGATCACCCGCGCGCAGCTGTCGACACTGAACGGGCCATCGTAGAAGGTGGTGGCGTGGCCCAGCGCCAGCGGCCCGGTCACTGCGTAGTACAGGCCATAGGCCCAGCCCGGGTCGGCCAGGTTCCAGAAGTTGTCGTCTGGGTGCAAATCGATGGCATCGCGCATGTAGCCCTGGAAGGCAACAATGGCACGCAGCGGCACTTCCAGCGGCTTGGCCGGGCCGGTGGTGCCGGAGGTGAACATCAGCAGGAACGGGTCGTTTCCACTGCGCATCACCGGCTCACACACAGCGGCTGCCGCGTCCAGGCACTGATTGAAATCCAGCTCCCCACTGCGGGCGTTGACCGTGATGATTACCGGGCAGCCGTGAACTTCATCGAGCTTGGCGCGGTTCTGCGCGTCGGTCACAACTACACGGGCGTGAGACTGTTCAAGACGATGCTCGATGGCCTTAGGGCCAAAGGCGGTGAACAACGGCTGGTAAACCGCTCCCAGGCGCCAGGTGGCAAGTATCGTCACGAGCAGCTCGGCGGTCCGCGGCATCAGGCCGGCAACCCGATCGCCTGGACCTACCCCCTGCGCCTTGAGCACATTGGCGAAGCGGGCAGCCCGGACCTTGAGCTGGTCGAAGCTGTAACGGGCACTGTTGCCTTCACGGTCTTCGCAGACCAGCGCCAGCTTACCGACACCGGCATGGCGGTCACAGCATTCGACACAGGCATTGAGGGCGGTGAGGTCGCCATGCAGCGCCGCAGTAGCGGCTTGAGCATGGTCGAACGCACGCGCAGCCTCGGCGTAATCGCGCATCGTTGGACTCCTGGTTTCTTGTTTTTCGAGTTAAACCATCGGTCCAACGATGTTCGCGCCGCCAGGGCCTGGCGACAATGGTCAAAGCTGTCAATCTGGATGACCGGTTTTGCCGCCCTTGGTCAGCCATCGCCGCGTTCGGATGCGCGCAGGTAGGATTGGGTCAGACCCTTGACCAGGCGCTCTGTATCGTCGACCTCCTGCTGTCGCAAATGGCTGAGCTGCTCCTCATAGACTACCGGCGACAAGGCCGGCCGTTGAGCCTGAAGCTCAAGCGAACGCTGGCTGTAGTCGATTCGGATAGCGTCGAACATCTGGCCATGCTGCTGGTGCAAGTAGCGGCGCCAGAACTCGCGCTGGCTCAGGCTATCGGTGAGGGCTTCTATTGTCTGCGCCTGGGTAACCCGCTGGAACGCGTCCTCGACCTGGGCCTCCGTGAGCTCGGCAGCGTCGGAATAGCGCATGGCATAGGGTTGGCAGGGCAATTTCAAACGGCCACGCAGTTGCACTCTATAGGCCAAGCCCAGGGCCAACTGATCGAAATGTTCCCCGGCGACCTGTCGCTGCCAGCAATCGTGATAGGCAACCCTTTCCAGTTGGTCCAGGCGGTGCAGCTGTCGGCCCAGCTCCAGCAAAATCCCTCTGTTTTCAGGGTCGAGTGCTTCGGTTTCGGCCTGCGCCTGCCTTACCAGAACCTGAATTTCACTGAAGCGGCTGGCGGCCGCATCCGAACATGACAACGACAGGCCGGCACGTTGAAAGATCCGCCCAGAAAGTACTGGATCGGCGTCCAGCGCCTGCAGCACTGCCCAAACGCCATCGGCCAGTACAGTTCGTCCTTCCCCGGCATTACGGTAGTCAGCAGTGAGCTCCAGGCGGGCCAACAGCTGGAACAACCCACTGCTTTCAGGTTGCGCCAGCAACCGCTGCCACAATGCCTGACGTGATACCTGAACCGCTGCATCCGCATGCCCCACCCAGAGTGCCAGGGCGCGTGGCAAGTCAACATGGCCTGGCGCCTCAGGCAGGTGACCATGCTCCTCAATGACATCGAGCGCATATAGCCTCTGCAACTGCCCGCGAGGCAACGGGTTGCGCTCCACCATAATCGCGCGCCGGAACGCATATGGCATTTGCTGGATTTCGTTCGGCACCGTGCGCAGGAGGTTGTCGCGCAGGTCGGCTCGTTCGAGCAAACCACACAGTTCCAGGCGTTGCGGCCAGGCACCCAGCCGGCAATGGCGCAGATTCAGGCTGGTCAGATGGGAGAGCTGATGGAATCGCAGGTCCAATGCCTCCATCGGGTTGTAACTCAGATCAAGCTGGGCGAGGTTAGGCAGCCCATGCAGAATTTCGACTGCTTGCGCATCCAGCCGAAGCTGATTGTGTGCCAGGCGCAGCACTCGCAGCTCCGGTAGATAAGCGATGCCCGTCGGCATGTGTCGCAGCTGGTTGTTGCTCAGGCTCAGCTCCGTGACGGCAGTGAACGGGCGAAGGAAGTCGACCGGAACCTCGCTGACCGAAGAGTCGTTCAGGCTCAACACTGTGATGCGATGGAAATCGATTTGCGGCGGTAGCGCCGGTAGCGTGCGCAAATGCGAACCTCTGAGCGACAGACGCTGGCCAGGCGCTCGCCCGTCGCCCGCCGGAACCACTTCACCTTGCAGTCGCCATGCCCGCAGGATGCTGTCTGCCGTCAATCTGCGTGCGGCCTGGCGACTTTCCTGCAAATCAGCACTGACCCAGCGGTTAAGGTGCTGCACCAGTTGATCATGATCGTCCTGCAACTCCACCAAGCGCTCAAGCACCGGCCGGCTGCCCTGCTGCAGATGCGCCAGCTCCTCATCGAGCGCCTGCTCATCCAACCCGGGATACAGCGCGCGCAGCTGATCACGAATGATCGCCTGCTCATTGCTGGGTGGGGCAGCAGGGTGGTCACTGAGCGGGTACCCTACTCTTCCATCGTCAAGACGCCGCCCTGGATTGAACCAGGCAGGCTTCTCTGGCCAGCCGAGCATTCGGGTAATTCCCCACTGCGAAGCGGGCAGACGAGCCAGAAGCTGCTCACGAAGCTGTTGTGGTGAGACCATGCCGGCCCGCTGCTCGCCTGTAAGCACTGCAAAGATCGCCTCGAAGATGCAGCCCGGGTCGCTGAGCGTAACCGGCAGCCGTTCACCCATACCGTTGTAGACCTGGAACCTGCCCTCTTTGTGCACCAGAACCCTGTCTGCCTCTCCTTGCCCAACGCTACCCACCTGCTTGATCGAGCGCCCATCCACCCCGTCGTCACGCAAGTCGATGTTAAGCCCTTCAAGCTCAAGGCTATCTAGCAAGGTGAGCGCCAGCACTCCCGTTTCGTCGCTGTAGCCAGTGCTCAGATAAAGGCCGGCCAGCGCCCGGTTCAGACGTGCCAGGCGTAACAGCGATCGCGCGTTCTGGGCGCACGCCAAGGGCAACCGTTGCTCGACTCGCGCCATTTCACGCTCCAGGTCACTCGCCTGGCCGAGCACTTCACTGACATAGGCCGAAGGCAGGCCAGGAAAGTCGCGCTGGACCAACACACTCAGTGGGTCCTGGGCCGACGGCTGTTGCGTCAGGTGGGTGAACAGTTGCGGACGCAGTTCGGCCTCCTGCGCCAACACCGATTCCAAGCCTTTGCCAATGCCTGGGCGACGCTCACTCCAGGCCAGCAGTTCACTGTCTGGCGGCATCAACGTCCTCAGGCGCATACGCTCGAAGAATGTTTCAATACGTGCTTGTGCCTGGAACGCGCGCAGGGTCTGTACAAGATTCACCGGGGCCGGCCGGTTCTCCACCAGAATTCCACGTAGCTCCTCCTGGTCGATACCCGCCACCTGCAAGATCTGCTCGGCCTGAAGCTGATCGATTGGCGTATGTTGCGGCCAAAGCACATCCAGCATGCGCGCAGCATCCTCCCATGCCAGTGGCTGTTCGCGCATCAGTCGCCAGCCGCGCTCACCGTTATGCAATACCACTGGGCCGTAATCGCCGTGTCCCAGCGCATGGCGCAGCCTGTAGGGGCCGTCGGGATTGGGCTGGTGCACTTCATGGTAGCGCCCATCGATACGGACCCAGCGACGTTCTCCGACGCCAAAGCGCCCGTCCTCAAGTTGATCGATGCTGCCAGGCGTGGATCGATAATCTTCGGCATCATAGCGCCACAGACGTCCGTTCCTGCCTTCCAGACTTACCGGCTGCAGACCTTCGACAAACGCGCTGCGCAGATAACTGACAGCTCCGATAGTCGCGGCCGTGGCGGCCAAGGTTTCGGCAACCCCAAGCAAGTGTTCCATGGCTTCGTGCTGATGGCCCCGCGACCAATCCATCACCCCTTCGAACACTTCCGAGCAGGTTTGAACAACCAACTGCCCCAGCAGCAAGGCCCCCACCACCGGAATGAAAAACCCGGCCAGATTCACCAGGTCCAGGCCTGCAGCCTTCCATGCGGCATGCCTGGCGCGCACGGCCAGGCTGTCGGCATCGGCACTCGTCACCAGCAACATTCGCGCGTCATCCTTGAGCCGCTGTACCTGAAGGGCGGCAAGCTGGGTGAAGATGTTCGCGCTCTGTGCGGAGCCCTCCAGCGCCAGGTCCGGTTGATCATCCTTGAGGCGCTTGCCAAGGGTGGTAATAAAGTCTGCACGGTGCTCGAGGCTGATCAACTGCGTGAAATACTGGCGGTAATCTGCCTTTTGCAGCAACCGCGCCACTGCGCTGTTCATGGCCGGCGCATTGTCAAAAAGACGCAGCGCCTGATAGGGATCGCTGGGAAGGTAGAGTACGATGCCCCGGTCAACGCCAATGTTGTCACGCAACTGAATCAGCAAGCCATCAGCCACCGGTACTCCCAGGGCCATTAGCAGACCGGGGTATCCTTTGAGCCCCTCCTCTCTGTGTACCTCTCCATCGCTCGCAATCTCACGCAGGGCTATCTGCACATCGGCAGTGATTCGCCCCTGTAAGGCAGCCAGCTCGGTTGCCAGCTTCAGCCCTGAACGTTTGTCCTCGACCAGAATGGTCTGCGTTTCCGGATGGAAAATCCGCTCCAGCTCTTGCTGATAGCGAGTACCCACATCCAGCCTGCGACAGTTCTCGATCAACGCTTCCAGCGACCCTCCCAACGGCTTGTCGTCCCCCGGTAATACCAGCCCGGTGCCGTCAAAGTACGAGGTACCCGCCGAGAAATTGCGCATCAGCCGCAGCAGGCCGTTTTCACGCGTCTGGCTGTATTCGTAGGTCTGTTCCAAGGTACCTGGCCGCCTGCCAATGCGTGGTTCTACCGTCAGCCATTCGAGCTGATCGAATAGCTGGCCCTCTGGCAGCCGCTTATCCAGCAGCGTCACCAGGTATTGCTCGGCGAACTGCTGAATTGGCAGTAGCTCAAGCGTGAGGCCACGCAAGCGGGCCTGGCTTGCGTGATGAGCGTTCAGGCTGGCCCGCAGGGTGTTGATCTGCCCCCTGGAAGCTCGCTTGAGCCAGTCTGGTAACCTGGCCCCGATGAACTGGTCGGTGCCACTGGTAAGGTTGGCCATGATTGGCTCCTTGATATCTGAATGGAGCCAGCCATGTTGTCCAAATGTCAGGTCACGACGCAGAGGGAAGCGTTCCGTGGCGCACCGCCCCCCGTGAAGAGTCTTGTAACGGCATGTTCAGTTCATCCCGAGTGAGCTGTAATGCAAGTGCATCGAAGGCTTGCTCTCTGTCTCGGCGCAGCTGCTCGCAGCGCTGGACATAGGCGCCGCTCCCGAGGGTTTCCTTCTCTGCGTCCAGCGCATCCAACTGGCTGTCGAATTCGTCGGTGATCTTTGCAAAGGCCTCGGGGTATCTGGCGCGCAGGTATGGCGTCCAGAAGTCTCGTTGGCTGATATAGATAATTCGCTCGTCACCCGTTTCGGCACTCAGTACTGCGCGGTATGCCTCCTCCAGGTGATCCTGTGTGACGTCGGCCACATTCTGGTACGCCATGGTCTGCGGCTGACCCAGCAGATCCAGGCGCCTCGCCAGGCCAATACGATAGGCAAGGCTGACTTCGACTTCATCTACGCGATAACCTGCGGCGAGCCGGCCCTGAATATCGCTACGAGCGAAGCGTTCCACCTGGTCAAGACGGAACAGACGCTGGGCCAACAGCAAGCGCGCATCCCTTGTGGCAAGCGGCTCTCCCCCGAAGGTCACCTGTTGTACTTGCATGCGGACTTCCAGCTGGCTGAAGCAATGCGCCATGCTGTCGACGCAGGTACGCGGGTCAGCCGCTCGCTCGAACACCTCATCCCTTATGCGCGAATCGTCACTCACGACGCTGATCATGTGCCACACCCTTCGCGAAAGATCCTCGCGCGCCAGTTCAAAATCGGCACTGCCAGTCAGCTCTGCCAACAACGCAAAAAAATGCGTGCTACCGGTTTCCCTCTGCAGCGCATCCCATTGTTCAGCCCTGGCCGCCCGCTCTGGTTCGGCCAATGTTTCAAGCCAGGATGCCCTTGCACGCATAGCGCTTTCCCCAGCCTCAGCAAGGTGGCTATCGCGCGCATGGGCGTGCGCCAGCTCCGGTGCGTACAGCCGCTCACGGTCAGCCACCGAAAGCGGGTTGCCGTCCACATGAATGGCTTGCCGCAAAGCAGCCGGCGCGTTGAGCAAGGCCTGGGGCAAGCTGGAAATCTGGTTGCCGCGCAGGTCGGCATGTTCAAGCAAGCCACACCACTGAAGGCCGTCCGGCACCGCCAGCAAACCCGCTTGATGCAGGTGAAGCTCCCGCAGGCGGGATAATTGATTGAAACGCAGACTGATCGAACCTAGCGTGTTGTGACTAAGGTCCAGCACACGCAGACGCCCCATCTCGGACACCGTGCTCACCTGTGACGCAGTCATGCGAATCCGGTTGCGGGCCAGGCGCAGGTGACGCAGCCGGGTCAACCAAGCGAGGTCCTCTGGGACTGCGCGCAAGGCATTGTTGCTTAAATCGAGGCGCCGCAGCTCGGCGAAACTTCTGAGAAAACCGGCAGGCAGGGCCTCCAATCCAACCCCCACCAGTGCCATATCAGTGATGTGGGTGAAATCCGTACCAACAGGCAGGGCAGGTAGGCCACCGGCAGGCACGCCCAGCACACTGAGGCGCAATCCACCTGGGGCGCCGTTGCTGTAGACAACCTCTTCACCCTCCAGTCGCCAGGCCCGGCGAAACGCGTCTGCAACCGCCACCCTGTGTCCACGGTCAACACCGTCAACGGTGTGCGTCCAGCGCTGCAAACTCTCGTCAAGGCGGCGATATTCCTCCTCCTGGCGCAACAGGTTGCCATAGGCCGAGCCTGATTGATTCAACAGCAACTGCAGGAATCGCTCGACCGCCTCCTCATCGAACGAGGGGTACAGGCTGCGAATCCGCTGTCGCAAGATCTGCTCCTGAACCCGCGTGGAAACGCCCCGACCGCTAAGCAGGTAGCCTACGCGCCCATCGGGCAATCGGTGCAAGGCGGGCGGAACAGGCCTGGCTTCGCGCCAGCCAAGCAAGCGAATCAACGCCTGACGATCGCGTGGCAAGGCACTTTGCATGGAGGAGCGAATGCGTTCAGCAGCGCCCTCTCCTGCCCACCCTTGCCGTTGCAGGAAGTGGGGCGGCAGGCAAGCAGCCAAGACCTCGAACAAACCGTGCGGTTGCGCGACTTCGATCTCACTGGCGCGCCCCATCTCGTCGAACAGTTCGAACCCGCCGCCGTCCCAAACCATCACCGCAGCGCGCTCGACCCTGCCTTGCTCGGGGAACAGCCGTTCAAGCATCGGCCCGGTACTGGAGCGGTCTCGCAGCACCAGGCTTATTTCACTGGGCGCCAAACCCTGGCGGCGCAACAGCGAGAAGACCAGAGAGACCGCACCGGGATGATAGCTGCTACGCAGATAAAGTGCCTCGCGCGCCCGGGTCAAGCGGGCCTCCTGCAACATCCCTCGCGCCTGTTCCGCCAATGCCAGCGGAACACGAGATTCACTTGCCATGCGTTGCTGAACATCGACGCTGGCGTTTTTCAGCAAGTCCAATGCATAAGCATCCGGCAGCCCCGCGAAGCTGCCCTTCAGGGTGGCCAGCAGCGGGTTCACTGCCAGGTAGGCGTTGGCGAAATGCTCAAGCATCGGGCTGCGTAACGCTTCGGCCGAGGCCTGGATCGTTTCAATCTGCGTTGACGGGCTCTGCCCTTGCAGACTCAGCCTTTCGACACACCACTGCAAGGCTTCGGCATCCATCCCCCCCTGCCCTAATTGCGCGAAAAACAGGTGGATCCTTGCGTCGATGGCAAAGCGTTCCAACGTATCACGCAGCCTGACCGGCAATGGCCTGCCCTCTACCAGCAAGCCACGCAGATACACCTCATCGACATCCGCAACCGTAAGAATCTGGGTGATCCGCTCGGCGCTCAGATGCTCTGCTTCAGGCCACAAGCGCCTGAGCAGTATCTCCGTGCCTTGCCACTCCAACGGTCGCTCGAAGGCGAGCCGCCAGGCGCGTTCACCATTGCTCTGCAGTACGGGGCCAAACACGGCAGGCCCATCACGGTGCAACAGGCGCCAGCTACCTGCCGCATTTTGCCTTACTCGGTACAGGACACCGTTACACCGCCACCAATGGGCCTGGCCATCACTGAGCAAGCCGTTATCAAGCGCCACCAGTGACGGCACCGTCTTATGCTCCTCGTACGGCTGCAAGTCAGGTTGCCAAAGGCGTTTCTCGCCCGCCTCGGTGACTACCGGCTCCAGTTGCTCGACAAAAGCACTGCGCAGCACCTGCACGCCCCCCGCAAGCGCTGCACCGGTGGCGACCGTCGAGGCAACTTGAAGCAGGTGCTCCACTGCTTCGTGCTGATGCCCCTGTGCCCAGTCGCTGACGCCTTCGCACACCTGACTCAGTAGCTGCCGGGCAATATCGGCCAACAGCAATGCACTGACGCCCGGCACGAACAGCCCCGCCAGGTTCAGCAACACCAGCCCCGCCGTTTGCAGCTTGCCTAAACGTTCGGCAGTGGCCTTGGCATCTGCCTGTGCCGTCGGTACAGCAAGGAAGGCTGCATCGGCCTTGATGCGTTGCACATGCCCAGCTGCCAATCCCGCGAACATCTCACCGCTCTGGACAAACCGCATGGGCTCCAGGTCCGGTTTGGAATCCTGCAGGCGTTTGCCCAGGACCACCTGATAGTCCGCCTGGCCGTGCAATGCGATGCGATGGGCAATCGCCCGACGGAACGGGGCCCCGCGCATCGACCTGACCAAAGCCTGGTTCGCCAACGACCAGTCATCGAAGCGGCGCAGCGGCTGCTCTGGGTCGTCAGGCAAGTACAGCAGCACAGCCAGCAGCCGCTTGCGATTGAAGATCAACCCTGGCAGTCCGGACGGCGTGCCGACCAGTTCGAACGCCATTGCCCCGTCCACGGGCTGACCCAAGAGCTGCAACGCGCCCATGTTCAGCTCAAGATCCCAGGGCAACTCTTGCGGCTTGCCCTGAGCGACCCGCCGCAGCATCTGCAAATCGCTGTGCGTCAATTGCTGCTTGATAGCTGCGATTTCGATCACCACGGCCAGTTCCTGGCGCTTATCGGTGGCCAAATGACGCTTGAAGTTATCCGTGAATACGTGATCCAGATGGTCCTGATAGGCTTTACCCACGTCAACGCTTCGGCACAATCTGACAATATCGTCGATACGCTGCGAAACAACCCGCTCCGGCTCACCGGACGGCGTCGCAGCATCGGTCAATGCTGTCTGGTCATAGAACGTTTCACGCTCTTTGAAGTTTTGCAGCAGCTTCTGCAACGCAGGCACCGTCACGAAATAGTCGCCGTCATCGGGCAGTTGCCCGGGTGATACCGAGAAGTGACGGCGCTGCTCACGCCAGTGAAGCTTGGTCAAATCGATATCCAGCGCCAACTGCTGTTTCATCGCCAGTTCCAGCTTTTGGGCCGCGAAACGGTCAAGCGAGAGCAATTGCCTCGAGAACGCAGCCATGCTTTTCTGGCTGTGCAAATGCGCACTCA
This sequence comes from Pseudomonas sp. NBRC 111124, assembly GCF_001320245.1. GTDB lineage: Bacteria > Pseudomonadota > Gammaproteobacteria > Pseudomonadales > Pseudomonadaceae > Aquipseudomonas. The sequence continues at coordinate 37,334 of NZ_BCBA01000060.1, forward strand.
TGCATGCGCGCAGCCTGGTGAGCTGCACTTGCGTGGCATTTTTCAGCCAGCCGGGTAACTGCTCAGCGATAAAGTCCTGCGTTGGCTGCTGTAATTTGGGGTTGATCATTGCTTCGGGCATGGTCGAAATCCTCAGGGTTGATCGACCTCCCACCCTGCGTATGCGCGTCGCCGCTGGGCAGACGGAAGCATTCGCCCTCAGCCCGCCGGGCCACGCGCCTGTATCAGTGCCCGATAGTGCCCAGGGTTGCAGCCAAACCACTTGCGAAACGCCTTGTAGAACGAGCTGCTGTCGGCGAAGCCCAAGCGCGCGGCAATCTCGCCCAAAGCCGCGTCTTGCTGGCTCAGCCAGGCAATTGCCAGCTCGCGTCGCACACTGTCCTTCAACCCTTGGTAATTCTGCCCTTCCTCGGCCAGCCGGCGGCGCAGGGTGGAAGGCGACAGGCACAACTGTCGCGCCAGGCTGTCGCCATCAGGCCAGTTGCCAGGGTCCAGATGCAGCAGATCGGTGCGAATGCGCCGGCCAAGGCTGGCGGGGTCACGGTACTTGACCAGGATGTTGCCCGGCGCCTCGGTCAGAAAGCGCTGCAGTTCCTCTTCACTGCGCCGCAACGGCCACTCGAGGCAGTCAGCGGCAATGATCATGCGCGTTCGCGGGCGCTCGAACTGCAGATTCTCGGAAAACATCACCCGGTAATCGTCGCAGAAGGGCGGCTCGGCACAGCGAAGGTCGATGGCCAGGATGGGTATGCGCCGCCCGGCAAGCCAACAGGCCACGCCGTGCACGATCATCCAGAAGGTGAAATAGGTAAAGGCTCGCCGCGGCATATCGCGTGGCTCATTGATGACGATTTCGGCCAAGCCCTGCTGGCGTACCAGGCTCGGTTGCAGGTCTTCGAGCATCAGCGCCAGAAAGCCCAGGGCGGTGTCCAGGCCGGTGCCCAAGGTCGGCTGTGCCATGCTCGCGCGGCACATGAACGCGAGACTGCCGCTGCGCAGGCCGCGCGGGTCCATGGCGAAGAATTCGTCGTTGCAGCGCCGCGCCAACAGGCGCCACAACCGCGCGTAAGCCTCGGCACTGACCCGAGCGGCCGGCGCCTGCAACTGCGCGGCGTCGATCCCGGCACGGGCCAGCAGTGCGGCATCAGGTTCGCCTGCCGGACAAGTCTGCAACAAGGCTTCACGCACCAGTTGCATGGAGATGGTGTCTTTTTCGCTCATCGGCATTCCATTCGCTGAGGCTGCCATCTTAGAGCGGCTCAGAGGCTGGCCGCCAGGCCCAGGAACGCCTGGATCAGGCGCAGTTCGCGGCGCCGTTCCAGGCAGCCGACCATGTGCTGGTTAAGCAAGCCTTGGCCGGCCAAAGGCCGCGCCACCACCCGAGGGTCGTTGGCCACCTCGGTCGATGACACCACGCCGATGCCCAACTCCGACGCCACAGCCTCTGTCACCGCCTCGCGGCTGTCCAGTTCCAGCTGAACCCGAGGCTGCACGCCCGCAACGCTGCACGCTTTGTCGAAGGTACGACGCGTGGTCGAGCTGGGTTCACGCAGCACCATGATCTGCTGGTGCAGCTCAGTCAACGGCAGGTCGTTTGCCGATTGTGCCCAGGCATGACCCGCCGGCAACAAAGCGCACAGCCGCGACTCGCAGAGGTTCTGCAAGTACAGGCCCTTGCGCGGCTCGATCTCGGTCAGCACGGCCACATCGGCATGCTCGCTGAGCAGTGCTGCCAAGGTTTCCTGGGCATTGCCCAGGCGCAGGTTGACGGTAATCCCCGGGTAGCGCTCACGCAGCTGCGCCAGCATCGGCATGACCCGATGCGGACCGTCGGCCGCCACCTCCAGGCGCCCGGTCAGCAACTGCCGATTGGCCTCGAGCATCGCCTGGGCTTCTTCGGCCAGGCCGAACATGGCCCGGGTGATGGCCGCCAGGCGGGTGCCCTCCTCAGTCAATTCCACCCGTCGCGCGGTGCGCCGCAGCAAGGTGATCTGGTAGTGCTCTTCCAGCGCCTTGACGTGCCCGGTCACCGCCGGCTGGCTGATGAACAGGCGCGCGGCAGCGCGGGTGAAGCTGCCTTCACGGGCGACGGCATCGAATGCGCGTAGCTGGAACAGGTTCATATCTATCGGCCTGACTTATAGCTCGGATAACGACAAACAATTTGATTGATAGCAAACGGAATTGCAACCTAGGCCCCGTAGTTTCAGCCCACCGCTTGTGAGGAATAACGGAATGAGCAACGCACCGATCCTGCTGACCCCTGGTCCCCTGACCACATCAATCCGCACCCGCCAAGCCATGCTGGTGGACTGGGGCTCCTGGGACCAGGACTTCAACCAACTGACCGCCAGTGTCTGCGAACAGCTGCTGGCGATCATCGACGGCAGCGCCAGCCACCACTGCGTGCCCCTGCAAGGCAGCGGCACCTTCGCCGTGGAAGCGGCCATCGGCACCCTGGTGCCCCGTGACGGCAAGGTCCTGGTACTGATCAACGGCGCCTACGGGCAGCGCCTGGCAAAGATTTGCAAAGTGCTGGGCCGCCCCTACAGCACCTTCGAAACCGCCGAAGACCAGCCAACCACCGCCGCCGATGTCGATCGCCTGCTGGCCGCCGACCCGGCCATTACCCACGTGGCGCTGATCCACTGCGAAACCAGCACCGGCATCCTCAACCCGCTGCCAGAGATTGCCCAAGTGATCAAACGCCATGGCAAGCGACTGATCATCGACGCCATGAGCTCATTCGGTGCGCTGCCAATCGATGCCCGTGAAATCCCCTTCGAGGCGCTGATCGCCGCCTCCGGCAAATGCCTGGAAGGCGTGCCTGGCATGGGCTTCGTCTTTACCGAAAAAACAGCCCTTGCCGCTGCCGAAGGCAACGCCCACTCGCTGGCCATGGACCTGCACGACCAGCATGCCTACATGGCCAAGACCGGCCAGTGGCGCTTCACCCCGCCGACCCACGTGGTCGCCGCCCTGCATGAAGCGCTGCAGCAATACAATGAGGAAGGCGGCCTGCCTGCCCGTCACCAGCGTTACGCCGACAACTGCAAGACCTTGCTCGACGGCATGGCCGCCATCGGCTTGCGCAGTTTCCTGCCAGCCGAGATCCAGGCGCCGATCATCGTCACCTTCCACGCGCCGAACGATGCCCGCTACCAGTTCAAGGACTTCTACGAGCGGGTCAAGGCCAAGGGCTTCATCCTCTACCCGGGCAAGCTGACCCAGGTCGAAACCTTCCGCGTCGGCTGCATCGGCGTGGTCGGTGCCGATGGCATGCAGGCCGCCGTGAACGCCGTGGCCGAGGTGCTGCGGGAAATGGAAGTGTTGGACATCTAAACCCCTTGCCCACCCGATTTCAGGAATCAGCGCACATGAACTACAGCAACCCTACCCAGCTGCAAGCCGCCATCCTCGACTGGGCCGGCACCGTGGTCGATTTCGGCTCCTTCGCCCCGACCCAGATTTTCGTCGAAGCCTTCGCCGAGTTCGACGTTCAGGTGTCCATCGAAGAAGCCCGTGGCCCGATGGGCATGGGCAAGTGGGACCACATCCGCACCCTCTGCGACGTGCCGGAGATCGCCGAGCGTTACCGCAAGGTATTTGGCCGTACCCCGACCGACGATGACGTGACCGCCATCTACAACCGCTTCATGCCGCTGCAGATCGAAAAGATCGCCGTGCACTCGGCGCTGATCCCCGGCGCTTTGGACACCCTCACTGGCCTGCGCAAGGACGGCCTGAAGATCGGCTCGTGCTCGGGCTACCCGAAGGTGGTGATGGACAAGGTGGTGGAGCTGGCCGCGCAGAACGGCTACGTCGCCGACCACGTGGTGGCCACTGACGAAACCCCGAATGGCCGCCCATGGCCGGCCCAGGCCTTGGCCAACGTGATTGCTCTGGGGATCGATGACGTGGCGGCGTGCGTGAAGGTCGACGACACCGTGCCAGGCATCCTCGAAGGGCGCCGTGCCGGGATGTGGACCGTGGCGCTGGTGTGCTCGGGCAATGCCCTGGGGCTGACCTGGGAAGGCTACCAGGCGCTGAGCGCAGAAAAGCTGGAGAGCGAGCGCAAGCGCATCCACCAACTGTTTGCTGGCTCGCGGCCGCACTACCTGATCGACACCATCAACGAGTTGCCTGAAGTGGTTGCCGATATCAACCGCCGACTGGCCAAGGGTGAGATGCCGCAATCATTCTGATAAAACGCGGTGGTGCCATTCGCGAGTGAACCCGCTCCGACAGGAACTGTGCTGCCCTTCAGAGCACCACGGAACCTGTAGGAGCGGGTTTACCCGCGAACGCATCAGTTCAGACAACAACAATGGATCAGACCGCCCGGTTCAACTTCACCCATGAAGCGAACTTGTCGATGAAGCCCTGCAGAAACGGTCGGGTCTTGTCACTGAGCTTGCCACCCTCATCGAACAGGCTCGCCGCCCCACCGATATACGCCTCGGGCATCTGCATGCACGGCATGTCGAGGAATACCAGCGACTGGCGCAGCGCATGATTGGCACCAAAGCCGCCAATAGCACCCGGCGAAACGCTGGCCACCGCCGCCGGCTTGCCACTCCAGGCACTCTGCCCGTAAGGCCGCGACCCCACGTCAATAGCGTTCTTCAGGCCGCCCGGGACCGAACGGTTGTACTCCGGGGTGACGAACAGCACGGCATCGCTGCGGCGGATCTCATCACGAAAACGCTTCCACGCCTCAGGCACGCCCTCGGCCTCGACATCTTCGTTGTACAGCGGCAGGTCGCCGATCTCGACGATCTTCAAGGCGAGGCTGGACGGCGCCAGCTCCGAAAGTGCGCGGGCCACCTTGCGGTTGTAGGAGTCCTTGCGCAAGCTGCCGACGACAACCGCTACCGAATACACCTGGCTCATGGCGTTATCCATCCGTTGCTGGGAAAAGGGACGTCAGTAGTTATAGATGACCGTTGTTTCGGCGGCCTGGATTTTTTTCCACTGGGTGAAAACTTCCAGGCACCTTTTACGGTCTATGGATGCAGACATTTCCTACGTAATTCAGAGGTTTTCACCCAAATGGCAGCAGTAATGGTCGGCCAATTCCACGCCCGTGACGCCGAAGGCCGTATCTACCCCGTGCATGAGTTCCAGGAGTCCACCCTCCAGGCGGACGGCAGCGCACTGGGCGCCCCGATCACCACCTACCGCCTGGCCATCGGCGACCGCGTTAACCATTTGGGCGAAAACCGCTTCGAACTGGCACAGACCGGCGTCGAGATCATCCGCATTCCTTGATGCAGTCGACCGTGTACTGGCCGCTTTCGTTCTGCAGGCCATGCACATCGGCGACGAAGCCCGGGAAGCCACGGTTGAAGGCCCGGGCGAACGCCAGGTAATCGAGGATCGAGCGGGTCGCGTGGGTGAACTGCTCACCCGGCATGATCAGCGGAATCCCAGGCGGATACGGCACCAGCATCACCGCCGCAACCCGCCCGAGCAGGGCCTCGATCGGCACCGCTTCCACCTCCCCGCGCACCATCTGGTCATAGGCCCGCGCCGGGCTCACGGCCACTTCCGGCAAACGTGTGAACAAGCGCTTGAGTTGCTTGGCCGTGGCATGGGTGCGGTAGCAGTCATGCAATTGCTGGCACAGGTCGCGCAGACCCAGCCCCTGATAACGCGCAGTATCGACCGCGACGACACTCGGCAGGCAGGCATTGAGCGCCGTGTTGGCGTCGTAATGGCGCTTGAACTCCAGCAACTCGGTAAGCAGTGTGCTCCACTTGCCCTTGGTGATGCCCATCGAGAACAGCACCAGAAAGCTGTACAGGCCGGTCTTCTCCACCACCAGCCCACGTTCCCAGAGAAACTTGCTGACCACCGCTGCCGGTATGCCGTGCTCACCCAGCACGCCACCGGCACTGAGCCCAGGCATCACCAAGGTCACCTTCAGCGGGTCGAGCAGCACATAGTCGTCGGCCACCTCGCCGAAGCCATGCCACTCGGCGGCCGGTTGCAGCAGCCAGTCCTGCGCGGCCAGGCGCTGGATGCCCTCCGCTGCTGGCGGCTGCCAGATGCTGAACCACCAGTCCTCGGCGGCGATGTGTTCACGCAGGTTGGCCAGGGCGCGACGAAAACTCAAAGCTTCATCGAACATCTCCTGCAGCAGCGAACGCCCGGCCGGGCCTTCCATCATGGTCGAGGCCACGTCCAGCGAGGCGAGGATGCTGTATTGCGGCGAAGTGGAGATGTGCATCATGAACGCTTCGTTGAAGCGGTCGCGGTCCAGCTGGCGCTGGGCGCCATCCTGCACGTGGATCATCGACGCCTGGCTGAAGGCGGCCAGAAGCTTGTGGGTGGAATGGGTGCTGAACACCAGCGGGCTGCTCTCGCTGCACGCAGTGCCCATGGCGAAGCGGCCCTCGAAAAACTCATGGAAGGCTGCATAGGCGAACCAGGCCTCGTCGAAGTGCAGCACTTCGACGCTGGTGCCCAGCGCCTGCTTGATCAGCCCAGCGTTGTAACACAGCCCGTCGTAAGTGGAGTTGGTCACCACCGCCAGCTTGATCCGGGGTTCACGCCCCTTGGCCAAGGGGTTGGCCTGGACCTTGGCCTGGATCGACTCAGGGCTGAACTCGCTGAGCGGGATCGGCCCGATGATACCCAGCTCGTTGCGCTCCGGGCACAGGTAGATGGGGATCGCACCGGTCATGATGATGGCGTGGACCACCGACTTGTGGCAGTTGCGGTCGACCAGCACCAGGTCATCGCGGCCCACCATGGCATGCCAGACAATCTTGTTGGCGGTGGAAGTGCCATTGATGACGAAAAAGGTGTGATCAGCGCCGAAGTTGCGCGCAGCGCGGGCCTCTGCCTCGGCCAGAGGGCCGGTGTGATCGAGCAGCGACCCCAGCTCCGGCACCGAGACTGACAAATCCGAGCGCAACGTATTTTCACCGAAGAACTGGTGGAACGCCTGGCCCACCGGGCTCTTGCGGTAGGCCACGCCACCACCGTGGCCGGGCGTGTGCCACGAATAGTTGGACTGGGCGGTGTGCTGCACGAGGGCCTTGAAGAACGGCGGCAACAGGCCGTCGAGGTAGTTGTGCGCAGCACGCGCCACCTGGCGGGCGAGAAACGGCACGGTATCTTCGAACAAATAGAGGATGCCACGCAGCTGGTTGAGCTCGCTCATGGCCTCGGCCGGGGCGTTTTCCAGGGTGACCTGCTCGCCCAGGGCGAAGATCGGCAGGTTGGGCGCCCGCAGGCGGGCCAGGCGGATCAGCTCTGCCATGTTCTGCAGCAGATGGGTGTTGTCGCCGACGCCCTCGGCGGCGATCAGCATGCAGGCCAGGCCATGGTGGGTGGTGGCGACCAGGCGCGCCTCGGTGTGATCGGCAGCCTTGATGATGGCGAAGCCGTCCTGGCTCAGTTCCTCGGCGATGCCGCGGATGCGCTCTCCAGCAACGCTGTCGGCCTTGATGGCGCGGTGGACGATGAGGATCGGGAACTTGAGGTCCTTGTACATCCAGCTGCTACCCCGCAGGACTGTTGGTCCTTTTCAGGGTAGTTGAGCCTTGTGCAATCAGCTGGCAGGTGTCTCGGTCAGGGCTTGCCACATCGAAGGCCCACCCGCCGACTTGGCGATTGCCGCCAGCCGCTCGGCATGCGCTTCGAGCTCTTCGGCATTGGCCATGATCACCCGCCCGGGCGCACGCCCGACGATGCGGCGGATCTCGCTGCCAGCGGTGCCCTGCCCATCGTCGTCGCCGTCAGCCCCGTGCCCAGCCAGCGAGAGGCTGGTCTGGCCACCGGTCATCGCCAGGTAAACGTCTGCCAGCAACTCGGAGTCGAGCAATGCGCCGTGCAGTTCACGGCCGGAGTTGTCGATGTCGTAGCGTTTGCACAGCGCATCGAGGCTGTTGCGCTGCCCTGGGTGGCGGGCACGGGCCAGCAGCAGGGTGTCGAGGATGGTGCAGTGGTTAGCGATGTCGGCGCGGTCGCTCTGCCCCAGCAAGGCGAACTCGTTGTTGATGAAGCCGACGTCGAACGCCGCGTTGTGGATGACCAGGGTGGCGCCCTGGATGAATTCGAAGAACTCTTCGGCCACATCGGCGAAGCGCGGCTTGCCGATCAGGAACGCATCGGTAATGCCGTGGACGTTGATCGCGCCCTCGTCACTTTCGCGGTCGGGCTGCAGGTAGACGTGGAAGTGCCGCCCGGTCAGGCGCCGGCCTATGACCTCGACACAGCCGATCTCGATGATCCGATGGCCTTCGCTGACCGGCATACCGGTGGTTTCGGTATCGAGAATGACCAGGCGTTTATCTTGCTGCTGCTCCACGCGGGGCGCTCCAACTTGCATCAGTTACAAAGGCGGCGATTGTACCGCAGCTCAACGCTTGGCGCGCACTTCCTCGACGCCGCGGTTGGCCAGCTGGTCGGCGCGTTCGTTGCCGGGGTGGCCGATGTGCCCGCGCACCCACTTCCAGGTGACCTTGTGGCGGTTGACCTGCTCGTCGAGCAATTGCCACAGGTCGGCGTTCTTCACCGGTTCCTTGGACGCAGTCTTCCAGCCGCGCTTCTTCCAGTTGACCATCCACTCGTTGATGCCCTTCATCACGTACTGCGAATCGGTGGTCAGCACCACTTCACACTCACGCTTGAGCGCCATCAGCCCCTGGATCGCGGCCATCAGTTCCATGCGGTTGTTGGTGGTTTCGCGTTCGCCGCCCCACAATTCCTTCTCGACGCCCTTGAAGACCAGCAGGACGCCCCAGCCGCCCGGGCCAGGGTTGCCCTTGCAGGCGCCATCGGTATACATCTCGACGCTTTCGCTCATGTACCACTCATGTTCAGTGCTTTTCGGTATCCGGATTGGCGGCGTTGCGGTTGACCTTGGCCAGTGGCAGCGGCAACAGCTTGCCCATCGGCTCGCGGCGCACCTGGCGCAACGGCCGCAGGCCGACCACCATCTTGCGCGCAACCAGCAAGTAGACGCCGCCGCCAGCACTTTGCCAGCCTCCCGCCATCCGCTCCCAGCCTGCCAGGCGATGCTGCCAGGCCGGCGAAGTGAGCGGCGGACGATAGCACCCGAAGCGGCGTTTCTCCAGCGCGAAGCCCAGCAGGTTGAGCCAGTCGCCGACCCGTGACGGCGAGATGCAGCGCGCCTTGCGCAGGGCGCCATGGCTGAAGAAATGGCGCATGCCCCAGCCGCTCCAGGGGTTGATGCCGACGATCAGCAGGTGCCCGCCCGGGCGCACCGCGCTGGCCGCTTCGCGCAGCAAACCGTGGGGCGACAGGCTGAAGTCCAGGCCATGCTGCAGCACCACCACGTCTGCCGCATGCTCGCTCAAGGGCCAGGCCTGCTCCTCGCAGACAATCTCCACCCCCGGCAGCGGTGCGCCCAGGCGCACGTTGCGCTGCACCTGCGGCGCGCTGGGTGGCGCCTCGGCACAGGGGCCGTAGTGCACGAGGTAGCCACCGAAGAAGCGCCCAAGCTCTTCTTCCAGCAGTTTTTCCTCTTCCTTCAGCATCAGCTGGCCGAGTGGACCATTGAACCACTCACGGGCCAGGCTGATCAGTTCAACCCATTCCGGGTCGGCCTGAGCAAAGGCTTGGTCGGTCATTGCGCTCTCCCTCGAAGGTTCTCGCACTGCGCCATCGCGGCTAAGATGGCCAGATGTGCCACGCCTGGCGATACGGATCCGCACCATGATACAGATCGACGCTCTTCCCGCTTTCTCCGACAACTACATCTGGTTGTTACAGGATACTGCCAAACGCCGCTGCGCGGTGGTCGACCCCGGCGATGCCGGCCCGGTGGAGGCTTGGCTAGCCGCCAACCCCGGTTGGGCACTGGACACCATCATGGTGACCCACCACCACCATGACCATGTCGGCGGCGTCGAACGCCTCAAGCAGAAGACCGGCGCCCGCGTCTGCGGCCCGGCCCGCGAGCAAATCCCGGGCCTTGACCTGGCACTGGACGAGGGCGACCAGGTCAGCGTGTTGGATGTGGCCTTCCAGGTACTGGCCTTGCCGGGCCACACCCTGGGGCATATCGCCTATTTCAGCGATCAGCCAACAACCCCGCTGCTGTTCTGTGGTGACACCTTGTTCGCCGCCGGCTGTGGCCGCATGTTCGAAGGCACGCCAGAGCAGATGCAGCCTGCCCTCGCCCGCCTGGCAGCACTGCCGGAACAGACCGAAGTCTACTGCGCCCATGAATACACCCTCAGCAACCTGCGCTTCGCCAAGGCCGTGGAGCCCACGAACCTGCATGTTCTGCAGCGGTTCGAAGACGTTACCCGGTTGCGTGCCGAAAATCGCATCACATTGCCATCAACCATCGGTCTGGAGCGCCTGACCAACCCCTTCCTGCGTACCGCTGAAACATTAGTTAAACAAAAAGCAGACGAATGGAAGGGACATTCAAACGACTCGCAGGTCACTGTTTTTGCTGCTTTGAGGTCTTGGAAGGACACCTTCTGATAACCTCAAGATATATCGCAGACGGTTCACAACGGTTGACCCAGGCGGGTGCGGTTTCTAGAATCGCCGAAATTTTTTGCCCGGACACCCCTGCCCGCCGATGTCTTCCCGTAGCCGCAGAACCGCTCATTCAGTCGCTCTGACGCGTCTGGCCCAAATCAGTGCGCTGGCGCTGGCCGCCACCCTGGTGGGCTGCCAGAGCACCCGTCAGGTCGACGAAGCCGACAGCGTTCGCGTGCACAGCTACCAGGCGCGGATCAAGCACAAGCCCGCGCCGCTGGCAGTCAAGCCTGCCGAACCGCCACAGGATGTATGGGAGCGCATGCGCCAAGGCTTTGCCCTGCAGGACAGCATCGACGTTAACCCGCGCATCGAGCAACAGCGCCTGTGGTTCGCCAGCAACCCGACCTTCATCGAGAGCGCAGGCGAACGCGGCAGCCTTTACCTGCATTACATCGTCGAGCGCCTCGAAGAGCGTGACATGCCGCTGGAACTCGCATTGTTGCCGGCCATCGAAAGCGCCTACAACCCGATGGCCTACTCGCGCGCCAGTGCTGCAGGCATGTGGCAGTTCATGCCGGCGACGGGGCGCCACTTCAACCTGCGCCAGACCAACTTCTACGACGGCCGTCGCGACATCACCGCGTCGACCAACGCAGCGCTGGACTACCTGACCCGCCTGCACGACATGTTCAACGGCGACTGGCTGCTGGCCCTGGCCGCCTACAATGCCGGCGAAGGTACCGTCAGCCGGGCCATCGAGCGCAACGAGAAGCTCGGCCTGCCGACCGATTACTGGAACCTGCCACTGCCGCAGGAAACCCGTGACTACGTGCCCAAGCTGCTGGCATTGTCGCAAGTAGTGTCCACGCCTGAAGCCTATGGCGTAAACCTCAACCCGATCGCCAACGAGCCCTACTTCGAAGCGGTGGCCATCAACGAGCGCCTCGACCTGTCGCGGGTCGCTGCCTTCGCCAACATCGACGAAGACGAACTGATCCAGCTAAACCCGGCCTTCAAGAAGCGCATGACCGTGGATGGCCCCCAGCAACTGCTGGTGCCCACCGCCAAGGCGCAACTGCTTAGCGCCAGCCTGTCCAACCTCAAGCCCGAACAGCTGGTCAGCCTGCAGCCGAACAAGGCCGTGTTCGCCGCGGCCGTGGCCGAAGCCAAGGCGCCTGCAGCGCGCAGCTACCGGGTCAAGCGTGGCGACAGCCTGGGCAGCATCGCCAAGGCCAACCGGGTTGCGGTCAGGGACATCCAGCGCTGGAACAAACTGCCGGGCAACCGTGTCAAGGCCGGCCAGGTCCTCGCCCTGCGCGGCGGCAGCGCGCCAAGCGCTGCCGGCAACCGCGTGGCAGCCTCCGGGCAGCGTTCTACCCAGTACAAGGTGCGCAAGGGTGATTCGCTGTATCTTGTAGCCAAACGTTTCAATGTCGAGATGCAGCACCTCAAGCGCTGGAACCCACGCAGCGGGCATGCACTCAAGCCAGGCCAGACGCTGACCGTCTACCTCTCGCATTGATAAGACGCCGGGGCCGCACGGCGGCCTCGACAACTACCTGCAAAACCTCTCTTTTTCCATACCCGGCAAGCTGTTACTGTACCCCGACCAAAGCCCAACGCCTCTGGATCGGATGCCGACTTGATACGTCCCCTCCTGCTGACACTCAGCCTGGCCTTGAGCTTCCCCGCCGTCGCGATGGTGAGCGAAAGCCACGGATACGCGCAGTTCGGCACGCTCAAGTACCCGGCCACATTCACCCACTTCGACTGGGTCAACCCGCAAGCGCCCAAGGGCGGTACCTTGCGGGCCATGGCATTCGGCACCTTCGACACGCTCAACCCCTACACCTTCAAGGGCACCAGCCCGGTCACCACGCCGAACTTCATGCAATACGGCGTCAGCGAGCTGAACGAAACGCTGATGGTCGGTACCGGGCAGTACGACCCGTCCGGTGACGAGCCCACTTCCAGCTACGGCCTGATCGCCCGTTCGGTGGAGTACAGCGAAGACCGCAGTTGGGTGGTGTTCAACCTGCGCCCGGAAGCACGCTGGCATGACGGCACGCCGATCACCGCCTCCGACGTGGCGTTCTCGTACCGCACCCTGCTCAAGCAAGGCCATCCGATCTACCGCACCAACCTGCAGGAAGTGCAGCGTGTCGACATCCTCGGCCCGTTGCGCATCCGCTTCGTCTTCAAGCGCGCCGGCAACCCGCTGCTGATCCTGCGCCTGGGCGAAATGCCGGTGCTGCCCAAGCACTACTGGCAAAAACGTGATTTCGAGGCCACCACCTTCGAGCCGCCGCTGGGCAGCGGGCCGTATCGCATCACCCAGGTGGAGCCCGGGCGGCGCCTGGTGTTCGAACGGGTAAAGAACTACTGGGGCAAAGACCTGGCGGTGAACCGCGGCAAGTACAACTTCAACCGTGTCGAGTACGAGTTCTATCGCGATGCCACCGTGGCCTTCGAAGCATTCAAGGCCGGTGAGTTCGACATCTATATCGAGCACCAGGCAAAAAACTGGGCCAACGGTTACAACTTCCCGGCCGTGCGCCGCGGCGAGGTAATCAAGGCACAGATCCCGCACCGCATCCCGACCCAGACCCAGGGCCTGTTCATGAACAGCCGCCGGGCCGCCTTCAGCGACCCCAGGGTGCGTCAGGCGCTGGGCCTGATGCTCGATTTCGAGTGGACCAACCGCGCCCTGTTCAGCAGCGCCTACCGCCGCGCGACCAGCTACTACCCCAACAGCGAGTTCGCCGCCGGCGGCGTGCCCACCGGCAAGGAATGGCTGCTGCTGGCGCCGTTCCGCGACCAGCTGCCCGACAAGCTGTTCACCCAGCCCTACCAGGTCAGCCATACCGACGGCCGCGGCATCGGCCGCCAGACCCTGCGCCAGGCGCTGGGCCTGCTGAACCAGGCCGGCTGGAAGCTCGACGGCCAGCGCCTGGTCAATGCCAAGGGTCAACCGCTGCGCATGGAACTGCTGCTGGTGAACCCGAGCCTTGAACGCATCCTGCAGCCTTATGTCGAAAACCTGGCCAGCATCGGCATCGACGCGCGCCTGCGCACCGTGGACCGTGCCCAGTACAAACAGCGCCTGGACCAGTTCGACTTCGACATGATCCTGATGACCCTGAACCAGACCTTGAGCCCGGGCCTCGAACAGTGGCTGTACTTCCATTCCAGCCAAGCCACGACCAAGGGCAGCAAGAACTATGCTGGGGTCAAGGACCCGGTGGTCGACCACCTGCTCGACACCCTGCTGGCCGCGCGTACCCGCGACGACCAGGTCGCCGCTGCCCGCGCCCTGGACCGCGTGCTCTCATGGCAGTACTACATGATCCCCAACTGGTACCTCGACAACCACCGCCTGGCCTACCGTAACCGGTTCGCCTTCGTCACCACGCCGCCCTACACCCTCGGGCTGAATACCTGGTGGATAAAGCCTTCGGAGAACGCCCAATGAAGCCGACGCATCGCCTGGCCTGCAGCCTGCTGTTCGCCTGCCTGAGCCTGCCCGCGCTGGCCGCGCCGCAACACGCGCTGACCTTGTACGACGAGCCACCGAAATACCCGGCCGACTTCAAGCACTTCGACTATGTCAACCCCGACGCGCCCAAGGGCGGCACCTTCCGCCAGTCCAGCTTCGGCGGCTTCGACAGCCTCAACCCATTCATCAACAAGGGTGTGTCGGCCGACAACGTCAGCATCATCTACGACACGCTGATGCGTCAGAGCCAGGACGAGCCGTTCACCGAGTACGGCCTGGTCGCCGGCAAGATCGAGAAGGCCCCGGACAACAGCTGGGTGCGATTCTACCTGCGCCCCGAAGCGCGCTTCCACGATGGCCACCCGATGCGGGCCGAAGACGTGGTGTTCACCTTCAACACCCTGATCAAGGACGGTGCGCCGCTGTACCGCCAGTACTACGGCGACGTGGCCGAGGTGGTGGCCGAAGACCCACTCAAGGTGCTGTTCAAGTTCAAGCACACCAACAACCGGGAACTGCCACTGATCCTCGGCCAGTTGCCGGTGCTGCCCAAGCACTGGTACCAGACCCGCGAGTTCACCCGCGGCAACCTCGAGCCGCCGCTGGGCAGCGGCCCTTACAAGGTTGCCGAGGTCAAAGCCGGGCGCTCGATCCGCTATGAGCGGGTCAAGGACTACTGGGCCAAGGACCTGCCGATCAACCGCGGGACCTACAACTTCGATGCCATGACCTTCGATGTCTACCGCGACAACAACGTGGCACTGGAGGCACTGAAGGCCGGCGCATTCGACTACGAACTGGAGATGAGCGCGAAAAACTGGGCCACCGCCTACGACGTCCCCGCCGTGCGCGACGGTCGCCTGATCAAGGAGGAAATCCCCAACGGAAACCCGGTAGGCATGCAAGGCTTTATCTTCAACCTGCGCAAACCCGTGTTCCAGGACGTGCGGGTGCGCAAGGCGCTGAGCCTGCTGTTCGATTTCGAATGGACCAACAAACAGCTGTTCAACGGTGCCTACATTCGCACCGACAGTTTCTTCGAGAACTCCGAAATGGCCGCCAGCGGCCTGCCCTCGCCGGCCGAGCTGAAAATCCTCGAACCGCTGCGCGGCAAAGTCCCCGAGCAGGTGTTCACCGAGGCCTTCGCCAACCCGGTCAGCGACGGCAGCGGGATGATCCGCGAGCAGCAGCGCCAGGCCTACAAACTCCTTCAGGAAGCCGGCTGGAAGATCGTCGACGACAAGATGGTCGACAAGGATGGCAAGCCGGTCAGCATCGAGTTCCTGCTGGCACAGACTCAGTTCGAACGTGTGCTGCTGCCGTTCAAACGCAACCTCGCAGACCTGGGCATCGGCTTCGAGATCCGCCGGGTGGACGTCTCGCAGTACATCAACCGCCTGCGCTCGCGTGACTTCGACATGATCGTCGGCGGCTACCCGCAATCCAATTCGCCGGGCAACGAACAACGTGAGTTCTGGTCCAGCGCCGCCGCCGACAACCCCGGCAGCCGCAACTTCATCGGCCTGCGCGCCCCGGCCATCGACCAGCTGGTGGAAGCGTTGATCAATGCTAACTCGCGCCAGAGCCTGATCGACCACTGCCGCGCCCTCGACCGCGTGCTGCAATGGGGCTACTACGTGGTGCCCAACTGGCACATCAAGACCAATCGGGTGGCCTACTGGAACCACATCGGCCACCCGAAAGTGTCGCCCAAGTACGACGTCGGCATCGACACCTGGTGGATCAAACCGGACGTGACCCCGGCGGTCACCGAAGCCCCTGCGCACGAGGCCCAATAACATGCTGGCCTACATCCTGCGCCGCCTGCTGCTGATCATCCCGACCCTCTTCGGCATCCTGATCATCAACTTCATCATCGTCCAGGCCGCACCTGGCGGGCCGGTGGAACAGATGATCGCCAAGCTCGAAGGCTTCGAGGGCGCCACCAGCCGCATTGCCGGCGGCGGCGCCGAGGTCTCGGTGGCCGGCTCCAACTACCGCGGCGCCCAGGGCCTGGACCCGGCCCTGATCGCCGAGATCGAGCACATGTACGGCTTCGACAAGTCGGCGCCCGAACGCCTGTGGATCATGATCAAGAACTACGCCACGCTGGACTTCGGCGACAGCTTCTTCCGCGACGCCAAGGTCATCGACCTGATCGCCGAGAAGATGCCGGTGTCGATCTCACTCGGGCTGTGGAGCACGCTGATCATGTACCTGGTGTCGATCCCGCTGGGCATCGCCAAGGCAGTGCGCCACGGCAGCCACTTCGACGTCTGGACCAGTTCGGCGATCATCGTCGGCTACGCTATCCCGGCGTTCCTGTTCGCCATTTTGCTGATCGTGCTGTTCGCTGGCGGCAGCTACTTCGACTGGTTCCCGCTGCGCGGGCTGACCTCGAACAATTTCGACGATCTTTCCGCCACGGGCAAGGTGCTGGACTACTTCTGGCATCTGGTGTTGCCGATCACCGCACTGGTGATCGGCAACTTCGCCACCATGACCCTGCTGACCAAGAACAGCTTCCTCGACGAGATCAACAAGCAATACGTGGTCACTGCCAAGGCCAAGGGCTTGAGCCGGCCGCGCGTGCTGTATGGGCATGTGTTCCGCAACGCCATGCTGCTGGTGATCGCCGGCTTCCCGTCGGCGTTCATCGGCATCTTCTTCACAGGCTCCTTGCTGATCGAGGTGATCTTCAGCCTCGACGGACTGGGCCTGATGAGTTTCGAAGCGGCCATCAACCGCGACTACCCGGTGGTCTTCGGCACCCTGTTCATCTTCACCCTGCTCGGGCTGGTGGTGAAACTGATCGGCGACCTGACCTACACCCTGGTCGATCCACGCATCGACTTCGCCAGCCGGGAGCACTGACATGGCCCTGTCCCCTCTCAACCGCCGGCGCTTCGAGCGCTTCAAGGCCAACCGCCGAGGCTGGTGGTCGCTGTGGCTGTTCCTGATCCTGTTCGGCCTGAGCCTGGGCGCCGAACTGATCGCCAACGACAAGCCGATTGCCGTGCGCTACGAAGGCTCTTGGTACTTCCCGGCGTTCAAGCGCTACCCGGAAACCACCTTCGGCGGTGAATTCCCGCTGGAGGCCAACTACAAGAGCCCGTACATCCGCGAGCTGCTGGAGAAGAAAGACAGCTTCGTGCTCTGGGCGCCGATACCGTTCAGCTACCAGAGCATCAACTACGACCTGCGTGTACCGGCCCCAGCGCCCCCTTCGGCGGATAACTGGCTGGGTACCGACGACCAGGGCCGTGACGTGCTGGCGCGGGTGATCTACGGCTTCCGCGTGTCGGTGCTGTTCGCCCTCACGCTGACCGTGCTCAGCTCCATCGTCGGTGTCATCGCCGGCGCCTTGCAGGGCTTCTACGGCGGGTGGGTGGACCTGGCCGGGCAGCGCTTCCTGGAAATCTGGTCCGGCCTGCCAGTGTTGTACCTGCTGATCATCCTCGCCAGCTTCGTGCAGCCCAACTTCTGGTGGCTGCTGGGCATCATGCTGCTGTTCAGCTGGATGAGCCTGGTGGACGTGGTGCGCGCCGAGTTCCTGCGCGGGCGCAATCTGGAATACGTGCGCGCCGCCCGCGCCCTGGGCATGCGCAACGGCGCGATCATGTACCGGCATATCCTGCCCAACGCCATGATCTCGACCATGACCTTCATGCCCTTCATCCTCACCGGTGCCATCGGCACCCTGACCGCGCTGGACTTCCTCGGCTTCGGCCTGCCCCCCGGTGCGCCGTCATTGGGTGAACTGGTGGCGCAGGGCAAGTCCAACCTGCAAGCCCCGTGGCTGGGCATCAGCGCCTTTGCCGTGCTGGCGATCATGCTGAGCCTGCTGGTATTCATTGGCGAATCCGCCCGCGATGCCTTCGACCCGAGGAAGTGAAATGAGCGAACAGAACCTGATCGAAGTGCGCGACCTGGCCGTGGAGTTTGTCACCGGCGAGCAGGTCAATCGGGTGGTCGACGGCATCAGCTTCGACATCCGCAAGGGCGAGACCCTGGCCTTGGTCGGCGAAAGCGGCTCGGGCAAATCCGTCACCGCGCATTCGATCCTGCGCCTGCTGCCCTACCCGCTGGCCCGCCACCCCAGCGGCAGCATTCTCTACCAGGGCAAGGACCTGCTGCAGCAGAACGAAAAGACCCTGCAGCGCATTCGCGGTGACCGCATCGCGATGATCTTCCAGGAGCCGATGACCTCGTTGAACCCGCTGCACTGCATCGAGAAGCAGATCAACGAGATCCTCTTGCTGCACAAGGGCCTGACTGGCAAGGAAGCCACGGCGCGCACGCTGGAGCTGCTGGAGCTGGTCGGCATCCCCGAACCGCGCAAGCGCCTGAAGGCACTGCCCCATGAACTGTCAGGCGGCCAGCGCCAGCGGGTGATGATCGCCATGGCCCTGGCTAACGAGCCCGAGCTGCTGATCGCGGATGAGCCGACCACGGCACTGGATGTGACCGTGCAGTTGAAGATTCTCGACCTGCTGAAAAAGCTGCAGGCGAAGTTGGGCATGGCCCTGCTGCTGATCAGCCACGACCTCAACCTGGTGCGCCGTATCGCCCATCGCGTGTGTGTGATGCAGCGTGGGCAGATTGTCGAACAGGCCGATTGCGCCACGCTGTTCAGTGCACCGCAGCATCACTACACGCAGATGCTGATCAATGCCGAGCCCAGCGGGCTGCCTGCGCATAACCCGATTGGCGCGCCGTTGCTGGAGGTGAAAGACCTGAAGGTGTGGTTCCCGATCAAGAAGGGCCTGCTGCGCAAGACGGTCGACCATGTGAAGGCGGTGGACGGCGTCAACTTCAGCCTGCCCCAGGGGCAGACGCTGGGGATCGTCGGCGAGTCAGGGTCGGGCAAGTCGACTTTGGGCCTGGCGATTCTGCGGTTAATTTCCAGCCAGGGCGGGATCCGCTTTCATGGGCAGCAGCTCGAAGGGATGAACCAGAAGGCAGTGCGGCCGCTGCGGCGGGAAATGCAGGTGGTGTTTCAGGACCCCTTCGGCAGCCTGAGCCCGCGCATGTGCGTGGCGGATATCGTTGGCGAGGGGTTGCGGATTCACAAGATCGGCACGCCTGAGGAGCAGGAGGCGGCGATCATTGCGGCGCTGGAGGAAGTGGGGCTGGACCCGCGCACCCGCCATCGCTACCCGCATGAGTTTTCCGGTGGCCAGCGCCAGCGCATCGCCATTGCCCGGGCGTTGGTGTTGAAGCCGGCGCTGATTCTGCTGGATGAACCTACCTCGGCGTTGGACCGCACGGTGCAACGCCAAGTGGTGGAGTTGCTGCGGAATCTACAGGCCAAGTACAACCTGACTTACCTGTTTATCAGCCACGATTTGGCGGTGGTGAAAGCGCTGAGCCACCAGTTGATGGTGATCAAGCATGGGCATGTGGTGGAGCAAGGGGATGCTCGGGAGATCTTCCATGCGCCGCAACATGTTTATACGAAACAACTGCTGGAGGCAGCGTTTTTGGGGGACGCTTGAAGCATTAAGAATCAGATTTAACCGCTGGTTTGTAGTCCATTTCCCAAAGATACTCTGGGCGCTCTTTTTCCGTTGCGGCTGTGTGGGGCGAGCCCTAGTCTCGGTTGGTCGCTGAACATCAGCGACGCGGCTTTGACAGGCCGAAATTGAAAGTTAGTGCACCCGCGTCGCCCTCAATGGCGGCTGTGCGTGTGGGCACGCTTGCGTGCGCCGGTCTTTCCTTTCTTTCCACCGGTCTGTCAACCCGCGCACAGCTGCCACCCAACCGTTTGACAGCGGACGGATGGCAGCAAAACCGGAAAAAAGGAGATGTTTATGCTGAAGATAGTCCCCGATCCACCCCACGATATTCACTCCCTCGCAGACACGCTGATCCAGGCCACCGACTACGCGCTGTGCGCGGCTACCGTGGTGCATCAGGCGTTACTGCTGCAGCCCAAGTCACCGGCGTCGATCCTGATGATGGCATCGATGCATGAACTGGAGGCGCTGCGAGTTTTGCTCGAATCGGCGCTGATCCAGGTGCAGATGCCAACTGGGCCTCGGACTTTGCACTAAGGCTTGAGTGATGTGCTGGCTGGTTTGGCCCTTTCGCGGGACAAGCCCGCTCCTACAAGTACAGCGATGGCCTCAGGCTTTGTACTGACCTGTAGGAGCGGGCTTGCCCCGCGAAAGGGCCCGACCAGGCAATAGAGATTTCAGGGGAGATTGACCAATGACTACAGACAACACTCAATGCACCGTCGGCAAGACCGCCTTCTTCCAAGGTGAAAACCAGACCCACCCACTGTTCTGCATCGAACCCGGCATCCCCTGCCGCGATGCCCGCGAGCAAGCCTCGGAACTGATGGGCTATGTGCGGGAACTGACCATCCTCGGCCTGATGGACGAGAAACCAATAATGATCTGGGCGTCTCATTATCTGAGCGCAATGGCCAAGGCGCTGATGGATGATGCTGAACTCGGCATGAGGCATTGATGGGCCGGGACTGATAACGCACCACGGCCAACAGGTGTTCGTCGACAGATGTGCAGCGCCTATCAGATCGAGCGCCGCGAGGGCGGCGCTCGATTTCAGCCACCCTGCAAAAACCAAGGCATGCACCTGTCAGCCCTGCAATCAGAAATCGATGGTGCCGGAGAACTTCACCAAGCGTGGATCACCCTGGGTCAGGTAGCCGCCGTTAGCCGAAGCCCAGTAGTTCTTGTCGGTCAGGTTCTCGACGTTGACGCGCAGGGTCAGGTCCTTCTCCGCCACTTTCAACTTGTAGCGGGCGCCGGCATCGAAGCGGTTCCAGGTCGGCAGGCTGACGTTGTTCGCCGCATCGACGAACTGGCCACCGGTGCGCAACATCCGTGCATTGAGCGCCAGCCCCGGCACGCCCGGCACATCCCAGTCGACGCTGGCATTGAGCTGGAAGGTCGGCACGCCGATGGCGTGGTTGCCGTCGTTGGTGCCGTTGGCGGTGTTCTTCTGCTCCGACGTCATGCGCGTCCCGCCGGCCATCAGCCGCAGGCCTTCGACGGGCTCGCCGAACAGGCTCAGTTCCAGGCCTTTGTTGACCTGCTCGCCATCGCGGATGAAGACGTTGTTCAAGGTGTAGCCGTCCGACGGTTTCTCGATACGGAACACGGCCAGGTTCGCGCCATAGGTCTGGCGGTCTAACTTGATGCCGGCCTCGAGCTGCTTGGTGCGGCCCGGCGGGAACATTTCGTTGGCGTTCGATACGTTGCTCGGCGCTGTCGCGCCTTGGGCCAGGCCTTCGATGCGGTTGGCGTACAACGAGATGCTGTCGGTGGCCTTGAATACGATGCCGTACACCGGTGTGGTGATCGACTTGTCGTAGGGGTCGCCGTTACGGCTGCCATCCGCGCTCGGGAGCTTGGAGGTGCCGTCATAGAGGTAGTTTTCCACGCGCAATTGCTGGCGACGCAAGCCGTAGGTCAGCAGCAGCCGGTCGTCGAACAGGCCAACCGTGTCGGAAATAGCGATGCTGCGCGCACGCGTCTTGCCGGTCACGCCTGGGTCGCCCATGTCACCGCCCCAGCTCGTGACGTTGGTGGGCTTTGGCCGCTGTACCGTGTCATAAATGTTGGTGGTGATCGGCGAGTAGAAGGTGTAAGCGTTTTCGGCCTGGGTCCACATCGTGTTGGCACCCAGCGCGATCTGGTGGCTGATCGGGCCCGTCTGGAAACGGCCGTTCAGCCCAGTGCTGAAGCTGGTGTTGTCTTCGCCGTGGACAATGTCGGAGGGCGTCATGGTCGCAGCGCCGCTGTTGCCGGTCAGCACCGGAGTGCCGTAGGTGCCCTGCTCACGCGTGTGGCGCGCACCGCCAGCCAGGTAGGCGGTCCAGCTGTCGTTCAGGTCCCATTCACCGCGGACCATGCCGAAGGTGTCTTCCGCCTCGCTGTAGCTCCAGCTCTGGCCATAGTTGTGGCTCGCATCCGGTGCGGTCGGCGCCTTGGTCGTGGCGCTGCTCAGGCGCACGGAGTTACGCAGGTGGTTGATGCGCTGCTTCTGGTAACCGATGTCGGTCGAAACACGGAAGTTGTCACCTCGGTAGTCCAGGCCAGCGGTGAACAGCTTGGTGCGCTGGTCCTGGTCGTCAACGGCGGTCTCGCCTTCGCGCTGGCTGAGGTTCAGGCGGGCGCCGAAGCGGTTGTCTTCACCAAAGCGCTGGCCGATATCCAGGTGCTCGCCGATACGGCCATCGGCGCTGATGTCCTGGGTGTAGCGGCGGGTCGGCTCATCCCCCGCGCGCTTGGGCTGCAGGTTGACGTTGCCACCCAGGCCGGTGCCGGTCGGGCTCACACCATTGAGAAAGGCATTGGGGCCCTTGAACACCTCAACTCGCTCGACGCCGTCCGTGGACATGATCTGACGCGGCAGGATGCCGTACAGGCCATTGAAGGATATGTCGTCTCCCGCCAGTGGCAGGCCCCGGATAACGAAAACCTTGGCCTGGTTGCCGAAGCCGTAGGACTCACGCACCGAGGGGTCGTTGGCCAATACGTCGCCGATGTCCTCGGCCTGCTGGTCCTCGATCAGCTTCGACGTGTAGCTGGTCATGGTGAACGGCACGTCCATATAGTCTTGGTTACCCAGCACGCCCATCTGGCCACCGCGGGCGACCTGGCCGCCGGCGAACGCTTCAGGGAGTGTGTCTGGCCGCGCTTTCAAGGCATCGGCATTGACGTCGGTCGCCTCCAGCTGGATCGGCTCGGCAGCTTGCGCCATCAGGGTTACGGAGCAACAAATCGCCAGTAAAGCAGGGCGTGAAGGAAAACGGGACGACATTGTGAAAGTCCTGATAGCGATGCGCTGAGAATGTAAGCGCAAATGTTAATGCTTACCAAACATAAACATCAACCCGACGCTTAAGGCCATGAGCCATCATTCGTCAGAAATACTGATCACGATCGTCTTTCATCATCAGTCAGATCGGGCATAAATTTCCCCCGTCAACTCCCAGCAGCAACGGAAGAACCCATGTCCAGCCAAGAACAAAAAAACCCCTCCCCTGCCCTCGACACGCTGATCCAGCGCGCCGGCCTGGCCAGCCCTTCGCTCAGCGAAGCCCAGGCGCATGCACTGCTGCAGGCACACTACGGCCTGGACGGTGACTTCACGGCGCTTGGCAGCCAGCAGGACCTGAACTTCCGTGTCGACTCAGCGCAAGGGCGCTTCGTGCTCAAGGCTTGCCACGGCAGCTACGCCCGGGTCGAACTGCAGGCGCAGCATGCCGCCCTGGCTTACTTGCGCGAGCAGGGCTTGCCAACGCCCGCCGTGCGAACTGCGCAAAATGGTGAAGACTTGCTGGCAGTGGACATCGACGGGCAACCGCTGCGGGTGCGCCTGCTCGATTACATCAACGGCCAGCCACTGACCCGCCTGGCGCACATGCCGCCACGCCTGATGGCTGAACTGGGTACACTGTGCGCACGCGTCGACAAGGCCCTGGCCGACTTCGACCATCCAGGCCTTGTACGCACCCTGCAATGGGACCCGCAACATGCCCAGGCGCTGATCGCGCACCTGCTGCCGGTGCTGCAAGACGCCGGGCAACGCACCCGCATCGAGCAGGCCACGCGCCTGGCCTGCGAACGTCTGGCCCCTTTGGCGAACCAGCTGCCAACCCAGGCCGTGCACCTGGACATCACCGACGACAACACCGTGTGGGCCCGCGATGACCAGCGCGAATGGCAACTGCAAGGCGTGATCGACTTCGGCGACCTGTCGCGCACTTGGCGGATCGCCGACCTGTCGGTGACCTGCTCGGCGCTGCTGCACCATGCCGAAGGCAACCCATTGCGCATCCTGCCGGCAGTCAGCGCCTACCAGGCCCTCAACCCGCTGACCGAAGCCGAGCTGCGTGCCCTGTGGCCGCTGGTGCTGAACCGTGCGGCGGTGCTGGTGTTGAGCAGCGCGCAGCAGCTCGCCGTGGATCCAGGCAACCAGTACACCCGTGACAACATCGCCCATGAATGGGAAATCTTCGATACCGCCACTGCAGTGCCTTTCGGCTTGATGCAAGCGGCCATTCTCCAGGCAGCCGGCCTGCAAGCCGACGCAGTGGGCCTGACGGGCTGTGCGCCGCTGCTCCCCGAGCTGGCCGGGCAGCCGGTCACCCGCATCGACCTGGGTGTGCTCAGCGTGCATTGCGAGGCCGGTAACTGGGAACAGCCGGGCTTCGACCAGCGCCTGCTGACCTCGCAGGCCGCGCCGGCCTGCAGCCTGCACGGCCAGTATCGCCTGTCGCAAACCCACATCGACCGCCCCGAAGAGCCTGCCACCTGCGCGCTGGGCGTTGAGTTGCATGTGCCCAATGGCAGCCCGGTTCAGGCGCCCGAAGCGGGCATCTGGCAACGTCACGGCGACGGCCGCGGCTGCCTGCTCACGCCGCACTGGGCGTTGTGGCTGCAAGGCCTGGAAGACGCACCGGCGGATGGTCAGGCCGTGGCCAAAGGGCAATCCCTGGGCAGCAGTTGCGGCTTCCTCAGCGTCCAGCTGTGCCTGGATACTCAACTCCAGCCGCCGTTCTTTGCCACACCATCGCAAGCTGCCGCCTGGCTGGCCCTGTGCCCGTCGCCTGCCGCCCTGCTGGGCTTCGATTGCGATGCCGAACCGTTGCCCGACCCGCAGGCCCTGTTGGCCCGTCGCGACGCCAGCTTCGCTCGCTCTCAGAAGCACTATTACGAGCAACCGCCGCAGATCGAGCGCGGCTGGCGCAACTACTTGATCGACCTGCAAGGCCGTTCGTACCTGGACATGCTCAACAACGTCGCCGTACTCGGCCACGGTCACCCGCGCATGGTCGCCGAATCGGCGCGCCAGTGGTCGTTGCTCAACACCAACTCACGCTTCCATTACGCCGCCATCACCGAGTTCTCCGAGCGCCTGCTAGCCCTCGCGCCCGCAGGCTTCGACCGGGTGTTCATGGTCAACAGCGGCACCGAGGCCAACGACCTTGCAATCCGCCTGGCTTGGGCTTACAGCGGTGGCCGTGACCTGCTGAGCGTGCTGGAGGCCTACCACGGCTGGTCAGTGGCCACCGATGCCATTTCCACCTCCATCGCTGACAACCCGCAGGCCTTGGAAACCCGCCCGGACTGGGTGCACCCGGTGGAGGCGCCTAACACGTTCCGCGGCCGCTTCCGAGGTGCCGACACGGCTGCCGATTATCTGCGCGACGTGGACGCCAAGCTGGCCGAGCTCGATGCCCGTGGCCGCCAGCTGGCCGGCATCATCTGCGAGCCGGTGTACGGCAACGCCGGGGGCATTTCGCTGCCGGCCGGTTACCTGCGCGAAGCGTATGCCAAGGTCCGCGCCCGTGGTGGGGTATGCATCGCCGACGAGGTGCAGGTTGGTTATGGCCGCCTGGGCGAGTACTTCTGGGGCTTCGAGGAACAGGGCGTGGTACCCGACATCATCACCATGGCCAAGGGCATGGGCAACGGCCAGCCGCTGGGGGTGGTGATCACCCGCCGCGAGATCGCCGAGGCACTGGAAGCCGAGGGCTACTTCTTCTCTTCCGCCGGCGGCAGCCCGGTCAGCTGCCGCATTGGCATGGCAGTGCTGGACGTGATGCAGGAGGAAGGCCTGTGGGACAACGCCCGCGACACCGGGCGTTATTTCAAGGCGCGCCTGCAGGCACTGGTCGACAAGCACCCGCTGGCCGGTGCGGCCCATGGTTCGGGCTTCTACCTGGGCCTGGAGCTGGTGCGCAACCGTGAAACCCTGGAGCCGGCCACCGAGGAGACCATGCTGCTGTGCGACCGCCTGCGCGAGCTGGGCATCTTCATGCAGCCGACCGGCGACTACCTCAACATCCTCAAGATCAAGCCGCCGATGTGCACCACCCGGGCCAGCGTCGACTACTTTGTCGACAGCATCGACCGGGTGCTTGGCGAAGGCCTGTAGGGAATGGCGTAGGGGCTGGGGTGATAGACTTGAGATGCTCAGCGCCTGTGAGATCGAGCGCCGCCCGCGCGGCGCTT
>NZ_BCBA01000061.1 GCF_001320245.1 Pseudomonas sp. NBRC 111124
CGATCTCATAGACGCTGAAAATCTCAAGGCAACCCCAACAGCAGGTTCAACAACCATGGCCTTCAGCAGCGACTCCCTGGCAATTTTCCTCGCGGTGCTGGAAGCGGGCTCGTTCTCTGCCGCCGCGCGCAAACTGGGGCGAGTGCCGTCGGCCGTGAGCATGGCCATCGCGCAGCTGGAAGCCGAGCTGGACCTGGCCCTGTTCGACCGGGCTACACGCAAAGCCCTGCCGACCAGTGCTGCGCTGGCACTGGAGCCACAAGCCAGGCAAGTGATCTGCCAGCTCAACCTGCTCGACGCCCAGGCCCTGCAACTGCACCAAGGGCTGGAAAAGCGCCTGACCATCGCCATGGCCCCGGAGCTGCAGACCGGGCGCTGGAGCCAGCCGCTGGAAACCCTGGCAAAGGAATTTCCCAGCCTGGAGATCGAAGTGCGCTCGGCGACCCAGACCGAAGCGGTGCGCTTGCTGCATGAAGGCAGCGTGCAATTGGCACTGGTGTTCGAACGGCCTGGGATCGATGAGCGCGAGTCCTTTCTCGAAGCGGGCAGTCAGCTGCTGGTGGCCGTTGCTTCACCGCGTCATCCGGCCGGCAACAATAGCGGTACGCCGCTGCCTGAGGAGGCGTTTGCCGAGCAGCGGCAGATCATCGTGGCCTCGGGCAAGGCCACCGGTTCGGACCCGCGCATGGTGCTGTCGCGGCGGATATGGTTGACCGACAGCTACCTGGCGACGCTCGATCTGGTGCAGTCCGGCCTAGGCTGGGCCTACTTGCCGCAGCCGCTGGTTGAGCCGTTGATTGCCTCGGGTGCGCTGGCCGAAGTGCGCTTTGACAACATGGCCAGTCGGTTGCGCTTGTGGGTGGACATCATCTGGTTGAAGCCACGGCCGTTGGGCTTGGGCGCCAGGCGCTATCTGGAGGTCATGCGCCAGCTGTTCGACAAAGAACCACCCAGGGCCTGAAATGCACGCTCCCACAGGGTGAACTGCCCGGCCGCAGATCAGGGCTGAGGCGACACCAGCCGATACCCCACCCCCGCCTCGGTAATGATGAACCGCGGCGCCGTCGGGTCATCGCCAAGCTTCTGCCGCAAATGCCCCACCACGATCCGCAGGTAGTGGGTGTCGTCGACATGGGTCGGCCCCCAGATGTCCTTGAGCAGTTGCTGCTGGGTAATTACCCGGCCCGGGTGGCCGGCCAGTTGCGCCAGCAGTGCGTACTCCTTGCGCGTCAGCGCGATCTCCACACCCTCCAGGGTCACTTTGCGGAAGGCAAAATCCACCACCAGCGACCCGAAACTGGCCGTCACTTCGCTGCCGCCCGACTGCGGCACCTGGCGCAGCAGCGCGCGTACTCGGGCCAGGAATTCCTGGATACCGAAGGGCTTGGTCACGTAGTCATTGGCGCCACCATCGAGCGCGTCGACTTTCTGCACCTCGCTGGCCCGCACCGACAGCACCAGCACCGGCACCGCGCTCCATTCGCGCAGCTCACGCAGCACCTGCTGGCCATCCATGTCGGGTAGGCCGAGGTCGAGCACCACCAGGTCGGGCTTGGCCAGCGCGGCCTGAGCCAGGCCTTCGCCGCCCGTAGCGGCTTCGATCACCTTGTAGCCTTGGGAGCTGAGGCTGATGCGCAGGAACTTGCGGATCTGCGGTTCATCGTCGATGACCAACAGGGTGGCGGACTGGCTCATGGGGTTTCGCTTTCGGCTTCAGGTTGCTGGGGCAGCGGCAAGCATAGAGTGATGCAAGTGCCGTGGCCATCGATGCCTTCACCGACCAGTATCTGCCCGCCGTGGGCACCGATCATGCCCTGGCAAATCGCCAGGCCAAGGCCGGTCCCTTGCCCGCCACGATCGCCACGGGCTGCGGTGTAGAACATGTCGAAGATCTTCTCGCGTTCAGCCACCGGGATACCGGGGCCCTGATCGCTGACGGCGACGTGCAGCTGCTCGTCATGCACCGCTACCTGAAGCTCCAGGCGGCCCTGCGCGGGCGAGAAGCGTGCGGCGTTTTCCAGCACGTTGATCAGCGCCTGTTCGATCAATGCGGCATGCACGAACAGCAGCGGCAGCTCGGCGGGCACTTCGGTGTGCACGCGCAATGGCGCCAGTACCGCGCGCAGGCGGTTAAGGGCGCTGCCGACGATATCGGCGGGGGCCACCCAGTCACGGGCAAGCTTGAGCCCACCGTGACCGAGGCGGGTCATGTCGAGCAGGTTCTGGATGTAACGGTCCAGGCGTTCGGCTTCGTTGCGCGTGCCCTCGAGCAGCTCGCGGCGGTCTTCGACGGGGATGGCCTCGCCCAGCGCCAGCAGGCTGTCGATGCTGCCGCGCATGGCCGTCAACGGGGTGCGCAGGTCGTGGGATACCGAGGCGAGCAAGGCGCTGCGCAATTGCTCGGTTTCGCCGTGCAGACGGGCGGCTTCGAGTTGCTCGGCCAGCCGGGCACGGGCCAGGGCCTGGGCCAAGGGTTGACCGAGGGCCATGAGCAGGCGCCGGCGCTGGGCGCTCAGCGGCTCGCCGGAACGCGGGCGCACGCCGAGCAGGGCCAAGGGCTGGTCGTCAACCGCCAGCGGCCACCACCACCAGCGGCCATTGGGCAAGGTATCGCTGCCGTGGCCGGCGGCCTGGCCATGCTGCCAGGCCCACTCGGCGGCGGCGCGCTCGTTGTCGCTCAAGGCCTGGGCTTCGCCGCTCGCCAGCTCCAGCAGGCCTTCGCGGTTGCGCTCCAGCAGGCACACTTGCACGTCTTTCCAGCCATTGAGGTGGCGACCGGCAGCGTTGAACACCGCCTGGCGGTCGGTGGCCACGGTCAGCCGGCGCGACAGGTCCAGCAACTGGTTGGTCTGTGCCTGGGTTTCCCGCAGGGCCTGCAGCTGGCGGCGCTGGCGGGCCGCAAGGTTGCCGGTGAGGGCCGCCATCAGCAGGAAGAATACCAGCGTCAGCACGTCTTCCTCGCGCTGGATGCTGAACGAGAAATTCGGCGGGATGAACAGGAAGTCGTAGGTCAGGAACGACAGTGCCGCGCAGGCCAGCGCCGGGCCCAGACTGCTGCGCACGGCCACCAGCAGCACGGCAGCTAGGAACACCAACGAAATGTTGGGCAGCGCCAGCACGCTCGACACGCCCCAGGCCAGGCCCGCTGCCAGCGCAGTGGCCAGCAGCGCCATCAGGTAATGGCGCCAGACCCACACCCGGCTGACCGCCGCACGCGCCGGGCGGGCCTGGCTGTCGCGGTCGAGCACGTTGATCTCCAGGCCATGGCTTTCGCGCAACAGGCGGGTGGCGACGCCGGCACCGAACAGGCGGCGGCGCAGCCGATCACGGGATTGCCCGACCAGCACCAGGCTGGCACGGCGCTCGCTGGCGTGCTGGATCAAGGTCCGCGCTACCTCGCCAGCACGCAGCACCACCACCTCGCCCCCCAGGCGTTCGGCCAATTGTTGGGCCGCCTGCAGGCGCTGGCGGGCGGCTTCATCACGCAGCCGGCCGTTGTCGACGTGCACCAGGCTCCACGGCAGGTGGCGGCACTGGGCAACGCGGCTGGCGTGGCGCACCAGGCGTTCGGCCTGCTCATCGCCGTCCACGCCCACCAGCAGGCGCCCACGCAGGGCGGGTGCCGCTTCGCCGCGTAGCCGGTAGCCCTGGGCCAGGTCGGCATCGACCTGGGCGGCGGCCGTCTGCATGGCCAGTTCGCGCAGCGCGGTGAGGTTGGTTTGCGAGAAGTACGCATCGATGGCAGCCCGCGCCTGCTCGGGCACGTACACCTTGCCTTCGCGCAGGCGTTCGAGCAGCTCACGTGGCGGCAGGTCGATCAGCACTAGCTCGAAGGCTTCCTGCAGCACCCAGTCTGGCAGCGTTTCGCGCACCTGCACGCCGGTAATGCCGCGGACCTTGTCATTGAGGCTTTCCAGGTGCTGGACGTTGACCGTGGTGTACACGTCGATGCCAGCGGCGAGCAGCTCCTGCACGTCCTGCCAGCGTTTGGCGTGGCGGCTGCCGGGGGCATTGGTGTGGGCCAGTTCGTCGACCAGGGTCAAGGTCGGGGCCGCCTTGAGCAGGCCGTCGAGGTCCATTTCCTCGAGGGTGACGCCACGGTATTCACTGCGCAGCAGGGGCTGCTGGAGCAGGCCGCCAAGCAGCGCTTCGGTCTCACTGCGGCCATGGGTTTCGACCACCCCGGCCAGCACCTGTACGCCCTGGCGTTGCTGGGCGTGAGCGGCCTGGAGCATGGCGAAGGTCTTGCCCACGCCAGGGGCGGCGCCGAGGAAGACCTTGAGCCGACCGCGACCGCTGCGTGGGAGGGTGGCCAATAGCGCGTCTGCGCGGGTGGAGTCACTCATGTTTCATCCTTTGCTTTTTTCCTGCCAATCCCAAAACCCCGGAAAAGCGCACGATCTGTAGGAGCGGGCTTGCCCCGCGAACACGGGCGCAGCCCGTGCCACCCACCGCGTCGCCTGCTTCGCGGGGCAAGCCCGCTCCTACAGGGGCCAATTCAATGACTGAGATCTTCGAGGGCCTGGTTCAGCGCCAGCACATTGACCACCGGTGGCCCGATCAATGGGTGGAGGGTGGCCTCTTCCAGCAAGGCTTGCAAGCGCTCAACCGGCACCTGCCGCGCCGCCGCTACCCGAGGAATCTGGTAGGCCACGGCTTGCGGTGGCAGGTGCGGGTCCAGGCCGCTGCCCGACGTGGTCAGCAGCGCCTGGGGCACGGGCCCCAATTGCGCCTGGTACAGCGTTGCAGCATCGCCCTTGACCCGCTCGGCCAGCGCCGGGTTGCTCGGTGCCAGGTTGCTCGCGCTGCTGGCCACGGTGGCGAATGCCCCCGCCGAGGGCCGCGAGTGAAACCAGCCATCCCCCTGGAAATCCTGGGCGATCAGGGCCGAACCGCGCACCTGTCCGCGCTCATCACGCACCAGGCTGCCATTGGCCTGCTCGGGGAACGTCAGCTGGGCAACCCCGGTCACCACCAACGGGTACAGTGCGCCAGTGACCACAGTCATCAGCAGGATCAGGCTCAACGCCGGGCGTACGTATGTGTTCATGATGGCCTCCTCAGACCAGGTGCAGGGCATTGAGCAACAGGTCGATCAGCTTGATCCCGGCAAACGGCACGATGATGCCGCCCAGCCCGTAGATCAGCAGATTGCGCCGCAGCAGGTGCGCCGCGCTCGCGGCCTGCACGCGCACGCCGCGCAGGGCCAGCGGGATCAGCACGATGATGATCAGCGCGTTGAACACGATCGCCGAAAGGATCGCGCTCTGCGGGCTGGCCAGGTGCATCAGGTTGAGCACGCCCAGCTGCGGGTAGATGGCGGCGAACAGCGCCGGCAGGATGGCGAAGTACTTGGCGACGTCGTTGGCAATGGAAAAGGTGGTCAGCGCCCCGCGGGTCACCAGCAGTTCCTTGCCCACCTGCACCACGTCCAGCAGCTTGGTCGGGTCGCTGTCCAGGTCGACCATGTTGGCCGCCTCGCGCGCCGCCTGGGTGCCATCGTTCATGGCCATGCCGACGTCTGCCTGGGCCAGTGCCGGGGCGTCGTTGGCACCGTCGCCGCACATCGCCACCAGGCGGCCGTCGTTCTGCTCCTGGCGGATACGGGCCAGCTTCTTCTCAGGCGTGGCTTCGGCGAGCACATCATCCACCCCGGCTTCGGCCGCGATGGCGGCAGCGGTCAGCGGGTTGTCACCGGTCACCATCACCGTGCGGATACCCAGCTTGCGCAACTCGGCGAAACGCTCGCGGATGCCGGGCTTTACGACGTCCTTGAGGTGGATCACGCCGAGCAGGCGTTTGTCCAGGCACACCAGCAGCGGGGTGCCTCCGTTCTGGGCGATGCGCTCCACTTCACGGGCCAGCGCGGCGGGCAAGTCCAGGCGCTGCATGCCGACGAAGGCCAGCACCGCATCGACGGCACCCTTGCGGTAGCGGCGCTGCTGGAAGTCGATGCCCGACAGGCGCGTCTCGGCGCTGAAGGCGATGGCCTGGTACTGCCCGGGTGACGGCTCGATGAAGTCGTGCAACTGGCGCAGGTATTCGACGATCGACTTGCCCTCGGCGGTGTCGTCGGCCAGTGAGGCGAGCAAGGCGCCCTCCCCCAGCTCCTTGGCGGTCACGCCCTGGGCCGCGTGCAGGGCACTGCAGCGGCGGTTGCCGAAGGTGATGGTGCCGGTCTTGTCGAGCATCAGCGTATGCACGTCGCCGGCCGCCTCCACCGCGCGGCCCGAGCGGGCAATCACGTTCAGGCGCACCAGGCGGTCCATGCCGGCGATGCCGATGGCCGAGAGCAAGCCGCCGATGGTGGTGGGGATCAGCGTCACCAGCAGCGCAGCGAGGAAGATCAGCGGCAGGCTGCCGCCGGCGAAATGAGCGAACGGTTGCAGGGTCACCACCACGATCAGGAAGATCAGGGTCAGGCCGATCAGCAGGATGTCGAGGGCGATCTCGTTGGGGGTCTTTTGCCGCTTGGCGCCTTCGACCAGGGCGATCATGCGGTCCAGGGTCGACTCGCCGGGGTTGCTGGTGATGCGGATCAGCAACCAGTCGGAGACCAGCCGGGTGTTGCCGGTGACGGCCGAGCGGTCGCCCCCGGACTCGCGGATGACCGGTGCGGATTCACCGGTGATGGCCGCCTCGTTGACTGCCGCGATGCCTTCGAGCACCTCGCCGTCACCGGGGATCATCTCGCCAGCCACCACCCGCACCACATCGTCCTTGCGCAGTGCCGTGGCCGCGACGCTTTCGAAACTGCCATCGCGTTTGCGGCGCTGCGCCGTCAGCCCCTGGCTACCGGCCTTGAGGCTGTCGGCACGGGCCTTGCCACGGCCTTCGGCGAGGGCTTCGGCGAAGTTGGCGAACAGCACGGTGAACCACAGCCACAGGGCAATCTGCGCGGCGACACCGGTGCTGACGCCATTGCCAGGCGCGAAACACAGCGCAGTGGTGAGAATGGCCGTGAGGGCGACCACCAGCATTACCGGCGCCCGTTTGAGCTGGCGCGGGTCGAGCTTGACGAAGGCCTGTACCAGCGCCGGGCGCCACAGGGCGGCGAAGCGGGTCTGGTCCTTGGCGCTGTGTGAGGCTTTCACTTCAGGAATGGGCATGTTCATGGATGATTCCTCAGAAACCCAGGCTCAGTTGTTCGGCGATCGGCCCGAGGGCCAGGGTCGGCAGGAATGTCAGGCCCCCGACCAGCAAGATGGTCACCAGCAACAGGCAGGCGAAGAGCGGGCCGTGGGTGGGGAAACTGTTGCTGCTCTGGGGCGCGCTCTTCTTCGCCGCCAGGCTGCCAGCCAGGGCCAGGATCGGCAGGATGTAGCCAAAGCGGCCAATCAGCATGGCCAGGCCGATCATCACGTTGTGGAACACGGTGTTGGCGCCGAAGCCGGCGAACGCCGAGCCGTTGTTGGCCGTGGCCGAGGTATAGGCGTAGAGCAGCTGGCTGAAGCCGTGGGCACCCGGGTTGCTCACCGCGCTGGCTGGCCCCGGCAGACTGGCGGCAATGGCCCCAAGCACCAGCACGCCGACCGGCATTACCAGCAGGGTGGCCACCAGCAGTTGCACTTCCCGCGCCTGAAGCTTCTTGCCGAGGTACTCCGGCGTGCGGCCGATCATCAGGCCGGCCAGGAACACGGCAATCAGCACGAACAGCAACATGCCGTAGAGCCCGGCACCGACGCCGCCAAAAATCACCTCGCCGACCATCATGTTGACCATCGCGACCATGCCGGTCAGCGGGTTGAGGCTGTCGTGCATGGCGTTGACCGAGCCGTTGGAGGCTGCCGTGGTGGTCACGGTCCACAGCACCGAGCCGGTGGTACCGAAGCGGCTCTCCTTGCCTTCCATGGGTGCGCTCTGCTGCACCTGGGCGCTTTGCAGTGCCGGGTTCGGCTGGTACTCCGACCACAGCGCCGTGGCACCACCCAGCAGGAACAGCCCAAGCATGCAGGCGATGATGGCGCGGCTCTGGCGCAGGTCCTTGACGTAATGGCCAAAGGTGAACACCAGGGCCACCGGAATCAGGATGATCGACGCCGACTCGAACAGGTTGCTCCAGGCCGTAGGATTTTCGAACGGGTGCGCTGAGTTGACGCCGAAGAAACCGCCACCGTTGGTGCCCAGCTGCTTGATGGCGATCTGGCTGGCGGCCGGGCCCAGCGGGATGGTCTGGTCAGCGCCTTGCAGGGTCACGGCGTGGGCATAGTCGGCGAACGTCTGCGGTACGCCCTGCCACACCAGCAGCAACGCCAGCAGCAGGCACAGCGGCAGCAGGCCGTAGAGGGTGGCGCGGGTCATGTCGACCCAGAAGTTGCCCAGGCTGGTGGTGGAGCGGCGGGCGATGCCACGACACAGCGCAACCAGCACGGCCAGGCCGGTGGCGGCGCTGACGAAGTTCTGTACGGTCAGGCCGAGCATCTGGCTCAGGTAGCTGACCGAAGCTTCGCCGCTATAGGCCTGCCAGTTGGTGTTGGTGACGAAGCTTACCGCCGTGTTGAAGGCCAACGACCATTCCTGCCCGGGCAGGTGTTGCGGGTTGAGTGGCAGGTAGCCTTGCAGCAGAAGCACGGCAAACAGCAACACAAAGCCCGCCAGGTTGAAGGCCAGCAGGGCCAACATGTACTGCTTCCAGTTCTGCTCCTGGTCGGCGCGCACGCCGGCCAGGCGATAGCAGCCCTGCTCCACTGGGCCAAGCATCGGTGTCAGCCAGGTTCGCTGCCCCTCCATGACCTTGTAATAGAAGCGTCCGAGCCAGGGTGCCGGCACCAGCACGATGGCGAAGAAGGCCAACAGCAAGAGGTAATCGTAACTGTGCATGGCCGCTCCCTAGCTGCGATCGGCGCGCAGCAGCGCCACCAGCAGGTAAACCGCCAAGGCCACTGCCAGCAGCAGTGACAACCCGTCGAGCATGTACATGAGTGGAACTCCCCCGTGGTGCGGCGTTGACCGCTTTGAGGGAATTGTCCGAGGGAAAGGCGTAAAGGGGCGAGATCGGGGGGGTGGGATGGGAATAAAGAATGCGTAAAGATGAGGTCTACTGTTGGGGTTGCCCCGCGTTACGGCTCCAGTCCAGCAGCAGGCTGTAGCCGACGGCCAGCAGGGTCGGCCCGATGAACAGGCCAATGAAGCCGAATGCCAACAAGCCGCCGAACACACCCAGCAATACGATCACCAGTGGCAGGTTGCCGCCGCGGCTGATCAGGTAGGGCTTGAGCACATTGTCCACGCCGCTGATGACAAAGGTGCCCCAGATCCCCAGGAACACCGCCATGCCGTACTCGCCCTTCCACACCAGCCAGCCGGTCGCCGGGATCCACGCCAGCGGTGGACCCATCGGGATCAGGCTGAGCATGAAGGTCACCAGCCCCAGCACGATCGCCCCCGGCACCCCGGCGATCAGGAAGCCGATCAACGCCAGCAGGCCCTGGGCTGCCGCCGTGCCGATCACGCCGTTGACCACCCGTTGCACGGTGCCGGCCACCAGTTCCAGGTAGTAATCGGCCCGCTCGCCTACCAGCCGGTTCAGCAGCCGCAGGACGAACGCCGACAGGCGCGGCCCGTCACGGTAGAAGAAGAACACGAACACCAGGCTCAGGGTCAGCTCCAGCACACCGCTGCCGATCTGCGCACTGCGCGCCAGCAACCAGTTGCCGACCTGCCCCAGGTAAGGCTTGACCGATGCCAGCAAGGCCGCGCCCTGCTGGTTGAGGGATTGCCACCCGCTGACCAGGCGCTCGCCAACGAAAGGAATACCGCCGAGCCAGTCCGGTGCGTCGGGCAGGCCATCGACCTGCACGTCACGCACGAAGGCGGTGGCGTCGCGGATGTGGTCGGCCAGGTTGAAGCCCAGCCACACCAGCGGCAAGGCAACTATCAGGATCCAGGCCGTGGTCAGCAGGCTGGCGGCCAGGGTTTCACGCCCTCCCAGCACACGCGTCAGCAGGCGCATCAGCGGCCAGCTGGCGAAGGCCAGGATGGCCCCCCACAACAACGCGGAAATGAAGGGCGCCATCACCCACAGGGCGGCACCGAGCAACGCCAGCAGCAGAATCTGGATCAGCAGGCGGTCATTGTTGGCCATGGTGGCACTCACTCAACGGATCAGTTCCAGGTGCAGGCCATCGGTGGGTGCCGTGCCGACTTCGAGCCGGCCGTCACGCACGCCAGCCTTGATCAGCTGCTCGCGCCAGGCCCCGGCCTGGGCGCCACTCAGGCTTGCGCGCAAGGTGCTGTCGAGGTTCAGGCTGCGCGCCAGCAAGGTCACCCAGCTGTCCCGTGGCTCAGCCAGGTCCGGGTAGTCGAGCTTGCCAGTGTCACGCATTTCGCGCAGCACCGTGGCGGCGGTGGGCAGAATTTCGCCCAGCGGGCTGCCGGCGACGAATTCTTCCACATGCAGGTAGGCGCGACGGTTGCCACGGGTGACGCTGTACAGCGCGACCAGGGTATCGGCCTCCTCGGCCGAGCGGCGCAAGAGGATGAATGCCTGCTGCTCGTCGCCGCCATTCAAGCGGGCATTGGCGAACACATCGTTGGCCCACAGGCTGGCTTCGCCACAATCGCGGCCCTGGCACCAGAACAGTGGGTACCCCCCCTCCTCCTGCAGCGTTTCGCGGGCGCTGGTGAAGGCTTCGCGGGCGCTACGCTCGACCGGCAGCTCATAGGTGACCGAACTGACCTGGCCACGGCTTTCGATCTTGTCTTCGACGCGCAGGCGGCCGCTGATCTTGCGTAGCGGGCCCATGGGGTAAACGCGCTCCTGCTCCACGGCTGGGCGCTGGTCGACCACCTTGGCGTCTACCGGCACCGGCAGGCCGCCGGCCCACAGCAAGGGGCTGGCCAGCACGAGGCAGGCGGCAAAGGCAGTGCGGATCGAAACGGGCGCGCTCATCGGCGACCCATGCGGCGCCGCGCGCCGGGTTGAAGCTCCAGGATGTCTGGCAGTTGCATGGTTGTCTCCCTGTTCAACCCGCCAAGCCTCGACACTTGTCCGGTGCAAGTCAAGCAAAGCCAAAGAAGCGATTGAAACAGTCTGCGACAAGGGCCGCACCCTGTTCGTCGTTCAGGTGCAGGTGATGCCCGCCGGGCAGTACCGTCTGCTCAAAGGGTAGCTGCTCCAGCAACTCGGTGTGGCGCGCCAACATGCCGTCGGCGGCCACCACCAGGCTGGCCGGGCAGCTCACCCGTCGCACGTATGCCATGGCCTGTGCCTGGCTCAGGCGCACCGGCGATGGCAGGGTCAGGCGGCTGTCGCTACGCCAGCTGTAGCCGCCGGGTACCGGCATCAGGCCACGCTGGGCCAACAGCTCGGCGGCTTCCCGGCTGACTGCGACCATGCCTTTCATGCGCGCCTGCACGCCCTCCTCCAGGCTGGCGTAAACGGACTTGCGCTTGCCGTCCAGGCGCAGCTGGGCCTGCAGGGCCATGCCCAGACGCTCACCGGCATCTTGCTCGACACCGGTCGGCGCAATGACACCGTCGATCAAGGCCAGATGGCTGACCCGGTCTGGCAAGGCACCGGCCAACTGCACCGAAATGATCGCGCCCAACGAATGCCCGAGCAGGGCAAACCGCTGCCAGCCCAGCTGTTCGGCAACCCGCAAAACATCATGGGCGTAATCGGCCAGGGCATAGCCAGCGCCCAATGGGCGGTGTTCGGAATAACCGTGCCCGGCCAGGTCCAGCGCGACGATGCGCAGCCCCTTCAACTGCGGCGCCAGGCGGGCGAAGCTGTTGGCGTTGTCCAGCCAGCCGTGCAGGGCGATCACCGGCAGGCCATCCACCGGGCCGAACAGGTGGGCGGCGAGTTCGATGTGGCCCAGGCTCAGCCGAACCTCCTCGACCTGCGCGCTCATGCCTGGCTCCAGCGGTCGAACAGCCCCTTGATCAGGCTGGCCGTGTCGGTCGGGCGCTCCAGCGGGAACATGTGGCCGCCCGGCACGCGGTGGTATTCACCCCGCGGCATGCCGCGCACCGCTAAGGTATGGTGGCGGCGGATGACGTTGCTGCGATCGCCACGCACCATCGCCAAGGGCACCTGCAACTGGCGCGCGGGCGCCGGGCTGGCGTGTGGAATGTTGCGGTAGATGCTGATTTCCGTGGCCGGGTCGAAGCGTAGGCGCAGCCCCTCCTCGACGACTTGCAGGCCATGTTCAAGGTAGGCCTCCAGGCACTCCGGGTCGAAGTGGCGGAACAGCGACTTGCTGGCGAAGTAGTCGCGGGCGCTGTCACGGTCGGCGAAGGCTTCACGACGCCCGAGGGTACGGCCGGCCGGGGTGATGCGGTCGATGAAGCCAAAACGCTTGGCGGTGCGCAGCAGCCATTGGTCAGCGCGGGTCAGTACGGGTGAGTCGAGCATCACCACGCCGCGGTACAGCTCGGGGCGGCGCAACGCGGCATGCAGGTGCAGCACGCCCCCCAGCGAATGGCCGACACCCCAGACCGGCGCCTGCTGCTGCGCCAGGTGGTGAAGCAGCTCATCAACCAGGTTCTGCCAGTTGTCGTCCACCGGAAAGCGCGGGTCGTGGGCATGCTGGGCCAGGTGACTGACCTGATAATCCGGCGCCAGGGCGGCGAACAGCTTGCCGTAGGTGGCAGAGGGAAAACCGTTGGCATGGGCGAAGAAGATCTGCTGCGACATGGCGCCGGGTCCAGACGGGGGATGATGGCCTATTGTCGGCATCGCTATGACTCTCGGCAACGTCTGTAAATGTCATCGCCAAGGGCAATCAGGTCATGCCGACTCGTCGAAGCTGGCCAGCGAACGGCGCAGGCAGGCTTGCATGTAGGCGATCTGGCTCTCCAGCGCCTCACGGGCCAGGCGCTGGTCCTGGAAATCGAGTTGCAGGCGGCGCAAGGCCAGGCAGCTGGTTTGCAGCAGGTGAGACATGCGCGCACACGACTGCTGCAGTTCGTGCAGGTCCTGTTCGAGTAGCAGGTTGTCCTGAGGGCGTTGCTCGATCTTGCTACGGACTTTGCCCCTCAGATGATAGAGCTTGGCCTCGGCGGCCTCGCGCAACAGCGTGTACTGGGCATAATCGAGACGGTTGTCACGCTGCACGGTTTCAATCGTGGGCTGCAGATCCAAAGAGCGCAACAGCTCGTGCATCAACCCGCTCATTCAACACTCCCTGTCCTGTCATCTGCTGATCAACCTGGCGCCAAGCATCCGTTGGATCCAAAGGCTTGGCAACTGGCAAAAATGCCAGTTGCTCTCGCTTACTCAGGCGAATTAAGCACGCGTAAGGTCATCAGCCCTGCCAGCGGCCAGTCGCCGTCGAGCTCCGCCAGGCTGGCGGTGCTCATGGGTGCTGGCTGCTGCACATGACCATGTTGGAGCATGCCGACCAGCAACCCCACCAGCGGCTGGTGACTGACCAGCAACACATGTTCCAGGCCCAGGCGCTCGACCTCGCCTATCACCTGCCGTACATCACTCTCCGGCGTCAGCCATGGCTCGGTGCGCACAGGCTCGGCGAAGCCCAGGGTGTCATGCACCAGGGCGGCCGTCTGTTGCGCACGCACGTACGGGCTGGCAATGATCGCTTGCAAGGGCTGGCCAAGCAGTCGGGCAGCACTGTGCAGTACCTGCTCGCGGCCATGGCCGGTCAGGCGCCGCTCGGCATCAGTATTGGCCCGCGGTTCGGCTTCACCGTGGCGCAGTACCCACAGCTTCACAGCTTGGGCTCCTCGTCGCGCACCGGATGTGGCGCCGGGGCCACGGCGTGGGGTACCTCGCCTTCGGGGGCGCGCGCTGCCGGCCAGTCGGCAAATGGCCAAGGCTTCTGGTCGGTGTGGAAGGTACCGAAGCGGCCGATCTGCGCCAGGTACTGGCTCAGGCTGTCACCGAAGTTCATCAGGCTGGCGCTCGGTGCGCCATAGACCAGGCGGTAGATCAGCTGCACCAGCACCAGGCCACCGAGCAGCAGTTCGGCCAGTTGCCAGACCACCAGGAACACCAGCATCCACAGCACCCGCAGGATGATCGACTCGCGCTGGGCGCGCTCGGGGGTATCGTTCATGTGCTGCTCCTTCGCTTAATTGAAACCACTGATGGAAATGAAATCGACGTCGGTCTTTGGCTCGGCGCGCATCAGGTGCTCGATCACCTGGTTCAGCGTGCGGCCTTCGAACAGGATGGCATGCAGGCCGGCGACCAGCGGCATGTAGACTTGCACTTCCTGGGCCTTGGCCTTGAGCACCTTGAGCGTGTTGACCCCCTCGGCCACCTCGCCCAGGCGACTGACTGCCTGCTCCAGGCTCAGGCCCTGGCCCAGGGCGTGACCGACCTGGTAGTTGCGGCTCTTGGGCGACGAGCAGGTGACGATCAGGTCACCGACACCGGCCAGGCCAAGGAAAGTCATGGGGTTGGCCCCCTGGCTGACGGCAAAGCGGGTCATCTCGGCCAGCGCACGGGTGATCAGCATGCTCTTGGTGTTCTCGCCCATACCCAAAGCGACGGCCATGCCGGCAATGATGGCGTAGACGTTCTTCAGCGCGCCGCCCAGTTCGACACCGAAGCGGTCGCTGCTGGCGTAGACCCGGAAGGTGCGCCCGTGCAGCACGGCCTGCACCCGTTGGCACAGTTGTTCATCTTCGCTGGCAACCACGGTGGCGGTCAGCGCATGCTCGGCAATCTCGCGGGCCAGGTTGGGGCCGGAGAGCACGCCGATGCGGGCCTCAGGGGCGATTTCCTCGAGGATCTGGCTCATCAGCTTGAAGCTCTGCGCCTCGATGCCCTTGGTCAGGCTTACCAGGTATTTGCCACGCAGCAGCTCGGCATGGGGCGCCAGTACGCTGCGCAGCGCACTCGAAGGCAGCGCAACGAAGATCAGGTCGCTGGTTTGCAAGGTGGCCAGCAAGTCGTTGACCGGCTCGACACCGTCCTGCAGACGGATGCCCTTGAGGTAGCGCGGGTTTTCGCGGTTGACCCGCATCGCCTCGGCCTGCTCGGGGTCGCGCATCCACTGGCGCACCGGCACGCCATTTTCAGCCAGCAGGTTCGCCACGGCGGTGCCGAAGCTGCCGCCTCCCAGAACTGCAACAGGTTGCTGTTCAGTCATATTCAATCCGTTAAAGCCATTAAGTTAAGTGGCGACCCGCTCATTATACGGCTCCCCTGCCAAGCGCCAAGACTGACAACGCCGATGACACTGTCTTGGCCACGTTGCTGGACATTTGAAGGCGAGCACTCGAATGCCCACTGGCAAAAGCCTTCCGGTCAGTTACCATGCCTGTTTCAATCCTGAGACAAGGCTGTCCTGTGTTCCCTGGCCCGCCCCCGTACCCTCGCCTGCTGTTGCTGACTGCCTTGATCGGCGGCTCGGCTGTGGCCGATGACCTGTTCATCGACAACTCGGACCTGCCCCAGGTTCTGACCGCCACGCGCCTGAAACAATCCCCGGCGGCAGTGCCGGGCAGCATGACCGTGCTCGACAACGAGCTGATCCGCGCCAGCGGCGCCCGCGATATCCCCGAACTGCTGCGGCTGGTCCCAGGGATGATGATCGGCTACGGCGCCGGCAACCAACCGACGGTCAATTACCACGGCAGCAACGTCAACGATGCACGGCGCATGCAGGTGCTGATCGACGGCCGCTCGGTGTACCGCGCCGGCCTGGCCACGGTGGACTGGAGCGACATCCCGGTCGCTATCGAGGACATCGAGCGCATCGAGGTGTTCCGCGGCCCCAACACCGTCAGCTACGGCGCCAACGCGCTGATGGCTGTGGTCAACATCCTTACCCGCAACCCGGCCGACAGCCACGGCACGCGGATGAAACTGACCCGCGGCCAGGACGGCATCAACGACTATTACCTCAGCCACGGCTTCGGCTGGGACGGTGGCGACCTGCGTCTGTCGGTGTCCGGCCAGCAGGACGATGGCTTCGACGAAAACCAGTTCGGCCAGGACTACCGCGACAGCCGCCGCCTGAACCGCTTCAACCTCAGTGTCAGCCACGTGCTGGCGCCGGACCAGACCCTGGAATGGCAACTGGCGGCCAAGGAAGGCAGCAACCAGCGGCCATATACCTATCAGCCGGTGTTCCCCTACGTCACCCAGGCTGGCGACAATGCCGACGTCAACGCCAAGGACTATGCCGGCTCGGTACGCTGGAACATCGACTTCAACCCCGAGCACAGCCTGTATGTGCAGGGTTCGGCCCAGCATTTCGACCGTCAGCAGGTCTGGCGCGCCTGCGACGCGGCGCTGTCGTTCAGCCCCGAGCTGACCCGCCTGTGGCAGATGAACCCCGACTTCGCCGAAAAGGTCGCCCGTGGGGCGAACAACCCACCGAGCAGCAGCAATCCCGAAGAACAGGCGCTGGTCGATGCGATCAAGGACCAGTGGAACAACCAGGGCGGCAAGAATGTGGTCTGCGGCGATGTCGACCAGAGCACCCGCGAGACCCGCTATGACCTGGAAGTACAGGACACCCTGAGCCTGACCGACAGCCTGCGCCTGCTCAGCGGCATGAACTACCGCTATGACCGCGCCGATTCGCAGACCTACTTCAACGGCAGCATCGACGACCAGACCTGGCGCCTGTTCGGCCAGCTGGAGTGGCGCGCCGACGAGCACTGGATTCTCCAGGGCGGCGCGATGCTGGAGGATTCGCGCCTGTCCGGCAGCTCGCTGACGCCGCGCATGGCGGTCAACTACCTGATCACCCCGCGCCACGGCCTGCGTGCGGTGTACTCCGAGGCGGTACGGTCGCCGGACATGTTCGAGAACAATGTCAACTGGAGCTACACGGTCAAGAACTTGAACCCCACGGCATTCGGCCAGCGCAATGCCGAATACTTCGTCAAGACACGCGGGCCGGGCGACCTCGAGCAGGAACGCATGCGCTCGCGCGAGCTGGGCTACAACGGTTACTTCAGCGACATCGACCTGAACATGGATGTGAAGCTGTTCTACGACGAGATCACCGGAATGATCAGCGAGCCCCTGAAGAACAACCAGTACATCGCCAGCAACGCCAACAAGGCCCGCTTCACCGGCAGCGAGGCGCAGTTCGACTGGCGCCTGGCGCCACGCGATCGCCTGCGCCTGACCTATGCCTATGTCGATGCCTGGGCCAGCAACCCCGCCGACCGCCGTCTCAGCGCACGCAACAGTGGCTCGGCCGGGTGGATGCGCGAATGGGGCGAGGGTTGGTCGAGTGCGCTGTTCTATTACGGTGACGATGCCCTCAACACCTACCGCTACGAGCGCGTCGACCTGCGCGTGGCCAAGCGTTTTCGCATCCAGGGCAGCACCCTGGAGCTGGCCGCGCTGTGGCAGCAACGCCTGGACGACCAGCCCACCACGGTGGAACAGAACCGTTATGACAGCCGCCACCGCCTGAGCGTCAGTGCGGAGCTGGAGTTCTGATGGCCCGGCTGCTGCGCCTGCTGCTGTTCTGCCTGTGGCCGCTGGGTACGCTGTCCGCCAGCGAAATCCTGCTGGTCAGCGGCGAAGACCAGCCCGGCGTACGCAGCTTTGTCGAAGCCCTGCAGAGCCGCCGCAGCCATGACCAGGTGCGCTTTCTCAGCGTCGCCGAGCTGAACCGCCCCGGCCAGCTCAAGGCGGATGTGCGCCTGGTGCTGCTCGACAATGCCGCGCTGGAATGGCGTTTGGCTGAAAGCAGCGGGCCACCTGCCCTGGCCATGCGCATCAGCCGAGTACAGGCTGAACAACGCTTGGGAAAGTCGCGCCCCGCGTACCTGACCTTGCTGTGGAGCGACCCGCCCATTGCCCGGCAGCTGCGCCTGGCCCGCTACCTGTTGCCACAAGCCCAGCGCATCGGCGTGCTGTACGGTGAGCACAGCCATTTCCTGCTCGATGAACTGCGCCAGGCGGCTCGCCCGCTGGGCCTGGAAATCGTCGCACAGGACTGGCCGGACCAACGTGACAGCCGGCCTCTGCAACATCTGCTGGCCAACAGCGACGTGCTGCTCGGCCTCGACGACCCCGAGCTGTACAACTCGAAGACGGCGAAAAACCTGCTGCTCAGCAGCTATGGTCGGCAGATGGCGCTGATCGGCCCGAACGCGGGCTTCGTCCGCGCCGGCGCCCTGGCCAGCACCTACAGCGACCAGGAGGACTGGCTGGCGGTGCTCGACCAGTTGCTCGACCAACCCCCGGCGCGCTGGCCGCGCAGCCTGTACCCTGCGCGCTACGGCGTCAGTGGCAACCAGCAGGTGGCGCGCGCCCTGGGCCTTGAGCCGATCGATCCGAACGCCACTGCCAAGGCCCTGGCCGAAGGAGAACCCACCCCATGAGCAAACGCCTGAGCTGGGACATCCACACCCGCACCCAGATCATCAGCCTGGGCCCGGCATTATTGCTGACCTTGCTGTTGATCAGCTTCTTCACCTTCGTGCGCATCCAGGACTTGCGCCAGGAGCTGAACCACACCGGGCAACTGATTGCCAACCAGCTGGCACCGGCATCCGAGTACGGCGTCATCTCCGGTAACAATGAAGTGCTCGAAGGCCTGATGCGCGCAACCCTGAGCATCCCGCACGTGCGCTTCCTTGAGGTGCAGGACAGCCGCAACCACATCCTGGTGTACGTCGAGCAGCAGGACGAAAGCAACAACCGGGCGCAGCAGGTGGAAGTGTTCCAGGCGCCGATCCGCCTGCAGCAGATCCGCCTGGACAACGACTTCCTGCAACAGGGCAAGGCACCGGCTCCGGCCATCGGCGACGACTACCTGGGCCGAGTGATCGTCGGCATGTCAGACGATGCCTTCAGCCAGCGCCAGCAGGAAATCGTGATCAAGGCCGGCATCCTCGCGCTGTTCGCCCTGCTGTTCACCTTCCTCCTGGCCCGCCGCCTGGCCATGAGCCTGGCCAAGCCGATCAGTGACATGGGCCACGCGGT
Source organism: Pseudomonas sp. NBRC 111124 (assembly GCF_001320245.1). Classification (GTDB taxonomy): domain Bacteria; phylum Pseudomonadota; class Gammaproteobacteria; order Pseudomonadales; family Pseudomonadaceae; genus Aquipseudomonas. The sequence goes on from NZ_BCBA01000061.1 coordinate 18,872, forward strand.
CAAGGCCATCCAGCAGGGGGAATACAACGCGCCGCTGCCGGTGGTCGACGACAGCGAACTCGGCCACCTGGCGCGCCACATCAACAACCTCGCCAACGCCCTGGAGCAGGCCAGTGCCGAACAGAAACGCGCCATCGCCCAGCTGATCCAGGCACGCGAGGAAGCCGAGCAGGCCAACGGCGCCAAGTCGGAGTTCCTGGCGATGATGAGCCATGAACTGCGCACCCCCATGAATGGTGTGCTGGGCATGCTGCAACTGCTGGAAACCACCCAACTGACCAGCGAACAGGCCGATTACACGGCGGTGGCCAGCGAGTCCACGGGGCATTTGCTGAAGGTGATCAATGACATCCTCGACTTCTCACGGATCGAACGCACCACGTTGGAACTGGAGCACATCGACTTCAACCTGGCTGAGCTGATCGCCAGCAGCGTGCAGTCGTTCCAGCACAGCGCTCAGCAACGCGGCCTGGACCTGCACCTGCAATTGCCAGCAGATGGCGCACAACCCAAGGTGGTAGGCGACCCGACGCGTATCCGCCAGATCTTGCTCAACCTGATCGGCAACGCCCTGAAGTTCACCGAGCGCGGCCAGGTTCAGGTCGAGGCGCGCTGGCAGCTGCTGGAGCGGAAACTGCTGTGGTTTACCTGCAGCGTGCGCGACACCGGCATCGGCATCGACAGCGAACGCCTGGAAATGATGTTCGTCGCCTTCCAGCAGGCCGACAGTTCGATTTCACGGCGCTATGGCGGCACCGGCCTGGGCCTGTCGATCGCCCGCACCTTGGCCGAGCGCATGGGCGGCAAGCTGCGCGGCGAAAGCCGCGAAGGGCTGGGCTCGACCTTTACCCTGGAAATGCCACTGCCCTTGGCCAGCACCGCGCCGGCAACGCTGCCCGGCACCTCGGGGGGCGGTGCGCCGCTGGAGGTGGGCAAGCGCATCCTGCTGGTGGAGGACAATCCGGTCAATCAAAGCGTCATCGAAGCCATGTTACGAAGCTTGGGGATGGAGGTCAGCGTCGCCCATGACGGGCTACAGGCGGTTGAACAGGTCACCCACCAACAGTTTGCCGCCGTACTGATGGATTGCCGCCTGCCCCAGGTGGATGGTTATGAAGCCACCCGACGTATCCGCCGGTTGCCCGCCTGCGGCGAGCTACCGATCATCGCCTTGACCGCCAATGCCTTGCAGGGCGACCGCGAGCGTTGCATGGCCGCCGGGATGAATGATTACCTGAGCAAACCGTTCCGCCGCACCGAGTTGCAGCGGATATTGCAGCGCTGGTTGCCAGGACGGACAGCGGCGACTGGCGATAAATGCTAAAGTGCGGCAGTCTTAAGTACTGGACAGGACCTTATCCGGACCTGAAAATAGACGTTTCAGTGCACACCTGTACTTCTTTCACCAGGTGCGCTGTGACTTTCACCACAACGCAATAGTCTACCTGTAGGCTGCCGCCCCATAAGCAAGAAGGGTCGGCCGGGAAGATTCATCCCCTGCCACAGGGGGTTATTGAGGAGCTCGCATGACCAAACAACACGCCTTTACTCGGGAAGACCTGCTGCGCTGCAGTCGCGGTGAGCTGTTCGGCCCAGGTAATGCGCAACTGCCCGCGCCGAACATGCTGATGGTCGATCGCATCACCCACATCAGCGAAGAAGGCGGCAAGTACGGCAAAGGTGAATTGGTCGCCGAGCTGGATATCACCCCGGACCTGTGGTTCTTTGCCTGCCACTTTGAAGGCGACCCGGTGATGCCGGGCTGCCTGGGCCTCGACGCCATGTGGCAGCTGGTCGGCTTCTTCCTCGGCTGGCAGGGCCTGCCGGGCCGTGGCCGTGCGCTGGGTTCGGGGGAAGTGAAATTCTTCGGCCAGGTACTGCCTACCGCCAAGAAAGTCACCTACAACATTCACATCAAACGCGTCCTGAAGGGTAAGCTGAACATGGCCATCGCCGATGGCTCGGTCAGCGTCGACGGTCGCGAGATCTACACCGCCGAAGCCCTGCGGGTCGGCGTGTTCACCTCCACTGACAATTTCTAAGGGTTATTCGCATGCGCCGCGTCGTTATCACTGGTCTGGGCATCGTATCGTGCCTGGGCAATGACAAAGCTACCGTCACCGAAAACCTGCGCAACAGCCGTCCGGGTATCCGTTACAACCCGGAATACAAGGAAATGGGGCTGCGTAGCCAGGTTTCCGGGTCCATCGACCTCAACCTCGAAGAACTGATCGACCGTAAGGTTTACCGCTTCGTCGGCCACGCCGCTGCCTACGCCTACTTGGCGATGCAGGACGCGATCAAGGATTCCGGCCTGACCGAAGAGCAAGTCTCCAACCCGCGTACCGGCCTGGTTGCCGGCTCCGGCGGCGCCTCGACCCTGAACCAGATGGAAGCGCTGGATACCCTGCGCGAAAAAGGCGTCAAGCGCGTTGGCCCATACCGCGTCACCCGCACCATGGGCAGCACCGTTTCGGCATGCCTGGCCACCCCGTTCAAGATCAAGGGCATCAACTACTCGATCTCGTCGGCTTGTGCCACGTCTGCACACTGCATCGGTACCGCCCTGGAGCAGATCCAGTGGGGCAAGCAGGACATCGTGTTCGCCGGTGGCGGTGAAGAAGAGCACTGGAGCCAGTCGTTCCTGTTCGATGCCATGGGCGCACTGTCGACCAAGCGCAACGAAACCCCGGAACTGGCTTCGCGCGCCTACGACGCCGACCGTGATGGCTTCGTCATCGCTGGCGGCGGCGGCATGGTGGTGGTCGAGGAGCTGGAGCACGCTCTGGCCCGTGGCGCCAAGATCTACGCCGAAATCGTCGGCTACGGTGCCACTTCCGACGGCTACGACATGGTCGCACCAAGCGGCGAAGGTGCCATCCGCTGCATGCAGCAGGCCCTGTCCACCGTCGACACGCCGATCGACTACCTGAACACCCACGGCACTTCGACCCCGGTCGGTGACGTTGCCGAAATGAAAGGTGTTCGCGAGGTGTTCAAAGGCAACGCGCCGAAGATCAGCTCGACCAAGAGCCTGTCGGGCCACTCGCTGGGCGCCGCTGGCGTGCACGAGGCGATCTACTGCCTGCTGATGATGGAAAACAACTTCATCGCCGGCTCCGCCAACATTGACGAGCTGGACCCGGAAGTCGCTGACCTGCCGATCCTGCGCAAGACCGAAGAAAACGCCAAGATCGACACGGTCATGAGCAACAGCTTCGGCTTCGGCGGCACCAACGCTACCCTGGTGCTCAAGCGCTGGGAAGGCAAGTAAGACGTTACTGCGGTTAATGAAAACGCCCCGACTGGTTCGGGGCGTTTTCATTTGGGTTGCCTGGGCAGAACGGCCAGGAAATTGCCTTGCGCCACTTTGTTGGCCACCTCTTCAGGCAACGCATCCAGGAACGGCCCGAAGCTGTGCAGCTGCTCACCCAGGCTGCCAAACCGCCCCACCACATCCGAGCCCAGCATGAACCGATCTGGATACCGCTCGACCAGCGCCAGCCACTCCTTGCGCGGCACGCCCTGTTCGTCCAGCAGATAAGGCTCCAGCACACTCCACGACAGATCCACATACAAATTCGGATAGTCCGCCAGCAGCCGCGTCAGCACCGACAGCAGAAAGTCCATGCGGGTCTGGTGCCGATGGATTTCCGCGCTGCTCCCCGCATGCGCCCAGATGAACCGGGTATGCGGGTGATTGCGCAGCGGCTCCTCGATCTCGGCCAGGTACAGCGGATTACGCTCACGCTTGGAGGTGATGTTCGAATGCAGCAACACCGGCATGTCGCGTTCGGCGGCCAAGTGATAGATGCGGGTCATCGCCTCGTTATTGGCCCGCGGCGTATCGCCACTGGTGAGCGCAGTCAAGTCGTCATGCCGGGTGAAGACTTCGCCGATGCCCTGCCACAGGCCAGGGTTGAGTTCGAGCATGCGCTCGATATGACTGACGGCATTCTTGTCGACTGGGTTGAAGCCGGTCAGAAACGGATGGAAACGTTTTCGCTGCTCGGCCGGCAGCTTTTCCAACGCGGCAGCGACATAGGTATCGGTGGCGCTGTACCAATAGGCGTCGGCATCGTCACCGGCGTAATAGCGCGGTCGCTTGGGCTCGTCTTCATGCCATTTCTTGGCCACCGGGATGCCGGAAATCATCGAATGCTCGACGCCCGCCTGGTCCATGGCCTCGATCAACGCCGACATGCCCTCAGTCTCCTGGAAGAAGTCCACGTAGTGCAAATGCGCATCGCTGTAGCGGTAATCACGGGCCTGTGCCGCCTGGCACAGGCAGCCAGACAAGAGCATGCAAACCAGCACTCTGGCGATCATGGGCAACTTCCTTCTGGGGCTGAACACGGTAGACCGGCCCGCTTGCGCAACGGTTCAGCAATGCCTGGCAAACCGCTATGCTTGGGGCATTTCCTCCCCGCTTGGAGCCCGTCATGAGCAGCCCCCTGATCATCCGCCCACGTACCGAATCGGTCGAGGGCCAGCCGATCCTGCGCCCGCTGCCCTCGGCCCAGTGCCCCAGCGTCGGCCCATTCGTGTTCTTCGACCATATGCTCGAGACCGACTATGCACCCGGCCATGGCATGGATATCCGCCAGCACCCGCATATTGGCCTGTCCACACTGACGTACCTGTTCGAAGGCGCGATCCTGCACAAGGACAGCCTCGGCTCGGAGCAGCGCGTACTGCCCGGGGATGTGAGCTGGATGACCGCCGGCAAAGGCGTGGCGCATGTCAAGCGCACGCCGGCCGATGCACTGGCCCATGGCTCACGCTTGCATGGGCTGCAGGTATGGCTGGCCTCGCCCCAGGCGCTCGAACAGGGCGAGCCGAGCTACAGCCATCATCCCGCGGCGAGTTTGCCGGTCAGCGATAGCCTGGGGGTGCGCATCTGCATGATTGCCGGCAGTGGGTTCTGCCTGGACTCACCGGTGCCGGTGCTCTCCCCTACCCTGTATGCACATGTGCTGATGCAACCGGCTACCACGCTGGTGGTGCCGGTCGAACATATGCAGCGTGCGCTGTATCTGCTCGATGGCGAGTTGCTGATGGGTGACGGGCAGGTCGAGGCTTGCAGCCTGGTGGTGCTGCCGGAAGGCGAAGCGGTAACGCTGTATGCGCAGGACGAATGCCAGCTGGTGCTGATTGGCGGCGAACCGCTGGATGGGCCGCGGCGGATGAACTGGAATTTTGTGGCCAGTGATGGGGGGCTGATCGAGCGGGCCAGGGCCAAGTGGGCTGCGGGGGATTGGCCTACGGTGCCTGGGGAAACTTCGAGAATCGAGTTGCCGCGCTAAAAAACGGGGCTGCTTTGCAGCCCCCTGCGGTATCAGCGCTGGAACACTTCTGTAAGCAGGTTGTGCATCGAGCGGAACGCCCGCTCCGAGGTGCGACGGTCGTACTGCATCTTGCCCGGCACATTGGCATTAGGGTCGGTGAACGAATGCACCGCGCCACCGTAGCTCAGCAGCTGCCAGTCCACCTTGGCGGCGTTCATCTCTTCTTCGAACGCTGGCAATTGCTCCTTTGGCACCAGCGGGTCGGAAGCACCGTGCAGTACCAGCACCGAGCCCTTGATGCGCTTGGCATCTTCAGGGTTCGGGGTGTCCAGCGTGCCGTGGAACGACACCGCTGCCCTCAGATCAGCACCCGTACGCGCAAGCTCCAGGGCACAGCAACCTCCGAAGCAGAAGCCGAATGTAGCCATCTTGCCCGGCTCCAGCAGCGCCTTCGACTGCCCCAGCAACTGGTCCAGTGCCTCTTTCATGCGCTTGCGCAGCTCGCCACGGTCGTTCTTCAGCGGCATCATCGCCGCCCCTGCCTCATCGGCATTGGAAGGACGCACCGACTGCCCATACAGGTCGGCAATCAGCACCACATAACCCTTTTCGGCCACTTCCTTGGCGATACGCTCGGCGCCCTCGCCGATGCCCATCCAGTTCGGCGCCATCACCAAACCCGGACGGCCCAGCGCACCTGGCTCGTAGACCAGGCGGCTCTCATACGTCTTGCCGGACAGGTGATAGACCAGCGATTCGACGATTACCTTGCTCATCAAGCACTCCTTAGGCACTTTTTCTTGAAACAGCCCGCCATGAAAAAAGCCCGCCGAAGCGGGCTTTCCTGTGCATCAACTCAAGCAGACAGCTCGACCAGCAGCTTGTTCAGGCGACGAACGTAAGCCGCCGGGTCCTTCAGGCTGTCACCAGCCGCCAGCGCAGCCTGATCGAAGAGAATGTGCGACAGTTCGGCGAAGCGGTCTTCGCTCTGCTCGTTGTCCAGCTTCTCGATCAGCGGGTGAGTCGGGTTGAATTCGAAGATCGGCTTCGACTCCGGCACCTTCTGGCCGCTGGCTTCGAGGATCTGGCGCATCTGCAGGCCCAGGTCCTGTTCGCCGATGGCGAGGATCGCCGGCGAGTCGGTCAGGCGGTGCGAGACACGCACTTCGGCAACGCTGTCACCCAATGCACCTTTCAGGCGCTCGACCAGGCCTTCTTTGTCCTTGGCCACTTCTTCCTGGGCTTTCTTGTCCTCTTCCGAGTCCAGCTTGCCCAGGTCCAGGTCACCACGGGCGACGTCGACGAATGCCTTGCCATCGAACTCGTTGAGGTAGCTCATCAGCCACTCGTCGATACGGTCGGTCAGCAGCAGCACCTCGATGCCTTTCTTGCGGAAGACCTCCAGGTGCGGGCTGTTCTTGACCTGCGCGTAGGACTCGCCGGTGAGGTAGTAGATCTTGTCCTGGCCTTCCTTGGCACGCGCCAGGTAATCGGCCAGGGCCACGCTCTGCTCGCCGCTGTCGTCATGGGTGGAGGCGAAGCGCAGCAGGCCGGCGATCTTTTCCTTGTTGGCGAAGTCTTCAGCCGGGCCTTCCTTCAGCACCTGGCCGAAGTTTTTCCAGAAGCCCTTGTACTGCTCTGGCTCGTTCTTCGCCAGCTTCTCCAGCATGTCCAGCACACGCTTGGTCAGCGCGGTCTTCATCGAGTCGATGATCGGGTCTTTCTGCAGGATCTCGCGGGACACGTTCAGCGACAGGTCGTTGGAGTCGACCACACCCTTGATGAAGCGCAGGTACAGCGGCAGGAACGACTCGGCCTGATCCATGATGAACACGCGCTGCACATACAGCTTCAGGCCGCGTGGCGCTTCGCGCTGGTACAGGTCGAACGGTGCGCGTGCCGGTACGTACAGCAACGAATTGTATTCGAGCTTGCCTTCGACCTTGTTGTGGCTCCAGGCCAGCGGGTTCTCAAAGTCATGACCGATGTGCTTGTAGAACTCCTGGTACTCTTCGTCCTTTACCTCGGAGCGCGAACGGGTCCACAGGGCGCTGGCGCGGTTGACGGTTTCCCATTCCTGCGCTGGCTGTTCTTCACCCTCGGCGGCTCCGGCCTGCTCCTTGGGCAGCTCGATCGGCAGGGCGATGTGGTCGGAGTACTTCTTGACCACGTTGCGCAGGCGCCAGCCATCGGCGAATTCCTGCTCGTCCTTCTTCAGGTGCAGGACGATGCGGGTGCCGCGCTGTGGCTTGTCGATGGTCGCGACTTCGAACTCACCTTCGCCCTTCGACGACCAGTGCACACCTTCGCTGGCCGGCTGGCCGGCACGGCGGCTGTAGACATCGACCTTGTCGGCAACGATGAAGGCCGAGTAGAAGCCCACGCCGAACTGACCGATCAGGTGCGAATCTTTCTTCTGGTCACCGGTGAGGTTCTTCATGAAGTCGGCAGTGCCGGACTTGGCGATGGTGCCCAAGTGAGCGATCACATCTTCGCGGCTCATCCCGATGCCGTTGTCCTCGAGGGTCACCGTGCCGGCGTCCTTGTCGAAGCTCAGGCGAATCTTCAGGTCGGCGTCGCCCTCGAGCAGCTCTGGCTTGGCCAGGGCCTCGAAGCGCAGCTTGTCGGCGGCGTCGGAGGCGTTGGAGATCAGTTCACGCAGGAAGATCTCCTTGTTCGAGTACAGCGAATGGATCATGAGGTGCAGCAGTTGCTTTACCTCGGTCTGGAAGCCCAGCGTTTCTTTTTGAGTCTCCACACTCATGGTCTTCAAAACTCCGATCTGATGGTAGTGACGCCTGGCGGCCGACATGGCCTGCGTTAACGGCGGATGTCATGCAGATGGGGGCTGCCCGGACGATTTCAAGGGCTTTTCCGGTTCGATCTTGAAATGTGCGCGTGCGGTGGCGATCGGCGACTGCCGGTCAGCCTGCCAGGCCGTGATGGCGACGTTGGTGACCCTGCGGCCCTGGCGCCAGAGCTGGCACTGGGCATAGATGTCGCGAAAATGCCCAGGGCGCAAGTAGTCGATGGAGAAATCGATGATCTTCGGAATGCTCGCACTTTCGCTGTAGATCAGCAGGTAGAGGGCCGCAGACAGCTCCATGAACCCGGCGATGACGCCACCATGGATAGCCGGCAGCAAGGGGTTGCCGATGTTGTCCTGGCTGGCCGGCAGGCGAAACAGCAGGTCATCGCCCTCGCGTTCGCACTCGATGCCAATCAGGCCAGCGTAAGGGATCAGGTCCAGCAATGGGCCGTAATCACCGACAGCGTGGGCCGCATTCAACTGCTGACGAACGTTTTCAGGAATCATGCCCCTCCCTCCTTCAGGCTGTTGCCGAAGCGGATGCCTCCTTTGATTTCCTGGCCCAGGCGCATAAAGGTGCCGACCACTTGGCAGATCGGCTGCTCCGGGTCGTCCTGGTAGGCGCTACCGCGGGTGAAGATCACATCGCGAGTGACCCGGTAGCATTGGGCGTGCCCGTATATGGGCTTGCCGGCCTCGGCCGGATGCATATAGTCGATGCGCAGGTCGAGGGTCGGACACACCTCGAAGCGCGGCAGCACGCACAGCGTCGCCATGCCGCAGGTGGTATCCATCAGCGTGGTCAGCGCACCGCCATGCACCGCGCCAGTCTGCGGATTGCCGACTATCGACTCAGACCAGGGCAATACCAGAGTCATGCCGTCACTGTCGGCATGGGCCACACGCATCTGTAACAACTGGCAATGCTTCAATGCCGATAGAAAGCGCTCGGCCATCGCGTGCAAGCTTGATTCGTTCATATGCAGGTTCCGTGATCGTTGCCGTTACGGCATAAAAACAGTAAAAAGTCCATATAGAACACGGCGTTATATATCTGTAAAAAAAGCGGAACTAATTCCACACCGCTGAACTCGAAGCAACAACTCACTTATTCACCAAGAGGAAACACCCCCATGCGTAAACCTTTTGCTTTTGCTCTGATGCTGGCTGCTGCCATGGGCCTGGCTGCTTGCGATAAAGCGAGCGAAGACAAAGCCCAAGACGCACAAGAACATCGTGAACAAGCCCAGGAAAAGATGGGTGATGCTCAGGATAAGATGAACGACGCTGCCAAGGAAAACGCTGAAGCCGCCAAAGATCAGGCCGAAGCCGAGCAGAAGGCTGCCGAAGAGGCCGCCCCGACTACTCCGGCACCGACCACCGCGCCTGCCGAACCTGCCAAGCAGTAATCGGCGGAAACAAAAAAACCCGACATCGTCGGGTTTTTTTGTGCCTGCACTTAACGGATTAAACGTTTCAGTTGCTAACCGTTGAGCTTTCTCTGGGCGCGTCTGTCAGGGAACTTTCAGTGGGCGTGAAGACCATGACGTCCAATACATCGGAATGGAACTCTCGGCGATAGAGAATCAGCACTACCCCGACACTCACGACCATGAACAGCCACGGGCTGATAAACCAGGTGAGCATGGCCATGCCGAAGTAATAAGAGCGCAGGCCAAAGTTGAACTGGTTGGCTGCCAGCGACAGCACCCGTGCAGCACGTGACGCAAACGCCTTGCGCTCCAGCTCGTTGACCTGGCGCTCGCCGATCATCGGCGCAGACCCCACCAGCACGGCGGCAAAGTTGTACTGGCGCATGCACCAACTGAAGGTGAAGAAGGCGTAGACGAAGACCATCGCCAGGCACAGCAGCTTGACTTCCGACATGCCCTGGGACGCCTGTTGCACCAGTGGCAGGTCCGCAAGCAGCGACAAGGCGCGATCCGAAGCCCCCAGCACGGTGAGAATACCGGCGAGGATGATCAAGGTACTGGAAGCGAAGAACGAGGCGTTGCGCTCCAGGTTGCCGATCACACTGGCGTCGGCGATGCGGTTATCGCGCAGCAGCATTCGGCGCATCCAGTCTTCCCGGTACAGGTGCAGCACACTGGCCAGGCACGCGGTATCGCGGCCCTTCCAGATGGCATAGCGGGTGTAGCCACCCCAGCAAAGGGCAAACCAGCAGACGGCCAGGAGGTTATGGAGGTTGCTTTGGATGAAGTTCATGCAGAATTCCCGAGGGCCAGGTGCACAAAGAATAGTGACCGGGTTTCGACGTCTACAAGCGGTAAAAGGCACAACCTGAAACGAAAAAGCCCCGCATCCTTGCGGATACGGGGCTTTAGAATCTCCACCCTTGGCGGGCACCCTACGGCTTGTGGCCGGTGCCGCCCCAGGGCTTCAACCTAGGGCATCACGCCAACGCTTCGCGCGGCTTGCCCAGCATGCGGTCGCAGGCGACGGCGCCAATCAGCGTCACCACCGATGGCACCAGCCAGGCCAGGCCTTGGTCGCTCAGCGGCAGGTGCGCCATCACGTCCGGCAGCACATGGGCCATGTCGCTGCCCTTGATCGCGTCGACAATACCGAACACCAGCGATACCAGCATCACGGGTGCCAGAATGCGGGTCGGCGAATGCCACAGGTCTTTCACGAAGCTCAGGCCGACTACCACGATGCACGGCGGATAGATGGCGGTCAGCACCGGGATCGAGAACATGATCAGCTTGGTCAGGCCCAGGTTGGAGATCAGCAGCGAGAAGCCCGCCAGGATCACCACCAGAGCACGGTACGACAGCGGCAAGATCTGGCTGAAATACTCGGCGCAGGCACAGGTCAGGCCAACGGCAGTCACCAGGCACGCCAGGGCGATCAACACGGCCAGGAAGCCGCTGCCCAGGGAGCCGAAGGTGTGTTGCACATAGGCGTGCAGAACGGCCGCGCCGTTGGTGGCATCGGCAGCAATGTCGTGGCTGGTAGCGCCCAGGCGGAACAGGCTGATATACACCAGGGCCAGGCCGACACCGGCGATCAGGCCGGCGATGATGGCATAGCGGGTTATCAGCTTCGGCGACTCGACACCGCGCGAGCGGATGGCGTTGACGATGACGATACCGAATACCAGGGCACCGAGGGTGTCCATGGTCAGGTAGCCATCGGAGAAGCCTTTGGAGAAGGCGGCAGCGGCGTAGGCCGGCTGCGCTTCACCAATGGTCCCGGCCGGCAGCGCGAAGGCAGCGATGCCCAGCGCCGCCAGGGCGATGATTTTCAGCGGCGCAAGGAAGCGGCCGACCGTGTCGAGCAGCTTGCCCGGGTACATGGACACGGCCAGTACCACGACGAAGTACACCAGGCTGTAGATGAACAGCGCTGTCGGGCTCTCACCGGTCAGCGGCGCCACGCCCACTTCAAACGACACAGTCGCGGTACGCGGGGTGGCGAACAGCGGGCCAACCGAAAGGTAGCACACGGCCGCCAGCAGGCCGCCGAAGAACTTGCCGATCGGGCTGCTCAGGGCGTCCATGCCACCACCGACCTTGGCCAAGGCGACCACGGTGATAACCGGCAGGCCTACAGCGGTAACCAGGAAGCCCAGGGCCGCCATCCATACATGCGGGCCAGACTGCAGACCGACGATAGGCGGGAAGATGATGTTGCCGGCGCCCACGAAAAGCGCAAACGTCATAAAGCCAAGCGCCAGGATATCCTGGCCTTTGAGAACTTTCATTTAAGGTAGTACCACACTGCTGAAATCGGGATTCGAGAGGGGGATTTCCCTTTGGATAAGGGGAAATGCTGCCCGGCTTGGTAGGCCAGACCCGTTTAGCGTGTCGTTCCCTTTTGGGGTACGGGCACAGAGTGAACGCGTAGATTAACCGTTTTACCCGGCAAACGCACTGGCACAGTGCTGCTTGTCCGATGTGCGTACATGTTTGTCGTCTGTGCGACCGAGAACAGTGGGGATTATCCCCGGATTGAAACTTTCGTCTGCGCGAAAATTCCTATCGAAATGATCGAAAAAGCCTATACCCCTGCGCCTTGCCAAAAGACACAGGGGCGTTGCGCGTCAGTCAACCTGGGTTGCGCTCGGCGGCACGGGCCTGCCAATAGCGCTTGATCTCATGAATATCAGCGAAATTGAAACGCAACTTGGGAACCAGCCCACTGCCACATGCCCCCGCCGCCCTGGTTGCACTGTGCGACGCCGCTTCGCTACCTGCGTGATAAAGCCGAACCTCGGCCCAGATTGGATTGTTCATGTTCAAACCTCTCGCTTGAGTGAATGCATCATCGACGATGCGATTGCCACAAGGCCTCGATGCGCCGATAGGTATCAGCTTCCTGCTCATCAATGCCTGAATGGACGGGCTGCAGGTCCTGATTGAAGCTCCACGCACGCAGACCGGGTTGGTCACGTCGCGGGTCTGCGATCATCAAGGCCAGCGATATAGAGAAGTCTTCGGGCGGGGTGACGTAGTGCATATCGTCAAACGCCCTCAGGTGCAGCAGCGTGCCCGGGCTTAAGCGTAGTGACTCGGTAGCCCCCATTATCGGCCTGGCACCGTCGCCCAGTTGCGCAGCATTCTCGATAGACTGCTTGACACTGTGATAGCCGCTGCCGTGGTAACCGATTGCATAGAGTTCGAAGTCGTGGGTGTGGGGCAAGCCGTAGATGAATGTCTGCTGCTCAACCTGCGCCTCAACAGGCATCCACAGGGTCATGCGCAATGACATTTCCAGAGAATGGAACAATGAAAAACTGTAGGCGTTGTAGGCTTGCTCCCCCCGAGTAAAGCCATGTTCACGCAGATGCGCTCGCACCCCTTCCCCCAGCAACCCACGGTTTGCAGCCAGCGCACGCAGGACATTCTTTACTGGCTCCCGGTAAGGCCTGCGGACCAGCACCTGCAGGCGCTCGATACCTTTACGCAGATTCATGCCCGCTCCTTCGCCAGGTAACCTGACACCAGCTCATTCAACTGTTCATCCCCACCAGCCTGCAGTAACGCACAGTACTCATGCCGCCTTGCTGGCGAATGCTTCACGAGTATCTGGAATGCCTGCCAGCGCAGCGCAGGGTGCGGGTGATACACCAACGATTGGGCCACATGCTGCAAGCCTGGATCGTCGACTGCCTGCAACGCCTGCAGCAGAACAATAAACCGGGATACCTCCCCATCCGCTGGAAACCAGGCAATACACGACAGGCTCTCTTGCTCGTATACGGCGATGTCACCTCCCGGTACGGGTACGCTGAGGCTGAACGCCAGATGCTCAGCCACCCCCGGCTGGTTCAAGCCCGCGACCTGGCACTCGCCGCGAATGAGCAAGGGTGCCTGCGGGTGAACCAATACCCACTCGGGACACACCAAGTGGTTACCCTCACGGCGATAGACACACAGCCAGTAGCTCAAGCCTGAGGGGGCAAACCAGACGCAGTGGCCGGACGTGGAATACAGGTGCTCAGTGCTCTCTTGCACCCTGACGATGTCCAACGCCACGCCTTGTTCAAGGTCGAAACTCAGCCTATCACCAACAGAGGTCGCGACACTGGCGAGCAAACGATCGCGCTCTCCTTCAGGCACACGGGCCTTGCTCTGATTGAAGCGTTGCCAAACCTGCTCGATCAGCAACCGCATGTCGAGCGTGCGTACCTGTTCCAGCAAGGCCTCAGGGGAAGCGGCAATGGCAGATAGTACTTTGAACATGGGCCTCAAGACTCACACGATCACATTGAGCGAATGATCGCGGCAGAGGCGCTCGATAACAAAGACGGAAACCGTGTCACTGAAACGACAGAGGCCACCCGAAGGTGGCCTCTGTGCGCGTGGGGGGTGTAGCAAGTATTACTTCTTGGCTTCCCAGCCGGTCAGCTCGGCCAAGGCCTTGCCGATGTCAGCCAGGGAACGCACGGTCTTCACACCAGCGTCCTGCAGCGCGGCGAACTTCTCGTCCGCAGTGCCCTTGCCGCCGGAGATGATGGCGCCAGCATGGCCCATGCGCTTGCCCGCAGGTGCGGTAACACCAGCGATGTAGGAAACCACTGGCTTGGTGACGTTGGCCTTGATGTAGGCTGCGGCTTCTTCTTCAGCCGAACCGCCGATCTCACCGATCATGACGATCGCTTCGGTCTTCGGGTCTTCCTGGAACAGCTTCAGGATGTCGATGAAGTTGGAGCCTGGGATCGGGTCGCCACCGATACCCACGCAGGTCGACTGGCCGAAGCCGGCGTCGGTGGTCTGCTTGACCGCTTCGTAGGTCAGGGTGCCGGAACGCGAAACGATACCAACCTTGCCTGGCAGGTGGATGTGGCCTGGCATGATGCCGATCTTGCACTCGCCCGGCGTGATGACGCCTGGGCAGTTAGGGCCGATCAGGGTCACGCCCAGCTCGTCGCACTTGACCTTGGCATCCAGCATGTCCAGGGTAGGAATGCCTTCGGTGATGCAGACGATCAGCTTGATGCCGCCGAAGGCAGCTTCGAGGATCGAGTCCTTGCAGAAAGGAGCCGGAACGTAGATGACCGAAGCGTCAGCGCCGGTGGCTTCCACGGCTTCTTTCACAGTGTTGAACACTGGCAGGCCCAGGTGGGTGGTGCCACCCTTGCCTGGCGTAACGCCGCCGACCATCTTGGTGCCGTAGGCGATGGCTTGTTCAGAGTGGAAAGTACCCTGCGAGCCGGTGAAGCCCTGGCAGATGACTTTGGTATCTTTATTGATCAGGACGCTCATTACTTGCCCTCCGCAGCTTTGACAACTTGTTGAGCAGCGTCGGTCAGGCTGGTGGCCGCAATGATGTTCAAACCGCTTTCTGCCAGTACTTTAGCGCCCAGTTCGGCGTTGTTGCCTTCGAGGCGAACGACAACCGGAACTTTCACGCCGACTTCTTTCACTGCACCGATGATGCCTTCGGCAATCATGTCGCAGCGAACGATGCCGCCGAAGATGTTGACCAGAACGGCCGCAACATTGCTGTCGGACAGAATGATCTTGAACGCTTCGGTAACGCGCTCTTTGGTAGCGCCGCCGCCCACGTCGAGGAAGTTGGCTGGCTTGCCGCCGTGCAGGTTGACGATGTCCATGGTACCCATGGCCAGGCCGGCACCGTTGACCATGCAGCCGATGTTGCCTTCGAGGGCAACGTAGTTCAGTTCGAACTTGGCAGCGTGGGCTTCACGGGCGTCGTCCTGCGACGGGTCGTGGAAGGTCTTCAGCTTAGGCTGACGGTACATGGCGTTGGCGTCGATGTTGATCTTGGCATCGAGGCAGTGCAGGTCGCCGTCGGCCTTGATCACCAGCGGGTTCACTTCCAGCAGGGCCAGATCGTGATCCTTGAACAGCTTGGCCAGGCCCACGAAGATCTTGGCGAACTGTTGAACTTGCTTGCCTTCCAGACCCAGCTGGAACGCCAGCTCACGACCCTGGAACGGCTGAGCGCCAACCAGTGGGTCGATGGTAGCCTTGAGGATCTTCTCAGGCGTGTCGTGTGCGACTTTCTCGATGTCCACGCCACCTTCGGTGGAAGCCATGAACACGATACGGCGGCTCGAACGATCCACTACAGCGCCCAGGTACAGCTCTTTGGCGATATCAGTGCAGGATTCGACCAGAATCTTGGAGACGGGTTGACCGTTGGCATCGGTCTGGTAGGTAACCAGATTCTTGCCCAACCACTGTGCAGCGAACGCCTTGGCGTCTTCCTTGCTGCGAACCAGCTTGACGCCGCCCGCTTTGCCGCGACCACCCGCGTGAACCTGGGCTTTTACAACCCACTCGTTCCCGCCGATCTTGTCGCAGGCTTCTGCTGCAGCTTCAGGGGTGTCGACTGCGAAACCCTTGGAAACTGGCAGGCCGTATTCAGCGAACAGCTGCTTACCCTGATACTCGTGAAGATTCATGCTTTTTACCGTCTTCGTTAGGTACTGCGCTTCGGCGCTGCGCCATTGCTGGCGCCGCACCACCTGTGACCATTGACCCCGGGTTTACCCGTGTAGTCCGGTCCGGCGGACGTTCCGCGGTGAGTCATGCGCGCAAGACTCACGACGGGCAGCCCGCCGTGGTTTCTTATAATTAACGCTTCTTACGGTTGGCCACGTGAATGGCGCCGCCATTCACTGCCAGCGCTGCTTCATGCAACGCTTCGGACAGGGTTGGATGGCTGAAGACCATCATGCCCAGATCCTCGGCACTGGTGCCGAATTCCATTGCGATTGCGCCCTGCTGTACCAATTCGGCAGCCGATGGGCCAATCACGTGAACACCCAGGACGCGGTCGGTCTTGGCGTCGGCGATGACCTTGACGAAACCACCGGTATCGTTGGCTGCCATCGCACGGCCGCTGGCCGCGAACGGGAAGGTGCCTACGTTAACCTCAACACCCTCGGCCTTCAAGGCTTGTTCGGTCTTGCCGACCCATGCGATTTCCGGGTGGGTGTAGATGACCGACGGGATCAGGTCGTAGTTCATCTGGGCCTTGTGGCCCTTGATGCGCTCGACGACCATGATGCCCTCTTCCGAGGCCTTGTGCGCCAGCATCATGCCGCGTACCACGTCACCGATGGCGAATACGCCCGGAACGCTGGTAGCGCAGTAGTCATCGACGAAGATGTAGCCACGCTCGTCGATGGTCACGCCGCTGTCAGCAGCCAGCAGATCGGTGGTCACAGGGCGACGACCGACTGCAACGATCAGCTTGTCAAAGGTGATCTTCTGCTCGCCTTCGGCGTTGGTGTAGGTCACTTCGACTTCGTTGCCGTTGACTTTCGAGCCGGTGACGCGAGCGCCCAGCTTGATGTCCAGGCCTTGCTTGGTCAGGGTCTTCTGGGCTTCTTTCGACACGGCGGTGTCGGCAGCCATCAGGAACGTGTCCAGGGCTTCCAGGACGGTGACTTCAGCACCCAGGCGAGCCCATACCGAGCCCAGCTCCAGGCCGATCACGCCAGCACCGATCACGCCCAGGCGCTTCGGTACGGTCTGGAATTCCAGGGCGCCAGTGGAGTCGACGATGACGTTCTGGTCGACCGGAGCCGGCGGAATGTCGATCGGACGCGAGCCGGAAGCGAGGATCACGTTCTCGGCTTCGATGACTTCGGTGGTGCCGTCAGCCTTGGTCACTTCGACTTTCTTGCCGGCCAGCAGTTTGCCGTGGCCCTGGATCGAGGTAACGCCGTTGGCCTTGAACAGGGTGGCAACGCCACCGGTCAGGTTCTTGACGATGCCGGCCTTGCGGCCAACCATCGCGGCGACGTCCATCTTCACTTCACCCGTGGAGATACCGTGGACGTTGAAGCTCTCTTTGGCTTCCTTGTACTTCCAGGAGCTGTCCAGCAGCGCCTTGGACGGAATGCAGCCTACGTTCAGGCAGGTGCCGCCCAGGGCCAGTTTGCCCTCGGCGTCGGTGTACTTCTCGATACAGGCAGTCTTCAGACCAAGTTGTGCGGCCTTGATGGCAGCAACATAGCCGCCAGGACCTGCACCGATTACCACTACGTCGAATTTCTGGGTCATAAAAGATTCCTTATCAGCTACAAGCTACAGGCCGCGAACCGCGCGACCTGGCTTCTCGCGAAGCCAGGGCCGGCACGGTACGCAGCCAGAGGGTTAGATGTCCAGCAGCAGGCGAGACGGATCTTCCAGCAGGTTCTTGATGGTGACCAGGAAGGTTACCGCTTCCTTGCCATCGATCAGGCGGTGATCGTAGGACAGTGCCAGGTACATCATCGGGCGGATAACCACTTGGCCGTTGATGGCCATCGGGCGCTGGATGATGTTGTGCATGCCCAGGATGGCAGCCTGTGGCGGGTTGACGATCGGGGTCGACATCATCGAGCCGAAGGTACCGCCGTTGGTGATGGTGAAGGTACCACCGGTCATCTCTTCGATCGACAGCTTGCCGTCACGGGCCTTCTTGCCGAAGGTGGCGATGCCGTTCTCGATTTCAGCCAGGCTCATCGACTCGGCGTTACGCAGTACCGGTACCACCAGGCCACGGTCGCTGGAGACGGCAACGCCAACGTCGGCGAAGCCGTGGTAGACGATGTCGTTGCCGTCGATCGAGGCGTTGACAGCCGGGAAGCGCTTCAGCGCTTCGGTGGCAGCCTTGACGAAGAACGACATGAAGCCCAGGCGTACGCCGTTGTGGGTCTTCTCGAACAGGTCCTTGTACTTCGAACGCAGGGCCATGACTTCGGTCATGTCGACTTCGTTGAAGGTGGTCAGCATGGCCATGTTCGACTGGGCTTCGACCAGACGCTCGGCGATCTTGGCACGCAGACGGGTCATCGGCACGCGCTTCTCGGTGCGGTCGCCAGCGGCAACGACAACCGGGGCAGCAGCGGCAGCGGCAGGCTTGGCAGCAGGCGCCGGAGCCGACTTCTTGTTGGCGACGGCAGCGACGACGTCTTCCTTGGTGATGCGACCTCCTTTGCCAGTGCCAGCAACGGTCGCCAGGTCGATACCGCTCTCTTCAGCCAGCTTGCGCGCGGCAGGAGCGGCGATCGGGTCTTCTTCGCCAGCGTCGGCAGCAGCGGCAGCCGGAGCAGCAGCCGGGGCGGCAGCTGGAGCGGCGGCGGCAGCGCCACCTTCAACGATCGAACCCAGCACTTCGTCGGACAGGACGGTGTCGCCCTCGCCCTTGACGATGTCACCCAGCACGCCATCGGCAGTAGCCAGTACTTCCAGCACAACCTTGTCGGTCTCGATGTCGACGATCAGGTCGTCACGCTTGACGGCTTCGCCCGGCTTTTTGTGCCAGGTGGCAACGGTGCCATCGGCAACCGATTCCGGGAAGGTTGGGGCTTTGATCTCGATAGCCATTATCAGTGTTTCCTTAAATTCGGTTTCAGGTGCGCGAAGGCGTTAGACAGTGAAGGCGTCTTGCAGCAGTTTTTCCTGCTGTTCGGCGTGCTTCGATGCGTAACCACAGGCTGGCGCGGCGGAAGCGTCGCGGCCGGCGTATTCCAGGACCAGTGCCTTGTTGTGGCGGCCCAGGATACGGCGCATGTGGTGCTGACTGCTGTACCAGGCGCCCTGGTTCATCGGTTCTTCCTGGCACCAGACCGCATGCTTGAGGTTGGTGTATTGCGCCAGGATTTCGACCAGGTCGTCCTCAGGGAACGGATACAGCTGCTCCAGACGCAGGATCGCGATGTCTTCGCGGCCTTCGGCACGGCGTTTTTCCAGCAGGTCGTAGTAGACCTTGCCGCTGCACAGCACCAGGCGTTCGACCTTGGCCGGATCGATGGCGTCGATTTCCGGGATCACGGTCTGGAACGAGCCTTCTGCCAGGTCTTCCAGGGTCGAGATGGCCAGCTTGTGGCGCAGCAGCGACTTCGGCGTCAGGACTACCAGCGGCTTGCGCAGCGGGCGAATGACCTGGCGACGCAGCAGGTGGTAGATCTGTGCCGGGGTAGTCGGTACGCAGACCTGGATGTTGTGCTCGGCGCACAGCTGCAGGTAACGCTCCAGACGCGCGGAGGAGTGCTCCGGGCCCTGCCCTTCATAACCGTGTGGCAGCAGCATGGTCAGACCGCACAGACGGCCCCACTTGTGCTCACCGCTGGTAATGAACTGGTCGATCACTACCTGGGCACCGTTGGCGAAGTCGCCGAACTGGGCTTCCCAGATCACCAACGCGTTTGGCGTGGTGGTCGAGTAGCCGTATTCGAAGGCCAATACCGCTTCTTCCGAGAGGAAGGAGTCGTACAGGTCGAAACGCGGCTGGCCCGGGAACAGGTTCTTCAGCGGTACGTAGGTGCTGGCGTCTTTCTGGTTGTGCAGCACCGCGTGACGGTGCGAGAAGGTGCCACGGCCGATGTCCTGACCGGTCATGCGGATCGGGTGACCTTCGAACTGCAGGGTGGCGTAAGCCATGGTCTCTGCATAACCCCAGTTGATCGGCAAGCCACCGGCCTGCATCTTCTGACGGTCTTCGTAGATCTTCGCGACCTGACGCTGGACGACAAAGCCTTCCGGTAGTTCCAGCAGCTTGGCCGACAGGTCCTGCAGGGTCTTGAGGTCGAAGCGGGTGTCGTGACGCGCGGTCCAGGCATGGCCCAGGTATGGACGCCAGTCGACGAACAGCTCGCGGTTCGGCTCCTTGACCAGGCTCTTGACCACGTGCAGGCCGTTGTCCAGGGCGTTGCGGTACTCGTCGATCTTGGCCTGAGCACGCTCGGCATCGATACGACCGGCCTGGATCAGCGACTCGGCGTACAGCTCACGGGTAGTGCGCTGCTTGGTGATCTGCTGGTACATCAGCGGCTGGGTGCCGTTCGGCTCGTCGGCCTCGTTGTGGCCGCGACGACGGTAGCAGACCAGGTCGATGACCACGTCACGCTTGAACTGCATGCGGTAGTCGACTGCCAGCTGGGTCACGAACAGCACGGCTTCCGGATCGTCACCGTTGACGTGCAGGATCGGCGCCTGAATCATCTTGGCAACGTCGGTGGCGTACTCGGTGGAGCGCGCGTCCAGCGGGTTGCTGATGGTGAAACCAACCTGGTTGTTGATCACGATGTGCACGGTACCGCCGGTCTTGAAACCGCGGGTCTGCGACATCTGGAAGGTTTCCATGACCACGCCCTGGCCGGCGAACGCAGCATCGCCGTGGATCGAGATCGGCAGAACCTTGTCACCCACGGTGTCGTTACGACGGTCCTGACGGGCGCGCACCGAACCTTCCACCACTGGCGAGACGATTTCCAGGTGGGACGGGTTGAACGCCATGGCCAGGTGAACTTCACCACCCGGGGTCATCACGTTCGAGGAGAAGCCCTGGTGATACTTCACGTCACCGGAGCCCAGCTCGTTCATCTTCTTGCCTTCGAACTCGTCGAACAGCTCGCGCGGGTTCTTGCCGAAGGTGTTGACCAGCACGTTCAGACGGCCGCGGTGGGCCATGCCGATCACGACTTCCTTGGTACCATAGGAGCCGGAGCGCTGGATCATCTCGTCCAGCATCGGGATAAGGCTTTCGCCACCCTCGAGGCCGAAGCGCTTGGTGCCCGGGTACTTGGTGCCCAGGTATTTCTCGAGGCCTTCACCGGCAGTCACGCGCTCGAGCAGGTGCGTCTGCACGTCGACCGAGAATTCCGGACGGCCGCGCACGCTTTCCAGGCGCTGCTGGAACCAGCTGCGCTGCTCGGAATCGACGATATGGGTGAACTCGGCGCCAATGGTGCGACAATATGTCTTCTGGAGCGCCTCGAAGATCTCGCGTAGGCTCGCTTCCTCTTTGCCGATGAACAGGTCGCCGGCACGGAAGGTCGTATCAAGATCGGCATTGGTCAAGCCGTAGTGATTGATCGACAGGTCTACAGGCGCAGGTCGCTGCCACAACCCCAACGGGTCGAGCTTGGCAGCCTGATGGCCGCGCATACGATAGGCCTGGATCAGTCGCAGAACTTCAACCTGCTTCTTCTCGTGTTCTGTGCTCACGCTCCCGGCGGAAACCGGTTGGGCGCGGCGCTGGTTCTTTGCCAGCAGTACGAAATGGTCGCGGATCGTCGAGTGCGATACATCGGTAGCGGTGCTGCCGTCGGCTGGCAACTTCTGGAAGTAAGTGCGCCACTCTTCTGGCACAGCGTTAGGGTCGTGCAGGTAGAGCTCGTAGAGCTCTTCCACATATGCAGCGTTACCACCTGAAAGGTGGGCGCTATCCCACATGCGCTGCATCACGCTTTCTTGCATGCTTGGTCACCCTCGGTTAGGGGACTGATCGGCGAGAGCCACAGCAAACCTGGAAAAGTCCGAATAAAGCGACTGAACCACGCCACTTGGATCCTGCTGATTTTCCGGGTACCAGCCCGGAAAGCCCCTGCTGGTCTCATATCTTCATAGGTATCGAGCGCGGGCTTTGTGGGCCCTTGCCCAGGTTTACCTCAGTGCGGGCTCACCACCCGCACCTCGGTTTACTGCAGTTACAACGCTTTGTATCAGGTGCCGCTTTGCAGCAGCATGTTACGTACGTGACCGATTGCCTTGGTCGGGTTCAGACCCTTCGGGCAAACGTTGACGCAGTTCATGATCCCGCGGCAGCGGAATACGCTGAACGGGTCATCCAGGGACGCCAGGCGCTCCTGGGTCTTGGTGTCACGGCTGTCGGCCAGGAAGCGGTAGGCCTGCAGCAGAGCGGCCGGGCCCAGGAACTTGTCCGGGTTCCACCAGAACGACGGGCAGGAAGTCGAGCAGCAAGCGCACAGGATGCACTCGTACAGACCGTCCAGCTTGTCACGCTCTTCCGGCGACTGCAGACGTTCGATGGCCGGAGCCGGCGTATCGTTCTGCAGGAATGGCTTCACCTTCTCGTACTGCTTGTAGAAGATGCTCATGTCGACGACCAGGTCACGAATGACCGGCAGGCCCGGCAGCGGACGCAGAATCAGCTTGTTGCCCTTGACCACGCCCGACAGCGGGGTGATGCAGGCCAGGCCGTTCTTGCCGTTCATGTTCATGCCATCGGAACCGCAAACGCCTTCACGGCACGAGCGACGGTACGAGAAACCCTCGTCCTTTTCCTTGATCAGCGCCAGCACGTCCAGAACCATGAGGTCCTTGCCGCCGGTATCGACGTCGAACGACTCCATCTTTGGGGCCGAGTCGGTGTCGGGGTTGTAGCGATAAACTTCGACTTTCAACATAGCAGCCACCCTTAGTAAGTCCGGATTTTCGGCTCGAAGGCCGGAACGGTCTTCGGCGCAAAGTTGACGCCGCGCTTGGCAACGCGCTTCTCACCCGGGTAGTACAGGGTGTGGCACAGCCAATTTTCGTCGTCACGGTCTTCGAAGTCTTCACGGGCGTGAGCGCCGCGGGACTCTTTACGGGCTTCGGCCGCAATGGCGGTAGCTTCGGCGACTTCCAGCAGGTTCTGCAGCTCCAGCGCTTCGATACGCGCGGTGTTGAAGGCCTGGGACTTGTCGTTGATCTTGACGTTGGCGATGCGCTCGCGCAGGCCGGCCAGTTGCTCGATACCCTTCTGCATGTATTCGCCCGTACGGAATACACCGAAGTAGTTCTGCATGCAGCTCTGCAGCTCGCGCTTCAGGCTGGCAACGTCTTCACCGGAAGTGCGCTCGTTGAGCTTGTTCAGGCGGTTCAGGGCAACGTCGATATCGGTATCGCTGGCGTCGAGGTGCTCGATGCCGTCGCTCAGCGCCTTCTCCAGGTGCAGGCCGGCAGCACGGCCGAACACCACCAGGTCGAGCAGCGAGTTGCCGCCCAGGCGGTTGGCACCGTGTACCGATACGCACGCCACTTCACCTACGGCGAACAGGCCAGGAATGATGTGATCCTTGCCTTCTTCGTCCATGGTGATGGCCTGGCCATGAATGTTGGTGGCAACGCCACCCATCATGTAGTGGCAGGTCGGAACGACCGGCACCGGCGCAACGACCGGGTCGACGTGGGCGAAGGTCTTGGACAGTTCGCAGATACCTGGCAGACGGCTGTGCAGCACTTCCTCGCCCAGGTGGTCCAGCTTCAGCAGTACGTGGTCCTTGTTCGGGCCCACGCCATTGCCGGCGATGATTTCCTTGACCATGGAACGGGCAACCACGTCGCGGCCGGCCAGGTCTTTCGCGTTCGGCGCGTAACGCTCCATGAAGCGCTCGCCGTGGGCGTTGATCAGGTAACCACCTTCACCGCGGCAGCCTTCGGTGACCAGTACACCAGCGCCTGCGATGCCGGTCGGGTGGAACTGCCACATCTCGATGTCCTGGACCGGTACGCCTGCACGCAGGGCCATGCCGATACCGTCGCCGGTGTTGATCAGGGCGTTGGTGGTGGATGCGTAGATACGGCCTGCACCGCCAGTGGCCAGAACGGTAGCCTTGGACTTGATGTACATGGTTTCGCCGGTTTCGATGCAGATCGCGATCACACCGACAAAGGCGCCTTCCTGGTTCTTCACCAGGTCAACGGCATAGTACTCGTTGAGGAAGGTGGTACCGGCTTTCAGGTTGCCTTGGTACAGGGTGTGCAGCAGTGCATGACCGGTACGGTCGGAAGCGGCACAGGTACGGGCGGCCTGGCCACCTTTACCGAAGTCTTTGGACTGACCACCGAACGGACGCTGGTAGATACGGCCGGTTTCGGTACGCGAGAACGGCAGACCCATGTGGTCCAGCTCAAAGACCGCGGCCGGGCCTTCCTGACACATGTATTCGATAGCGTCCTGGTCACCGATGTAGTCGGAACCCTTGACGGTATCGTACATGTGCCAGCGCCAGTCGTCGTTCGGGTCGGCCGAAGCGATGGCGCAAGTAATACCGCCCTGGGCGGATACAGTGTGCGAACGGGTCGGGAAGACCTTGGTCACTACGGCAGTCTTGTGACCGCCCTGGGCCAGCTGCAGCGCTGCGCGCATGCCGGCGCCGCCGCCACCGATGATGATGGCGTCGAAGGAAATGGTTGGAATGCTAGCCATGGATCAGATACCCCAGAGAATCTGCACACCCCAGACGAAGTAAGCGAACATCGCAACGCCGCATACCGCCTGGAACAGGAAACGAATCGCAGTCGCCGACTTGCCGAACGACATCGGCGTCAGGTAGTCGGTGGCGATGGTCCACATGCCGACCCAGGCGTGAGCGCCCAGGGCAACGAGGGCCAGCAGACTGAAGATCCGCATCGCGTTGTTGGAGAACAGACCATGCCACTGGGTGTAGTCGATGCCTGGGTGGCAGACCACGTAGCCGATCAGGAAAATGAAGTAAGCCGCGAGAACGACCGCCGATACGCGCTGCGCCATCCAGTCATAGAGGCCCGAACGCGACAGGTTCGTGACATTGGTTACCATACCCAAACTCCCACCAGAACGATCAGCACCACGGAGATGACGATCACGATTTTCGAGCCCAGCTTGCCGCCTTCCAGCGTCTCACCGATGCCCATGTCCATGATCAGGTGGCGAACACCTGCCACGAGGTGATAAAGCAGGGCGGACAGCAGGCCCCAGGTCACGAACTTGGCCAGCGGGCTGGTCAGACACGCCTTCACCTCACCGAAGCCTTCCTCGGAACCCAGCGACTTGCCCAGTGCATAAAGCATGATGGCAAGGCCGAGGAACAGGATGACGCCGGAGATACGGTGCAGAATGGACGTGTACGCAGTGACAGGAAGCTTGATGGTCCTTAGGTCTAGGTTTACAGGTCGTTGGCTTTTCACGGCTTTTTTCACACTGAAGAGCCCCTAGCGAATCAGGGCAAAGTTGTTGGTAAGTGTACTGGTCAGGTACCCACCACCCAGGGAACGGCGACCCCCGGTAGTTCGGGCTTGCAAGCCCCGGGGAGTCGGGTGCCGAGTATAGACAGTTAGGCTGCTTATGACAACGTGACGGGGTAGCCCAAATAGCGGATTGCCTTTAGCGAGCAAAAGGCGTAAACGGGCGAGAATTTCTAGAAAAATCAGGCTTCAGAGGGGCTTTCAACCAGCCTTTAGGCAAATTGACATTCGAATTTACTTCTCTATAGTGGTGCGGGCCCTGCGTGGGGGGCTGTCTGATGATTTCAAGCATTAATAGGAGGCCACATGGCTGACAAAAAAGCGCAGTTGGTCATCGAGGGCGCTGCCCCCGTCGAGCTGCCCATTTTAACCGGCACCGTTGGTCCTGATGTAATCGACGTCCGCGGGTTAGGGGCCACTGGTCACTTCACCTTCGACCCTGGTTTCATGGCGACCGCCTCGTGCGAGTCGAAGATCACCTACATCGATGGCGACAAGGGCGTGCTGCTGCACCGCGGCTACCCGATCGAACAGCTCGCCGAGAAATCGGACTACCTGGAAACCTGCTACCTGCTGCTCAACGGCGAACTGCCGAATGCCGAGCAGAAGGCCCAGTTCGTCAGCACCGTCAAGAACCACACCATGGTTCACGAGCAGCTGAAGTCCTTCTTCAACGGTTTCCGCCGCGACGCTCACCCGATGGCGGTGATGTGCGGTGTAGTCGGCGCCCTGTCGGCGTTCTACCACGACTCCCTGGATATCAATAACCCGCAACACCGCGAAATTTCCGCGGTGCGCCTGGTCGCCAAGATGCCGACCCTGGCCGCGATGGTTTACAAGTACTCCATGGGCCAGCCGATGATGTATCCGCGCAACGACCTGTCGTACGCGGAAAACTTCCTGCACATGATGTTCAACACCCCGTGCGAGATCAAGCCGATCAGCCCGGTGCTGGCCAAGGCAATGGACCGGATCTTCATCCTCCACGCCGACCACGAGCAGAACGCCTCCACCTCCACCGTGCGCCTGGCAGGTTCCTCGGGTGCCAACCCGTTTGCCTGTATCGCTGCCGGTATCGCCGCACTGTGGGGCCCGGCCCACGGCGGCGCGAACGAAGCGGTCCTGACCATGCTCGATGAAATTGGCGATGTCTCGAACATCGACAAGTACATCGCCAAGGCCAAGGACAAGAACGATCCGTTCAAACTGATGGGCTTCGGTCACCGCGTGTACAAGAACCGCGACCCACGCGCCACCGTGATGAAGAAGACCTGCGACGAAGTCCTGGGCGAGCTGGGCATCAAGAACGATCCACAGCTGGAACTGGCGATGCGCCTGGAAGAGATCGCCCTGACCGATCCGTACTTCGTCGAGCGCTCGCTGTACCCGAACGTCGACTTCTACTCGGGCATCATCCTGAAGGCGATCGGCATTCCGACCAGCATGTTCACCGTGATCTTTGCCCTGGCACGTACTGTCGGCTGGATCTCGCACTGGAAAGAAATGCTCTCCAGTCCGTACAAGATCGGCCGCCCTCGCCAGCTGTACACCGGCGAACTGCAGCGCGACATCGTCGAGCTGAAAGACCGCAAGTAAGCTTTACCGGCCGAACGCAAAAAGGCTGCCCTCGGGCAGCCTTTTTATTGCCTTCTCGCTGAGCCGAACTCAGTTCTTCTCGGCCCGCTCGCGCAGTGCCTTGAGGGTATTGAACGGCGAATCGACCACGAACTTGTTGGCGATCATCGACGGCACGCTGCCGCCCGGCTCGGTGTGTACCTGGTAAGTCACTTCGGTACTGTCACCCTTGGGCACCAGTTTCCAGAAACCTTCCACTTTCGCCACCCGCACAAACCCCTTCTCTTCCGGGATGTAGGTCGGTTCTTCTTTGAGGTTTCGCGTCAAACTGCCATCCGCGCCTTTGACCGTGGTCACATGCAGCACCGAATCTCGGGGTGTCACCGGCCACGGGGTGTTGAACTGCGTGTAGGTCCAGCTCTGGTCGCCTTCGTGCTTGAGCAGCTTCTGCGACTTGCATTCGTGAATCCACGCGCAAGCCCCGGCCACATCTTCCTGCAGCGCCTGCACCCTGGCCAATGGCGCCTTGATGACGGTCACGCCTTGGTATGCCTTGTACTTGGAGCCCGGCACCTCACTGAGCGAGACCTTGATGCCCTCCTCGTCCTTGGCCACCTGCCAGTTCTCGGCCCAGGCAGCGGGCGCCAGCAGGACACCCATGCCACACACCAGTGCAATACGCTTGAACGATCTCATCATGCTTATCCTTGTTGTCGAAGATCCAGCTCTCACGCCGCCGTTATCTGCTCCCACCAGCCAAGAATCCTGATCGCCTCGTCGCGGTCATTGCCACACACCTCGATATCCGCCTTGAAACCGCCGCACACCGCCGGCCGCTCGGGCTTGCCGAACAGGTCACAGAGGTTTTCCGCAGTCAGGTGCAGGCAGCGCTCACCGGCCGGCTTGCCCTGAGGCATGCGCGGCATCGCCGAGCTAATGGATGGGGCGATGCAGCAGGCACCACAACCCTCACGACAATTCATGGCTGAATCAGGACTCCCTGGAACAAAACGGGACGAACGTCCCTGGATAGTAACCGCTCAAACATACGTTTGAAATTGCTGGCCCAATGAAATATACCGTGACCAGGCAGTCAGTTGAGCCTGCTCAGTTGCGGAACTGGAAATCGATGGCTGCGCCTTCAACATCATGGCGGCTTTCGTTGCGCAACTGCAGCTGCATCTCGTTGCTGATCAAGCGGCCGTTGAGCTGGAAAGGGCTATCGCTGGTTTCCGGCTTTTCGGTGAACATGGCAGGCAGCAAAGGTTTGCGCCGAGTCGAAGAATCACCCACCTCAGGCTCGAGGTTGTTGACCATCTCGGTCGGCAGGCTGAGGTCCAGCTTGGTCTTGGGCAATGGTTGCGTGACCGCCTTGCTGACCGGCTTGCGCTTTGGTTTTGGCTTGGCCTTGGGTTTGGCACTGGCGGCTGCCGGCTTGGCCTTTGCTGCAGGCTTGGCTGCCTTGTCATGCCCCGCCTGCGCCTGGGCAGCAGGCTGTGCAGCCTCTACCACACCAGAAGGCAGGCAGAATGGGGCGATACAGATCATCAGGGCAGCACTTCGCAACAGATTCATGGACATCGACAGACAGGCGGGATCGGAAAAGTGCGTATGCTCCCCGTTCCGCCGGCTGCTGGCAAGCCTACAAAAGTGAGGGCTGTGATTCTCTGCATAATTGCTGGGCCAAAAGCCCGAGCGTGATGACCGCCCGTTCGGCCTCCTTGTTCCAGGGGATGCCGCAGTTGAGCCGGATGCAATGGTTGAACTGCTCGGTGTTACTGAAAATCAGCCCAGGGGCGATACTGATGCCTTGCTCCAGCGCACGCACATGCAACTCTTGGGTATTGACCCGCCCCGGCAGGCTGACCCAAAGGATAAAGCCACCGGTTGGCCGGGTCATCTGGGTACCCTCCGGGAAGTGCTGCTGCACCGCCAACTGGTAGGCCGTGAGGTTCTTGCGGTACTCCTGGCGGATATAGCGCAGGTGCCGATCGTAGCCGCCGTTCTCAAGGTAGGCCGCCACGCCCATTTGCGTCACACTGCACGCCGAATGGGTGGTGAACGTCTGCAGGCGCTGGATTTCATCCTGGTAACGCCCCGCCACCATCCAGCCGACCCGTACCCCAGGCGAAAGGGTCTTGGAAAAGCTCGAGCAGTAGATCACCCGGTCCAGACGGTCGAAGGCCTTTAGCGCCTTGGTCTTGCCTTGCTCGAACATCAACTCGCCGTAGATGTCGTCTTCGACGATCTGGATATCGAAGTCCGATGCCAGGCGCAGTAACTGCTTCTGTCGCTCTTCAGGCACGGTGCCGCCCAGCGGGTTGCTCAGGCGCGAAGTAAGCACCAAGGCCTTGATCGACCATTGATTGGCAGCCAGCTGCAGGGCTTCGAGACTGATGCCGGTGGACGGATCACTGGGGATCTCGATCACCTTCAACCCCAGCAAGTCCGCCAGCTGCAGAAGCCCATAATAGGTCGGCGACTCGGCCGCAATCAGGTCACCTGGGCGGGTCAGCACCCGCAGCGACATCTGCAAGGCATCCACGCAGCCATGGGTGACGATCACCTCACGCGGATCCACCAGTACGCCCGCATCGCGCATGCGAATCGCGATTTGCCGGCGCAGGGGTTCGAAGCCGGGGCTGAACATGTAGCTGAAGGCACGCGGGCTGTGAAAGCGGGTGACCTTGGCGATCTGCTGGTGCAGCGCGCGCACCGGCAGGTAATCGACGTGCGGCACAGCGGCGCCGAAGGGAAACACGCCATCGCGGCGCGCCTCGGTCAACACCTGCTGGATGATGCTGGCACGGGTGACCAGCCCAGGGCGCTCGACCCGGGCGATATCCGGCGTCTGCGCGGTCAGGGCAGGCGTCTGGTGCACGTAGTAGCCCGACTGCGGCCGGGCGCGAATCAGCCCCTGATCCTCGAGATTGGCGTAGGCCTGCAATACCGTGGCATGGCTGACATTGAGCTGGGCACTCATCTTGCGCACGGACGGTACGCGCTCGCCTGGCTGGTAGACACCGCGACGGATGTCATCGGCCAGTTGCTGGGCGATACGCTGGTACAGCAGCAGGTTGGTCATGGCGGTATCTCGACACGCGGCTCGTTATTCTTGTACGACTCGTTGACGGTAGAGCATACCGTAACAGTTGCAAAGTGTACTGGGACAGATTGCAGACCAGCCAACAATACAGCGACGTGACACCTGTCGAAACGGTTGATCCGTGCAGACTGACGAAATGCGGGGCCGCTTGCGACCCCTTTTAGTCACTTCAGCGCGCCGGAGCGAGACGACCCTTGTCGTCAGAGAACACGATCTCTACCCGACGATTCTGCGCCCTGCCTCGCTCCGAGGCGTTGGCCTCGATCGGATACTGGTCACCATAGCCTTCGACCTGCAGGCGCTTCTCATCGACCCCAAGGTCAACCAGCATGTCGGCCACCGACTGGGCACGATCGCGCGACAGCGTGAGGTTGTCTTCAGGCGTGCCAGTGCTGTCGGTATACCCTTCGATTCGCACCACGCGACGAGGATTGAGCTGGAGGAACTGCACCAGCTTGAGTACGGTTCGGCTGGCCGAGTTCTTCAGGTCGGCACTGCCGGTGTCGAACAGCACATCACTCAGGGTCATCACCAAACCACGATCGGTCTGCTCCGAGGCCAGTGCGGCAATCTGGTTTTCCACCCACTTGCCCTGCTGCTGCACGCTGGCAAGCTTCGCCTCACGCAGGGCCAGTTGTAGACGCTGGCGTTCAAGGTCGAGCTTGGCCCGGCGCTCCTCGTTCAGCGCCAGCTTGGCGTGCTCGCTGGCGATCTCGCTGTAGCGCTGGCTCAGGTAGGCGTAATGGCGCACGTCGCTGCCGGTGCCGATGTAGCTGGACAGGCGCTCGGCGCGCGACAACGACTCACCGGCGCGGATCACATCACGCGGGGCGCTGCGCAGCACGTCGGCATCGTCCTTGACCTTCTGGAAGGCCGCGGTCGCTTCATCGAGTGCCGTTGAACTGCGCTGGCTGGCACAACCCTGCAAACCAGCCGTCAGCGCCAGCAGTGCCAGCGCGGCTTTCGCATTGAGGCGCATCATGGCTGAACCTCCAGTTGCTTGCGCAGGCGCTTGACCCGCGTTTGCAGCAGCTGAAGCTGCTCTTCGCTCTTCTCGTTCAGCACCTGCGCTTCGGCCAGGCGTGCGTCCAGTTCGGCCTGCTCGGCACGCATGCGCGCGTCACGGTAGTCCTCGGTCAGCATGTTGGTCTTGGCCCGGGCGAACTTGTCTTCAGCCAGCTTCAGCGCCTCGACCTGGTCGGTGGCGCCGACTGCCTTGGCCTGCTCCAGCGCCTGCTCGGAAATTCGCATCTGTTCATTGGGCGCCGGGTCGTTGGCGCAGCCAGCCAGGCCGAGCATGGCCACGGCCAGGATAAGGGATTGGGTTCTCACGCACTCTTCCTAATGTTTTGGGGCGTCCGCCTGCACCTGCATCTGCGCTTTCCAACGCTCGACATTGCGCTGCAGCACGGCTTCGGACGCACCGGAGACCGGCAATTCTGTCAGCTTTTTCGCCAATTGCCCACGCAACCACGCGTCATTGCAGGCCGAATTGTGCGATACGGCCAGGTACAGGCCAGGGCGGTCCACCGGCAAGCCGCGGGCGATAAGGTTGTTGCTCATGCCCAGGCTCTGCGTCATGGCCATGCCCGAGTAGCGCCCGGCCAACACATAGTCAACCTGGCCCAGCACCAGTTTCTGAAAGGCCTGGGTGAGGTTCTGCGCCGGCACCAGCTTGAGCTGCGCCTTGGCAAAGGCGGTAAACGCCGGGGTCAGGCGCGCACGCTCGGACAGGCTGCCCTGATACTTGGCCAGGTCGGCCGGGCCGTCAAACGCCAGCGTGGCGTCATGGCGCGTCCAGACCAGATATTCATTGAGCTGCAGGGCCGGATGGATATAGTCCAGCGCAGTCAGCTGATCCACTTGCATGGGGGTATCGAGCAGCAGGTCCATGCGCCCGCTACGCACCTCCTCAAGTGCCTGATCGCGCCGACCGGCACTGAGCACTTCGACTTTCACGCCCAACTCGCCGAGGACCTGGCGCAGCAGGTCGACATTGGCACCGACCAGGTGTTTCGGGTCTTTCGGGTCCTGCCAGGAGTACGGCGGCGCATCCGGGCTGCCAGTTGCCACCAGCCGCTCGCACTTGCCTGCCGCCATCACCACCGGCGACAGCAGCGCCACCATGCATGCCAGCACCCTGCCCGCTTCGCGCAACACCATCCGTTACTCCTTGCCCGGCAAAAAAAAGCCCGGCCCTCAGTGCGAGGGCCGGGCTTCTTTATAAGTGAAGCAGGCGTATCAGACCAGCTTTTCCAGCTCGGGTACGGCTTCGAACAGGTCAGCGACCAGGCCGTAATCGGCCACCTGGAAGATCGGCGCTTCTTCATCCTTGTTGATCGCAACGATCACCTTGGAATCCTTCATGCCGGCCAGATGCTGGATCGCGCCGGAGATACCGACGGCGATGTACAGCTGTGGCGCAACGATCTTGCCGGTCTGGCCGACCTGCATGTCGTTCGGCACGAAGCCTGCGTCGACTGCGGCGCGCGAGGCACCGACGGCTGCGCCGAGCTTGTCGGCCAGGCTGTACAGGTGCTTGAAGTTGTCACCGTTGCCCATGCCGCGGCCACCGGAAACGACGATCTTGGCAGCGGTCAGCTCTGGGCGGTCGGACTTGGCCAGCTCTTCGCCAACGAAGGCCGAAATGCCGGCGTTGTGCGCAGCAGCCACCGCTTCGACGGCAGCCGAGCCACCTTCGGCGGCCACGGCGTCAAAGCCAGTGGTGCGTACGGTGATGACCTTGACCGAAGCGCTCGATTGCACGGTGGCAATGGCGTTACCGGCGTAGATCGGGCGCTTGAAGGTATCGGCCGATTCAACCGAGATGATCTCGGAGATCTGGTCGACGTCCAGCAGCGCAGCCACGCGCGGCAGGATGTTCTTGCCGTTGGTGGTGGCCGGGGCCAGCACGTGGCTGTAGCCGCCTGCCAGCTCGACAATCAGCGGCGCGACGTTTTCCGGCAGAGCGTTGGCGTAGGCCGCGTTATCGGCAACCAGCACCTTGGCCACGCCAGCGATCTTGGCAGCGGCTTCGGCAACACCACCGACGTTTGCGCCGGCGACCAGCACGTGGATATCACCACCGATCTTGGCGGCAGCAGCTACGGTGTTCAGGGTGGCCGGGGCCACGGCACCGTTCTCGTGTTCAGCGACAACCAGGATAGTCATTTAGATT
>NZ_BCBA01000062.1 GCF_001320245.1 Pseudomonas sp. NBRC 111124
CTCGCCTCGGCTTGCTGCCTGGGGCCGCTGGTTCTGATCGCCCTGGGGTTCAGCGGCGCTTGGATCGGCAACTTGACGGTGTTGGAACCTTATCGCCCGATCTTCATCGGCGCGGCGCTGGTTGCACTGTTCTTTGCCTGGCGGCGCATCGTCCGACCGACCGCAGCCTGCAAGCCGGGCGAGGTGTGCGCGATTCCGCAAGTGCGCACCACCTACAAGCTCATTTTCTGGTTCGTCGCCGTGTTGGTCTTGGTCGCGCTTGGTTTTCCCTACGTCATGCCATTTTTCTACTAACCAGGAGTTCATCATGAAAAAACTGTTTGCCTCCCTCGCTCTCGCCGCTTTCGTTGCCCCCGTGTTCGCCGCCACCCAGACCGTCACGCTGTCCGTACCGGGCATGACCTGCTCCACCTGCCCGATCACCGTCAAGAAGGCGATTTCCAAGGTCGAAGGCGTCAGCAAAGTTAACGTGACCTTCGAGACACGCGAAGCGGTTGTCACCTTCGATGATGCCAAGACCAGCGTGCAGAAGCTGACCAAGGCCACCGAAGACGCAGGCTATCCGTCCAGCGTCAAGAAGTGAGGCACTGAAAACGGCAGCGCAGCACATCTGACGCCCTTGTCTGCTACCACAAACGAAAAAGGATCTGTCGCATGACCCATCTAAAAATCACCGGCATGACCTGCGACTCGTGCGCGGCGCACGTCAAGGAAGCGCTGGAAAAAGTACCCGGCGTCCAATCTGCCATAGTGTCCTATGCCAAGGGCGCGGCCCAGCTCGCCCTTGATCCAGGCACAGCGCCGGACGCACTGACCGCCGCCGTGGCTGGCCTGGGCTACAAAGCGATGCTCGCCGATGCCCCGCCGACCGACAACCGCACTGGGCTGTTCGACAAGGTGCGCGGCTGGATGGGTGCCGCCGACAAGGGCAGCGGCGGCGAGCGCCCGTTGCAAGTCGCCGTGATCGGCAGCGGTGGAGCCGCGATGGCGGCAGCACTGAAGGCCGTCGAGCAAGGCGCGCAGGTCACGCTGATTGAGCGCGGCACCATCGGCGGCACCTGCGTCAACGTCGGTTGTGTGCCGTCCAAGATCATGATCCGCGCCGCCCACATCGCCCATCTGCGCCGGGAAAGCCC
>NZ_BCBA01000063.1 GCF_001320245.1 Pseudomonas sp. NBRC 111124
TGGCCCAGCAGCAGGCCCGTGTCGAAGAACTCCGTCATGCCAAGTACGAAGGCATCCTGGACGGCAATTCAGCCATCACCGTTCTGCACGGTGAAGCGCGTTTCAAGGACGACCAGAGCCTTATCGTTAGTTTGAACGAGGGTGGTGAGCGCGTCGTGATGTTCGACCGCTGCCTGGTCGCCACGGGTGCCAGTCCGGCCATGCCGCCGATTCCGGGCCTGAAAGAGTCACCCTACTGGACTTCGACCGAGGCCTTGGTCAGCGACACCATTCCCGAACGCCTGGCCGTCATCGGCTCGTCGGTGGTGGCGCTGGAACTGGCGCAAGCCTTCGCCCGGCTGGGTAGCCAGGTCACGATCCTTGCGCGCAGCACGCTGTTCTTCCGCGAAGACCCTGCCATCGGCGAGGCCG
The DNA here is from genome assembly GCF_001320245.1 of Pseudomonas sp. NBRC 111124. Taxonomy (GTDB): domain Bacteria; phylum Pseudomonadota; class Gammaproteobacteria; order Pseudomonadales; family Pseudomonadaceae; genus Aquipseudomonas. Next base: position 412 of record NZ_BCBA01000063.1, read on the forward strand.
TCACAGCCGCCTTCCGTGCCGAAGGAATCAAGGTACTGGAACATACGCAAGCCAGCCAAGTCGCCCATGTGGACGGCGAATTCGTGCTGACCACTGGACAGGGCGAAGTGCGCGCCGACAAGCTGCTGGTCGCCACCGGCCGGACACCGAACACGCGCAGCCTGGCATTGGAAGCGGCGGGGGTAGCCGTCAATGCGCAGGGGGCGATCGTCATCGACAAGGGCATGCGCACCAGTAGCCCGAACATCTACGCGGCCGGCGACTGCACCGACCAGCCGCAGTTCGTCTATGTGGCGGCAGCGGCCGGCACTCGTGCGGCCATTAACATGACCGGCGGCGACGCCGCCATCAATCTGACCGCGATGCCGGCCGTGGTGTTCACCGACCCGCAAGTGGCGACCGTGGGCTACAGCGAGGCGGAAGCGCACCACGATGGCATCGAAACCGACAGCCGCACGCTGACGCTCGACAACGTGCCGCGTGCGCTCGCCAACTTCGATACCCGCGGCTTCATCAAGCTGGTCATCGAGGAAGGCAGCGGACGGCTGATTGGCGTACAGGTGGTGGCCCCGGAAGCGGGCGAACTGATCCAGACGGCTGTTCTCGCCATTCGCAACCGCATGACGGTGCAGGAACTAGCCGACCAGTTGTTCCCCTACCTAACGATGGTCGAGGGCTTGAAGCTCGCGGCGCAGACCTTCAGCAAGGACGTGAAGCAACTGTCCTGCTGCGCCGGATAAGGAAAAGGAGGTGTTCAATGAGCGCCTACACAGTGTCCCGGCTGGCCCTTGAGGCCGGGGTGAGCGTGCATATCGTGCGCGACTACCTGCTGCGCGGCTTGCTGCGGCCAGTCGCCTGCACCACGGGCGGCTACGGCTTGTTCGATGACGCCGCCTTGCAGCGGCTGTGCTTTGTGCGGGCCGCTTTTGAGGCGGGCATCGGCCTGGACGCATTGGCGCGGTTGTGCCGGGCGCTGGATGCGGCGGACTGCGATGAAACAGCCGCACAGCTTGCCGTGCTGAGTCAGTTCGTCGAACGCCGACGCGAAGCGTTGGCCGATCTGGAAGTGCAGTTGGCCGCGATGCCAACCGAACCGGCACAGCAAGCGGAGAGTTTGTCATGAACGACCCCGAACGCTTGCCGACCGAGACACGCAAGCCAATCACCGGCTACCTGTGGGGTGCGCTGGCCGTGCTCACCTGTCCCTGCCATTTGCCGATTCTCGCCGTTGTGCTTGCGGGAACGACGGTCGGCGCGTTCATCGGGGACCACTGGGGCCTTGCAGCCCTTACGCTGACCGGCTTGTTTGTTCTGTCTGTTGTGCGGCTGCTTCGGGCCTTCAAGGGTAGTTCGTGCCCCCTCAATTAACGCTTGACCTTGGAGTAGTGACTAAGGTCTATCGTGATGGTGCGCAGGATAGATAGGCTTCTTATGGTCGCTCGCCGTCGCGCACCGTTACATCATTAACTTGGAGAATTATCATGACTACCAAACGTAAAGTCGAAGTTTTTAGCGCAGGCTGCCCCGCCTGCCAGACCGCCATCGAACTCGTCAATCGCCTCGCATGCAGTTCATGTGAAGTATCAATCCTCGATATGAACGACATCAATGTCGCGAAACGTGCGCGTGATCTGGGTGTTCGCTCAGTACCGGCTGTCGCCATCAACGGCCAGTTGGCATCGTGCTGCTCGGGTGCCGGTGTCGAGGAACAGGCGCTTCGCGCTGCTGGCATCGGTCAAGCATAAATCATGCTCCTGGCGAGAAACTTCGGCTTCTCGCCGTGACCGTTCAATCAAATTTTTTGGATGAACGATTGACCATGGTGTTAACTCCAAGGTTTATTCTGATGGTTATGACTTGGAGAGCGCCATGCACACTATTGGTAAAGTAGCCACGCTGGCAGGGGTCAGCCGCGACACGCTGCGCTACTACGAAAAAGAACATCTGATCACGCCTGCATCGAAAACCGATGCAGGTTACCGCCTATACGACGATGACGCCGTGCGCCGCATCCGCTTCATCAAGACCGCGCAACACTGCGGGTTCACGCTGTCGGACATTCACGAGCTTCTGACGTTAAAGCAGGCCGATAGTGCCTGTTGCGAGGACGTGCGCAGCGTGGCCATCGAAAAGAAGCTGCGTATCGCACACAAGCTCCAAGGCTTACAAGCGATGTCACGCGCACTGGATGAACTGATCGAGCGCTGCGCCGGTGGCGAGGCCGCGACCGACGAATGTCCCATCCTGGCGGCGCTGGAGAACAGTCTCGCCGAGGTGGCCCGATGAGCGTCAAGATCGAACTCATTGCTGCGCCTGGATGCGGCAAATGTGTAGCGGCGCAAAAGCAGCTCCGCGCCATCGCAACCGCCATGCTCGGCGAGAACGAGGTCGTTTGGCGCGAGGTCAACGTGCTCAAAGAATTCGAGTACGCGGTCTCGCTCGGCGTACTGAGCATGCCGGCCATTGCTGTGAATGGCGAATTGAAGTTCTCATCGCTGCCTACCCCTGAGCAGTTCCGTACCATGCTGACCAGCTTGGAGTCTTTCTGATGGACGCCGAAGCACTGCGCCAGGCGGTAGCTCAAGCCAGCTTCGGGGCGCTATGGGTCGGATTCGTGACAGGCTTTGTATTCAGCTTCAATCCGGTCGCGCTAGCTGCGATCCCGGTTTCGCTCGCCTACGTGACGACATCGCGCACCCCGCGCCAAGCAACGCTCTACGGAGGTCTCTTTGTCCTGGGCATGATCCTGACGCATGTGGCTTTGGGTCTGGCCGCCAGTCTGGGCGGCGGATGGGTGCAACACCTGCTTGGCCGTGCATGGGGCGTGGTGCTAGGCCCGCTACTGATTGTGTTGGGCCTGATCTGGCCGGGATGGCTGCGTCTTCCACTGCCGGCATTGAAGTTACGAGCCAAACCCGTAACAGGGGCGTGGGGTGCCTTTGCATTGGGCGTGCCGTTTTCGGTGGCGATCTGCCCGTTTTGCACGCCAGCGTTGATCGTGTTACTTGGCGTTGCTGCTGGCATCGGCTCACCCGTTTTCGGCGTAGCACTGCTGCTGGCCTTCGCTTTGGGGCGCGCGATTCCAATCGTGCTGGGCGCAATTGCCGTGGGTTGGCTGGAAAACTTGTCGGGGCTGAGGAGATTCCACAAGGTTTTTGAAATTATCGGCGGAATTCTGCTGATCCTCTCTGGCCTGTACATGCTCAACGCCTATTTTGTCGTCGTGCCCGGTTTGGCTGCTTGAACCTGTCAGATTGAGGCATACCCTAACTGGATGTCAGGCAGGGCTGTCATTTTCAGAAGACGACTGCACCAGTTGATTGGGCGTAATGGCTGTTGTGCAGCCAGCTCCTGACAGTTCAATATCAGAAGTGATCTGCACCAATCTCGACTATGCTCAATACTCGTGTGCACCAAAGCGAGGTGAGCATGGCGACGGAGGCTCTGTTGCAAAGATTGGCGGCAGTCAGAGGTAGGCTGTCGCTCTGCGCCGATCAGGCGGCTGCTGCGAAATGGTGGTTGAGCATGCCCATGGCCTCCGTCAGCGCCGAGGGCCCAATGCCAAAAGCTCTCTCCACAAGGCGCACCTCGCCCCTGATGCCGGGCTGCAGGCACCAGGGGCGAGCCTGTCCTTTGCGCAGGGCTCGCATGACTTCGAATCCCTTGATCGTGGCATAGGCCGTGGGGATCGATTTGAAACCGCGCACCGGCTTGATCAGTATCTTGAGCTTTCCGTGATCGGCCTCGATCACGTTATTGAGATACTTCACCTGCCGGTGGGCCGTCTCCCGGTCCAGCTTTCCTTCGCGCTTCAATTCGGTGATCGCTGCACCATAGCTCGGCGCTTTGTCGGTATTGAGCGTGGCAGGCTTTTCCCAGTGCTTCAGGCCTCGCAGGGCCTTGCCCAGGAACCGCTTCGCTGCCTTGGCGCTGCGGGTCGGCGACAGGTAGAAATCGATCGTGTCGCCCCGCTTGTCGACTGCCCGGTACAGGTAGGTCCACTTGCCCCGCACCTTGACGTAGGTTTCATCCAGGCGCCAGCTCGGATCAAAGCCACGCCGCCAGAACCAGCGCAGCCGCTTCTCCATCTCCGGGGCGTAGCACTGGACCCAGCGATAGATCGTCGTATGGTCGACCGAAATGCCGCGTTCCGCCAGCATTTCCTCAAGGTCGCGATAGCTGATCGGATAGCGACAATACCAGCGCACCGCCCACAGGATCACATCACCCTGGAAATGGCGCCACTTGAAATCCGTCATCGTTCCGTCCGTCCAATCTCCGCCAAGCATGCTCAAGCTTCACGATTTTTGCAACAGAGCCCACACGAGTATTGAGCATAGTCGAGATTGGTGCAGATCACTTCTGATATTGAACTGTCAGGAGCTGGCTGCACAACAGCCATTACGCCCAATCAACTGGTGCAGTCGTCTTCTGAAAATGACATTTGGTATCTCTCATAAACGGATGTTTTTGAGAGAACTATCTTCGGCCTTCACACGCACGAAAGGCGGCGAAGCTCCGCCGTTAATCCGTCCGCCGGAGATCTCGCCCAGGCAGGCTGAAGGCCGAGCAAGCCTGACAGGCCCGAAAAGCCCGGCACGGGCGTCGGCGGCGATGACGGCGGCGGCATTATCCAGGGTTGATGATGGAAGTGGAGGATATCGACAACCTCTCGCGCAACCAAGACATCGCGGTCGGACTGCAAGTGATCTTGAAGCCACGGGCCCGTCCCACCCCGACATGGACCTCGATGCCCGAACGGACGTTAGATTTCGAGTTCTAGGCGTTCTGCGATGAAGGTTGGATCCCAGCCGGGATTGAAAGTGTCGACGTGGGTGAATCCGAGCCGCTCGTATAGGCCACGCAGGTTCGGGTGGCAGTCGAGCCGCAGCTTGGCGCACCCCTGCGTTCGCGCGGCATGGCGGCAAGCCTCGATCAGCGCGGAGCTGACACCCCGGCCCGCATGTGTCCGTCGCACCGCGAGCTTGTGCAGATATGCGGCCTCCCCCTTGAGGGCGTCGGGCCAGAACTCGGGATCCTCGGCCGACAAGGTGCAACAGCCGACGATGCCGTCGCTGCAACTCGCGACTAGGAGCTCGGATCTCAGGACGAAGGTCTCCGCGAATGTCCGGTCGATCCGCGCGACGTCCCAGGCGGGCGTTCCCTTGGCGGACATCCACGCCGCAGCGTCGTGCATCAGCCGCACAACCTCGTCGATATCACCCGAGCAGGCGACCCGAACGTTCGGAGGCTCCTCGCTGTCCATTCGCTCCCCTGGCGCGGTATGAACCGCCGCCTCATAGTGCAGTTTGATCCTGACGAGCCCAGCATGTCTGCGCCCACCTTCGCGGAACCTGACCAGGGTCCGCTAGCGGGCGGCCGGAAGGTGAATGCTAGGCATGATCTAACCCTCGGTCTCTGGCGTCGCGACTGCGAAATTTCGCGAGGGTTTCCGAGAAGGTGATTGCGCTTCGCAGATCTCCAGGCGCGTGGGTGCGGACGTAGTCAGCGCCATTGCCGATCGCGTGAAGTTCCGCCGCAAGGCTCGCTGGACCCAGATCCTTTACAGGAAGGCCAACGGTGGCGCCCAAGAAGGATTTCCGCGACACCGAGACCAATAGCGGAAGCCCCAACGCCGACTTCAGCTTTTGAAGGTTCGACAGCACGTGCAGCGATGTTTCCGGTGCGGGGCTCAAGAAAAATCCCATCCCCGGATCGAGGATGAGCCGGTCGGCAGCGACCCCGCTCCGTCGCAAGGCGGAAACCCGCGCCTCGAAGAACCGCACAATCTCGTCGAGCGCGTCTTCGGGTCGAAGGTGACCGGTGCGGGTGGCGATGCCATCCCGCTGCGCTGAGTGCATAACCACCAGCCTGCAGTCCGCCTCAGCAATATCGGGATAGAGCGCAGGGTCAGGAAATCCTTGGATATCGTTCAGGTAGCCCACGCCGCGCTTGAGCGCATAGCGCTGGGTTTCCGGTTGGAAGCTGTCGATTGAAACACGGTGCATCTGATCGGACAGGGCGTCTAAGAGCGGCGCAATACGTCTGATCTCATCGGCCGGCGATACAGGCCTCGCGTCCGGATGGCTGGCGGCCGGTCCGACATCCACGACGTCTGATCCGACTCGCAGCATTTCGATCGCCGCGGTGACAGCGCCGGCGGGGTCTAGCCGCCGGCTCTCATCGAAGAAGGAGTCCTCGGTGAGATTCAGAATGCCGAACACCGTCACCATGGCGTCGGCCTCCGCAGCGACTTCCACGATGGGGATCGGGCGAGCAAAAAGGCAGCAATTATGAGCCCCATACCTACAAAGCCCCACGCATCAAGCTTTTGCCCATGAAGCAACCAGGCAATGGCTGTAATTATGACGACGCCGAGTCCCGACCAGACTGCATAAGCAACACCGACAGGGATGGATTTCAGAACCAGAGAAAGAAAATAAAATGCGATGCCATAACCGATTATGACAACGGCGGAAGGGGCAAGCTTAGTAAAGCCCTCGCTAGATTTTAATGCGGATGTTGCGATTACTTCGCCAACTATTGCGATAACAAGAAAAAGCCAGCCTTTCATGATATATCTCCCAATTTGTGTAGGGCTTATTATGCACGCTTAAAAATAATAAAAGCAGACTTGACCTGATAGTTTGGCTGTGAGCAATTATGTGCTTAGTGCATCTAACGCTAATAAGTTAAGTTGCCGCGCGACAGAATCCGATGTTCGCGTCAGCGCTCGGACGGTCAACTTGAACGCGCTGTTCGACGACAATAGTGCTGATAGCCGCCAAAGTCATTCGTGCCGCGTCACGCGAAGTGGCTCCGAAGCGACCGGCTCGAAGCTTCCGAAAATCGGTAAGCGCCGCGCGTCGCCGGATCAACAAGAGTTATCCGGCGGCGCGCGGCGCTTACCGAGTATCGATCTTTGCGAGAGGCTGTCAATCAGGCGGCTCCACTTCATCATGTCAGCCAGATGCTCCTTGCGAAGCGCGCCCTCAGCGCTATTGCCGACGAACGCATAGTTAAGCGGCGGGCGCAGCCCGTCCGCTTGAACGCCGAGTTAGGCATCAGATGCCCTCGGCGCGGGTCGATGCACTTTTCGCACATGCCGCTCAACGCAAGATTCTCTCAATCGTTGCTTTGGCATATCGAACGAACGCGGCCGTCTCTTCGACGCGCATTGCTAGGTCGTCGTCCTCGCTACCCAGGTACGCCGCGCGTGCCTTGCAGATGAGGGGCCGATGCTCGGCAGGCAAACGCTCCGATACCCATGCGGCAGCAACGTCCTTAGGAGCAATGAGACCAGTTGAAGCGCTGTACCAAATGCGAGCAAGAGCAAGAACGACGTTCCGCTCGTCACCCTTCCAATCCGACTCTGCATTCCACTGGGCAATAGTGTCGAAAAGCGCCTTGGAGAAATGCTCCTTCGGCACCGGCTCGAAAAACGTGGCTGCGGATGGGCCTAGAAGCGCAAGGCTGTGTTGCCTCGCCTTGGTCAGCAAAATCGCAAGATCGTGATCCAGAACGGCAGGCTCGAACGTTCCGGAAAGGATGTCGTGGCGGAGCCACTCACCGAACTGAAGCTCACGCCGCGCCGGATAGCGCCAAGGCACTACTTCGCTTCGAGCGACAACAGTTAGCTCCAGCGGTCGCCATGTTCCGCCATCGCCTGGCGGTGATGAGACTTTCAGCAAATCGAGCATTAGCGCCTGCCGGAGCGAATCGTTAGGTGCGGCGCTGACGGTCACGAGCAAGTCTATGTCGCTGTCCCGCTTCAGCCCTCCATCGATCGCAGATCCGAACAGGTGGATTGTGTCCAGTGTCGCAGCCAGATGGCGCTCAATCACCGCGCGAGCGTGGGACAGCTGCTTGAAAACTTGTGCAGGGAAAAATTCACCCATGATGCCTAACTTTGTTTTAGGGCGACTGCCCTGCTGCGTAACATCGTTGCTGCTCCATAACATCAAACATCGACCCACGGCGTAACGCGCTTGCTGCTTGGATGCCCGAGGCATAGACTGTACAAAAAAACAGTCATAACAAGCCATGAAAACCGCCACTGCGCCGTTACCACCGCTGCGTTCGGTCAAGGTTCTGGACCAGTTGCGTGAGCGCATACGCTACTTGCATTACAGCTTACGAACCGAACAGGCTTATGTCCACTGGGTTCGTGCCTTCATCCGTTTCCACGGTGTGCGTCACCCGGCAACCTTGGGCAGCAGCGAAGTCGAGGCATTTCTGTCCTGGCTGGCGAACGAGCGCAAGGTTTCGGTCTCCACGCATCGTCAGGCATTGGCGGCCTTGCTGTTCTTCTACGGCAAGGTGCTGTGCACGGATCTGCCCTGGCTTCAGGAGATCGGAAGACCTCGGCCGTCGCGGCGCTTGCCGGTGGTGCTGACCCCGGATGAAGTGGTTCGCATCCTCGGTTTTCTGGAAGGCGAGCATCGTTTGTTCGCCCAGCTTCTGTATGGAACGGGCATGCGGATCAGTGAGGGTTTGCAACTGCGGGTCAAGGATCTGGATTTCGATCACGGCACGATCATCGTGCGGGAGGGCAAGGGCTCCAAGGATCGGGCCTTGATGTTACCCGAGAGCTTGGCACCCAGCCTGCGCGAGCAGCTGTCGCGTGCACGGGCATGGTGGCTGAAGGACCAGGCCGAGGGCCGCAGCGGCGTTGCGCTTCCCGACGCCCTTGAGCGGAAGTATCCGCGCGCCGGGCATTCCTGGCCGTGGTTCTGGGTTTTTGCGCAGCACACGCATTCGACCGATCCACGGAGCGGTGTCGTGCGTCGCCATCACATGTATGACCAGACCTTTCAGCGCGCCTTCAAACGTGCCGTAGAACAAGCAGGCATCACGAAGCCCGCCACACCGCACACCCTCCGCCACTCGTTCGCGACGGCCTTGCTCCGCAGCGGTTACGACATTCGAACCGTGCAGGATCTGCTCGGCCATTCCGACGTCTCTACGACGATGATTTACACGCATGTGCTGAAAGTTGGCGGTGCCGGAGTGCGCTCACCGCTTGATGCGCTGCCGCCCCTCACTAGTGAGAGGTAGGGCAGCGCAAGTCAATCCTGGCGGATTCACTACCCCTGCGCGAAGGCCATCGGTGCCGCATCGAACGGCCGGTTGCGGAAAGTCCTCCCTGCGTCCGCTGATGGCCGGCAGCAGCCCGTCGTTGCCTGATGGATCCAACCCCTCCGCTGCTATAGTGCAGTCGGCTTCTGACGTTCAGTGCAGCCGTCTTCTGAAAACGACAAGGGCCGCGCCGCTTAGTCAGAATAGAGTTATCTTTCGCATTTTTTGACACATGCCTGCGAAGGTCATAGATTTCAGCCTGACAGAAACGGGGTTTGAGGCACAACGGAACAGAAAGGCACTTAAGCCGCCCTCACTAAGGAGACATCGTGCAGGGGCACCGCATCGGCTACGTCCGGGTCAGCAGCTTCGAGCAGAACCCGGAACGCCAACTTGAGCAGGTCGAGGTCAGCAAGCTGTTCACCGACAAAGCCTCGGGAAAGGACACACAGCGTCCTCAGCTGGAGGCCATGCTCGGCTTCGTCCGCGAGGGCGATACCGTGGTGGTGCACAGCATGGATCGCCTTGCCCGCAACCTCGATGATCTGCGCCGCTTGGTGCAGAAACTAACCAAGCGCGGTGTGCGCATCGAGTTCTTGAAGGAAGGCCTGGTGTTCACCGGCGAGGATTCGCCCATGGCCAACCTGATGCTGTCGGTGTTGGGGGCCTTCGCCGAGTTCGAGCGCGCCCTGATCCGTGAGCGGCAGCGCGAAGGCATAGCCCTAGCCAAGCAGCGAGGCGCGTACCGAGGCCGCAAGAAAGCGCTGTCCGACGAGCAGGCTGCTACCCTGCGGCAGCGGGCGGCGGCCGGCGAGCCCAAGGCGCAGCTCGCCCGCGAGTTCAACATCAGCCGGGAAACCCTCTACCAGTACCTCCGCACGGACGACTGATACATGCCGCGTCGCTTGATCCTCTCGGCCACGGAGCGGGACACCCTGCTCGCGCTGCCGGAAAGCCAGGATGACCTGATCCGCTACTACACCTTCAACGACTCCGACTTGTCGCTGATCCGCCAGCGGCGCGGCGACGCCAACCGTCTGGGCTTCGCGGTGCAGCTATGCCTGCTGCGCTACCCCGGCTATGCGCTGGGAACCGGCAGCGAGCTGCCCGATCCGGTCATCCTGTGGGTAGCCAAGCAAGTTCAGGCCGATCCGGCGAGCTGGGCGAAGTACGGCGAGCGCGACGTGACCCGCCGCGAGCACGCCCAGGAACTGCGCACCTACCTGCAACTGGTCCCGTTCGGCCTGTCGGACTTCCGCAACCTGGTGCGCGATCTGGCCGAGTTGGCCCAGCAGACCGACAAGGGCTTGCTGCTGGCCGGCCAGGCTCTGGATAGTCTGCGGGAGAAGCGGCGCATTCTGCCGGCGCTGAGCGTAATTGACCGAGCCTGCTCGGAGGCCATTGCGCGGGCCAATCGGCGGGTCTACCGCGCCCTGGTCGAACCACTCACGGACTCGCATCGGGCCAAGCTGGACGAGCTGCTGAAGCTCAAGGCCGGCAGCAGCATCACCTGGTTGACCTGGCTGCGGCAGGCCCCACTGAAACCCAACTCCCGGCACATGCTCGAACACATCGAGCGGCTGAAGACATTTCAGCTGGTGGACTTGCCCGAAGGCTTGGGCCGGCACATCCACCAAAACCGCCTGCTCAAGCTGGCTCGCGAGGGCGGGCAGATGACGCCCAAAGACCTCGGCAAGTTCGAGCCGCAGCGGCGCTACGCGACCCTGGCCGCCGTGGTACTGGAGAGCACCGCGACCGTGATCGACGAGTTGGTCGATCTGCACGACCGCATCTTGGTCAAGCTGTTCAGCGGCGCGAAGCACAAGCATCAGCAGCAGTTCCAGAAGCAGGGCAAGGCGATCAACGACAAGGTGCGCCTGTACTCGAAGATCGGTCAGGCGTTGCTGGAGGCCAAGGAAAGCGGCAGCGACCCCTATGCGGCCATCGAGGCGGTGATTCCCTGGGACGAGTTCACCGAGAGCGTCAGCGAGGCCGGGCTGCTGGCCCGGCCGGAGGGCTTCGATCATCTGCACCTGGTCGGCGAGAACTTTGCCACCCTGCGCCGCTACACGCCGGCCTTGCTAGAGGTACTGGAACTGCGCGCCGCACCGGCCGCGCAAAACGTGCTGGCAGCCGTGCAGACGCTTCGCGAGATGAACGCCGACAACCTGCGCAAGGTGCCGGCCGATGCTCCCATCGCCTTCATCAAGCCGCGCTGGAAGCCGCTGGTTATAACACCTGAAGGCCTCGACCGGCGTTTCTTTGAAATATGTGCACTGTCCGAGCTGAAGAACGCCCTGCGTTCCGGTGACATCTGGGTCAGGGGATCACGGCAGTTCCGAGACTTCGATGACTACCTGCTGCCGGCGGAGAAGTTCGCCGCGCTCAAGCGTGCGCAGGCCCTACCCCTGGCGATCAACCCGAACAGCGACCAGTACCTGGAAGAGCGCTTGCAGCTGCTGGACGAACAGTTGGCCACCGTCACCCGCCTGGCCAAGGACAACGAGCTGCCCGATGTCATCCTCACCGAGTCCGGGCTGAAGATCACCCCACTGGATTCCGCGGTGCCCAATACCGCGCAGGCGCTGATCGACCAGACCAGCCAGCTATTGCCGCGCATCAAGATCACCGAACTGCTGATGGACGTGGACGACTGGACGGGCTTCAGCCGCCACTTCACCCACATGAAGAACGGTGCCGAGGCCAAAGATCGGGCGCTGCTGCTGTCCGCGATTCTCGGTGATGCGATCAACCTCGGGCTAACCAAGATGTCCGAGTCGAGCCCCGGCCTGACCTACGCCAAGCTGTCCTGGCTGCAAGCCTGGCACATCCGCGACGAAACCTATTCGGCGGCCCTGGCCGAGCTGGTCAACCACCAGTACCGCCACGCCTTCGCCGCCCACTGGGGCGATGGCACTACTTCCTCTTCCGATGGCCAGCGCTTCCGGGCTGGTGGCCGGGGCGAGAGCACCGGGCACGTCAACCCGAAGTACGGCAGCGAGCCGGGACGGCTTTTCTACACTCATATCTCCGACCAGTACGCGCCGTTCAGCACCCGCGTGGTGAACGTCGGCGTGCGCGATTCCACCTACGTGCTCGACGGCTTGCTGTACCACGAGTCCGACCTGCGGATCGAGGAACACTACACCGACACGGCCGGCTTCACCGATCATGTCTTCGCCCTGATGCACCTGCTGGGCTTTCGCTTCGCACCGCGAATCCGCGACCTCGGCGAAACCAAGCTGTACGTGCCACAGGGCGTGCAGTCCTACCCGACGCTGCGCCCGCTGATCGGCGGCACCCTGAACATCAAGCACGTCCGCGCCCATTGGGATGACATCTTGCGTCTGGCTAGCTCGATCAAGCAGGGCACCGTCACCGCCTCGCTGATGCTGCGCAAGCTCGGCAGTTACCCGCGTCAGAACGGCCTGGCCGTGGCCCTGCGCGAACTAGGCCGGATCGAACGCACTCTGTTCATCCTTGACTGGTTGCAGAGCGTCGAGCTGCGCCGCCGCGTGCATGCCGGGCTGAACAAAGGCGAGGCACGCAACTCCCTGGCTAGGGCGGTGTTCTTCAACCGCCTCGGCGAGATCAGGGATCGGAGCTTCGAGCAGCAGCGCTACCGGGCCAGCGGCCTCAATCTGGTGACGGCCGCCATCGTGCTGTGGAACACGGTGTACCTGGAGCGCGCTACCCAGGCGATGGGCGACACGGACAAGCCGGTGGACGGCGAGCTGCTGCAATACCTGTCGCCGCTGGGCTGGGAGCACATCAACCTGACCGGCGATTACGTTTGGCGGCAAAGCCGCAGGCTGGAAGACGGGAAGTTCAGGCCGCTACGGATGCCCGGAAAATCTTAGCGTACGATTTTTTCCGAATTCTGCGGCCTCCCCTTCAGGGTGGAGTGCTGGACTGTCAGAAAGATCACCGCGTCCGCCCAAAGGCCTGTATGAATTCTTTGTTGAAGGACTGGTAACATGTTCCTTTTGCCGCACAACTGGCTCGGGCATTTGCTGATCAGATGCGCAGGCGGCATAGAGCAAGTGTTGGAGCATTGAATGGATGCAAGCGCGCCGAAGGTCGTGAATCCGGCTGCGATCGGGAAACCCCGTGACTATGACCACCTGCTGGGCACCATGAAGGATCTTCACCTCTCCCTTCAGGTGGGCACTTCGAGGCATGCCATCAAACGCCGGCGTGAAGCGTACGGGCTGCCCGCCTACACCGTTGCCCAGGCTATTGCCCCTTATACGCATCTTCTGGGCGTGATTTCCGATCGCTCTGTTGCTACTCGATGCGGTGTATCGTCCCACATGGTGAAAAACTACCGGGAGTCGCAAGGAATCTTGCCGGTGTTCAGGCCCAAGCCGCGGGAGCAGAGGTTACCCATTGGACACCCTCTGAGGCCCTACAAGCCACTATTCGGCTTCGTTAGCGACCAGGACATCGCTCGAGTGTCTGGTGTGCACCTAGACGCCGTGCAGCAAGCGAGAGAGTCTTTGGGGTTTGCACCTGTTGCGCCGCTGCTACAGCCCAGTGAGGTCGTCCCTCTGCAGGACAGCCATGGCCCCTTGCTGGGCTACGAATCCCTTCTGCACTGCATGTCGATCGCTAAGATCAGCCGCATCGTGGGTGTGCCCTACAGCGTCGTTGAGAAGCGTCGGGATTTTCTTGGTGTGAAGCCTTACGAGCGGGTCTCCCGAGCAGCGAGGTATGACCACCTCCTCGGTGTTATTCCCCACACATTATTGGCCAAACTTGCTGGGGTATCAGCGTCACGAGTTCAGGATCTCTGTAGGGCAAAGAAGCTTGCTACCTGACTCTGCGCCGGCACTCCACTGCCACCCCCTAGAGGCGCTGCGTGGTACCCTCCTATACTCTGGCGAACGGGCTTAGCCACTCTGTATTGTGTAGCTGGTCCGACACTTCATCTTCGGTTATCTGAGGCTCCAGCATGGCTACCAAGTCTATCCCGCTCTACGGGCGTATCACGTCCGCTCAGGTTCTGGAGGTGCTGAAATACAGCAGTGGTAAAGACCTGACATCCCAACAAGCCCAGCTCACGACCGCCTGCAATCAGCTCGAACAGCTCAGTACTCCAAATATTGGTCTGAGCGAACTCCTGAATATGGACGAACGCGACTTGCTCAAGCAGGCTGCAGCGCTTCTGCGTGATCTCAACCGTCATGTTGAGCGGGCAAAAGAAGTGCGAGTTGCGCTTGAGAAACGCGAAGACAAGGCGCGGAAAGCTTACCTGGGCGCAATCAGCGGGCTGATCGCAAAGCGCTTTCCATCAGTCACCGACGAAACCCCCGGGCGCGCGGAGCAGCTGCTGGAGATCATGGAGCTCCACCTGGCCCTATTCGACTGTAACTACCTGGAAGATTATTACGACGGGGGACTTTCTTCACAGTTCGGTCGGGATTTTGACCGTTTCGAGAGCGGCGAGGAAACCCTTACCCAGGCGGTCAACGGCGCAGCACAGAACTTGCGGTACGACCTTGGCCAGCGATTGGGCTATTCAAGCAAGCAACCCGACCCAGCAAAAGCGCTTCAGGCTGTGATCGAGGAGGCCGATCGGCTGCGTCCAGGCGCCAAAGTGAAGAATGCGGGCTTGTTTCAACGCATTGAGCGGGTATTGGCAAGAGAGCAAGATGCTCGCCTTCCCGCCAAGTTGAAATAAATTATGCCCTTGATCCTGACTGAAGAGCTGGCCGGTCAGAATTCGTTAGGCCTTATTGAAGTTCTTGTGCTCGTCTACGAGCTTGGGAATATCGCAAGAAATTCTGACAAAGAAATCGCTGCGCTTGATGACAACATGCTCGTAGAGCTTGGTTGCGCGGTCAATAATTTCCTGTCTGTTGGCTTTGATGAACTCATACTGCTTGTAGAGCATCTGTTTATACCTGCCTTCCTGGGCATCAATGTCCAGCTCTACCAGCTCGCTATCCAGAACCGGAACCATGTAGTTCAGGGCGATCAGGCCAAGCTTGTTGTCTGGATTAGAACGCTCATGAAGCTTGAAAGCTGAGCAGGAAGAGGACTGGATGCGATCCTGGGCAGGCTTGTACGAGGTCAGGGGTGCTAGAAATTTGTGATTTCCGATTTCCAGCAAGACACCGACATATACCTTTTTGCCTTTGTAACCGGCCCCGCCGTTGTTAGGGACCTTTCCATCAAACTGCTGCAAGAAGGAGATGTAGTCGTCCGTTACTGTGTAAAACCTCATAGATCCTCGCATCAGAGCAAAAAAAAAGTGGCCATCGCCACTTTCTTTCCTCGCCTTATAGGCGGCGAGAACCTGATTTCAATTTCGCACTTAGGGTAGCGTATCACCCGATTTCAATTTCGCACTTAGGGTAGCGTATCACCCGATTTCAAGCTCGCACTTAAAGGTAGCGTATCACCTGACGGCCCTAATCATATGGCCATCTGCCAAGAACGTCAAGCAGGCTAGACAGGCTCGCGGCTCTTGGTCGGAGTCAGAATTCGCTGCCTTCTGACTTGCAGCTGGTGTGTGCAATCAACCAACCATGTTGAACCTGTGTTTCGGCAGGAGCCGGCACCAAGTCGTAGGTGCACTCATGCCCCCCTGGCGCGGTCGCGACAACTGTGGCTGCCAGCGGTGTTTGCCGCAGGACCTGAATGTCCACGGTTTCTTCCGCAACGTCATAAAACTGTGCAGTGAGGTTCGCTGCTATGGGTGCTGGACCCTGCTCTTCGGCGGCCACGCTTACTGTTGCTACTAGCAACAGCCCTAACCCCGCACTCACTCTCATTGCTCGCTTCATACCGATCTCCTTCCGTGAATGTTGATGCCAATTGGTTCTAGGGATTTTGCATTTCTGGCTGACAAGCCATTAGACAGGGATTATTATAAATACGTACGTACGTACGTGCAATTTCTAACGGGGCGGCTACCCCATCTCTAGGAGCAAGAAATGGAACTCAAAATCTCGTGCAGGAATGTTTCTCAAGGCCTGGCTGAGTTGAAGCCTGGTGAATCCCTGGTTGTGCCCTGTAATGGCAAAACTATCCAGTCCACTCAGTCAAGCATCGGGTCAATGCTTGCCCGCCGTCAGCTGGACACCGCTATGTTCAGCCAGAACAAAGCCCTGATAGTGCGGGATGAGCGTTCCCTTCCCATTCCAGTGATCATCGTTACTCGGCGTACGGCAGAAATTGCCGGCGCAGCGTGAGGGGACAATCATGAATACTCATCGCTGCGTTCTTCTGCAGGGCGTTCAGGACATCAAGCAGGCGTACTCCCATCTGCTTCAGGCCCGCACAGATCAGGCTTGCCAATCAAGTGCGTTGATCATGGTCGACGGGGTGGTCTGTGCAGTCCCGGTCGGACAAGGCCTCATCGACATCGATCGAGCGGAGCCAGTGCAAGCCAGGGGCACGACCGTCTGCCACAGCTCGGCCTGCCCCTTCATCATCCTTTAATTGGAAGGCGCCCCAGGAGGCGCCTTATACCTTGCCATCGGGTGCCGATTCAGAACGACCATACCCAATGGGTGGACGTTAAATTCTAGGTAACTCGACTCGTAATCAGCTTTGGTAGCACCGTCGAAAACCGAATCAGCCAACCAAGCCGCCATCGCGGCTTGAATGGCATGCCGGTTGATCGACTGCTCATCGTTCTCTTCGATAGCTTTCACCATTTCGCCGGCCCAGAATGGGACAGCGCTCTGCGCGAAGGCCTTGCCCTTTTCTTGAATCATTGCGCGTTTTGACTCTGCGACAGCTACCAACCCGTTCAGGTCGATTTCAGTCTGGAAAAGAGCTGTTTCCTGTTGTTCGGTGTTGAAAAACTTGAATTGAAGAATCACACGCTTGCTCCAAATGAACGAGAGGGCCGCGGCCCTCTCATGGATGTTTATGCCGGCCGCGGCGCCCGGGGTTTCGGTGCAGGTGGTGCTTCCTTCCAGTGGATACCGTGCTCGGCCTGGCGTTGTCTGATCATCTCAGAGTGCCTCACCACCCCCACCGTCTTGTCGATGCTTTTGCCTGCTTCTTCGAAGCTATGGAACACCCCATGAGGCTTACGCTCGCCGTCGACTGGCTTACCAGGAATGCCGGTGCTGTACGGTATGTGCGTGGAGGTACGCACCTGAAAGACTTCGAATTTATCGCCGGGGCCTTCGGTGTTGTGAAATACGTCAAGGCGTTTCCCGTGAACAAGTCGGCCAGGCTCCCCCCGATCATTGAGCTTCGATGGCTCAGATGTGTGATCGAACTCCCGAGACTTGAAGATCGTGGTACCGGCAATGACGCGCTCGCGTAGGCGCTCGTCGCCTTCTGCAGGTGCTGCAGGCATCTTCTCTACATTGAACACTCGGTTCAGGCTTTGATCACGAAAGGGGGCTTCGGATTCATGGCCCTGGTGCTGAGCCAATTTGGCCACCAGTTGACGAGCTATGTGCAGGCTTTCGATGTCCTTAGGCTGCGCCTCGATCGCGGCGATGACCTCCTTGTACTCGCTGCCCGTCAGGCGATGCCGTTTCTGTTCGGCAATGTCCTGCAGGATGCCTTGCCATTCTTGGATCGAGTTCGCACTCATCGAAGTCTCCTTGCCTTGTAAAATCCCGGTCGAGGGCGACGTAGAGTGCGGCGGCACTCGGCATCCCTTTCGGTTTTGAATTTCTTCATCGCTTGGGCGATTGGCCTGATCGAACGAGAACGACCCGTCGTCGTAGCGCTCGAGGTAGCCCCACGTGCAGTCTTTGTCACTTTGCCCGGGTTTGGGCGGTTGAGCCCACCACGGCTCGCGAGTCACAAGTTGCTTCATAGGCCACCTCCTTCGCTTTAGATCGTCACATGGTGAAGTTCGCCATAACCTGATTGGTTTGTTGGTTGACCAGGTCGATTGAGCCGCGCACGACCTGACCTACTGCGGTGTTGCCATCGGCTTCGGGGATGTACAGATACAAAGTGCCTCGCAGGTCAAGGCTGCCTTTGGCCCTGGCTTCCTCGATGACTCGTGCCTGTGCTGCGTCTTTGACTTCCAAGCTGCATGGGAATGCCGATGGCTTAACTTGCAGGTTCATTCCTTGGGCATTACGAACCGGATTGGCCCAGCAGTACTGCCCATAGCTGTTCAGGGGGAAAGACTGCGTGCTGAAATCGTATGGACCGACCGAAATGTTCTGCATGCTCAGTACGCTCGATACCCCAAAACCAGAAATCGGCAGCGAGTAGTAGTCATTCGCGGCATAGGTTTTCAGCGATGCCTCAAAGGCAGGCCACTGTGCCGCTTCGATGTCCTTGCGCTTGAACGAGTCGTTGGTGGCCAGGTAGTCGGGGGACAGGTAGCCCATCTTGTCTTCCGTCGTGGCACCAGGGGCCTTTGCCAGCACCAGGTAGGTCAGTGGCTGGCCATTGTTTTGAGCCAAGTCCTGGTATTGGTTGAGCGGGACAGAAGTGTCGATCACCTTTGCTGGTTTTGCCGGTTCCACAGACTGGGTCTGCTCACTCTGGCCTTGCTTAGGCGTAGGTACAGGAGCAGATGCAGGTGCAGGTGCGGACGGTTCCTTGTCATTGCATCCAGTCAGGAGGCCCATGACAACGCATGCGGCGGCAGTCATTTTCAGGTTCATAAAACATCAATTCCTTTGAATTTCGTGGTCAGCCGAACAGAGAGTGCATATCCGACTTCCAGGCACCAAACTGGTTCGCCTTGATGCGTACCCCGATCTCATGCAAGTTCGGCACGCGGGTCACCAATTTGAACAGCAGGTGTGGGCTCTTATCGGGTACCAGCTCCCAGCTGGACACCTGATCGAAATCAATCACCGTTGCGCTGTTCAGATTGACGTCGACGTACAAGGCCTTCTTCGCGGCGGCATCGAAGCCGACATAGCGGTTGAACATTACCGAGACAGCTTCGTGGCTGGGGTTGAAGCCCGTCAGCTTGACCTTCTCGACCATGCGATCGAGGCGCGATTTGAAGTAGCGTGGAGCTACCGCGAACAGCAGGTAGCCGATCCCGAAATAAACCAGCGCGATGGCCATGATCCCCAGCGATACCTCGGTGTCCCTGGAGAACTGGACACAGGCAACCAGGAATACGGCTATCACTGGCAACAGACCGAGCCAGTAAAAAGGACGAAGGACCCACCAGATAATATTCATATCGATCCCCTCAAAAGTCCGTATGAGATACACAATACGGAATTAGGTTAGGTTCATTCTACCATGACCCATTGACAGGTCAATGCTCAATTGATAAGGGGCCCGAAGGCCCCCGATTTGATCATCCCTTGATCCCATCGCCTCCCTTGTTGACCTTGTTATCGCCCCCTGCTCCGCCCTTGGGCATCAAGTGCTCGAGGCGGCTGCCGAAGATGTTCATTGCGTTGCGCATTCTTTCGTTGTCCTCACGGCCAACCGATGCTGCAGCGTGACCACCGACCCAGTTAATGACCTGGTCGGGAACGATCAAGATCAGGTTGAAGCAGCTGTGAACCAAGGTCAAACACATGCCGCAGTAGATAGCCAAGAAGAAGATGATCGAGAACAACCCAGTCACGGAATCGAACTGTGCGTTGGCCAGAGCGATCCCAAAGCCTTGATTGAGCAATGTCCCCCCTGCGATGAGCGCAGCCCCGCCTAGGAAGAACCCGACAACCATCAGCGCAGGACGGATCATCACGTTCAGCAGGAAAATATAGCCATGAGAGGTTTTGTGGCCCATGCCCTCCCCTTCGCTGCCCAAATGCGTGAAGGCCCACAGCGGTGCTGCAATGATCGCCTCGCCAACCACCACTAACCAGTTGACAGCTGCGCCGAACCAGATGATGAACGGGACCATGGGGAGATAGGTGGAGAGCGTACCGCCCAGGATAAACATCGCCAGAACGAGGCCGATGATGAAAGGCGATACCCCTTCAAGCACACCGCTCAAAGCATCTCCCACCGATGTAACCGCGTTTGCCACCTTGGCGAATACGCCGGCGACGCTCCACCCATCTTTCACCTTCTCGATGGCCTTGGCAGTCACGTAAGCGCCCATGGCGGTCTCGGCCGCAACCATTGTGTAGTCGCCCAGGTTCTTCATTTTGATCAGCGGATTGAGCTGGCCCAGGCCTTCGCCGCCAGCATTGACATCGATCAGGTAGTTCACGATCCGCTGACCAGGCGCAGCAAACATACTGCCGATAATGTTGCCGGCATCCGCACCCACAACCCCTTTGGAGTAGTCGCCACTGGTACTGGTGCCAGCGGTAGGCGTGTAGGACGTTGTCTCCTGCTGGGCCTTGTAGGCCGCGTAGGCTTCGTCGTACACGGATACGACTGAAGGGTCGCCACTGGTCGACATGCCGAACACGGTTGCTTTGGCTGCCATGGCGTCAGAAAGCTTGGTGTTGGCTTGAGCGAATGTCTGGTACCACGCACCGAGTACCCACCACCCTGATTTGCTGATGTTCGAGCTGAGCTCTTGAGCAAGCCGCTTGATATCGCCCTGTTTGGTTCCGGCCACCTTGTTGACCGAGTTTTCGTAGGTTTGTGCAGCGATCTGAATGGCGTATTCGCTATCGGGCAACGCGGTTTTCGAACCATTTGCACGCTGCACGGAGGCATTAACAAATGACTGAGCGGACTGGCTCAAGGAGGCCTGCATCGCCTTCAGGGCATCCAGGTGCGCCTTCCTGATGTCGGCGACATCGATGGTGCCACTGATGACGTTGGTGGAGGCTGGTTGTGCTGTGAGATCGCCGCTGATGTCCGCTCCCCCGCAGACAAAGCTGTTGTTCTTGAGGATGAAACCTTTGTTCGTCGCGGTCTGCTGGATGTAGCCACCTGGGATGACAAGTCCACCGCTTGCTTGGGCTTGAGCGATGCCGGCGTTGATGCCGTGCAAGCAGAGATTCGCCTCATAAACGCTGTGCGCCAGAGCGGCCGTAGACGGCATGACTGGCTGTACGACCATCGATTGGCCATCTTCAAAACTGGAGATCGCAGCATCGACGCCCAGGTTGGCCACACCAACACCCATTACTGATGCCGACCACAGCATCAACAGCTGCGAAAGCGACCACCCGTTGGCAGTTGGAACCAACGAGACGACACCCCACACAAGTCGCACCGGCCCCCACGAAGAGGATTGCTGACGGTCGAAGATAGAGCCATCGTGGGCAGTGCGCGTCAGCTTCCGGAACACGATATAGCAAGCCCACATCGCACCAACGACAAGTAAAGCGCTGTTGAATACCTGGAAGATGTTCGCGAGGATCGTGTCGCCACTTCCGCCGGCCGCGGCTAATGGGTTGTTCACGACCTGGCCATAGATGGATACAAGTGCCTCACGCGATTTATCGCCACTGCGTTTGGCCGCTTCCGAAATCTCGCCCAGTGTGGTGCTGTCTGCCCAAGCGAGGGTGCTGCAGAGCATGGTAGTAAGCGCTGCAAGCGCTTTGTGTTGAGTCCTCATGGCCGGCCTCCTTTCCCGTGACCGTATTCCGGATCAAGTAGCTGCCTGAACCAATTCCGGTTTTCCCGGAAAAAGTCCTTCAAGCCACCCTTCTCAGCTTTTGAAAGGCGCTCCGTTTTGAGCTGCCAGAGGCGAAGCTGCGCACTCAGCGCCATCGCAAAGAGCAGCGGCATTGCCGTTGCGATCGAGAGCAAGCCTTGGATTACACCCTTCGACGAGTCGAAATGAACCCCTAGCAGGATGCCGAGAGCCGCGAAGAGTCCAAGGACTAGAGCAGCCAATTGGCAGGCGCGCTTGCGTGATAGGAAGTAGCGATAGAGCTCGGGAATGGACATCGATCCAGGCTTGCGGCTGTTAATCGCCTCGCTGAACGACTGCTGTTCATCATCGGCCTTCTCGCGGCGGTCGCGAAGCGTTTCTTTGGCTTCAGCCGAAAGCTGCCGAATGATCCCTAAATGCTCCTTGGACCTGGCTACTTCGTTCTTTGCCAGCCGATACGTTTGACGCATGGCCCAGAACGGAAGCACCACGTGCAGGCCGATGGATAGCCCTCGACGTACCTTGGAGGGTTGCGGTTGGTCATCAGTCTTGGAAGGTTTCTGTTGCTCGTCACTCATCAGTTGGTACCCCCCATGCGTCCATTTACAGCACGGTATTTTTCGCCCAGTACAGGCTCGAATTCCTGCCGTGCGGAGCTGGCCAGGTTCAGGCCGTTGATGATGTTCCCGCGCGTCACATCATTGCGCAGCTCGAGGAGCAACCAGTTGGTCTGCGCTTGGACACGGATCTGCTCCCGCACCAGGTTATCGCCAGTCATGTTCTGCAGGTCGGCCTGGTACTCAGTGTTTGCGTAACGGCGCCCGACTTCGAAGTACTCAAATTCGCGAGCCGACATTGTCCCTGTGCGTTTAGCTTCTGCAGAAGCGATCTTCTGGTAATAGGATTCAGCTGATTTTGAGGAGCGCGCTTCTTTCAGCAGATCCTTCGTTGAGTCCAGAGGCTGGCTTGCGGCGATCATCTGGTCTTGAGGATCGGTCGCAGCAGAGATGATTGAGTTGTACTGGTTCATCAAGCCGATGTACTGGACGCCTGCGTCAGACTCGGCTTGCCCCTTCTTGAGCTGAGGAGCCACTGAACGTCTTGCGGAGTTTTGCGTATACATCCTGGCTGCGTCGGTTTGTGCCTGTGTAAATGTGAGGTCCTGGTCCTTTCCATCCTTGCCGGCACCGATCGTCAGCGAATCCAGACGCTTGTCGGCCCCGGGCATCGTTGTCGAAACGGCTGGGCAGGCAGTGGCGCCACCATATGCAGCGTAATCGTCAGTATCGCAGTAGTCCGCATGGATGCTCGCTGAGCGCATCGCATCGATCGAAGGGGGCTGTGCGGGGGCAGTCAGAGCCTGGTTGATTTTAGTGCTGGCAGCTTTGCCCCCTCCCCCTGTGCGGATGGAAGCTTTTACTGCAGCAACCCCCGCTCTAACCTCGTTGAAGCCGCCTGAGCCGGATTCGCTGCAGATAGAGTTAGGCACGTAGTAATTTTGGCGGGCATTTTCATACCGACGGCTGCGCTCCTGGTTGGCATCGAACTCCCGTTGCACCCGAGCTGCAGTCTCAATGGTGTTAGCTACTTTGCTTGCCCCTTGCGTGGTCGCGGTCCCCACTTGGTAAAGCAGCTGACTAACCGATAGGTTCATCGCGCTCACAGACGCTGTAGTAGCGGCGATTGCCCCAGTCAAAGTAACTGTTGAGGTACCGATCGCCCCAACGACACAGCCGTCGCAGAGCGCGTACGCAGGGGTAGAGCCAGCGGACCCGACCAGTAATGCTATGGCCAGAGGAGTAATGCGGAAAATGTTCTTCATACGTGTTCTCCTCGGTGGCTTCGGTCGGTGTAGTACTCGGTTACCAGATCCTCTGCCAATTGCTTCACGACGCTCAGCTTGGTGTTGGATTGGGACGAGTATTCGAGTGCCTCGATGTGAGTTTTGGCGGTGCCCAGCGGGAAGCGCTTGGCGAGGACCTGGCGAGCAGCCATAGGACCAATTCGCTTGTACAACTCCGTTCGCAGCGCCGTATCTTGCTGAGTGGTGGACATTGCCCAGAGCTCGAGGGGACCAGTTGTGTTGGTCAGAATCTGGGTGATCGTGCCTTGGTTCGTCTTAAACAGAGCGAGCATGTTGGCACCGTTGCGCCCTGGGCCCGTGCACTGCAGGTGCAGCTGCTGGATCGTTTCGTGAGATACCTTGAAGGTCTCCCGCAGCACGTTTTCGTCATCCACGTTGCCGCCGCGCAACACGTAGACCGATGTGGCCGCATTGAGCAAGGGGAGCGGGAAATCTCGCAGATACTGCGAAATCACCATGATCCGGATACCCCACTTCCGGCCTTCACGGCCGTCCTTCACCAGCGTTTGTACTGGGGTATCCATGCCTTCGGTGTTGTGCCATTCGTCATAGGCAATGGTCTTCTGCTGCGAAGCCACATCCTCGGCACGTTTCAGGTGGTAGTCGAGGTACAGCGGCGGAGCTACAAGACGGATGTCCTCCTCGCGGAGGAAGTAGTTCTTCGCCCCCAAGTGGCGGGCGAACATGTACATGCAGGAGGTTTTAATCGACCCCTCAGGTGTTTTCGATCCGATAACGTCGTTGAGATCCACCGAAATAACTCGCGTCGTCGAATCGACTTCAAATCGGGTGCGTCCGGAAAATACGGCGTAGGTCGTCGATGCCAAAGTGAAGCAACGGCTCATGTACTTCAGCAGCGGTTCGCCCGCGGCGGTTTTGATTTCACCGAAGGTCTGCCGCACGCCTTCGTTGTTCAGCATCGCCGTGAAGTCGGGTAGAACGGGGGTCGCTTGGCGGTGAGCTAAGGTCGATTCACGCACATAGCCAGCAGCGAACAGCATGTCAGTCACTTCGTACCAGGTTGCAGCGCTCCACCACTTCTCGTCATGCTCAGCGCTGATGCCTGACTCGGCTAGCACTTTGTCAACAGCGGGCACCACATCTGCCTCATACTGATTCGCACCTCGACCCGCTTTGTCGTCATACACGAGGGTCATGAGCATTTCGTTCACTGCAGCACAGTCGGAAGGCGTGCGGGCTTTGGCCCCACCTTGACCATCAGTGGCGACGCTGGCACAGAGCAAGTTCAAGAAGTCGACGCAGTATTCGCGTTCGCGGCGAGTGGGCTGACGCGCCCCCAGCTGGGGGTCAAATGGATTCGATGCGAAATCGCGGCTGTTCTGAAGTCTGAGATATGCAGCTTCAGATTTACGGTGATCTGGCAGCGAATCCTGGATCATCTGGATCAAACCTGAGGACGATGGACCAACATCCACAATCGTCAGCAAGGGGAGCTGGGTAGCACCTGGACGATGAAGAGTCGCATTGTGCATGCAGTTAGCTGCAACCGACTTACCCGAGCCCGGGATGCCTGAAACAAGCTCGATCCAGGTATCCTGAATCGAGCTGCCAAGACCAATGGGATAAATCTTCCCGTCTGGTGTTCGCGTGATCCACGAGCCATTGTCGGGCCACGGGGTTGCCGGCCGCTGCAGCGGCAACATGTTCATGGCTTCCTTGAGGGGGGGCAGAAGTCGGTTAGCGGTATTTTTGGTGGTAAAGCCGGGGATCGAGGAAGCTAGCGCGGCCATGGGATCGCCATGCGTTTTCTGAACTTGGCAGGTACCCCAGGACTGAATGGCTTTTTCCAGTCGAGAAAGTCGAGTCTCGAGGTCCGCCTTTGTGGTACTCCAGGAAGAAGCCATGACCTTCATAGACATCACGGCTTCATCCTTCGCAATGGTCTCCAGCCTTTTGAAGGAATCACGAATAGGCCTGTTGTCTGGAAGAACCCCGACGAAACCAACCATCAATCGGCGGGCGCGCATCATCGAAAGACCGCCTGGTGCGATATCGAATCGAATCCTCCACGGATCTTTCTTGCCAACAGCCGAAAAAAGTTTGGTGAAGTGCACAACGTCTTGTGGTCCAAGCTCCATCGCAAGCGAGCCGTGCCACAGGCTGTCCGTTTTGACGTAATTGCCTACGGGCTCCACATCGTTGCTGCAGATCTGATAGCTAAGGCGTGGCGGCACAAGTTCCGAGAAATCCTTTGCATCGGTAGCCCCGCGAAACATAAAACGATCACCCACGATCTGGGGCCGGAATTTCTGGGAAGTACCTTCGCGGTTCAACATGATCCTGATGCGCTTAGCCGCCTCGTGGGCGCTTAGGGGCTTCATCATGATGCCTTTCTTACCCTCGACCCCACACGAGATGAAGTCATCCATGAGTCGCTCAATCATCGTGTCATGCCGATATTTGAGAGCGGCAAGGGCAAATGCAGGGTTCTGCCCGTAAACCAGTCGCGGGAGCTTGTGTTTTGATGCCTTCTTGCTCAGCTCGCCGAGCTCGCGATCCTGCTCCTCATTACTCAACGAAGTCAGGTGCGTGTACACAACCAACAGGTTTTGTTCCCAAGCACAGTGCGGAGCGTTGCGCTTCACGCGGTCAAGGATGATGTCCTCGCTTTTCAAACCGATGCGCCGTGCAGTGTTCAGTAGCGGTTCGGCCAGGCGCATCAATTCATCGGTGGCCCGTTCCGGATCACGCTCGAAGCTGAACGTGAGGCTATGCCCTTTCTCGCGCATATAGCCAGTCATGCGGACACGCAAGGACTCCAGCATCTCTGAAAACTCGGCTTCAGAGAGCATCTGATAGGTACCTTGGAGGTCGAATACTGTCAGCAGCGAGTAATCGCTATTGACCAAGGTGTAGGGATCTTTGAGATCCGGGGATTTCTCGATATCGGCATCGGTCAACCCCACGGCAGTGGCCAGTTCGCAGTAACTGGTCATGTCTTTGTGAATGAAGTGTTTTGCGAGGTACTCCAAAGTACCTTCAAGTGCATCCACGCACTTATCGAGAAGTCCCATGCTGCCTCCTTAGCTCGGCGCGTTCATCACATCGTGATGAATCTGGGCCCACGTTGAGGTGGGGGCTGCACCATACGCATCCTGTGCCCAGCCCTTTACAACCTGGCTGAACTGAGCGGGATTGAAGATGACGCTCAACCCTTGGAAAACGAGGGAGTTAACATCGGCGTCGACCTTGCCCAGGCGTGTCATCGCCTCAGCGAAAATTTTGGGCGAGTGGGTGCCCCAGGCCTTTTCGGTGTATTCCCGATGGGAAGCCATCCAATTGAGGATTTTTCTGGCGTCCGCCTTTGTTTGTTCGTCCCCGGTTTCCAGGGCGATCATGGTGGCCCGCTGCAGATGATTCGTGTCCTGGGGAGACAAGCCCGGGAGGTACGCAATGAAGGCATCGCCGTCATCGATTTCTCCAAGGTGCTGCCACCCATGACACAGCGGATCTACAAGCCGGAGGTTTTCCGGCCGTAGATCCTGATGGTTGTGGTTGATGTTATGAACATGACCGGCACGAGCGTGTATACCGCAGAAATAGCACTGCCCCTGCGCCTGGCGGGTAATGGTCGCCCGCATTTCGGTCGTCAGTTGTGCCGGGTTCGGCTCAATAGCGTTTGGAGTGGCATCGCCCCACACGCGCGCTTTTGTGGCCATGGCCATCAACGGCAGAACTGGCTTCTCGAAGTTTTTCCCAAGCCCCGATACCGGTACTGTCTGATCCTGTTTCACGTCGCTCATGCAGTCTCCAAGGCAGCCATGTTTCAGGCTGCCAAGTGGTCGTAGTCAGTTCGGAACCTTGCCAAACTCGCTGCCGCTGATACCAACAGTCTCGCCGGCAGTGGTCATCATGAAACCAGTGCCACCAAGGGCAGCTCCTGAGAGGAATGGCCCCCAGATCTGCTTACCGGTGATGCGCGAGTTTTCATCGTTAGTTTTTTTCCAGGCGTTCAAACCGCCGAAGGACGCCAACGCGAAACCGATGGCCAGGAAAATTGGACCGAGGCTGTCTTTGATGGAGTCGCCCTGTTCACTGCCCTTCTCGGCCATGCCAGCGAGACCATCCGCGTACGCAGCCTTGGTCACGAACAGCGTTGACATGGTGAGGCCTGCGCCCATGAGCATGATCCCCCGCTGAACGGGATCGGCTTTGTATTCCTCGACCTTGGTCAACAGACGGATGTGACCACGGCGAACAGCATCGACAGCGAACTCGAAAGGTTTGAATTTCATGATGACGCTCCTAGTGTTGTTACCAATAGAGTTTGAAGGTGGCCTGAAAGGCCTCGATCACTTTGTCGACATGGGTCAACGCAGCACCGAAAATCATGTGGGTGAGGCCGCGCCAAACGGCGTCGTCCGCTCCCTGCGAACCCTCTCCTTCAATGACTGCTTTTTTCATAAGCAACAGGCCCTTGAAGAAGAAACAACCCCCTGCAAAAGCTGCCAGGGTCAGTACAGCGTTTACAGCTTCCTTGAACTTGCCGAAATTCTCGGCGCCGCTGTAGGAGATGGCACCGTAGGTTGTTGCACCGCTGCCGAAGCTGGTCCAAGTTGCGGTGATCATCCCGGGCATGTTGAACAGAGCAGCGCCAATCACTAGCACCGCAAACGTGCTCCCGAGGGTAATTGGACGATGGCCGGGCTCGATTGTGGCCAGCTGCATCCGACGCAGAACGCTACCGGCGTAAACCATCCCAGCGAGTGCGCTCAAGGACCAGAGCAACCCCCAAAGTGCGGCGACCAGACCGTTGGCCGCCGAGATGATCATGCTCGCCAGATCCATTTTCGGTTCCTCAGCGGATCACGCCACGCGAAGTGGTGACTCGGCGGGCCACTGGATCAATGCCAATGATCTTCACCCCATCTACGAGATCGCCTACCTGCACAACGAAGGTTTTTTCACCGTGCTCGATCCATGCCTGGTCTGCATAAACTGTGTTCAGGCGATAGCCAGCCACTGCCGAAGGTTGTGTTGCTTGTGGTTGGCGGCGCACTGCCTGTTGCCGCACCCCCTTTTTGCTCGCTGCAGGGGCGGCTTCAAGGAGAGAAACCTTGGCCTCCAATTCGTCGATGGTCTTTTGAAGGCCGACGACGATCCCGCCCAGGCTCCGGACTTGCTCATTAAGCGCATTCAACTGCTCGACAGTGATACCCGCCTGTTCCGGATCTGCAACGGGTGCTACTGGCTCTTGTGGTGCCAGCACATCCGATACCTGGCTTACAGGGGCCGCTTGTTGAACGGGAGTAGGCTGCTGCTGTGGAGCGCTGGTTTGCGCCTTTGGAAGCATTTTTGGAACAAGTACGAACACTGCCGCCAGCACTACCGCCAACACCAAAAAGTGCCAGGCCTCGATCCGATTGACGAAGTTGGCAATGCGTTTTTTGCGATCGCCCTGGATCGAGTTAACCGGAGGCGTTTTCTCAGGCTGTTGCGTCTGAGCTTTCGGCGTCTCAGCTTGTTTACCCGGCTTAACGCCGGCGTTGAAAATGTCCAACTCTTCCGCTGCTTGTGTAGTCATCTGAAGTCCCCTGCCCTAACTCAGTAGCGAGTTGGATCGATGATGGTTGGCTGGCCCATGTACTGCTGGCCGTATCCTGGCGAGACACCCTGGTACCCGCCGAACCCGTTTGAGTTGGTGGCACCTGCGGCATTCGGTGAGAGGCGGTACTGCTGCTGAGGCTGGCCACCTGGTTGCCCGAGCGTATTCAGCTCAGCTTTCTGATTCGCCATCAGCGCGTCTTTTTCCAGCTGGTCACTGGCCAGCACCGGCCCTACGAACTGAATACCGATCGTGGAGTTGATCGGACGGATTACTTGTTTCTGTGGCATGTTTGCGGCGTCATTGGCCAGCACCTGCCCGGCCTGTTGGCCAATACCGCCCGCAAAGGTGCCCGCGACTGCTTTCCCACTAGGCGTAGTGGGATACGTCTGGATTACTGCGCCCTCGCTGGTGATGATGTTCTCCGAGGCGGAGCGCTCGTAAAGCTGGCCCGTCTTGCCGATCGCCAGCGCCAGAGCCGGGAGAATGATTCGGCTGAAATAGCGGTTGTTTACTTCACCGGACAGAGCAGTACGCATGCTTTCAGGATCAACAGCTTTGGCTGTGATCTTGTAACTGCGCCCCTTCCATTCCATGTAGGTGAAGGTCATGTCGATGGTTTCATTCAGACGCTTGTAGCCCATCGCGAAGACCCGTGCGCCGGCAAGTCGGCCTCCGGGAACCTCAGCTGTAACCATCGAATTTTCATCAGTGTCGAGCTCGGTTTTAAGCAGTGCAGGCGTAATGAAAAATCCATCAACGACAACCTGGTCCTGAGCCTTGGCGGCGCGCGAATTCGAGGTTTGCGCAGCGCCTTGACTACCGGCCGTACCGCCTACTCCAGTCAGGGAAGCGGGTTTGATGGATTGCGAGTAAGCCTCCTCCTGAGTAGTGGTGCCGGTACCATGGGTTTTCAGCGTCCACCCGCTCATGAAGGCGCTGACCTGTTGCGCTACAAGCTTGTCCATTTCCTTGTTGCGCTCGACAGGCTGTTGTTGCTGCGGGGCGGCTTGGTAGTAATAGTTGACTTGGGGTTGTTGCTGCTGGCCCGCGCCTGTCTTGTTTGAGGCATCGGCTGGAGATGCTTGCGTAGTTGACATTACGGACATGTAAGATTGCCCGTTTGATTCCGCCTGTTTGGCGTTGTTGTGGTTGTATTTCTCCAAGACCTGGCGATAGGCCTCGCTTTCCTGAGTAGCCCCACCTTTCCCATCAGCGGTAATCACACCGAGGTTTGAGCTGGTTTGATGACGGCTGTTGAACCAGGTGTATCCGGCATAACCGAGGGCTGCGACAGCAATTGCTGCCGCGAGAATGGTTACCTTGGTCTGCCGTCCAATGTCCGCTTGAGTGCTCATGCGCTACCTCAGTAAATATCGAGTTGGAGGGTGACTTTCTGACCCATCTGCGAGAGGGTGATGAAGGGAGTCACGGGTAAGCGGTACACGCGAGTACCGTCGCCGGCAGCCAAGGTGTTATCGAATGCAGTTTGGAAATCCTGCCGGGTACGGACGTAAAGATTTCCGTCGTACTGCCAGATCTGGGTATGGGAGGGCACTGCACCTTGCGCTTTAACTTGCTTGGCGTCTTTTGGCGGAATCCCATCCAGGAACGCCTGCAGCAGGTCGTCATACAGCGCGATCTTCCCTGGCCCCATTACCGCGGCCTTGGCTAGTGGGCCTCGGCCGGGAACGCGAAGATCGAGCCTGGCGTCGTACACCCGAGCGCGATCTTTCTTGCCATCGGGCTCACCGCTGACGATCTTGACGATTACTGGCGTCGTGGCCCCTTCCAGGTACAGAGCCAGGCTGCCAGTCTCGTAAGGCGATGGGGTCGATACCACCAATGTATGGGTGCCCTTCAGCCACTCCGCGCTATAAAGATCGGGGTTTGAAACACGGGGCGTAGCGGCCAGCGGCCAGGGCGCTCC
Organism: Pseudomonas sp. NBRC 111124; assembly: GCF_001320245.1. Lineage (GTDB taxonomy): Bacteria > Pseudomonadota > Gammaproteobacteria > Pseudomonadales > Pseudomonadaceae > Aquipseudomonas. Next base: position 31,325 of record NZ_BCBA01000063.1, read on the forward strand.
CGTTGAATCCAGAACAATGAGATTGGACAGTTCGCCTGGAACCACGCGTAGCACTGGCATTGATGCGCCAGGGCTCAGATCAACCGATACACTGGAAATGCGAGGTATACCTCTCACTGGCTGCCAAGCCTTGGCCTTTCGAGTGTTTTCCAACGCCTGACGCATTTGTTTGATTTGCTCAGGCGTGAAGGGCTGCGCGACTTCCATCGCTTCGTCGAAGTGGTCATTTTCAGGCGGGTTGAGGGGTGGCAGTGGAGCCGTGCCGTTTTGCTCTTGTGCACCACCAGCGGGTTGCCCAGCGACCGCGTAATTAGCCGGGCCGTAGTTGGTCTGCGGGAAGGCATTCTGCATCTGGGGATTTACACCAGGCTGTTGAGCACCAGGTGCCGCCGGAAATCCCGGCTGCCGAGCTGGACCTTCTACTCGAACCCATTGCCCGCCGTTTGGGGGTTGAATGGGCTGCTGTTGACCTTGCATCGGTTGGCCTTGGGGTTGCGCGCCATTGCCTTGTTGCTCTGCCTGAGCTGTGCCGATCGCGAGCGTCAGTACTGACGCGACGAAAACTGATTTCATCATCATGGGTTCCTCCTTACCTGGGCGTGGTGACAATGCCGTCCAGCCCTACGCCCACGATGGAATCCAGTGTGGGAATACGTGCGACAGGCACTTTGGCGATGAATCGCTTGGGTTGAAGGTCGGTGGTTTGGCCGACCAGCTTGATCTCGATCGGTACTTCGATATGGCGCACGAGAACACCGTCAACCATCTCGGTTTTCACAAGCACGCCGGTTTCCGTGGTAACCGTCATATTCATGCGCTTGGTTTTGACGAGGTCCAGGTAACCTGCAGACTGCAACTGCTCCAAGTACTGAGCGAACCCGCGTTTGGTCCAATCGCCACGCACGGCCTCAAGCTGTTGCCTGTAGTCGGTGAAATTGATCGTCATCGAACGGTTCAACGCTTCGCGGGCAAACTGAATTGCCTCGGCGTCGGTGATGTACGGCTCATTGAGAGGAACCAGCCTGACGATCCGTAGACCATCGGCTGCGAAGTACACGTAATGCGGGTGCATGACAAACCACCCAAACACGCAGTTCAGGCAGATCGAGATCCCCAGCCCCCAAGACAAAACCAGGTTTGACTTCACGATGCTGGACGTATGTTTAGCCAGCTGCTTACGGTCTTCGAGATCGCGTGCGATTGGATCGACGGCATCCTGGTTCTGATGCAGTTTTTCAGCGATGGCCATCAGCTCTTGTTCGTATGCTGCCCGACCGAGATCCTCCTTTGATCCAGGCTGGTCAAGATGCGGCGCTGCGGCGTCCTTGGTGTCGGTCATGTGTGCCCCTCCGTTTTCCGTATTCTAACCATGATGCGGAATCGGTCAACACAAAAAAACCTTTTGCCTGACCCGTGTTCACGGGGGCCGCATGGATTCTAGGTTTACGGCATACCTACAATACGAAATCGCCAGTAATGGCGATGTGATTTCATGGTGACTCGTACTTCACCGATATTTTCTGGTACGGCTCGTATTTCACCGATAAAAAGTGAGTTGCTCCGGTGTACATAACCCCCCAAAAACAGGGGCTTCAAAGGGTATTTCCAAGCACCTGGATGCCCTGCAGGTAACGTGGCCAGCGTTCGTACATCACCGATGTGGTTCGTATATCGCCGATGAGAGTTTTTTCTGTTTGGCATGCCTCGTATATCGCCGATTTTTTATTTCGTACATCACCGACACCGGGCTCGTATATCGCCGATACGGAGTTTCGTATTTCACCGATATACAAAGGGGCTACACACCGCGAAATGCAAGGATGGGTGCGGAAATGGGGTTAGAGGTAAAAGCCGTTAACCAGTCCTGCAACCGAGCCGATCTAAATTAAAAAATCGGTACCTGCATCAGCCTAGAACCCAGTAAATACGCGGGTTTCAGCGGGTTGACGGGGAAGAAATGAGGCTCTAGCCTTCGCCAAATCTTGCTCAACGAATGGCGCTTTTTAGGAAGGTTTTATCGAAAAGTCGAGCGACTAAAAGCGGAATCCGGCCACTGTTGCCGGGCAAAAAAAAAGAGCCCACACATCTGGTCCTGGCAGATCGATGACGTGAGGGCCCCTTTCAGGTAATTCGAGTATGGACACCTGCACTCTGCTGCGCAATACGCGGTACGGGTTAATTCGCCCTGAATTTATCAGCTTCTTCATTGAGGCCTGCAGGTGAACAATCTCATCACAGCTGCTTCGACAGCCCCTGCACACCCGGGGTATTTCCAACCGGTATCAGCGATGAGCCGGATCCTCGAAGAAGCTTCCTACCTCGCGCGCTGCAGCGACAACAAAACCGCGATGAGAGTACGGCCGCGGGAGTACGCGATCCGCTATCCCTACATGCAGGTGAATCGTCCTGGGCGTGTGTCATGGCTCGTTTTCGATCTTGACCATTCCAACGCCCTGATCTGGGAAGAGCATGGCCTGCCACCGCCGAACTTCATTGTGCGAAATCGAAATTCAGGCAACTCGCACCTTTACTATGCGATTGCTCCGGTGTGCACCACTGAACGCGCCCGTGAAAAGCCGATCCTGTACATGAAGGCTGTCTACGACAGCATGGCCGCGTTGCTCAAGGCAGATCCGGATTACCACAGTGGCCCAGTGGCCAAGACACCAGGCCACCCCTGGTGGATCACTACCGAGTTTCACAACCATGTCTATGACTTGGGCGAACTCGCCGATGATTTGGACCTGGCCAGGCCGATGCCCTTGTGGTCCAAAGGACCGGACATGGACGCAGTATCCCACTCAAGGCACTGCACCTTGTTCGAACGTGTGCGGTTTTACGCTTACAGCATCGTCAATGCTGAGCGAGCTGATGGTCACTTCGAGTCCTTCTACTCTCGGGTCCTGGCGCAATGTCACAACGATAACCGTTTCCGCACGAGAGAGCGTTACAACGACTTGCCCTTGTCATCAGTGCGCGCAACAGCGAAGTCGATCGCCCGGTGGACTTGGTCGCATTACCGCGGTGCCGGCGATTATCACCGTGGTGTGATGGAGCTTGATCGATCGCTGCCTTTAGAGGAGCGGCAGAGTCTCGCCGCTAAACGGACCCATGAAGTCAGGCAAAACCAAACCGCGCACAAAATCCGTCGTGCTTGCCGGCAGTTGGTCACTAACGGGAATCGGCTTACGTATGTATCCATCGCTTTGGCTGCCGGCGTGTCTCGCCAAACAGTGGCCAAGTACAAGGCGGTAATCGCTGAAGCGCAGTCGCCTTCTGTTGTTCCCCTGCGCCCTAAGCAGATAACCGCTTCTACCTCCTCCGAAGGAATCCCGACCATTCAAAATCGGGGGCCTGAGCCATCCGAAGCTGGTGTAAAGGATGCTGTATATCAGGTACCTGCCCCTACCGGGGCTGCTTTGCTTCCGCCTTTGCCTGATTAGTCAGTAGATGGTGCAGGCTAATGGGGAGTGATACGACACACTGAACCTCCAGCCTGCACTGAATAACCTGCATTGCACCTACCCTGGCTGACCTTAATTCATGATCCATCGCGTTGGTGTACTGCCAGGCTTGGTTAAGACCTCGCTTCTACGTCGATTCTGGTGCAGCTCACCCTTGCGAATTGCTCAGATTGCAGCATAGAGCGCTCTCTTTTTTTAGCGCTACTGGGGCGGCGTCGATCAGCACTTGGTTTCCGGCGCGGTCGCCGGGGCGATTCGATCAAAGGGAAGCCGTCACCTTATGGATGAGCGTAGCCAGTCCCCCTGCTCATGTTGCGTTCGCAACTTCTAGTTCGATCACCTTTCTTTATCCCTCCACCTTCAGCCAGCCCTGAGGCCCGTCCAAAGCATTCTTGGCAGGCTGGCGTCGGCTCCCATTGCCATCTCTGCAGGAGCCCGTGGATTCGATTGCATAATGATAATAAGAAGAATATTATTATTCTTATGATCATCCCTTTGGAGCTGAGAATGGAACATTCACCGGTCAATCCCGACGTTCGTGCGCGGATCATCAATGCGATTGAAGAGCTGTATGACCAGCTTGGCCGCGTCGATAAGTTTCCAACTGTTAGCGATGTCCGCGGGCGTGCGCGGGCTGACATGAACACCTGCTCAGCGGTGTTCAAAGAATGGAAGCGGCAGCAGACTGCCAAACCTGCCCCTGTCGCAGTGGCAGTACCTGACCAGGTAAAGCTCGCTCACTTGGAAGCGGTGGGTATCGTCTGGACCGCAGCGCAGGAACAAGCAAATTCCAGCCTCCGGGAAGCTGAAGCTAAATGGGAGCTGGAGCGTGGTGACAACGAGACCATGCGCCGCGAGCTTGCGGAGGCATATGAAGGTGCTGTGACCGATGCAGAGGAGGCACGTAGCGCGCACGCTGAGGTACAGCGGTCCAACGATTCGCTCACTCAACAGAATCAGCAGCTCACTCAACAGTTGGCTGAGGTACGCGAGGGCCTGGCCGAGCAGACAACAAAGGCTGTCGAGAACGAACGTCGGGCAAACGATCTGAAAGACGAGTTGAGGCTTGCGCACGATGAAACAGCTTCGGTGCGTCAGGAATTGTCGCAGGTTCGGATGAGTCACGTAGCCGAGCTCGACCTGCAGAAGGGCGTCGCGGCCGAGCAGATCGAGCGACTGAACGAGAGCCTGGTTACAACCAAAGCTCGCCTTGAATCTGCCACGGAACAAGCTGAATTGCGCCAAGCCGCTTTGGCCGATCTCCAGGTGAAGTTTGCTCAAACACAGGCCCAGGCTGAGGCATCGAATGCGGAGTTGGTTCGGGTACGTGCGGCCCTGGATGAAAGGCTTCAACAGAACGAGAGTCTACAGTCGCAGGTTGCTACTGTTGTTGCCCAGCATTCTGAGCTCCAGCGATCACATACCGCGCTGCAGGCTGATGCAGAGAAGTGGCGGCAGGTAGCTGACGAAAGCTCCCGCGAGTTGGCAAAAACTGCAGGCGGTCTCCAAGAGGTGCAACGTCAGAATAGCGAGCTCATGAGCCGGTTAGGTCCCGCCAACAGCCGGCAGAAAGGTCAGGGAATAAAGCCTACTACAGGCAAGCCTGCTGACCCCAAGTAGCATCATTTCTCATCACACGTAGATCGAGGTGTGTATGGCTCGTTCCTCCGCAATCATTGAGCGTTTGAAGATCGAAGCTGCCGAGCATCCGAATGTTCCGCATTACGATTGCAAGCCAGATGTGTCTTGTTGGCCGCTTCAACCGAATGATGTAAAAACCGAGGGCTATTGGAAGAAGGAAGGTAGACGAGTGCCGAAGGGTACGGCTCCCATCGCTTATGTAGTCAGCGGTCAGGGTAGCTCGTTCCATGGGATCAAGTTGCTTACTCGCTGGATGCCCGCCTATCACCAGGATCAGACGCTGCCCGTGAAGGTTGCGAAACCAGCACCTTTGGAAAATGTGACCATGGATACGACCGCCCCGATAGTGCTGTACGTTTATCGCTGCAAGGCTTGCGGGCAAGCCGGCCAGTTGCACCTGGCAGAATCTGCGCTCGATGTGACGACGGTTTGTGCTTCGTGCGGTGCCGAGGTCCTGGCCGAGTGGGATGGAGGTGTTGAGCTGGCCATCAACGAACCCGAATAACGGATAACGCCCCCAGGCCAAGCTGTCCAGCCCTGCGTCAGTCTCATACTCCCCTCCACCAGCTCGCACAGGTGTTTCCAATTTACGTGGTTTCACATACGTACGTACGTATGTTAGAATTTCTTCCGAAGCTTGTCCTGCTTCCCCGGCGGCTACCGGGTTGAATTTTTCTAGGAGTGCTGAAGATGAATCCTGTGCAAATGGGTTTGAGTTTTGATGAGAGCGTCGCTGAAACGGCTTTCAGTGCAAGTGAGAGCTGGTCATCACCTGAATACACCCATGATGCTTACAAGATGTTGTTGGACACCGCCTTTAGCCGCTTGGACGAGGTCCCCGCCGAGGTCCGGCCGATGTTCCAGCAAGGAATCGAATCCTGTCTTCAAGCGTTGCTGCAGGAAAAGCGCTGTGGCACCGACACCGTTCAAGCAGGCTCATATTCGTGGCGCTCCGCGTTACCTGTTTCGATGGATCAATGGGCTGATTTGTCCTTTTTGGCGGACGCGGGTGGCTCAGTTGGATGCCGTTTTAAACAGCGCCGGGCACCGCGCTCACAGACCCTCGGAATCCATGTTCCTGGCGTAGGATCGGTAGTCATACAGGCTTGGCTGAAAAGCGCTGAACAACGTTGCTGGAGCGAGTTTGTTCCGTGGGAGTCGAGCTTTTTCCGCACCAGTTTTCGAGATGTGGTCCACCTTCACAAGCTCGATTCTCATCGGTGGGATAATGCAGTTTGTCCTGGAGCATTCGCTGAGGCCGGGGACAAGGTGCCGTCGGTCCCAACGGTCAAGGTCAATGGGCGACAATTTGTGATTATGGGCGCGTCATATTCCCGCGAATTTCGCGACAGTCATGGTTGGACGTTCGTTCGGCACTGTGACTGGCCGAAACAGACCTACACCTATTCGGAGCTATGCAGTTTGTGGGATGCAGGCATCCTGGAGCGAGGTGATTGCCGCGGCCTGTTGGCCAAAGTGAAGGGGGAGCTGTGTGTGATGGCCGAGATGGTGATGCTCTACGACGATAAAGTCCTTTCCTAAGTAGAGCGAAGCCCGGTCGGCGGCTACCGGATCCGGGCTTCTACCAGAAATGAACTCGTCTAGGAGCGTCTGGGTTCGCACATGATAACGACTGCAACCAGCTACCTCAACCGACCCTACTATGCAAGATGGGAACGTGGTGCACGTTTTTACGAGCTGCGGATCCTCGTGGACTTGATCGGTCACACAGTCGCGATGCGCAACTGGGGAATCGCCGGAGAGCCTGGTGTCGGTGAAATACGAACCATATTGGTCTCTGATGAGGCCTGTTCAAAACTGATACGTAGGGTCAGCCGCCTCCTGCACAAGCGGCGGTACGTACCTGTGTACAATGGCGGGATCGCGTAATGATCGAGATGAAGATAGCCGATATGGCAGCGGACGATGATAAGCCCCTCAAAAGAGGGCGAAAATCAAACGTAGCCCCCTACGTTCAGACCGACATGTTCCAGGCGAACATTGTCGAGTGGCCAGTGAAGGACGACCTGGCCAGCATGGAATTCCCGCTATTCAGCCTGTCGACCAAACCTGATACGAGCGTTCGTGAGTACAGCCAACCAGGCACGAACAAGCGAGTACGCATTATTCCGCCAGTGATCGGTGCTGCCACGGTATTCGATAAAGACCTGTTGCTGTTCCTCGGCTCGCAGATTATCGAGGCACGTAAAGCAGGAATGCCAATTTCCAAGCGGGTCAAGTTCGATACGTACGATTTTTTGACGGGTACATCTCGGGATCCTGGTGGAAATGCGTATTCCAACGTCTTGGACATGCTTCGAAGATTAAGAGGCACCCAGATCGAAACCAATATCGTAACTGGTGGTCAAGAGCAGACGAAGGGATTTGGCTGGATTGAAGACTACACCGTCACCAAGACTGCATCCAATGGCAAGGGCGTATTGGAATGCGAGGTCGTGCTGTCGGAGTGGATCTACAACGCCTTTCTACATTTTGAAGTAATGAGCATTGACCGACGTTACTTTGGGTTGCGGATGCCTCTTGAGCGACGCCTGTATGAGCTCGCTCGTAAGCACCTGGGCAGCAAGATGATTTGGGCAGCTGATATCGCTGCGCTGCAGCAAAAATGCGGCTCAAAACAGAGCCTTACTCATTTCAGGGCGGATATTCGCAAAATCATTCAGCGAGACCTGCTACCGGATTACCACATGGGGCTGGATACCAGCGTGAAGCCCCATCGGATCGTGTTCTACACACGCGATGAGCAATCACTCCTCGAGGAGTTGGCTGCAAAAGGTGAAATGGAGTGGTTCGCTGCTCTTGAAAAGCGAGACATGGAGTGTTGAATGCCGGCACGATCGAGGCTTGAGCAATACGATCATTTGATGGGAGAGCGTACTGACCAGGCCATTGCCCTATTAGCAGACTGCAGCGCCGAAGCCGTGCGTCGGCGCAGGCTCAAGATCGGAAAGGTTCGATTTGCCCTGGCTGAGGCTTGTCCCCCTGCCCTTCTCAAGCATCAGCATCTCCTCGGTAAGCGCCCAGTGGCTGAAATCGCCAAGCTCGCAGGCGTGTCGGCCTACTTTGTCATAAAGCGCATCAAGCAGCTGGAAAAGCCCACCTTCAAGAGATCAGCGATCACCGACTTTGATCATCTCCAGGGGACTATGTCTGACCAGGCCATTGCCGATCTTGCAGGTTGCTCGAAAGAGTGCGCCCGCAAGCGTCGGCTGCGGCTCAATGTCTCAGCAAACCGCGACACCAGATAGAAAAAATAGCCATGTCGTCGTATATCGCCGACATTGATAGTTGCATGCGTACGTACATACGTATAATGTGTGTAAGGAAACCCACCGTGTTGTGCCTGGCGGCTACCAGGCCCACCAATCAGCGTCTAGGAGCTATACCATGAAGCGCATTTCGTTATGGTCCGTTGATCGCGACGACACCCTCCATCTCGATGATGAAATCGGGAAGCTGGAAGAGGCCTATTCGGTAATGACCACCGCTAATCGTGCCCTTGTTGAAGGAGATGATTTGAGCCTTACGCGTTTAGGCTTCGACATCGATCACATCGCAGATCTGAAGAACCGCCATTCTGAAGGCAAGCCAGGCTTTCCTGCGTATGTCATGCGCAACCTCCAAGACACTATCCAACAGCTGTCAGGCTTGAAACGAGGAGCCAGCGACGGGCGCGGCGCGAGGCTTGTTGAGCCCCAGTGAAGATCTGTGCTGATGCGTACGCATCGTACGTGCGTACGTATCTATAACACAGCAAACGGTTTATTATTGTCACTACTTCAATCCATATGGAGGCCTGGTCATGGCTGGACGAAAAGACGCTGCGGCAGCACCTTCGCAAACCAAGCGGAGCCAAAAAACTATCACCATGCGTGACGACTACCACGAGCGTCTTCGCAAGCAGGCATTCGAACAAAACACTGCGATGTCATTCCTGATCGAGGAAGCCCTGGAAAAGTTCTGGGGTATCGAACCAACTCAGCCTAATAAGTGATACTCGAGCGGGTTCGTATGAACCCTGCTTAACCTTCGTCGCACCACGCCTCTTCAGCTTATCTACCCTCCTTCCCGCCCTCCTCCGATGCTTTCAGCCCTGCTCGCTGCATGCCTGCGCTGCCATGGGCGGCCGGTCTGTTGCTACTAGCAACGTCACGGCTCCGAATTCAGGTTTAAAGGCAAAAAACTAGGAATAACCTGAATCCACTGGTTTACAATAGAAATTCAGGTTCTATACTAGATTCATCAGCAAAACGGAGAAGTGCTATGAACTCAAATGTAGAAATGGTCGATGATGTCGCAACCTATGTGGATTTCAACGAGCTCTTTTTCACGCCGCGTTTCGCCGCGGATTGCTTCGGCCTCACGACTCGGCGCCTGAAGGACATTGAAGAAGCAAACAATATTGAAATTCGGCGGGTACCGCGTGGGACGGTAACCTCCAGGGTTTACACACCTTCGGACCTTTTCGATTTGGCAGCGCTTCGTCGTGAACTTGGCCACTTTAAGGGCTTGGCGCGTCAGGTGGTCATGTCTACATACATTTCGAAAGGCGGCACTAATAAAACCACCACTGCAGTCGGTCAGGCGATAGCCTGCTCCCTTGCGGGCTTGCGGGTTCTATTGGTCGACAATGATCCGCAGGGGGATACCTCGAGCATGCTGGGCTATGACCCAGACGCTACTCCAGAAGATCTGAAGGAGTTGGGCATCCCCGCTGACCGAATCGTTGATGGCCATCTTGGCCACCTAATCAGCCCAATGCTTCGTATGCGATCGTTTCAACCTAAAACTCTCGATGAAGTCATTAAAAAACCGTTTGGTGAAAACGGTCCTCATTTAATCCCCGCCGACGCCTCTTTGGAGGACCTTGGGGTTGCCCTGGACGCAGCCAACAATTCGGATATGTGGTACACCAAGTGGGTTGAAGATGGCAGTGCAGGACTGATTCCAGGCTGCAACCTCTCGCAGTACGACGTAATAATTTTCGATAACGCACCCGCAGGTTCCCGCCTTACCAAGAACACGGTGGCTGCTAGTGATTTGCTCATGAGCCCGGTACGAATGGATAAGTTTTCATTCAAAGCGATCTTGCGACTGCATGAATGGTGCGCGGCTTTCGCCCGTGAATACAAATTTGCCCCAGAGTTGGTCGCGGTGCCTACGATGTTTTCTAAGGGCCGGCCTCGGATGTTGAACAATCTGTATCGGTTGAATCAGCTATTTCCGGGGCGCGTTACTGAGGAAAAGATCTACCACTCTGCAGATTACGTAAATTCCCTCGACGACGGTGTTCCCCTGATGTTCTGGAAAGGCGCAAACCGGGAAACAATCGAGAATGCTCGTGCTGTGCATGCAGAGGTCCTGGAGAAAATCCGCCGTGTTGCTGCGCAGCCCCTGGATTGAATGTTGTTAGTAGCAACAGGTTTTCACAGTGTTGCTAGTAGCAACACCCAGAAATTTGTTGCTACTAGCAACAGCCGAATGGATTGTTGCTAGTAGCAACACAGGAGGGACGTATGAAATCGACTGACTACCCAGGCAAGCCAAGCACAGCAATGGCATCGCTACGAAAGCCATCAGAAATGCCACCATCAACGGGCAGCCGTCGCAGCAGATCCGCCATGCTTGAGCAGGCCATGGGGTCTGCTCAGGATGCAGAAATTTCGGTGCCCCTGGCACCAGTACCGCGGGAAGGTCAATTTATACCAAAGGATGAATGGCTCGAAGAGGTATTGGTTGAACTGATTGATCCATCTCCATATCAGCCACGGATGTTCTTCGACCAGGCAAAGCTAGAAGAGCTCGCCGGATCAATTGATTCTGTTGGCCTCGGTAAACCGATTTTGATCCGGCCTGTGGGTGAGCGCTATGAGCTTGTCGGCGGTGAATGCCGTTGGCGTGCTCATAAAATGCTAGGTCGCGAGACGATCAAGGCTTTTGTCAAACCCATGTCTGACGACATGGCAATGCTGTTGGCCATCACCGATAACATTCAAAATGACCTGACCGACTACGAAAAAGCTGTGAGCTATCAGCGATATATGCTGAAAGGTACTGACAAAAGTCAGCGTGCATTAGCTCGACGCCTTGGTGTCGATCATACGGTCGTGAACCGGTGCCTTGACCTGGTGCAGCTTCCTGACCAGATCAAAGAAATTCTGAACACGAAACCTGACCTGATCACTGCCAACTATGCGAAAAAGTTCGTAGAGCACTCGAAGGTTGATGTGAACATCGTGCATCGAGTAGTGATTCAAATGGCTGAAAAGGGGACTGGCCAGGAGGCCGCACTTCGGATCATTGGGCAGAAGCTCGCTGCTTGTAGCGGTCCTAAGGCCCAGGCGGCGGAGCCTCGGAAGTTGCAAGGGGTTGGATCTGTTCGCTTGAATGGTCGCAAGCTGGAATTCAAGATCGATAAGGAAGTGGACCCACAGAAAATCATGGACAAGCTCGCGGCTTTCCTCGATTCGATTGATGCCGCTGAATTTGCGTCACCTGGTAAAGGAAAGTGAGCTTAGGTGAGCCCGCCCGAATTTGGGCAGGTTCAATCAGCGATTGGAGTGCAACGCATGGGAAGGCCTAGTGAACCACATCATGTCAGGTACGTTTTAAGCCTGGCCAGGAAATGCCCCTTTCCTGAATGGCTCCTACTAGAGCTGCCAAATGGCGAGTGGGGGGCATTCTGGCAGGCGGGGCTGGATGGAACATGGGCGACCGCTGTGTGGGAGGGTGATTTCTCCGCGTGCTCGATGGTCCATGTCGACAGGCAAGTAGTGCTGAGCCATATGGAAAAGCACCAAACAAAGTGAGTTGAAACAGCTCATTGATAACCTGGCTTGTTTGTTGTATGCGTACGTACGTACGTATATAATGTTCTTGTGTTAGACATCCTGCAGGGGTGGCGGCTACCGCCTCTGCGGGTCTACCCGTCTAGGAGCAAGAACATGAACGGTTTTACTACCATCCACACCCCACTAAGCCATGCCCCAGAGCATCAATGCTCAGTTCCAGATCTTCCATTGAGCCAAGTCGTCACACCATATGCCTCTATCGCCCAGCAGATGGATGAGGAGGGATCTCATCGTCTTTTCGAAGCCCCATCAGCGACCGATGTAGTTCGACTCGGTGCCAAGGCTCGATCGCATGGTCTTTTGTCCCTTCACGATGCGGCGAGCGTCATCACCAAGTGGAAAGACCAGGCCGCGGCTCAGGCGAAGGCAGGCGTTAACAGCGGAAAAGTTGTCCTGTCCTTGTTCGACAAAAGTGGTCAATGGTCGGATCCATGGGTTGAAGCCGGGTACCAGGTATATCGATTCGATATTCAAGACAACCCTGAACTAGGCGACGTCAGCAAATTCGACGTTGAATTTTTCAAGGAATTCTTCGGCGATTTCCAGGGTGCAGACGTGTACGCGATCATCGCCGCCTGCCCATGCACCGACTTTGCGAACTCTGGTGCAAAGCACTTTGCAGCAAAGGACCTCGATGGCCGAACTGCGATCTCGATCGAACTGGTTCATCAAACGATGCGTCTGGTTGAGTACTATCGGCCTTCGATTTGGGCGGTTGAAAATCCAGTAGGTCGGATCGAGAAACTAGCGGGCCTGCCCCCATGGCGGCTCAGTTTCAACCCGTGCGATCTCGGCGATCCGTACACCAAAAAGACGCTGATTTGGGGTCGTTTCAACGCAGATTTGCCCGTCGCACCGGTCCTTCCTATCGAAGGCTCAAAAATGCACACACAGTACGGCGGAAGCAGTCTGGCTACTAAGAATGCACGAAGCGTGACACCTGAGGGTTTTGCATACGCCTTCTTCTTGGCCAACAACGCTGCTGACAATCCAGTACTGGAAATCTGCGGAAAATATGACCGCATCGACCCTCGACTAATGGCACTTGCTGTTCAGCACGGGCTTGAGCTTCAAGACCTTTCGGCTCTGCTGGACGATGCGTATTACGACTGTGATGACCGCGCAGTTACTCAGCTGCTAAATGATCGGCTAGGCGATGTGGCCTATTCGGTAGTGGAGTCAACTGGGCAGCTGGCAATGGTAATTTAGCCGATTCCGATTCCCGGCTGGCCAAGCCAGCCGGGGACAATGGTGTGTTGCTAGTAGCAACAGACTGGTGTTGCTAGTAGCAACATCCGATTGCATCTGCCGCTTATCGTTAGCGGATTTTTTTGGCCTGATGCAAAAGGGCAGGGTAGCCCACAGTACATACACGTGTGCTATATTCCGTATTCAGGCTATTATACGGAATTTCCCAAATGTCACTTGAAACCTTCAACCACGACGAATTGCTCCAGGAAGTGAAGTTGATCCTGGATGGCTCACATCCAACTCATAAAGGCAAAGATGCCGCCGGCCGCTTCCTGCGTCGCGTTGGCAAAGACTTCAACTCGGGTGAGTTTTCCAAAGACCTCGACCAGCACCGGGACGATTACGCGAAGCGGTTCGGACTGGACACTGCCCAAATCGAATGGATCGCGCAACAGGTAAGGGCAGGGGCCGAAACCCCTGATCGTCCTCGCCGGCGTATGCGTTGAAAGGCACGTTGCGACCATTCCGATAAACCATGAAGGAGGTGCATCGTGCTTCTACCTTTTGAGCTTGACCCCCAGATCATCCACCACATCATCTACAGCCAGGCCGGCTCCATCGGTAAGGCAGTGATCGAGTTGATCATGAATTCGGTTGACGCCAAGGCCACCACGGTGAAACTCACCATGACCAAGGCTGGATTCGATTGCGTCGACGACGGCACAGGTTTTGCCAGCCGTGATGATGTTGTCCGCTACTTCGGTCGATTCGGCACGCCGCACCAGGAAGGCGATGCGACTTACGGACGTTTTCGTTTAGGCCGCGGCCAGATCATGGCGCATGCCAGGACTGAATGGATATCTAACCGCTGGTCAATGCGAGTTGATACCCGTGTCATGGGCTACAGCTACGAGCTTGAGGATCTCCAAGAACCGCTCAACGGTTGCAGTATCACCGGCACCTGGTACGAAGCCCTCAACGACCTCGAGCTGATGTCAGCGGTGCAGGAAATTCGCGATTTGGTTCGTTACACGCCCATTAGCGTTGAGCTGAACGGGCGTGTCATTACGCGCAATCCGGCCAATGAAAAATGGGACTTCGAGGACGATTGGGCTTACTACCGAGCCAAAGAAGAAGGCCCCGTCTCAATCTACAACCAAGGGGTGCTGATTCGACATGATTCGTCTCATGTCTGGGGGGCTGGAGGCCTGATCGTTTCGAAAAAGGCGATCAACCTCAACGTCTCCCGCACAGAAATCCTGCGCAAAACTTGCCCCGTCTGGAAACCGATCGCCAAAGAGTTCAGGCGCCTGGCTCAGGATGTATCGGCAAAGCTGGGGGATCACCGTAAGACTGAAGCTCGCCGGGAAAAATCGGCGCGATCATTGCTCAGCGGTGACGAGAATATCTGCGATGTGTTTGCTAAGGAGGAAGTCATTACGCTGCTCCCTGGCAAGCGGCACATCACGCTCATGGACTTTCGCCTCAAGGCTTTCAACTGGCACAAGGGCACGTACACCCTGATCGAGCATGGCAATGATATTCCCAAAGGTGAAGCTATCGCCCGGGAAGGTTTGATCCAAATCGTCCACCCGAAGACCTTGGAGCGATTCGGCTGTCACAATCACATCGACTTTGAGGAAGCGCTCGAGCGCGCTCTTTGCAACGTCAGTGAGGCAGCGCAGGCGATCGAAGATCGCGGCGAGCGGGGCCCTTGGTTCTGGAGAGGTAAACCGTTGGATGCGCCAGCATTGGCGGCATACTCCACATTTCGTGACGCCTTTATCGAAAGAACACTGATCGTTGACGATCGCCAAACCCTGGACAAGGAAACGCGCAGGGCTTGGACCGCGCTGCGGTGGTGTCTGCAGCACTATGCCGGTGCGTGCGTAGGCGCTGAGCGCTACAGGGACGGAACCCTTCGCTACGACGAAGAGCGGTTGCAGATCCTGCTGGGTGAGTCCAACACTGCCGAGGCTTGGACGGATGGTCGGACGTACCTGGCCATCAGTTGCGATATCGTCAAGCGGCTTAGCAGCAAACCACTGGAGACGGTGGCCTACATTTTCGGGCTGGTTGAGCACGAAGTCGCTCACCAGGGCGATAGCATTGCGTGTGGCCATGATGAAGCTTTCTATCAGCGTTACCACGACATCTCGATCCGCATGGCCCCCGAGCGTCAGCGCTTCATGCACAAATGGCTCATGAAATACACCATGAGCTTGGAGCGGGAAGGGCAGAAAAGCCGGGGCCGGGCATGGAGCGAGCGGTACCTTGTCGATCGGGTAGGCAGCGGCCGTATGAAGCGCGGGCTGTCTCCGGTCATCGAGGATGTGACGACAGATCCTGTTGTGACTGAAAGCGTCCCAGAGCAAAGCATGGCGTTGCTCAACATGATCAACGCATCGTTGGTTCAGACAGGTGCGTGCCCTGAACCGCCGAATTGGGAGGCCGTTCGCGAGCAAGCGCGCATCGATCAACAGGCCATGACCGAGCGTGCGCGTGGAGCACATGAAGCAAAAAAAGCGGAAGACGCGGAGTTCGAGCGATACGTAAACAGTATGGAAGAGGACGCCGCCGCTGATGTGCAGAAACTCCTCGCATTGGAGGCAACAGAATTCCCCGAGGGCGTCCTGGCTTATCTGGTCCGTTCCCTGGTGTATGCCGGGTACTCCGACGACGATATCAAACGCGCCTGGGCCAACAAGGAATGGGAACAGCAGGATCATCCTGGTGAGTATTACCACGAAGACTTCGATCCAGACGAACCGATTGATCCCGAACTTGAGGCCGCGATGGAAGCAGAGTTCGAGCGTGAAATGGCGAATGAACAGCCGATCGCCGACGAGCTATGGCGCGTTGACGAGGATTGCCGCCAGTTCGTCAACGAGGGTGAAAATTTTTGGTTACTTGAACGTAACGCCGCGGCAGCCGGGTTTAGTCGCGTAGAGACCTATTTGAAATGGCGGCACCAAGAGGCGGAAGCCTAGCGCGCCTGGTGGCTTGCTGGCCGGTGCTATTCAGGTCGATAAGTCACCCTGCCTAGTACCGGCTCGATCAACACAGCTAAAGGCACGCAGTCGTGTCGAGAAAAGGAGAGACATCATGGCTCGAGGAGTAAACAAGGTCATTCTGGTCGGCACCTGTGGCCAGGATCCCGAGGTCCGTTACTTGCCCAACGGTAACGCTGTAACCAACCTAAGCCTGGCCACCAGTGAGCAGTGGACAGACAAGCAGACCGGCCAGAAGGTCGAGCGTACTGAGTGGCACCGTGTGTCGCTGTTCGGCAAGGTTGCAGAAATTGCCGGCGAGTACCTGCGTAAAGGTTCGCAGTGCTACATCGAAGGCAAGCTGCAGACCCGAGAGTGGGAAAAAGACGGCGTCAAGCGCTACACCACCGAGATCATCGTAGACATCAACGGCACCATGCAGCTGCTCGGCGGCCGGCCCCAGCAACAGAGCGGCGATCAGTACAGCCAGTCAGGCAACCAGCAAGCGCCGCGTCAGCAAGCGCCGCGTCAGCAGCCTGCACGCCAGGCTCCCCAGCAACCAGCACCGCAGCCGGCAGCCGACTTCGACAGCTTTGATGACGATATACCGTTCATGGACCCCTACCGGTTCAGCTGGAATTTGCAATGACAATGTGATGTCGCAGGGAATACCCCCATCGAGCCCGCCCATAGTGCGGGCTTTGTTTATCCCTCCGCCTCTTTGAGGATGCTTTGCTCCTCAAACGCACCTGACTTTCCACAGCTGGTCCCAGCTGGTCATGTAACTGGGGCTTAGCAATGCCCGGCGCATTCCCCAGTCCGGCGTCAGCGGTACAGCAGCAGTACGCAGGCAGTCATGCCCCCAGCGACGGTTGATCCGATCCATTGTTGCCATGAGTGCGTCGGATCGCTCAGGCTGGCTTGGGCTGAACAGATCTTGCGTGAACTCGCCCCGTTTACGTAGATCCATCAACAGGACCTCGGCCTTGCTGTAGGCAAAGCCAGGTCGGTAGATCTGCTCGACTGCCTTCAGTGCGTACTTGGTCAACTGGCGTACATCGTCGGTGGGGTAGGAGGGAATGCACGTTGCCGAATTCGCGTACTTCGGCCCATCCCCGTGAAACGAGGTTTGGATGCCGATCCGCAAGGCACCGCACAGCGAGCTCTGCATGCGCAATTTCTCTGCGGCGCGGTGAATGTACGTCGCCACTGCCTCCTGAAGGCCCTTGAGCGTGTGGACGCGCTGGCCGAACATCTTGCTCGAGCAGATTGACTGCTTAGGTGCCACGGATTGCTCCAGGTCCATGCAGGATTCACCTTGGAGCTCGCGTATTGTGCGCTCCAGTACGACGCTGTATTTGCGTCCCATGGCCCGAGGATCTGCCTGGGATAGTTCCCATGCCGTACTGATGCCGTCGCGCGCCAAGTTGTCACGCATGCGTCTGCCAACGCCCCACACTTCATCGACCGGCATGCGACGGAGTAGCCATTCGATGGCCTCGGGCTTGCGCAGGTCGACAACTCCGCCAGTCCTTTCCCGCCACACCTTTGAAGCGTGTTGCGCAGCCTTAGCCAGTGTCTTTGTGTGCCCGATGCCTATGCCGACCGGCAGGGCGGTCCACTGCAGCACCCGTGCCTGGATGGCCCTGCCAACATCACCGATAGGCTCAGGATGTCCATCGAGCCGCACGAATAGTTCGTCGATTGAGTACCTTTCCCAATCTTGCACCAACGACGCGATAGCAACCCCGCAGCGATGGCTTAACTCGCCGTACAAGGAATAATTCGAACTGAACACCGCAACTCCGTGCCGCTCCAGGAACGCCCGCACCTTGAAGTAGGGGTCACCCATTTTCAGGCCGAGCGCTTTCGCTTCTGTGGTGCGGGCCACGATACAGCCATCCGAGTTGGACAAGACGACGACTGGGCGCTGCCGCAGCTCGGGCCTGAAAATGCGCTCACAGCTGCAGTAGAAACTGTTGACGTCAACCAGACCGAAAATCGGCCGCGATTCACAGTGCATGTGGTGTCAGGTCCCAGGTCACGACCCCGAACACCTCGATGGTGCCATACTCGCTGGGAGCAATGCTTTTGTACGCTGGATTTGCTGACTCCAAGACCCACCCTGCAGTAGACCTGGCCAACCGCTTCACCAGAGGCTGATTATCGACGTAGGCGAGAACGATATGGCCGGCAGTCGGAGAGATCGATCGGTCAACTACCAGGAGGCTACCATCGAAGATGCCGGCGTCACGCATGCTGTCACCTTCAACCTGGACGATCCAGACATGGGGAGCACGGATGTTCATGCGCTCATCCAAGGACAATGGCGCTTCGTAGTAGTCAGCTGCAGGGCTGGGAAAGCCGCCCGCTGCAGCGCCAGCCAGGACTTGTAGCAGCTGCGTTGAAGGCGCCGGCAGGTATGGTGTGAGGGCGTTCATATAAAGGCACCAGAGAATAACTGTTTGCATATACAGTAATTCAGCAATCGCCGCGCGACTAGCTTCAGTTAGACAAATGGCGGTTTCAGCAACACGTAGCCATGGGCGAATGCCGGTGTGATACCCTAACGAATATATGTTTTAGCATGGGCAAAATTATGCAAATGATTGAAAAGGAGAGGCTGCTACAGGTCTATGAAGAAGAGATTGAGGCCGCGTATGCCGAGCTTCTTGATGCGTTTATGAACTTTCTGACCCTTGGAGTAGGGGATCCTAGGTCTATGGCCGGTCGATGCGGTGCGCGAGTTGCTGCAGCGCATAAACGATGCAAGCGTGGATTAGTCTTTTCAGAGCTGGTGAACGCTCGAGATGCTGGCATGGATATCACCCCAACGGTTGTTGAGCACGTTTTTGAACGACTGATCGGCCGCGGGGTAGATTTCCGAAAGGCGCTGACTTTCTTCGGTACGCCAGGCCGTACTGCAGCTCAAAAATCTGGCGTGGTGCGCGAGGATATGGCCAGCATTGAAGCGCAGCTGGCACCGCAGGTGAGTATGCTCATTTACGAAATGTCTGTGATACGTGAACGCCACAAGGAGGAGTACGGCGACCGCGTAGAGGCCGCTGTAAAGGAGCTCCAAGGGTGATAGGAGCTTAATACATACATGCGTTTGGCACCCTAATACATATATATGTTAGGGAATTTAATCTACTGCCGCTTCGTTAGGGGAGACCTGGCTTTGCACTTTTTAGCCTCTTCCGGCGCTGAGCGACAGCTTGCCTAGAGCAGCCTGCGCGGCGTGCAATCTCCGCATTACTCGTGGTTGGCAGAAGATGGTCGAAATTTTCCAGCTTTAGTCCTGGGCGAGCTTCAAAAATGCCGACCTGCAGTAGCCGTCGCCGGCGGCCAATTTCGTATGCAGTGACACCGAATATTTTTGCCAGCGCTACGTCCGACATTGTACCTAAGAGCGAGTCATACGCCTTGCTGACCGCATTGTCGCCCGACCATGGTGGAATGCCTTTATTGGCCCGACGGATCTGCACTGCATTGGTTGTCGTTCCTGCCAGATAAGCCACGATGCGGTCGTAGCATTGGCCAAGCAGCCAGTCGTAGCGTTCAATTTTGGAGTATTTGGGCATCGCCGCTTCCTGCTGGTCCTGTCCGGTTGGAGTGCTTGATCTACCGCCACGGTAGCGTAAATGAATAACAATACCCTAACACATATATACGTTAGCTTTGCCGCCGCGCCTCAGCCTGGCACGCCAACACTGAAAAATCTATATACATACGTACGTACGTATATTATCATTGTTGCATTCACCAGGTAATCGGAGGCTGGAATGTACGACGCAGTGATCGCCAAAGAAGCGTGCTCCCTTGAGGCGCAGCAGTTTGTGCCAGGGGAGGTTGTTTCGATCCACAGAGACGGTACAGCGGCTCGTAATGCCGCGGACAAAGCCAACAAGCGCAAAGGCGAATACGGCCTTTTTGTGGCGGTTCACTCAGAGAGCCTGGTGAAGAAGGGGGATTTGCGAGAAGACCTTTTGAATCAGTACGAGCTGAATGAGCGCCGTGAGTATGGCAAGCGTCTGATGCGGGCAATCTTGTCTGATGAGCTCACCGGTAAGCGCAACGTAATGGCTGACGACGCTGGATATCACCTGCAGCATTTAGGCATTACCTTGGAGGACCTCAAGGAGTGGTACGAAGAAGAGGTTCGGGCAGAGCATCTTGAGCAACAGATCCGCTCCCAGGAGCATGCACACTTGCGCGCAAGAGGCTTCGAGGCTCAAAAGGCGATCGACGAGATTCGGAACCAACCCTGCTTCGCCGTGCCGGCCGTTCGCGGTATCCAGGCCGGGCAGGAGTATTTTCTGGCACAGATTCCATACCCGATCCTGGCTCGCTTGTTTGTTTTCGACGAAGAGGAAGCAGTGCCTGCAGAGTTACGCGCTCAGCGCGCGTTGAACAAGAAACGGGCAGAATCCATTAGTGAATACATGCTCGACAACCGGGACACCTATGTACTGCCGGCGCTCACAGCTAGCGTCGACAAGGCTATGGCTTTCGAAGCACTTGAAGGTATCGAGCAGCTTGGCACGCTTCACATTCCAATGAGCGCCACCATGCTGATAAATGACGGGCAGCACCGTCGCTTGGCTATCGAAATGGCACTGCGCAACGACGAAACCCTTCGCCACGAAACAGCGCCGGTACAGATTCACTTTGACCAGGGCCTGCAGCGCTCTCAGCAAATCTTTGCTGACATCAACAGTAAGGCGGTGAAGCCATCCAGTGCGATCAATGCTCTGTATGACCACCGCAATCCTTACAACACCTGGCTCCAGGATCTCCTCACCCAACTGCCTGCAATCAAGCGCAAAATCGACTTTGAGAACGGTTCCCCGGGCATGCGTTCGTCTAAGCTTTGGAGCTTGGTTGCCTTCAAAAAATTCGTGACGCTGCTCACTGGGCTCAGCGAGAAAACCATCACTGGCCTGGAGGATGAAGAGCTAATGGACTGCGCCGACCTTGTGCGTGAGTTCCTTGAAGGTTGCGAGAAGTACATCCCTCAGTGGGGCGACATGCTATCCGGCAAGATCGCTGCCTCGGACGTTCGCGAAAATTTCGTCATCGGACACGCGGTCTTCCTTGAGGCGCTCGGGATGTTCGGTCGAGAAGCGCTGTTCTACGGTACGCATCTATCGCCTCAAGAAAAGAACGCCAAGGTCGTTGATCCTGGCAAGGCTAAGTGGCATGTCATGAGACCCCTCGAAGCTCTTCAACCGTCGAAAAGCGACGGCATGTGGGAGAATCGGTGCGTGGTATTGGGCAAAATGCAGAAGACGGTCGACGGGACCAAAGCTACCGCCGCTCAGCTGCTTTCGATCGCCAACATTCCTTTGCCGGAATCGCTGGCCGAGCTGCACCAACGCATCATCAAGTAAACACATCGCTTCGAGGCGCGTAGACGCCTCGATCTGAATTCAAGGAGATCGTTATGTCTGTAGGAACCGAGGGGTTGATCTCGGTCGGTACTGCGCTGGTGGCAGTTGTCGCTGCCGCCTGCACTCATGGTGTGCTGCAGCTGCTACCAGAAGTGAGCTTTGCCGCGCACAGCTGGATGATGATCGGGGTGCTGATCGCTGTCGGCATACTGGGGGCAGGTCTCTGGTGCGAAATCCAGCCTGATAACTTTGGCATGATCTCGGCAATTGCTGTTACACCCCTGGCCGTTGCAGCTTTCTGGGGAGGGCTTTGGCCTGCGATGACGGAGTGGGGAGCGGTCGGCTTGGCGTTTCCTGGACAGACGCCACCGGTTGCTTGGTGGGCCTCGAGCGCGGTGAAGTGGCTAGGACTCGCAGCAATACTGGGTGGTGGGTACTACTGGCTGTACCGGAGAAGCTTCAACTAAATTCGGACTGGATTTTTGATGGGAGGAGCAAGTGAATATTGAGATCGAAACCCTTCAGAAGACGGCTCAGCATTGGCGAGAAAGTAATCAGTGTCATCAGGGGGGAATTGTCCTGATGTGGCAGGGGGCTGTGTACGGTTGGAAAAACGAGCTGCGTGACCCCCAGCATGAACAGCCAGGCGCTTTCGCCGTCGATTCAGCCGGGAAGGTGTTCATCGCTGAGGGTGGTGACCCCTACAATGGTGCCATGCGCTGGTCACCTCTAGCACTTTGATTTGGGAGATGCACATTTGATGGACGCTCAGGAAGGAGCATTGCGATTTTACGCCTGGGCAATATGGTTCAGCTCCCTGGCGTGGATCGTTAGCAAGCTTGCGGTGTACTCTGCCGCTCATGGTGGGGTGACCGAGAGCTGGTTGTTCGTAATCCTATTCGGGGTAGTAGCATTGGCGCCCAAGGGCATTCAAGGCCTGATACTAGCTTCGAACTACCGTAAAGACATGAAGGCGGCAGAGTTGCGTCTTGCGGGTTACAGTCTTGGCTGGGTGATATTGCTAGCCATTGGCCTGTACGGGTTTCTGAAATATCTCCCGTAGGGAAACTCGGGAAGTCGATTCAGTATTTTACTTTATAGGTCGGAGAATCCTCCGGCCTCTGGCCGCGCCGATCGTAGAGACGTGTGGTGCTGATATTGGAATGTCCCAGCCAGGTTTGAACCTTCGCGATATCAGCCTCGTGCTCCAATGCGTTGGTTGCCGCAGTAGCTCGCAACCCGTGCACGCCCAGGCCAGCCACCGCTATGCCGGCTGATTTGGCCCAAAACCCGATGATCGAATAGATACCGTTGGCCAGCAAACGAGCCCCGGGCGTACGCCCGCGAACGGAGCGAAACAATGGGCCGGTAGTCCGCTCCCCATCAGCCTCCAGATACTGGTAGATCCGCTCTGCCGCCACCGGATGGAGTGGGAGGTAACGAACTTTGCGGCCCTTGCCATGCACCTTCAAATGACGAATGCCGCGGCGTTCCTGCAGGTCGACAACATCCAAGCTTGCTGCCTCCTCACGACGCAAACCGTGGTACAGGAGAACCGCCAGCAGTGCTCGATCCCGAAGCCCCTTTACGCTGTCTTGATCTGGAGCCTCGAGCAACGCCTTGGCCTGGTCGTCGCCCAGCGCCGGCGTTTTACCTTCATTGCTCTCATTCGGAGGCCGCTTGACGCCATGAACAGGATTTCCTCCCGCTACAGCGTTGCTGTCCAAAAGGTGGTCAAACAAACTGGTCAGCGCCGCCAGCTTTCGCCGGATCGTCGCAGCTGACAGCACTCTTCGCTCTAGGTCCGATCGCCAGGCAAGAACATGCGCCCGTTGAACCTCCCGGAACTGGTCTGGGTGGACAATGCCTACGAAGGCGGTGAAGTCGCCGATATCAATACTGTAGGCGCGTCTGGTCTGAGGATTATCAATGTTGGCCAACCACTCGGTAGCAGCTGGTACATCCGATAGAGCCAGGTACTGTGCTTCGGTGAGTTTGCCAGGCTGCCTGGTTACCAGGAGTTCTTTCATCAACGCATCCGCCGTCGTCTATTGGGCATGCTGGTTTCGACAGGATCAACAAGCTTCGCGTTAAGCAGCTGCTCCCACCGCTGGGTCTCCGCATCCATTTCAGCTTCACCACGGATTTCCGCGGCAATGGAGCCTCCAGCCTTTGCTAGCGCGGATCTTGCTTTCGACCAAAAGCCTAGTGCCGATCCCCAAATGTGTACCGGGACGATCGGGACCTGATGCTGGTCATGAAGCACTTTGAGCGTGGCCAGGCCATGACCATTCGCACGGTACTGATCGTCGACCTCGATCTTGTGAACGTAAACGCGGTCGAGGGCCGGGTTCAAACCGTACTCAATGCTGCCCACACGAGTAGCGCCGGCATAGATGCCAGCGTAAAGAGTCGGAGAGGGAAAGCCAAACTGCAGCGGGTGCGAACTTTCCCGTTCAGTCACTAACTGAACAGGTTCTTCGATTCTGGTCTTTTTAGGGGATTTTCGGCGCGTGTGTTCGAAAAAGTCACGCAGAGGATCAAACCAGTCCACGAATCCACTCCCTGCCTAAAATTGGTGATAACGTATTTTATCACCAATTTAGGAACGTAGGGGGAGGGTGGTTATCCTGCGCTTAAACGAGCTTGAAATGCTTCCATTTCCTGCATAGTGCTGATGTCAGGAACGAGTCTTGGGGTCAGGTTGAGCTGCGCCGAGATGTAGGCCAGCGTCCGAACGCGATCAACCGAGGTGTTCATTGCTTTGGCAACGCGCTTGGCTGCACCTGGTCGATTCAACGCGCAATGAGCAGCTTCCAAAATTTGCGCAAGCAAATCATCGTCGAGCTGGCTGAGCATGTCTTTCAAGTCCATAGGATCCATCCTTTCGTAACCCAACAATAAGAGCCGCGGTCGGCCTACAGGGCGGTGATTTCAGCGTTCATGATGCAGGCCAGATCGGCGCCCAGTTGCCGGCGAATACGAGCAACAGAGCTATCCGTTGGAGCCGCCTTATAAAACGAGAACTCGGGCGAGCTCGAATGCTGCAGGACAATCAGATGAGTCTTGCCAAGGCGTTTCAGCCTCCGCAGTTGGGCAACTTCGTCGACCATCTGAGTGATCGCCATGTCGAACCATTCAGGTGCATCTGTAGGTTCATCCATGGCGAGGCCCTGGAAAGTCAATTGAAGTTGGTAGCCGTTCGCTTTCAACTCCGCAACCAAAGCCGTCTGCAGCGCAGGGTCGATTTCAACGCGAGTCATGCCGCCATCGCCATTATTGGATACGAGTCCAAGCATTTTGTTATGGAGATAGACTTTGCATGACCACGCGAGGCCTCTCGATGTTTCGGCTTCCTTGTAACCCTTAATGTCCAGCCCGACACCGCGATACGCCTTGATGTTTGAGTACCTGTCCATAATTGACCTCCGTATTAACGTACAGACATTATACCCGTTAATTCCGTATTGTGTATATTATACGGAATAAAGAGGCCAAAAAAAATGGCCCCTACTCAAAGTACAAATCCCAGAGAAAGCGACGATGTGGCAAGCAACAGGCCCAGCAACAACACCGACTTTAGAGTTGGTTTTTGGTTGATGAATGTCGTTCCGAACAGCCCAGCAGCGACTAAAGGCAGGAGCCATCCCACGGGCGCATTGAAAATCATCGAGCAGATATTGAATAGAGGTCCTTTTGCAGAGGCAATTTTCGCCCAATAAGGAACTTGGCCACTGCCAAGCACAAACCCAACAGTCATGCACAGACCTGCAAAACAAAGCAGTGCGCATAGAACAAAACCCCAGGCCCTCCATCGAGCAGCATCAGCCACTTTGAGAGCCACAGCCTGGCTCGCTTCGCTTACAGCAGCCGACAATGTGGACAGTGCCTTCTTTGTCTCAGCATCAGCCATCTCAGCAAATAATGACTTGTGCTTGTCGACCTGTTTATCAACTTGCCTGGCAATCAGTTCTGGATACTTGGAATACATTGTATCGTAGGACTGCAAAGCCATTAAGATAAGCCAGAGAGAATCATTGTTATGCAGGTTCAAGGCATTTTTAACCCGATAGAGATCCTGCACCTCTTTCTCAGAAGCCTGTCGTCCTAAGAGCTTCTCAAAGGCAACCTCAATATCATCCATTGAGAACCTCCCCTATCACTTTATTCACATCACGGCGCCACCGGGTAAGTTCAGCTCGGTTTCCGATCGGCAGTTCCTTCAATGCTTGCCCGATCGATAGTCGTTTGCTGTAGAGGTCGTCACTCACACGATCCGCCAGATCTGGCAGCATCAGAGACTTACCACCAGAACCCTCGATGGATTCTCTGATTTTTGAATTGTTGTAAAGCTCGAACTTTATTTCGTCACCAAAGTAAGCATTACGAATTACATGGATAGTGGAGTCTGGGAGTGCTTCACGGTATTCCTTGAGCAGTTCTAAGCTGTCACGTTGCCGGTTAATCACCCACAGCGTGATCAGTTGCCTGTTCAACTCACCGAGCGTGCTGTTCAACGTTTCTCCATACGCTGCTACGCCTTTGTTATTCCGTGCAGCGGTATTGACAACTACAACATGATCACGGAATTCGTCGCAGACGTTAACAAGATCAATCCAGCCGTTTGCATCGTCCAAATCAATCAGCCTGCACTCAACTTCGTCTTTATACATCTTCCAAACGTCTGGATTGGAAGTGTCCGATTCAATCAGCAGAATCTTGAAACCAGCCTGCATCAATGTGTCAACTAGGCCTACCGTTGTGAAGCTCTTTCCTACGCCACCTTTACCACCACCGACGAGGTAGATTTGACCAACCAGGGCAATCGATTTTTCTTTCATAGGTTCTCTCCTCAGATGTCATCCGTATCATTTTTCGGTGTAAACCCGGGATTTCCTTGTCGTGTTACCCCGGTTGTTACCTGGCGTCCACTTGGCACAGCTTCAGTACCTTTCTCAGTGGATTTTTCTTTGCTCCCTTGGTGAACCTCAGCGGGAGCCCTACGACGTGTTACAGGCGTGCGTCGATTTCGACCTTTCGCCGAACCCCTCGCCCTAGTGAGATAGCTTTTCAGCGTTGTCTCTGAAATTGGCATTCCACCTGCGGTCAAAATCTCCGAGATTTTCGCCAGGCTGTATCCACGCGCCTGCAGAACCTTTATCGACTCTTGCATCATCTCGACTGCCTTCAGCTTCGAGACCGGCTTGTCCGGTTGCTCCACCTCTGGCAGGTTTTCGAGATCACCCATGAGCTTCTCGATTTGCGAAATGGTGAATCCCATTTGGCCTCCCCCCTAATGTCCTCTTTGCCCTGATTCTATGGGCATCCCTTGCGGAGTCAAGTTCCGTACGATAGCCTTGATACGAAATGAGGTCTATGGTTTTGGACAGGGTAGGGTTTGTACTCCCGCCATAAATGGCGTCCGTCCAACCGGCATCGCTGGCAGTCGTTTCACTCCCTTGCGATGCCTACCACCCTGCTCAGGGCTACGCCCCGAGACCCCTTGGAACACCTGAGGATCCTGCTTATGAGTACCAGCGAGCAAAGGCGTCGTACCGGTCGGTTACCACCTATCCGGTGCTTCGAGGATGAAGAGGAAATCGTCCGTGACAAAGCTAAGGACTGCGGGCAGAGCGTGGGTCAATTCATGCTCGCTGCTGCGCTGGGAAGGCGTACGAGGTCAAAAGTGGAGGGCCATATCCTCAATGAGTTGAGGAGGCTTGGAGGCCTACAGAAACATCTGTTCAATGAAGGCGGTGGAAAACTTTCGAAGGAGTACGCACAGATCCTGGTGGCATTGAAGGCTGCTATTGAAAGGATCGGTTCGTAATGTTAGCGAAGGTGCCACCAAAGCGGGCCGACGGGAGCTCAAGCTTCTCAGCGTTGGTCGACTACGCAACAGAGCGTGACGAAGATAAGGAGACACAAACTGATGAGCTCACTCCAGGCCACAGCCGAAGAGACGACTCAATTCTTGAGTCTGCTCGAGAACATATCGAAAGAGCAGCAGACCGTTTGCGAGAGATTGGACGAATTGATGCTGCAACTCAAAATGCCATCCGAGAACGTGCTCGAAGTATTGGAATTGCTCTTGATACCAATGGGCGTCGATATCAACAGGATCAACACTCAGTTCCAGACCGCTTTGACGAGCCTGGACCCATCACAGACAGAGGGGTAAACGCTGATGGACATGAAAGCCGTCTTGCCGTTGCTCAGCACCATCTTGCAGCAGCAGCAAACCATCTCCGACAAGCTACTAGAGATCATCCTGACTTTGCGGCAAGAGCAAGATCCCGTGGAGCCAACCTTGCGTTTCATGCTGCAGCCGCTCAAAGAAGGGATGCAGGAGATGAGCTCAATGCTATCGCCGAGCTCGAATCAGGACTCCTCCTCGGAGCTCCAGTAAGGGAAATTACACGTTCCGGCGTCTCCTGCCAGCATAATTGCTTGAGCCTGGCGACAGCCGCCGCCGAGATGAAAGCAGTGGCTGCTCAGAATTCCCGTGTTAAGGATCCTGTTTACCATGTCATTCTGAGCTGGCCAGAATCAGAGAAGCCTACTGACGATCAAGCCTTTGATTGTGCACTGCATGCGATGGATGCGGTCGGAATGGGTGGACACCAGTACGTGTTTGCTATTCACCATGATACGGACAATGTTCACTTACATATGACAGTGAATCGTGTCCACCCTGACTCGTATAACGCGGTGTATCCAGATAGAGATTACTTCAAGCTCGATTATGCAATGCGTGAGCTTGAGCTTCGTTATGGCTGGGCACACGACAATGGTCCTTACAGTGTAACCAATTCCACAGGCACACCAGAAATTTCTTGGTCGGCCCCCAAACCGAAATTCCAGGGTAAGCAGCCAACTCGGGCTGCGGATATGGAACATCATTTGGACCAGGAAAGCTTGCACACTTATTGTCGTGGTGAGCCCCGCGAGGCTGTTGCCTCACTTCTGAAAAAGAAAAGTTTAACCTGGCAGAAGCTTCACGCCGAACTGGCACGTTACGGGTTGGGGATGAAACCCAAAGGCCGCGGGATGGGTATTTATTCTCTTGATGATTTGAGTCTGGTGCCTATCAAAGCAAGCGATATGCATGAAGCGCTTTCTAAAGCGCGCTTGGAAAAGCGACTAGGGGACTATGAAGAGCGCAGAGTCTCTCAAGAGTTGATGGCTCTTATGAGCTATGACAAGTTTGTCAGTCCACGACGCAATCCGGAAGATCGCCAGCAGCGCCGGTCAGAGCGGGCTAACTTGCGCAGGGCGCTACGTGCCCGATATGAAGCCTATCGGACAAAATTTGTTTATCGCCGAGTTGATAAAGAGTGGGTAAAGCAACAATTCAAGCGCATACGCGACGACGCCAGGCAGCAGCGCCTGGACATCAGAGTGCGTATCAGAAATCCTAAGGATCGAAAAGCATTTTACAGTATCTTGGCTTTCGAAACACTAAGGGCCAGAGAAGAACTGAAAACTAAGATTTCTAAAATGCGGGCAGAGCTAAAAAATGATCCATCTAACAAAAGGTTCTCTTATCGTGAATGGGTTGAGAAAGAAGCAGCCACTGGAGATCCGGGGGCAATCAGCCAACTTCGTGGTTTCGCCTATGGCGAAAAACGTGCTGCAAAAGCCGAAGGGGCTAACAGGTTCGAATTTGCTCTGGATCTTGATCCCAAATATCAATCGATTGATGGAATGCTCGGCGTGGTTAGAAAAAACGGATCGATCATCTACCGGCGGGCTGCAGGCGATCCAGGGTTCGTAGACCTAGGGGGTCAGTTCAGTTTCCCTGGCCAGGTGGTTGACAGTGAGCTGATCACTCGAGCCATACGTGCGATGCCAAACATATCGGCTTCCGATGCTGCGTTGCGTATTACAGGCAGCACCGAATTCAAGCGCTCAGTGGTTGAGGCTTTGGTTGATGAACGGTACGCCGGCCCCTTGGCAGATCCGGAGCTTGAACAATTGCTGCGGAAGGTCAAGGCCGAACGGGACGCACAGCAGAGGTCAAGAAGTGGCCCCCGCGGGGGATAGTGTTTGCCTGTGCTCATTCCGTATTATAGTATCTATACGAAATCAATGGAGGGTTCGCAAAATGGCCAACAAACGATATCCGATGGCTCTGGTTGCCCTGGCTGTAGCCCTGGGGGGCTGCGCATCAAAGAAACCTGATGAATCGGCACAGCATCTGATCGACCAACAGATCCTCGAGGCGTCACAGCGTATCGAGATGGCCCAGGCCGATCTCTATCAGCAAGGGGCGATCAACAGCCGCGTGGTGATGCGCCTACCTTCGACCATTTTGGACGACAAGCAACGTGTGTCGCTCAAGTGGCAGGGCGATGCAGTCGAGCTTTTGGCGGCTTTGGCCCGAGACCGTGGGCTTGAGTTCTCATTCATGGGCGTGCGTATGCCGCTGCCGGTCGACATCGATGTCAACAAGGTGCCCTACGACACCCTGATGTTGATGATCCGCTCCCAGGTTGGGTACCGAGCCGATGTGACCCAAATGCCTGGCAAGTTGGAACTCCATTACAACCGGCCCAAGGCCTGAACTGGAGGCACGTTATGAAGCGGATTCTCGCATTGTTGCCTTTGATGGTATCCCTTGCTGTCCATGCCAGTGAAAGTCCTGAGCTTGACGCAAGCGGCCAGGTCACCGCGCCGGTCGTTGAAACGGCACCGCCTGATCTCGACTCGTTGCTTAAGCCCCAGTCCAAAGCGACCACCAAGGTCACCGATATCCGAAACCAATTGCTGACCGACATGGGTAACACTGTCGGTTTCCGCGGCGGTATGGCAGCCCGAGCTCGTGAGCTAGTTGACGGTCTTAATGCCCGATCGCCGTCACTAGATGCGATGTTCAAATTCGCACCTCTCATCGCCAAGAACGGCACACTTCCCCCGGTGATCGTAGAGGCCCGGGACGTTGCTGCCTTCTCGCAAGACCAAGTGCGCACTGCAAATCGGGTCTACAAAATTGAGCGGGAAGAAAGGTTCGTGAGCGTCCCACCTACTTGGCGGGACTATCTCTATGTTGGTCTGCCCCTCAATGGCAGTGTTGAACTGCCCGACTTCGAAGCGCGTCCCCAAGACAGCGACGAGGCTGAAATCTGGGAGCAGGCTGTTCGGAAAGGTTGGGACGACGGATACAAGCAGGCTGACGCTATCCTCGAGGCCAATTTCAATCGCTTGAGCCGTGATTATCTCGGAATGCACCTGTACTCCTCGCTCTTGCAGTCCGACATGATTAGCTCTACGAGCGTGGCTGAAAGCCAGCAGACTGTCACAGGTGATGGTAAGCAGATGATGCTTGGCGACAAATTGCGTCGCGTCACCGGCCGGGCGACATTCGAGACTGACCCAAAGAAATGGCGTCCCTCGGTTAAAACGCAGATCCGCCAACCTAGTCAAGGTGCGCCTAAGTGATCAGTCCAACCTTCGAGCCGTACAATTTTGAGGGTGACTTGTCTCCCGATAATTTCATGCGCTTTCTGAAGCTGTGTGCGGACCGGGGCGTATCGGACATCCTTGTCCAGGGCGGCGACTACATATGGGTCGAGCTGCATGGCCGGCAATTGAAAGCGTCGACGACGACCATCAAACAAGGTCAGTTGTCACCGTTGATGGCCTCAGCTTGGTCAGCAGAAATTGAAAGCATGATCAAGCAGGGGGACGAGGGTGTTGACCGGGCCCTGGAGCTGGCAGGCGAAGGCTTTGGGCTGGCACGAGGCACGACGCTGCGCTTTCGGACCAACTTCGTTCAAGCGCGCATCGCCGGTATTGATGAGGCTTATTCGATCACCATGCGAGTGATCCCCTCGGATCTGCCCGACATCGACAAAATGGGCATCGAGCCTGATCTGATTCGGGGCTGCTACGCAGAAATGGGGCTCGTACTGGTCTGCGGCCCTACGGGATCTGGAAAAACAACTTTCCTCGCCGGCTTGTACAAGAAGGCAGGTGCAGAAATGCCTGACCGGAAAGTCATCACCTATGAAGACCCCATCGAGTACGTCCTTGGTGGTCCGCACTGGTTGGGACCGCAACCATCCCAGTCGCAGCTGCGCCGAGACATCGGCGACTTCCCGAAAGCTCTACGAAATGCCATGCGGCGCAAACCCAGTATCATCGGTATTGGTGAAGCTCGGGACCGTGAGACGATTGAGGCAATGACTGAAGCGGGGCTGACTGGACACCTGTGCTTTGCGACCATGCATACAGAGTCAGTGGCAGAAACTATCAACCGTGCGATTCAAACCTACCCTCCCGACCAACAGGCCGGCATGGCTTCACGCTTGGCCGGTGCATTACGGGTGATTCTGGTACAACGCTTGCTCAAAACTACAGACGGCAAGCGGGCAGCCATCCGCGAATACCTCGTTTTTGATCGTGAAGTGCGCAATGAACTGCAATCCCTGCCTTACACAGACTGGGGGCGTTTCATTCGCGGTTTGTTGGAAAAAGCCGAGGCCACCCTGGATGATAAGGCTTGGAGATTGTTCCGAGCTGGTCGCATAGATACCGTCGAGTTTGTCAGCCTGGCCGGGGCGAAGGAATTCAAAAAACGTTGTGAGCAGGAGGGACTAGACCATGGCATCTAGTTGGAGAAGTGCGTCGATTTCACCCAAAGCTCTCGGCATACCATGTGGCGCATACATGCCGCTGTTGGCTTGCCTTTATGTTGGGCACAGCTTGTGGATCTGGATCGTCGCTGTCCTGATCATTGTCTGCTTTGGGGTCATGGCACATATCGGGTGGACGCTGAATGTGTGCTGGAACAAGTTTTTGGGCTTCGCCCGCGGCGGACGGATTGTGGCCCGGCCGTGGTGGTATAGGAAGCGTTTCAGGGATTAAAAAAAACCGCCTTGGAGGCGGTTTTTTTTCAGTCCTTCAACGTGCTCGAGGACCTCGGTCCCTATTGGCTTGAGCAGCCAATGGTGCTGCGTCAGAGCTCGCCGGCCCTGGCGGTTCCAGCGTGATCCGAATTCCGGGGTTGAGGCGGCAAGTCGCTTCCTTGATAGCAGACCAGTGTTTATGGGGTAGAACACCCACCGTCAAAGCCTTCTCACTGAAGGCCACCTTAGCTGGGTAGGCAATTACCTTCATATGTTCCCATTCGGGAGCGGCGGTCAGAGTACTCAGCAATTCCGGCCGTTGTTGAAGCAATAGATGAGGTTTCGCTAATTCGGTTTTTGTCGGGGTCAGGCCCTCGCTGACCAACCTTTCACGCAATAGCTCCTGCAGATCATCCATCATGCTCCTGGACATTCTGGCAAACGACACGAAGTCGTGATTGGCCAGATCCTCAGGCTTCATCATGAGTGGATTCTGCTTATGATCGAGCTCCACCAGGAAATCGATCACGGTAAAATGGAGTCGGTTCTTGTCCGCGTAAGCCCTAGCGGCCATGAAGCCGTCCTGCTTGCTTTGATAGCCATAAAGTGCCGGGAATACGTCCCCAGGTTGCCCATTGAGAAGCGCACCGCAATCCTTCAAGGCGATCGCGCGCGGCGCCTGGCCAGCGTAGAAATAAACGCTGGAGAGCTCGATAATGTGCGAGTCTGCTTTCTCAGTCGTGCTCACCAATGCCACCTTTTGACCAACCCTGAATCAAGACCTTTTCCACCTTCTGTCGTTCACCTACTTTACTTACGACATCCTGCATCACGCGTTTGCACTGTTTAGGTGTCAAATCCATGCGCTTCAAGGCCTCAACCCACTTCATGACAGGTCGCCCTGGCTTGCCATCGTGAAGCATCAGGCGGTAAACCGAGGGTGGCGATCTGCCAATAAGCGTGGCAAATGTATCTCGATCTTGAGGCGAATCTTGAAGGCCTAAATAGTCGTAAAAATCCTTGATATCCAGCGGTGGCTGCACCGGTGAAGACTCCGGATGCGTCCTGTAGAGAAAAAGCAGCATAGCCACCACGGGGTCGTTGATCTGCTCAGCCGACTTTTCCGGGCCTGTTAGCTCTTCCCATTTCGCTTTCTGCAGGCCAAAGGCATCAGCAGCGGCAACCTTGGTCAGACCGTTCTCGATCCGCCATCTCTCCAAATCCGTCCCACAAATTGGCTGAATTTCATCAGTTCCAATGGACATTTGATCCCCTCAAATGTAGCAGACGTAGCCCTCCTGGGCCTTAGGGCGCGGAGCTTCCCATTCCGCTTTATTTTGAATAATATACACAATACGAAATTTCAGCAGTCACGGTCCAGCCCAGAGCGAAGCGTTTAACCCAACTTTACCCAGCCCCTCTACGGGGGCTCAGGGCAACGGACTACCCCACCATCCGGAAGGAGGCAGGATTGCCATGAGCGAAGAAAGCGAAGCCTTGATGCAAGAGTTCCGCCAGGCTGTTTATGAGCGATTGAATTCGCCTCAAGCAGCTGAGGCCTCTCCTCGTGAAGCTATTGTGCGTCGTGCTGAGGCGTACCAGGCCTGGCTGAATAGCCAACCATCCGAAGATGAAGCCGCGGCCGTCCCTACTGCGTTGGTCAGACATTGGGTCGCTGCAGACCTGTCGTCATGGCGCTCGATTGACGCCAAGAATACAGCTGATGCAGCAACTACCGTTTATCAGAATATTTTCGCATACGATACATATGCGGAATTGCTAAAGGAACTAGACCAAGCCCTTTACAGCGAAATTATTTCGCGATTGGAGGGGCATGAAGCATTCGGTAACGGTTTTGGGCGGGGAAATCCTGATCTAGATCAAGAAACTGTTGATCAGGATCCAAAAATCCAGATCAGCGAGCTCTTGAAGGACATCACCTACAAGGAGCGGCGCGACGGCAGCGTCCTCTATTCCCTCCATGAGAAGCCCATTTTCATCGACCATGGGCAGCAAATCCTCATGGTGGCTGAAGCCAAAGATGATGAGATGGCTATTCTGGCCGGCCTCTACATGGCTAAACAGAAGTTCGGTGGCTCAATCGAGCTTACGGGCAGTGAAGAATTCAAGCGCCGAGCGATCGAAGTTCTGATCAAACATGAGGTTCCGGTCGAACTCAACAACCCTGCCCAGGAAGCCATTCGACGCGAGCTGCTCGGCTTGCCTCCTATAGCAGTTGTACCAGACAAAAACGCCCCGCAAGCTGAGCCGCCGAAGCCGTCAGATGAAGCGACCGGTGAGAAGGTGGGCACCCCCAGTGAAGGGCCGACGACATCCGCAGAACCGGCTGCAACCGATCCAACCCCTGTTAATGCCCGCGAGGGTGTGATCGTCGATTTCGGGCCGGCGCCCTATCTTTTCGACAAGAAGCAGAGCAAAAGCTTCTTCGTGAAATTGCGCAATAGCGACGGCGAAGAACGTGTTACCTGGGGAGTGGACCTTTCTCGAGTGTTCCGCGAAAACGAAATTGCTCCAGGCGATACCGTCGCGTTGAACAACCTGGGACGTAAGCAGGTAACTGTAGAAGTGCCTGTGCGTGGTAGCGATGGCCGTGTAGAGCGCTACGAAGAGAAAACGGTTCATCGCAATGAATGGGAAGCCGTTCTGCTTGCTAAAGCAGATCCAGAGCAGGCCCCTCCAGTCGAACCTTTGGCCGTTGAGTCCCTGACAGTGGCTGGGCGGGATGCGAGATTCGTTGAGTCAGTCGGTCTGCCCGGTGATATCAATGATTACCCCGACTTGCTGCCGTATCGGGCCGAGGATCATGCAATGGCCGTCATGTGGGAACATGACCGCTCACCTGAAGGATTGCAGACAATCGAAAGCTGCATGGCCGAAGCAAAATACCGCGCTGCTTTCCATGCCAAGCTTGAGAGTGAAGTCGGTAAGCTCAACACGCACTTCCGCGGACAGATGGAGGCATCCGAGGGTTACGCCATCGCCAGAGAGCTGCTGGCGGACGCTGAGAAGCGCTTTGGACCACTGCCAGAGCCTGGCAGCGATGGTTTTGACCGGATGGTCCAGTTAGAAAATTCCTGGGATCCGGAAGAAGTCATCAAGGCGATTGAACAGTCTGATGCGGCTTACCTGGCTGCTCTGGAAACCCATCAAGGCGCAGATCAGGCGCCTAGTTCCCCATCCAATTCGGTACCGGCGGAAGTGCTGGAGTCATTCGCGCTCGATAGCTACAGCCAGTATCCGTATGACCAAAATACGACTCCTTCGGCCAGGTGGGATTTGCTGAATAGCGAGGCTGCCAAGCAAGGCTACACCGCGAAGATTGATTTAGTGCCTGAATCCGATCGGGTCGATGGTGTTACCTACACAATTGCGTACTTTGACGGTGAAGGTCAGCAGACCAATATCCGCACAGAGTTGACCGGGGCCGGCGGGGATATAAAACCTCCTGCAACCTTCCTCAATGGTCAGCGCATTGCACAGCCATTGGCCAACGAACCTGAAGCAGATGCTGCCGTGCTTGCAGGTGCGATCTCCGAATACGAAAAGTCCAGAACATTGGATCCTTCAGGAGAGGACGCCCTTCCTACTGATGAAGTGGAGCTTGGTGATGTAGCTGCAGCCGCGGTCGAGCATCAACATTTCCAGGCAACCGAGGGAGTGCCTTTAGGCGAATCCGATCTGCAACGGGCGGAGAACCTTGTTGCGGTAAACGCCGCTGTCTGGTGGCGCGATCAGTCGGAGGCCATCAACACCTGGAGCAAGTCGCTCGAAGAGCTGGAGCACGACCTGGCCGCTCTTGGACCAGAGCCAGCGACCGACCAGTACTACTGGTTCGACAAGACAGGCCGTCCTGTTCCTGCACCAGTGAATGAGTACGACTGGATCATGGCCAATTCCTTCATCAAGGATGAGCCCACCCCCCTTCCCGAGATTGAAGGCTTCGGCGCTGGCCTTCATGGCAGTTCGAGCAACTCCGGTGTTCCCGGAGACATTCCCGGCGCTACTACCAGTGATTCAACCACTCCTCAGGAGGTCGGTATGGCAAACGCTGACAGCAATGCGGAACAGAAACTCATCCTTCGCGGTGTGACCAAGCTGGATAACGACCAGTACGACACCACAGTGCTCCTCTACCAGGGCAGCGGTGATTACCTGCAAGGGTACGTGAAGATCAACGGCGAGAAGCACCAGGTGCTCGCGTTTATCAACGAGCGGCACCCCGAACCTGGAACTGGTGAGATCAAGCCCAATTTCATCACCCTGTCCCAGCCGAACAATGATGGCAGCGACCAGAAATGGACGCAGATCGGATTTGGTAACGCAGTCAATCGGCGCGGCGACGGGAAAGCTGTGTACTTCGACGAGGTGCTTTTCAACGTCGATAACCAGATCCTCAAGGCGAAGGTCACCAAGCACGTTGATGCGGATATGCACCGTAAGCTGGGTTTCCTTGAGCAACGAAAAGAGCGGGAGAAATCGAGCGCCACCCCAAAGCCTGAAGCGCCGGCACAGCCCGCGATGGCACAGCCAAGCCCGGCGCAAACCACCGTTAAACCCCGGGCTCGAGCTTGATGCTCCTGGCCGCTGAATGTTCTTGGAGGACTGGTATGAAAACACTGACCCGCGCGTTATTCGTTGTGTTGCTGCTGAGCTCGGCTGTGACAGCCAATGCTGCCACCTGCCGTAGCGGCGAGGCTGCAGTGCGTGGTGGTGAGGCCGGCCTGGCCCGAGATCAGGACGCGGCCGACACCACACAAACAGCAGCGCAAACATCGTCTGACATTCTGGGGAAATGTGTCGGGGGGATCACTGGCATTTTCAGCACAACCTCGTTCCCCGATCTGTCGGCCATCTGGCAGATGATCAAGGACAAGGTTTGCTCGATCGCCAGCTCGTCGGTCAACGGTGTGATTTCCGAAGTCAACGGCCAGATCAATGGTGTCATGAGTGAGGTGAATGGCGCGGTAACCGATGCCGTGAATCAGACCGGTGTCAACGACACAGGTCTTGGTACCGTGGTGGGTAGCGGTGATACGCACATCAGCAACCCCGTCGAGGTTGGACACACGAGTGACCCGGCGGATTCATCGACTAATTGGAATGAAGTCTGGAAGTAAATGCCATGGAGCCCGCGATAGCGGGCTTTTGGTTTGCGGAGTGCAGGTTACGGCACGCGCAGTAACGGCAAAGGAGGACCAGCCATGGGCGAAGTTTTTGTCAGCACAGTTCATCCGGCCTTGGGCAGGCTGTACTGGGTTTACACATCCAACGCAGATTGCAATTACCCCGATCATTACAGCTTGACCGATTGGAGCGAGCTTGCCACTCGATTCCCCAAGGGGTGGCGGGACCATCAGTACTACCACTGGAAACACCGCTCCCACATTTCGCAGGTCTTTGAGCCAGAAGACCCTTACGGTGATTACTTCGAGCAATATGAGGAGGAAGAAGCCGGGGGCGTTCTGGAGCAGCGGCTATCGGGTTTGCTTGCTAACCTGCAGGAGAAAAGTGGGCAGACTGTTGAGGAATTCAGGCATTGGATGTTTCGGGCAACCTGGGTTGACGTCCCTGCCCTTTGCATCGTTGAGAATTGTGCTTATGGATGAAGAATTTAAGAATCGACTAGAAGAGCGCTGGCTGGACCATCAGGTCGCCTTGAATAGCACGATTGCGGCTCTAAAGGCTGACCCCGCTAACCGTTATGCTTTGGTCAAAGCCTGGGCGGTCTTTGTAGCAAAAATTTCCCTGCATTCACTTGTAGGAAGCGCGGCTTTTTTGCTCGCCGTTTACGTGGCAGTGGCCTATCCCTACGGCTGGGTTCCCAGTTCAGTAGAGCTCGTGCTTCAAACTTGGACGGTGGTTGCATTGATGGGCGCTCCAATCCCGCTGCTCGCCCTTTCGGCCCCTGTTCGTTACTGGGAAACACGAGCCGCCGAGGTGATGAGGGAAACAGACCTCCCATCAACGCACATAACATTCTGAAAGCAGAAATGAAAAGGGCGCCTCAGGCGCCCTTTTACATTACGCCCGCATTTTACTCCGCCCTGGTGCTGCGGAACCCTGCAGGAGGACTGATTTTGGCTCCCACTTGGACACATAGGAGTCATCAGCCTGCATCAGCTTCAGCTCCCTGAGCACATCCCGGGCATCCTCGCGCAGGTAGTCGAGTCTGGTCTGCTGCTGGAAGGGCTTCGCCTTCTCCTGGATCGCCTTATTGAGCTCCGACAGCTCGCGTCCCCGTGTAGCTTCGGCCTCATCCCTCCAACCTTCCAGACGCTCCAGGAAGTTGTCCATCCGGCTGATGAATCCACTAATGCTGAACTTGTCGTCGACGCGATACACCAGGTTGTCCGGCTCGTACGAGTCCCGGCCGGTGACGGTGAAGTGAATTTTCTGCCGCTCGCACGACACCTGAACTTCGAAACCACGATAGCTCCCAACGGGCACCAGCTCTGCGCGCTGGAACGTGTCTTCTGACCTGCGCTCGACGGCACGCTTCATTGCGCCGGCAAAAACTGCGGCCAGCCTTTCCTTGTCGGCGTCCTTAAACGTCCTGCCATTTGCCGAAAACTCGAATTCGGACTTGGTGCCGGCATTGCGACGCTCAATCTCACATGACCAGCGGGCGATTGCTCGATCGGCACGCGTGTCGGCGTCACGCAGCCATGCAATGCGACTGTCAAGAGAGTGCTGGCCACGTTTGAAGTTGGAGAACAATGCTTCCACCTTCTTGAGGTCGGCCGCGATCTGCACCTGCTGGAAGATCAGAGGATTGCCAGTGGCGGCGGCTTTCATCTCGGCAGCATTGGCTGCTTCGCTGGCCACATCCTCGATCACTCGCTGGAGGCTGTCGCCCTTGCGGAACTGCTCGATGCCTGCCGCCTTGAACTCGATGGTCTGCCACATGCGGCTATCGTAGGTCTGCTTCGTCGCGTAGCGCAGAATCTCGATCTCGAATCCGTCAGGGTCCATCTCATAGAACAAATTACCTTGCCGCTCGATGCGGCCATCGCGTTGTTCCAAGTCGCTTGGGCGCCAGGGTGCATCTAGGTGATGCAGGGCAACCAGTCGACGTTGGACATTCATGCCGGCGCCCATCTTCGCCGTAGAGCCCAAGATGATCCTCACCTCACCGGCATTCATCTCAGCAAAGAGCTTGGCTTTCTGCAGGTCCGTGTTGGCCTCATGGATGTAGCGAATCTGGTTTGCCGGGATCCCTCGAGCAAGCAGCTTGGAGCGAATATCGTCGTACACGCTGAACGAGCTGGACCCAGCCAGAATATCGTCCATCGATATCGAGGCCTCACCCTCCTCCTCATCCTCTGAGCTCACAGGAGCCTGTTCTGGACGTTTTGAACCCTTCGGTGTGGAAAGGTCGCAGAAAATCAGCTGCGTTCCTTTACGCTCGTCCCAGGCCTCCCAAATGCGGAACGCTTGATCGACACACGCGTTCACTTTGCTGCCGGCGAAATCCCCGGCTCCTGGATCGATAAGTCGGAAATCCAAACCCGCTTTGCGCGCGTCATTGGTGATCTTCAACGGATTATCGAGACGTGGGTCTTTCGGCAGATGCTCCATGCGATGGATGATGGATCCTTCGTTCCATGACTTGAATGTCGATCCATCCGCTTTCAGCATGGGCTTACCATCTGTGTCCACTGCCTCCTGCTGAATGCCCATGTACCAGGCTTGAGCCTCAGATCGATCCACAATCACGTTCTGCGGGCGACCGCCTTTCAGTTTTGGTACCGGGAATCGGGTACCGCGGGCTTCGGCCTGGTCCTGGAGGTCCTTGCGGGTGATCACATCGGCGAAGGTCCGATACATCGCTGTCAGCTCAGGGACGTTCTGGAACTTTGCAAAACGCGAGTTGAGCTTGTAGTTAACGCCGGTAGCGTCCAGCTCCCAACCAGTTACCACCTGACCGAAAGTCGAAGCCCAGGCATCGAAATGAATGATGCCCCGGGCTTTCATCTCGTCGTACTGCAGGTATCGCTGCACGGTATAGAGCTCAGCGATCGTATTGCTCAGTGGGGTACCTGTGGCAAGGAACACGCCGCGGCCGTCGTTCCGTTGCTGCAGGTAACGGCACTTAACGAAAAGGTCGAATGCCTTTTCCGAGCCTGCTAGATTCCCCAAGCCCGATACCCGACTGAGCGAGGTGGTGATGAACAGGTTCTTGAATTCCTGAGCCTCATCGACAACCAGGGCATCAACACCCAAATCGGCAAAGCTAACGGCTTGGTCCTTCGAACCGGTGTCGGCTTTCTTCTCCAGACGCTCGGTCATCCGTTCCTTCGCCTTCTCCATCTCTTTGATGGTCACACGATCGCCCTGGCTGCTCTTGAGGTCGAGAATCGCGTCCGTGAGGTCCTGGATCTGCTCCTGCAGCAACTCCTCGAGCGTTTCAGGTGGCATACCAATTTTTTTGAACGAGCTGTGCGCCACTACCACTGCATCCCAGTCCCCTGTAGCAATCCGGGCAAACAGCCGCTCGCGGTTTTCTTTCTTGAAATCCGTCTTCTCTGCTACCAGCACGTTGGCGTTGGGATACAGATCGTAGAAGGCATCTTTCCACTGCAGTAGGAGATGGTTCGGTACCAGCACCATTGGCTTGCGGAACAGCCCCATCCGCTTGCTCTCCATCACCGTGCCGACGCACACGAGCGTCTTGCCGGCGCCGACCACGTGATCGAAAAGTGCTGTGCCGTCCTGAATGCCGCGCCAGATCGCGTCCTTCTGGTGTGGTCGGAGCGTGATGTCCAGCGAAGTACCAGGCAACTGCAGATGTGATCCATCGTAGCGGCTAGGAATATTGGTGTTGAAGCGATCGTTGTAGAGTCGCGCGAGGGATTCTCGACGTTCCTGATCCTCCCAGATCCAGTCGGTGAACGCAGCGCGGATCTCGTCGGCCTTCTGGTTAGCTGCTGCAGTCTGAGTTTCATCAACCTGCATGATCGGATGGCCATGATCGTCCTTTCCGACCTCTACCTTCACCTGGATCGGCCGGTTTGTTAAAACTGCCTCCACCAGCTTGTTCGCAGGATACGCATCGGTGCCCCAGGTTACGCGCATGGTTGTGTTATCCCCTTCGGAGATATTCACCATCCATTTGCCCAAGGCTTCTTGGTAGTCGATGCGCCGGCGCACATCGCCCATGAGGTGCACGACGAAATCATCGATTGTCTTCGCCGGTACCCAGGTTGAACCTAACTGCACGGAAATGTCGATCGGCTCGATGTCTGCAGGCTGAATTGGCCGCAGCGCCTCTACGTTTTCCAGGAATTTGGGATCGTGTTCCGCAGCACGTTCCGCTCCCCTGAGTTTGGCTTTCACATTTCCGGTCAGGTACTGATCGGCGGTTTCCCAGCGATCCTTACCAGGGTTGAAGTATACGAGCCCTTTCAAATCCCGAAGCAGCTCAGCCTCACTGAGACCGCACAGCCGGATCATGCGCTCGAGGTCGACACGCCCTACCTGGTTCATGCTGACAACCAGTGCATCCTTAGCCGATTCAACATGGCGTATTTCTTCCCGTGGGCTCATCACTCGGCGCGAGAAAATGGCGGCTTTATCCGCAGAGGGATTGCGCGCCGGTACACCATGCTTTCGCGCCATGTCTGCCGAAACGCCGCGATCGTAGTTGCTTTCCAATGAGTTCAGCAGGGGATATTCAGGATCTTCCCCCATCGCCAGGCGGTTGGCCTGGCTACTCAGATGACCATGCCGGCGAACGTACTTGTCGTAGAGGCCATTCAAACGGCCTCGCAAGTTGTCCAGATCCTGAGGATCAACGGATTGCTCAGCATTCATCAAAGCGCGCAGCGCGTCCCGCACCTCGATCATTCCACGAATTCGCTGGCCAGCTCGCTCTGTTTTAGGGGTTATGAACTGGTAGTCGTGGGTTGCGAGCTGATCAGGCAAGCGGCGAGCCAGCTGGTCGTCGGCGGTAACAAAGTAGGAGCCCACCTTGGTATTCGCGGGGAGGTCGACCTCGGGCTTTCCTTCCTGACCTGGTTCGCCTTCACCAGTTGCGTCAACTTCGAGGTTGCGCATAGCACCTGCAGGCAATACTTGAAGCCTGGCGGTGATCGCCGCTGCCAGGTCCTGGCCTGGCTCGGCCAGTAAATCAGCGGCGTCGCGGCGCATCTTCCCAGTAAGGGCCATGCGGCCGGCCATTTGCGCAGGATTGTCGATGAAATACTGGTTGATCGTGATCGGCTCACCGGTTTCGCGATCTCGTATTTCACCGACATCCACCCAGCGCCGCTCAGGCCTATCGCCTGGCATCGCCTTCTGGAAGAACACAATGTCAGTTGTCACTTCCGTTAGCGCATTTTCTTTGAACGCTGTGTTGGGTAGGCGAATCGCCCCCAGGAAGTGAGCCGTATCCGCGATATGTTCCCGCGCCTTGCTGTTGGCGGCATCGAGGAAGTACCGACTCACCACCGCTCCCATCACACCACCGGGTTTGAGCGTGTTGAGCGATTTGGCCAAGAAGTAGTTGTGAATCGAGAAGCCTGCCAATTCGCGGT
This sequence comes from Pseudomonas sp. NBRC 111124, assembly GCF_001320245.1. Lineage (GTDB taxonomy): Bacteria > Pseudomonadota > Gammaproteobacteria > Pseudomonadales > Pseudomonadaceae > Aquipseudomonas. Next base: position 74,282 of record NZ_BCBA01000063.1, read on the forward strand.
GATGCGGGTCATATAGCGATTGCGATCCGAAGGGGGGATTCGCAACGCAGGCATCGAAGTATGCGCTTGGGATAGCCACATCCTGCAGCCCACGATTGATGAAGGTAGACGACGGATAGAGATGGGCGCCGATTTGCGCAGTGAGCGGGTCAAGCTCGATGGCAGTGATGCGGCTGTTGCGCCGCATTTGGGCCGGCATCAGGCCGATGAAATTGCCGGTGCCGGCAGCTGGCTCCAATACCTTGCCGCCTTCGAAACCAAGGCGCTCCAGTCCCTCGTAAATGCCAGCGATGACGGTGCTTGAAGTGTAGTGCGCGTCCTGAGTGGAGCGCCTGGCCCTCTCGTATTCATCTTGGCCCAGCAAGGTGGACAGTTCCTGGTACTCGGTTCGCCAAGCATCATTTCGATGATCGAAAGCCTGCGGCAGCCCACCCCAGCCCACATACCTGACCAGTGTGGCTTGTTCATCGGGAGTAGGGCCGCGGCCTTCCTTGTGCAGCACCTGCAGCAGCTGTAGGGCAGCGATATTATCGCGGAATTTCGACTTCGCTCCGCCGGAACCTAGTCCGTCCGCGCTGCTGATCGCGTAGTCAGTAGGTGTTACAGGTCCGTTTCGATCTCCAGCATTGCCAGGATCTCGTGCTCTGTCAGCCCCTGCTTGCTCTCCACCGGCAGGCTGTTGATGGCTGTCAGTTCCAAGGCTTGCTGATCCAGAAGCCGGCTGAGCAATTGCAGCTCGCCCTGCAGCTCCAGAGACTTGAGGCGTTCTGGATTGTTCAGAGCCCAGCGGTCGAGAATCTTCCAGCCTTGGAGGCTGAACGACGGCGACTGGCGGATCGATGCGAGTGTCTGCTGGCTCAGGACTCGCGCTGAGATTTCCAGGGGCTGTGTTTGATTGGTGATCATAATGGCGGTCTCCTTGGTCTTCGTCGGAATCGAGGCCAGCTTGTAGGTCCTCGATCGTATCTACCGTCTCTTGAAAAGCGAAATCGAACGTCATCTGCCCCTGATTTTCTGGGGTCTGCCGCCGTTTTCTAGGCATTGCCGTCGCCTCCTATCTCAGTTTGTATAATAGTCATTATACAAACTACTGAAAGCGCGACAATGCGAGTCTCTAACTCGCTGTTTTTAAAGGGGTACTATCAGTAGCCCGGCTTAGGTCGCCTCAAGAAGTCACCCTGGCTAAGGTCGGTCGGGTACTTGTGACGGTATTCCGATCGGATGCCATCCAGCTCGGCATGCTCGCTGGGGGCCGCTCGACGCACCAACATTTTCCCTTCGATCATTTCCAGATTGTAACTGAAGCCCCGGATCTCCTCGGGAGTCCAAACTCGCTCGCGCTCCTGGGTGATGCGCTGTCGGCCACCTGCAGGTGCGCAGTCTCCTTCGGAGAGACGACGCGCATACAGTTCCGTGCCGTTTCGGCTGAATACCTGCAGCGTGTCGACCAGGTTGTCTGCTTCTAACCGTTCTACGGTTACCGGCAGACCTGCGTAGGCCTGGTCATGCTTGTCTCGATTTGACCAGCGGCCGAAGCCGTTGGACTCACGCTGAAGCTCGTAGCGCATATGAATGCTCATGCGACTGACCAGAGGGTCCACGGCCAATACCCGGGCTTCGACGCGATACCCTGCAGAGTGAAGGCGTGAGCAAAGCCTTGCGAGACTATCGGGGTCACGCATGGTGCCATCGATCAGCAAGTTTCGGCGATTCTTTATCGCCAAATTGGTCAGCTTTACCGACCAGGCGCCGGCATCTGGATGAGTGCGATCCGCGGCCATACGATCGTTCTCGCGCATAAGCTGCAGGTACTGCGGATGGTGCTTGCGCAGCTCATCGGCATCAACCTTGATGGTGTTGCCGCCAAACTCATCCAGCGCTCTACTGCTGAGCCCGGCCTTACCTGCACCAGGTTGGCCCCCAAGGAGCACGGCCGTTGGTTGATTGACAGGCTTGGTAGTGGAGAGTGCCAGCATGGCGATGTCGTCGAAAATGGCATCATGCTCAACGGGGGACAGCCGAAATTGCGACTGGTCGTCCTTGGGAAACGTCATTTGCTGTCGGTGTCCTTCCTTGATACCTGCAGCGATTGCCTGAGCTTCGATGCGCAGCTCGCTGATAGTAAGCCGACCGTCTGTTAGCCCTACGGCCTTTAACATGCCTTGTAGGGAACTGCGGGTACGGTCCCACGCTTTACCGAGGAACGAACGCTCCTCCTCGGCGACAAATGCGAAGATCTCTTCCGCACGATGAATGTCCGGGAGCTTGGCATAGTGCTCGTCGACGTACGCCCATATGTGGGCTAGCGATGGTTCACCGCGCGTTTCAAGAACGCGATCCAGGAACTCTCGCTTTTCTTCGGGATTGAAGGTGTTGAGCCCATAATGCCCGAGGAGCTCGTGGCGCAGCGCTCGCTTGACGGCCCCTTCATCACCCATATTGGAAGCGGCAAGGGTAAAGAGGGCTCTTGCTGGGTGGTAGGCTGCGTCGATTCGATATCCGATTTTTTCTCTTGCGGCGTCGGGTCCATAAATTTCCTCCTGCGTGGCCTTGATGATAGCAGTCACGCCTATGTGACCACGATATTCAGCCATGAATCGATCCACTATCGACTGGGCCTGAGCAACGGTTAGTCCGACCTGTTCGTGAGATGGCATGAGGTTACCCCTCAAACCGATGCTTTGACGATCGGCCCGTAGCGCTCGATCGCGTGCGCTACCGCCACTGAGTCGTCAATGCGGAGTCGAGACCGCTCAACCACGAGCTCAGCTTGCTCGGCCCGAAGCTGATCAATCAAAGCCTGATTCGGAGCGCCCTTGCTACGCTCGGCGTGGATATCACGGGCTTTGAGGGCGATCATGTTGCCTATGGTTTCCATCGCTGCCTCAAAGGCCGCAAGCTGTTGGTCCGTCCACTGTGCCGGCATGGCATTGTCCTTCTTAGCTGGTTTCGAGGCTTTGTAGATCAAGGCGAGGCCAAGAATCATAAATAATGCTGACTGAAACCCTTCATTCAAGGGTCGAAGTTCGTTGAAGTGATAGTTGACCGCCATGGCCAGGCCCACTATTAGACTCAGCGCCCCGACTAGGAATCGCACGATCCGATTATTCATCGCTGACCCTCGCGGCGCTGGCTTTGACCAAGGCCAGCTCGTATGAGCCATTCAGCACCGTCATCAGCTGTTCTGCAGTTGGTGCGCTTTGGCACCTGAACAGCACAATGGCCAAGTCTTTGAGACCACGCGCTCGATTGATGCTGCGGGTCGCTACAGCCCGTAGATCATCGGTGTCATAGACATTTGCAAATGCCACACCCTCGGCACCTGTAATTTCCACCGTGCGGTTGATCGAGGCTTCCACTGCCGGCGGCAAAGCAGGTTTGTGGTCTGCGTCCACCAGCATCAGGGAAACGATGAAAGGCACCGGATCGCCAGCATCACTCTTGGCAAAGTAGGCCGGGACCACCTTCATTTCGGTCGCGTTAAACATGATTATCCCTACCGTTTGACGTCGAGCGCCAGAAAAGGCCCTTTAAAGCCTACCTGCTCGTCAACTGAGCTGAATGCTGCGATCCCCTTGGCCCGTTCTTTAAGCCACCGATCGAACACCTTGCGAGCTTGCTTGTCATCGACACGAACCAGTTTGCCATCTTCAGCGAAGAACACTGGCATACGGAACGTATTGCTTTCGTCAACCGAAATGGCCATTTCAAACCATTGGTTGTTCCCCTCGGTGACTTTGATGAATTGGGTGTGCATCCCCTGGATCACTTCCCTATGTTCACCAGGTTCCCTCGGTGCGCCTGATTCCTGGTCGCAACCGGCCAGTAGGATCAGCAGCAGGATCGATAGTGTGCGACGGATCATGAACGTTCTCCTTCTGCCCACCCGGGCGGGTAGGCAGGGTATGTGATTGACGCTTCTAGAACTGGAGATTCAGGAGCCAAAGCCCATGCGTAATAGCCGGAGCCCTCGAAATAGAGCACGGGCTGTCCCTCGACCTCGCCTATGACTGTGGCACCGGCAGAGAAGGACTTAGGCAGGTCGCCCAGGCGCAGCGTTGGCAAGTTGAAGGATGCTTGCAACACATCGCCATGCTTGTAGAGGTTGCGCGCAGCGGCATCACCCCAGGCGGATCTGTCCCGTGCAATGGTTCTGAACATCATCCACTCGAGCGCACTTAGGGCACGCATATGCTTGAGCACCAGATCCTGGAATTCCTGTTTGTGGGCCAACAGCTGCCTGTCGTGTTCGGTCAAGAATTCAGTGTTCATTCAGCTTGCCTTCTTGCCGAAGTCGAATTCCACTTTCCAGCTATCCCGGTTGAGCTTCAGGTGAGCGGTGAACGGACGCTTGTCACGGTTGAGAAAACCCGAGAGTTTCTCCGTCATTCCGCTCGAGAACAGCGCTTGCGCTTCCGCGGCACTCAGCGGCCGACTGGCGATGACTGCACCGACCTTGAACTGGCAAGCTGAGCATTGGAAGTGTCCAGGTACCGCTGCAATCTCACCTGAGCAGCGCGGGCATTCAAGCTTGCTGGATGACATCGCCGGTACTGCAGGCGCTGAACGGTCTGCATTGCTCGGTGCCGAGTCGAATACGAATGTCGTTTTACCTGTGGCGGTGTCCAGCTTCAGCTTCGCGGAAAACTTCGACTGCTTTTGACGGCTCACGAACCCTTTGATGACTGGTGTTTCACCTTTCACCAACAACAGCTCGATCTGGCCTGGAGTGAGTGATTTACCCGAAACCTCGTGCCAAAGCACGAACTCGCAGCTGGAACACACGGTTCGCTTGCCCCGGTTCTGCAAAGCACTCTTACAGTTAGGGCAGGGAACGCCTTCGCCGGCTGTGGGCGGAAGAGGTGTAATAGAGGCGGCCTTGGCAGTTGCAACAACGTCCCGAACGAACTCCTCGGCGTAGCGCATGAAGTCGCTCAGACTCATGGCCCCGTCTGCGACTTGATCCAGCGAACGTTTGAAAGCACCGGCTTGCGCGGGATCCTTAACGCGCATGGGCAGCGCGTCAATCAGGCTTCTGGCTTCGGGGCTGGTCATGAGCTTTTTGCCCTTTCCTCCCGCCGGCACGAACAAGCTGCGCCGCTTCATGTCGGCGATGATGCCTGCACGGGTGGCTGTAGTACCGATCCCCTCCCCTTCTTTGAGCCGCTTTTTCAACTCCGCATCGTCTACGTACCGATGCAAGTTCTTCATCGCATCGAGCAGCATATTGTCGTCGAAACGCGGGGGCGCGGTGGTTACCTTGCCTGTCGCATTCACTTCCAGCCACTGCAGCAAATCACCCGACTTCACGTCAGGAAGTTCACCCTCTGGCCCTTCTTCCTCGGCAGGCGCACCGTCCAGCGGCGGAGGCTCTTTGTACACAGCCTTCCAACCTTGATCGGTTGGGCAGACACCCGTTGCACCGAAGACCTCGCCAATTTGAACGCCAATGCGCAACAGCATCGAGCGATACCGGTAATCGGCAGCGAACTGGGCAAGATAAGCCCGGACCACCATGTCATACACGTTCCGCTCAGCCTCGGACCAATCAGCTGAATTGACTGGATTTTCCGGGGTTGACGGGATGATCCCGTGGTGCGGGGTAGGCTCGCCCGTGGGGGTACGCATTTTCGCATCATTAAAGGCTGCTGATTTGCGCTCAGGGTCCAGCTCACGAGCAATAGTCAGCAGATCTGGCCGCAGCTGCATGATGCCAGCGATCACGCCGGGGGCTTCGGCATGATGAGCTTCAGAAAGGAAGCGCACATCGGTGCGAGGATATGTCATGACCTTGTAGGTGTCGTAGAGCTTTTGAGCAGCCTCCATCACCTCGTCACCGGTGTAGCCGAAGCGGCTGAAACCTTCCATTTGCAGTTCATTCATGGACAAGGGAAGTGGAGGTTTTTTCTTCTTGTCAGTGATCGAGTGCTCGATGATCGAGGCTTCCCCGGGCACGCCTTCCTGCAGGCGTGCAAGAAGCTGTTTCGCAACTTCCTCGTCTACCAGCCGACCGGATTCATCCAGGCCTGTTTGGTCTTCTTGTGGCAACCAGCGGCCGCGAATCTCAACCCCGGCGCTGGTCGTGAATACGGCGGTGATGTCTTGATAAGGGACAGGTTTGAAAGACTCGATCGCGCGGTCGCGCTCACGGACTACGTAGAGCAAAGGGCTCTGCACGCTACCAACTGGCAACAGCCCTTGGTGACCCATGTCGCGCCCCCGAAGGGTCATCGCCCGCGTACCGTTCATGCCCAAGAGCCAGTCGTAACGGCTCCGAGCAAGCCCCCACAACCGCCATCCCCTGAACAGCGGATCCGAGTTGTCACGCATGTTAGCGAGCGCCTCGCGGACCTTGCTGGGGTTGTAGTCGTTGATCAAAACCCGTTTAACAGGCTTGCGGCAGCGGAAGTACTCAAGCGCCTCATCCACCAGGCTTTGTCCTTCGCTGTCGGGATCGCCGAGGTGATACACAACGTCACACCAGGCCAAAAGCTCCTTTAGTTTGCTGAGCCGGGGCCGTTTGCGAGGATCAGGCAGAATTTTCCAGTTTTGTTCTGGTGGGATAATCGGCAGGTCCTCCATCCGCCAAATTTTCCGACCCTTGCCTGTTTTAGGCAGATCGTCAGGCAGATAGTCATCAGGCGTCGCCTGCTGAAAGGCATGCCCATCCAGCCAGACGCACCAGTCATTACCGTGTTTTGTCCAGCCTGCCCCACGGTCAGAAGTGTGTCCATTGAGCACAGGGAATACACCCTGGGACAGCTGGGATTCTTTCTCAGCTATCCAAAGAATTTTTTCCATCAACCCTCCTTACCCTTGAGCCTGGAGCCGCTTGGATCTACCCAGCGACCGGTGTGGTTTGCCTTGCCTTGATTCCGTAGAATAGCTACCATACGGAAAAGCATAAACCATCACGGGTCATTACGGAAGGATTGCCTAATGGTTCCAATTCCTGCACCACCGCCTGATGTCGCCCAAGACCTGGTACCTGCCTGCATGGTGCAGGCCGCCCGGGATTACAGCCTGCCATTGCGCGGCCTAATCGCTGTATGGCTGACCGAAAGCGGCAGCGGCGAACCATTGAAGAGCCTTAATAAGAACGGGACGGTCGATCACGGACCTTTTCAAATCAACACGGTTTGGGCAAACCGACTGCAAAGCGAGTTCGGCGTAGCCCCTGAGCTCATCACAAGTGATTTCTGCTGGGCGGCTAGGGCCGGCGCTTACATCCTTCGGTATGAGATCAATCAAGCCGGCGGGAGCTTCTGGGATGGCGTAGGCCATTACCACTCAAGGACCCCCAAATACAAATACCCCTATATACAGCGCGTATATAACAACTCATTGCGATTCTAGGAGGAACTATGGCGCGCAATAACCAAGTCGAATCGGATGGCATGTGGGCAGTGTGGCTGCTCATGATCGCAGTTCCTGTGGTATTCGGCTGGATGTGTTGGCACCGTTGGCATGGCACCATTAGCTATTGGGGTTTGAAATGGGCTTGGTACCAATTGGGCGTGTTCGACTGGTCATTTATGCCAGATCAGATTCGCCAATGGAGATACGAAGCGGCCCTACTTGCGATGAACCCTTCGCAAGTAAAATTCGGCGACTTGCTACGCCTACTCAATATTTCCGGCTACTTTTTCATTTTCGTTCCTATCTTGTTGGCACTGCGTGGATTCCGCGCTGCGCATCGCCATTCAGCCAACAAAACTCGCCGCGTTATCACTGTAGAAACACTCCCGTGGGTCATGTCTAACCATTCGCCGGCAATCATTCCATCATTGTATTACGGTGATCCGCATACACTGCTTCTGAATGATGACCCTCCTGAACACAGAAGTGCGATACACCCAGAAGAATGGGCTTTGCAACATGGCCTCATCGTCAACCGTAGGCTTGATCGCGAGCGTTGCCGGGAGTTATTGGTCAAGGACTTGGGCAGTCCTATCAAAAACTTGAATGAGCTGAGTGTTACTGAACGAGCACTATTCGCTGTCTTTGGAGCCCGGCTGTTATCGGATGGTCGCGATATGAAGAAAGCCCAGGAGCTGCTGGACGCTCTCAATCGTTCTTGTCACCACAACACTCACGAAGGGAAAAAAGGCTATCCCGACCTGAGCTTGGCCGAGGATGCCTTCAAAAAATACGCCGCGCACCCAGAGGCTCAAGCCTGGCTGAATAAACACCCCTATCCCAGAACGATGCTGTACGCCATGCATGAACAAGCGAGTAACTTGGGGAAACTGCCATCGTCACAGTTTCGTTGGCTGAAAGGTATGGACCGTCCCTTGTTCTACGCCCTGAATTTAGGAAAGCGTAAAGCTCCGCTTATGGAAGCCGGGGCAGTCTATACGCAAACCCACTGGGAAAGTTTTGCCGATGACACAGGTTATAGGCTAACCGAGCCATTTATCGAAGATGCAATCGACGGGGTTGAAAAGTACTTGGCCAAGCTTGGTCTCGTCGACCCGAATACAGGAGATAGCCAATGAAAAACCGAGACAAGATCCGTCAATACGATAACACTCTCCACATTCATTTCGGCTCGACGGGTGAAGAACGGAGCGTCTCGTTGTTGCCGCTGGAGCGCGGGCTGTCGCTGAAGCGAGAAGGTAAGCAACTCCTCGTGACGAGTGCTTTCGGTGGGAAACTGGAGCAGGTCGTTCTTGAGTCCTTTGGCACCGAACAACTGGCCACAGACGCCTTTGAGGCGCTCCAGGCAGCGATCGTCTCGCATGGGCTGCGCCGGCGCTGGTCCTCCCGGGCCAAGGGCATTGTGAAATGGGGAATCATCCCAGCTTTCGCAGTGATCTTTGCTCTCGGGCTGAACATGTTTGCGGCCAAGCTGACCGGCCTGCAGGCTCCAACCGAGGCCCAGTACGATCCTGGCATCGGCACTCAACCCCCTGCGCCGGTTTTCACACCCCAGCGCCCACAGCCATTGCAACAGCCCGCTCCTGACCTCGCCAACATCCCAGGGCTGCCCAAGGCGGCAGACCCGAAAGTCGTCAGGGAGGCGATCAAAGCCGGGGTAGCCACGGGCAAGTACTCGGTGAAGCTCTCCGAAGGGGCAAAAGGGACTGTCTACATCTTCTCCGATCCGTCATGCCCCCACTGCCAGAAATTCGAGCCTGAGCTGGAACAACTCGCCGCGGATCATACCGTTGAAATCTTCCCAGTATCGGTGATCGGTGGCGAAGGCTCAGCCAAGCCAATCGCGCAGATGCTTTGCGCCCCGGTCGAGCAGCGCGCATCAATGTGGAAGGCCATTGCCAAGGGGCGTCCGGTTGAAGGTCCAGTATGCGAAGAGGGCCTTACCCATGTGAGGGCGAACGACCAGGTCTTCCGGAAACTGCAGTTCTTGGGTACCCCAACTGTGATCAACCAACAGGGCGCTCAGACGCCGCTCACTCTACCCAACCAGGCGGCAGCTATTGCCCAGTGGCTGGAACAGACCCAGGCTCAGTAGGAATCGCTCATGGGGAAGTACGTTAGATACAGTGACGAGTTTCTCGATCGAGTCCGCAAAGACGCGGATTTGGTTGGGTTGATCTCGCGTGACATCACACTGAAGAAATCTGGTAAGAATTTCAGTGCCTGCTGTCCGTTCCACAAGGAAAAGACGCCGTCGTTTAGTGTTTCCCCAGAGCGGAATTTCTACCGCTGCTACGGATGTTCAGCTAAGGGTGACGCTATCACGTGGATGATGGATCACCACCACCTCCCCTTCCCTGATGCTGTTGCAGCGGTTGCCGAGTTTTCGGGAATCCAACTTCCAGAGACGAGCCAGGCTACTCCGGATGACCAAGCCCGGAATGCTGAAATGGCAGCCATGTATCGTGCCCTCAAAGACGCCCTGGCGCTCTACATGGGGGGGATTCAGAGGAATGTGAAATCGTTTGGTTATCTGACCCAGCAACGCGCTCTGACGCCCGAGACAATCGAAAAATATGGGCTGGGAACCGTCGGTACGGGAATTGCGGATCTTCTGCTTAAACGGCACGACCGGCAGACCCTTATTGACTGCGGCCTTGTCTGTGAGGCTGAGGATGGCCGGATATTCGACAGATTCCGTAGCCGGATCATGATCCCTATTTACAACCAGGCAAACGCGCTTATTGGTTTTGCAGGGCGGTCTGTGGTCGAGAAACCAGACAGAACGCCGAAATATATTAACTCGCCTGAGACGAAGCTGTTTCGGAAGGGTGAGGAGCTATATGCCTTCAACATTGCTCGGCAATTTATTCGAGCCAGCAAGCATGCAGTAGTGGTTGAAGGGTTTTTTGATGTTATCAGCCTCCACCAGGCTGGCGATCCGCGCGCTGTTGCTCCCATGGGGACGGCTCTAACCAATACGCAAATGCGTCGGCTTTTTCAGAATGCAGATACGGTTACCTTCGCCTTCGATGGCGATAAAGCAGGGCGTAATGCAGCATTGAGATCATCTGCAGTTGTTTTAGAAGAAATGCGCGACGGAACAAATGCGCAATTCCTGTTCCTGCCAGAAGGCACTGATCCGGACAGTATTATTCGAGAGCATGGTGTCGACTATTGGAAGGATATGCTGAACCAGGCACAGCCGCTCAGCCAATTCCTCACTGATTTCGTATGTCATCGCCTCGATCACAGCATTCCGGAATCCCAAGTTAAAGCAGCGGAACGAGGTCGAGCCGTAATTGCCCGTATCCACGGCGCTGCACTTTTCAAGAAAGCGCTTAGCTTGCAATTTGAGCGCGCTATTGGCATTTCCTTGAGCGCGTAGGAGACCATAATGGCTATCGATTCTCAACATGAGATCCAAGCGGGACGTTTGTCCAGGGACACCCGGTCAGGCTGGACCCGATTCATGGTCTCGCTTCACCGGCCCAACAACTTCAAGCTTGCGATGCTCGCACTTATTGGGCTGATGGTGTATCAACCGGCCGCGTGGCCAGTTTGGATACTCGTAATGTGCATGATGGTAATGTCATTCAACGACCAGCGATTTCGAATGCCATTGCGGATGCCTAAAGACATCGGCGGCAAAGATCGAACTGATTATTATGAGGAGCTGGTCGAGAAAAAAACCTTATGGGGCTTATTCAAAAGCTCTAGAACGTTTCGCAAGCTCATGGCTGCAGGTGGCATTATGTACTTGGGTTACTTGCGTACGCCAAACGCAGAGGGCATTGCTCGAAGCGAGGACGAAGGTCGAGAACTTTGGCTCAATAATTCTGACTGCCGTACGCATATGTGGATTCCAGGAACCACCGGCAGTGGCAAAAGTGAAACTCTCATGGCGTTGTTCTTCAACGCTCTTTGCTGGGGATCGGGTGCTTGCTACGCCGACGGCAAAGCAGACTCTAACCTTGCGTTTTGCCTGTGGTCGCTCGCCAGGCGCCTTGGCCGTGAAGACGATTTCCTAATTCTCAACTATTTGACGGGGGGTATGGACCCCTTCGACAGCATGGTGGCCCGCGAGAACGGTAAAGAGTGGACCTCAGATTTTAGGGCTCAGTCGAACTCGCTGAATCCGTTCGGTGATGGTGCGGCCGACTTTTTGCTGCAGCTCCTGGCGTCGCTGCTGCCAGCGGCCAGTGGCGATGGAGCAAAGTGGCAGGAAAAAGCGATCAACATGGTCGACGCAGTGATCAGGACGCTTTGCTACAAACGAGCCAGGGGCGAGATTGAAATTTCTGTCGCCACTTTCCGCCATTATCTCGCGCTCAAGAATCTGGTCGAACTTTACAAAGAGGGTCAACAGGGATTGATTCCCGAGACCGCCTATCTTCCGATCAAAGCTTACTTTGAGACAGGCCTGCCGGGCTTCAACCCCGACCTTGTGGACGATCCCTCCAAATGGGATGCCGAAGTATTCAACCAGCATGGCTATTTGACTGGCCAATTCTCTCGCATCTTCTCCATGATGATGGATACCTATTCGCATGTGTTCAGCGACAAGTATCCTGAAATCGACATGATGGATGTATTGCTCAACGATAGGCTGCTCGTGGTGATGATTCCGAGCTTGGAGAAATCAGCCTCCGAAGCGGCATCGCTGGGGAAACTCTACATCTCGTCCATCCGCTTGATGATGGCTCAAAACCTCGGCTACAAACTAGAGGGGACGAAAGAGCAGGTGTTGGATACAAAAGCGACCAATGCGCCCAACCCCTACCTCATCATCAGTGATGAGCTGGCGTACTACTTCGCGGCCGGGATCGCTGTAATGTTCGCACAAGCTCGAAGTCTGGGCTTCATGATGGTTGCGGCAGTTCAGGACATGCAAGGTCTGAAACGTGGCGAGGCAGCTGACGAAGCCGCCTCGATGCTGGCCAACACCAAGGTTAAGTGGGTACTCGCACTGGAAGACCCCGAGGACACCTATGACTTCATCCGCAAGGCTGGTGGTGAAGGGTATTACAGTGTCCTGGGTGGGTATGACGAAAGCTCCGGTGCCATGCAATCCTCCTTCCGCGCCCAAGCGGGAGCCAATATTGAAAAGCGCAACAAGATCGAGCTGCCTGACTTGAAAAAGCTCCAAGCGGGCGAAGGCATGGTCATCTTCAAAGATAGCGTCGTGCCGAGCTCTAGTTTCTACATCCCGGATGAGCACAAAAAAACTAGCAAACTATCTGCCCGAATTAACCGGTTCCTTCAAATTGAACGTCCGGAATATTCGAGACTGCCTCACAGCGCAGAGAAGATCAGCACCACTGATCACCATTCGGTTGACTATATTACGGCTCAGCTGCGCAGAGTCGAATCAGCTTACTATCCGAAACTTGATGATCCTATCCTTGATGAAGTCGTGGCCACTGCGACGCACTTGGATGGAATTACCCGATTTGAAGTAACCCCAGAGCAACGCGGCATCGTATTGTTCCAAGCGGCCCGCAAAGCTGTGCACGCTGCCGAAGCTCAAGGTTTGACTGGGTATTACCATCAGGTACGTGAAGAAGACGAATTTGAGGAGTTGCTTGGTGACGAAGCGGATGATTTAGACATCCCCGAAGAAGCCTTCGACGACTAAGGAGAATATATGTCCACAGCTATCAAATTGGGGAATGACTACTGGAAACTCAAAAAAGACAATGTTGAGTTACCCGTCGTGTGGTCTGAGGACCGCGTATCTAATCATCATGTCGGCGTGGCTGGTACTTCTGGTGCTGGTAAAACGCACTGGATCCGCGAATTCGTGACCAACATGAATGAAGATGTTGAAATTGATATCTTCGATTATCACGGCGACATCGAGATCCCTGGTGCTGAGACAGTGATGTTCAGCGAGTCGTCGCGCTTTGGATTCAACCCGCTCATTCTGAATACTGACCCACATTATGGCGGTGTCCGTCGGGCAGTGAACGACGTTATCGAGTCAATCAACTCGACATCCAGAAAGCTCGGAGGGAACCAGGAAGGCGTGCTTCGCCACCTCCTTACAGACGCCTATACTGCTCGGGGAATCTTGCCTGGCGACCCGCGCACCTGGGTGCGTCGGGAAGCGACTGAGGATGAAATTCGCCACATCATTCAGACCAAGCAGTGGAATGAGCTTCGTGGAGTCTATCCCACCCTCCCTGATGTGATTCGACTCGCGAAGCGAAAATTGCGATCACTCTGGATGGGCGTCGACGACAGTGGCGATGGGAAGAAAGCCTTGAGTTGCTTTGAGGAATACTGCCGGTGTATGTCGGCAGTGAATAAACGCCGCACGGAGCTCGCAAAGGCAAAAGCACGCGGCGATGATTCCGATATGGAGGCGCAGCAAAAGCGACTCAATGCAGCGAAGGACAAAGCGGAGGAGGCTCACAAGACGTTTCTGAATAATATCGAAACCGGGCATGAGTTTGAGGATGCCATCAAGTATCACAGTAAAGACGTTGTGCTGAGCGTGATTACACGCTTGGAAAATCTGCATGCAACCGGTGTATTCAATCCCAATCCTCCTCCCTTTGGTAATGCGAGGGTTCGTCGCTACAACTTGAAACCCTTGGCTCAATCAGAAGACGAACTCAAAATGTTCGTTCGCTTTCGCCTCCGTTCAATCATCCGCGAGATGATGCAGCGGGGTGAGTCAGGGGGGAAACTTCGTCGTTTAGTAGTTCTCGATGAATCAAAAAAATTCAACGATGAAGATGTCAGTAACCCTATAAACATCATCGTTACTGAAATGCGAAAATTCGGTTTGTCGATCCTCCTTGCTGGACAGTCCCCGGCTCATTTCAGCTCAGACTTCATCAAAAATGCCGGCACCTTGCTGCTTTTGAACCTGGCTACTGCAGATTGGGATGAGGCCGCTCGCAAGCTCAAAATCGATGTGAAAGATCTCAAGTACCTTCGCCCCCAAACCAGCGGCGCAGTCCGTATGCTTGAGAAAGGACAAATCGCGCAGTTCAAGCAAATTCATTTTTAAACTGCCGCCGCCGGCTTGCAGACGCTGACCCTAACCGGTCAGTTGTTGCGCATTGAGGTGACGCCACAGCTCGGCCTCAATGTACTCAGAGTAGCGTTCTGCAAGCTCAGCGCAGCCATTGCGTCCAAGATCCACGGATGTGCCATCCGTATCGAACGCTTGACCAGATACCACCCTGAACTCAAGTTCGTGGTATCCCTCGGCATCCCAATCACTTGACCAGGCACCAGGTTGAGGTTCTGCTGTAACCAGGTTTGTGATCTCGCACTGGATCACGCAGGCCTCGGCCTCGATATCCACCTGATACAAACCCACCTCCCAGGACGCCTCAAAACGTCCGCTCATACCGGCTCGCTGTCGCTCTCCAGGCTTATAGCGTCGGCCGGCTTGTCATCGCGTAGCCCGACGAACACCGCGTGCCTGACCTTGCCGGCAGGGGTAATCTCAGCGAACTTCACTTCACACACCTGGTGCGGGGCTAGCCAAACAACCCCTGCGCTTTTCATTCGAGGTGGGTCGGCAAGAGAGGGGCGATCCTGCACAAGCGGTGCGAGAGCAACCCGCAGAGCCTCCAGAGTTCGCCCGCTGAAGCCAGAACGAACTTTCCCTGCGTAGACCAGCTGGCCATCGTCGTCATGCAGTCCCAGCAATAGCGATCCAATGCCACCTGCAGCACGTGTGTAACCGGCTATGACGAATTCTTGTCGACTGCCGCACTTAAGCTTCACCCAGGCGCCGTCCCGGGTGCTGCTGTAGCGGCTACCGTCTCGCTTGCCTACGATGCCTTCAAGGTTCATCCGGCAGGCATTGGCAAGCAGTTGCAAAGGGTCTGCATCCAAGGCTGCGGAGAAGCGGACCCGCTGTAGCGGACAATGCTCGAGCAGCGCCTCGAGGACTTGCCGCCTTAGCTCAACGGCTTCACCCCGAAGATCCGCACCATTGAGGTACAGCAAGTCGAAGGCCACGTAGACCAGGTCATCGGTCGCTCGAGTGGCGAACGCCGACTGCAAGGCTTGGAAGGCCGGTCGACCGTCGTCCTCCTGGATCACGACCTCGCCATCAAGCCAGGCTGAATGTACAGCCAGACGGCGGAGGTCTTTGGCAAGCAGTGGCATGCGATCGGTCCAGTCAAAACCGTTCTTGGTAAAAAGCTGCACCTGGCCACCATCGATCCGGGTCATCAGACGATACCCGTCGTACTTGATCTCATACCTCCATTCTCCTTCCGGGGGCCGACTCGTCAGCGTGACCAGGTGCGGAGCGATCCATGCCGGATTCGGTACCTTGGGTGGTTGCATGTTCTGCCACCTCACTATCGGGGACATCCCTTCAGGGGGTCGTCTCAGAATTCGGAAAATAAAGCACGCTAAGGCGTAGTCACCCCGTGACTCCCCCGCGCCGATGCAGCGAGCTTCGTTCCGTCTTGCAGTGACGCAATCAGCGGGCAGGAAACGTTCCCTTTCCGCGCATGGCAGGCGCACACCAGTTCAGACAGCACGGCCTCCATGCGTGCCAAGTCGGCCATCTTCTCGCGCACATCCTTGAGCTTGTGCTCGGCCAGGCCGCTGGCTTCCTCGCAATGGGTGCCATCCTCCAGCCGCAGTAGCTCGGCGATTTCGTCCAGGGGGCGTGCCGAGATAAGCCAAAAATTAGGACATTCGTTCTGTAAGTAACTGTTTTTAAGGGAACTGCTCATGTGCTGCGGAAGGACGGTCGAGAATAGAGGGTGGCCACTTGGGATTCTAACCAGCCCTGCTTACAAACCTTGGCTACGGTTTGCGTCGTAATAACGAGCCAGCCGCATTCTCCTCGAAAGCTCCAGCTTCCTCGATATAGCCGTGTACGGTGCCATCGTGCCGCCAGCCACCCTGTCGTTTGATCTCAAGGAAATCCGCCCCAGCCCGATGCGCACTGGTAGCCAGTCCCCGACGCAGACTGTGGCTGCTCAGTTCGGGCACATACAACAGCCCTGCGGCTTCGGCACGTGCCGTCAGGATGGTATTCACGCTGCCCTCGTGCAGTGCCACCTCGCCGAGTACGCCCCAGCGGCTGATGCGCCGGAACAGTGGCCCCTGAACGATCTGAGCCGCGTCCAACCACCGGCGTAGCGCTGTCGCGGGGCAGCAGATGCTGTCGCCGTATGGGATCGCCTTGTCGAGTCCCTCGCCCTCCTGATCGGTCTTGGAACGGGGCAGCGTGATCCGTAGACCTTCCTGCTCCCACTCGAGGTATTGCATCTCCAGCGTGACCAATTCGCTGCGCCGGAACGCACCAAAATACCCGACCTGGAGCAGTGCACTGTCCCGCAGTGTCGCCAGTCCGTCGAGCGTGTTCAGGTGCACCACGATGCGTTCGAGATCCTCTAGGACCAGGGCCTTGGCTTTTTGTCGAGGCCGCCCGTTCACCCGCTCAATACCGCGCAAGGTTTTGCCCACGGTGGCGCTGGCGGTAGGGTCAGGAAAACCCTGATAACGGTGCCATTGCGACAGCGCCGTGAGGCGCAGGGCCAGGGTGCGCGGGTTCAATACTTCCGCAAAAGACAATAGATAACGAATCAGCGCGGCTTCATCGCACGGCAGCACGCCGCCCCAGGCGAGAAAGTGGCGAATGGCCGAGCGGTAGGTGCGCCGGGTGTTGTCGGTTGTCGCGGCGGCGAGAAAACGCTGATGTTGCTCAGCCAATTGTTCGGGGGTGGTGAGCGTACCGGGGGTACGCGCAAGTACTGTCGGCTCTTCGTGCCGCCTGGTGGGGAGGTTTTCGTCATTATTGCCGGCTGTCATCACGAAGCGCCTGTTTAGGCCATGTGTACCGCAGATTATAGACACAACCCTCGATCGCGATGACTTAACTCACGATAACCGCGCTTATCGTGGGTCAACTGACGGTCTCAGTCGGCTGAACTATTCTGTACTTAAATCGAGGTATTACGTTTTCCATAATACGGTACGAAAAAATCCGAGGTGTTCATGGCCCGTTCCGGCGTCCTCTACCTGCATGTTGCCCAGGCGGCCACCCAACTGGTGGCTGCGGGCCACAACCCCACCATTGACAGCATCCGCGTCGCCCTGGGTGGGACGGGCAGCAAAAGCACGATTGCTCCGTTGTTAAAGCGTTGGAAAGCCGCGCATCCCGGCACGCTGGCCCAGGCCGAACTGGGATTGCCCGCGGAGCTGGTCCTGGCGCTGAAAGGACTGTACGAAAAAGTTCAGGCGGAGGCGGCCGTCCAACTCCAGCAGGCCGTAGCGGCTCACCAGGCAGAGGCCGACGCGTTGCAGGAACAGTTGCAGCAGGCATTCGTCGAGCGCGACGCGCAACTCAGCGTTCAGGAGCAGCAGGCCCAGGCACTTGCCGTAGCCACTACGCGCAGCCAGGGGCTGGCTGACACCCTGCAGCGTCAGGAGATCGCCCTGGCCAGCCTGGGCAGTGAAAAGACCGGGCTCGAACAACGTCTGGCTGACCGCGCCGCCGAGGCGGCCGCACTGACCCGGCAACTGCAACAAGCGCGGGAGCAGTTTGAGCACTACCAGGCATCGGTCGCGCAACAACGCAGCGACGAGCGCCAGGCCACTGAGCAACGCCAGCAGCGCCTGGAACACGAATTGGCAGCGCTCCGGCAGCGTCTGCTCGCGCAGCAAACCCGCCTGGGCGAACTGCAGGCGCAGGAACAACGCCTGGTGCAGGACCATGATCGTCTAGAGAGCACCCTGCTCACGACGCAAGCGACGCTCGCGCAGAGTCAGATTGCGCATGAACACGTCTTACTTCAATTCACCGACTTGCAACAGTCGCATCAGGCACTGGAGCAGCGCCATGGCCAAGGTGAGCAGCGTTTGGCTGAGACGCGGACTTACCTGGCCGTCAATGAACGGGAGCGAAGCCTGCTGGCGGAACGCTTAAGCCAAACTGAAAGCCAATTGAGCCAGTTGGCCACAGAAAAGCAGCTTCTCGTGCAAGACAACGCGGTGCTGTCAAGCCAGCTCGCAGAGTCCAGAGCGATGAAGCCGAAGACTTGTTGACCGAAAAAGGCGCCTACCTCAGGCGCCTGAAACCATCCTCCAAACCAAAGGAGCCAAACAGGAGGACAGTGGAGCAATCAACTCTTCAATACACAGCCTGGCTGGAAACCAAGGTCGTAGATGAGGAGAGTCGCCATGCGTAACGCCATTACCTACACCGTCCTTGCTACCTTCATAGCCCTTGGAACTGTTGCCACGGGATTTGCCGAACAGGCCAAAGCCCCCGCCCAAAGCAGTGCCGAGACAAATAAGGGTGAGGACATGCACATGATGGACGGCAACCATATGCCGATGATGGACATGCAGGAAATGTCCAAGATGATGAAAAACTGCAATACAATGATGGAGAACATGAACCAACACATTGGAATGGAGTCCCCGAAGGGCGATAGCAAGGCACAATAGCGATCTGGTTCACGTCGGCCGTCTCCGTCCCTCGCCGGTGTGCGCCCCGACACGGAGGCCGACCTTGCCGCTCCAGATATCGTTCTCAAAACTGCCGAGGAGCTGCTTCCCCTCATCGACGGCCTTGTAGTAATTCAAACCACCGACCAAGGCGACATCATCTGCAAGCGGGTAGCTCCAGGTAGTGCCGGTATAGTATTGGTTTCAGGCATCCTTGAGACAACTGGTGTAAAGGCTGAAGCCAAGGTTGTCGTTGGGTGTGTAATCACCGCCGACTATCCACGGAGAGCCGACTTCGCCTGCGTAGAAGGTTGCAAAATCATCCCGCATGCTGCTGGAGCTGGGTTGGCTCATCGCGTGCAGGCGTCCGCCCTGTAGCACCAAGCCCTCGACACTGGTGTTGTATGCGGTGACGCCGCGGAAGCTTTCCGGAAGCAGTCGCGAATCGCCGTACTGCACGACAGGCGTGACAGGGAAGACATCGCCTACTTTGATTTCAGTGTCCAGGAAACGGGTCTTTACGGCGCCGCCGAGCTTGGAGTAATTGTCCTCGGCCTGGCCGAGCCCGACTCGAATCGGCCTATGACTCCGTGGGCCCATTCTTCCGAGTAGCCATTTCCTGTACTGCTGGACTGGCCTTTGCGAAAATCACGGTTGAAGTAGAAATTTCGATTGAGGATGCTCAGGCTGCTGCCTTCGATGAATCCCTCGCCTTTTTCCTCGGCGGCCATTGCAGCCTGCGCAGCGCTGATGCTCAAGACGATCTGAGAAAGTCCCAACAGGGCCTTGTTGTTCAGGGTAAGCGGATTAAATGGTTGATCTTACCTTTGCATGAGAGTGAGACAGACCGGCATCTCATCGGATTATCTGGTTGATGCTTCACCTACTGCTGGTGCATGTTTCCTTCGCTAATTCCAGCAAGAACCCCACACGCCTCAACTTCCCGGTCATCGTTGCAACTCGCTCTCAGTGAAACGAGTTGTTTCTCAAGCGCTTGCAGAGCGGTTATCTGCGACCGCACATGAGAGATGTGATCATCGAGCAAGGCGTTGACGGCGGTACAAGGCTGATGAGGGTCGTCCTCATAGCTCTGTAGTTCGTGAATCTCAGCCAGTGACAGGCCCAGGATTCTGCAGCGACGGATGAAGGCCAGCCCCTCACCATGCTTCTCGGTATAGACACGGTAACCGTTGTCCTGCCGATCAGGCGGCGGCAACAAGCCCTGCTGTTCATAGAAGCGGATCGTCTGTGTTTCGACCCCTACCAACTGCGCCAACTGACCAATGCGCATCAGCCTCCTCCCCAACGGATTCTTTACTCTATTGACCTTATAGTAGCTTTATAGTTTTAAATGGTACCACAACATTGTTCAAGTGGAGTCGTATCATGAGCAAATCCTGTGGTGGCGCCTGTGGCGGTGATGCAACGTCCGCAGCGGATACCGATATACAGGCCTCCTCCGAGGCGCCAGGGAGATGGGTCAGTGTTTATGCCGTGCCGAAGATGGACTGTCCATCAGAAGAACGAATGATTCGCCTAGCCCTGAACGGCTTTGAGGAGATTCGGGCGCTGTCCTTCGACTTGTCGAACCGCCGGCTGAAGGTCGTGCATGACGGCGAGGTCGAGCCCGTCACCTCGAAACTGAAGACCTTGGGGCTAGGCGCCTCGCTTCAGGAAACCGTCGCTGCAAATCCGGAGACCATCAAGGCCGCCGAGTTTTCGGCAGCTTCTGCTAAGCAAGAATCCGGGACCCTGCGCTGGTTGCTCGGCATCAATGCACTTCTGTTCGTGGTGGAAATGACTGCCGGTCTGATCGCCCGGTCCACCGGCCTGATTGGAGAATCCCTGGACAATTTTGCCGATGCGGCGGTGTACGGGCTTGCCCTTTATGCGGTTGGACATAGCGTGAAAATGCAGGTACGTGCCGCGCATCTTGCTGGTGTACTGCAACTGATCTTGGCTGTGGGCGTGCTCGTAGAGGTGGTGAGACGCTTTGTATTCGGTAGTGAGCCTGAATCGCTGGTGATGATGGCTATCGCATTCGTCGCATTGATTGCCAATACCAGTTGTCTGCTGCTCATATCCAAACATCGGGAAGGCGGGGCGCACATGAAGGCAAGCTGGATATTCTCGGCCAACGACGTGGTGATCAACCTGGGGGTCATCACCGCCGGCGCCCTGGTCGCGTGGACCGGTTCCAATTATCCGGATCTGATTATCGGCACCATCGCGGGGGGCATTGTACTTAACGGTGCCAGACGCATTTTGGCGTTGAAGGGTTAAATAATGCTCATTATTGGCAAAAAGCTCTCGCCGTATGCCCTATTGTCCATATCGGGCCTGCTGGCAGCGTCTGATCAGGCTGTAAAGTGGCTGGTGCAGCAATCAATGGCCTATGGCGAGTATGTTTCGGTGACCCCGTTCTTTAACTGGGTGCACCTATGGAACACCGGTGCCGCATTCAGTCTTTTTGCGAATGGTGGAGGCTGGCAGCGCTACTTTTTTATCGGAATCGCGGTAGTGGTCTCGATTTTTCTGATCAAGCTGATCCTTGAAAATCGTCATAAAGGAGAAGCCATCGCTTACAGTCTTATCCTCGGTGGCGCCATGGGCAACCTGATTGACCGGGTCTTTCGCGGCTATGTTGTGGATTCCTTTGATTTCTATTGGCGAGACTGGCATTGGCCGGCCTTCAACCTGGCTGATATTGCAATTGTCCTCGGTGCCTTACTTTTCGTTTCCAGCAGCTTGTTGGGTAAAAAAGCAAACACCAATGCCGAGTCGGATGGATCTGACTGACACCTACGCCTATACAACACCATGACCGAACTTCCCGACAACATCCTTCACCTGCCGCAATACCAAGTACTGGGCTGCAAATCAACCGACGACGAAATGCACTTCCAGGTGGACGTGCCCGATCCCATCGCCTGCGAGGAATGCGGCGTGCAGGGTGAGTTCGTACGGTTCGGCAAGCGTGACGTTCCCTATCGTGATCTGCCCATCCACGGCAAGCGGGTCACTCTCTGGGTGGTCCGCCGCCGATACACCTGCCGGGCCTGCAAGACAACATTCAGGCCCCAGCTACCGGAGATGGTGGACGGATTCCGTATGACACTGCGGCTGCATGAGTACGTGGAGAAGGAATCCTTCAACCACCCCTACACCTTTGTGGCGGCACAGACCGGCCTGGACGAGAAGACGGTGCGCGACATCTTCAACGCCCGCGCCGAGTTCCTGGGGCGCTGGCACCGCTTCGAGACGCCCCGCATCCTGGGCATTGACGAGCTATACCTGAACAAGCGCTACCGCTGCATTCTGACCAACATTGAGGAGCGAACCCTGCTCGACCTGCTGGCCACCCGCCGCCAGGACGTGGTGACCAACTACCTGATGAAGCTGAAAGACCGGCAGAAGGTCGAGATCGTCAGCATGGACATGTGGAACCCCTACCGGGCAGCGGTCAAGGCTGTGCTGCCCCAGGCCCGTATCGTGGTCGATAAGTTCCATGTGGTGCGCATGGCCAACGATGCCCTAGAGAGAGTGCGCAAGGGCCTCAGAAAGGAGCTGAAACCGTCCCAGAGCCGGACTCTCAAGGGAGACCGGAAAATCCTGCTGAAACGCGCTCACGAAGTCTCAGACCGGGAGCGCCTCATCATGGAGACCTGGACAGGCGCGTTCCCGCAACTGCTGGCCGCCTACGAGCACAAGGAGCGCTTCTACGGCATCTGGGACGCCACCACACGGCTCCAGGCAGAAGCCGCCCTGGACGAGTGGATAGCCACCATCCCGAAGGGCCAAAAGGAAGTCTGGAGCGATCTGGTCAGGGCAGTGGGAAACTGGCGCGAAGAGACCATGACCTACTTCGAGACGGACATGCCCGTCACCAACGCTTACACGGAGTCCATCAACCGACTGGCCAAGGACAAGAACCGTGAAGGGCGCGGTTACTCCTTCGAGGTGATGCGGGCACGAATGCTCTACACCACGAAGCACAAGAAGAAGGCACCGACTGCGAAGGTCTCTCCTTTCTACAAGAAAACCATCGGTTACGGACTGCCGGACTTCGCAGAGGAACTCAACTACGGAGTCGATCTATCAACCATCTGAGGGTGGTATCAGATTGATGGGGTGAAGGTGCCCCATCAACCATTAAATCCGTATACCCGTTGTTCATAAACGCTCTTGATGTTTTGGCAGATTTTTCATTGTGCGGTTGTGTATATGCCGAAGCGCGCCGGGCATAGCCGGGTGCGCTTCTTACATACTTCCACATGCAAAATAACGTCAGGGTGACGTGAAAATTACTTTTCCGTCAGCAACACGTCAACAATGCTCAGTGCTGGCTCCTGCAGTCCGTTCCTGATACGCGGTACTCCAGAATATGCAGGTTTCCGCTCGAATCCTCGTAGGTCATTTGCGCAGGCATCACATCGCAGTTGCCATTGGTCGACGTGACGTGAATGACCTTGGCGATGTCGAGCTTCATGCCATAGCGGTAGTGAGTGACTTCTGGCGGGTTCTTGCCTTGGGCGCTAGCGTATTCGCGCATGGATTGCTCGTTGGCCTGGATCATCTTACCGTACAGGCGATCGGAACTGCCATCGGCCCATACGGTGGATGACAGCAGAGTCGCACTCACTATCAGCAGCAGTCTTAGGTGTTTCATAACGGCGATCTCCTCTCGGGTTTTCGATCCACGATTCAACTCTACCTCCGTAGTTAAGTACGGAATCAAGGAGGGAGGAGATGAAGGTCCTGGTTTATGGCGCCGAGATAAGATGGTAGGGCTTAAGTACACTTTCGTCGGGTAACAGCAGCGCATTACTGCGCCACCGCCCCCAAAGAACCGGGCATGAGAGTCGCGCCTCATCCGGCTCAAGTCTTTCGTCAGCACCATGGTCTAGTACCGGGCAATCAATCCACGTCTATCGCAGCTCGACGTTGGGCAAAGTAAGACGACCACGCAGGATCACAGGGATTGGCCAAGTTACGTAGTGCCGTTTCTCGATCCGGCTTAGGTATGTGCGCCACGTAATCACGCTTGATCGTCTTCACGAAGCTCTCGGCCATGCCGTTGCTCTGCGGGCTGCGAACTGGGGGGTCACCGGCTGCAAGCCGATCTGTCGAGCAAACAGGCACGTCTGGTCGGCGGTGTACGCCGAGCCGTTATCGCTTAGCCATTGCACCGGCGTGGCGGGCAGTTGATCACCGAAGCGCCTCTCCACGCTTTCCAGCATCAAGTCGCGGATATCATCGCCGCTGTACCCGGTCGGGCTCGCGACCTAGCCGATGGCCTCGCGATCACAGCAGTCCAGGGCGAAGGTTACGCTCAATTTGGCTCCGTCCTCGCAGCGGAACTCAAAGCCGTCCGAGCACCAACGCGTATCGCTGGTTTGCACCGCAATACGGCCTTCGTGCCGACGCGGCACGCCGGGCTGTTTTCGTAGACAGATTCAGCAGCGGTTGCAGGTGCTCGCCGCACTGGATCACCCAGCGCGCCAGGGTTTGGCGGGGGATATCGACGCCGTGACGACCGAGGATTTTTTTGAAGCGGTGCAGCGGCAGACCATCGACGTATTTGGTGATCAACAGCATCGCCAGGACGCTAGGACTGGCCATGCTCTTTTCGATCAGTTGAGCCGGTTTGTCGGCGGTGACCGGTGCGGCTTCACAGCCGCGGCAGCCGTAGACCTTGTCCGCTGGTTCCCTTCACAACCACTGGCCAACGCAGAGCGTTTTACCCATGCAGCGAAACGATTAGCGGACAGGAAACGGTCCCGTGGCTCGCACAACAGTCGTGAACCAGTTGCACCAAAACAGACTCGATCCGTCGCAGATCCGCGAGCTTGCCACGCACATCCCCAAGCTTCTGCTCGGCGAGCACGCGCGCTTCATCACAGTGAGCGCCGTCATCGAGCCTCAACAGCCCGGCCACTTCTTCGAGGCTAAAGCCCAGCCGTTGCGCGGACTTTACGAATTTCACCCGGGCGACATCGGGGGTTGGGGAGCAATGGAACTGAAAACCAACGTAAGCCGAATTAGAGTTCGTTTTACTCGTCAGCGACTGCGAATTAACGAACTTTGATTCGTGAGAAAGGTTTATTGCACTGATTTTCGGGTGTTGGTGACCTTTCCTCGCGATAGCGGAAACGGTTTCATAAAACGGTCGTTTTTCGAAACTATCCAGACGTTGCAAGGGTTTGCGGGGCAGCGACTGAGCTTAAGTGCACTTTCTGTTCCGTTGCTCCCCCAACCCCTATTTCCAGCAGCGAGGTGATGAATTCGTTTTGCTGTTGTGCGGCGGCGACAAAAGCAGCCAAAGCCGTGATATTGAAGCGGCTAAAAAACTCGCCAGCGAGTGGAGGTCAGAATGAGCGAAAAAATTTACGACTACGACCCAGCAGCAGCCCTAGACGGCCCTGAAGCAATCGCCGTCTTCATGGCGGAGCCCTGCCATTTCCTCTCAGCGCCATAATCCAGGACCTTCATCTCCTCTCTCCTTGATTCCGTACTTAACTACGGAGGTAGAGTTGAATCGTGGATCGAAAACCCGAGAGGAGATCGCCGTTATGAAACACCTAAGACTGCTGCTGGTAGTGGGTGCGACTCTGCTGTCATCCACCGTATGGGCCGAGGGCGGGAGCGACCGAGCGATTGAGCGAATTGCTGCACGCGAGAGGGCTGAAGCGACCCTGGTGGCGGAAACCGTCAAGGAGATTAAGCAACTGGGCCCCACGGCGGCAGGCCGTAGCGAAGCGCAGCCCGCCTGTCCGCCTGCAAAGTAGAGCCTGTGCTACTCGACCAGATGCAACGTGAGCCCACTCTGCTGAGGCGCGAGGGCAAATAGCAATACCAAACTGTGCCCTTTGCAAGTGCTCCTTTGGCCATTCAGCGGCGCTCATTGAGCGCCGCTTTTTTCTAAGCGCAAGCCGACCAACAGGGGCGCCTTACGCAACGGGAAATCCTCGGTTAACGCCCGAGTTGTCCCCATGCAGCGAAACGATCAGCGGACAGGAAACAGTCCCGTGGCTCGCACAACAGTCGTGAACCAGTTGCTCCAAAACTGACTCGATCCGTCGCAGATCCGCGAGCTTGCCACGCACATCCCCAAGCTTCTGCTCGGCGAGCACACGCGCTTCATCGCAGTGAGCACCGTCATCCAGCCTCAACAGCCCGGCCACTTCATCGAGGCTAAAGCCCAGCCGTTGCGCGGATTTAACGAATTTCACCCGGGCGACATCCGCCTCACCGTAACGGCGAATGCTGCCGTAGGGCTTGTCCGGTTCGGGTAACAGCGCCTTGCGTTGATAGAACCGGATGGTTTCCACGTTGACCCCGGCCGCCTTGGCGAAAGCGCCAATGGTCAGGCTTTCCAAATTGTTTTTCATACCGCTTGATTCCGTACATGACTACGGGACTAACCTTAAACCATCGATCAAATGCTCGAAAGGAGAAATGCATGTCTGAACCATCAAACGGGCGCGCCCCTCTTGTCGCCGGGGGGCTTGCGGCGATT
>NZ_BCBA01000064.1 GCF_001320245.1 Pseudomonas sp. NBRC 111124
AGTCACCTTTCCGCCCTTACGGCGGGTTACTTTGGTCTTGGCCAAAGTAACCAAAGCCGCCCGCTCCCATCATCCGGCCCCTACGCTGCGCTCCGGGGTCCCCTCACTCCGGCCTTGCTCCCGGGAGGACCGCGCTGCAGGCCCCATCCTGGGGCCCAGCGCTTGACGGGCATCCATGCCCGTCACCTCCCTCCGCAAGACCTCCGTTCGGCCTCCTGAAGTCGCAATTCGCGTTGCCTGAACTATCGCGCGCTTAGAAGCAAAAGCAGAGCAAGAGCAAGAGCAAGAGCAAGAGCAAGAGCAAGAGCAAGAGCAAGAGCGTGCCTGCTGGACGCATTGCATTTGACGCCACCCTCGCCGCGTGCTCTCCTTACGCCTTGCGTCAGGTGCCCCCACTTGGGGGTGAAACGGGAAATCGGTGCGTCGCAGGCCCTCGCCAGGGCCGGGCAAATCCGGTGCTGCCCCCGCAACGGTAAGCGAGCGAAGCGTCCAGACCACTGTGCCACGCAGTCCGGCATGGGAAGGTGATGCTTTTCAAGGAGCCCTGCTCCTCCTCGCAAGCCCGGAGACCGGCCTGGCGTTCATGAACACCCCGCGGTGGGCGGGCGCTGTCGCATACCCTCGGGCGCCTCGCGCCCGGGGCTGCCGCGCTTGTCCGTTGCCCCATTGTCTTTAAAAAAAGCAAAGCAGAGGATCGCGTCATGCCCGTCACCAGCGCCAAACACAGCATCGCCACGCCCGTCACCCTCAGCCAGCGCATGGTCATCGCCGTCGGCGCCAGCCTGCTCGGCCTGTGCCTGGTCTATTTTGCCGGCTTCTCGCACATCGAAGCCGTGCACAACGCCGCGCACGACACCCGCCACAGCGCCGCCTTCCCCTGCCACTGAGGCTGCCATGATCAAGCGTATTGCCCGCACTGCCGGGTTCAGCGGCCTGCTCGCCGCTCTGTTGCTGACCCTGCTGCAAAGCTTCTGGGTCGCACCGCTGATCCTCCAGGCGGAAACCTATGAATCGGCCGCCCCCGCCGCCGAGCACCACAGCCACGGCGAAGAGGCCAGCGCCGGCCACTCCCACGATGAAGAAGCCTGGTCGCCGGAAGATGGCTGGCAGCGCATCCTGTCGACCACCGGCGGCAACCTGGTGGTCGCCGTCGGCTTCGCCCTGATCCTCGCCGCCCTCTACAGCCTGCGTGAACCGGGCCGCATCAGCACCGGTGCACTGTGGGGGCTGGCCGGCTTCGCTGTGTTCTGCCTGGCGCCTACCCTGGGCTTGCCGCCAGAACTGCCAGGCACGGCCGCCGCCGACCTCGGCCAGCGCCAGGGCTGGTGGATCGGTACCGCAGCTGCGACTGCGCTGGGCCTGGCGCTGCTGGTGTTCGCCCGCCACGGGCTGCTCAAGGCACTGGGCGCGGTGTTGCTGGTGGTACCCCATGTGATCGGCGCACCACAGCCGGAAGTCCACGAAAGCCTGGCACCGCAAGCCTTGGAAACGCAGTTCAAGATCGCTTCCTGGCTGACCAATGCGGCTTTCTGGTTGGCCCTGGGCCTGCTCAGCGCCTGGCTGTATCGCCGCCCCAACCACGCCTGATGGCCAACGACCCGCCAACGCCGGCGCTGTACGCCGGCTTCGGTTGCCGCCGCGGCTGCCCCGTGGCGGTCCTCGATGGCTTGTTGCATGAAGTGCTTGAGCGTCATGGCCTGAGCGCCACAGCACTTCGTGGCATTGCCAGCATTGCCGGCAAAGCCGATGAGCCAGGCCTGCAACAACTCGCGGCACGTTATGCCCTGCCATTGGTGGTTTTCGATGCCGAGCAATTGCAGGCGTTCGAGCCACAGCTCAGCCACCGCTCCGCAATTGCCTACGCCCACAGCGGCTGCTGGGGCGTTGCCGAGAGCACGGCACTGGCGCTTGCCAACCGCGGTCACGGCAACGCCACGCTCAGGGTGGCCCGCCAGGTGTGCGGCCCCGCTACCCTGGCGCTGGCCTGCGCCGGATAATCGCTTCATCCACCTATTCAAGGATTTGCCATGACGGTCTACTTCATCGGCGCCGGTCCCGGCGACCCGGAACTGATCACGGTCAAGGGCCAGCGCCTGATCCGCCAGTGCCCGGTGATCATCTACGCCGGCTCCCTGGTGCCCGCAGCGGTGCTCGAAGGCCATCAGGCCGAGACGCTCATCAACAGCGCCGAACTGCACCTCGAGCAGATCATCGACGCAATCCGCGCCGCACATGCCAAGGGCTTGGACGTTGCGCGGGTGCACAGTGGCGACCCCAGCCTGTATGGCGCCATCGGCGAGCAGATCCGCCACCTGCGCGAACTGGGCATCGATTACCAGATCATCCCTGGGGTCACCGCCACTGCTGCCAGTGCGGCGCTGCTCGGCTGCGAACTGACCCTGCCGCAAGTAGCGCAGACGGTCATTCTCACCCGCTATGGCGACAGCTCGCCGATGCCCGCAGGCGAAGAGCTCGGCGACCTCGCTCGGCATGGCAGTACCCTGGCCATTCACCTCGGGGTCAAGCACCTGCCACGCATCGTCGAAACATTGCTGCCTCACTACGGCCACGACTGCCCAGTGGCTGTGGTTCATCGCGCCACCTGGCCCGACCAGGACTGGGTGCGCGGCACACTGGCCGATATCGTCGATCAGGTTGCCAGCAAGGGTTTCCGGCGTACCGCCCTGATCCTCGTCGGCCATGTGCTGGGCGATGCGCCGTTCACCGAGTCAGCGCTGTATCGCGCTGGCCACGCCCACCTGTATCGCCCTGGTGAGTAGCGTTGCCAAGGTAAGGAAAGGCGGCGCAGACTGAACATTCCACCAAACCGGAGGGATACCCATGCTGGAGCTGCGCCCTAATTGTGAATGCTGTGACGTCGACCTGCCGGGCGATAGCCCTGACGCGATGATCTGCTCGTTCGAATGTACCTTCTGCCGCCCGTGCACCGAACACCGCTTGCAGGGGCGCTGCCCGAATTGTGGCGGCCAGTTGCTGGCCCGCCCGGCACGGGCAGGCCAGGCCTTGAGCAACAACCCTGCCTCGACCCAACGCGTCCTCAAGCCCCATCCGGCCTGCGCCTGACCCTCTTGCGCCACAGGCAGCGTCGCGTCTGACGATGCCTGTGCGGCCGTCTTGTAGGAAATTTCTACAATACCGGCTCGCTTGTTCAACACATCTATACTCGCCATTATCACGGATCCGGAATGGTCGTATCGTGCTGCACAGCAGAAAAAGCTTGCAGACGTATTCCTGATTACTTCAGGCAATCGACCACATTCCGACAGGAGTTAGTGACATGACAACCGTGCTGATCGTTGATGATCACGCCATCGTCCGTTTTTCCTTGCGCATACTGCTTGAGCGTGAGCGCTTCCGTATCGTCGGCGAAGTCGATAATGGCAGTGAGGTGGCGCAGAAGGTGCGCGATTTGCGCCCAGATGTAGTGGTGCTGGACATAGGGCTCCCCGGTCTGGATGGCATGGAAGTCATCAAGCGCCTGCAACAACAGGAGCCGGCACCGAAAATCATGGTGCTGACCGGGCAGGCCACCGATCTTTACGTACGCCGCTGCCTGGATGCCGGCATCGGTGCATTCGTCACCAAAGGCGAAGATCTCGAGGCCGTGGTCTTCGCCCTCAAGGCCTTGATCAAGGGCTACTCCACGTTTCCGCAGATGTCGGTGAACAGCAACACCCTGGAGAGCGAGCCAGACCGCCTGAGCAGCCTGTCCAACCGCGAGATGGAAGTTCTGCGGCGCTTGAGCCGTGGTGAAAACAACAAGAACATCGGTGCCTGCATGAACCTCAGTGCCAAGACCATCAGCACCTACCGTGGCCGCATCATGGAAAAGCTCAAGACCGAATCACTGGTGGAAATGGTTGACCTGGCCAAACGCAACCACGTCAATTGAGCGTGCCGGTAGCATGAAACGTGTCCTGGCCGGCCTGATCCTGCTGTTTACCCTGGCCAGCTGCCCGCTCATGGCCCTGGCCGATGGTGAACCCCGGCATCTGCTGGCACGCGCCACCAGTGCCGCGCAACCGCTACAGCTCGATGCAGCCGATCGCCAGTGGTTGCAACAGCGCGGCGTGTTGTTGCTGGGCAGCTCACGGCCGGATTACCCCCCCTTCGAGATCAACGTCAGCCTGGCTGATTATGAAGGCCTCAGTGCCGACTATGCCGGGTTGATCGCCGAACAACTGGGGATACCGGTCGAAGTCCGGCGCTACGCCAGCCGCCACGAGGCGATCGCCGCATTACGCGCTGGCAAGATCGACTTGCTAGGCAGTTCCAATGGTTTTGAAGCTGCCGATGCCCAGCTCAGCCTGAGCCTACCCTATGCCGACGACTTGCCGGTGATCGTGACGCGTCAGGACACCCCCCCGATGCATGGCAAGGACCTGGCCGGCCTGCGCCTGGCGATGGTCGACCACTACCTGCCGGGCGAGACCGTCCGCGCGCTCTACCCCAAGGCGCAGCTGAGCTTCTATCGCTCGACCCTGGCAGGCCTGGCGGCTGTCGAGCTGGGTGAGGCGGACGCCTATCTCGGCGATGCCATCAGCACCGATTTCCTGATGGGCAAGAGCTACCAGGGCACGGTCAAGATCGACCATTTCTGCCAGGTAGAGCCCGGCACCTTTGCTTTCGCTTTCGCCAATGACAACCCGCGGCTACGCCGCCTGGTCGACAGCGCCCTGGCCAGGATCACCGAAAGCGAGCGCCTGAACATCCTGCGTCGCTGGAGCAGTGGCAATACCAGCCTGTTGCTGGAACGTCACCTGTCAGCGCTGACCGAGGAAGAAAAGGACTGGATAGCCCGTCATCCGAGCGTAACCGTACTGGTCGACACGGCCCTTGCCCCGTTGACGTTCAATGACGCCCAGCAGCAGGTTAGCGGTATCACTGTCGACCTGCTCAAGCAGATTACCCTGCGCACCGGCTTGCAGTTCAAGCTCATCGAGCAGGACACGGTGCAGCAGATGGTCGAAAAAGTCGCGCTCGGCAAGGCGCAGATGATCGGCGCACTGGGCTATGGTACGGAACGCGCGGCGCGGTTGCGCTACACCCGCCCCTATCTGGTCAGCCCCAGAGTATTGGTAACCCGCAGCCAAGTGTCCTCGCCGCTCAAGTTAAGGAGCCTGAACGGGCAGCGCATCGCCCTCTTGCGAGGCTCTCATCTTCGCGAAGAAGTCATGCGCCGTTTTCCACAGGCGAAACTGGTCCTGGTCAACAACCCGCTTGGCCTGATGGAAGCGGTGGCCAACGGCGATGCCGACGTTGCCTACAGTAGCCAGATCAACGCCTCGTACTACATCAACCAGGTCTTCAAGGGGCAGTTGCATATCGCCAGCGTGTTGGGGGACGAACCGGCCGTCGCCGCCTTTGCCGTGGCACCTGACCAGCCGCAACTGCAGGGCATTCTCGACAAAGCGCTGATGAGCATCCCCCCCGAGGAACTGGATCAGTTGGTGAACCGTTGGCGAACCAGCACCTTGGTCAGCGACAGCCCCTGGCGCGACTACCGCACGCTGACACTGCAGGTGCTGGTGCTGTCCGCCCTGCTGCTGGCTGGCGTGGTGTTCTGGAACAGCTACTTGCGCAAACTCATCCAGCAACGCACTGAAGCTCAACGCGCGCTGCAGGCACAACTGGCCTTCAGCCGCGGGCTGCTGGAGCAACTGCGCCAGGCCAAGGACGAAGCCGAACAGGCCAGCAAGACCAAGAGCGCGTTCGTGGCGACCATGAGCCACGAGATCCGCACCCCCATGAATGCGGTGATCGGCCTGCTGGAGCTCGCGCTGGAGGACAACCGTTCAGGCCACTGCGACACCCAGACCTTGCAGACTGCTCACGACTCCGCCATCGGCCTACTCGGACTGATCGGCGACATCCTGGACATCTCGCGCATCGAAAGCGGGCACATGACCCTGCAGCCGGTGCCGACCGACCTGGCCGACCTGGTACGCAGCACCCTGCGCGTGTTCGAGGGCAATGCACGGATCAAAGGCCTGCACCTGCAAGGCGAACTGCCAGACGGGCCGCTTTGGGTCATGGCCGACCCGTTGCGGCTGAAGCAGATACTCTCCAACCTGCTGAGCAATGCCATCAAGTTCACCGACCGTGGTGATGTGCTGGCCCGCCTGACCTGTAAACCCTCGGCTGCAGCTGACACCCTGATAGTCGAGTTGGGCGTAAGCGACACCGGCATCGGTATCGCTGCCCAGGATCAGGCGCGACTGTTCAACACCTTCACCCAGGCTTCAGGGCCGCGGGCCAGCCAGGGTGCTGGCCTGGGCCTGGTGATCAGCCGGACCCTGGCCGAGCTGATGGGAGGGAGACTGGACTTGCAGAGCGTGGAAGGCGTTGGCACCCGCGTGCTGGTCCAGGTGCCGTTGCCGCCGAGCGCCCCGTCGGTACCCGTGGAGCACAACACGGCCGACAGCGAAGCCGAGAGCGGACCATTGAATGTGCTGGTGGTCGATGACTACCCGGCCAACCTGATGCTGTTGGAAAAACAGCTCAACAGCCTCGGCCACCAGGCCACACTGGCCGAAAATGGCGAGGCGGCACTGGCCCTGTGGCAAGCACACCCATTCGACCTGGTCATCACTGACTGCAGCATGCCGGTGATGGATGGCCATGAGTTGGCCCGCAGGATTCGGCTGCTGGAACAACAACGCGGGCAGCCTGCCTGCAGCATTCTCGGGGTGACCGCCAACGCCCAGGCGCAAGAGCGCCAACGCTGCCTGGAGAGCGGCATGGACGACTGCCTGTTCAAGCCCATCGGGCTGCGGGCACTGAAGGCTCACCTGCCGCAGGCTCGCGCCAGCGCGCCGGTGTCAGCCGCCAGGGCAAGCGGTTTCGACCTCAGCGAACTGCGCCACCTGACCCAGGACGACCAGCAGTTGACCACGCGCCTGCTCGAACAACTGACGCAAAGCGCCCGCGAAGACTTGGCCGCCCTGCAAGCGCTGGGTACCGTCAGCGACCGCGAAGCATTGCGCGCCCTTGCCCATCGCATCAAGGGCGGTGCGAAGATGTTGCGGGTACGCGGGGTAGTCAAGGCTTGCGAAGCCATCGAACAGGCACATGCACAAGGCCTGGCGACCGACGCATTGCGCCTGCAGCTGGAAGCGAGCCTGCAGGCCTTGCTACAGGAGCTGGGCGACACCCTCAGTGCAATTGCAGCGTCGAGCTGATCTGGCTGATGGCGTCGACCACATGGCGCGAACCCTGCTGGATTTCCATGATCACCGTCCCCGCCTCGTTGGCCAGGGCAACCCCCCGCCCGGTGCGTGACAGGCTCGACTGCATGCTGGCCACGGCGGTCAGCGAAAGGTCGTGGTTCTGTCGCACCACATCGACGATCTCCAGTGTCGCTTTGCTGGTGCGCGCCGCCAAACTTCGCACCTCATCAGCCACCACGGCAAAGCCGCGGCCATGCTCACCGGCGCGGGCCGCTTCGATGGCCGCGTTCAAGGCCAGCAGGTTGGTCTGGTCGGCGATACCGCGAATGGTCAGCACGATCTGGCCGATCACATCCGACTGCTTGCTCACCGCATCGATGCTGCGCGCAGCATCATTGAGTTCCTGGGAAATCTGCTCGATGACTTCCACGGTCTGCTGCACCACCTCGCTGCCCTTGCGCGCGCAGGCATCGGTCTGCACCGAACTGGCATGGGCCGCCGTGGCGGCGCTCTGCTGGGTACTGACCTGCGCGGTGATGTCGCTGGCGAACTTGACCACCTTGTACAAGCGGCCCTTGCTGTCGAAGATCGGGTTGTACGAGGCCTCCAGATAAACCGTCTGGCCCTGCTTGTTGACCCGCTCGAAGCGGTGCGAGTGATATTCGCCGCGATTGAGCGATGCCCAGAACTCACGGTATGCGCCGGATTCGCGCTCATGGGCCTGGCAGAACAGACCGTGGTGGCGGCCCTGCACTTCTTCCAGCGAGTAGCCCATGGTTTGAAGGAAGTTGCGGTTGGCTTTGATCACCCGCCCTTGCGGGGTGAATTCGACCACGGCCATGGACCGCCCAATGGCCTTGAGCAGGCTTTCGCTTTCGTGTTCGTCCTTCACGCGCTGGCTGATATCGGCCGCGACCTTGATCACGCTGATGACCTGTTGTTGCTCGTCGACCACCGGCATGTAGCTGGCCTCGAGCCAGACCTCACGGCCAGCCTTGTCGACGCGCTCGAAAGTGCCGCTGATGGCCTTGCCCTGCCCTAGCTCACGCCACAGTTGCTGGTACTCGGCACTCTTGGCATAGCCAGGGTCGCAAAACAGGCGGTGGTGCTTGCCGCGCAGTTCTTCGACGCTGTAGCCCATGGCCTGGCAGAACTGCTCATTGGCATCGAGAATGGTACCGTCAGGGGCGAACTCGATCATGGCCATGCAGCGGCTGATCGCGGCGAGCTTTGCCTGGGTGTCGGACAGGGCCTTGCGGGTGCGCTGAAGCTCTATCAGGTCAGACTTGCGATGGAAATCGAACATGGCGCCAGGATCCTCGATGCTCAGGGTTTTCTGAGCATAGATCGCCATCATTACCCTGCAAGCAGAGTGCTATCACCTAGTGATTAGACAGTTAGCGAAGTCTCCTGAAGTACTTCAAGAGCTCTCGCGGACCATCAGTTCAAAGCCGAGGTCTTGCTGTTCGTTAGTCACCCGCTTGCCATCGAGCAGCGCCAGCAGTGCCTGCGCCGCGCCCCGACCAACGGCGGCCCGCGGGGTGCGAATCGAGGTCAGGCGCGGCACCATGTGCGCCGATGCGGGCAAGTCGTTGAAGCCGACCATGGCCACCTGGCGTGGCACTTCGATGCCTTGGCGCAAAGCCTGCAGCACTGCGCCTTGAGCAAGGTCGTCGTTACAGAAGAAGATGCCGTCTACATCCGGGGACTGGGCCAGCAACTGGCTGAACAGTTCGCTGCCCAGTGCAATGGACGACGGTTGCGGGGCCAGGACCTCCAGCTCGCGGGCCTCCATGCCGGCTTCGGCAAGGGCCTGACGGAAGCCTTCGGCGCGCTGCATCACCCGTGGGTCGAGTTGCGCAGCAATGAACGCCAGGCGCCGCCGGCCACGCGCAATCAGGTGGGCGGCAGCGGCCCGCCCGGCCTGCTGCTGGGAAAAGCCCACCGACAATGCGCCCGCCTCACCCCCCAACTCCATCATGTGCACGCAGGGCACGCCGCTGGCGGCCAACATCTGCCGCGACGCGTCGCTGCGATCGAAGCCGGTCAGCAGCATGCCGCAGGGCTGATAGGCCAGGTAATTGCGAATCAGGTTTTCTTCTTCGTCGATATCGTAGTGATAGTTGCCAATCAGCACTTCAAGCCCACGCGGGCGCATCACCTCGTGAATGGCCTCCAGGGTGTCGATGAACAGCTGGTTGGACAGCGACGGAATCAGCACCACTACTGATTGGCTGCGCGCGGACGCCAGCGCCCGGGCCGCGGGGTTGGCGACATACCCCAAGGACGCGGCGGCGGCCATGACCTTTTCCACCAGTTCCGGGGCAACCGTACTGACCCCGCGCAAAGCGCGCGAAGCGGTAATCGGGGATACCCCGGAAAGCCTGGCGACTTCAGCCAGCGTGGGACGACCTGTGGTGCGAGAGCCTGTGCGGGACATGGATGTTGTAATTTTACTACTTGCAGGAATGGGGAACGGCCACTAAGGTAGCGCTGTCTCAGGACGCAGGCAATGTAATCTTTGGTAGTGGCCACTACAGCGCGCTGCCAAGCGTCCATACTGCGTAAGGACAAGACCAATAACACCGGGGAGGTGGCGTTTCGTCAGCGACGAGACAGCGCTATCTCACCCCGCAGGAGGTACTGATGAATTCTCCCCTGTCCGCCATCGTGGTGATGGGCGTGGCTGGCTGTGGCAAAAGCTGCGTCGGCCAGGCCATTGCCGAGCGAAGCGGCGGTCGCCTGATCGAAGGCGACGCATTCCACCCTGCCGACAACATTCGCAAGATGAGCGCTGGCATCCCCCTGGATGACGATGACCGTGCCGGCTGGCTGGTGCGCCTGGGCCAGGAGCTGCAAGCGACGGTCAAGGCTGGCGAACGGCCTATCCTTACCTGCTCAGCGCTCAAGCGCCGTTACCGCGACACACTGCGCGCCGCCATGCCAGAGCTGGTGTTCGTCTTCCTCGAACTCACGCCCGCAGAAGCGGAAAAGCGCGTGCTCGCCCGCCCCGGTCACTTCATGCCGGCCAGCCTGATCGATAGCCAGTTCGCTGCCCTCGAGGCGCCCCATGGGGAACCCCTGACCCTGCCGCTGGATGCCACTCAACCGATTGCCGTGCTCGCCGAAGCGGTCGACACCTGGCTAAAGCCCTGCGGTGAGCGGAACGTGGCGCGGACTGCCTGAACCGGCGGTTTTTCCGGCTCACCAAAGATAGCGCTGTCTCGACGCCTGAAGGCGGCGAAAGTTCAATAAAAGCTACGCCAAAAACAACGATAAGACCGAGGCATCAAAACCATGTTCGGACTGGCTACAGATACCTACCTGCTGCTCGACGCGCTGGTCACCATCGTCGGGCTGATTCTGCTGATCACCCATTTCAAGGTCCACCCCTTCGTCACCCTGACCCTGGCCGCCGGCTTCCTTGGCCTGACCTCCGGCATGCCGGTGGCCAAGGTCATGAAGTCGTTCCAGGACGGCTTCGGCGGTGTGCTCGGCTTTGTCGGCATCGTCCTCGCCCTGGGCACGATGCTCGGCAAGCTGATGGCCGACTCCGGTGGCGCCGACCAGATCGCGCAAACCCTCATCCGCGCCTTCGGCAAGAAGAACGTGCATTGGGCAATGATGTTCGCCGCCTTCCTGGTGGGCATTCCGCTGTTCTTCGAGATCGGCTTCGTGCTGCTGATTCCGCTGGTGTTCATCGTCGCCCGGCGCTCGGGGGTGTCGTTGGTCAAGATCGGCATTCCGCTGCTGGCCGGCCTTTCGGTGGTTCATGGCCTGGTGCCGCCACACCCAGGCCCACTGCTGGCGATCGGCATCTTCCACGCCGACATCGGCAAGACCATCTTCTACGGCCTGCTGGTCGCACTGCCCACGGCGATCATCGCCGGCCCGCTGTTCGGCAACTTCATTTCCCGCTATATCCCCGGCAACCCATCACAAGAGCTGATGGACCAGATTGCCAAGGAGTCGGACCAGAGCAACCTGCCAAGCTTCACCATCACCCTGGTCACCGTGCTGCTGCCCGTGGCGCTGATGCTGCTCAAGACCTTCGCCGACGTGGTGCTGCCGGCCGAGCACATCATCCGCCAATGGATGGACCTGATCGGCCACCCGATCACCGCCCTGCTCGCCGCTCTGCTGCTGGCCTTCTACACCTTCGGTGCGGCCCGCGGCTTCAGCCGCCAGCAGATCATGAAGATGCTCGACCAGAGCCTGGCGCCGACGGCGGCCATCGTGCTGATCGTCGGCGCCGGTGGCGGCTTCAAGCAGATGCTGGTGGATACCGGCGTGGGCAACGTGATCGGGCAGATGGCGGTGCAGGCGGAAATTTCACCGATCATGCTGGCCTGGCTGGTGGCAGCGGTGATCCGCATTGCCACAGGTTCGGCGACCGTGGCGACCATTACCGGCGCTGGCATCGTCGCCCCGGTGATCGACCTGGTGCCCGGGGTCAACCGTGAACTGCTGGTCCTGGCCACCGGCGCCGGCTCGCTGATCCTGTCCCACGTCAACGACGCCGGGTTCTGGCTGGTGAAGCAGTACTTCAACATGACCGTGGCGGAAACCTTCAAGACCTGGAGCATGATGGAGACGATCCTGTCGATCGTCGGCATCCTCTTCATCATGGCACTGTCGACGGTGGTGTGACCGCTGATCGGCATAATGGCACCTGAGCATTCGGGTAGGGCCCAACGCAGGTATGAGCCCTATCTCAATGCAAAGGAGCTTGCCATGAACCGCTCGACACTGCTGCTGGTTGCCCTGCTCACCTCGCCGCTCGCCCTGGCGGTCGGCACCGGGCCAACCTACCCCGATGACCCGCACAACCCGGCGCCGCAGCCGGGTGTTGACAGCACCCTGAACCCGATCGAGAAACCCATGCCGCGGGATACCGATCCGCGCATCCAGGGCAATGACCCGGAAAGTCCGCCGGCCAGGCAGGATAACAACCGCGACCTGCCGGGGATGGATGGCAGCGGTTCCGAGGGGACTGGGCGGCAAGGTGGAAACAATTCAGGTGGCAGTCAGCAATAAAGCTCAAGGGGCGCCATGCGCCCCCCTGCCTTACCACTGGCGCTTGTCAGGCCGGGTAAGCCCGAGCTTCTCGATGCGGTAACGCAGCATGTCCCGTGACAGCCCCAGCATCCGCGCCGACTTGGTGACGTTCCAGTCGGTACGGTCCAGGGTCTTGCATACCAGGTCGCGTTCCATGTCCGGCAGGCTGGTGCCCGGTTCCGGTTCATGGCGCGGCAGTTCGTATAGGGTCGCCGTAGGCTGAGCCACCAGCGGCTCGTCGATCAGGGCCGTGCACAGGTTCAACTGATGCGCCTGGACCACCTCATTGGGTGCCAGCAACACGGTCTGCTCCAGCATGTTGCGCAGTTCGCGCACATTGCCCGGCCAGCTGTAGCTCAACATCAAAGCTTCGGCTTCGGCGCTGAAGCGCAAGTTCGGCTTGCCATAGCGGCGCCCGTGGTGCGCCAGGAAATGCCGGGCCAACAACAGCACATCCTGGCCGCGGGCATACAGCCGCGGCACTTTCAGGGCGATGATGCGCAAGCGGAAGAACAAGTCGCGGCGGAATTTGCCTTGCTGCACCATCTGTTCGAGGTTGCAGTTGGTAGCGCTGATCACCCGCAGGTCGACCTTGCGCTCCTTGACCGCACCGATGCGGCGAATGCTGCGATCCTCCAGCAACTTGAGGAGCTTGGCCTGCAGCACCAGGTCCATCTCGCCGATCTCGTCAAGAAACAGCGTGCCGCCATCGGCCGCTTCCACCAAGCCCACACGGCGCTCCTTGGCGTCGGTGAACGCGCCCTTCTCATGCCCGAACAGCTCAGCCTCCAACAGATTGGCCGGGATTGAGGCACAGTTGAACTCGATGAACGGCCCCTTGCTGCGCGAACCGTCGAAATGCAGCGCACGGGCAACCAGTTCTTTGCCGGTACCGGTCTCGCCTTCGACCAATACCGGTGGCAGATCGTCCATAGCCATGCGCCGCTCGGCTTCGAGCACCTGGTGCAGGGTGTGCTTGAGGGTGAGCATCGCCGGTGACTCGCCGATCAGGGCCTGTAACCCGGACTTCTGCGCCTCGCGCTCCTGATAGAACGACAGGGTGCGTTCCAGGCGCTCGGCCGCCAGGGCCTTTTCCAGTGTGAGCTTGAGCTCGGCCAGCACCACCGGTTTGGTCAGGTAGTGGAACGCGCCCTCCTTCATGGCCTGCACGGCGTCTTCGACGTTGCCGTAACCGGTCATCATGATCACCTTGAGGTCCGGCGCCTGCTGCACCAGGGTGCGCAGCAGGTCGTGCCCGCTCATGCCCGGCAGCGAGTTGTCGGTCAATACCGCATCGGGCTGGGCCCGCTTGATCTGTTCCAGCGCCAGCTCCGCACTGTGGCAGAGCGTTACTTCGAAGCCTTTGAGGCTCAGATAGGTACGAATGTTGTCGCCAAGGATTTCATCGTCCTCAACTACCAGGATGCTGTGCTCCATGGTCCTCTCCCGCTGCGATATTGAAAGTCAGGCTGACGCGGGTTCCTTCCTCTTCTCGGCTGGTCAGGCTGACCGAGCCGCCAAACCGTTCCATGATGCGCTTGACCAGGGCCAGGCCCACGCCAAGGCCACCTTGCTTGGTGGTGAAGAATGGCTTGAACACCATTCTTTCCTGTTGTTGGCTCATGCCCCTGCCGGTGTCGCTGAGCAGCAGCTGCGCGCGCAAGCCGTCCTGCACGATGACCTGAGCATGCAGGACGCCGCCCGTGGGCATGGCTTCCAGGGCATTGGAAAACAAGCTGTTGAGAATCTGCGTCAACTGCAAGGACTGGCTGGCTACGCATAACGCCTGCGGCCCATGGAAGCTGAAAACCACGCCGTTGCGCTCGATCTGCTGGGCAAAAGCCAG
Organism: Pseudomonas sp. NBRC 111124; assembly: GCF_001320245.1. Classification (GTDB taxonomy): domain Bacteria; phylum Pseudomonadota; class Gammaproteobacteria; order Pseudomonadales; family Pseudomonadaceae; genus Aquipseudomonas. The sequence goes on from NZ_BCBA01000064.1 coordinate 14,095, forward strand.
GTGGGTGTCTTCAATGGCCGCCACCAGATCCACCGCCTCGGCGGCATCGCTGGTCGGGCGCAGCGACACCAGCAGCTCGCGCACCCAGCGCGACATGCGGTCGACCTGGCTGATGATGTCATTGATGTTCTTCTGCGCCTGCGGGCTGGCGATCTCTTCCGCCAGCTCGGCGCTGGAACGGATATTGGCCAGGGGGTTGCGCAAGCTATGGGCCACGGCGGAAGACATCTCGCCCAGTGCCACATAGGTTTCGCTGGCCACCAGGCGGTCCTGTTGCTGCTGCAGCATGTGCGCGGCGCGGCGCACGATCCAGAACAGGCCGAAGTAGATCAGCGCCCCACCTACCAGGGTCGAGGCCCAGATCAGCACGTAACCGCGCTGGATACGCCGCACCAGGTCCTGCGGCTCCTTGTAGATCTCGACCATGGCCATGACCTGCTCACCCTGGCTGTCGAACAAGGGGATGTAGTTTTCGATGAACAGGTACTTGGGCTGGCGCAGGAATTTCTGCTCTTCGCGGCCCTCTTCTACCTTGTGGTAGCTGGCCGATACGGCTTTGCGCGAGCGAAAGGCGCGGTCAAGGTCGCCGTCGGCTTCGATGCGCTTGCCGATCAGTTCGGGGTTGGTGGACCAGACGATGGTGCGGTCACGGGCGTAGGCGTTGGCCAGCAAGGTGTCCGGCAGGTGCTCGACGTGGTCGAGAAACTCGACACGGGTCGACTCGGCCAGGGCCGGGCTGACCTGCAGGTGCTGTTGATCCAGGCGCGGGTTGAGCAGTTCGCCCATCGTAGTGCCGGGCGGTAGCTGCGAATGACGCACTTCGGCCAGACCCAGGGACTGGATGAACTGCGCGGTGAGCATGGCATCACGCTGGACGCTGTCACGCACCACGAAGCGGGTCGACACGTAGCCCAGGCCACCGGCTACTGCGGTGATAATCAGCAGGCTGATCACCGAGAACCAGCGCAGCAGGTTGAATTCGCGAAGCGGCACGGCCAGGCCACTGCTTCCAGGCAGCGCTGCGGGCTTTACGGGAACCTCTTCATCCAGCATCTGCATCGCGTCGTTCCCGTGCAGGGAGTCCGTTCAGAAGGCTGTCACTGCATTGCTACCGATAGTAGCAAATGAATGGCACCTCACCAGGGCGGTGGCTACCGCCGTTGTCGCGCCTTACCTGCTGCGAGAAACTGCAAGAAATCAGCCAGCCCCGTAAGCCAAACGTCATATCCCTATACATCAGCCACTTATGAGCACTATCTAGGTTCGAATCGAGGATGGTTCCCCACATTTGGGTAGCGTTTACCCAGAAATATATAAACACCTACAGATCAATTATTTATACGGTACTCATGAAGGCCTTTGTGATGCACACACCAACCGGAAGCTGAGCGAGACCCGCGTGCCATGGCCCTCGCTGCTGCTCAGCCGGACTGAACCGCCAAAGCGCTCCATGATGCGCTTGACCAGTACCAGCCCCACACCCAGCCCGCCTTGCTTGGTACTGAAAAACGGCCTGAAGGCCAGGCGCTGCTGCTGTTCGTTCATGCCCTTGCCGCTATCGGCAATGCGCAAGGTCAGGCTGCGTCGGTCGCGCTTGACCACCTGGATACGCAACCGCCCACCCTGTTCCATCGATTCCAGGGCATTGGCGATCAGGCTGTTGAAGATCTGGCCGAGCAGCGCCGGGTGGCCGAGCACCTGCACCGGTGGTAACGGTTGAAGGTCCAGGCTTACCCCGCTACGGGCCAGCGGCACGGCGAAATTCTGCAGGCTTTCTTGCAGCACCTGAGGCAAATCAACCGGCACCGCTTCGTCATTCAGCGGCCGCAAGGATTGCAGCAGCTGGCGAATCCACTGTGACATGCGGTCGACCTGGCTGATGATGTCATTGATGTTGCGTTGCGCCGGGCCTTCATCGAAGGCCTGGGCCAGTTCGGCGCTGGAGCGGATGCTGGCCAGCGGGTTGCGCAGGCTATGGGCCACCGCCGAAGACACCTCGCCAAGGGCCACGTACGTCTCGCTGTTGATCAGCCGTTTCTGCTGCACCGCCATCACCCGCGCGGCGCGGCGCATGATGCCGTACAGGCCGATGTAGACCAGCGCAGCGCCTACGGTGATGGCCAGCCAGATGAGCAGCAGGCCGTGCTCGATGCGCACGATCAAGTCGTGGGGTTCCTTGTAGATCTCGACCATCGCGGTGACGCTATCGCCATCGGCATCGAACAAGGGGATGTAGTTTTCGATGACCAGCTGTTCCGGCGGCGTCACGAACTTCTGTTCGGCGCGTGCCTGCTCGAAATTGTGGTAGCTGGCCGAAACCCGCATCTTGTACTCGAAGGCCCGGTCCAGGTCTTCGTCACCGTTGATCAGCTTGCCCGTCAGCGCCGGGTTGGTCGACCAGATCACCGTCCGGTCCGGGGCGTAGATGTTGGCCAGCAGCATGTCCGGCAGGTGGGCGATATGGTCGAGGAACTCGCCACGGGCCTTGCGCCGCGCTTCCGGGTCGACGTCGGGCATGGCTGTACGGTCAGTGCGCGGGTCAAGCAGTTCGCCCATGGTACGCACATTGGGGATCGACACATGGCGCACTTCAGCGTCAGCGATCGAGGTGATGAACTGCGCGGTGAGCAAGGCGTCACGCTCGATGCTCTCATCGATGATGAAGCGGCTGGAAATCAGCCCCAGGCCCGCGGCCACCGAGAGGATGATCGCCAGGCTCACCCAGGCGTACCAGCGCAGCAGGTTGAACGGCCTGCGCGGCGCAGCGGCTTCGCTGCCCGCAGGCGCCTCGATTGCTTCGGAACGGGGGGCGATGTCCATGAAGCACTCCACTGCAGGGCACCATTTGAAAGGTTATAGCCCAGAGTTGGGTATCCATGGCAATGAATGGGGACGAGTTGCGCCACTTTCGCGACGCAAGGCCCGTTCAGAGCGGCGAATCATCGGCCAGCCCCTGCAGCTTGCGGTATTCGCGCAACACGTTTGGCACGTAGCGGCGGGTCTCGGCGTACGGGGGTACCGCGCCGCGCCGCCGCACGGCATCGGGGCCAGCGTTGTAGGCAGCCACGGCCAGGGTGATGTCGTTGTCGAACAGGGTCAGCATGCGCTTGAGGTAGCGCGCGCCGCCCTGCACGTTGTCTTCGGGATCAAGGATGTCCTCCACCCCCATCTCCTTGGCCGTGTCCGGCATCAGCTGCATCAGCCCTACCGCCCCGGCCGCCGAACGGGCCTTGGGGTTATAGCCTGATTCGGCCTTGATCAGCGCATGCAGCAGCGCCTGCGGCACATCGTAATCGCGGGCCGCCGCTGCCACCAGTTCGGCGTAGGGCCGCCCGGTGATCAATTGCACGTCAGCCGGGCCCGCCTGGGCAAGAGGTTCGCTGATCACCCGTTCGTAATGGCGTCCTGGCCGGTGGACGTTGCTCAGTACGTAACCACCCTTGGCATCGATGGAAATGTACATGTCGGCCTGGGCGCTTGCCGCCACCAGCCAGGTCACTACCAGGATCACCACACGCATGTCGGTCGCCTCCCCGCCGTGCTCCCCCGATGTGGGGGAAATGCCCCGGAAAACCCGGGCTTTTCTGCTACGACGCAAGCACCGTGCCGCCTGCCATGGCGCATGGCGCAAGGCCCCGAGGCAGACGTGCACGGCAGTTGCATGTGGCTTGAACAAGCGTGTCCCCATGCAGCGGAGGGCTTCACCATGCAGCGCAGATCCAACCCCCAACGTGGCTTCACCCTGCTTGAACTCTTGGTAGTCCTGGTGGTGCTCGGTCTGTTGGCCGGTATCGTCGCGCCCAAGTACTTCAGCCAGCTCGGTCGCTCGGAAGCCAAGGTGGCGAAGGCGCAGATCGAAGGCCTGGGCAAGGCCCTGGACCTGTATCGCCTGGAAGTGGGCCACTACCCCACCAGTGAGCAAGGCCTGCAGGCGCTGGTTGCCGCCCCCAGCGGCGAGGCGCGCTGGTCGGGGCCGTACCTGCAGAAGGCGGTGCCGCAGGACCCCTGGGGCCGCGCCTACATCTACCGCCAACCCGGCGAGAACGGCGGTGAATACGACCTGCTGTCGATGGGCAAGGACGGCCAGCCCGGCGGCGATGGTGAAAACGCTGAAATCACCAGCTGGCAATGAGGAGAATGGACATGCGCTATAGCCTCAAGGCCCTCGGCAGGCAGGGCATCGTGCAGATTCAGATCGACGCCGAGGACGCCGAACACGCGCGTCGCCAGGCCGAGCACCAAGGGCTGCGGGTAGTCAGCGTGCGCGGCCAGGGCAAAACCCTGGCTGGCCTGGCCTGGCGACGCGCGGCGACGTTCGACCTGGTGCTGTTCAGCCAGGAACTGACCACCCTGCTGCACGCTGGCCTGCCGCTGATCGATGCCCTGGAGAGCCTGGCGGAAAAGTCCCCCGCCGGCGCCACGCGCAAGGTCCTGACCGAGCTGGTGCGCCAGCTCTATGAAGGCCGCTCGCTGTCCCAGTCGCTGGCACAGCAGCCGCGGGTGTTCCCGCCGCTGTACGTGGCGCTGGTGCAGTCCAGCGAACGCACCGGTGCGCTGGGCGATGCCCTGGCCCGCTATATCGGCTATCGCCAGCGCCTGGACCTGGTCCGGCAGAAGCTGGTGGGCGCTTCGGTCTACCCGCTGCTGCTGTTGCTGGTCGGTGGCGGTGTGGTGCTGTTCCTGCTCGGCTATGTGGTACCGCGCTTCAGCCTGGTGTTCGAGGGCATGGGCAGCGAACTGCCTTGGCTGTCCCGGGTGCTGATGGATGTCGGGCTGTTCCTGCATGCCCAGCAGCTGCCACTGGCCCTGGCGGTTGCAGGCGGCATCGGTACATTGGTGGTATTGCGTCGCAACCCGCTGGTGCGGCGCTGGGCATCACGGCAACTGCGGCGCTTGCCCGCCTTGCACCAGCGCCTGGTGATGTACGAACTGGCGCGCTTCTACCGTTCGCTGGGGATCCTGCTGCAGGGCGGCATCCCGATTCTCACCGCCATGGGCATGGCCCATGGGCTGCTCGGCAGCGCTTCAGCGCAAGGCCTTGAGCAGGCCAGCCGGCGTGTGGGTGAAGGGCTGCCGCTGTCGGACGCACTGGAGGCCGGGCAACTGGTCACCCCGGTGTCGCTGCGGCTGCTGCGGGCGGGGGAACAATCGGGGAACCTGGGGGAAATGCTCGAACGCTGCGCCGACTTCCACGATCAGGAAATCGGCCGCTGGGTGGAATGGTTCGTGAAACTGTTCGAACCCCTGCTGATGACCTTCATCGGGCTGCTGATCGGCGGAATCGTGATCCTGATGTACATGCCGATCTTCGACCTGGCCTCAAGTATTCACTAGCCTGTACCGGCCTCTTC
>NZ_BCBA01000065.1 GCF_001320245.1 Pseudomonas sp. NBRC 111124
GCGGGCGAATCAGTAGTCGAAGCGATCCACCGCGCGCCGCCGCTCGTTGTCATCGCGCCGGTCATAACTGGCAGTCGTCTGGATATTGGCATGGTGCGCAAGCTTCTGCGCAATCGACAGATCATGCTCTTCGATAACCCGGGTGATGAATGCCCGGCGAAAGTCATGGGGCATGATCTTAACCCCCACCTGGGCACCCCGCTGGCGGGCGATGTAGTAGATCGCATGCTTGGTGATGCGCGCCCGGGTGATGTGGTTGCCGCGGCGGATGCGGTTGAACAGGAACAGGTCATCCGACGCCCCTTCGGGCAGCGACTGCCGGCGCAGGTCCAGCCAGGCCTGCAACTTCTCGAACGCCCAGGCTGGGGCGTACTTGATCAGCTGCCGGTTACCCTTGCCGGTGACCTGCAGGCTGCGCGCCTCGAAGTCGACCTGGCTGAGGTCGATATCCACCGACTCCGACTTGCGCATGCCGGTGCCGTAGAGCAAGGCGATGATCGCCGCATCGCGCACGCCCTGCGGCCGTGGGTCGGCCTCGCACAGGTCCATCAGTTCGCGAATCAGGCTGCGCCGCAGGTTGCGCCCAGGCGGCAGGCGGCTGCCGGACGCCGGCTTCACTTCACGAATACGCAACAGCTGCTCGTGGTCGATCAGGCCCTGGCGCCACGCCTCGTTCATCACCCCGCGCACGGCGTTGACGTAGAGCGAAGAGCTGTTCGGCGCATAACCATCGGCGCGCAATGCCGCCACCAGCGCAATCACATGGCCAGGATCGAGCCGGTGCCACGGCACATCGACGAGGTTGCAATCGACGAAACCGAGCCGGTCGGCGGCGTCCTGGAGGATGTAGCGCATGGTCTGCTGGCTGGAGGGTGCCAGCCGGGCCAGGTATTGCAGCAGTGGATTTTGCGAGAGGTCGGACAAAACGTGAATCCTGAAGCGAATCGAAGCAACGGCGCGCAATGGTACCGTAAACCAGGCGAGTTGATCGAACTCATGCCTTGGCAGGTGATCTGTGGTCTAGAGTGCAGACCAGACATTCACCCGCGAGCGCCCATGGTATTCCACCGCCTGACCCGTACCCACCCCCGTCTGAGCATTGCCGCGCTGGTCGGCCTGCTCGGCGCCTGGCTGATCCCCGCCGACGACATCGTCCAGCGCATCCTCGCGGGCTGGAACCTTGGCGTCTGGCTGTACCTGCTGCTGGTCCTGTGGCTGACCTGGCGCGCCACCCCTGACAAGGTGCGCAAAGTCGCCCGGATCGAGGACGAAAACGCCGGCCTGGTGCTTTTCACCGTCTGTATTGCCGCCATCGCCAGCCTGGCCGCGGTGACCTTGCAACTGGTTTCCAGCCGCGGCCTGCAAGGCAGCGCGCTGGCCCTGCACTACCTGTACACGGGGCTGACGGTGGCCGGCTCGTGGCTGCTGATCGGCTGCATTTTCAGCCTGCACTACGCCCGCCTGTTCTACACCGGCGGGCGCAATGCACCGGCGTTGCGCTTCCCCGACGGTGAGTGCAACCCGGATTATTGGGACTTTCACTACTTCTCGTTCACCATCAGCGTTGCCGTGCAGACCTCCGACGTCGGCGTCGGCGGGCGCGGCATGCGCCGAGTGGTGCTGGCGCACTCACTGGTAGGCTTTGTGTTCAACACGGCGATTCTGGGCTTCACCATCAATATTGCGGCAGGCCTGCTCGGCTAGCACACGCCCGGCACAGGCGGCGATGCGCCGGCAGGCGAGCTCCAGGCGTTCGGCATCGAGCACAAGCCCCATGCGCACATGGCCCGCCGCACTGGGGCCGAAGGCATCACCAGGCAAAACTGATACGCCTTCCTCGAGCAGCAGGCGCTGGGCGAAGGCCTGGGCGCTGAGCCCGGTGGCACGAATATCGAGCATGACGAACATGCCACCTGCCGGCCGATGGGCGAGCAGCCCGGGGCAGCCCGCCAGGGCTGCGCAAACCCTGTCGCGCCGCTGCCGGTAGGCTTCGCGCATCTCGCGCACGGCCGGCAAGTCCTGCTCCAGCGCCACGCAGACAGCGGCCATGACGAACTCCGGCAGGCCGAACAGCATCACCGTGGCAAGCGTGGCCAGGTGTGCAATCAATGGTGGCGGGCCCACCACCCACCCCACGCGCCAGCCGCTCATGGCGTGGGACTTGGACACGCTGTCGATCAGCACGCAGCGCTCGACCATACCCGGCAAACTGAGCGGGTCTGCTGGCTCGCCGTCGAACAGCAGGCCGCTGTACACCTGATCGCACACTAACCACAGGTCATGCGCCCGGCACAGCTGCGCCAGCTGCGCCATGTCCTGCGGCGAAATGGCAGCACCTGTCGGGTTATGCGGGGTATTGAGCAGCAGGCCGCGGGTACGCGAGGTAATTGCCCGGGCCACTGCCATCGGGTCAAGGCGAAAGCCCTGATCCGCGCTGACAGGCACCTGCACGGACTTCGCCCCGCAGGCACCCAGCACGCCTTGATAGGTGACATACATGGGCTCGGCAATGATGACCTCGTCACCGCCTTCGAACAGGCACTGGCAAACCGCGTACAGCGCACACTGGGCACCGGCCAGGACCATCACCTGGTCGGCCGATACCTGCGCACCCGTGCGCCGGGCAATTGCCTGGCGCAGTGCCAGGCTGCCATGTACGTCGCTGTAATGGGTTTCGCCGCGCTGCAGGCTGGCTATCGCGGCATCGACTACCGGCACTGGCGTATCGAAGTCCGGGTCGCCCACCGTCAGCAGCAAGATCTCGCGTCCCTCGCGGCGCATTGCCTGGGCCTGATAGTGAATGTCCCACGCTGTAACGGCTTCGCCGGCGATGCGTTGGGTGAGCATGGAATAGCGCATGACTGTCTCCCTGTCTGCCCAGCTCGCACCGCTCGTCCGAAAACACTGTGCGCCGAATGGGGTCAAAAATAGCAGAGCAAATCAGCAACTCTGCAGGCATCGCGCGGCGTAAACGTTTGCGTGGCCGTTTGCTGCCAAACGGGTGGCACGACAGCGGTGTGATCGCTGTCATGCATTCATATTTTTGTCGTGTTTTACCCCGAACATGGGCGGTGACAGGTGCTATGGTTAGGTTCCCGGCGGCCGAGCGAACGGCTTCCGATCACCGCGTCCAGGCAAGGACAAGGAGGCTGGCATGAACAAGATGACGTTCCCAAACGCCTGCCAGGTGATGCGCTGGCACTTTCATCCGCTGGGCTTTGAAGCCAGCATGGATGCACCACGCAGCATGGTTGCACGGCTGTTCGACCGGGCTACCGGCCAGACCCTGCTGGCCATCGCCGGCATCCCCTGCACGGCGATCATGGCGGCGGCGGATGTCGAACGCATCATCGAGGCTGTGGAGGCCGAGATGGACGCCTTTGCACCGGCCTTCGCCCTGCGCGACGCAGGCTAGACAGCCGCCTCGCTTACTTCGCGCAATGTCTGCAACTTGCCCATGAACTGCTCGGCCGGCACCGGTTGGCCCAGCAGATAGCCCTGCAGCGAGTCACAGCCCAGGCGGGTCAGGAAGTCCTGTTGGCGGTCGGTTTCCACCCCTTCGGCAACGATGCGCAGGCCCAGCGCCTGGCCCAGGGCGACGATTGCCGAGACAATCGCCGCGTCATCGCTGTCCTGCTCCAGGTCACGCACGAAACCGCGGTCGATCTTCAGCTCGTTGGCCGGCAGGCGCTTGAGGTACATCAGGCTCGAGTAGCCAGTACCGAAGTCGTCGATGGACAAGTCCACGCCCATGTCCGAAAGCCGCTGCAGCACCATCAGGCTCGCATCGGCATCGTGCATGGCGGTGGTTTCGGTGATTTCCAGGGTCAGACGGTTGGCCGGCAGGCCGTTCTGCTGCAGGGCACGGGCGACACTGTCGACCAGGCCGGCATGGCAGAACTGGATGGCCGACAGGTTGACCGCCACGCGCCAGTCGCTGTGCCCTTGTTCAAGCCAATGGCGCATCTGCCGGCAGGCTTCATCCAGTACCCATTCGCCGATCGGGATGATCAGGCCGGTTTTTTCCGCCAGGCCGATGAAGCGGTCCGGCAGCATCAGGCCATGGTGTGGGTGCTCCCAGCGCAGCAAGGCTTCGGCGCCTATAGGCGTACAAGCCTGCGCGTCGAATTTGGGCTGGTAGTGCAGGCGGAACTGGCCCTGCTCCAGGGCCGTGCGCAAATCCTGTAACAGCTGCAACTGCTGGCGCGCGTTGCAGTTCATCGAGGCGTCGAAGAAGCTGTAACCGTTCTTGCCGACGCTCTTGGCGTGGTACATGGCGGCGTCGGCGTTGCGCAGCAGTTCAAGCTGGTCCTGGCCGTTGCCGGGGTACAGCACGATACCCAGGCTGGCGGTCAGTTGCAGGTCATGCTCAGCAACCCGGAAAGCGCGCGACACCAGGTTGACCTGCTTGGCCGCCACGTCCATGGCGTCGTCCGGCTCTTCCAGCTCCACCAGCAACACGAACTCGTCACCGCCGATCCGCGCCAGGGTGTCCTGGCTATGCAGGTGGCCGCGCAGGCGCGCCGCCACGGCCTTGAGCAGCAGGTCGCCGACATGGTGGCCAAAGGCGTCGTTGACCGGCTTGAAGCCATCCAGGTCGATGAACATCAGCGCAAAGCAGCCGCCCTGCTCCGCCACCTTGCCAATGGCCTGCTCGATTCGGTCGGACAACAGCGAGCGGTTGGGCAGCCCGGTCAAGGTGTCGTGCAAGGCCAGTTGGGTCAGCTCCTGGTTGGCCAAGGTCAGCGAGTGGGCCAACGCTGCCGTGCGGGCTTCAAGGCGTGCATCCAGCACCGAGGTGAGCAATGCCACGGCCAGCACCGCCAGGGTGGTGATCAGTACCAGGTAGACCAGGCCGTCGCCCCGCAGGCCGCTCATCAGCGCGCCGCAGTAACTGCCTTCGGGGAAGTTCGCCGCGGCCATGCCGGTGTAGTGCATGCCGACGATGGCAACGCCCATCACCATGGCTGCCAGGCCACGGACCTGGCGCACGTATGGCGTTTGCTGACGCAGGCGGAAAGCGATCCACAGGGCGGCGGCCGAAGCGCCTACGGCGATGGCCAGCGAGGCGCCGAACAAGGCCGGGTCATAATCGATGCCGGGCAGCATGCGCATCGCGGCCATGCCGGTGTAGTGCATGCAGGCGATGCCGGTCCCCATGATCAGGGCGCCGAACGCCAGCTGCAGCCGGGGCAGGCTTGGCTGGCTCACCAGCCACAGGGCAAAGCCGGAAGACAGCACGGCAATCAGCAGCGAAAACGCGGTCAGGCCGATGTCGAAGCCCAGGGCGATGGGCAGGCTGAAGGCGAGCATGCCGATGAAGTGCATCGACCAGACGCCGATGCCCATGGCCAGCGCTCCCCCGCCCATCCACAGGTGCACGGCACGGCCCTTGGCCGTCGCGATACGGCCAGTCAGGTCGAGGGCGGTGTAAGAGGCAAGGATGGCTACGCAGAGTGAGATCAGCACCAGCGCGGAGGAGTAACTACCGGTCAGCATGGGAAATCCAGCTCGGGACAGGGGGGCCCGAAAAAACTGACGATTGTACTCAAGCTTTAGCGAAACGCACGGGGTTTGTGCGAATGGGAATGGATCCAACTACTTGCAAACGCCCTCGGAATGCTTGAGTTAGAGCATTTTCATCACTAAATGAAGGCATATTGCCATTTGTCGGCTGACTCGGTCGGTGTAGGAGCGGCCTTGTGTCGCGAAAGGGCTGCAAAGCAGCCCCAGCAATTCATGCTGCGAAGCTGAAAACCTGGGGGCGCTTCGCACCCCTTTCGCGACACAAGGCCGCTCCTACAATGACCGCGCAAGCCTGTTATTCCTGCTGGGCAAACGCCTGCTCGGCATCCCAGCCACCACCCAGCGCGGCAATCAGCTGTACGCTGGCCACCAGGCGACCTTCCAGCAGGGTCAATGCACTGCGCTCGTTGCTCAGTGCGGTGGTCTGCACGTTGACCACATCGAGGTAGCCGATCAGGCCGGCGCGGTACTGGTTCTCGGTCAGGCGCAACGATTCGCGGGCCGCTTCCAGCGCCTCCTGGCGCACCACGGCTTCGTCGGCGTACACCTTCAACTGCACCAGAAAGTTCTCCACTTCCTTGAAGCCATCGAGCACGGTCTGGCGGTACTGCGCCACGGTCTGGTCATACACCGCCCGGGTGCGGTCGACCTCGGCACTGCGCTTGCCAGCGTCGAACAGCGTCATCGCCAGTTGTGGCCCCACCGACCAGTAGCGGTTGGGCAATTCGATCCAGTTGCTGAAGCTGCTGCTGGAATACCCGCCGCTCATGCTCAGGCTCAAGTCCGGGAAGTAAGCGGCGCGGGCCACACCGATATTGGCGTTGGCGGCCATCACGTTGCGCTCGGCCGAGGCAATGTCGGGGCGGCGTTCGAGCAGTTGCGACGGCAGCGTCACCGGGATCTGCGGCAGCGCTGGAATGCGCTTGCTGTCGGCCAGGGAGAAATCGGCCGGCGCCTTGCCCAGCAACACGGCGATGGCGTTCTCGAACTGCGCACGCTGCCAGATCAGGTCAATCAGGTCGGCCTGGGTGGACTTCAGCTGGGTACGTGCCTGGGCCACCGCGTCTGGGCCGGCGACACCGGCGCGGTACTGGTTTTCGTTCATCTGCAGCGAACGCTGGTAGGCAGCGACAGTCGCCTCCAGCAAGCGCTTCTGCTCGTCGATCACCCGCAGCTGCAGGTAGTTCTGCACCAGTTCGGACTGCTGGCTGAGGCGAATCGCGGCCAGGTCGGCGAAGCTGGCCTCGGCACTGGCCTCGTTGGCGTTCAGGGTCTCGCGCAGCTTGCCCCACAGGTCGATTTCCCAACTGACGCCGAGCTGTGTGTTGTAGGTGTTGCGGATACCGCTGCTGTTGTTGGACAGGCTCGAACTGGAACTGCCGGTGCCTTGCGCCGAGCGGTTCTTGCTGGCGCTCAAGTCCAGGCTGGGGAACAGCGACGCACGGCTGCTGCGCACCAAGGCCTGGGCCTGGCGGTATTGGGCTTCGGATTGCGCAACGGTCTGGTTGCTGCGGTTGAGTTCTTCGACCAGTGCGTTCAACCCGGCATCGCCGTAGATTTCCCACCAGGCGCCACGGGCGATGGCATCGGACGGGTTGGCTTGGGACCAGCCTTCAGCCTGCTTGTACTGCGCCGGCGTGCTCAGCTCCGGGCGATGGTAGTCGGGGCTCAGGGTACAGGCACTGAGCATGGCCACGCACAACCCGGCGCCGACCAGGCGTGAGCCACGCCCACGGGTCAGCAGCTGCAGGGCACGGTGAAGTGGAGTCTGGGCGAAGTTCATAGCGGCGTGTCCAGGGCGGCGTCGGTGCGTACACCGCGCCAGTGGTTGAATCGGTGACGCAGGCGGTCCAGGTACAGGTACACCACCGGCGTCGTATAAAGGGTCAGCAGCTGGCTGACGACCAGGCCGCCGATGATGGTCAGGCCCAGCGGCTGGCGCATCTCTGCCCCTTCGGCGCGGCTGAGCAGCAGCGGCAAGGCACCCAGGATGGCTGCCAGGGTGGTCATCAGGATCGGCCGCAGGCGCAACAGGCAGGCGCGGCGGATCGACTCCTCCGGGCTCAGGCCTTGATGGCGCTCCAGCTGCAGGGCCAGGTCGATCATCAGGATGGCGTTCTTCTTCACCACGCCAATCAGCAGGAACAGGCCCAGCAGCGAGATCAGGCTGAACTCGCCGCCGGTGGCGTACAGCGCGAGCAAGCCGCCGACACCGGCCGAGGGCAAGGTCGACAGGATGGTCAGCGGATGGATGTAGCTTTCATAGAGAATGCCCAGCACCAGGTACACCAGCACCAGGGCACCGAGGATCATGAACGGCTGGCCTTCCTGGGTCTTGGCGAACGCACTGGCCGTGCCGCCGAGCTTGGCGATCACTTCCTCGGGCAAGCCCAGCTTGGCCACCTCCCGCTCGACCGCAGCCATGGCCTGGTCGGGGCTGTAGCCTTCGGCAACGTCGAAGGCGATGTCTTCAGAGGCAAACTGGCCTTCGTGGCTGACCCGGTCATTGGCCAGGCTGTTCTCGTAGTGGGCAATGGTCGACAGCGGTACCCGCGCACCGTCAGCGGTGATGACCTGCACCTGTTCCAGCGTGCTCGGGTCCCAGGCATATTTCGGGTTGACCTCCAGCACCACCTGGTACTGGTTGAGGCTGTCGTAGATGGTCGAGATCTGCCGCTGGCTGTAGGCGTTGTTCAACACTGCGGTGACCATGTCCATGTCGATGCCCAGGCGCTTGGCCTGGTCGCGGTCGACCACCAGGGTCACCTGCTGGGTGCCGGAGCCATCACGGGCGTCGATGGCCGTCAGCTCGGGCAACGCACGCAGCGCCGCGACCACCTTCGGGAACCACTGGCGCAAAGCTGCCAGGTCGCCACTTTGCAGGGTATACAGGTACTGCGAAGAAGTCTGGTCGCGGCCACCGCCGCCCAGCTGCAGGTCCTGGTCGGCCATCAGGAACAGCCGCCCGCCCGGCACCTTGGGCATTTCCTTGCGCAGCCGTTCAATGACCTTCTGCGCATCGAGCTTGCGTTCGGCGATCGGTTTCAGGCGTACCAGCACGAAGGCGTTGTTGGTGCCGCTGTTGCCGCCGATGAAACCGGCCACGCTTTCTACCGCGGGGTCGGCGAGCAAGGCGCGGCGATAGGTCTCCATCTTCGGCTGCATCACGTTGAACGACAGGCCATCGTCGCCCCGGATAAAACCCTGCAACTGGCCGGTGTCCTGTTGCGGCATCAGGGTCTTGGGCACTACCACGTACAGGGCAATGTTCAGGCCGATGGTCGCCAGCAGGCTGATCAACGTCAGGCGCTTGTGGCGCAGGGCCCAGCCGAGGCTGCGATCGTAGACATCGACCATGCGCTGGTGCGCCTTGTCGCTCCAGCGTTGCAGGCGTGTCGGCTCGGCGCGGTGAGGCTTGAGCCAACGGGCACAGAGCATCGGTGTAAGGGTCAGCGACACCACCAGCGAGACGATGATCGCCGCCGCCAGGGTGATCGAGAACTCCTGGAACAGGTTGCGCACGATGCCGCCCATGAACAGGATCGAGACGAACACCGCCACCAGCGAGACGTTCATCGACAGCAAGGTGAAACCAACTTCCTTGGCGCCGAGAAACGCCGCACGCATCGGCGGCTGGCCGTCCTCGATGTGCCGGGAGATGTTCTCCAGCACCACGATGGCATCGTCAACCACCAGGCCGGTGGCGAGGATCAGCGCCATCAGCGACAGGTTGTTCAGCGAGAACCCACACAGGTACATCACCGCGAAGGTGCCCACCAGCGACACCGGCACCGCCAGGCTGGGGATCAGCGAGGCACGCAAGCTACCGAGGAACAGGTAGACCACGAGGATCACCAGCACCACGGCAATCAGCAAGGTGTGCTCGGCCTCCTTCAGGGTGGCCTTGATCACTGGCGAACGGTCCATGGCCACGTTCAGTTGCACGTTGGCCGGCAGCAGTGACTGCAGGGCCGGTAGCTGTGCCTTGATCTGGTCGACGGTCTGGATGATGTTGGCGCCGGTCTGGCGGTTGACCACCAGCAACACCGCAGCCTGGTCGTTGAAGAAGCCGCTGTTGTAGCGGTTCTCGACGCCATCGGTGACGGTGGCCACGTCGGACAGGCGCAGGATGGTGCCATTCGACTGGCGGATCACGATCGGCTCGTAGTCCTTGGCCGTTTCCAGCTGGTCGTTGGCCCGCACCTGCCAGTTGCGCTCGGCATCCTCGACAAAGCCCATGGGCCGGCGCTGGTTGGCGTTGGACACTGCCGTGCGCACCTCGTCCAGCGACAGGCTGTACTGGTTGAGCAACTGCGGCTCGACGGCGATGCGCACCGCCGGCAGCGAACTGCCACCGATCTGCACTTCCCCTACCCCGCTGACCTGGGCCAGGCTCTGGGACAGGATGGTGTCGGCCAGGTCGTACAGCTGGCCCTTCTGCAACACGCTGGAGGTCAGCGAGAGCACCATGATCGGCGCCTGGGACGGGTTGATCTTCTTGTAGGTGGGCATGCTGCGCATGCCGCTGGGCAGCAGGTTGCGCGTGGCGTTGATCGCCGCCTGCACCTCGCGCGCGGCACCGTCGATGTCGCGGCCCATCTCGAAGCCGATGATCACCCGCGTCGAGCCCTGGTTGGAGCTGCTGGTCAGGGTGGTGACACCGGCAATGCTGCCGAGCTTGCGCTCCAGCGGCGTGGCCACGGTGGCGGCCATGACCTCGGGGCTGGCGCCGGACAGGTTGGCCTGCACCACGATCACCGGGAAGTCCATCTGCGGCAGCGGTGACACCGGCAGCAGGCCGAAGCTGACGCCGCCGAGCAGCATGATCGCCAGGCTCAGCAGCATGGTCGCCACGGGCCGGCGGATGAAAGGTGCGGACAGGTTCATGCGTCGGCCTGCTGTGCGTCAGCGGCCGGGCGCCAGCGACGCGCCAGGCGGTCGAAATACAGGTAGATGACCGGCGTGGTGAACAACGTCAGCACTTGGCTGACCAGCAGGCCGCCGACCATCACCAGGCCCAGCGGCTGGCGCAGCTCGGCACCGGAGCCGGTGGCCAGCATCAGCGGCACGGCGCCGAACAGCGCGGCCAGGGTGGTCATCAGGATTGGCCGGAAGCGCAGCAGCGCCGCCTGGTAGATCGCATCCTGCGGGCTCATGCCCTGGTGTCGCTCGGCCTCCAGGGCGAAGTCGATCATCATGATCGCGTTCTTCTTGACGATGCCGATCAGCAGGATAATGCCGATGATGGCGATCATGCCCAGGTCGTTGCCACTGAGGATCAGCGCCAGCAAGGCACCGACCGCCGCCGACGGCAAGGTCGAGAGGATGGTCACCGGGTGGACGTAACTCTCGTAGAGCACGCCGAGCACGATGTACATGGTCACCACGGCCGCCAGGATCAGCAGCAAGGTGCTCGACAGCGAGGCCTGGAAGGCTTCGGCGGCGCCCTGGAAGCGGGTCTGCACGCCTAGCGGCATGCCGATGTCCTGCTGCACCTGCTCGATCACCTTGACCGCCTCGCCCAGCGACGCACCCTGGGCCAGGTTGAACGACAGGGTCACCGCCGGGAACTGGCCGATGTGCGAGATGGCCAGCTGCGCCTGGCGCTGCTCGATGCGTGCCAGCGCCGACAGCCGCACCTGGCCACCGTCGGTGGCCTTGACGTGGATCGACTCCAGCGCCGACGGGCCGATGCTCGCCGCGTCTTGCGATTGCAGCACCACGCGGTACTGGCTGGCCTGGGTGTAGATGGTCGAGATCTGCCGCTGGCCGAAGGCGTCGTACAGCGCGTTGGTGATCTGCGCCACGGTGATGCCCAGGCGGCTGGCCATGTCACGGTCGATCACCAGGTACACCTGCAGGCCCTTGTCCTGCAGGTCACTGGCAACGTCCTGCAGCTCCGGGCGTTCCTGCAGGGCATGCACCAGCTTGCCGCTCCACTGCGCCAGCAAGTCGGCATCGGGCGACGACAGGCTGAACTGGTACTGGGTACGGCTGACCCGGTCTTCGATGCTCAGGTCCTGCACCGGCTGCATGAACAGGCGGATGCCGACCAGCTTGTCGAGTTGCGGCTGCAGGCGGCTGATCACTTCACCGGCGGTGACATCACGCTCGCCATGGGGCTTGAGGTTGATCAGCAACCGGCCACTGTTGAGCGTCGCGTTGTCGCCGTCGACACCGATGTAGGACGACAGGCTCTGCACCGCCGGGTCCTGCAGGATAACCTTGCTCAAGGCTTGCTGGCGCTCGCTCATGGCGGCGAACGAGGTCGACTGCGGCGCCTCGGAAATGCCCTGGATTACCCCGGTGTCCTGCACCGGGAAGAAGCCCTTGGGCACCACCATGTACAGCAGCACGGTGAGTGCCAGGGTGGCCACCGCCACCAGCAGGGTCAGCGGCTGGTGCTTGAGCACCCACTGCAGGCCACGGCCGTAGTGCTCGATCAGCCAGTCGATCCAGGCACCGCTGGCGCGGTAAAAGCGGCCCTGCTCTTCTTCCTTGGGCTCGCGCTTGAGCAGGCGGGCGCACATCATCGGTGTCAGGGTCAGTGACACCACCAGGGAAATCAGGATGGCTACCGCCAGGGTGATGGCGAATTCGCGGAACAGGCGGCCGACCACGTCGGCCATGAACAGCAGCGGGATCAGTACGGCAATCAGCGAGAAGGTCAGCGAGATCAGGGTGAAGCCGATCTGCTTCGCGCCCTTGAGTGCCGCCTGCAGCGGCGTCTCGCCCTCCTCGATGTGCCGCGAGATGTTCTCGAGCATGACGATGGCGTCATCGACCACGAAGCCGGTGGCAATGGTCAGTGCCATCAGCGTCAGGTTGTTGACCGAAAAACCGGCCAGGTACATCACGCCGAAGGTGCCGATCAACGACAGCGGTACGGCGATCGAGGGAATGAGGGTGGCGCTGAAGCGGCGCAGGAACACAAAGGTGACCATCACCACCAGCACGATGGCAATCAGCAGCTCATGCTGCACATCCTTGACCGCAGCGCGGATGGTCTGCGTACGGTCGGTGAGCACCGACACGTCGAGGCCGGCCGGCAGGTTGTCGGTGATCGAAGGCAACAATTCCTTGATGCGGTCGACCACCTCGATGACGTTGGCACCCGGCTGGCGCTGGATATTCAGCAGCACGGCCTGGTTCTGGTTGGCCCAGGCGGCCAGGCGCTCGTTCTCTGCACCGTCGACGATCTCGGCGACGTCTTTCAGGCGCAGCGGCGCGCCATTGTTGTAGGCGAGGATGAGGTTGCCGTATTCCTCGGGGGAGCGCAGCTGGTCGTTGGCGTCGAGCATAGACACCCGGGTCGGACCGTCGAAGTTGCCCTTGGGCTGGTTGACGTTGGACGCGCCGATCAGGGTGCGCACGTCGTCGAGGTTGAGACCGTTGGCGGCCAACGCATCGACATTGACTTTGATTCGCACCGCCTGGCGCTGGCCACCGGCGATGCTGACCATGCCGACGCCGCTGATCTGCGCGAGCTTTTGCGCCACGCGGGTGTCGACCAGGTCGTTGAGCTTGGGCAGCGGCAGGGTCTTGCTGGAGATGGCCAAGGTCAGCACCGGGGTGTCGGCCGGGTTGACCTTGTTGTACACCGGCGGCGCCGGCAGGTCGCTGGGCAGCAGGTTGCTGGCGGCGTTGATCGCGGCCTGCACCTGTTGCTCGGCAACGTCCATGTTCATGTCCAGGCTGAAGCGCAGGGTCAGCACCGAGGCGCCACCGGAGCTGGTCGACGCCATCTGCTCAAGGCCCGGCATCTGGCCGAACTGGCGCTCCAGCGGGGCGGTGACCGCGCTGGTCATCACCTGCGGGCTGGCGCCTGGATACAGGGTCATGACCCGGATGGTCGGGTAGTCGACCTGGGGCAAGGCCGACACTGGCAGCAGCTTGTAGGCAATCAGGCCGGCCAGGACAATGGCCAGCATGGTCAGCGTGGTGGCGACCGGGCGGAGGATGAACAGGCGTGACAGGTTCATGCGCCCGCCTTGACTGCCGCTTTGCCGGACGGTGCGTCATCGGCCTGGGCCGAGCCCTTGGCGTCCTGGCCCTGCAGGTGCTGGCCCGGGGTGGTCGGCACTTGCGAGCTGTCTTCGACCACCTCGACCTTGGTGCCTTCACGCAGGCGGTCGGTGCCTTCAAGGACCAGGCGGTCACCGGCCTTGAGGCCGTCGAGAATAACGCTGTTCTGACCGTCGCTGGCGCCGACCTTGAGCTTGCGGATATTCACCGTGCTCTGGTCATTAACCACATAGGCGAAGGTGCCGTCGTTGCCGAACTGCACGGCCGCCGCCGGAGCCAACACCACCTGCTTGAGGGTGTCGGCCAGCAGGTGCACGTTGACGAACTGGTTGGGGAACAGGGCCAGGTCCTTGTTCTCGAAGCGGCCCTTGAACTTCAAGGTGCCGGTGGTAGTGTCGATCTGGTTGTCGATGCTGCCCAGCACACCGGTGGACTGCAGCTTGCTGTCGCTGCGGTCCCAGGCCTCGACCGGCAGGCTGGCGCCGCCGTGGTAGCGGGCGAGCACGGTGTCGAGCTGGGTTTCCGGCAAGGTGAAGGCGACGTTGATCGGCTCGGTCTGGGTGATCACTACCAGGGCGGTGGTGTCGTTGGCCGCCACCAGGTTGCCAAGGTCGAGCTGGCGCAGGCCCGCGCGACCGTTGATCGGTGCGCGTATCTGGGTGAAATCGAGGTTCAGGCGGGCATCGTTGACCTGCGCCTGGTTGGTCTTGACCAACCCCTGGAACTGCGCGACCTGGGCTTCGGCGGTATCGAGGGTCTGTTTGGCGATGCTGTCCTGGGCATACAAGCCTTTATAGCGCGCCAGGTCGACCTGGGCGTTCTTCAGTTGCGCCTGGTTCTGCGCCAGGGTGCCTTCGGCCTGCTGCAGGGCGATGCGGTACGGCCGCGGATCGATTTCGGCGAGCAGGTCGCCGGCCTTGACCTGCTGGCCCTCCTTGAAGTGGATCTTCACCAGTTCGCCCGCCACGCGGCTGCGCACGTTCACCGTGTTGGTCGCGGTGACGGTGCCCAAGGCTTTGTAATAGAGCGGGAAGTCACCCACCCGCACCGGTTCGACACGCACCGGCACCGGGTCGGTGGAGCCGCCGAAGCCCGGCCGGCCGCCCATACCCATGCCCACGCCCTTGCCGCCGCGCCCTCCCCCGGCCGCTTTGTGGGCAGGCGTTGCCGCAGGCCACAGCCACCAGGCCAGCAGGGCCACCAGCAGCAGGATCAGCAGGACGACGAGCCAGCGACGAGGGGATCGAGAATTGGACACTTGCATAGGTTGAACGAACCTTGTTCGGAAATGGCGGCTTGGGAGGATGAACGATAAGCACTGGCATCGTTATAGCAAAGGCTCTTTACCAGAGGTTTACCTTTGCCTGACGTTGCCAAAAGGTTGAACTTTAAACGAAAACGGCCCGGAAAGCGTTCCGGGCCGTTACTGGGTGTTGCCTAGAGAGGGGTCAGGCAGAATTCCTACGCCCTCCCCCGGTCAATCCTTACTTCAGTACAGCCAGGGCTGCATCGTAGTTCGGTTCGTCAGCGATTTCGCCAACCAGCTCGCTGTGCAGGACCTTGTCGTTCTCGTCCAGCACAACGACAGCACGGGCAGCCAGGCCGGCCAGCGGGCCGTCGGCGATGGCAACGCCGTAGTTCTGCAGGAATTCAGCACCACGCAGGGTCGACAGGTTTTTCACGTTTTCAAGGCCTTCGGCACCGCAGAAGCGAGCCTGGGCGAATGGCAGGTCGGCAGAGATGCACAGCACCACGGTGTTGGCCACGTCGTTGGCCTGGGCGTTGAATTTGCGCACGGAAGTGGCGCAGGTCGGCGTGTCGACGCTCGGGAAGATGTTGAGCACCTTGCGCTTGCCGGCGTAGTCCTTCAGCGACTTGTCAGCCAGGCCTTCACCGACCAGGGAAAAAGCCGGTGCCTGAGCGCCGGCCTTTGGCAGCTCGCCATTGACCTGAACCGGGTTGCCTTTGAGAGTCACTTGAGCCATGACGAAATCCTTATGCGGGGTTTGAAAAGGACACTGAGTTAATCATGAAGGCGGCCGGGTGCCTATGGGTACATTGAAATTGTTCTATTGCCAGACAATTTCTGTGGACAAAAAAAAGCCCGGATGGCGACAAACGCTCCGGGCTTCTCTGTTACGGGCAGTGAATCAGCCGATCAGGCCGTACACCACCGAGGTCAGCGCCACCAGGCCCATCACCAGCACGAACACGTTAGACAGCGCACCGCTGTACTTGCGCATCGACGGCACGCGACGAATGGCATACATCGGCATCAGGAACAGCAGCACGGCGAGGATCGGGCCGCCGAGCGATTCGATCATGCCGAGGATGCTCGGGTTGAGGGTGGCGACGATCCAGCAGACCACCAGCATCAGTGCAGCAACCACGCGGTCCAGGGTTTTGGCGCCCGGGCGTGCGCCGGTCTTGGTGATGATGCCCTTGAGGCCTTCACTGGCACCGATGTAGTGGCCCAGGAACGACTTGGCAATGGCAACGAATGCAATCAGCGGCGCGGCAAAGGCAATGGTCGGGTTGCTGAAGTGGTTGGCCAGGTACGACAGGATCGACAGATTCTGCGCCTTGGCTTCGGCCAGCTGGGCACTGCTCAGGGTCAGCACGCAACTGAACACGAAGAACAGCACCATCACCACCATCAGCAGGTGGGCGCGGCGCAGGATCTGGCCGCTGCGCTCGTCGGCGTGCTCGCCGTAGCTGCGCTTCTGGTCGACGGCGAAGGCCGAGATGATCGGCGAATGGTTGAACGAGAACACCATCACCGGAATGGCCAGCCACAGGGTGTGCAGGAAGGCCGAACCCGACGGCACCTGGGCGGCGCTATCGAGGATGCCACCGGTCCAGTGCGGGATCAGGTACAGGCCGAGCAGGCCCAGGGCAACGATGAACGGGTACACCAGCAGGCTCATGACCTTGACTGTGGCCTGCTCGCCGCAGCGCACGATCGCCAGCAGGCCGAGGATCAGCACGAACGACAGGATCGCCCGCGGTGGCGGCGCCATGTGCAGCTGGTGCTCCATGAAGCTGCTGACGGTGTTGGTCAGTGCCACGCTATAGATAAGCAGGATCGGGAAGATCGCGAAGAAGTACAACACGGTGATCAGCGCACCGGCCTTGATGCCGAAATGCTCTTCGACCACTTGGGTGATGTCGCCACCGCTGCGGCCGGACAGCACGAAGCGGGTCAGGCCACGGTGCGAGAAGTAGGTCATCGGGAAGGCCAGCGCGGCGAGGATCAGCAACGGCCAGAAGCCGCCGAGGCCGGCGTTGATCGGCAGGAACAAGGTGCCTGCGCCGATGGCCGTGCCGAACAGGCCCAGCATCCAGGTGGTGTCGTTACGCGACCAGCTGCCGAGGGTGGCGGGGGTCGATTCTGCAAAGCGTTGTTCAACGCTTGGGGCCTGCTCATTCATTCCGGGTGAAGCTCCACTCGCAAGACTGCAACAGGCTGAGAATGGCGAACTAGACGATTCGCCCAACTCAACCGGGGAAGAGGGGCGCGATTGTGCACGGAAAGGTTGCACTTGCGAAGCCCCTTTCCGAGGAGCGGTTGCACTTGTCTTTACAAGTGAAACGTGCCAGATGGAGGCTGTTTTGCTGCCTGAACAATGCGCAAGGCCGCGCCTGCGCAATGCGGGAGCGGCCTTGTGTCGCAGCGGGGCCGCCATGTGGCCCGCTGCGGTATTACTTCTGTACGGCGGCGAAGGCTTCGGCAACCCGTTGCAGGTTGGCCGGACGCAGGCCGGACATGCACACCCGGCCGCTGTCGATCAGGTACACGCCGAACTCGTCACGCAGGCGACGCACCTGCTCGACGCTGAAGCCGGTGTAGCTGAACATGCCGCGCTGGCGCAGGAAGAACTGGAAGTCCTGGCCCGGCAGCAGCACCGCCAGGGCATCGACCAGCGCCTGGCGCATGTCGAGGATACGCTTGCGCATCACTTCCACCTCTGCCGCCCACTGGGCGTTGAGTTCAGCATCGCCAAGCACGCCAGCCACCAGCTGGGCACCGAAATTGGGCGGGCTGGAGTAGTTGCGACGCACGGTGGCCTTGAGCTGGCCGAGCACGCTCTGGGTGGTGGCTTCGTCGTCGCAGACCACCGACAGGCCCCCTACCCGCTCGCCGTACAGCGAGAAGATCTTGGAGAACGAGTTGCTGACCAGGCACGGCACGCCGGCACGGGCCATTTCACGGATGGCATAGGCGTCTTCCACCAGGCCTTCGCCGAAGCCTTGGTAGGCGATGTCGAGAAACGGGATCAGCTGGCGCGCCTTGACCACTTCCACCACGTGTTGCCACTGGGCCGGCTCGAGGTCGGCACCGGTGGGGTTGTGGCAGCACGGGTGCAGCAGCACGATGCTGTTGGCCGGCAGGCCCTGCAGGGCCTGCAGCATGCCGTCGAAGTCGACGCCACGGCTGGCCGGGTCGAAGTACGGGTAGGTGTGCACCTTGAACCCGGCACCTTCGAAGATAGCGCGGTGGTTATCCCAGGTCGGGTTGCTGACCCAGACTTCCGACTGCGGGAAGTAGCGCTTGAGGAAGTCGGCACCGACTTTCAGCGCGCCGGAGCCGCCAACGGTCTGCACGGTGGCCACGCGCTTGCCGGCCACGGCCGGGTGATCGGTACCGAACAGCAGCGCCTGGATCGCCTGGCGGTAGCTGGCCAGGCCTTCCATCGGCAGATACAGCGAGGCTTCATGGGCCTGGCCGGCAATGCGCTTTTCCACCGCATCCACCGCTTCGAGCTGCGGCACCACACCGGCCTCATCGTAATACAGGCCGATGCTCAGGTTGACCTTGTCGGCGCGCGGGTCGGCCTTGAAGGTTTCCATCAACGAGAGGATCGGGTCGCCGGCATAGGCATCGACATGTTTGAACACAGCGTGCAGCTCCTTGGATCAGGACAGTTCGGAAAGACTGCCCTGAGGATACCCGGAGTCGGGCCCAAGGAACATCACATAAGTGCAAGGTTGTCTATGCAACTTTGCACAATGGCTTAGCCCAGCAGTGCCTGCAGGCCCTGCAGCTCCTGTTCGGTCAGCGCCACCCCTTGGCGCTCGGCCTGTTCCCGCTCGCGGTAGCGGCGCTCGCCCGGCATCCGCGACAACCCTGCTGCCTGCATGTGCTCGACCAGTTCGCGGCTGCGCTGGGCAAACCGGCCACCCTCGGCCTTGCTCGGATCGATGACGATGATCAGTTGCCCGGTCCATGGCGTTTTCGCGCCCGGGTGCCCCGACCAGTCGAACTCCCAGGAGAAATGCCCGCCGGTCAGCGCTGCCGCCAGCAACTCGACCATCATCGACAGCGCCGAACCTTTGTGCCCGCCAAACGGCAACAGCGCGCCGCCTTCGAGAATGGCCTTGGGGTCGGTGGTCGGCTGGCCCTGGGCATCCACGCCCATGCCTTCGGGCAACTGCTGGCCAGCACGTGCGGCGATCTGCACGTCGCCGTGGGCCATGGCGCTGGAGGCCATGTCGAAGACGATCGGGTCATGCCCCGCGCACGGCGCGGCGAAGGCAATCGGGTTGGTGCCGAATAGCGGTTTGCGCGCACCGTGGGGCACCACGCAGGTCATGCTGTTTACCACGCTCAGCGCCACCAGGCCTTCATCGGCAAAGGGTTCGACATCCGGCCACAGCGCGGCGAAATGGTGCGAGTTGTGGATTGCCAGCACGGCGATGCCGGCGCTGCGGGCCTTCTCCACCAGCAAGCCACGCGCCGCAGCCAGGGCCGGCTGAGCGAAGCCACCGGCGGCGTCTACTCGGACATAACCTGATGCCACATCGCTCACCTGAGGCGTGGCACGCCCATCGACCCAGCCACTGGCCAGGGTCGAAACATAGCCGGGAATACGAAACACACCGTGGCTGTGGGCGCCATCGCGCTGGGCACTGGTGCAGTTGTGGGCCAGCACGGTGGCCACCGTTTCGCTGCAGCCATGGCGCTGGAAGATCGCTTGCAACAGCCCTTGCAGCTCAGCGAAGGGCACGCGCACGAGCGGGCTGGTGGAAGGTGCGGACATCTGTAGCTCCTTTCTTGGAATTGGAATGGCAACAGCGTGTGCAACGACAAAAACTTTCCGTTAAGTGACAGCTATCTGTCAAATGTTGACGTTATGACAGAAAACAGCCATTTTCTATTCCACGCCTCACCTGGAGCAGCGGCATGAGCCAACCGATCAAGCAACGCCTGGAAAACAGCCTGCAAGGGGCCGCAGCCTCGGGCCGCAAGATCGCCAGTTACATGCTCGCCAACCTGCACGAACTGCCGTTCCAGACCTCGGCCAGCATTGCCGCCAAGCTGGGTGTCAGCGAATCCAGCGTCGGCCGTTTCTGCCGCTCCCTCGGTTATGCCCATCTCAAAGCGCTCAAGCAAGACCTGCAGAGCGACCTGGGCGACGGGCCGTGGCTGATGGGCGATCGCCTGCAAGAATATCGCCAAAACCAGGACGTCAGCGACAACGCCGGTAGCCTGGAACTGGAAATGGCAGCCTTGGTGCGCGTGCACGAATACCGCCAGAGCGACGCCTGGCACGCCGTGGCCCAGCGCCTGGCAGAAAAGCCACGGGTGTGTATCGCCGGCTTCCAGACCGAACGTGGCATCGCCATGTGCATGAGCCACCTGCTGCAATACCTGCGCGACGGCGTGCAACTGGTCGATGGCAGCGCCGGGCACTTCGGCGAGGTGCTGCTCGGCTGCAGCGAGGCCACCACGCTGGTGGTGTTCGAGGCCCGCCGCTATTCGCGCCATGCCCTGCAGCTGTGCCAGAAGGCACGCGCTGCCGGCATTCCGGTCACCTTGGTGACCGATACCTTCTGCGACTGGGCCGATGCCCATGCCGACGAAGTGTTCCGCATCCCCACCGAATTCAATCTGTTCTGGGAATCCACCGCGACCATGCTGTCGTGGGTACACCTGATGGTCAACGAGGTCTGCAAGAAGCTCGGGCCTGATGTTGAAAAACGCTTGGAAGCGACTGCCGCTCTACATAACGAGTTCGTCGGCTACACCTCGTGGCCCGCGAACAAACAACAATAGCAAGAGTGCAAGAGGTGCGAGATGAACAAGACCATGGCTATGCTGGGTGCGTGTGCCCTGCTGCTGGCGGGCAACGCCAGCGCCGAGACCCTGCGCTTCGCCACCGAAGGTGCCTACCCGCCCTTCAACTATGTCGATGCCGATAACCAGCTGCACGGTTTCGACATCGACATCACCCACGCCCTGTGCGAACAGATGAAAGTCCAGTGCACCCTGGTTGCCCAGGACTGGGAAGGCATCATCCCGGCGCTGATGGCGCGCAAGTACGATGCCGTTGTGGCGTCGATGATCGACACCGAGGAGCGGCGCAAGAAAATCGCCTTCACCGACCATTACTACCGCACCCCGCTGACCGTCGCCGTGGCCAAGGACAGCAAGATCAGCGACGCCCAGAGCACATTCGACGGCTACACGGTTGGCGCCCAGTCGTCCTCGACCCAGGCCATCTATGCCGAAGACGTGTATGCCAAGGCCGGCGCCGACGTGAAGCTGTACCCGACCATGGACGAGGCCAACGCCGACCTCGCCGCCGGCCGCCTGGACGGGGTGATCGCCGACAAGTTCCCGCTGCACGAGTGGATGAACAAGAACGGCAAGGACTGCTGCAAGATCCTCGGCGACGTTGCCGACACCAAGGCCGATGCCGCGATTGCCGTGCGCAAGGACGACGAGGCCCTGCGCCAGCGGCTGAACACCGCACTGGCCGAAATCGTCGCCAACGGCACCTACCAGAAGATCGCCAGCAAGTACTTTGCCTTCGATATCTACAACTGATCTTCGGAAAACTGCGCAATTTCTGTAGGAGCGGCCTTGTGCCGCGAAAGGGCTGCGCAGCGGCCCCAACAATGTGTGTCGCGGCATAAATCCAGGGGCTGCTGCGCAGCCCTTTCGCGACGCAAGGCCACTCCTACACAGAGGCCGCATTACCCGTCAAAGGGGTTCGTCATGCTCGATCAATTGTCCTTGCTGTCCTTCGCCAGTGGTGGCTGGGGCCAGGCGCTGCTGGCCGGCGCCCTGGTCACCGTGTCGCTGGCCCTCGCCTGCCTGCCCATCGGCCTGCCGCTGGGCCTGGCCGTAGCCCTGGCGGCGCGTTCGCGCAAACGCCTGCCACGGGCCTGGGCGACCACGTTTTCCATCGTGTTCCGCGGCCTGCCCGAGCTGCTGACCTTGCTGATCATCTATTACGGCTGCCAGATCGCCGCGCAGAAGCTGCTGGCGGCCATGGGTTATGAAGGCGAATTCCTGATCAACACCTTCCTGGCCGCGATGATCGCCTTCAGCCTGGTCTTTGCGGCGTTCTCCAGCGAAATCTGGCTGGCAGCCTTCAAGACCCTGCCCAAGGGCCAACTGGAGGCCTGCTCGGCGCTGGGCCTGAGCAAACGCACCGGCTTCTTCAAGGTGGTGCTGCCGCAACTCACCCGCATCGCCCTGCCGGGCCTGTCGAACAACTGGCTGTCGCTGCTCAAGGATACCTCGCTGGTGTCGACCATCTCGCTGGTCGACCTGATGCGCCAGACCAACCTGGCGGTCAGCGTGACCAAGGAGCCGATGTTCTTCTATGGCGTCGCCTGCCTGGGTTACCTGCTGTTCTCGGCCGCCTCCGGACGGGTGTTCGCTTATATCGAGCGCCGCAGCAACCGCCACCTGCAAGGAGCACGCGCATGAGTGCCGAACAACTGCTGAGCCTGGTGCTGGACCCAGACCTGCTGGAGCGCTACGGCCCACGCTTCGTCGATGGCCTGCTGGTGACCGCCAAGCTGGTGGCGATCTCCTTCTGCCTGGGCGCCGTGCTCGGCCTGCTGCTGGCCCTGGCGCGCCTGTCACACCATCGGCTGCTGCAGCGCATGGCGGCCGGCTACATTTATTTCTTCCGCGGCTCACCGCTGCTGGCCCAGCTGTTCCTGCTGTATTACGGCCTGGGCTCGCTCAAAGGCTTTTGGCAGGACGTCGGCCTCTGGTGGTTCTTTCGTGAAGCCTGGTTCTGCACCTTGCTGGCCTTCACGCTGAATACAGCCGCCTACCAGGCCGAAATCTTCCGCGGCAGCCTGATGGCCGTCGCGCCAGGCCAGTACGAAGCGGCACGGGCGCTTAACCTGAAACGCTCGACCACCTTCTTCAAGGTGATCCTGCCGCAATCGTTGCTGGTAGCCATCGGCCCGCTGGGCAACGAGCTGATCCTGATGATCAAGGCCAGCGCCATCGCTTCGCTGGTGACGATCTACGACCTGATGGGCGTGACCAAACTGGCGTTCTCGCGCAGCTTCGACTTCCAGATCTACTTGTGGGCCGCGGTGCTCTACCTGGTGATCGTCGAATTGGTGCGGCGCTTGCTCAAACACCTGGAAGCCCGCCTGGGCCGCCACCTGAACTGACCGAAGGATACATCCATGCATTGCCAGACCCTTGTTCTTGGCGCCGGCATCGTCGGCGTCAGTACCGCACTGCACCTGCAGGCCCGCGGGCGTCAGGTGATCCTGATCGACCGCGACGACCCCGGCAGCGGCACCAGCCATGGCAACGCCGGGCTGATCGAGCGTTCCAGCGTGATCCCCTATGCCTTCCCTCGGCAGTTCGGCGCCTTGCTGCGCTATGGCCTGAACCGCCAGCCAGACGTGCGCTACAGCCTGTTGCACCTGCCCAAGGCGGCGCCGTGGCTGCTGCGCTATTGGCAACAGTCGGCGCCTGGGCGCCTGGCTGGGGCGGCGGCCGACATGCTGCCGCTGGTACAGCGCAGCGTCGAGGAGCACGACGCGCTGATCAACGCGGCCGGCCTGGAAGGGCTGATCCAGGCCAAAGGCTGGATCGAGGTGTATCGCGACCCGGCGCTGTTCGAACAGGCCAAGGCCGAGCTCAAGGGCCTGGCCCGTTACGGCTTGCAGTACGAAATTCTCGAACGCGGCCAGCTGCAGGCACGCGAGCACCAGCTCGACAGCACGGTGGTCGGCGGCATCCACTGGCTCGACCCGAAGACCGTCACCAACCCGGGCGCCCTCACCCGTGGCTACGCCGCGCTGTTCGTGCAGCGTGGCGGGCAGTTCGTGCATGGCGATGCGCGCAGCCTGCGTCAAGCTGGCAGCCAATGGCAGGTGGACAGCCAGCGCGGGCCGATCAGCGCCGACGAGGTGGTCGCCTGCCTCGGCCCGCAGTCGGGCGACCTGTTCGAGCGCCTGGGCTACCGGATTCCGCTGGGCATCAAGCGTGGCTACCACATGCACTACGGCACCCGCGACGGTGCGCAGCTGCAGCATTCGATATGCGACACCCAGGGCGGTTACGTACTGGCGCCCATGGCCCGCGGTGTGCGCCTGACCACGGGCATCGAGTTCGCCGCCAGCGGTGCGCCGGGCAACGAAATCCAGCTCAAACGCTGCGAAGCCCTCGCCCGCAAGCTCTTCCCTGCCCTGGGCGAGCGCCTCGATGACAGACCCTGGCTCGGCCGCCGGCCGTGCCTGCCCGACATGCGCCCGGTTATCGGCCCAGCGCCCCGGCACAAAGGCCTGTGGTTCAACTTCGGCCACGCCCACCATGGCCTCACCCTCGGCCCGGTCAGCGGCCGCCTGGTGGCTGAGCTGCTTACCGGCGAGCGCCCTTTTACCGACCCTGCGCCCTACAGCGCGGCACGTTTTAACTGACACCCAGCGGGAGAACAACAACATGACCGCCCCCATGAGCGTTGCCAGCCTTGCCCCCGAACCTGACCCACGCCCGGAACTGATCCGCATCGAGGGCCTGAACAAGCACTATGGCGCCTTCCATGTACTGCGCGACATCGACCTGCAGGTGCGCGAAGGCGAGCGCATTGTCCTGTGCGGCCCCTCCGGCTCGGGTAAATCGACGCTGATCCGCTGCATCAATCGCCTGGAAATCGCCCAGCAAGGCAGCATCCAGGTGGCCGGCACCGACCTTGCGGCCAACACCCGCCAGGCGGCCCAAGTGCGCAGCGAGATCGGCATGGTGTTCCAGCACTTCAACCTGTTCCCGCACATGAGCGTGCTCGACAACTGCCTGCTCGCCCCCACCAGCGTGCGTGGCCTGTCGCGCAAGGACGCCGAGGAACGGGCGCGCATGTACCTGAGCAAGGTGGGTATCGAAAGCCAGGCGCACAAGTACCCCAGCCAGTTGTCCGGCGGCCAGCAGCAGCGCGTGGCGATTGCCCGGGCGCTGTGCATGAAGCCGCGCATCATGCTGTTCGACGAGCCGACCTCGGCGCTCGACCCGGAAATGGTCGCCGAGGTGCTGGACGTGCTGGTGCAACTGGCCGGCACCGGCATGACCATGCTTTGCGTCACCCATGAAATGGGCTTTGCCCGGCAAGTGGCGGAACGGGTGCTGTTCCTCGAAGGCGGGCAGATCATCGAGGACAGCCCGCCCCAGGTGTTCTTCAACCAGCCGCGCACCGCGCGGGCCAAGGCTTTCCTGGCGCAGATACTGCACTGAGGCGTCGATCATTGCAGCGCTGCAATGATCCAACTGCGTCGTTAAATATAATTGACCTTCCCCCCTGCCAAACCCTTGCCGGCTCAGGCTCGCAAGGGTTCAGCCCCCGTAATTCGGCGCCTTAACCGCTTTTTGCTCGTTTGACATATCGAACGGCTCTGGCAAGCTATCTACAAGCCCCGACCGGAATCGTCCAGTGATGAGCCGGCAGTGCTCGGGACTTCAGGTAGCACAACAAGGCCACGGGCCGTGCACCTGCACAACAACGACAGGCAGAGCCCTGTCATAAGGTGACATATGTCCAACAGCAACATTGGCAACAAGCAACCTTCCCTGCGCAAACCCGTCGTCCTGATGACCATGGGCAGCCAAGAGCGCAAAGGCCATGACTATCAGGTCATGACCCACAAATACATCACCCCGCTGGTCGACTTCGCCGATTGCGTCCCGGTCCTGGTGCCCACCTGCTGTGGCATCGAAGACCTCGAGACCTATCTGGACATGGCCGACGGCGTGTACCTGACCGGTGCCGGCAGCAACATCGACCCGACCCTGTACGGTCAGGAGAACGAAACGCCGGGCAAGGGCCAGGACAAGAACCGCGACCTGTTCGACATCCCGCTGGTCAAGGCGGCGCTCAAGCGCGGCCTGCCCATCTTCGGCATCTGCCGTGGCATGCAGGAAATCAACGTTGCCCTGGGCGGCGACATCTACCAGAAGGTTTACGCCGAGCCTGGCTTCAACGACCACCGGGAAAACCCGGAAGATCCGGTCGATGTGCAGTACGCCCAGGTGCATGGCGTGAAGATCAAGGCGGGCAGCTGGCTGCGTGAAACCCTGGGCACCGACGAGATCCGCGTGAACTCGTTGCACGGCCAGGGCCTGCGCAACCTCGGTGCCGGCATCGAGCCGATCGCCGTCGCCGAAGACGGCCTGGTCGAGGCGATCCACGCTCCGAGCCTCTCGCCTTTCCTGTTTGCCGTGCAGTGGCACCCGGAATGGCAGGCGGCGAAGAACCCTGATTCGATCAAGATCTTCCAGGCCTTCGGCGATGCCTGCCGCGCCCAGGTGCGCAAAAGCCAGATCAAGCGCCAACAGGCCGCCTGATACTCGGTTTCAGCTTCGTTAGCTTTGATCGCGGGGCGGCGCAAGGTCGCCCCCGCTTCCCCGGTCACCCTCTGCTGGTCCCAGAACACTTCCCGTGGAAGCGGGCGGCGGGCTTGTGCCTGTCTCCGCGATCGTTTTTTTCTTTTCCCCTTTAGAGATACGATGACTGTTAGGGAATAACCTGAACTCCAGGTTGCCCTTCAAGTCTTCTGCTGCCTGCTCTGGCCTCTTCGCGGGTGAACCCGCTCCCACAAGTACTACGCACTCTTCAGACTTGGCGCTATCCCTGTGGGAGGGGTTTCACCCGCGAAAGCGATCGGCCCAAGCATTTCTCCCTCCCTCTAACACGGCGCACAAAAAATTATGCAAGGAGGACTAGTCATCGCACAGGTTGTACGATAACTTACCTCCACCGCAAAACAACACCCTACACCCCAAGCGCCACAGGATGCCTACAACAATGAATCCACAAGAACTGAAATCCATCCTCTCCCACGGCCTGCTGTCTTTCCCGGTCACCGACTTCAATGCCCAGGGCGACTTCAACCAGGCTGGCTACATCAAGCGCCTGGAGTGGCTCGCCCCATATGGCGCCAGTGCGCTGTTCGCCGCCGGTGGCACCGGTGAGTTCTTCTCCCTGGCCGCCAGCGAATACAGCCAGGTAATCAAGACCGCCGTCGACACCTGCGCCACGTCGGTGCCCATCCTCGCCGGGGTTGGCGGCTCCACCCGCCAGGCGATCGAATACGCCCAGGAAGCCGAGCGCCTGGGCGCCAAGGGCCTGCTGCTGCTGCCGCACTACCTCACCGAAGCCAGCCAGGACGGTGTTGCCGCCCACGTCGAAGCGGTGTGCAAATCGGTCAACATCGGTGTGGTGGTGTACAACCGCAACGTCTGCCGCCTGAACGCCAACCTGCTGGAGCAACTGGCCGAGCGCTGCCCGAACCTGATCGGCTACAAGGACGGCCTGGGTGACATCGAGCTGATGGTGTCGATCCGTCGCCGCATGGGTGACCGCTTCAGCTACCTGGGTGGTTTGCCGACCGCCGAAGTGTATGCTGCGGCCTACAAGGCACTGGGTGTACCGGTTTACTCGTCGGCGGTGTTCAACTTCATCCCGAAGACCGCGATGGACTTCTACCACGCCATCGCGCGTGACGATCACGCCACCGTGGCCAAGATCATCGACGATTTCTTCCTGCCGTACCTGGACATCCGCAACCGCAAGGCCGGCTACGCCGTGAGCATCGTCAAGGCCGGCGCCAAGATCGCCGGTTACGACGCAGGTCCCGTGCGTACCCCGCTGACCGACCTGACCGCCGAAGAGTACGAAATGCTCGCAGCGCTGATGGACAAGATGGGTCCGCAATAAGCGCACCCCGCGGCCTGCCAATGCCGCCACCGGAGTGGGCCTGCCCCGCTCCGGCTACAAGACGTGAGCCCGCACAAAAATAACTAGTGGGAGAATTACCAGCATGCAAGCGACTAAAAAGACGCATGTGCGCTACCTGATCCTGTTCATGCTGTTTCTGGTGACCACGATCAACTACGCAGACCGAGCAACCATTGCCATCGCAGGCTCCAGCCTGCAGAAAGACCTCGGCATCGACGCCGTTACCCTTGGTTATATTTTCTCCGCCTTCGGATGGGCTTACGTGGCCGGGCAGATCCCCGGTGGCTGGCTGCTGGACCGCTTCGGCTCGAAGAATGTCTACGCCTTCAGCATCTTCACCTGGTCGCTGTTCACCCTGCTGCAGGGCTTTGTCGGTGGCCTGCCGGTGGCCTGGGCGGTGGTGACCCTGTTCACCCTGCGCTTCCTGGTCGGCTTCGCCGAAGCCCCGTCGTTCCCGGGCAACGCCCGTATCGTCGCGGCCTGGTTCCCGACCCAGGAACGTGGCACCGCCTCGGCGATTTTCAACTCGGCGCAGTACTTCGCCACTGCACTGTTCGCCCCGATCATGGGCTGGATCGTGTTCAGCTTCGGCTGGGAGCATGTGTTCGTTGTCATGGGCGCACTGGGTATCGTGTTCTCCATGGTGTGGCTGAAGACCATCCACAACCCGCGCCAGCACCCGCGCATCAGCCAACGCGAACTCGAGCACATCGAGCAGAACGGCGGCCTGGTCGACATGGACCAGAAGCGTGGCAACGACGGCCCGAAATGGGGCTACATCAAGCAACTGCTGACCAGCCGCATGCTACTGGGCGTTTACCTGGGCCAGTACTGCATCAACGCCATCACCTACTTCTTCCTCACCTGGTTCCCGGTGTACCTGGTGCAGGAACGGGGCATGACCATCCTCAAGGCCGGTTTCATCGCCTCGCTGCCAGCAGTGTGCGGCTTCATCGGTGGTGTACTCGGTGGGGTGATCTCGGACTGGCTGCTGCGCCGCGGCAACTCGCTGACCTTCTCGCGCAAGCTGCCGATCGTCTGCGGCCTGTTGCTGTCGACCACCATGGTCTTCTGCAACTATGTCGACGCCGAATGGATGGTGGTCGGTTTCATGACCCTGGCCTTCTTCGGCAAAGGCATCGGCGCGCTGGGCTGGGCCGTGGTGGCAGACACCTCACCCAAGCAGATCGCCGGGTTGTCCGGTGGCCTGTTCAACACCTTCGGCAACATCGCCTCGATCACCACGCCCATTGTCATCGGCTACATCATCAGCGCCACCGGCTCGTTCAAATGGGCCCTGGTGTACGTAGGTGCCAACGCCCTGGTGGCAGTGTTCAGCTACCTGGTGATCGTCGGCCCGATCAAACGTATCGAGCTGCGCGAAGACGCCCCAAAGCCACAACCTGAGCCAGCCGCCAACGGTGAACTGGCCAGCTCGCGGCACTGAGTGAACACGCCCGCACCGGCCTGAGCCTGCGCGGGCGGATGTACAAAAAGCCTGAGAACCTGACAAGTAGGGCCCAAACATGCAGTTGATCGAACATTCCGACTCGCCCCGCTACGTCCGCCTGCACGAAGACGACAATGTCGTGGTGGTGGTCAACGACGGTGGCCTGGGCGAAGGCGCCCGTTTCGCCGATGGCCTGACCTTGGTCGAAGGCGTGCCACAGAGCCACAAGGTGGCCACCGTGCTGATCGCCAAGGGCGAGCCGGTGCGCCGCTACGGGCAGATCATCGGTTATGCGCTGGAAGACCTGCGCCAGGGCAGCTGGGTGCAGGAAAGCCAGCTGGCCATGCCGGCCGCCCCCGCGCTGGACAGCCTGCCGCGCTGCGATGCGGTGCCCGATGCCCTGCCACCGCTGGACGGTTTCACCTTCGAAGGCTACCGCAACGCCGACGGCACCGTCGGCACCCGCAACATCCTCGGCATCACCACCACCGTGCAATGCGTGACCGGCGTGCTGGAGCACGCGGTCAAGCGTATCCGCAGCGAACTGCTGCCCAAATACCCCAACGTCGATGATGTAGTCGCCCTCACCCACAGCTACGGCTGCGGTGTGGCGATCAACGCCCGTGACGCCTATATCCCGATCCGCACCGTGCGCAACCTGGCGCGCAACCCCAACCTGGGTGGCGAAGCGCTGGTGATCAGCCTGGGTTGCGAAAAGCTCCAGGCCGGCCAGGTGATGCACGACAACGACCCATCGGTGGACCTCAGCGAGCCTTGGCTGTATCGCCTGCAGGACGCCAGCCTCGGCTTCGGTGAAATGATCGAGCAGATCATGAGCCTGGCCGAAACCCGCCTGAAGAAGCTCGACCAGCGCCGCCGCGAAACCGTGCCGGCCAGCGAGCTGATCCTCGGCATGCAGTGCGGCGGCAGTGACGCGTTCTCCGGCATCACCGCCAACCCGGCACTGGGCTACGCCGCCGACCTGCTGGTGCGCGCCGGCGCCACCGTGCTGTTCTCGGAAGTGACCGAAGTGCGCGATGCCATCTACATGCTCACCTCCCGTGCCGAAAGCCAGGACGTCGCCGATGCCCTGGTGCGCGAGATGGACTGGTACGACCGCTACCTGCAGCAAGGTGCGGCAGACCGCAGCGCCAACACCACGCCGGGCAACAAGAAAGGCGGCCTGTCGAACATCGTCGAGAAGTCCCTCGGTTCGATCGTCAAGTCTGGCAGCGGCGCTATTCAGGGCGTGCTCGGCCCGGGCGAGCGGGTCAACCGCAAAGGCCTGATCTTCTGTGCCACACCGGCCAGCGACTTCGTCTGCGGCACCCTGCAACTGGCCGCCGGCATGAACCTGCACGTGTTCACCACCGGCCGCGGCACGCCGTATGGCCTGGCCATGGCACCGGTGGTCAAGGTCTGCACCCGTACCGAGCTGGCCCAGCGCTGGCCGGACCTGATCGACATCGACGCCGGGCGCATCGCCAGTGGCCGTTCGACCATCGAAGCGCTGGGCTGGGAGCTGTTCCACTACTACCTGGACGTGGCCAGCGGCCGCAAGCAGACCTGGGCCGAACAGCACCGCCTGCACAACGACATCACCCTGTTCAATCCGGCACCGATTACCTGATGGCAAGGCTTGCGCGCTTTCCCTGTGGGAGCGGGCGTGCCCGCGAAGCAGCCAACGCGGTGCATGGCACCGGCTTCGCCGGTGTTCGCGGGCTTGCCCGCTCCCACAGGGGCAAGCAAGCCCGGCAGTCACGGTTTTTCCTTCACCTATCTACAGGAGCACCCCATGCCTGAGATCCTCGGCCATAACTTCATCGCCGGCCAGCGCAGCGCCGCTGGCGCGCAACGCCTGCAGAGCCTGGACGCCACCACCGGCGAGGCCCTGCCGTACAGCTTTGCCCAAGCTACCGAAAACGAAGTGGACCAGGCCGCCAAGGCTGCCGCCGCCGCGTTCGTCGAATTCCGCAACCTGAAACCTGCACGCCGCGCCGAGTTCCTCGACGCCATCGCTGCCGAACTGGATGAACTGGACGACGCCTTCGTCGCCATCGTCTGCCGTGAAACCGCCCTGCCCGCCGCCCGTATCCAGGGCGAGCGCGGCCGCACCAGCGGGCAGATGCGCCTGTTCGCCCAGGTGCTGCGCCGTGGTGATTTCCTCGGTGCGCGCATCGACCTGGCCCTGCCCGAGCGCCAGCCGCTGCCACGCGTGGACCTGCGCCAGATGCGCATCGGCGTCGGCCCGGTCGCCGTATTCGGTGCCAGCAACTTCCCGCTGGCCTTCTCCACCGCCGGTGGTGACACCGCCGCCGCCCTGGCCGCCGGTTGCCCGGTGGTGTTCAAGGCGCACAGCGGCCACATGGCTACCGCCGACCTGGTCGGCTGCGCCATCCAGCGCGCCGCCGAGCGCACCGGCATGCCCAAGGGCGTGTTCAACATGGTCTTCGGCGCTGGCGTCGGCGAGCCGCTGGTCAAGCACCCAGCCATCCAGGCCGTAGGCTTCACCGGTTCGCTCAAGGGCGGCGACGCCCTGTGCCGCATGGCAGCCGAGCGCCCACAACCGATCCCGGTGTTCGCCGAGATGTCCAGCATCAACCCAGTGATCATCCTGCCGGGCGCCCTGGCCAAGCGTGGCGAGGCCATCGCCCGTGAACTGGCCGGTTCCGTGTGCATGGGTGCCGGGCAGTTCTGCACCAACCCGGGTCTGGTCATCGGCCTGCAGTCACCGCAGTACAGTCAGTTGCTCATCGACCTCGGCCAGCACTTGGACCAGCAAGCCGGGCAGACCATGCTCAACGCCGGTGGCCTGCGCAGCTATGTCGGCGGCCTGGAACACCTGCACGCCCACGCCGGTATCGAGCACCTGGCCGGCCAGGCCCAGGAAGGCAGCCAGGCCCGTGCCCAGCTGTTCAAGGCCGATGCCCGCCTGCTGGTCGAGGCCGACCCGCTGCTGCAGGAAGAAGTGTTCGGCCCGACCACCGTGGCGGTCGAGGTCAAGGACAACGGGCAGCTGCGTGAAGCCTTGCTTGGGTTGCGTGGCCAGCTGACCGCGACCCTGATCGGCGAGCCGGAGGACTTCGAGGCCTTCGCATGGCTAGTACCGCTGCTGGAAGAGAAAGTCGGCCGCATCCTGGTCAATGGTTACCCGACCGGGGTGGAAGTGTGCGAGGCGATGGTCCACGGCGGGCCTTACCCGGCTACGTCCGATGCCCGCGGCACCTCGGTCGGCACCTTGGCCATCGACCGCTTCCTGCGCCCGGTGTGCTACCAGAACTACCCGCAGGCACTGCTGCCGGAGGCACTGCGTGATGGCAACCCGCTGGGGCTGCGTCGCTTGGTCAACGGGCAGTGGAGTGAAGGCGCTATCTGAGTGGCCTGAAACAGGAAAGCCCCGCATTTGCGGGGCTTTTCTTTATCGCCTGTCCTGGCTTCTTTGCGGGTGAACCCACTCCCACAAGTACTGCACAGCCTTCAGGCTTGGTGCTATCCCTGTGGGAGCGGGTTCACCCGCGAATGGGCAAGGACAGGTTATGGACGACTCAGGCCCCTTGGGCCTCGGCCTCTTCATGAGCCTGGCGCAGTCGCTCGCGGCTGTTGCTCAGGTGCATGCGCATGGCCATCTTCGCCCCTTCGCTATCGCGCCGGGCGATGGCTTCGTAGATGGCTTCATGCTCGTGCATCAGCCGGCTCATGTAATGCGCCTGGTCATCATGGGCCAACCGCGCCGAATTCAACCGGGTACGCGGAATGATGCTGGTCCCCAGGTGGTTGATGATATCGGCGAAATAATGGTTGCCGCTGGCCTGGGCAATGCGCAGGTGGAACTGGAAGTCCGCCGACACCGCGTCAGTGGCATGTGCAGCCCCCTCGTTGAGTTCGTCCAGCGCCGCACGCATGCCAGCCAGCTCGTCGTCACTGCGCCGTTGCGCTGCCAGGCCGGCCGACTCGATTTCCAGGGCGATGCGCAGCTCCAGCACCGCCAGCACCTCGCGCAACGTGACCACGGTCGCCGGGTCGATACGGAAGCCTCCGGTCGCCGGTGCATCCAGCACGAAGGTACCGATGCCATGGCGCGTCTCGACCTGCCCGGCCGCTTGCAGCCGGGAGATCGCCTCACGCACCACGGTGCGGCTGACGCCCTCCTCGGCCATGATCTGCGATTCGGTCGGCAGCTTCTCGCCGCGCTTGATCTGGCCGCTGCGGATGCGCTCGGTCAGCACCGTGACCAGTTCCTGGGCCAGACTGCGCGGCTTGCGCCGGGTCCTTGCCTGTACCTGCTGCTCTGTCATGCCCTGTATTTCACCTTGAAAGACAGCCGTCATGATAGCGCATGAGTTGTACGATCACATACACCCGACGCGGTATTTCATCAAAGCACTGCGCCAGGTGCACGCCCAAGATCACGGGCATTGCTCAGGTGTGTTGTACGCGGTGAACTCGCCCCCAGCACTGATAAACTGCCCATTGGTGCATTTGACGGGGCTGACGGAAGGCATGAACGAAACGCGATACGCCGTGGTGGCCAAGCACTTGATGGAAGGCATTGCCAGTGGCCGCTATCCGGTGGGCAGCCTGCTGCCTACCGAATTCGAACTGTGCGACCTGTATCAGGTGAGCCGGCATACCGTGCGATCGGCGATCAACCAGTTGCTCAGTCAAGGGCTGGTGTCACGTCGCAAGCGGGTCGGCACCCGGGTCGAGGCCAGCAGCCCGCGCGGCGGTTATTCGCAGTCGCTGGCAACGGTGGCGGAGCTTGCGCACCTGGCGCAAACCGAGCAGCGAGAGATCCAGGACGTGCGCCACTTCGTCGCCGACCTGAGTGAAGCGGCGCGCCTGGGACTGGTACCGGGTGAGCATTACTTCTGCGTGTCGAGCATCCGTGTCGATCGCCAGCACACTGCCGCACCGCTGTGCTGGACCGATGTCTACGCCCAGCGCGACTACGCCGAGGTCATCGACCTGGCCCGCGAGCATCCCGGGCAGCTGATCGCAGCGTTGATCGAACAGCACCATGGGCGGGCGATCGCCGTCGTTGACCAGCAAGTACGGGCCGTGTTGCTGACGGCAGAGATGGCCCGTGACCTGAAGGCCGAAACGGGCTCCCTGGGGCTGAAGATCATCCGCCATTACCGCGAAAAGAACGGCGACCTGATGGCCGTTTCAGAGACCGTGCACCCGGATGACCGGTTCACCCTGGTGACCCAGATGCGCCGGGACACGCAGGGCTGAAGCCGTTACAGTAGGTGCTTTCCATGGAAGGAAGTCGCGCATGAAACCTCTCGACCGAGCCCTGCTCGCCTGTGGCCTGCTCATCCCGTTCTGGCTGATGATCGGCGTCTGGCTGACCGCCCAGGCCTACCCTGGCTATGACCACCTGCAACAGGCCATGAGCCAGCTCGGCGCCCAAGGTTCCCCGACCCAGCGCTGGTCGCCCCTGGCCAACAACTTTCCCCTTGCCCTGCTGTTCGCCCTGTTTGCCTGGGGCCTTGCCCGCCACTGGCGTTCCTCGAAACTGGCGCTACTGAGCGCTGCTCTGGTCCTGCTGCACGGCCTGGGCAGCCTCGGCACCGGCCTGTTCCCCTGCGACCAGGGCTGTGCGCCCGCCGAGCCATCCAGCTCGCATCAACTGCACAACCTTTGCGGCCTGGTGATGTTTCTCTCGCTGACCCTGGCCAGCGCGCTGTGGGCCTGGCTCGGCAAGCGCCTGGCCGGCTCAAAGGCCTTGGGCTGGTTTTCGCTGACGTGCCTGATTGCCGCAGTTGTCACCGTTGTGCTCATGGCTCAGGCCGCCAAGAGTGGCCAGTTGTTCGGGCTGTACCAGCGGCTGAACTATGGTGTATCGGTGGTATGGATCGCCGGCCTGGCGCTGAGCAGTCTGCGCCCGGCGCTGGCAAATCGCTCTCGCATCGCCACTACCTGATTCGAAAATACTGGCCCCCAGGCATCTGAAGCGAAGGCAAACTCCGTTCATCTTCAGATGCTTAGGACAGCAACATGCGAGTATTTCTAGCAACGATGGCCGGCTGCCTGCTGGCCACTGCCGCCTTTGGCGCCCAGGCCAAAGCGCTTAGCCAGAACGACCGCCAAACCTGTGGATGGGGCTCGCAGATCGCCGCCGAGGCGCAGCAGGCCAAGCTTTCCGGCGTTACCCTGTACGCCACGCGCAAGAAGCTGCAGGTGCGCCGGTTCGCCAAACCCTGGATGCGCATGACCGCCATGGGCATTACCGAACAGACCTACAACAGCCGTTCACAACTCAAGCCAGCGGCGATCAAGAAGACCTACTACGAGCAGTGTGTGCAACACACGCTTGCGAGAAGATAGGCTTGAAAAGCAATGAGTTATAACTAAAAGCTAATCTGATCTATTTAATATTGAACGGATGTCTTCAGCAGCCACTGAGCGCCACCTGGCGGCGTTCGCCGGCAAAGAACAGTGGGCGCAGGCGCACGCCAATCAGGTTGCCGGCATAGGCGGCGATCAGCCACAGCCAACCGTGCACGCTACCCGAAGCGATACCGCTGAAGTAGGCGCCGATGTTACAGCCATACGCCAGGCGCGAACCGTAGCCCAGTAGGAGGCCGCCGATAACGGCGGCAACCAGCGATGGCAACGGGATCTTCAGGCTGGGCGCGAAGCGGCCAGCCAGCCCCGCGGCCAACAGCGCGCCGAGCACGATGCCGATGTCCATCACTGTGGTGATGTCCTGCCACAGCGGCGCGGCCAGGGCCTTGGCATTGGCCGGGGCCTGCCAGAACACCCAGCTGCCAACGTCGACACCGAAGCTGGACAGGGTTTTCGCCCCCCACAGGGCAAACGCCGACGTGATGCCCCACGGGCGCCCGGCCAGGGCCAGGGTGGCGTAGTTGAGCAAGGCCAGGGCAATCGCCCCCCACAGCAGTGGCCACGGCCCACGCAGGAACCGGCGCAGGCCGTGATGCTCGCTGCTTGCCGGCGCTTCCAGGGCGCCATGGCGACGCTTTTCCATCACCACCGTGGCCCAGGCGATCAGTGCAAATACGGCAACGCTGACCACCAGCGCTGGCACCACGCCCCAGGCCTGGACGATCGAAGTGGCCGGGAACGATGGCAGCGCGAACCACCAGTCTGCATGGTGCGTGGCAGTAACCGAACCGATGATGAAGAACAGCAGGGTCACCAACATCCGCGCATTACCGCCACCCACGGTGAACAGCGTGCCCGAGGCACAGCCGCCGCCCAGTTGCATGCCGATACCAAAGATGAACGCACCGAACACCACCGACACGCCAGCCGGTGCGACCAGGCCGGTGACCGGGGTGCCGAACAGGCTGCCGGCCGACAGCGCCGGGAAGAACAGCAGTACGGCCAGGGTCAGCATGACCATCTGTGCGCGCAGGCCGGCACCCCGCCGTTCGTTGATGAACACACGCCACGCCGAAGTGAAGCCGAAAGCGGCATGATAGAGCGTCAGGCCCAGTGCAGCGCCGACCATCAGCAGCAGCATTTGCTTGAAACCGGCGTTGAGGTTGAGGAACCAGGCGCCGGCCAACAGCATGGCCAGGGCGATCATGGGCGCACCGAGGCGGCGCGGTTCAGGTGTGGCGGTTGCGGAAAGACCCATTGGAATACTCGGATTACAGTGAAACGGGGGGCGAGTATACCCCCCTGGGTGTCTTGTGTGGTCTGTACAAGCCCGCGAGCAGGCCAATACATCTGATAGGCTGATGATCAACTACCAAAGCAGACCTAAGCATTCGCCCCATGGATGAACTGCGCAAGATCGACCTCAACCTGCTGCTCACCCTGCACGCGCTGCTCAGCGAAAGGCACGTGACCCGCGCCGCCCTGCGCCTGCACCGCAGCCAGCCCGCCGTCAGCCACGCCCTGGCGCAGCTACGTGCGCACTTCGACGACCCGTTGCTGATCCGCCAGCACGGTCAGATGGCCCTGACCGCCCGCGCCCAAGCCCTGGCCAAACCGCTGCAAGATGCCCTCGGCAGCCTCAACGGCCTGCTGGCGGCGCCGCAGTTCGACCCCGCCCAGGCCCACCGCCGCTTCAGGCTATCGCTGTCGGACTATTCCTCACGCATCATCCTGCCGCCACTGGTCCGCCACCTGCGCCAGGTCGCCCCCGGCATCGACCTGGCCATCAGCCAGGCCAGCCGCGAAACCATGCTCGCGCAGCTGCTCGATGGCGAACTCGACCTTGCCTTGGGCATCTTCCCAGCGCTGCCAGCCGGCATCACCGCCCAGACCCTGTTCGAAGACCGCTTCATCAGCGTCGCCGATCGCCAGGTGCTGCCCGCCAAGGCGGGGCTCACGCTGGAGGACTGGCTGACGCGCCCGCACGTGCTTATGGCCATGCACCCTGATGCCCACGATGAGATCGAGCGGGCCTTGGCTGAACAGGGCCTGCGCCGGCATATTGCCCTGGCGCTGCCACATTGGAGCGCAGCGGTCGAGGTGCTCGCGGGCACCGACCTGATCCTCACCGTGGCCAGGCGTGCGGTTGGCCCGATGCGCCAGCACCCGTCACTTCGCCCGTTCACGCCGCCGCTGCCGATCCCCGCCCTCGCCTATCAACAGGCCTGGCATGCGCGCAAGGACAGCGACCCCGGCCATCGCTGGCTGCGTGAAGCTGTCTGGGCGTGCAGCCAGCCCGGGCATTGATCAGCGCCCGATCACGGCCTGGCCGGACGACGGGGTCGAAGTCCACCCGCCCTGGACCAGCAACACGCCGCCAAGGATCAACAGCACGCCGGCTACCCTGACCAGGTTCACCGGTTTGCTGGCAACGCCCATCAAGCCGAAGTGATCGACGATCACCGAGGTCAGAATCTGCCCGGCCACCACCAGCACCAGAAATCCCGCCGTGCCCAATTTGGGTGTCAATGCCGCAGCACCGGCCACATAGAGGGCGCCCAGCACGCCACCGATCCACAGCCACCAAGGGCCTTGCAGCGCCCTGCCCAGATCAGGCATGGGCACCCGCAGGATAAGCAACGCCGAAACCACCACGACCGAACTGACCATCAACGAGGTGAAGGCGCCCCACAACCAGTGGCCCAGCACACGGCCGACGGCAGCGTTGCTGGCGGCCTGATAAGGCAGCACGAAGCCCGCAATCAGCGCCATCATTACAGGAAGGAGTCCAACGAGCAGTGTCTTGTAGGGCATGGTAGGTCTCATCTGAAGGCAAGATGAGACCATGATCCGCAATCGACGTAGCTTATGGAAATTGAAAGGGTGCACCTCTGGTATTCGTCTGGTGCATATCAGCCAAT
The DNA here is from genome assembly GCF_001320245.1 of Pseudomonas sp. NBRC 111124. Lineage (GTDB taxonomy): Bacteria > Pseudomonadota > Gammaproteobacteria > Pseudomonadales > Pseudomonadaceae > Aquipseudomonas. The sequence goes on from NZ_BCBA01000065.1 coordinate 38,268, forward strand.
TGCGGGCCGGCCAAAGCCTGGCCCGCTGGCCGATATCAACGCCAGGTATCGACGCGCAGCACTTCGGTGTAGATCGCATCAACGGTCTGGCCGACCTTGAGGTTCTTCATGCGCGCCTGCAGGTCAGGATTTTCGACCTTGACCACCTGCAGCTTGCCTTCCGGTGGCAGCAGGCTGACTTCGTGTTTCTTCAAGTCGATCTTCTTGATCTGCGAGGTCACCCGGACCTGCCGGAAGGCCTCGCCGCCGGGGTTAGGGTTGTCCTTGGTAGCGCGGATGGTGCCGGATTCTTCGGTAGCCTTCGGCGCGCCGCCCACCTCACTGTTGAGCACATAGGCCACCGCGCGAGTGACATAGATATCAACGTTGTCACCGACTTTCAGATTGGGCAGCGCCTTGGCTTTTTCCGTCAGTTGCAGGGTCACATCCTTGTCGTGCGGCCCCTTTACCGTGACTTGGCGGTTTGCCAGGTCGATGGCGGTGACCTGGGTTTTGACATGGCTCTCAAATGCCTCGCTGCCGATTGGAATCTCGGCGGCTTGCACCGTAAAGGTGGCAGCGGACATCAGGGTGGCGAGGGCAATAGCGCGAGCGAGTGTGCAAATAGGATTCATAGGCCTGCTTCCATGTGATCTAGACCGGGTTTGCGCGTGATAGACATACGCGCAAACAAGCATAGCCATTACCCATCACTCTGCAGGCAAACGCCCGGACTTCGGCATCTATCAACCCCTTTGCATCAATGCCCAGGCGTTTGCGCTCGCCTTAGTTGCGCGTCACTCGCCACACGGTGTTGGCCAGGTCATCAGCGATGATCAACGCGCCGCGCGGGTCGACCGTTACTCCCACCGGTCGGCCGCGGGTCTTGCCATCTTCTCCGCGGAAGCCCGTGGCAAAGTCGATCGGTTCACCGGCTGGCTTGCCCCCCTTGAACGGCACGAAGATCACTTTGTAACCCACCGGGTTCGGGCGATTCCAGCTGCCGTGCTCACCCACGAACACTCCGTCGGCAAAGCGTTCGCCCATGGCCGGGATGGAGAAGTCCACGCCCAGCGCGGCAACGTGCGAACCCAGGCTGTAATCCGGCTTGAGCGCAGCGGCCACCTTGTCCGGATTCTGCGGCCTCACCCGCTCATCGACGTTCTGCCCCCAGTAGCTGTAGGGCCAGCCATAGAAGCCGCCCTCTCGCACCGAGGTGAGGTAGTCCGGCACCAGGTCCGGGCCCAGTTCGTCACGCTCGTTGACCACGGTCCATAGCTGCCCAGTGTCCGGCTGGATGGTCAGCGCCGTCGGATTGCGTAAACCGGTAGCGTACGGCCTGTGCGCGCCGGTCACGGCATCGATCTGCCAGACCATGGCGCGGTCGATCTCAACCTCCAAGCCGCGCTCGGTGATGTTGCTGTTCGAGCCGATGCCCACGTACAGGTAGCGGCCATCGGGGCTGATGGTCAGCGCTTTGGTCCAGTGGTGGTTGATTTCGGCCGGCAGGTCAGTGACCTTGGTTGGCGGGCCACCCGCCTTGGTCTGGCCATCCTGGTAATCGAAACGCACCAGCGCATCCTGGTTGGCCACATACAGCTTGCCGTCAGCAAAGGCCAGGCCGTAGGGCGCATTGAGCCCCTCGGCGAATACCGTCTGTACCTCGTATTTGCCATCGCCATCGGCATCGCGCAGCAGGGTCAGGCGGTTGCCGCCCTTGACCTGGGTGTTGCCCTTGGCCTTGATCTGGCTGGCGATCACGTCCTTGGGCTTGAGCTTGGCAGCACTGCCGCCGCGCCCTTCGGCGACCAGGATATCGCCATTGGGCAGCACCAGGCTCTGGCGCGGGATCTTCAGGTCGGTGGCAATGGCAGTGACGCTGTAGCCCTCAGGCACTGTGGGCTTCTGCTCGCCCCACTGCGCCGGCTGCGCGATCTTCATGCTCGGCAGCAGGCCACGCTCGGGGGCCGGCAGTTTCGGGTCGGGGCCCAAGGCCTGGGTCGGCTCGCCGTCACCGCCACAGGCGGCCAGCAGCAGCGCCACGCTCAACAACGACCATCCATGCAACGGCTTCATACCTCACCTCCCGAATGCAGGTTGCTCATGCCCAGCCAGGCGGCCACGCAGGCCAGTACGGTGACGATCACCGACAGCACCAGGCCCGCCGGCATCACCGCCCAGGCGTCCTTGGCATGTTCAAAGGCATTGATCAGCCCCAGCACCCAGGTCACCAGCAGCAACAGGAAATACAGCGTCGGCCGCCCGCCCTTGCGCGGCGCGCGAACCAGGTTGGCGAGGGCGAACAACAGCGCCAGCCCGCAGAACAGCAGCCCACCGGCAATCAGCCAGGCGGCGAAGTTGCTCCACTGGATCTGGTAGCTCTTGAAGTAGGCAATGTCGCTCAGCAGCGCGCCGAGAAACAGCGGGACCGTGCCGGCCAGCAAGATCGCGTGCAGCGGGCTGGGCGTGCATCGGTAGAGAGGTTGCTCGGTAACGGTCACGGCGCCTCCTTATCAGTCGGTGACCTGGGGCTGACAGACTGGCGTGGGGCCTGGTCCATCAGGCGTGCGCAGGGTGCGCTTAAGAAGGGATCACCTTGACGTTCGGATAGTTCACCGCTTGGCTTGAGAGAAATATCCTGAAAGACTTGATGCGTCGGAATGAGGGATACCATGAACACTTGCAGCACACGTCCTTACGCGTACTGGGCCGCGCATGCCTTTCTGGCCATCAGCCTGGCAGTCGGTGCCGGGTGCTCGAGCAAAAACAGCAAGGCGCGCTACTACGCCGCAGCGCCTGGCGCCAACTGCTACGCCAAGGCGCTGCCAAGCACCGGCGAAGGCGGCCTGGCCTGGGGTAACACACTGGGTATTGCCAAACAGAAGTCGCTGAACAACTGCATCCGCTATGCCGGCCGCTCCGGTGGCACGCCAAACACTTGCCAAGTGGTGCTGGCCAAGTGCAAGAACTGACGTAGGTTCGGGCGTTCGATTGCGCGGCAGGTGGCGCTACAGGGGGGCTGCTTTACAGCCCCCCTGGATGCATCAGGCAAACTTGGCCCGTGCAGCGTGCAGCTTCTTGTAGCTCTCGATCAGGCGCAGGTGGCGGTCCAGCCCTTCGAGCTTCATGCTGGTCGGCGTCAGCCCGTGGAAGCGCACGCTACCGTCCACCGAACCCAGCACTGCGTCCATCCGCGGGTTGCCGAACATGCGGCGGAAGTTGGCCTCGTAGTCGGCCAGCTCCAGCTCCTCGTCCAGCTGCACTTCCAGCACCACGTTCAGCGCCTGGTAGAACAGGCCGCGCTCGACGGTGTTGTCGTTGAACTGCAGGAACGCCTCGACCAGTTCCTTGGCGTCCTCGAAACGCTTGAGCGCCAGGCAGATCAGCAGCTTCAGTTCAAGAATGGTCAATTGGCCCCACACCGTGTTCTCGTCGAACTCGACACCGATCAGGGTGGTGATGGTGGTGTAGTCATCCACCTCGCACTTGTCCAGGCGCCGGCGCAGCGCGCGCAAGGCGCGATCATCAAGGCTGTGCAGGTTGAGGATGTCGGCACGGAAGTCCAGGGCGCGGTTGGTGTTGTCCCAGATCAGGTCCTCGACCGGGTAGATCTCGGAATAACCCGGCACCAGGATGCGGCAGGCGGTGGCGCCGAGGTTGTCGTACACGGCCATGTACACCTCTTTGCCGAGGTCTTCGAGGATGCCGAACAGGGTCGCGGCTTCCTGGGTGTTGGAGTCCTCGCCATGGCCGGAGAAGTCCCACTCGACGAACTCGAAATCGGCCTTGGCGCTGAAGAAGCGCCACGACACCACACCGCTGGAGTCGATGAAGTGCTCGACGAAGTTGTTCGGCTCGGTCAGTGCATGGCTTTCGAACGTCGGTTGCGGCAGGTCGTTGAGGCCCTCGAAGCTACGGCCCTGCAGCAGTTCGGTGAGGCTGCGCTCCAGTGCCACTTCAAAGCTTGGGTGGGCGCCGAACGAGGCGAACACACCGCCCGTGCGCGGGTTCATCAAGGTCACGCACATCACCGGGAATTCACCGCCCAGCGAGGCATCCTTGACCAGTACCGGGAAGCCCTGCTCTTCCAGGCCCTGGATGCCGGCGAGGATACCCGGATACTTGGCCAGCACCTCCTGCGGAACGTCCGGCAGGGCCAGCTCGCCTTCGAGGATTTCGCGCTTGACTGCGCGCTCGAAAATCTCCGACAGGCATTGGACCTGGGCTTCGGCCAGGGTGTTGCCGGCGCTCATGCCGTTGCTCAGGAACAAGTTTTCGATCAGGTTGGACGGGAAGTACACCACCTGCTGGTCGGACTGGCGCACGAACGGCAGCGAACAGATACCGCGCTCGGTGTTGCCCGAGTTGGTGTCGTACAGGTGCGAACCGCGCAGCTCGCCGTCCGCGTTATAGATCTCCAGGCAGTTTTCGTCGAGGATTTGCGCTGGCAGCTCATCCTTCGGCCCTGGCTTGAACCACTGCTCGTTCGGGTAATGCACGAACGGCGCGTTGGCGATGTCTTCGCCCCAGAACTGGTCGTTGTAGAAGAAGTTGCAGTTCAATCGCTCGATGAACTCACCCAGCGCCGAGGCCAGTGCGGCCTCCTTGGTCGAGCCCTTGCCGTTGGTGAAGCACATCGGCGACTGCGCATCGCGCACATGCAGCGACCAGACGTTGGGCACGATGTTGCGCCACGAGGCGATCTCGATCTTCATGCCAAGGCCGGCAAGGATGCCGGACATGTTGGCAATGGTCTGCTCCAGCGGCAGGTCCTTGCCGGGGATGTAGGTGGTGGTGTCGGCCACCGGCATCAGCAGGCCCTGGGCATCGGCGTCGAGGTTGTCGACTTCTTCGATGATGAACTCGGGGCCGGTCTGCACCACCTTTTTCACGGTGCAGCGGTCGATGGAACGCAGGATGCCCTGGCGATCCTTCTCGGAAATGTCCTCGGGCAGCTCGACCTGGATCTTGAAGATCTGGTTGTAGCGGTTTTCCGGGTCGACGATGTTGTTCTGCGACAGGCGGATATTCTCGGTGGGGATATCGCGAGTCTGGCAGTACAGCTTGACGAAGTACGCCGCGCACAGGGCCGACGAGGCCAGGAAATAGTCGAACGGGCCCGGGGCCGAACCATCGCCCTTGTAGCGGATCGGCTGGTCGGCGATCACCGTGAAGTCGTCGAACTTGGCTTCAAGACGAAGGTTGTCGAGAAAATTGACCTTGATTTCCATGCGGGGATTACCGTGATTTAAGCGTGCAAAACGAAATTGGCCGGCATTATCCGGGTTTTCCGCGCGCAAGTCCTCCCCCGCGTCCATGTGCGCCTACACAATCCAGCGGATTGCTTGCCTGATCCTCCTGACCTGCGCCCGCCTCGGAACCAGCGGTCATACCACTGTGCTAGCGTTTATGGATTGGGGAACAACGTATTCCCCAACAGACAGTAAACGCCATCAACCGTTGATCAGCAGGTGAGCCATGGAACTTCGTATCAACCAGCAGACCTACCAGGTCGACACCGATGCCGACACGCCCCTGCTCTGGGTGCTGCGTGACGACCTGGGCATGACCGGCACCAAGTACGGCTGTGGCCTGGCCCAGTGCGGCGCCTGCTCGGTGCTGGTGGACGGCAACGTCGTGCGCGCCTGTGTCACGCCTGTGGCCGGCGTGGTCGGGCGCGAGGTGACCACCATTGAAGCGGTGGAGGCCGACGCGGTGGGCAAGCGCGTGGTGGCGGCCTGGGTCGAACACCAGGTGGCGCAGTGCGGATATTGCCAGTCCGGCCAGGTGATGGCGGCCACGGCGCTGCTCAAGCACACCCCCAAGCCCAGTGACGAGCAGATCAGCGCGGCGATGGTCAACCTCTGCCGCTGCGGCACCTACAACGCCATCCATGCCGCCGTGCATGCCTTGGCCCAAGGGGAGCAAGCCTGATGAACACGCCCGTCGATACCCCCGCAGAACTGCTCAGGCTGCAGCTGGGCGAAACCGTCAACCTGTCGCGCCGACGCTTTCTGGCCGGCACCGCAGTAGGTGCCTTGGTGCTGGGTTTCGGCCTGCCGATGGGCTCGCCCCGGGTGCAGGCCGCCGCGCCAGCCTCCCCGGAGCGCGGCACCCAGGTGCCGGCGTTCCTGGAAATCCGCCCGGACGGCAAGGTGCGCCTGCTCAGCCCGTTCATGGAGGGCGGCCAAGGCCCGTTCACCGCCATGGCGCAGATCGTCGGTGAAGAACTGGACGTCGACCCGGCCAACTTCCTGGTCGAAAGCGCGCCACCCGGTGAAGCATATGTGGTGATGGAAAACGGCCTGCGTATCACCGGTGGCAGCATGTCGGTGCGCATGAGCTACCCGACCATGCGCCGCCTCGGCGGCCTGGCCCGGGCCATGCTGCTGCAGGCTGCGGCAGAACAATGGGGCGTGCCGGTCGGCGAACTCACCACCGAGCCTGGCAAGGTCATTCATGCGACTTCTGGCCGCTCGGTGGCCTATGGCGAACTGGCCGGCCGTGCCATGGACCTGCCGGTGCCGGACCCGGCCAGCATCAAGCTGCGCGACCCCAGCCAGTTCCGCTGGATCGGCAAGCCGGTGCGGCGCCTGGACGCCTACGACAAATCCACCGGCAAGGCTCAGTACTGCATCGACATCAAGGTCGACGGCATGCTTCACGCCGCCGTGCAGCACGCGCCACGCCTGGGCATGACCGTGGGCAGCCTGCGCAACGAAGCGCAGGTCAAGGCCATGAAAGGCGTGCATTCGGTGCACACGTTGCCGGGCGCCGTGGCCGTGGTCGCCGAACGCTGGTGGCACGCCAAACGTGCGGTCGAGGCGATTCAGGTGGACTGGCAAGAACCGGGCGCCGACAGCAAGGTGCGGCCGATGCCGGCAGACTTTTCCAGCGACGGCTGGCGTGAGCACCTGGCCAGCGTTGAAGGACCGGCCCGTGACGAGGAAAACCAAGGTGATATCGCCGGCGCCCTGGCGAACGCCAAGACCAAGGTCGAGGCCAGCTACCACAACCAGTACCTCAACCATGCTCAGCTGGAGCCACCGTCCGCCCTCGCCCGCTTCAACCCTGACGGCACCCTGGACGTCTGGCTGCCCAACCAGGCGCCTGACATGTTCCGCGACGACATCGCCAAGCGCACCGGCCTGGACGCAGCGCAGATCAACCTGCACTCGCCGCTGCTTGGCGGCTTCTTCGGCCGCCATTTCCTGTATGACTCGGCCAACCCGTACCCCCAGGCCATCGCCCTGGCGAAGGCCGTCGGGCGCCCGGTCAAGCTGATCTGGAGCCGCGAGGAAGAGTTCCTGCGCGACGTGTTGCGCCCGGTCGCCGTGGTCAAGTTCCGCGCCGGGCTGGATGCCGACGGGCTGCCGGTGGCCATCGAAGCGGTCAGCGCCACCGAGGGCCCGACCGAAGCCCTGGCCGGCAGGCAAGGCGACAAGATCGACCCCACGGCCCTCGAAGGCCTGTCGGGCAAGTCCTACGCCATTGCCAACAAACGGATCGCCCAGATCTACGTCAAGGGCCCGGCCATGCTCGGCTACTGGCGCTCGGTGGGCAATTCGCTGAACGACTTCTTCTACGAGTCGTTCCTCGACGAACTGGCCGACAAGGGCGGCAAGGACCCTTACGAACTGCGCCTGCACCTGCTGCGCGACAATCAGCGCCTGACCAACCTGCTGCACGCGGTGGCCGAGTTGTCCGGCGGCTGGAAACGCGGGCCGTTCACCGCAGAAGACGGCAGCAAGCGCGCCCGAGGTATTGCCATGGCTTCACCCTTTGGCTCGGAAGCTGCGGCAATCGCCGAGGTGTCGATCGAAAACGGCCAGGTCAAGGTGCATGACATCTGGCAGGCGATCGACCCGGGCAGCATCGTCAACCCGGCGATCATCGAGCACCAGGTCAACGGCGCCGTGGCCCTGGGCCTGTCGCAGACACTGGTGGAAGAAGCGGTGTTCATCGATGGCAAGCCGCGCGCCCGCAACTACGACCTGTACCCGATCCTGCCGCCTTCGCGCATGGCCCGGGTGCACGTGCGTATTGTCGAGAGCGGGGCAAAAATGGGCGGTATCGGCGAACCGCCGTTGCCGGCGGTGGCGCCTGCCGTGGCCAACGCCGTGGCCCAGCTCACCGGCCAGCGGGTGCGTAGCCTGCCGCTTAGCCGCCACACCTTCAGCTGACCGGACAAGGACTGCCCCATGACCCACAGCCGTTTCGCCCGCACCGCGGGCTGGCTGGCCGTACCGTGCCTGGTCGCGGCCGGCCTGCTGGCCTGGTACGTGACCCGTGAGCCCGCCTCGCCTTTTGCCGTCGCAGCCACCGAAAACTTCGACCCCGCGCGGGTCAGCCGGGGCGAATATGTCGCCCGGCTCAGCGACTGCGTAGCCTGCCACAGCCTGCCCGCCGGCAAGCCCTTTGCCGGAGGCCTGGCAATGGCCACGCCGCTCGGTACGATCCACGCCACCAACGTCACGCCAGACCGCGAGACCGGTATTGGCAACTACAGCCTGGCCGACTTCGACCGCGCCGTGCGCCACGGCGTCGCGCCAGGTGGCCGGCGGTTGTACCCGGCCATGCCCTATCCTTCGTACGCCAAGCTCAGCGATGACGATGTACAGGCGCTGTACGCGTTCTTCATGAAAGGTGTGCAGCCCGTTCAGCAGGCGAACATCCCCAGCGATATCCCATGGCCGTTGAACCTGCGTTGGCCCATCGCAATGTGGAACGGCCTGTTCGCCGCCGATACGCCGTACGCGGCCAAGCCTGGGCAGGATGTGCTGTGGAACCGCGGCGCCTATATCGTCCAGGGGCCCGGCCACTGCGGCAGTTGCCATACGCCACGCGGCCTGGCCTTCAACGAGAAGGCCCTGGATGAAACCGGTGCACCCTTCCTCGCCGGCGCCCTGCTCGATGGCTGGTACGCGCCCAGCCTGCGCAGCGACCACAACACCGGGCTCGGCCGCTGGAGCGAGGCCGAGATCGTCCAGTTCCTCAAGACCGGGCGCAACCGGCATGCCGTGGTGTATGGGTCGATGACCGAGGCGTTCAACAACTCGACGCAATTCATGAGTGATGAGGATCTGGGTGCCATCGCCCGCTACCTCAAGTCGCTGCCCGGGGACCCACAGCGTGACGGGGCGCCCTGGCAATACCAGGCGGTTTCCGCCGACACGCCACTGGACAGCCCGGGCGCCCACACTTATGTCACCCGCTGCGCCAGCTGTCACGGTCTGGACGGCAAGGGCCAGGCCGAGTGGATGCCACCGCTGGCCGGTGCGACTTCGGCATTGGCCCGGGAAAATGCCTCGGCGATCAACATCACCCTCAATGGCTCGCAACGTATCGTCGCTGCCGGCATACCGGACGCCTACCGCATGCCGGCGTTCCGCGAGCAGCTGTCGGACCAGGAAATCGCTGATGTCCTGAGTTACGTGCGCAGCACCTGGGGCAACGCGGGCGGCGCGGTGGATGCACAGGCGGTGGGCAAGCTGCGCGGGCACACCGACCCGGCCAGCAGTAGCCCGATCATCTTGCACATGCGCTGAATGATGTTGTCTGCACTGGCCTCTTCGCGGGCACGCCCGCTCCCACACCGAATGCACAACATTTCAGATGGGTGCGATACCTGTGGGAGCGGGCGTGCCCGCGAAGAGGCCAGCACAGGTACTTACTTTTCAAGAGAGGTCCCCATGGAAAGCATCGATCTGCTGGTCTTGCGCACCGCTCGCGACTGGCTGTTGGCCGGCGAACGCGTGCTACTGGCCACCGTAGCCCGTACCTGGGGTTCATCGCCGCGGCCTGTGGGTTCGATGATGGCCCTGCGCGGTGATGGCCGGGTGGTTGGCAGCGTCTCCGGCGGCTGCATCGAGGATGACCTCATCCACCGCTATACCACTGCCTACCAAGGCGAAGGCATGCCGCAACGTCTGCCGCACGTGGTGCGTTACGGCGTCAGCGCCGATGAAGCGCAGCGCTTCGGCCTGCCCTGCGGCGGCACCCTTGAGCTGATCCTCGAATTCGACCCGGCGCTGGCAAGCCTTGAACAACTGCTGCCACTGCTGGACAGCGGCAACCTGGTGCGCCGTGAACTGGACCTGGATAACGGCCAGGTCCAACTGACCACCACCGGCGCACCGGAGCAGTTCGGCTTCGATGGCCGGCACATGCTCAATACCCTGGGCCCCGGTTATCGCATGCTGCTGATCGGTGCCGGGGTGCTGGCCGAGTACCTGGCGACCATGGCGCTGTTCAACGGCTTCAAGGTGGCGGTCTGCGACCCGCGCCCTGAATACATGGATGGCTGGAACGTGGCTGGCGTAGAGAAGATCGTCGGCATGCCGGATGACGTGGTGCGCGCGTTCGCCCCGGACCTGCGCAGCTGTATCGTCGGTCTCAGTCACGACCCGAAGCTGGACGATCTGGCCCTGCTCGAAGCCTTACGCAGCCCAGCGTTCTACATTGGCGTGATCGGTTCGCGGCGCAATAACCAGTCGCGTCGGGAACGCCTGATCGAGCATTTCGGGGAGAGCGAGGCCTCGCTGCAGCGGCTGCATGGGCCGATTGGCATCTATATCGGCAGCAAGACACCGGCAGAGATTGCCGTCAGTGTCATGGCCGAGATCCTGGCCACCAAAAACGGCGTCGCTTTGCCGGGTGAGGTCAAGGTGAGCGAAGCCAAGCGGGCGCTGGAGGTTGATGGATAGTCAATGCCTTTCAAGGCTGCCCTTGCGCCTGCTGCCGCCGCCATAATTCCAGATTATTCTCCACCAGTTGCTCCGGCACCGGCCCGGCAACCAGCTCTTCCATCTTCCGCGCCAACCGCTCGCGAAGCTCTGGACGATTGCACTTCGACTGATGCGACAGCGCCAGGTACAGGCCCTCGCTGGACACCGGCGGGTCGAGCACCTTCAGTTGCGCATCCCAACCCTGCGTCCGTGCCAGTGCCATGCCGGGGTACTGCTCATAGATCAGGTAGTCGTTGCGCTTGTGCAGCAGTTTTTCGAAGGCTTGCGTGGCGCCGGGCACCGCTTCGAGCTGGAGGTTGGCCTTGGCATAGTCGTCGAACTGCTGCCCGTGGCTATTGCTGACCAGCGTCCCGCCGTTGCGGCCCTTGAGATCCGCCCACCCACGATAGGCAAACGCACCGTCCTGGCGGACCCAGACCACGCTGCGGGTACGCAGGAACGGCGGGTTGATGAAGTCCATCTGCTGCTGGCGCTCCTGGGTCAGGAAGTACCCCGCCATCAGGTCGATACGCCCGGTGCGCACCTCTTCCTGTGCCCTCGACCATGGCCCGCCATACAGCACCTTCACCTCCAGCCCAAGTGCCTTGCCGACTTCCTTGAGCAAGTCGGCGTTGGCCCCGATCAGTTGCTCAGGGTTTTGCGGGTCACGCCAGAGATACGGTGGGTATTCCGGATTACCGGTCGCGGTGAGTTGGCCGCACAGTGCCTCTGCTGCCGCAAATCCGGGCAACAGAAGCATGAAGAGTGACAGCAGCAGGGACCGGCAGCGACAAGGCTCGATCATCTACACCCCTCGGAAGCTGTGGCATTCGGCGGCCGCGTGGTTCCAATAGTCTGGCCCAGGTTTGGCCATGCGCCAGCCTGTCATGCGCCGTTTGCGCGCCAACCGGCACTTAATCGCTGTGCTGGAAAACGCACACCCGGCCGCGCTGACGCTTGGCCTCGTACATCGCCTGATCGGCCGCCTTGACCAGTGCATCGACTTCGCTGGCATGGGCAGGCGCAAGGGCCAGGCCGATACTCGGGGTGACGAAATCAATGGCCACCCCGCTGACGCTGACCGGTTCCGCCAGGAGCTTGAGCAAGCGCGCGGCCAGGGCAGTGGCGTCCTGGAAGCGGGTGGCCGGCACGATCACGGTAAACTCGTCTCCCCCCAGGCGATAGGCCTTGTCCGGCTGGCGCAGGGCATTGCCCAGGCGCTCGGCCGTGCACACCAGCAAGGCATCACCGACATCGTGGCCGAAGCGGTCGTTGACCTGCTTGAAGCGGTCCAGGTCGAGGAAGATCAGTGCCAGCGGCATGGCGCCGCCTTGCAGGTGACGGGCAAGGTCTTCATGGAACGCCTTGCGATTGCCCAACCCGGTCAGGGTGTCCTGGTAGGCCAGGTTGAACAGCTGGCGCTGGTGCTGCACGTGCTCGCTGACATCATGCAGGATGCCGCGATAGCCGATCAGCTGGCCGCCGGCGTTGTGCCGCCTGGAAATCTGGGTTTCGAAGTGGCCAATGCTGCCGTCGGCGCGCCGCAGCCGAGCCGAGAGCGGCGCGCCGGGCTCGGTTTCGGCGATCACTGGCGCTTCTGTTGCGGGGGGCGCTTGCGTTTCCTGCAGCGAGGCGAAGGTACGGCCGAGCAGCTGACCCGCCGGGTAACCCAGCAACCGGCAGAACGCCGGGTTGACCGATTCGATCCTGGCCAGTTCGTCGAGCTCGAAATAGCCATCTTCCATGGCCTCGAGAATCGCCCGGTCGCGGGCTTCGCTCTGCTCCAGGCGGTCCAGTGCGCGGTTCGCTTCGCGCGCCAGCTTGCCCAGTTCATCGCGCCCGTCATCGGTCAGGCGCCGTCCTGCCGCAGTGGGGCCAATGGCCAGAAGCTCCCGATGCAACCGGGCAATGCGCCGCAGCAAGGTGACCTCCAGCGCCAGGTAGATCAGCAGCCAGGCCAGGCCGATCAGCCCCCCTGTCACGCCAAGGAACACCATGAGTTGCTGCTCGCCTTCCAGATACAGATGGCGCTCGCGGGTCAATTGCAGGCGCAGCTGTGGCTCGCCCAGGCTGTCCTGAAACAGCAGGTCGATACTCTGGTGGCGGTCATCAACCACCTGGCGATTACCGATACTCATGAGTTCTGCCTGCAACACCGGCCGCTGCTGATCGGTGGTCGATGGCAGCCAGGTGAGCTCACCGCCCAACTGTTGCTGCAGCGAGGCGATGCGCTTGCTGTCCAGGAACGTCCCCGCCAGCAGCACGCCGCCAGCGCTTTCGGCGCTTTCGCCGCTGCGCGCGGTGTCCACCGCTACCAGAATCAGCGGCACCTTGAGTACAGCCAGCAATTGCGCAGGTGGCGCCACATCCTGTGGCTGCAGCAGTCGCGCCAATTGTGCTGCGACGCCCTCATGCAGCGCCTGCAGGCTCAGGGGTTGGGCGCCGGCCGGGCGCTCCAGCGCCGCCAGGTCCAGCGGCCGCCAACTCACCCGCTGCTCACCGTTGGCGAAGTAAAGAATGAAGTCGAAGCCGCTGCGGCCCAGCGTGGCGGCGTCGAGCGGGAACGCCGAAGGCACCGCACCTGGAATCGCCTGTGCCCATTGCCGCAGGCGGTTGGCGTCACGCTCGAAGCTGTTGCCCAGCAACGCGCGCAGACGTTCGGCCTCGGCGATCAGCAGGCGCTCGTCCTGCTTGTCCAGGCGCGCCAGCAACATGCCCTGGGCCGCAAAATAGACCAGCAGCAACACCAGCAGCAGCGGCGGTACGAACAGCCAGAGCAATCTCATGCGTAACTTCATGCGCGCTCTCCGTACCCTTGTTCAGCCGCTTCATGTGGTTGGGCACGGCCTGCCTGGCGCCGCGGTTGCCCGCACGGCCTCGGCCAGCTTGCGCAGGTTGGCTTGGTGCGCGTTGACCAGGTTGTTGATGCTGTTGTCGGTGGCGGTCTGCACCGCCGTGCGGCAAGTCAGTTCGGGCTCGCCCGGCCGTTTCAGGCGCCAGAGGGTATCGAGCGAGGCGTACTGCCCGGGCACGCTGTCGAAGCGCTGCACATCGACCCTCAATACACTGCTGGGGCCGGCCACCGGGCCGCCCAGCATGTCTTGCAGGGCGCTGCGGAACTCATCGACCAGGTTGGCGCCCCACCACTCCGTTTCCAGAATTGCCAGGCCACTGCTGCCCTGGCGCACTACCAGTTGCGGGCGATCCACCTGCGGCGGCAGGCTGACCCGGCTCACCTGCACGTGCTGACTGCCACTTTGCACCGGCTGGGCCGGGACCAAGGTGTGGTAGTTGTTCGGGGTACTGCTGCAGCCGCTCAGCCAGATCAGCAGGCCGGCCCCACACAGGTTGCGCACTCGATGCATCAGCTCACACTCCTTTGGCCCTTTCACTTTCAAGGTCTCAAGTCTTGCGCACCGGCCGCCTTCGGCCGGCCTTTAATCAGCGACTCGGGGTGGCGCCCGAGGTAGTCGGTCAGGTCGCGCAGCGAGCGCGACATGCGCTCCAGCTCGTCCAGCGTTTCACCCAGCCGTTCGCGCTCGGGGGAGTCGTCGGCAATGGTGGCGTTGGCGGTCTTCAAGGTCTTCTGCATGTCGTCGAGGGTGGCTTTCACCCCTGGCAACGTCTGGCTGTTGAAGGTCTTGAGGTTGGCACGCAGGTCACGCAGGGTACCGTCGAGGTTGTTGGCAATGCTCTCCAGCGGCAACTTGCCGATGCGCTCGACGAAATGCTGCAGCTGCTCCTGCAGCATCTCCAGGCTGCCCGGCATGGTCGGTATGACGATCGGATTGGCCTCCCGGTCGAACGCGACCTTGGGCGCGCCGGGGTAGAAGTCCAGGGAAATGAACATCTGCCCAGTGATCAGATTGCCGCTGCGCGCTTGTGCCCGCAGGCCATGTTCGACAAAGGTGCCGATCAGCTGCCGTGCACCGTTCAGGTCACCCTCGGTGTGCTTGAACACCGCCAGCATCTTCTGATGCACAGGGCCCAGACGCTGCGGGTAGATCACCGCATCCACCACCACCGGGAAAATCTGTTTCACCGGGTCGTAATCCAGTTTGATCGAAGTGACCCTGCCAAACTCCACACCCTTGAATTCTACCGGGGCGCCCACCGACAGCCCGCGCATGGACTGGTCGAAACGCAGCTGCAGGTACTGCCCCTTGCCGTGAGGCGGTGCCAGCGCAGCTTCACGGTCGGCAAACAGCTGGAAGTGCGCCTGGTCCGCTGCTGGCTGGACATCTGCGGTAAAGTCAGGAGAGCCGAAAGCCAGCCCGCCGATCAGGATGGACGACAAGGACTCGGTATCGATCTTCAGGCCATTGGCGCCGATCTGCATGTCCACGCCACTGGCATTCCAGAAACGGGTGTCACCGGTGACGAAGTTATCGTAGGGCGATTGCACGAAGATGCCGATCTCCACCCCCTTGCCATCGTCCTGCAAGGCATAGGACACCACTTCACCCACGGGGATCTTGCGGTAATAGATGGATGCGCCGATATCCAGCGAACCGAGGTCTTCGGCGCTGAGCACAAAGCGCTTGCCCTTCTCGCCATAAGTGATCGCCGGCGGCAGCTCCAGGCCGGTGAAGTTCTTTTCAGCGCTTTTCGATTCACCGGCATCGGCGCCAATGAAGCTACCGGACAGCAAGGTATCGACGCCGGACACACCGCCCGCGCCGATCCGCGGCCGTACCACCCAGAAGCGTGCGCCCTCGGTAGCGAACGAGCGGGCATCATTGGCCAGTTGCACTTTGACGACGACGCTGTTGTGGTCCTCGGCGAGGTCCACGGTGGTCACTTCGCCAATCACCACGCTGCGGTACTTCACCTGCGTCTTGTGCGCCACCAATCCTTCGCCGGAACGAAAGGAAATCGAAATCACCGGCCCCTGCTGCATCCAGTTGCGCACCACCAGCGAAGCCCCCACCAGGATCGCCAGGATCGGCACGATCCACACCAGTGAAACATTCCAGCGCCGGGTGCGTACCTCTGCCTGCCCGGCCCCATTTCGCGCATCACTTGCTTGCGCCATCAGTGCGGCCTCCATTATCGCCAGGGTGATCCCAGATCAAGCGTGGATCGAAGCTCATCGCCGAAAACATGGTCAGCACCACGACCATGCCGAAAAACAGGATGCCCGGGCGCGGTTCGATGGTGCCCAAGCCGCGCAGCTGCACCAAGGCGGCCACCAGCGCAACGACGATCACGTCGAGCATGGACCAGTAACCGATCAGCTCCACGCAACGAAACAGCTGCGCGCGCTGCCGTCGCGCCCAGTTCGAGCGACGCTGGGCGGTGTACAGCAGCAAACCGAGGGAAAAGAACTTGATCGCAGGCACGCCCATGCTGGCGATGAAAATGATCAGGGCGATGTCCCAGGCGCCGTGTTCCCAGAACTCCACCACGCCGCCACCGATGGTGCTGTCGCTGCCACTGCCAAGCATTTCGGTGTGCATCACCGGCAGCAGGTTGGCGGGGACGTAGAACACCAGCGCAGCCACCAGAAAGGCCCAGCCCCGAGCAATGGCGTTGGTCTTGCGCCGGTGCACGGGCGCGCCGCAACGCTCGCAGGCATGCACATGGCTGCCCAGCTCGCAGGCATGGCCACAGCCGTGGCACAGGCACAGGCCCATCTCGTCTGCCAGCACGGGCGTACTCATACCTGCTCCCACAGGTCGCGGATATCGCGCCCGGCAATGTAGATAATCAGCATGCTCAGCGCTGCGAGGGCCACCAGGCCGATACCGGGGATCACCTCCAGCAGGCCCGCCAGCTTGATCACGGCCACCAGAGCGCCCAGCAGGCAGACCTCCAGCATGCTCCAAGGACGCAGGCCTTCCAGGCAGCGCATGCTCATGGCAAACCCTGGCGCCCGACGCCCGGCCACGGCGAAGCTGAGCACCCAACAGAGCAAGGCAATCTGCAGCACCGGCGCAAAGATGATGGCCAGGGCCATGACCAAGGCAATGAAAGTGATACTGCCGCTGCTCAGGATCAGCACCGAATCCCATAACGTCGCAGAGTTGCTCAACCCCTGCATGCCAATGGTCATCACCGGATAGGCATTGGCAAAGATCAGCAATACCGCGCCCGTGACACTCAGTGCCAGGCGCTGCTGGATGGACAGGCTTTTATGGCGATACAACACGCCGCCACAACGAACGCACAGTGCCTGTTGGTGTTTATGCAACGGCGTACGCTGGTACACCGCGTCGCAATACTCACAGATGACCAGTGTCTGGCTCTGGCTCATGGTCTCCCCCAAAGGACCGCCTCAATCCATGGCGGCACTCGACGCCAATACTCAATGCGCCCGATACATGAAGTTTCGGCATCAGCGCCAGTCAGTAAAGTCGATAAACGGCTACTGCGCTTGTCTTCGCGGGAAGGGAAAAGAACGTTCTGAACGGTCGGCCTTTGCGGCATACCCATTTGACGAAAAGCAGTTATTCGCGCGTTACCGCCAACTTTCGCGACAATGCTTTGAAAACATGAAGTTAACGAGTTACATGAGGCATTAGCGATAAAGCTATATCCCTCGAGTCGCGTTTTCGCCGGTTGCCGCTCTCCATTGCAAAGAGCGGCAAGCTATTAACGCTACTTACCTGCACATGCGCTTGATAGCACGTTCCCCCGCGCCCTGAAACACGCGGCGCAGAGCTTCCAGTTGTTCCGGCGAGAACACCTTGGCACAGGTCAGCCCTTGTAGAAAACCGGTCCCCCAGCCTTTAGCTTCAGCCAGTTCCTGGCGGTTCTCGGCGTCGGCGATATCACCCAGATGCAGGGCGGCAGGATGTTCGTAGCGGTCTTCCAGCGCCAGCTTGCGCAGCTCCTCCAGAGCCACCTTGAACTCGGCAGCGGCAGCATCGTCCAGGCCCAGGTGCTCGTACTGCAGCAGGCTCAGACGGTCGGTGGCGGTCATTTTCGAATCTCCGTTTCACAGTAAATGGAGCGGGTGCAAGTCAATCACCATCCCGCCGCGACGCATCCGGGCGCCAGCAAAGGTGGTGTCGTTACTGAGTTGTATACCACAACTGAGGCCTCTCTCCCTAGTGGGCAGGCGCCATTGGGGTGCAACGCGGCAATACCTTCTGTCGCCGGCAGCTCGCGAGCATTAAATTTAAATTGAATTTAATTTGAAACTGTCTCACGCTGCCTGCCATCGCATCAAATCGAGAGCACCGCATCATGGCCATCACACCGCGCGAACCCCGCAAGGACGGCGAAGCGACACGCACGCGCATCCTCCAGGCTGCTGGCGAACTGTTCGCCGCCGTGGGTTATGCCGAAGCCAGCAACAAAGCCGTCGCCGCCAAGGCTGAAGTCGACCTGGCGTCGATCAACTATCACTTCGGCAGCCGCAACGGCTTGTACCTGGCCGTACTCGACGAAGCACGGCGGCGCTTTCTGGACATCACCGACCTGCAGCGGATCGCCCTCGGCGAGCAGCCGGCGGCAGAAAAACTGCAGGCCTTGGTCGAACTGGTGGTGCGCAAGGCCACGCAAAGCCGCGACAACTGGCACCTGCGCGTGCTGGCCGCTGAAATCCTCGCGCCCAGCCCGCATGGCCAGGCACACATGCAGGCCGAAGCACCGCTGAGGCTGTCGCTGCTCAAGGGCCTGTTCAGCGAAATCACCGCCATCCCGCGAGACGACGCGGCACTGACCCGCTGCATCCTCTGCGTCACCGCGCCCTGGGCGATGCTGTTGATCGGCCCGCGCGGCTCCACCGGGACGCTGCACGAGATCCTCGGCATGCCGGCCGAAGACGTGTCTGCCCACCTGTACAGCTTCGCCCTGGCCGGCTTGCAGGAAGCCGGCCGCCAGTACGCCCGGGGCAAAGGCTGCTGACCATACATGGACGCTCAATCGCACCCACAGGCTCGAGGCAACCCCATGCAACCGACTTCCGTTGACGCGCCCTCCTCCACACAGGCCTCGATCCCGCTGCTGCTCGGCGCCTTGATGCTGGTGATGTTCCTCGCCGCCCTGGACCAGACCATCGTTTCTACCGCGCTGCCGACCATCGTCAGTGACCTCGGCGGCCTGCGCTGGCTGTCCTGGGTGGTCACCGCCTACCTGCTGGCTTCCACCGTGGTCGTGCCGCTGTACGGCAAGTTCGGCGACCTCTACGGGCGCAAGCGCGTCCTGCAGATTGCCATCGCCCTGTTCCTGCTCGGCTCGGCGCTGTGCGGGCTGGCCCAGGACATGACCCAGCTGATCCTGTTCCGCACGTTGCAGGGCCTGGGCGGCGGCGGCCTGATGGTGGTCGCCATGGCGGCCATCGGCGACGTCATTGCGCCTGCCGAACGCGGCCGCTACCAGGGCCTGTTTGGGGGCGTGTTCGGCCTGGCCACCGTGGTGGGCCCGTTGATTGGCGGTTTTCTGGTCGAACATCTGTCATGGCACTGGATCTTCTTCATCAACCTGCCGCTGGGCCTGCTGGCGGTCGTGGTGATCGGCAGCGTGTTCCGCCCACATGTGGCACCGGTCAAGCATGTGGTCGACTATATTGGCGCGTTTTTCCTGACCATCACCCTGGGCGCCCTGGTGCTGATCACCAGCCTGGGCGGCAGCCTGCTGCCTTGGGCCTCGCTGGATGTGCTGTGCCTGGCGCTGTTCGCCATCATCGGCCTGGTCGGCTTCGTCTTCGAACAACGCCGCGCGGCCGAGCCGATCATGCCGCTGCACCTGTTCCGCCACCGCACTTTCGTGCTGGCCGGGTTGATCGGGCTGATCGTCGGCGTGTCGCTGTTCGGCTCGGTGACCTTCCTGCCGCTGTACATGCAGGTGGTCAAGGATGCCTCGCCCACCAGCGCCGGCCTGCAGATGCTGCCGTTGATGGGGGGTTTGCTGGTGGTCTCGGCGATTACCGGGCGGCTGATCAGCCGCTGGGGACGCTACCGGGTGTTCCCGATCGTTGGCACGCTGCTGCAGGTGATTGCCCTGGGGCTGCTCAGCCGCCTGGACCTGGACACGCCGATGTGGCGGATGAACCTGTACATGGGGCTATTGGGTGCAGGCCTGGGCATGGTGATGCAGGTGCTGATCCTGGCGGTGCAGAACAGTGTCGAGCGTCGGCACATGGGGGTGGCGACTTCGGGGGCAACGCTGTTCCGATCCATTGGCGGTTCAGTGGGAGTTTCGGTGTTCGGCGCGTTGTTTTCCCATGCGCTGCTCGATGGGCTGCCGAGTGATTTCGCGGCCAGCAGTGGTGGGGCCGCGAGCCTGTCTCCGACGGCGGTACATGCCTTGGCGGCGCCGCAGCTGCAGGCGTATCTGGAGGCGTTCTCCGGGGCCATGCATGGGGTGTTTCTGGTGGCGGCTGTGGTTACTTGTGTGGCCTTTGCCTTGTCCTGGTTGTTGCGCGAAGTGCCCTTGCGTACCGCCCATTGAGCCTTGCACTGCCTGTATTGGCCTCTTCGCGGGCTTGCCCGCTCCCACAAGATCGTCACTGGGTTCAAGCTCAGTGACGCCCGTGAAGAGGCCGATACAGGTGAAGGCTACTTGATGAACCGCACCTGGCTGTTGATCTTCTCGATCACCGCACCTTTGCGCTCGTTAAAGCGGGCTTTGTTCTGCTCGAACAGGTTGTTGCCCTTGGTGTCGATCGAGATGATCAGCGGCCCGAATTCCCGCACGCGGTTCACCCACAGGGTCTCCGGCATGCCCAGGTCCTGCCATTCGGCGCGCTCGATCTCCTCGACCTGCGTGGCCGCCAGTACCGCGCAGCCACCGGGGAACACCGCGTGCACGGCCTTGTTCTCCAGGCAGCCGGTGGTGGTCTCCGGCCCCATGCCGCCCTTGCCGACGATCAGCTTCACCCCGGTCTGCTCGATGAACTGTTTCTCGAACTTCTCCATGCGCATGCTGGTCGTCGGGCCGATGGAAACCATCTCGAAGCTGCCATCTTCTTTCTTCTTGACGATGGGCCCGGCATGGAAGATCGCGCCGCCGCGCAGATCCACCGGCAGCTCGCGCCCCAGCTCGATCAGGCGACGGTGGGCCACGTCGCGGCAAGTCACCAGCTGGCCGGTGAGGTAGACCACATCGCCGACGTTCAGGCCAGCCAGATCGTCGTCGCTGATAGGGGTGTTGATGATCTTTTTCACAGGACTGTTCACAGGACTACGCCTTCGTGGGAGAGGATGTCATAGGTCAGGTCGGCATTGATGCGGATCTTGCCGCGACGGTGCGCCCAGCACCCGGTGGACACGGCCACGCCAATGGTCGAAGGGTGGCGTGCCGAGGACTCGATGTTCACGCCCATCACGCTGCTGTTACCGGTCAGCCCCTGAGGGCCGATGCCGATCTCATTGAGGCCCTCTTCCAGCAGCTTCTCCATCATCGCCGCGCTTTCGTTGGGGTGGCTGGAGTCCACTTCGCGCAGGATGGCCTTTTTCGACAGGCGTGCCGCCGTTTCCACCGAGGTCGATACCCCTACCCCTACCAGCAACGGCGGGCAGGCGTTGACGCCACGCGAGGTGATGACATCGAAGACAAACTCGGTCACCCCCTCGTAACCCTGCCCAGGCATCAGCACCTTGGCCGACCCCGGCAGGGTGCAGCCGCCACCGGCCATGTAGACGTCGACAATGGCATAGTCGGCATCAGGGATGATTTCCCAGTCCAGCCACGGGATCTTCGAACCGGTGTTGGTGCCGGTGTTCTTTTCGATGAAGGTTTCGACCGCGTTGTGGCGCAGCGGCCCATGAATGGTGGCTTCCTGAGTGGCGTTTTCGAGGATGCCTTCCATCTCACCCAGCAGCGGGAAACGCGCGCCGGCCGAAATGAAGTACTGGATCACCCCGGTGTCCTGGCAGCTCGGACGGTTGAGTTTGTCGGCATATTCCTGGTTGTCGGCCATCGAGTCGTAGACAGCGATGGCCAGCGGGTTGGTTTCCGCCGCGCGCAGCTTGGCAGTTTTTGCCTTTACGTCCTTGGGTAGGCGCTTGCCGATATAGGCAGTGAACTTGGCCAGAGTGTCGGTCAGCGATGACACGGCATGTTGTTTTTCTACGGTATCCACGGTTATCTCCTCAGTGCATCACAAGGCTTTTTTTATCGGTAGGGGTGGCCGCTTCTGCGGCGGGGGTGATGCTGGCGGGTGGTTCGGGCTGCGCCACGGCCTGGCCGTCAAGCACCTGGTTCATTCTTTCGCTGTCCAGGGCGCCGACCCACTTGGCGATGGCCAGGGTGCCGACGGCATTGCCGATGGTGTTGGTGATGGCGCGGGCTTCGGACATGAAGCGGTCGACGCCGAGCAGCAGGACCATGCCGGCCACCGGGATGTTGTCCATGGTCGCCAGGGTCGCGGCCAGGGTAATGAAGCCCGAGCCGGTCACGCCTGCCGATCCTTTGGAGGTGAGCAGCAGCACGCCGAGCACGATCAGCTGGTCCATCAGGGTCAGCGGGGTGTTGGTGGCCTGGGCGATGAAGATTGCCGCCATGGTGTAATAGATGCACTGGCCATCGGGGTTGAAGGTCAGCCCCGAGGGGATCACCAGGCCGACCACCGGTTTGGAAACGCCGACCTTCTCCAGCTTGTTCATCAGCTGCGGCACCACCGACTCCGAGGAGCTGGTGCCCAGCACGGTGAACAGCTCTTCGCGCAGGTACTTGAGGAACTTCCACAGGCTGAAGCCCGACAGGCGCGCAATGCTGCCCAGGATCAGCACCACGAACAGGAAGCAGGTCAGGTACATGGTCGCCATCAGCTTGCCCAGCGACACGATCGAACCCAGGCCGTACTTGCCGACGGTGAAGGCCATGGCCCCACAGGCCGCCAGCGGCGCAACCCGCATCACCAGGCCGACGATGTAGAACATGCCGTGGGAAAACGCTTCGAGCACATCCACCATCGGCTTGCCGCGCTCGCCGAGATTGGCCAGGGCGATACCGAGCAGGGTCGAGAACAGCAGGATCGGCAGGATCTCGTTGTTGGCAAAAGCATCCGTGACGCTCGCCGGAATCAGGTGCAGCAGAAAATCGGTCAAGCCACCCGAGCCGCTGGCAGCTGCGGCGGTATAGGTGGAAATGGCCTTGGTATCGAGCGTGGCAGGGTCGACATTCATGCCCTGCCCCGGCTGCACCAGGTTGACCACGATCAACCCGAGCACCAGGGCAAAGGTCGACAGCACCTCGAAGTAGATCAGCGCCCGGGCACCGACCCGCCCCAGCTCCTTCATGTTTTCCATCTTGGCGATGCCCAGCACCACCGTGGCGAAGATGATCGGCGCAAAGACCATCTTGATCAGCTTGATGAAGGCGTCACCCAGCGGCTTCATGTCGGTGCCGACTTCAGGCCAGAACACCCCCAGCACAATGCCCAGGGACACGCCTATCAATACTTGAACGTACAGTTTGCCTATCAATCGCTTGGCCATTGCCGTCTCCGAATTATTGTTGTGAGTCGGATGAATGTGGCGGCTGGGCCAGCTGATGCGTACAGGCAGAACGCGCTTGGGCCCAGATTGCGTGTGGTTATCACGTGGGCTTAAGGTAAGGGCTTTTCGGGAGAGCAGTAATACAGTCAAAGTCACGTTATTGTTTACTTGAAGTTATCAATAGCGCCTCAGCCATGGCGTATAGGCAACGCCCCATAGCGCAGCCCCAGCTATCCTGTGAAATGCAATTCCCATCCGGTGGAGGTGTGCGATGCGTGCGTTCACGTGGCGTTACCTGCTGATGCTGCTGTGCGCGGCGTCGGCAGCCCAGGCCCAGTCGGTGCTGCCGCTCAAGGGCCAGAGCAGCCAGCAGATGCAGCTGGACATCAACGACTGCAACACCGTGGCGAGCAACGCCGCGAACAGCGCCAGCAGCAGTACATCCGGCAGTCACGTCGGCGGCAGGGTCAAAGGTGCTGCGGCCGGTGCCGCTGCAGGTGCGGTAGGCGCCCAGGTGCGGGGCAACCAGCATGACGAGGTGTATGACCGGGTTGGCGACAATGCCAAGCAAGAGTACCGGCAGAACCGTGCCGGCCAAGGGGCAGCCGCGGGTGCTGCAGTAGGTGCCTCGCGGCAACGCCAGGAGCGCCGCGAAGACCGACGCAACCAGGGCCAGGCGCAAAGCTCGGCGCATGCCAGTGCTTACAGCGGGTGCTTGCAGGGGCGTGGTTATCAGGTCAACCCTTGAGGCCTCTGGCACTGTCTGCAGGGCAACAGCCGATCAACAGAAAGTACAGCTGCGTACAGCATTAGAAGCCAGCTAGAAAACCTGTGGGAGCGGGTTCATCCGCGAATGCGGCTTTGAATCTACCGGCGCATTCGCGGGTTAACCCGCTTCCACTGGGGTTGCGCCAATTCCTCGGGCAGGTGGATGGCCAAATGGCATGTCCCCTGCAATTGAATGAACACACCTTCATTCGACTGGATTCTGCAATGCGCCTCCCGCTCAAGAGCCTCGCCGCCGGCCTGGCCGCCCTTCTCCTCAACCCCACCGCCCACGCTGAAACCGCGCCCAAGGAAGTGCGCCTGGACTACGCCTACTATTCGCCGGTCAGCCTGGTGCTCAAGCACTTCGGCTGGTTGGAGCAAGCCTTGCCTGATTCCAAAGTCAGCTGGGTGTTCAGCCAAGGTAGCAACCGCTCGCTGGAGTACCTCAACAGCGGCGGTGCCGACTTTGGCTCTTCCGCCAGCCTGTCCGCCGTACTCGCCCGCGCCAACGGCAGCCCGATCAAGTCGGTGTATGTGTACAGCCGCGCCGAGTGGACCGCACTGGTGGTGGCCAAGGGCTCGCAGCTGCACAGCATCGACGACCTCAAGGGCAAGAAGATCGCCGCGACCAAAGGCACCGACCCTTACCTGTTCACCTTGCGCGCCCTGGAAAAAGCCGGCTTGAACAAGGACGACGTCGAACTGCTGCATCTGCAGCATCCGGACGGCCGTACCGCCCTGGAAAAAGGCGATGTCGACGCCTGGGCCGGCCTCGATCCACACATGGCTGCCAGCGAGCTGCAAGCCGGCTCGCGCCTGCTCTACCGCAACAAGGACTTCAACAGCTATGGCGTGATCAGCGTCACCGAGACCTTCGCCAAAGAGCATCCGCAAACCATCGCCACGGTCATCAAGGCGTATGAAAAAGCCCGCCACTGGGCGGTCGCGCATCCGGACGAGTTCGCCCAGCTGCTGGCAGACGAATCCAAGCTGCCGCTGGATGTGGCCAAACTCCAACTGTCGCGCACCGACCTCTCTGCCCCACAGCTGACCGCCGAGGATGCGACCGCCTCCAAGGCTGCGGCACCGATCCTTGTCTCCGAGGAGCTGGTCAAACGGGGCGCCAACGTCAACCAGGTGATTGACCAGTTGATCGATCCGTCCTTCGGCAAGGCCAGCATCGAATGACCAGCCACACCCTGCCCGTGCCTGCACCACGCCAATGGCCGCGCCGGCTCAAGGGCCTGGCGTTGCCGCTGGCGTTGATCGTTTTGCTGGAGGCCGTGGTGCGCCTTGGCTGGATCGCGTCCTACCAGATGCCAGCTCCCAGCGAGGTTGCCCAGACCTTGCTGCAACTGGCGGACGGTGCGTTGTGGAAGCACATCGGCGCAAGCCTGAGCCGCGTGTTGGCCGGGTTCGCCATCGGCGCCCTGCTCGGCCTGCTGTTCGCCGCCTGGGTCGGGCTCAGCCGCGAAGCCGAAGCCTGGCTCGAGCCTACCTTCGCCAGCCTGCGGGCGATCCCCAGCCTGGCCTGGGTACCGCTGTTGCTGCTGTGGCTGGGCATTGGCGAGACCTCCAAGGTCACGCTGATCGCCATCGGCGCGTTCTTCCCGGTGTACCTCAACGGCGTGGCGGCGATCCGCAACATCGACCGCAAGCTGGTCGAAGTCGCCCGAATGTACGGCTTCGGCCCCCTGCGCCTGGCCCGACGGGTGCTGTTGCCAGCAGCCATTCCGGGCGTGTTCACCGGTTTGCGCAGCGCATTGAGCCTGAGCTGGATGTTCCTCGTCGCCGCCGAACTGATCGCCGCCACCCGCGGCCTGGGCTACCTGCTCAGCGACGGCCGGGAAACCTCGCGCCCGGACCTGGTGCTGGCGGCGATCATCGTCCTGGCCCTGCTCGGCAAGCTCAGCGACGGGCTGCTGGCCGGCCTGGAAAAGCGCTGGCTGGCCTGGCGCGACACTTTCGATGGCTCCGACACCAAGGCCTGAACCCATGAATCAACCCTTACGCACGCAACCCGTTGCGCCCCTGCTCGATCTGCAGGTCGAAGCCAAGTCCTTCGGCGCAACCCCGGTACTTGGGCAGATCGAACTGCAATTGCAACCGGGCGAAATCGTCAGCCTGCTCGGCCCCAGCGGCTGCGGCAAGAGCACCTTGCTGCGGCTGGTGGCCCAGCTCGACCCCCATTTCAGCGGCCGCCTGCACCGGCGCCCCGAGCAGGTCGGTTTCGTCTTCCAGGAACCCAGGCTGATGCCCTGGCTGAACGTGGCCGACAATATCGGCTTCAGTGAGGACAACCGCTACGACCGCGCCAGGGTGGCCGGGCTGATCGAAGAGGTCGGGCTGGCCGGCTTCGCCGATGCGCTGCCCAAGGCATTGTCCGGCGGCATGGCCCAGCGTGTGGCCATCGCCCGAGGCCTGTATGGCCAGCCGCAACTGTTGCTGCTTGATGAGCCGTTCAGTGCTGTGGATGCGTTCACCCGCTTCAAGCTGCAGGACTTGCTGCTGCAATTGGCCCACCGGCACGGGATTGCCTTGCTGGTGGTGACCCATGATGTTGATGAAGCGCTGTACCTGAGTGATCGGGTGCTGGTGATCGGCAACCGGCCTGGGACGGTCTGCCGGGAATTGCGGGTCGGCTTGGAATACCCCCGGGATCGGCGCGACGAGCGCCTGGCACGATTGCGTGGGCAGGCGCTGGAAGCGTTGCACAGCGCCCGGGTGATCTGACCATTGGGGACAAAAGGGCACGTGCTGCGGATCAGGCAAAACCGAACAGCCGCCGCGGGGTGTCCCACATGACCTTGCGGCGCAGACGGGCGTCCGGCATCAGGCGTTCGGCCAGCTTCAGCAGTGGGCCGTAGTCGACCCGCGCAGGCTGGCGGATGAACGGCCAATCCGAGCCCCACACGCAGGCCTCCGGGCCGAACGCATCGAGCAGCACCCGCACATAGCCATGGCTTTGCGCGTACAGGCCATCGGCCTCGGCGAACTTCTGCATGCCCGACAGCTTCACGCAGGCGCGCCCGCTGCGGGCCAGCTGCAACAGCGCCTGGAAGCCGGCCTGCTGAATGCCGGCGGCGGCGTCCGGGCGGCCACAGTGGTCGATCAACAGGCGCGCTGCGCTGTGTTCGATCAGCCATTGCAGGTCCAGCAACTGGTCCTCGCAGACCTGCACCTGGGCGAACATGCCCAGTTCGGCCAGCTTGCCGAACAGCGGCGCGGCATCGCGCATGCTCGGCACGCCGTACAGCGCCGGGTTGAAGGCGACACCGACCACGCCCTGCTCGCGCAGCGCGGCCAGCGCATCAAGACTGATCTGCCGCTCGACCACCGCAATCCCCTTGAAGCGCCCCTGGCCAGAAGCCAGTGCGTGCAGCAGCAGGGTATTGTCGGTGTGGTAGCCACTGTTCGGCCCCACCAGCAGGGCATGGCGTACGCCATAGGCATCCATCACCTGGTTGAACTGGGCCAGGGTGGCGACCTCCTGGCCGGACGGCGCGTAGGGGGCGTTGGGGTGGTAAGCGAAGCGTGCGGGGTCAAACAAATGGTTATGGCAGTCGATCTTGGGTTCTTCGTAGATGTTCAAGCGCGATTCCTTCAAGCGCCACTGCGCTTGCCTGCAGATCTTGTTATTGTTCGCCGCTAGGCGACTTGCCTGGGCTCACGATACTGCGGGCGGTGCTGCAGCGCTCATGCACAGATGGCGAAGACCATAACCGAAGGTAATAGGCATGATCCCCGCTCAGGGAATCCCGGACGGCACGACGATGGTGTTCAAGCTGCGCCACATGGAGGTGTTTCGTGCGGTGATGCTGACCGGCTCGATCAGTGCTGCCGCAAAAATGCTTTACGTCTCCCAGCCGGCGGTGAGCAAGTTGATCGGCTATATCGAGGGGCGGCTGAGCTACCGATTGTTCGAGCGCATCAACAACCGCCTGGTGCCCACGGCCGAGGCGCAGGTGCTGTACCGCGAGGTCGAGCGGGTGTACCAGGCGGCCTTGCAGGTGAACGCGTGCGCCCATTCCCTGGCCGCCGGTAGCCACCGCACGCTGCGCATCTCCTGCAGTGCCTCGCTATCGACCGTGGTCATCCCTGCCGCACTGGCCCAGCTCAAACGCGAAGCGCCGGCACTGCAGATCGAGTGGCAGACCTCGCTGATGCACGCCATGCCCAACCAGATCCTGTCGAAGACCGTCGACCTGTCGATCGCCGCGTTGCCGGTGATCCACGATCACCTGCATTCCCAGGCCTTCATGCGTGGGCGCATGGTGGTGGTGATGCCGAACGGGCATGCCTTGGCGCAGCAGCCTTCATTGACCCTGCAACAGTTGCAGGGCCATGCGTTGCTGCTGTTCCGCCCGGACATGCCGTTCGGCCAGCTGTTGGCCGGCCATATTCAGCAACGTGGCCTGCAGCTGAACTCGCTGCTGTCGTTCACCAATGCCAACGAGGCCGTGGCGCTGGTCAAGCAAGGCATGGGCATCAGTGTGATCGACGAGTTCGTCGCGCAGGACAGCGGCTTGCAAGTGGTGCCGCTGGTCGACGAGATTCATTTCGATATCAGCTTTGTCTACTCGCGCTTTGAACCGCTCTCGCAGTCGGCGCTGCACCTGATGCGTGTGCTGCATGGCCAGGCGCTGAAACTTGGGCGGGGGATTGACGGCTTTACACTGCCCTCGGCTTGAACTGAGCGATGGCCTGCAGGCGGCTCAGCGGCGATTGGATCCACACCTGAAAAAGCGCTACCCTTGCACGCCGCGCGCGCCAGTGCGCTGGCACACCTCAACCCTCAAGGAGATTGATCGACATGAAAGTCCTGTTCCGCCCCCAGTGGCTGCTTGCCCTCGCCCTGCCCCTGGTCCTTGCCGCCTGCGGCGACGATGAGCCCAAGCAGCGCGCTGCCTTCAGCGAATTCCTGCAAACCCGTATCGTCGACAAGCCAGGTGTTCACGTGCCCAAGCTGAGCGCCGAGGAATCCAAGGCGTTTGGCCCCTACAGCGACCACTACGCAGTGATCACCCACTTCAACGGCGCCATGGATAGCGCGGTGAAACCCCTGGGCAGCCTGCTGCAGAAAGGCGCGGTGCGCTCGCTGAACGATATCACCAGCCGCCGTGACGACATCAAGGCGGTACAGACCGGCCTGAACGACATGGGTCTGCAGCTGCAGGAACAGAAGGCCAAGGCCGACAGCGCGCATGCCCAGCTCAAGCAGCCGGAAGACCTCAAGGTGGTCTACGACAAGGCCTACGACCGCACTGTCAGCGTACCGGCCGATACCTTCCTGCAAGTGCTGCCGCAGATCAACGGCACCCTCGACAGCAGCCTGAAAGTGGCCGACTACGTGGATGCTCACAAGGCGCAGATCGAGATCAACGGGCCGATCGTCAAGGTCAACGATCCCAAGGTACAGGCTGAGCTCAATGGCTTGCTGCAAGACCTGACCAACCAGGCGAAGACCGTGCAGCAGGCTCAGGCGCAGCTGCAAACCGTGATGCTCGGCCGCTGATCGATTGCTTCACGCGATAAATGTGGGAGCCGCGCTTGCCGGCGATGGGCTGCGGAGCGGCCCCACGATCTCGAGGTTGTCGCATAAATTGCCGGGGCCGCTTCGCGGCCCATCGCCGGCAAGCGCGGCTCCCACAGGGATCGAGCCAGCTTTCAGAAGCCGTGTTCATTCAACCCAGGCGTGGCAACAGGATTGCCACGCTCAAGCCACCCGCCTCGCCCGCCTTCGCGCTGATACTGCCCTGGTGCAGCCCAATGGCGCGGCGAGCGATGGCCAGGCCCAGGCCGAACCCATCGGCACCGCTGTGCCCGCCTCGATCGAACGGCTCGAAGATACGCTGCAGGCGGGCCGCTTCGACACCCGGGCCCTGGTCGACAATCTGCACCTGCAACTGCTCGCCTGCGCCCACCAGCACCGCCTCGACGCGCACTTCGCTACCCGCCGCGGTATAGCGCACGGCGTTGCGGATCACGTTCTCGAACGCGCGGTACAGCAGCTCCTCATGGCCACGGGTGACGAAAGTCCCGGCGCCCAGCAAGCTGACCTGCGCCTGCTTCATGCCCGCTTCAAAACGAGCATCCTCGACGATCTGCGCCAGTACCTCGACGGCATCCAGCTCACCCTGCTCACTCTGGCCTTGCTGCGACTGCACCCGCGCCAGGGTCAGCAGCTGCTCGATCAGGTCATCCATGCGCCGCGACTCGCGCTCGATGCGCCCGAGCATTTCCTCGCGCTCGGGCTGCTGACGCAGCAACCCGATGGCGACATGCAGGCGGGTCAGCGGTGAACGCAGTTCGTGGGAAATATCGTGCAGCAGCTGCTGCTGCGCTTCGACCAGCGCCTTGAGCTGCCCGGCCATGCGGTCGCAGTCTTCGGCCAGTTCGACGATTTCGTCGCGCCGCCGCCCCAAACGCGGGCGTACACGGACATCGAAGCGGCCCTTGGCCACCTGGCCCATGGCCTCGCGCAGCCAGGTCAGCGGGCGGGTCAGGTAAAGGCTGCAGAGCAAGGCGAACACCGCACTCATCAGCGTGCCGGTCAGCAACGGGCCCATGCTTCGCGGGCGCGGTGCTTCATCCAGCTGGGTGTCCACCGAAGCCCGCAGCACCAGGGCCTGGCCACCCTCGTCGAGCAGCGCCCGCTCAAACCGTGATGTATCCACGGCACGCCCGGCCAGCAAGTGGCCAGTGCCGTCGTACAAGCCCACCTGCACGTCAGGCGGCTGCGGCGACACCTGCAGGTACTGGCGGCCGGCCTGTTCGCCATAACGGTGCAACAGGTTCAGTTCAGTGGCCAGCATCGCCCGCAGCCCGGGGGTGTCACCGCGCAGCTCGTCGAGCATGAAGGCCCCGGCACCGACCAGAAAGGTCAGGCTGTTGGCCAGCCAGAACGCCAAGAACAGCTTCCAGAACAGGCGCCGGCGCATCATTCGACGATCAACATGTAGCCCATGCCTCGCACGCTCTGGATCCAGCTGCTGCCATCGTCACGCGGGCCGAGCTTCTGGCGGATGCTGCTGATGTGCACATCGATGCGCCGGTCGTAGCGGGTCAGTGGCCGGCCCAAGGCGTTCAGTGACAGGTTCTGCTTGCTCACCAGCTGGCCAGCCTGGCGGGCCAGGGCTTCGAGCAGGCTGAACTCGGTGCCGGTCAGGTCCAGGGGTGTCGGGCCCCACTGCGCCTTGCGCCGCCCAGGCCATAGGGTCAGTGCGCCGCGGCCAATGGACTCGGCGCCCTGGCTTTCGGCCAGCATCTGCGGCTGCACCCGGCGCAGGATCGCCCGCAGGCGCGCCACCAGCTCACCCGGCGAGCTGGGCTTGGGCACATAGTCGTCGGCGCCCAGCTCCAGGCCGGCGATACGGTCGATGTTGTCACCCCGGGCGGTCAGCAGCAGCACCGGTACCTGGCTGCGGGCACGAATGCGCCGCAGCACTTCGATGCCCGAGATGCCTGGCAGCATCACGTCCAGCACCACCAGGCGGTAAAGCCCGCTCAAGGCGCGGGTTTCGCCCTCCTCGCCGGTCGCCACGGCGGTGGCCTGGAAGCCCTCGCGGGCCAGGTACAGGGCGAGCATTTCGGTCAGTTCGCGGTCGTCGTCGACCAGCAGTACGGGGATCATGATGGGTCAGGTGCCAGGTTCTGCAAAAGCGCCATGATCGCCCCGTCCTGGCAGGCCGTGGGCGAACTTTACACATCTTTACCCTCGGTTAACCGCGCCGAACACAGCCCGCCCGTATGCTCATCGCCCCGCTTCCCGGCAGCCCCGTGCTGCTCTTCTACGCCCGCCTGGAACCCTCGATGAATTACCCGCGACTGTTGCTCTCCATCCTGCTGCTCAATGGCTCCATGGTCCAGGCCGCGTCGTTCAGGATCGCCGACATCCGCGTCAACGGCCTG
>NZ_BCBA01000066.1 GCF_001320245.1 Pseudomonas sp. NBRC 111124
CTGGCATCCCGGGCCCGAGCCAGGCGTTAGTCGTCTCCCACATTTCGAGCTGGGAACACTAGAATAGAGCCGACGTACCTATTCAGAATCCCGAGATGCCCGAACCCGTCGAAACTCAAGCCCTAGAGCACTTGCCGCTGGACGAACTGGTCGCCTGTCACGAATGCGACCTGCTGATGCGCAAGCCGGTGCTTCAGCATGGCGAAAAAGCCCAATGCCCACGCTGTGGCTACGAGCTCTATGCCCACCGGCACAATGTGGTCAACCGCAGCCTGGCCTTGGTGCTGACAGCCTTGCTCCTGTTTGTGCCAGCCAACTTCCTACCCATCATGCAGTTGCACCTGCTTGGCCAGACTTCGGACGATACCGTCTGGAGTGGTGTGCTGGGCCTGTACAACTCGGAAATGCGCGGCGTCGCCGTGGTGGTGTTCCTGTGCAGCATGGCCATCCCCTTGCTCAAGTTGCTGTGCCAGCTGGCTGTGCTGTTGAGCATCCGCCTGAATGTCGGGCGCAGTTACGGGCTGCTGTTCTACCGCATTTATCACCACCTGCGGGACTGGGGCATGCTCGAGGTCTACTTCATGGGCGTGCTGGTGGCGATCGTCAAGCTGGTGGACCTGGCCGAGCTGAGCGTTGGCCTGGGCCTGTTCTGTTTCATCAGCCTGTTGT
Organism: Pseudomonas sp. NBRC 111124; assembly: GCF_001320245.1. Lineage (GTDB taxonomy): Bacteria > Pseudomonadota > Gammaproteobacteria > Pseudomonadales > Pseudomonadaceae > Aquipseudomonas. The sequence continues at coordinate 670 of NZ_BCBA01000066.1, forward strand.
TGATTCAGGTCTGGCTCGAAGTGGTGATGTCGCCACACCAGATCTGGAGTGCATTGTCGGGGGAGGATCTCCATGCGGGCGATTGATGCAGGCATTCTGGTCTGCAATGAATGTCATGAACTGAACCGCCAGGATGCCGAGAGCGATTCGCAGACCTGTACACGTTGCGGTGCCATCGTGCACGCTCGGCGCCCCAATAGCATCATACGTACCTGGGCGCTGCTGATCACCGCCTCGATTCTATACATCCCGGCCAACCTGCTGCCGATCATGACCGTCAGCACCCTGGGGCAGGGTAGTGGCGACACCATCATGTCTGGCGTCATTACCTTGCTCAAGCACGGCATGGTGCCGATCGCCGCCGTGGTGTTCATTGCCAGCATCCTGGTGCCTACCTTCAAACTGGTTGGTATTGGCCTGCTGCTGTATTCGGTCCAGCGCCGTCAGCCACTGTCGGCAAGGCAACGGATCCTGATGTACCGCTTCATCGAGTTCATAGGGCGCTGGTCCATGCTGGACATCTTCGTCATCGCGATTCTGGTGGCGGTGGTGAATTTCGGCCGTATCGCCAGTGTCGAAGCCAACCTGGGCGCTATCGCCTTCGCAACTGTGGTGATTCTCACGATGCTTGCTGCTTTAACTTTCGATCCCCGGCTGATCTGGGATAACACGGAGTCGGATGACGACCATGAGTGACATGCCAACGGCTAAAACCCGCCCTGCCTCGAATTGGTCGGCCATCTGGATCCTGCCGCTGATCGCGCTGATGATCGGTGGCTGGCTGGCCTGGCAGGCCTACCGCGATGCAGGCGTGGAGATCGAAGTGCGTTTCGAGTCCGGTGAAGGGATCGTCGCCAACAAGACCGAGGTGATTTTCAAAGGTATGCCCGTCGGCAAGGTCAGCAAGCTTGTGCTCGATGCAAAGGGCGAGAAGCAGGGGGTGATCGCCACCATCGAGATGAACAAGGCCGCCGAACCGCACCTGAACAAGGGCACGCGCTTCTGGCTGGTCAAGCCGAGTGTCAGTCTGGCCGGTATCTCAGGCCTGGAGACGTTGGTATCGGGCAACTACATCGCAGTGAGCCCAGGGGAAGGTGAGCCCACCAAGCGCTTTACCGCACTAAAGGTCGCGCCGCCGCTGTCTGACAGCGAGCCAGGTCTGCATCTGACGCTCAAGGCCGAGCGCCTGGGTTCGCTCAATCGGGACAGCCCGGTGTTTTACAAGCAGATCCAGGTCGGCCGAGTTAAAAGCTATCGCCTGTCTGACGACCAGAGCACGGTCGAGGTCAAAGTGTTCATCGAGCCGGCCTACGCTAGCCTGGTGCGCAAACACACACGTTTCTGGAATGCCAGCGGCATCAGCATCGACGCTGATCTGTCGGGCGTTAAAGTGCGCAGCGAGTCGTTGTCGAGCATCGTGGCCGGCGGCATCGCCTTCGCCACGCCGGAATATCGCAAGGACAGCCCGCCAACCGACCCGAGCCTGCCGTTCCGCTTGTATGAAGACTTCGATGCTGCCCAGGCGGGTATTCGTGTCAAAGTGAAGCTCAGCGACTATGAAGGCCTGCAGGCCGGTCGTACGCCAGTCATGTACAAGGGCATTCAGGTTGGCTCGTTGAAAACCCTGAAGATGGAAGACAACCTGGCCAGCGCTACGGCCGAGCTGACGCTGGACCCGTTGACCGAGGATTACCTGGTCGACGGTACGCAGTTCTGGGTGGTCAAACCGTCCATTTCCCTGGCGGGTATCACCGGTCTGGAGGCGCTGGTCAAAGGTAACTACATCGCCATTCGTCCGGGCGAGAAGGGCGCCAAGCCACAACGCGAGTTCGAGGCCCGGGCCAAGGCGCCGCCGCTGGACCTGAAAGCACCAGGCCTGCACCTGGTGCTGTTCGCCGATACGCTGGGCTCGCTGGAGATCGGCAGCCCGGTGATGTATCGCCAAGTCAAGGTCGGTAGCGTGCAGAGCTACCAGTTTGCCCGCAACAGCAACCGTATCCTGATTGGTGTGCACATCGAGAAAGAGTACGAAAACCTGGTCAACGGCTCTTCACGCTTCTGGAACGTCAGCGGTATTACCCTGACCGGTGGCTTGTCGGGTATCAAGATCAAGAGCGAGTCGCTGCAAACCCTCATGGCTGGGGGTATCGCCTTCGACACGCCTAAGCCTAACGTTGCGCTCAAACGGCACATCCCGCGCTTCCGTCTGCTGGAGAGCCAAGAGGCGGTCAACCGTACCGGTACCCTGGTCACCATTCGGGTTGACCGTGCCGACGGCCTCAAGCCGGGTACGCCAATCCGCTTCCGTGGGCTGGATGTGGGCGTCGTCGAGAGCGTGGACCTGACAAAGGACTTGCAGGCGGTATTGCTGCGAGCGCGTATCACCGAGGCGGCTGATCGCATTGCCCGAGCCGGCACGCAGTTCTGGGTGGTCAAGCCCGCACTCGGGATTGTACGTACCGAGAACCTCGATACCCTGATTGGTGGGCAGTACATAGAGGTACAGCCGGCAGTGAAGGATAAAGGCCCGCAGCGTGATTTCATTGCGCTGGGAGAAGCGCCTGAGGTCCTGGGTGAGGAGGTTGGCCTCCCGTTGACCCTGAGCGCGCCGCGCCGCGGCTCGATCAAGCCGGGTGTACCTGTGACCTATCGCGAGGTGGCGGTGGGCAAAGTGACCGGTTTCGAGCTTGGCCAGACCGCAGACCGCGTATTGATCCACATCCTGATCGAGCCTCGCTATGCAGCCTTGGTTCGCGGTGGTAGCCGGTTCTGGAACAGCAGTGGCTTCGGCTTCGACTGGGGGCTGTTCAAGGGCGCCACGGTGCGCACCGAGTCACTGGAGACGCTCATTGACGGCGGTATTGCCTTCGCCACGCCAGAAGGCGAGCAGATGGGCAACCCGGCTCGGCCGCAGCAGACCTTCGCCTTGTTCGACAAGCCGGAGGATGCCTGGCTGCAGTGGGCACCGAAGATCCAGATCGCCAAGTGACAGTGCTGCAGGGCCGCCAAGCGCGGCCCTGTTTTTTTGCAGCCGTTGCAGAAATCACAGGCATAAAAAAACCGACCCAAGGGTCGGTTTTTTCGACAAGCGTCGCTTAGGCAGCTGCAGCTTCTTTCAGCGCCTTGATGTGGCCATTCAGACGGCCTTTGTGGCGAGCAGCTTTGTTCTTGTGGATGATACCTTTGTCGGCCATACGGTCGATTACAGGTACAGCCAGAACGTAAGCGGCTTGCGCTTTTTCGGCGTCTTTTGCGTCGATGGCTTTAACTACATTCTTGATGTAGGTGCGGACCATGGAACGCAGGCTGGCGTTGTGGCTGCGACGCTTCTCAGCCTGTTTTGCACGTTTCTTGGCGGAAGGTGTGTTGGCCACCGTCGAGCTCCTCGAAAGACTTTAGGTAAATAGCAAACAAAATAGGCCGCGAATCATGCCGATGAGTCGACCGGATGTCAAGGCCACCTGCAGGGTTCCGCCGAGTGGTGCAGCAACAGCCGGGAAATATTCCTTTCTGCCGTGCTACCTGTACACTCGGGAATTTTTGGCTCCCCTGCGAAGGCGCGGGAGTATCGCACATTCGGACGCTGTCTGGCAGCGCCCTCTGTCTCTGGCGTGAATCTTTTCGATGAATCTGCTCAAATCCCTGGCTGCAGTCAGCTCCATCACCATGATTTCGCGGGTGCTGGGCTTCGTGCGCGACACCATACTGGCCCGTGTTTTCGGTGCGGGCATCGCCACCGACGCTTTCTTCATCGCCTTCAAGCTGCCCAACCTGCTGCGGCGGATCTTTGCCGAGGGGGCATTTTCCCAGGCGTTCGTGCCGATCCTGGCCGAATACAAGACCCAGCAGGGCGAGGAGGCGACGCGTACCTTCATCGCCTATGTCAGCGGCCTGCTGACCCTCGTGCTGGCCCTGGTCACGGCTGTCGGCATCCTCGCCGCACCTTGGGTGGTCTGGGCGACCGCCCCGGGCTTTGTCGACAGCGCCGAGAAATACGCGCTGACCACTGACCTGCTGCGGGTCACGTTCCCTTATATATTGCTGATCTCGCTGTCGTCCCTGGCCGGCGCGATTCTCAATACCTGGAACCGCTTTTCCGTGCCGGCGTTCACCCCGACGCTGCTCAACGTGGCGATGATCATCTTTGCCGTGCTGCTCACGCCGTACTTCAACCCGCCGATCATGGCCCTGGCCTGGGGCGTGCTGGCCGGTGGCCTCGCCCAGCTGCTGTACCAACTTCCGGCGCTGAAGAAGATCGGCATGCTCGTGCTGCCGCGCCTCAACCTGCGCGACGCTGGCGTATGGCGGGTGCTCAAGCAGATGCTGCCGGCGATCCTCGGGGTCTCGGTGAGCCAGATCTCGCTGATCATCAACACCATCTTCGCCTCGTTCCTGGTGGCAGGTTCGGTGTCGTGGATGTACTACGCCGACCGCCTCATGGAACTACCTTCGGGCGTGCTCGGCGTGGCGCTGGGCACCATCCTGCTGCCGACGCTGGCCAAGACGTACGCCAGCAAGGACCGCGAGGAGTATTCGCGGATCATGGACTGGGGCCTGCGCCTGTGCTTTCTGCTGGTGCTGCCGTGCACCCTGGCCCTGGCGATCCTTGCCGAGCCGCTGACCGTCGCGCTGTTCCAGTACGGCAAGTTCACCGCCACCGACGCGGCCATGACCCAGCGCGCGCTGATCGCCTATTCGGTCGGTCTGCTGGCGATCATTCTGGTCAAGGTACTGGCACCAGGCTTCTATGCGCAGCAGAATATCCGTACGCCGGTGAAGATCGCGATCTTCACCCTGGTCTGCACCCAGCTGTTCAACCTGGCTCTGATCGGCCCGCTGCAACACGCCGGCCTGGCCCTGGCGATCAGCCTGGGTGCCTGCCTTAACGCAGGCCTGCTGTTCTGGAAACTGCGCAGCCAGCAATTGTTCCAGCCGCAACCGGGCTGGACGTTGTACCTGCTCAAGCTGGTGCTGGCAGTTACCCTGATGGCTGCGGTGCTGCTGGTAGGCATGCACTATCTACCAGCCTGGGAACTGGGCAACATGCTGGAGCGGTTCCTGCGCCTGGGCGCGCTGATCGCGGCGGGTGTGGTGACCTATTTCGGTTGCCTCTACCTGTGTGGTTTCCGGCCCCGGCACTTCGCCCGCAAGGCCCTGCATTGAGGTAGAACGCGGGTCAGGCGTCGGTTTTTCGCATTCCACGCCACCCCTTGGCGCTGCCGCCTGTCACCGGCGCCCGGGTGTGGTTATAATCGGCCACTTTATGAGCAAGAAGCGCGTTATGCAGCTGGTTCGAGGTCTTCACAACCTGCGCCCCGAGCACCGGGGCTGTGTCGCCACCATTGGCAACTTCGACGGGGTTCACCGCGGCCACCAGGCTATCCTGGCGCGCCTGCGCGAGCGCGGCCAGGAGCTGGGCCTGCCGACCTGCGTGGTGATCTTCGAGCCACAGCCGCGCGAATACTTCGCCCCAGACACCGCACCTGCCCGGCTGGCACGCCTGCGCGACAAGGTCGAACTGCTGGCCGCCGAAGGCATCGACCGGGTCTTGTGCCTGGCGTTCAACCAGCGCTTGAGCAAGCTCAGCGCCGATGCGTTCGTCAAGGCGATCCTGGTCGACGGCCTGGGTGTGCGCCACCTCGAAGTGGGCGATGACTTCCGCTTCGGCTGCGACCGCGCCGGTGACTTCGCCTTCCTGATCGCTGCCGGCGAGCAGTACGGGTTTACCGTCGAAGCTGCCAACACGGTGATCCAGGACGGCCTGCGGGTCAGCAGCACCGAGGTGCGCAAGGCGCTGTCCGAGGGCAACTTCGAGCTGGCCGAGCACCTGCTGGGCCGCCCATACCGTATTACCGGCCGCGTGCTGCATGGCCAGAAGCTGGCCCGCCAGCTGGGTACGCCGACTGCCAACATCCAGCTCAAGCGCCGCCGCGTGCCGCTGTCCGGGGTCTACCTGGCCAGCATCGAGATCGACGGCAAGGCCTGGCCGGGTGTCGGCAACATTGGCGTGCGCCCGACGGTGGCCGGTGACGGCCGCCCGCACCTCGAGATTCATCTACTGGATTATGCCGGCGATCTGTATGGCCGGCGCCTGACGGTGGAATTCCACCACAAGCTGCGTGAAGAGCAGCGATTCGCCTCCCTGGAGGCGCTGAAGTCGGCGATCGATGCGGATATCGCCGCCGCACGTGCACATTGGCACGCTCAACCGCTAACGAAGAGCCCGAAATGACCGACTACAAAGCCACGCTAAACCTTCCGGACACCGCCTTCCCCATGAAGGCCGGCCTGCCTCAGCGCGAACCGCAGATCCTGCAGCGCTGGGACAGCATTGGCCTGTACCAGAAGCTGCGCGAAATTGGCAAGGATCGTCCGAAGTTCGTCCTGCACGACGGCCCGCCCTATGCCAACGGCAAGATTCACATCGGTCATGCGCTGAACAAGATCCTCAAGGACATGATCGTCCGCTCCAAGACTCTGTCCGGCTTCGACGCGCCGTACGTACCGGGTTGGGACTGCCACGGCCTGCCGATCGAGCACAAGGTCGAGGTCACCCACGGCAAGCACCTGACCGCCGACCGCACCCGCGAGCTGTGCCGCGAGTACGCCGCCGAGCAAATCGAGGGGCAGAAGACCGAGTTCATCCGCCTCGGCGTGCTGGGTGACTGGGACAACCCGTACAAGACCATGAACTTCGCCAACGAGGCCGGCGAAATCCGCGCCTTGGCCGAGATGGTCAAGCAAGGCTTCGTGTTCAAGGGCCTCAAGCCTGTGAACTGGTGCTTCGATTGCGGTTCGGCCCTGGCCGAGGCCGAAGTCGAATACGCCGACAAGAAGTCCCAGACCATCGACGTGGCATTCCCGGCCGCCGACGAGGCCAAGCTGGCCGCCGCCTTCGGCCTGGCCTCGCTGGCCAAGCCAGCCGCCATCGTGATCTGGACCACCACCCCATGGACCATCCCGGCCAACCAGGCGCTGAACATCCACCCGGAGTTCAAGTACGCCCTGGTCGACACCGGTGAGCGCCTGCTGGTACTGGCCGAAGAGCTGGTCGAGTCGTGCCTGAAGCGCTACAACCTGGAAGGCTCGGTGATCGCCACCGCCCAGGGCTCTGCACTGGAACTGATCAACTTCCGTCACCCGTTCTACGACCGCCTGTCGCCGATCTACCTGGCCGACTACGTCGAGCTGGGGGCCGGCACCGGCGTGGTTCACTCCTCGCCAGCCTACGGTGAAGACGACTTCGTCACCTGCAAGCGCTACGGCATGGTCAACGACGACATTCTCACCCCGGTGCAGAGCAACGGCGTGTACGTCGAGTCGCTGCCGTTCTTCGGTGGCCAGTTCATCTGGAAGGCCAACCCGGCCATCGTCGACAAGCTGAGCGAAGTCGGTGCGCTGATGCACACCGAAACCATCAGCCACAGCTACATGCACTGCTGGCGCCACAAGACTCCGCTGATCTACCGTGCCACTGCCCAGTGGTTCGTCGGCATGGACAAGCAGCCGAGCACTGGCGAGCCGCTGCGTGAGCGTGCACTCAAGGCCATCGAAGAGACCAAGTTCGTACCGGCCTGGGGCCAGGCGCGCCTGCACTCGATGATCGCCAACCGCCCAGACTGGTGCATCTCGCGTCAGCGCAACTGGGGCGTGCCGATCCCGTTCTTCCTGCACAAGCAGACCGGCGAGCTGCACCCGCGCACCGTCGAGCTGATGGAAGCAGTAGCCAAGCGCGTCGAGCAAGAGGGCATCGAAGCCTGGTTCAAGCTGGACGCTGCCGAACTGCTGGGTGACGAAGCCGGGCAGTACGACAAGATTGCCGACACCCTGGACGTCTGGTTCGACTCCGGTACCACCCACTGGCACGTGCTGCGTGGCTCCCACGACATCGGCCACGCCACTGGCCCGCGCGCCGACCTGTACCTGGAAGGTTCCGACCAGCACCGCGGCTGGTTCCACTCCTCCTTGCTGACCGGTTGCGCCATCGACGGCCACGCGCCGTACCGCGAACTGCTGACCCACGGCTTCACCGTGGACGAAAGTGGCCGCAAGATGTCCAAATCGCTGGGCAACACCATCGAGCCGGAGAAGGTCAACAACACCTTGGGCGCCGACATCCTGCGCCTGTGGGTTTCCGCGACCGACTACTCGGGCGAGATGGCGGTTTCCGAGCAGATCCTGCAGCGCAGCGCCGATGCCTACCGCCGTATCCGCAACACCGCGCGCTTCCTGCTCTCCAACCTGTCCGGCTTCGACCCGGCCCGCGACCTGCTGGCCCCAGAAGACATGCTGGCCCTGGACCGTTGGGCGGTGGACCGTACCCTGCTGCTGCAACGCGAGCTGGAAGAGCACTACGGCGAATACCGCTTCTGGAACGTCTACTCGAAGATCCACAACTTCTGCGTGCAGGAGCTGGGCGGTTTCTACCTCGACATCATCAAGGACCGCCAGTACACCACCGGCGCCAACAGTGTCGCCCGCCGTTCCTGCCAGACCGCGCTGTACCACATCAGCGAGGCGCTGGTGCGCTGGATCGCACCGATCCTGGCGTTCACCGCCGACGAAATCTGGCAGTACCTGCCGGGCGAGCGCAACGAGTCGGTGATGCTCAACGGTTGGTACCAGGGCCTGACCGAGCTGCCGGAAGGCACCGAGCTGGATCGCGCCTATTGGGATCGCGTAATGGCCGTTAAAGCCGCGGTCAACAAAGAGCTGGAAAACCAGCGTACTGCCAAGGTCATCGGCGGCAACCTCCAAGCCGAGGTCACCCTGTTCGCCGAGGAAGGCCTGAGCGCTGACCTGAGCAAGCTGGGCGACGAACTGCGCTTCGTGCTGATCACTTCGGCCGCCAGCGTGGTGCCGTTCGCCCAGGCGCCGGCCGAAGCCGTGGCCACCGAAGTCGAAGGCCTCAAGCTGCAGGTGGTCAAGTCTGGTCACGTCAAATGCGGCCGTTGCTGGCACTTCCGCGCCGACGTCGGCAGCCACCCGGAACACCCGGAAATCTGCGGACGCTGCGTCGATAACCTGACCGGTTCGGGTGAGGTGCGCCACTATGCCTAACCCTGCAGCAGGGCGCTTCGGGCGCCTTGCATGGCTGTGGCTGAGCTTGCTGGTCCTGGTCCTCGACCAGGCCACCAAGCTGTACTTCAACAACGCCCTGACCATGTACCAGCAGATCGTTGTCATCCCTGACTACTTCAGCTGGACCCTGGCCTACAACACCGGTGCTGCCTTCAGCTTCCTCGCCGATGGCGCCGGCTGGCAGCGTTGGCTGTTCGCCCTGATCGCCGTGGTGGTCAGTGCCGTGCTGGTGGTCTGGCTCAAGCGCCTGGGGCGCGGCGAGACCTGGCTGGCGGTGGCGCTGGCATTGGTGCTGGGTGGTGCGATCGGCAACCTGTACGACCGCGTCGTGCTTGGCCATGTGGTCGACTTCATCCTGGTGCACTGGCAGAACCGTCATTACTTCCCGGCCTTCAACCTGGCCGACAGCGCCATTACCGTCGGTGCGGTGATGCTGGCGCTGGATATGTTCAAGAGCAAGAAGTCCGAGGATCCGGTCCATGACTGACACCCGTATCGGCCAGAACACCGAAGTCACCCTGCACTTCGCGCTGCACCTGGAAAACGGCGACACTGTCGACAGCACGTTCGACAAGGCTCCGGCCACCTTCAAGGTGGGCGACGGCAACCTGCTGCCAGGTTTCGAGAGTGCCCTGTTCGGCTTCAAGGCCGGTGACAAGCGCACCGTGGTGGTGGCCCCGGAGAACGCCTTCGGCCAGCCTAACCCACAGAACGTGCAAGTCATGCCGCGGTCCCAGTTCGAGGGCATGGAGTTGTCCGACGGGCTGCTGATCATCTTCAACGACGCCGCCAACACCGAGCTGCCGGGTGTGGTCAAAGCGTTCGATGACAACCAGGTGACCATCGACTTCAATCACCCACTGGCTGGCAAGACCCTGACCTTCGAGGTGGAGATCCTCGAGGTGAAGGCCCTGTAAGCCTGGAGCCGAGCATGCAAATCAAACTCGCCAACCCGCGCGGCTTCTGCGCGGGGGTCGACCGGGCGATCGAAATCGTCAACCGTGCGCTGGAAGTCTTCGGGCCGCCGATCTATGTGCGTCACGAAGTGGTGCACAACAAGTTCGTGGTGGAAGACCTGCGCAACCGTGGCGCCATCTTCGTTGAAGAGCTGGACCAGGTGCCGGACGATGTCATCGTCATCTTCAGCGCCCACGGTGTGTCCCAGGCCGTGCGCCAGGAAGCCGCCGGCCGTGGCCTGAAGGTGTTCGACGCGACCTGCCCGCTGGTCACCAAGGTGCACATCGAAGTGGCCAAGTACAGCCGCGATGGCCGTGAGTGCATTCTCATCGGCCACGAGGGGCACCCTGAGGTCGAGGGCACCATGGGTCAATACGACGGCAGCAACGGCGGTGCCATCTATCTCGTCGAAGACGAGGACGATGTTGCCCAGCTGCAGGTGAACGACCCGGACCACCTGGCCTTCGTCACCCAGACCACGCTGTCGATGGACGACACCAGCCGCGTCATCGATGCCCTGCGCGCACGCTTCCCGAACATCGGCGGCCCGCGCAAGGACGATATCTGCTATGCCACGCAAAACCGCCAGGATGCGGTCAAGCAGTTGGCCAGCGAGAGCGATGTATTGCTGGTGGTTGGCAGCCCCAACAGCTCCAACTCCAACCGCCTGCGCGAACTTGCCGAGCGTATGGGCACCCCGGCCTATTTGATCGATGGCGCTGAGGACATGCAGCGCGGCTGGTTTGAGAAGGCGCAGCGGGTGGGTATCACTGCCGGTGCTTCGGCTCCCGAAGTGCTGGTGCAGGGTGTGATCGAACAGCTCAAGGCCTGGGGCGCTACCGGCGCCGAAGAGCTTGATGGGCGGCCGGAGAACATCACGTTCTCCATGCCCAAAGAGCTGCGGGTTCGCTCGCTGATCTGAGTCAGGGGCCTGCGCACAGGGAGTCTGCTTTTTCACCTGTGCGCAGGTCTACTCGTCCAGCCCTTGATACCACTACCTGGTATTTGCTGATCGCAGCAGAAGCCTCGCAAACGCTCAGCGTCGCGCCAAATTGCCCCACTGGCATTCCCAGAGCACCGAATTTCACCTGTCCCTTGGTGTTTTCGATGATTCTCATCGACCGCGTCAGCCGATATTCGCGCAGCACTTGCTGATTGTGCTCCAGCTGCACAAGCCAGCCCTTACCCCAATCATTTTCCAAAGGCCGCACAAGCACAGGCTGGCTTTGCAGCATGGCGTGGCTGCGCGCGCTGCGAAGGGCCTGGGCCAGATCTCGGGCTGCTGCAGCTCTGTGTAGGTCATCGCTCAACCTGGCGTAGGCCGGCATGCCGAGTTGTGTCAGCAAGGCGGCCATGGCCAAGGCGAACATCATTTGTAACAGTGTTACTCCACGTTGCTTCACCGTGCATTCCTCCCTGGAAGTGCTTGGCTATAGCTTCACGGTCATTGGACATGAGGTCCAGTCGGCGTAGTTCAAGGCAATAGCAGGAAATGTCGCAGGAGGTGCAGGGATGCACAGGAAACAGGGGGGCATGACGCTTCTGGAAGTGCTGTTGGCGATAGTCGTGGTGGCTGTGGGCATATTCGCCTCAGCCGCGTTGCAGCTTAAGGCATTGCAAGCGACCGACAGTGCGCGCAGCGAAGGGCAAGCTGCGTTGGCGGCGCACAGCGAACGCGAGCGGAACCGGCCATGAAGCGCATGCAGGTCGGCTTCGGGTTGCTGGAGGTAATGCTGGCGCTGGCAATCGGGCTCATGGTGCTGGTGGCTACCAGTCAGCTGTTCGTTTCCGCTCATCAAACATGGCGGCTTCAAGGCGCGGCGTTGCGCCTTCAGGATGATGCACGCCTGGCGTTGCTGCGCATGGCCCAAGATATCCGAATGGCGGGCATGTTCGGTTGCTTACGATTGAAGCCCGATGACTTCATGGACCCGCTTGCCCGGCAGGCATTCGCGCAGCCACTGGTGATCAGGGCGTCCAGCCTGGAGATGGTGGTCGCTGAGTCAGCGGGGTACGCAGGGAAGCCGGATTGGACATTGCTGACGGACTGTCGTGATGAAGCAGTCGTGTACGAAAATCCTCCTTCGCAAACGGGTGCGGTCATGGCGGTGCGGATTACGCGTCATCGCTACGAGCTGCGCAATTCAATCCTCTACTTCAACTCTCAGCCGCTCGCCAACCAGGTGCGTGAGATGCAGGTGACGCAAGTTGATGTGCCCGAGGGGGGAAGGGTAGATCTGCAACTGACGTTGTTTGAACCGACACTGCAACTTGAGCAGCGGCATGAAATAAGCGTGGCCCTGCGCAATCCGGTTTCCAGCCCATGAACCGTCAACGCGGAATGGTTCTGCTGCTGTCGCTGGTGCTCAGCCTGCTGCTGGCTTTGCTTGGCGCATCAGCCTTACGCGATGCACTGATCGAAACGCGAATGACCGGTGCCATGAATGATGGCCTGCAGGCGTTCGAACAAGCAGAGACCGTGTTGCTGGCTGGCGTCGATGAACTGCAACGCTCACCCCCGGAGCAGTGCAGCGACTGCCAAGCTCCTTCACGACCACACGATCTGCAAGGGCAATGGCAGAAAATCAAGGGAGGCTACTTTCACCTGCAGAACCTGGGTGAAACCGAACGTGCGGCGCATATCCCCGAGGGCGAGAAGGTCACCTTGTACCGAATAACAGCCGTCAGCCAGCAACTGGCAGCCCGCCAGGTCCTGGAAGCCGTCTATGCCATTTCAACCGCTCAACCACAAGCCCCCCAGCGCATCCTCTGGCGGCAAAGACTGAGGGAGGACTGACATGCAGCAAGGTATGACCCTGATCGAGCTGTTGATTGTCGTGGCCGTGACCGGCATTCTGGCAGCCATTGCCTACCCCAGTTACAGCGACCAGCTCAGGCGAGCCGCACGCAGCGAAGTGGTTGGCCTGCTGCATGACGCTGCCCTGCGCCTGGAGCGCCACCGCGTGCGCACCGGCCAGTACGCCGAGGGCGACCCGCAGCTGCCCGCCGGTAACCGTCATTACAGCCTTCAGGCCCAACGCGGCAGCGACACCTTCGCGCTGACCGCCCGCCGGCTGCCCGATGGCCTGATGGCCGATGATCGCTGTGGCGACTTCCAGCTCGACCAGGCCGGTGTGCAGAGCAATCCGGGTGCCGCTCAAAGCCGCGAGCGCTGCTGGGGAAGCTGAAGGTTGAATGGTGCCCAGGCATCGCGGATTTACTTCAGGTGTTGGATCGACAGATGAGCAAGCAAGTAGTGGTGGTCGGCGGCGGGGTGATCGGCCTGCTGACCGCGTTCAACCTGGCGGCGAAGGTCGGCCAGGTGGTGGTGTGTGACCAGGGTGAGGTTGGCCGCGAGTCCTCATGGGCTGGCGGCGGTATCGTCTCGCCGTTGTACCCCTGGCGCTACAGCCCGGCGGTGACCGCCCTGGCGCACTGGTCGCAGGATTTTTATCCACAGCTGGGCGAGCGTCTGTTCGCAACAACGGGTATCGACCCTGAGGTGCACACCACTGGCCTGTACTGGCTCGACCTGGACGACGAAGCCGAGGCGCTGGCTTGGGCCGAGCGTGAGCGGCGTCCACTTAGTGCTGTGGATATCTCGGCCGCCTACGACGCGGTGCCGGTACTTGGCCCTGGTTTCAAACATGCGATCTACATGGCTGGCGTAGCCAACGTGCGTAACCCGCGGCTGGTGAAGTCGCTCAAGGCGGCGTTGCTGGCACTGCCCAACGTGACCTTGCGCGAGCATTGCCAGGTCAGTGGCTTCGTTCATGAGAACGGGCGCGTGGCTGGCGTACGGACGGCTGACGGAGTGCTCAAGGCAGATGAAGTGGTGCTCAGTGCCGGTGCCTGGAGTGGTGACCTGCTGCATACCCTGGGGCTCGAACTGCCGGTCGAGCCGGTGAAGGGCCAGATGATACTGTTCAAGTGCGCCGAGGACTTCTTGCCGAGCATGGTGCTGGCCAAGGGGCGCTATGCGATCCCACGCCGAGATGGGCACATTTTGGTGGGCAGTACGCTGGAGCATGCCGGCTACGACAAAACCCCGACCGAGGACGCGTTGGCCAGCCTCAGGGCTTCGGCCATCGAGCTGCTGCCAGAGCTGAAGGATGCCACCGTGGTGGGGCACTGGGCCGGACTGCGGCCGGGTTCGCCTGAAGGCATCCCCTACATCGGGCCGGTGCCAGGGCATGATGGCTTGTGGCTGAACTGCGGGCATTACCGCAACGGGCTGGTGCTGGCGCCGGCTTCGTGTCAGCTGTTTACCGACCTGCTGACCGGGGCCGAGCCGATCATCGATCCGGCGCCTTATGCGCCAGACGGGCGTTTGGGCTGAGATTGCCGGGCCCGCTGTGCGGGCCTTACGCGACACAAGGCCGCTCCTACAAGAGTCCGCGATCCCTGCAGGAGCGGCCTTGTGCCGCGAAACGGCTGCAACGCAGCCCCAATTTCACCAAGCTAAACGATCACCGCGATTGGCCAGGCCCTTGCTGCAAGTGCGCCTGGCTGCAATACCAGTCATTCCCCTGGTGCAGCGCCCGGTCATTGGGCAGGTGCACGCCGCAGTGGGCGCAGCGCACCATCTTCAGTGGCGCATCGAGCTTGGGCTCGGGGTGCGACTGCTGGCTGACTTTGAACTTGCGCCACAGCCAGAACGCGGCGGCGATCAGGGCGATCCAGAAAAGTAGGCGAACCATGGTGTCCAGCTTGTTGGTTGTAGAAGCCGACAGTCTAGGACGCGGGCATAAAAAAAGGGAGGCCTCTGGCCTCCCTTTCTCATGTCACCTGGATCAGTCGAACAGACCAAAGGTCATGTAACTGAACCACGAGCGGTCTTTCTCGGCTTCCTTCGGGCCTGCCGGCACGATCGGGTCGCCGTTCTCGTCCTTCGGCAGCAGCTCTTGCGGCATCTCGTCGCGCGCGTCCTGGAACTGCTTGACCACGTCTTGGTTGGCGCGGGTTTCGCCCGGCGGCAACGGAGTTTCGGTCTCGATCAGGCCCAGGGTGGCCTTGGACAGCCAGCCGCGGCCGTCGGACTCGGTCTGCTTGGGCTGGAACTGGCCGTCGACCAGGCTTGGGTGGTCGGGATAGTTGAGCTTCAGGGTTTCCAGGCTGGTGGCAGCCAGTTCGTCCAGGTGCATCTTCTGGTACGACTCGACCATCACGGCCAGGCCGTCGCCGACCGATGGCGTTTCCTGGAAGTTCTCGACCACGTAGCGGCCACGGTTGGCAGCGGCTACATAAGCCTGGCGGCTCAGGTAGTAGTCGGCCACGTGGATTTCGTAGGAGGCCAGGAGGTTGCGCAGATAGATCATGCGCTGCTTGGCGTCCGGGGAGTAACGGCTGTTGGGGAAGCGGCTGGTCAGCTGAGCGAACTCGTTATACGAGTCACGGGCGGCGCCCGGGTCACGCTTGGTCATGTCCAGCGGCAGGAAGCGCGCCAGCAGGCCGCGGTCCTGGTCGAACGAGGTCAGGCCCTTCAGGTAGTAGGCGTAGTCCACGTTCGGGTGCTGCGGGTGCAGGCGAATGAAGCGCTCGGCAGCCGATTTGGCGGCCTCGGGCTCGGAGTTCTTGTAGTTGGCGTAGATCAGCTCGAGCTGCGCCTGGTCGGCGTAGCGGCCGAACGGGTAGCGTGACTCCAGGGCCTTGAGCTTGTTCACGGCACTGGTGTAGCTGGAGTTGTCCAGGTCAGCCTGAGCCTGTTGATACAGCTCGGCCTCACTGAGGTTCTCGTCAATGACTTCCTTATTGGAGGAACAGGCCGCGGTGAGCCCGAGGATGGCGATCAGCAGCAGGTGTTTCACTTGCATGGCGGCTTGCGTCCCTTTGACGGCCGCTGTCTTGGGCGGTGCCGTCCTGTTATGATGAGCGCCCCGGCCAACCCCGGGACAAAAGAAGCCGTATTTAACCACAAGCTCGCAGCCGAAACCAAAGGCTGTGCGCCCGCCGAATCGAGCATGTCCGAGATCATTCAACTTAGCGCAGAGGTACCGTCCGAACTGGGCGGTCAACGCCTCGACCAGGTCGCCGCCCAATTGTTCGCCGAGTATTCGCGTTCGCGGCTTACTTCGTGGATCAAAGAGGGCCGCCTGACGGTCGATGGCGCAGTCGTGCGCCCTCGAGACATCGTCCATGGTGGTTCGCAACTTATCCTGGAAGCCGAGCAAGAGGCCCAGGGTGAGTGGATCGCAGAAGATATCGAACTGGATATCGTCTACGAAGATGAACACATCATGGTGATCAACAAGCCTGCCGGGCTGGTTGTGCACCCGGCTGCCGGGCATGCCAGCGGTACGCTGCTCAACGCGCTGCTGCACCACGTGCCAGATATCGTCAACGTACCGCGCGCCGGTATCGTTCACCGCCTGGACAAAGACACCACCGGCCTGATGGTGGTGGCCAAGACCTTGCAGGCGCAGACCAAGCTGGTCGAACAGATGCAGGCCCGTAAAGTCAGCCGCATCTACGAGTGCATCGTGATCGGCGTAGTGACCGCTGGCGGCAAGATCGATGCCCCGATCGGCCGCCACGGTGGCATGCGCCAGCGCATGGCAGTCACCGACGGTGGCAAGCCGGCGGTCAGCCACTACCGCGTACTCAAGCGCTTCCGTTCGCACACCCACGTGCGGGTGAAGCTGGAAACCGGCCGCACCCACCAGATTCGCGTGCACATGGCCCACGTTGGTTTCCCGCTGGTGGGCGACCAGACCTACGGCGGGCGCTTCCGCATTCCGCCGGCTGCCAGCCCAACCATGGTCGAGGCGGTGAAGACCTTCCCGCGCCAGGCGCTGCATGCGCGTTTCCTGGCGTTGGCTCACCCGATCACCGGTGAAATCATGAAGTGGGAGTCGCCATTGCCGGATGACTTCGTCTGGTTGCTGTCGCTGCTCAACCAGGACCGCGAGAGCTTTATCGGATGAACGGCCTGACGCAGTCGCTGCTGATCCCCGACTGGCCAGCCCCGGCCTCGGTTCGCGCCTGTGTCACTACCCGTGAGGGCGGTATCAGCCTGCCGCCTTACGAAACCTTCAATCTCGGCGATCACGTGGGCGATGACCCGGTCGCGGTCGCCGAGAACCGCCGTCGCCTCAGCGACGCCTTCACCCTCCAGCCAGCCTGGCTCAAGCAGGTGCATGGCCTGGTGGTGGCGGATGCCGACCCGGCCGTGGTGGCCGAAGCCGATGCCAGCTGGACTGACCAGCCGGGCATTGCCTGTGCCGTGATGACTGCCGATTGCCTGCCAGCGCTGTTCTGCGACCGCGCCGGTACTCGCGTGGCCGCAGCCCATGCCGGCTGGCGCGGGCTGGCGGGCGGCGTGCTTGAGGCCACCCTCGATCGCCTGGCGCTGGCGCCTGAAGAGGTGCTGGTGTGGCTCGGGCCGGCCATTGGCCCCAAGGCCTTCGAGGTCGGGCTGGAAGTGCGCGATGCCTTTACCGCTGTGCATCCTGAAGCGGCCAGGGCGTTTGTCGACGGTGAGCGGCCAGGCAAGCTGATGGCTGACATCTACGAGCTAGCACGCATTCGGCTGGCGGCGCGTGGGGTGACTGCGGTTTATGGCGGTGGCTACTGCACGGTCAGTGATGCCCGCTTCTTCTCTTATCGCCGCACACCCAAAGGTGGGCGCTTCGCCTCGCTGGTGTGGCTCGACCCGCAGTAATCCAGAAAGCTGACACCGGTCAACCCCGCTACGCTTGAATCTTCCAGAATCAGCCTTATCTATAAGGTCATCTCAGGCAGGTTTCTTCATAAACAGGCGCTGTCCATCGCTCCGACCTGCCCTTTAAAGGAAGGTACACCATGCGAATAGACCGTTTGACCAGCAAGCTTCAGCTTGCAATATCCGATGCCCAATCCCTGGCCGTTGGCATGGACCACCCAGCCATCGAGCCCGTGCACCTGTTGCAGGCACTGCTCGAGCAGCAGGGCGGTTCGATCAAGCCACTGCTGATGCAGGTTGGATTCGACATCAACAGCCTGCGCCAGGCATTGGTGAAAGAACTCGACCAGTTGCCGAAAATCCAGAACCCTACCGGTGACGTGAACATGTCGCAGGATCTGGCGCGCCTGCTCAACCAGGCTGACCGCCTGGCCCAGCAGAAGGGCGACCAGTTCATTTCCAGCGAACTGGTGCTGCTCGCCGCCATGGACGAGAACAGCAAGCTCGGCAAGCTGCTGCTCAGCCAGGGCGTAAGCAAGAAGGCCCTGGAAAACGCCATCAACAACCTGCGCGGCGGCGCGGCGGTGAATGACGCCAACGCCGAAGAATCGCGCCAGGCCCTGGACAAGTACACCGTCGACCTGACCAAGCGCGCTGAAGAAGGCAAGCTCGACCCGGTGATCGGCCGTGACGACGAAATCCGCCGCACCGTGCAGGTGCTGCAACGTCGTACCAAAAACAATCCGGTGCTGATCGGTGAGCCTGGCGTGGGTAAAACCGCCATCGCCGAGGGCCTGGCCCAGCGCATCATCAACGGTGAAGTGCCCGATGGCCTTAAAGGCAAGCGCCTGCTGGCGCTGGACATGGGTGCGCTGATCGCCGGTGCCAAGTACCGCGGCGAGTTCGAAGAGCGCCTCAAAGGCCTGCTCAACGAGCTGTCCAAGCAGGAAGGCCAGATCATCCTGTTCATCGACGAACTGCACACCATGGTCGGCGCCGGCAAAGGCGAGGGCGCCATGGACGCCGGCAACATGCTCAAACCGGCGTTGGCCCGTGGCGAGCTGCACTGCGTCGGCGCCACCACGCTCAACGAGTACCGCCAGTTCATCGAGAAGGACGCGGCGCTGGAGCGTCGCTTCCAGAAAGTGCTGGTGGAAGAGCCGAGCGAGGAAGACACCATCGCCATCCTGCGTGGCCTGAAAGAGCGCTATGAAGTGCACCACAAGGTGGCCATCACTGACGGTGCGATTATTGCCGCGGCCAAGCTCAGCCACCGTTACATCACCGACCGCCAGCTGCCGGACAAGGCCATCGACCTGATCGACGAAGCGGCCAGCCGCATCCGCATGGAGATCGACTCCAAGCCGGAAGTGCTCGACCGCCTCGACCGTCGCCTGATCCAGCTGAAGGTGGAATCCCAGGCGCTGAAGAAAGAAGAAGACGAGGCGGCCAAGAAGCGTCTCGAGAAGCTCACTGAGGAAATCGAGCGGCTGGAGCGCGAGTACTCCGACCTGGAAGAAATCTGGGCGTCGGAAAAAGCCGAAGTACAGGGCTCTGCGCAGATCCAGCAAAAGATCGAGCAGGCCCGCCAGGAGCTGGAAGCCGCCCGTCGTAAAGGCGACCTGAGCCGCATGGCCGAGCTGCAATACGGGGTGATCCCGGACCTGGAGCGCAGCCTGCAGATGGTCGACCAGCACGGCAAGACCGAGAACCAGCTGCTGCGCAACAAGGTCACCGAGGAAGAGATTGCCGAAGTAGTGTCCAAGTGGACCGGCATCCCGGTGGCGAAGATGCTCGAAGGCGAGCGCGAGAAGCTGCTGAAGATGGAAGAGCTGCTGCACCAGCGGGTGATCGGCCAGGGCGAGGCGGTGACTGCGGTTGCCAACGCCGTGCGCCGTTCCCGTGCCGGGCTGTCCGACCCGAACCGGCCGAGTGGTTCGTTCCTGTTCCTCGGCCCGACCGGCGTGGGCAAGACCGAGCTGTGCAAGGCGCTGGCCGAGTTCCTGTTCGACACCGAAGAGGCCATGGTGCGCATCGACATGTCCGAGTTCATGGAGAAACACTCCGTGGCTCGTCTGATCGGCGCCCCACCAGGCTATGTCGGTTATGAAGAGGGCGGTTATCTGACCGAAGCGGTACGCCGCAAGCCGTACTCGGTGGTGCTGCTGGATGAGGTGGAGAAGGCTCACCCGGATGTGTTCAACGTGCTGCTGCAGGTGCTCGAAGACGGCCGCCTGACTGACAGCCATGGCCGCACCGTGGACTTCCGCAACACGGTGATCGTGATGACCTCCAACCTGGGCTCGGCGCAGATCCAGGAGCTGGTGGGTGATCGCGAAGCGCAGCGTGCGGCGGTGATGGATGCGGTGGGTTCGCACTTCCGTCCGGAGTTCATCAACCGCATCGACGAAGTGGTGGTGTTCGAGCCACTTGGCCGCG
Source organism: Pseudomonas sp. NBRC 111124 (assembly GCF_001320245.1). GTDB lineage: Bacteria > Pseudomonadota > Gammaproteobacteria > Pseudomonadales > Pseudomonadaceae > Aquipseudomonas. The sequence continues at coordinate 20,807 of NZ_BCBA01000066.1, forward strand.
AGCAGATCGCCGGTATCACCGAGATCCAGCTTGGTCGCCTGCGCAGCCGCCTGCTCGAGCGCGAACTGTCGTTGAGCCTGAGCCCGGAAGCCTTGGACAAGCTGATCGCCGTGGGTTACGACCCGGTGTATGGCGCACGGCCGCTGAAGCGGGCGATCCAGCGCTGGATCGAGAACCCGCTGGCGCAGCTGATCCTGGCTGGCAAGTTCTTCCCGGGAGCGGCGATTACCGCCAAGGTGGAAGGCGACGAAATCGTCTTTGCCTGATCACTGCTGCAAATGAGCCCCGCTTCGGCGGGGCTTTTTTGTGTCCGCCTGTGAGGGTCCCTTCGCGGGGCAAGCCCGCTCCTACAGGAGATCACATTACCCTGTAGGAGCGGGCTTGCCCCGCGAAGGGGCCCTCACAGGCCCAGCAAATCCGGGCCTTTCCGGGCATTCGAGATAACCCCCTGAAATTTTTGAAATTTCTGCTTGCATCTAAAATCGAGTGCCCCTAATATACGCCGCGTTGTCAGGCACTAAGCGAATCACCAGCAACACAGGTGACCGCAAAACAACTTACAAATCAGTAAGTTGAATGAAAAAAAGTGGTTGACAAGCAAAACGAAGAATGTAGAATAGCCGGCCTCAGCAGCGACAACGCGAAAGCGAAGAAGCCAAAGAGTCCGAAGCTAACACAAGCTTCGAAGTGGTAAAGATGTACCGAAGTTCAGTTCCGCGATAGCTCAGTCGGTAGAGCAAATGACTGTTAATCATTGGGTCCCTGGTTCGAGTCCAGGTCGCGGAGCCAATCTCGGGGTGTAGCGCAGTCCGGTAGCGCGCCTGCTTTGGGAGCAGGATGTCAGGAGTTCGAATCCCCTCACCCCGACCATTTTCCGGGTCGTTAGCTCAGTTGGTAGAGCAGTTGGCTTTTAACCAATTGGTCGTAGGTTCGAATCCTACACGACCCACCATGTAAAAAGGGGCATCTCGATTGAGGTGCCCTTTTTTTTAAGTAAGACCTCGGGGTGTAGCGCAGTCCGGTAGCGCGCCTGCTTTGGGAGCAGGATGTCAGGAGTTCGAATCCCCTCACCCCGACCATTTTCCGGGTCGTTAGCTCAGTTGGTAGAGCAGTTGGCTTTTAACCAATTGGTCGTAGGTTCGAATCCTACACGACCCACCATGAACAAAGGGCATCTCGCATGAGATGCCCTTTTTCTTTTGCCTCGGAAAAAAGGCAAAAAGAAGGGCCGCCTGAGCGACCCTCCCTTTCCAATCAGTGCAGCTTCAGGCGCGGCTCAGTGCCTCGACCAATCTTGCTGCCCAGCATCATCAACGCCGTGCGGAAGAACCCATACAGCGCCATCTGGTGCATGCGGTACAGCGACACGTAGAACATCCGCGCCAGCCAGCCCTCTAGCTTCACGCTGCCCATCAGGTTACCCATCAGGTTGCCCACCGCGGAGAAGCGCGACAGCGACACCAGCGAACCGTAATCCTTGTACGCGTACGTCGGCAACGCTTTGTTCTCCAGGCGCGCCTTCAGGCTCTGCGCCAGCATCGAAGCCTGCTGGTGCGCGGCCTGGGCCCGTGGCGGCACGTTTCGGTCGCTACCTGGTTGCGGGCAGGCGGCACAGTCACCGAAGGCGAAGATGTTGTCGTCGCGGGTGGTCTGCAGGGTAGGGCGCACCACCAGCTGGTTGATGCGGTTGGTTTCCAGGCCGTCGATGTCCTTGAGGAAGCCCGGCGCACGGATGCCCGCAGCCCACACCTTGAGGCTGGCCTGGATCACTTCACCGTCTTTGGTCTTCAGGCCATCCTCGGTCACTTCGCTGACCGCAGCGTTGGTCAGCACCTTCACCCCGAGTTTTTCCAGGGTCTTGTGCACCGGCACGCTGATGCGCTCTGGCAGCGCAGGCAACACGCGCGGGCCCGCCTCGATGAGGGTGATGTGCATGTCCTTGGGCTGGATGCGGTCCAGGCCGTAGGCTGCCAGTTCGTGGGCCGCGTGGTGCAGCTCGGCCGCCAGCTCCACACCGGTGGCACCGGCGCCGACGATGGCCACGCTGATCTGCTCGCTGGCCACGTCGCCGGCGTGGGCACGCAGGTAGTGGTTCAGCAGCTGCTGGTGGAAGCGCTCGGCCTGCTTGCGGGTGTCGAGGAACAGGCAGTGCTGTGCCGCGCCCAGGGTGCCGAAGTCGTTGGTGTTGGAGCCGACGGCGATCACCAGGGTGTCGTAGCCCAGGGTGCGCGCAGGCAGTAGCTCGCGGCCCTCTTCATCGAGGGTGGCGGCCAGCTGGATCTGCTTGCCTTCACGGTCCAGGCCGCTCATGCGCCCCAGCTGGAAGTTGAAGTGATTCCACTTGGCCTGGGCCACGTAGTTCAGTTCGTCTTCCGAGGAGTTCAGCGAGCCGGCGGCCACTTCGTGCAGCAGGGGCTTCCAGATGTGCGTGAGGTTGGCGTCGACCAGGGTGATCTCGGCCTGCTTGCGCTTGCCCAGGCTTTTACCCAGGCGGGTCGCCAGTTCCAGGCCGCCGGCGCCGCCGCCGACAATCACGATGCGATGAGTCATGGGGATATCTCATAAGGTTTACGGAATTCGTGGCCCCAGGGGCCGGCCGCACACGGCGTGATAACAGGGCGAGCGCGAAGCAGCTCATAGCACCAGTTCACTCAGCAGGCGGCTGATCAGACCCAACCCGATGGTCACGGCCAGTACCAGCACAAGGAGCAGCCAGGGCCGAAAAGGCCGGCGCTCGACTTGGTGCTGGGGGGCTCGCAGATACTCATCGACACGACGCTGATCTTCTGGATTCAGGCGGCTGGTCATGGTGGACCTCGTCAGGTAGACGTTTGTGACTGCACGAACGCCACAGCGTTCATGCAAGCGGGTCAAACAAATGATAATGCTTTCTATCCCTGGCGCCGAGTTTACGCCATCGCAAAGACTCTCGGCAGTGGATCAAAGACTGATGCCCACGTCGAAGACAATGCTGCGCCCCAGGTTGCCGCGCAGAAAGTCCGGGGCATCGGGGTGGGCGAACAGCACCCGGGCGAAGGTCGGCCCGACCAGCGACAGCGAGCGCCAACCCTGGCGCAGGTATTCGGTGGGCGGCGGGAAGTGGGTGTTGAGGTCGAGCACTTCGCGCTTGAGGCTGGCGAAGGCGATGATGTCCAGCTCGCTCAGGTCCAGCCCGCGCTCGCGGTAGTTGTGCGCCTTCTTGCGCAAGGTCGGCGCCAGGCGCCCGAGCAGCTCGGCGGCGGCGATGCGCCGCGGGCGCGCTTCGCGGCGCACCAGTTGGGCCAGGGAAAACGCACTGCGCCGGCGCTGCAGCTCTTCACGCCACTCGTCGTTCAATCTGCGGCCTTCGTCGAGCACGAAAAACACCTCGAATGCCGCATCGCGGAACAGCACGTCCGGTGGCTCCTGTCCGGCCGGCGTGAAGTCCTCGCTGCGGTAAGGGATGTTCAGCCCTTGCAACAGGCGCTGGCACACCCACCGCTCCCGCTCCCACTTGCGGGCGTTGGAGAGAAAGGCGTTGGCTTGTTCGGCCTGGATGGTAAGCAGGCGCAGGTAGTCTGAGTCATCCATGGGAACAAGCTTAGCCCTAATCGATGACGGTAAGATGCTGTTTGTGCGTGGGAAACGGAGCAGGGTGTAGACTCGGTTTATCCACACGGCCGAAAGGGATATGTCCCAGGTGATCAGCGCGCAGGTTTTATCCACAACCAGCCTGGCCATAGGCTGGCTTGGCTACGTGCCTTTGCTGATCTGGGCAGCCAGCCGCACGCGCTGGGTCGAGCTGGTGACCGACCGACGCCGCCAGCACCTTTTGTTTGGCACGGTGTTCTGCCTGTTTACCTTATGGCTGGTCAGGCGCGATTTCGACACGGGGGTGTCGTACCACTTCATCGGCATGACGGCGGTGACCTTGCTGCTGGACTGGCCGCTGGCTGTTCTGGGCGGTTTCCTCGCCCAATTGGGCTTGCTGGCGCTGGGGCGGCAGGACCTCGCGGCGCTTGGGGTCAATGGCTTGCTGCTGGTGGGCTTGCCGGTGCTGATCACCGAGGTGTGCGCGATCCTGGTCGAACGGGCACAGCCGCGAAACCTGTTCGTCTATATCTTCTGTTCGGGGTTCTTTCCGGCTGCGCTGACGGTGTTGATTTGTGTGCCGGTGGCGTTAGGGGTGTTATGGCTGGATGGCCGCTTTGCGATGCCGGAGTGGCTCAGCGATTTTATCGGCTACCTGTGGTTGATGATGTTCCCGGAGGCGTTCATCAACGGCATGGTGATCAGTGCGCTGGTGGTGTTTTGCCCGGAGTGGCTGGAGACATTTAACCGAACCCGGTATTTGCAGGCGCCGTGGAAGGATGATGAGCGCTGAGAATTGTATTGGCAGTGCCGGCCTCTTCGCGGGTAAACCCGCTCCCACAGGAACTGCGCAGCATTCAGAAGCGATGCGATCCCTGTGGGAGCGGGTTTACCCGCGAAGAGGCCAGTTCAGGCCACCAAAAAATCTGGTCAGTGCCGCGGCCCCAGTTCCTCGGAAAACAGCTCATCCTCGGCATCCGGCGCCACCGGAATCTTGTGCTCTTCGGCCGCCCAGGCGCCCAGGTCGATCAGCTTGCAGCGGTCGGAACAGAACGGCCGGAACGCATTTTTCTCGTTCCATTCCACAGGTGCGCCACAGGTCGGGCAATCGACGGTCAATGGCTGGCTCATGGCTGGCCTCCTCGTAAAGTCAGATAAAAGTGGTGCAGGCGGTCAATCTGCTCATGCAGCGCGGCAAGGTCGCCGTGATTAACCACCACATCGTCGGCATGGCCCAGGCGTTCTTCCCGGCTCAATTGGGCCTTGAGAATGGCCTGCACCTGCTCAGGGCTGGTGTTGTCACGTGCCAGGGTGCGCGCCACCTGCAGTTCCTGCGGCACATCGATCACCAGCACGCGCTGGACCTTCTGGTACTGGCCCGACTCGATCAGCAACGGCGACACGTACACCGCATAAGGCGACTCGGCCTTAGCCAGGTAGCTGAAGATCTCCTGCCCGATCAGCGGATGCAGCAATTGCTCCAACCACTTGCGTTGGGCCGGGTCCGCAAAGATCAGCTGGCGCAGGGCAGCACGATCAAGCTGGCCATCGTCCAGCAGCACGCCAGGGCCGAAGCGCTCGACGATGCTGGCCAGTGCGGGGCGACCGGGCTCGACCACCCAGCGCGCCGCTTGGTCGGCATCGACCAGGTGCACGCCGAGTTCGACGAAGCGCTCGGCAGCGGCGCTCTTGCCGCTGCCAATACCGCCGGTCAAGCCGAGAATCCAGGGGGTGAAGGCCTTGGTGGTCATCACATTCCAAACAGTTGCAGGTAGAAGGCGTACATTTCATCACCCCAGAGCACAGCAATCCACCCCGCAATGGCCAGATAAGGGCCAAAAGGTATGGCCGTACCCACGGATTGCCTGCGCACGCGCAGCAGGCACAGGCCCGCCACAAGGCCGATCACCGACGACAGCAGCAAGGTTACCGGCAATACCTGCCAGCCGCCCCAGGCGCCGATCAATGCCAGCAGCTTGAAGTCTCCATAGCCCATGCCTTCCTTGCCGGTGACCAGCTTGAATACCCAGTAGACCGACCACAGGCTCAGGTACCCGGCCACCGCGCCCCACAGCGCATCTGGCAACGGCACCACGGTGTTGAAGGCATTGACGATCAAGCCCAGCCACAGCGTTGGCAAGACGATGACATCGGGCAGAATCTGCTGGTCATGGTCGATCAGGCTCACTGCCAGCAGGCTCCAGGTCAACAGCAGCAGTGCCAGCGCCTCCACACCAGCGCCGGAATGCCAGGCCACCCCCATCGACAACAGCGCACAGCCCAGCTCGACCAGTGGATAACGCGCACTGATCGGCTGCTTGCATGCCGAACAGCGCCCGCCCAATGCCAGGTAACTCAGTACCGGGATGTTCTCCCAGGCGCGGATCGCGTGCTTGCAATGCGGGCAGTGGGAGGCGGGGAGGGACAGGTTGAAACGTTCGTGCTCGGTGGTCGGCAGGCCCAGCACCTCCTGCGCCTCACGCTGCCACTGGCGCTCAAGCATGATCGGCAGGCGATGCACTACCACATTGAGGAAACTGCCCACCAACAGGCCGAGCACAGCCGCCAGGGTGATGAAGTACGCCGGCTGCTCGGCCAGCAAAGTCCATGAAGTCATGTTCAGATCAAGCTACCCAACTGGAAGATCGGCAGGTACATCGCCACTACCAGGCCACCGACCAGCAAGCCCAGGATCAGCACGATGGCCGGCTCCAGCAGGCTGGTCAACTGGTCCAGCGCCTGGCTGACCTGTTCCTCGTAATGGCTGGCGGATTTTTCCAGCATCTGGTCCAGCGTACCGCTGGATTCACCGATGGCGGTGAGCTGTACCAACAATGGCGGAAACAGCGGTTCATTGGCCATCGCCTGATTCAGCGCCTGCCCGTTGGCCATTCCCTGACGCAAGCGTTGCACCGCCTGCTCGTGCAGGTCGTCGCCGCAGGCCTTGGCCACGGTGACGAGTGCATCCAGCAACGGCACTCCAGCAGCATAGGACGTGGCCAGGGTGCGAGCGAAGCGCGCCAGGGCCGCTTGGCTCAACAGCCTGCCGAAGACAGGAAGGCGCAAAGCCTGTGCAGTTATCCACAGGCGTGCTGGCGCATGCTTCTGATACAGCCGGGTCAAGGCGAGTCCCAAGCCAACCCCTGTTATCAACAACAGCGGCGCATAGCGCCCCAGCCCTGTGGACAAGTCGATCACCCACTGCGTGAAGGCCGGCAGCGCTGCATCGAAACCAGCAAACAGGCTCTCGAAACGCGGAATCACCTCCAGCAACAACACCGCCGAAACCCCCAACCCGGTCAGCAGCAACAGCAGCGGATAGAGCATCGCCTTGCGCACCCGCTTACGCAGCACCTGGCGCTGCTCCAGCATCCCCGCCAGTTGTTCCAACTGTCGATCGAGCGTGCCGGACTGCTCGCCCACGCGAATCAGGTTGCAGTACAACCCATCGAACCACGTCGGGTGGCGCTGCAGCGCATCCGCCAGCCCCAGCCCCGAGGCCACATCCCGTTTCAATTTATCCAGCAAGGCAGCCTGCCCCGCACTGCAGCCACTACGGCCCATCACCTCGAAGGCCTGCAACAGTGGCACTCCAGCCTTGAGCAAGGTCGCCAGCTGCCGGCTGAAGCCCGCCGGGTCGGTCTTTTCCGGCGCCTTCGGCAAACGCCATTCAAACCCGCCGGCCGCCCGCAGGCTGGCCACGTGAATGCCCTGGCGCTGCAAGCCGGCCCGCGCATAGGCCGGGCTGCGCCCGCTGACCTGGCCGCTGACTGTTGCACCATTGGCATCGGTACCGCGCCAGGTATAGAGGTGTGTGGATGGCTTCATGCAAAGGTCCTTTTCTGCCCTTGCGACAAGCCTGGAAACAGCTTGCCGCGTCCATGAGCGGGCGTACGTCCGTGATGCTCACTAGAGTAGTTCAGCGAAGGTGACGCCCTAGTGGGTAGGGGTGACAAAAGGTGTCTGTTCAGGCCTACTGCGCCGCTGCCAGCTGGGGTCGAGCCTGAACTCCACACGTACACGTATCAAAAAGGAAATCGTTCATGAAAGGGCAACGCGGTATCACCCTGATCGAACTGATGATCGTCGTTGCGATCATCGGCATTCTGGCGACCATCGCCCTCCCGATGTATACCAACCACCAGTCCCGCACCAAGGCTGCTGCCGGGTTGCTGGAGATCAGCGCGCTGAAGACGGCGATGGAGCTGCGGTTGAATGAAGGCAAGGATGTGGGGAGTGTGGCCGAGTTGGGTGGCCAGCCGGCTACGGCGAACTGTGCGATTGCGGTGAGCAGCAAGGCGGCTGACGGGGTTGGCACGATTGCATGCACCCTGGTTGATGCGCCGACCAATGTGGTTGGCAAGAGCCTTGCCCTGACGCGCTTGCCTACTGGCTGGACCTGCACGACCGATATCGAGGAAGACCTCGCGCCGAAGGGCTGCAAAGCGCCCTGAGGGGAGGGGAATAAAGCCGGGGAAACAGGGGTTTACGCGGCGGGTGCGGCAGTGGTACGTTGCGCTACACGCCGGTGTAGCTCAGTCGGTAGAGCAGCGCACTCGTAACGCGAAGGTCGCAGGTTCGATTCCTGTCCCCGGCACCAGTAAATTCGGTCACTGCAGAGAATTCATTTCCGTCATGAATCCCGCCATGACAGCAGCCTGACAGCAAAAAAGCCTCGCGCAGTTTCTACTGGTGGGGCTTTTTTTATGATTATCCTTAATGAATTTAGGGCTGTTCCGCCATGAGAAACCCTTATGCCTTTGGCTTTTGGTGCCTCGCAGTTGCGCTCTTGCTGCTCACTACAGCGATGTTAGCCTCAGCCGCGATTAGCAACGCCGAGATGAAGGACATAATCGCTGCCGTAGCCGCCTGGTCCACCGCTGCACAAGCTATTACGTCGCTCGCGCTAGTCATTTTCGCAATGCTGGGTTTCACAATGTGGAAGCGCCAAGTCAGATACGAAAAAGGGATGAACGTGATTTGGACTGCGATGGCGGCGCTTCACAGGGTTGACGTTAGCTTTCAGCGCGTGGCTACCGAACTACTGGTGTCAGGCACGCCTGTCGATTTCGAGGTCCTGACCTATTTGAACGAAAGGGCGTTAGGGGGCTATCTCAAGGAGCTTGAGGATCAATGTGTTTGGATGGATAAGATTGTGGCCGATAATGAGTGGGAGTGGGTCAATCACGCCGAGCTGCTCCGCTCGCACGTGATTCACTATCTGGTTGAGTATCGGGACAGTCCGCCAGCGAGTTCCGGCTTAGAGTTTGTCAAAGCCATGGCCCCACGAACCGATGCGTTGCAAAAGGCTCATGCTGGATTCAAAGAGGAAAGCTCTATCATGACTAGAAAGCTCCGAGCTCTCAAAGAAACCTACGACGCATAGTGTTCCGTGAGGCTGCCGGCCTCCAGACTTGTCTCGATCAGTCGTTGACTCGCTTCCCTTTTTCCGCCATTAGCTCGGCAAATTGGGTCCATGACAGCTTGAGCTTGTGCTGAGCACCTCTCGGCTTCCAGTCGATCGACCCTTGGCTGATTAACAGCTCACCAAGCTTCGCATCGTCCTTCCTGATTTCTATCTCTACGTCTTTACGCTGAACCAGCTTCGTGTGCAGCGTTAAGTTTACTTCATGCTTAGCCATCGCCTGTCCTTGATCCTTGAAAAGGGCCGCAATGATAGCAATATGATGCATCAGGGGGCGATGCTTTCCCGGATGCGAAGCACTGTGGTTGTGGAGCAGTTGGCGTGCCTGGCCGTCCCCCTGATACCCAAGCCGGCGCCCAGTAATTCCTTGACCCGCTTGTGCAGCTCCTCATCCACCGGGCGCCCCAGATACTTGCCGGCCGCTTTTGCCTTCTGGATACCCTGGGCCTGGCGCTCGCGGCGCTGCTCGTAGTCCTTCCGGGCGATCGCGGCCATCATCTCCACCAACATCGAGTTGATCGCGGCCAGCATCCGGCCGGTGAACTCGTCGCCTTGCGTGTCACGCATACCTTGATGGCTGGTGGGCAGGTCAAGCGCGACGATGCGCAGGCCCTTGGCGTCGATCGCGCCCTTGAGCTTGGCCCAGTCATCAGCGGGGAGGCGGGAGAGGCGGTCGATGGATTCGACCAGGAGCACATCACCCTTGCGGGCATCCTTCAGCAGGCGAAGCAATTCAGGCCGATCCGCAGCGGCGCCGCTGGCGTTCTCCAGGTACTCGCAGGCGATGACCTTGTTATGGTCGCTGGCGAACTTTTCCAGGGAGGCTCGGGCGCGGCCGGCGTCTTGCTCGTCGGTGGATGCTCGGAGGTACGCGCGGATGAACATAGTGCAACCTGTATCAGTTAGGGTGTTGTCCTAATACTGTTGCATTTTGGGTGATACTTATCAAGCGGAAAGGCCGATAAAGGCTCAAATTGCCCGTATCAGCCTAGGCATACCCATGGTGAGATGCTGTGCGTGCGGTATGCTCTAGACGAATATCGCCTGAGGAGCCATAAATGGATCAAGCTGAAGCGCTGTCTAAGGAATACCTGCGTCGTCAGGGATTTACTACCATTGAATTTGAGCCTGACGGCAATGTTCCACCGGACTTTGTATGTGATGGTCGCGTAGCAGTAGAGGTCCGTAGACTCAACCACCACCATACATCCTCGGGGCAGCATCCCGAGGCGCTTGACAAGAAAGGAATCGCCCTATGGAACCATGTGAAACGTGCACTTCTTGAGCTAGGGCCACCTACATCTGGTCGAAGCTGGTGGTTGAGCTATTCGCTCAAAAGGCCTGTTCCTGAGTTCAAACGCCTGCCCAGCTTGCTTAAGAAATCTTTGCTAGATTTTCGACATGAGCCACGGGAGGGGCGGCAAGTAATCGAGGTGACAGAGGGATTTCGGATAACGCTAACTCCGGCTGAAGTAGCCCATGATTTGCAATTTGTTTTTGCATCTGCATCCGATAGAGACAGTACCGGGTGGTTGTTCGAGATGATGCAGACCAATCTTCAGTTATGCATTGACGAAAAAGCGCTCAAGATAGCAAAGGTGCAGGAGAGATACGGTCAGTGGTGGCTCATCTTGGTAGACATGATTGCTATGGGTTTAAGCAAATTTGATCAGGAGTTATTCGCGGATGCTGTACAGATCGAAAGACGCGGCTGGGATAAGATCATCTTGATTGATCCCAGAGATCCTGGCCGCTCCTTCGAGATATAAACTACGTTGACCCGACTTACGTCTTGTCTTCTGCGCGAACCGAGGCGGAGATAACTGCCCCGCCCCAGCGCCGCTCTCCGATGCAGATAGGGACAGGGTTGCCGCTGGCGGTGGTGTTTTTGGCGCTGCCGAACGCGTAACTAGGAAGGTTTTCCGGTGCTCCGCTCTGAGAGAGGCCACCAGCCTGCGGGCTAAGCATTTGAATTACGCCACCCGCTGTTGATCCAATACCTGCGGCAAGGACGGCCGGCTGAGACCCTGGCGCGACAAAAAACGACGCGACGATCAGCGCTACCCCGATGATGGTTTGCAGAACTCCTGCCCGTTTGCTGCCCTGGATCACAGGCACGAACCAAAGCTCCCGAGCGCCACCCAGGTCTAGTTCATCCTGCCCGATGTTTTTGCCATTTTTGAAAATCGCGAACCGCAGCCCTCGACTTTCAGCATCGGCCACATCTTGGGCGAAGCCCGGATAGTTCACGTCGATCGCTTTTACCGCTTCCCTCGTGTCGCCCCGGTCCAACAGAAAACACTGCTTCTTGAAGTATTTTTTCCGAAGAAAGCCTAGTAGGCGAATTTTGGTCTTTGGGGTGTAGTGAGCTGCTGTAGCTGCCATGGGTTAAGCCCTCGATGCGCCGGCCGCGCTTGGTTTGGGGGTGTCGACACCGATCAGTTCGGCAAGGATCATGCGAGCAGCCATCGCATCCTCTCGGATGGCCTTTTCATACAGGGGGTTCGGATTCCAGGCTGCGCAGTGAAAGGTCACTTCGGCACGAGCGCATTTGCGCTCTGGTGTTGCTTGCCAAAGCTCCTCTGCGATCTTCGCCTCTTCCTCGGTGAAGTACGGGCCATCGAAGTCCTTACGCCCGCCCTTCACAATGTCGGACACGTTCCAGACCTTGTAACCGGCCACCATTGTTGGGTGCTCTTCAAAGTCTGTGCTCTTGCACGCCTCGCTGAATCGATCTTTGTAGCTCATCAGGCCGTCTCCCCAGAGGTCTGGTGCTTCATCCGGTCAGCCATCTCAGGCGGAAGAGGGGTGTTGCTTGGCAGTTCCAGCGGAATCGGCTTGAGCCACTCGATCAGGTCCACCAGGCCCTGGCTCACCTTAGTCAGGAAACCGATCTCTGCCGTCTTGCTGTCAAGCTCGACCCCGGCCCGGATTACGTCATGGCCCAGGGTCTGGACCATGTGCAACAGGTCGCGCATACCACCCGCCAGGCGGCCCAGCGTCAGCACGGCATCAGCGTGATGGACTGCAATGCCGGCCGCGCCGAGCTGAATCAGCTGTTGGCTGGTGAATCCGCTGAGGCGAGCGGGGCCGCGCAGGATGGCTGCGGTGATGCGTTGTTCACGACCCAGGCGAATCTCGCTCATCAGCTCAGATCGCTCTTTGGAGTTCAGGTCATAGACATAGGCTCTGCATTCGGCGTCCATCGCGGCGCCCGCCGCATCAGTCGCGGCAAGGGGCTGGACTGGCAACAGGTGGGTAGACGCGAAGGTGTGAAGGTTGATCGCTGTCTCTGCGATGCTGGGAAGAGCCGCTTTTGCAGCGTCGGCGAAGAGGGTGTAAGCGTCGAGCGACTGACGGGCTTTGGCAGCAGTGGTCAGATCGACGTTCTCGCGGATTCGCTGAGCCTTGGCGAGCGCGGCCTCGTGCTGATCCATGATCAAGTTCTGCAGGCGCATAAGTGGGCCTACGTTCGGCCAGAGCGCCCACTTGGTGCCTGGCAGGTTCTGACCTTGGTACTGGACGAAGTCGTTTACGAAGGCGCTCGCGTCGCCGATGCGGGTGAGGGTGCCTACAGCGTGATTCAGTTGCATGGTTCGATCCCTTTTTGGGTGGTTTTCTGCTCTGCCTCCAGTTCGGAGAACAGGGTTGCTAGGTCGTTTGTCTTGGCGCCGCTTCCGCCGGCGGCCGCCGCGCTTAGCTCATCCATGATCTTGCTGATCTCCATCACGGTCTGGTCCTCGCTCAGGGTAGAGACCTGCCTGCGCAGGCCATCAATGCGCTTCCGTGTACTCATGGCGTGCCTCGATGGCTTGTTGATAGAGGGCGGCCGCGTAATCGGGAATGGAGACGCCTGCCGGGAGCTGTTCGGCCGTAACCGCTCTAGGTGAGGGGAATGTCATATCGAGAAGGCCGGCCGGGCTCCTGCGACCCAGCCGCTCGGTCTTTCGGGCGTGCTGGACAATCGCCAGGGCTAGTTCCTCTGCCTGAGCGCTGCTTATCGCCGAGAAGGGGAAGAAGAACGATGCGGGACGCCCCTGGACGCGATATGCCAGGACGTGGCCCGTGTTGTCAGGGAAATCCATCTGCCCGGCGGATGCGTCCACAACAGTCAGCGTCACCAGGTGTACCGGCTCCTCATCTGCTCCAATGATTGCTGCCAGGCGTTTCACCTCGGAACGAAGGCTGCGCGCATTCATCGCTGCATCTCCTCGATCTGCTCCCGCAGCTCTTCGACGGCTTTCTGCAGCTCCTCGACTTCAATCACCTTGGCAACGGAGCTGAGGGCTTCGATCAGGTGCCGCCCTTGATCCGGCGGCAACTCGCCGGAAGCGATGGCCCGCAGGATGGATTTCGCCGCGCTGGGCAGGTCGGAGTCATCCAGGTCGAACAGCACGGGCTCAGAGGTGGCTTTGATTGGCGGCACCAGGCGTTCAAGGATCAACCGGCACGCCTGCATATCGCCCTTCTTGGCTGCGGCCATGACCTTCTTGGTCACCGCCTCTGCGCCCTCTGCGAGCTTCGCGCGGATGGCTTGCGTTTGGCCCGAGCGCCCGCCAGGGTTGCCGGAATGGCCTGGCTTGAACTGCCCGCGAGCACTGCGCTCTGGCTGATTAACCGACTCGTGCAAGACCGCCCTCCATCGAGAAGGCCGGCTTGTTCTCGGCAAGGGCGATCAGCAGTGCGTTTGCTTCGATGTGGCCCTGCTCAGCGGCAGTGCGAAGGCGCGTCCAGGCGGCGGAAATCTCTGCCTTGGTGGGCCGTACCTGCTGGCCGCGCAGCTTCGTAGGCGTAGTCATATGGGGTCCTCAAATAGAGACTTTGAGAACTCACATTAGGGCTGATCTGAGCGCATAACCAGTGTTTTATGGGTGCACCCCAGGTGCTACACGCAACGGGACACAACGGGACGAATAGGCCTAGATTTCAGGCGTTCCGGATGGCTATTTTCGTTGCACTTAGTTGCGTTGACCCTAAGTGATACGTCTCTCGCATGACTTGCAAGGGAAGTGGCGCAGGAGGCGAGGAAACTACGAAGGTTTCGTAGTAAGGAGTTGCTGTCTCAGCATCACCCAGGTGGTGACACAGGTCCGCACCGCTGGTGGAAACCTCGCGCCACAAAATGAGGAGGTTCGGTTTCGTGGCGCACGAATTACCAGAATGCCGGCAGTTTCGAGGTGTTCCACCAGTGGTGAGAAACAACCCCAATTGCTGGGTAGTTACCGGCTCCTCATTTTTGAGGACACCCCGGCCACCAGGTGAACGAATCGTTCACCCCTCCCAACTTTCCCCATTGGGGGATGTTCCCCCAGCGGGGGAGCACACAGGCGGTTCAGGGCGGGCGATTTCAAATCTGACCCACATCCATTGGGGGCTGGGCTAGATGCCGGAAAAAACCGGAATCTAGTGCACCATCCGGCCTGGCTGCAGCGATGTGGGATTTTCTCACTTCGAGGGAATGGGCTTATCCCTACACCTTGGGCAACTCTGCCCGGCAGCAGAATTGAAAGGGGGTCGCACTTCGATGACCTCGTGGCTCAAAAGTGAGCCACGATCACAATTACCTGCTCCGGCCTGCTGTCAGGCCTGCAGGTCCGAATCAGACGATCTGGTCTGTCTCGGCTTGTTCGGACTTCAAATCCAGAAGTTGGCGAGCCAAGCCGGAATCACGGCTTAGCCAAAGCGGGAATTCCCGCCCAGGCCTTTTACGAGATGGTCGCGAAAGGGCATCGGCTGGAGGCTCAGCCGATCTCCAGTGTGTCGATTCCTACACAGTGTGGCGTTTTCCACACAGTGGAGCGCTCAGAGACCAAATCACCTCACTGAGACTAAACGGGCTCACTCACCGAGATGACCAGAATCAGTTGAGTCGATCGATATTGGTAGTTTCGTGCCGGGTGAATGGCGGTCATTGGTCGCGGAAACATGTATTTCCGGTAGTAATGACCAGATCGGGTGACCGGGAGCCAGGCGGGCACATCCCGATGCGCTCAGATCTGAGCACACCTCCCGGCCTGGCAATGCCCTCAGATTTCAGGGCATCTCCGTCTCGGAGACACCTTTGCCACAAGCCTGCTGTTTTCCCGCGTCCTTGGTTGCTGGTTTTCCCCAAACTGGCCACCTGGGCATTGTGAGCAGCTTTGCTCACATCTCGCCGGCCCGCTCCCGCAGAGATCCGTCCAGCTTTGGACATACCGCCCGGTCCATCCAGTTCTGGATACATCCTCAATTTGAGGAAGAGTCGATTTGGCCCCTGGTAACGCTGCCGGCGTTATCCGTTCATCGGGGCTGCAAAATAATTTCACCCTGCTGCTTGCGTTTGTACTAACGGTGATCCATTATGGCCTAACGTTAGTACAAACGAGGTTGGAGATGACCAAGGAAAAGCAGCCCTCGATGCCTAAGACGAGCACAGAGCGGCAGAAGGAATACAAGGCCCGCAAGCTCGCAGACGGGTTTAAGCACACCAGCATATGGATTCACACTGAAACGGAGCAGGAAGGGCGCCAGGCGGCGCTAGACGGTAAGCCACTCAAGCCCCAGGGGAGCAAAGACCCCATCAGCTGGGCAATCGGGTGGCTGAACGAGAAAGGCAAGCAGTAAAGGGTGGGATTCCCCCACATTTGAAGGTGGCCAACCCGGTGCAGCAACACCGGGAGGGCCTATCACACGACGACGCTATGAGGCACACGTCATGCAACGTAAACAAGATACCAGCAGCACGCCACAACTCAAAGCCGCAGAGCAGCTTTCTGATCTCAAAGCTACGGGCCAGAGCGCCTTGTGGGACCTGCAGGCCGACATGGGGCACTTCGAGTGGTTCGGGTCGCTCATGTGGGCGATCATGCGAGAGGCTGAGGAAGCCCGGCCAACTTCAATGGGCGTCATCAAGGACCTGGCCAGTATTGGTAACTATCTGGCCGTAGACCGGGCGAACATCCTTTGTGGTGTATGTGCTCGGCTCGAAGCCAGTCTAGAGGGTGAAGGGGGTGAGCAATGAGTCAGGCAGCCGCCATTCCCGACCTCAGCGGAAACAGTGATCTGTTCGACGCCACCTACAAACTGGTTTGTCAGCGAGCCGAAGCAACCGCTATCCCGATCGAGGCCATTTTGTGCCAGATCATCTATCAGGCTGCTTACGAGCTGCTGCTCAGCGACCTGTCAGCCGAACTGGTCAGCGGCGTGGTGGGAGCGGCCGTCATGCAGATGGCCCACGACCTGGAGAGTGTCGACGCGGAAGGGGGTGACCAGTGAGCGCCGGCAAGCAAGTGCGCAAGCCGAAGAAGGGCAAGGCGCCGAAGATGAGCAGGGACGATCTGAGCTTTACCAGCAGGTATCGTGATCCCGAATACCCTGACCATCCCAGGATTTGCAACTGGTCGCCATTGGAGGTGCCGGATCAGATCAACCAATGGGGGATCGGTCGAAATCTCGGCCTGAGGATGATGGATGAACTGGCAAAGCTTTCGTCCGTGAGCGAGCAGGAGGCTTTCGACGCGATTCGATTTGCCCTCAATAGTCCGACCTGGCGTCCCAGCAACGGGGTCGAGTTCGGGTTTTCCGAAGGCTTGGCAGCATTGGCGATGATTGGCTTGAGGCATATTGCTCAAGGTGGCCAGCCATTCGACCTGGAGGACTTCACATGAGCCGTGTTTCAGCAAGAGCCAAGAACAAGCGCCTGCGTGCTCATCCGAAGAAGTCAGGTTCCTGGGGGCGGCTGCCATTCGTTGGCAAGGATCACGGTAAACAAGAGAGCTGCTGGGACATCCCAATGACCGGTACCTTCTTGGGAGGCGTCGAGGCGGGCAAGTCCATCGCTCACATCTACCTGAAGTACCTACGAGACGAGCGCGGCAATCAGTTCTCGCTTAGCTCGTCACTGCTGGGATCGATGCTCTATTCAATGGCACTGAAGCAGCCGGCAACGAAGGAGGAGCAGACCGCGCTCAATGGTCAGCGTGCTGGCTTCTTGGGCGAATTGTCGCGCTGGCTTGAGCAGGCTGCGGTGAGGCTTGGCTCCGACCTCGATCGGCTGTCTGAGCAGCAGCTCATCGACAACACGAACGTGTGGCTTGACCCGGGCGCCTACTCGCAGGAGTTCCGGGATCTGGGCTGATATTTCAGCTGAGCAAAGTGAAGTCGAAGTGGGCACTACCCTGATCCGGGGTGGTGCCCTTTTCGTTGCGGGTCAAATGGCGCAGATCTGCTCCATCGCGTCGCCTCGAATGGCCCTGCGATGCGCGTATTAAATACCCCTGGGGGTGGTAAATTATAAAGACTGGGATTTTTTCCGTTCACTTGATCCCCGCAAAGCCAGTAAAACCGGTGAGTAACTAGGAAAAAATCCCAGTCGGCCCTAAGGGCATCTACACAACCGGACGTAACCGGAAAGCCGTATGGGAAAAATTCCCAGTCGATGGCGGAAAAACTCCCACCGAAAAAATCGAAATCAGGTGAACTTGAAAGGTGCCGGACCTGGTGCCACTTCGAGGTTTTTCCCGGGGCATTCGTCGATGTACGCCCAGGCGAGCGCATACAGCGCGCACTGCGCCATACCAGGCTCACGGCCACCCTTCCTGTAGGTGCGGGTGCGGATGATCAGACCGGCATCAATCAGCTCCTGCAGCGCAGATGCGAGCGTTTTGGCATCCATTTTGCGGCCCTCGGCCATCATCTCGACAGTGCACGCCAGGTCGCCATTGTTGCGCCCGTTGTAGTGCCGCCCAAGCTTGATCAGGACGGTAACCGCCTTGGGGCTCAGATTGTCGAAAGCGGGGTGCACGAGCAGCCGATGGGGAAGGGCGAATACCCGCCCCCCGAAGTCGACCTTGTACTGTTTCTTTCTTGCCATTCGGCGACTCACACCAGGGCGCCGGGGATGCGAAATTTCGCGCCCCCGGCTGCTGCCTTAGTCGATTTCCTTATGCAGGACGTACAGCCCTACCCGATGTGGGCGCCGGCCTGGCGCTGCAGCTTGGTAGCACCACCTTGTCAGGATGCCCCAGCCCTGCCGCCGCAGATGGCGGATTGTGGAGGGAGGGTGAACGATATCCAGCGATTGAGCCGCCTCAATGGACGACACAGGGCCCTTGCGCAGCGCGGCGATCATCCGTGAGGCCTGGGCGCGGGTGGAATGGTTGTCAGGCAGATCAGCATCTGCGATAGTTTCAGCCGTCATATTGGCTCCTTTCAGTAGGGGTCAGGCCCAGGTGGTGGTGGTGCACTGCCTGGGCAATTTCTCTCTCCTCGTATCCATCCCTTCGCTACGCCCCGCGGCCATCAGTCGCCGCAATCCCCTCAAGCAGACTTCCCAGGTAATGTTGGCTGGTAGCAGCAGCCTTCGCCGTCGAGCCTGCCAACTTCATGACTTCCTGATCGCTGCCGTAGCCGCTGGCGATCATTCGCATACCCGTAGCCAAAAGGCTGAGCATTGCGTGGGCTTCGTCTACGGCTTCGCGCAAGTCGTCATAGGTGGGTCTGTAGGGAGTGGCGCCCAGTGCGGGCCGGTGGGTAGAATCGAGGCGCTGTGAGCCGTCTCCAGATTGCTTTGCGGCACGTTGGGCCAGTGCCTCTAACACTGGCTCGGCACCACCCCTCACAAGCGTCAGCTCTGGCGCGTCCTTGTTCCGAGCCATTACCGACCACCTTCCTTTGCTGCGCGCTCAATGAACGTCTTCAGCTCCGACATGAGGGCCAGGCGGCGGCGCCCGATCTTGAACGTTTTGATTTCGCCCTTGGCGATGAACTCATAAGTGGCCGATCGGGAAATCCCGAGGATGCGACCTGCTTCCTCAACGCCTACCGAAAGGGGGGCTACCAGTTGTGCTTGTTCCATACCCGTCTCCAAGGTTACATCTGGCTGATGCCAGGTATCGCTAGGCTACATCGCTGAATTCTAACGTGCAAGCAAATGCTAGACGATTGTAAATTCGCTTGGATTGACATGGAATTTCGCGTCACGCAAGCTATGGTCATAAGGTCAGCTGATCTGACCAAAATCGACAAGGCCTAGGTGGGGAATGGCGACTAAGACAAGCAAGCGCACTGGCGAGACCAGCACGACGGTTAGCGTAGGGATTCGAATTGACCCTAAAATAAAGTTTGCCCTAGATATAATGGGGCGACTTCAGAAACGCTCCCTTACAGCGGTTATTGAGTGGTCAATTTCGCAAGCGATTGCTCAGCAGAGCATCGATTTCGATGGAACAAGCCTTGCCTCTGCCTTAGACAAAATATGGTCGACTGATGAGTCGGTTCGTTTGGTTAATATGGCTTTTCATATGCCAGAGGCACTTACCTACGATGAGTTGAGAGTTTGGGAGACGATCAAGGCAAGTTCATTTTTTTGGATTACTTTCCACGATGGAAGCTTCTCCACTGATCAGGACCGACTGTCAATGTTTCTCGTGACCGATAACTGGGAGAAAATTATCGATCACGTAGCCAAGCATAAAACCAGTGCTACGATTGTTCCCATGAAGGATATGGACTTCATTCCTTTCTAGATGAGCTCTACGGCAGCCGCTTTGCTATCCGGAGCAAGGTGGGCGTAGCGCAGCGTCATCTTGAGGTCGGCGTGCCCCAGCAGATCCCTGATCGTATTCAGCGGCACGCCCTTCATGGCCAACTTAGACGCGAAGGTGTGGCGCAAATCGTGCCAGCGGAATGAGCTGACTTTCGCCTCCTTCAATACCCCGTCCCAGGACTTTTTGACATTATCCATCACGCCGCCAGTTTGACTTGGGAAGAGCAGGGGGAGGCCGTTAGACTGGGACTTCCACTCTTTGATTACTTGCAGCGTTTCCTTATTAAGCGGGATATGCCTAGTCTGATCTGACTTTGCACCCTCACCAGCTACGGTCAAAGTCTTTTGTGCAAAATCAATATCAGCCCAAGTTAGGTTAAAAAGTTCGCCTCTGCGCAGGCCGGTGTTCAGGCTGATGATCGCCATAGGCTTCAGATGGTCGGCAAACTTCCTGGCCCTCAAGTCTGGCAGCTCTTCTTTCTTCCGTTCCCGGCGCCAACGGTTGGCGCTGTCACGTTCGCCCCTGATACGTTCTTCCCTATCCTCCAGAGCCTGGCGCAGTCGCCGTTCCTCTTCCGAGGATAGGAATCGAACCCGGGCGCGGGTGTCGAGCCGCATAGGTTTGAGTTTGGTCATCGGGTGCTGCTCAAGGGCGCCCCACTCGACTGCCTTGGACAGCGCCCCGCGGAGAGCTGCCAGCTTCCTGTTGGCGGTGGCATCCTTCAGCCCGGCAGCCAACCACTTCACCCGCATAGCCTCTAGATCGCGCTGGGTGATGTCTGTCAGAGGTTTACGCATCAGTGCGCCGAAACTGTACTCTATGGCGTGCCGTGTCTTCTGGTGGGCCTTGTGGTGGGTTTCCAGCCACGGGTAGTAGCTTTCCTCCAGGTAGCTCTGAAGAGTGTGAGCTGCCCGGCGCTTGCTTTTAGCTGCCACCAGCGGTGTGCCGTGGGCGTGGGCCTCAGCAAGCCATCGAGCAGCCTCGGTGCGCGCCTGGTCCAAGGTCATCATTCCAACCCGGCCCAGGGTGGCGGCCTGGTTGCGGCCCCAGGTCACCATATAGCTGGCGTGGCCGCTGGGTAGAACCCTGATCGACAGGCCTGGTTGAGCTGTGTCGTGGATGCGGTAGGCCTTCTCCTGGGGCTGGATGCTGGAGAGGACTTTGGCGGTAATCTTGGTTTTCATCGGGCGGCGTCCGTGACAGCAGGGTGACAGCAAAAAACACTATACGGACCTGTCTCGGCGGACTCAACTGGACGATATATCCCAATGAATGCTGGGCTTGACCCGTAATTGCTGGGTGTCATAACGCACTCGTAACGCGAAGGTCGCAGGTTCGATTCCTGTCTCCGGCACCAGTTCAGGTTCCAGCGAAGGCTACCAAAATCTCTGGAACCCCCGTAAAACCCGCCTTCTGGCGGTTTTTTTCGTTATGGCGTTCCGTCGGACTCCGACAGCTGCCAGCCGATTTAGGGGTAACGTTTGGGATAAAGTCGATTCGATAAAGGGGTTTACCCTTATGGCTCGTACTACTGCTCCCCTGACCGACACCGCATGCCGCTCGGCCAAGCCTACTGACCTCCCATACAAGCTTTTCGACGGTGACGGTCTTTACCTCCTTGTTTACCCCAATGGCCGCAAGGGCTGGCGCTTCCGGTATGTGAAACCGGATGGGCGAGAGGGGCTGACCTCGTTTGGCAACTATCCCGTTATTGGCCTCGCAGATGCTCGGCAGAAGCGTCTGGAGACCAAGCGGATGCTGGCTGAAGGCATTGATCCGATTGCGTCCAAGCAGCAGGCCAAGGCCGAGGCGGTTGTCAGAGGCCACACATTCGAACGTGTTGCCTTGGACTGGCATAAGGAAATGTCCGTGAAGTGGGCGCCGGGCCATTCTAGGACTGTGTTGAGTCGCTTAAAGACTCACGTATTCCCGCTGCTCGGCGCACGCGCCATCGTTGATCTGGATACCTTCGACCTTATGCAGCCGCTGGAAGAGATCAAAAAACGCGGCACTATCGATGTGGCCTTGAGGGTGCAAAACTACCTACAGAGCATCATGCGTGAGGCTAAGCGGCAGCGGCTGATCACGGTGAACCCTGCATATGATCTTGAGAGCTTCATCAGCGCGCCACGGGTTACGCACCGGCCTGCACTCCCACTGTCACGTCTGCCTGAGTTGATGGATCGCATCGAGAACTACAAGGGACGCACGCTTACTCGGCTGACAGTCATGCTGTCGCTGCATGTGTTCGTACGCTCCAGCGAATTGCGCTTCGCACGTTGGAGTGAGTTCGACCTGAAGCGCGGTATCTGGGAGATACCTGACACACGGCCCGCATTGGATGGCGTCCCGTATTCAACCAGAGGAACGAAGATGGCGGGCGACATCCACCTTGTCCCGCTTTCACCGCAAGCAGTGGCATTGCTCGAAAAGATTCATGCGATCACGGGGTACTTTGATCTGGTGTTCACCAGTGACGCTCGCTCGTGGAAGCCTATGTCCGAGAACACCGTCAACAGCGCTTTGCGGAACATGGGCTACGACACCAAGACAGAAATCTGCGGGCATGGCTTCCGGTCGATGGCGTGCAGTGCCTTGGTCGAATCCGGGCTGTGGTCAGAGACTGCTATTGAGCGGCAGATGAGCCACAGGGAGCGCAACAACGTTCGGGCGGCGTATATCCACAAGGCCGAGTTCCTGGAGGAGCGGCGAATGATCATGAGCTGGTGGAGCCGTTATCTCGACGCGAACCGGCAGGAGCATATCTCGCCGCATGAGTTCGCGAATCAGACCGGGGCAAACGTTTCTAGCCTAAGAGCGAGGCGTGGCGCAGTCGAGTAAGCGCACGGCTTTGATATTTCGGTAATCCGCTTTCCATGCGGGTCCATCCAAACAGGGCTGCAAAGCCGCCCTGTTTGGATGGACCTCACCTAAAAAATCAAAAGCACCCAATCGGCTACTGGAAACCACCGGATTCCGTACACGCCTAATGCCATTTTAAACCGCAAAATCCCGCGGGCGAGTCGCTTGACCCTCTCGGATTGCGGGCGTAGAAAAGACAGTGCAAAGGCTGTCGTTGACAGCACCCAGGTGACCCGAGCCTTCAAGGTCACGCCGCTCTCGCGGTGGTTCTCCCCAAGGGCGATTCGCGTCCGGCAGCTCTCCCGGTCACTACCCATGTGATGGATGCTCTTACACATATAGCGCTCGTGCGCCAGATACACCGTACCTCGCTGCCCTGCAGCAACCTATCCGCTTGGCCGAATCTTGCGCCAACTGGTGCCCGTCTCTTTTCCTGAAAAGAGACGGGCACTTCTACAACTGCTGCAGCCCTGATCGCACATGGCTTTGCGGCATTCCCCCTCGTGACAATCGGCGTGACAAACGCCGATGTCACCAGCAACAGCCATGTAGATGATGGTGCCGCAGACCAGGGAATGGACTGCACCTGACTGACAGTCAGGCATGCCCCGGTCATCGCATTGCTGCTTGCACATGGCTCAGGATCTTCAGGCGCTGGTCTCGTCAGCCAGTGCTGCCTCCACCCGCCCACCGGTAACGGTGTTCAGGAGGCCAGATCATGAGATGCCCTTGCTCCCGGTCGTAAGGAGCCGCCAGTCCCGCGTAGAGGACACTCCCCACAGGTCGCAGGGGCCTTGATCCCTGATAACACTCAGCATTCTTGGCGGGATGACGTGGGGCGAGGATCGGAGAACGGACGATGAGGTGACCGACATGGCACTGGTGGGTAGACGCGATGGTCGTAATTTCGGCTATGGCAGGCAATTGAGCTACGCAGGACCCCAGGCGTTGAAAGACATGTTTGGCGGTGGCCATTACGGCACGGTCAAGGCGCACTGTGATCGGTGGCAGGCATTCGTGAAGTGGTGCCGCTCCGAAAAAGGGCCCGGTATCAATAATGCGCGGCAGATTGATCGGAAGGTATTGGCGGACTATGCGGCGTATCTGCGCGACGTGGTTAGGCGCGGTGACCTCGCCGTCAGCACCGCACAAAATCGGCTATCCAGTGTTAACAGGACCATGGCAGCGCTTCGCGGTGATCAGTGCGTGAAATTGTCCAGCCCGAGCAAAGCTCTGGGCATGCAGCGCACAGGGGTTCGCCAATTGGTGCCGCAAGGCCAAGACCGCGAACAGGTTAAGCAGATCGTCGATGCGCTTTGCAGCCGTCATCAGCTGCGGGCTGCCGCGATTGTTCTGTTGGCGCGAGCCACCGGTATGCGCTTGCGTGAGGCCATCTTGGCTGACCTGCCACGGTTGAGCCGTGAGGCTAGCAATCTAGGTAGGATTAACATTCAGGATGGCACCAAAGGCGGCCGCGCCGGCGCCTCGGCGCCCCGTTGGATTGCAGTGGATGACCATGTTCGAAGTGCACTTGAGTTTGCACGGCAGGTGTCGCCTACGGGTAGCCACAACCTGATTGCGCCAAACGAAAGCTGCCGGAATTTTCTGCAGGAAATCCTCCGTCCTGCGCGGGACATCCTGCATGGCCACAACCTCAAAGGCTTCCACGAACTACGAGCGGCCTACGCTTGTGAGCGCTATCAGCAAATCACCCATCACCGCGCGCCTGTCAACGGCGGTAAATGCTTCCAAGTAGCTGAGCGCCTTGATCGCGAGGCCCGGAGGCAAATTAGCTATGAGCTGGGGCACGGTCGTATCGACGTGGTCGCTGCATACATTGGAGGACGGTTATGAGCAAGCGCTTTGACATGGACCTGTTCTTGGCTGGCGTTCTGAGCGGCTCGCACGCAACCCGGCAACGCCATGTACGTCAGGCGAAGATCATCCAAGCAGAAATCGCACAGCGTTGGCAGCGAGAGTTACCGTGGGCTTGGCAGAGAAAGCATGTTGTTTGGTTTCTCGACCACCGACTAGCGAGGCGATGCAAGGTAACTCGATATTACTACCTGCTGACGGTGCGGCTGCTAGTTCGTCGTTTAGAAAAGCCGTGGATCCTCAAATGCCAAACTAAGATCAGATAGATAGTCGCGACTGACCGCTTTCGACCCATAGCGGACGGTCGCGAGGGGCAGCTATCGGCCAATAGCAGCCATTCACTTTGCGAACTGGGCGTTGGTACCTACTATCTGCGCCTCAGTTCGAGGGGTTGGAGCATCTCACACTCATCAATGTCCGCCGGATGCCGATATACTTGTATAGATCAGCATTAGGACGACCAATGTCTAAACACCACATCCAGGAAACTCTCCAAGCGGGAAACATGGGCACCTACCGCCCCAACGCACTATTCACACGGATAAGCTCAGAAGGTGATCTGGAGCCAGAATATGGCGATCCCCTTCCCGGCGCGGTAGCGCTGCATGCTCACGAATACACACATCACCTGCACAACCTCTCTACGAACGCAGGAGCGATGTCTTTGGTGAGCAGCTTTTGGCTCATACATCCGTTCATAAAAAATGCTGATAGAAATGCTCGGATATTGGTGTCTAGTGAGTCGGCAGTTGACGACGATGTAATCTCCGCATTCAAGGTTATGAATGTCATGAGAGGAGTAACTCGAGGTATACCCAAGGGCTATTCCTGGCCATCTGTGAGGTCTTGGGATTTCAAACAGCCAACTTTAGCTATTCACGAAGTTACTCATTCGTCCGAAATCGTGGCCAAGGTAAACGTATTTACTATCAAATCTAGAGCAGTTTTTTCAGACGACCACTCACTGGATATTGAGATACAGCCCGGTCTTGACTTCATATCCGAGGGCGTAGCGTACGAGATTGAGCGCGAGATCAGGCGACATGCAGGCATACCTGATGACTTTTTGGATCACCAAACTCCCAGCTATCCTTATTTAACCTTCCGCCCTCTGATAGATTTCCTCATCGGTCAACCAAGCACGGCTGAAGAACGCATAGTTCTAGGCACTTTCGCACTGCTTGACCATTCACCATCTGAAGGTTTGGTCAAAGCTTGTAGCGTGGTAAGAATGGAGCTCCAAGAAGGTCTAAGGAGTGGTTTTTCGAACTATTTAAACCAGGCACTTTGCCACTTCAAAAAATATGCGAATGGCATAATTGAAGATCAACTTCCGGCTATATCGAAAATTCTATCCCAATCCAAGACGCTGTCTACTGGCGTAGAAATCTACTGCAAGCTCATTAAAAAGTCTCTCGAAAATCGCCAGAAATCCCCAATCGTGGAAGGGGTTTTTATTCAGTCCAAAATGACAGCGGAAGATTTTCTTAGGAAATCATTGAACATACTCGAGCGACAAGTCTGCCAAGAAAAGCCAGGTTCAGCGAGCGTCATTTCTTGGATAGGCTTGAAAGGTAGTATCGCTGACGAGTCAGATGAAAAGCTGCAAGCATTCAGCGTCCTTCAAGCAGCAGTTCATTATGTGCAGCAGCACTTTACAATTAACGCAATCGTCCCCACAGCTGATATCCCAGAAACCCGATGCCCCTTCAGTAGAGCATGTGAAATTCAAACTAACGCCAATTTTCCTGAGGCTTGTGACACCAAGCCTTGGGAGTTTCAGCTTACGAACGATCGGACAAAGGTATGCTTTTACGAGGCAGCGAGAATCGCGCTTGCCTCCCGGATATCTAGTGAATCAACCTAGGTTTAGGAAATGCTGTTAATGAAGAACTGCCTGTGGTTCAGGCATCCATACCAGAACGTCTGCTTTCGGTCGATAATGGTCTGTCGCGGACGACTGCTTTCGATCCAGGCTGTGTGAAAACGCAAACGGATCGCTGAAGAGCGCGAGCGTACGTGAAATCTGTAATGGCTTGGTTATTCAGCTAACACAGATTTCGCGCAGGAGCGCGGAATACTGGTCGTTTTCTAACCAACCGGATCCAGTCGAACGTTTTCACACAGCCTGGACCCAAAGCAGACCCTCGCCAAGGTTTGCATTTGGCCCAAAACCGCCCCTCTGAATGATAGGGCTGCACAATTGCTTAGGTTGTGCGCATGGAAATCCTGGCGATAAGGGCGATCGCGTCCGCTTAAAAGTACGCGGACACCATCGCCCTTGAAGCGGGAGTTCGGAAGGTGAGTTCGCTGGACGCTAACGAAGAATGGAGCCTGACCATTTCCGACCACCCGGATATAGCGGGTTGACTGAAGGCAACCTCTATGGCTGCTCAGAGCTAGAGAAATTAAAAACCTAGCCTTGCCAGATGCTACCGCGCTATGTGCAATAGACCGTCCAGAGATCGTCGATCCGAGTTGAATCTCTGGCTTGTTACTTCGCGCCGCATCCCCAACTGGCATCTACAGGCACGCTCGCCAACCGCATCGTCTCCCTATCGCCGCCGACTGGTGCCTCGACCGGCTGGGTTGCTAGCTTCCTGGCTGCCCTAGGTTTGCTACTTATGAGCTTCTCGGAGATGGCGGAGCGCGCCCAGACTCGTAACGCTCCCTGAGGCCCTCCTGGTTCAGCGGAAGCCAACTGCAGCGAGGGTGCGTGGAAGCAACTCCTAATGATGCTAGCTGTTTGATATGATGGGGGTTTGTGGCATCTAAGGATGAGTGAGCTTCCACATGCCGTTGTTAATACCTGAGGATCTGACGGAGCCTGGCACCCACGCCCTGGTGATCGGCATCAGCGCTTACCAGTTCCTGGAAGGCGGTGACGACGTAAACCCCGATAACGCACATCTAGGATTAAAGCAGCTATCGTCTGGCGCCCGTTCGGCGTCGGAGTTCGCGGGCTGGCTCTTGGACGGCCACAATATGCCTGAGCTTCCTTTGCGCAGCCTGAGGGTGCTCCTTGCACCAGCGCCGGGTGAAGTCATCCACCCTGCGGTTCAGAGCCTGATGAAAGGCGATCACGCACCAACCCGTGCGAACGTTGAACAAGCCATTCTCGACTTCATGAATGCTACCGAGAGCCATTCCGAGAACATGGCAATTATTTATGTCGCTGGACATGGCGTTCAGTTTACGAACGAAGGTGCCGTATTACTGCTGAGCGACTTCGGAAGCCCGAGCCACAAACGTAGCAAATATGCCGGTGCGGTTGACATGACCGCGATCCATAAAGCGATGAATTATGAGGGTAACGCAAATACGCAGTTCTGGTTCTTGGACTTGTGCCGGGGTCTAGCACCAGACACCGAAGACTACGACAAACTAGGCGGAATATTCGAGCTAGATATAAACCGAGGCGAGCCGACTAATACCTCGCCCATGTTTTTGTCCTCCTCCAGTGGTCAAACCGCCTACGGCAGGCCTAATAAAGTCACGCTCTTTAATGAAGCATTGATGGTAGGACTAAAGGAAGGTTACGCTGCAAAAACAGACAAGCCAAACGACCCAACATGGCGCGTATCCACTACGAGCCTTATAGAGTATCTACCATCCGCTGTCGAAATTTTGGCCACCGCACATGGAAGATTACAAAAAGTCGATGTTACTGGCCGGGTTATAAACTCCTGCCTCCATGAATGCCTTTCTCCTCCCAACGTAGATCTCACTGTTACCATTTGTCAAACCAAGAACCCAAGCAACTACTCAGCCGAACTCAGTTTCAGAGGAAATAAAATAGGCCACACGTTAACAAGCTGGCCTACCAAAACAAAGGTTCGCGCTGGGTTATATTTAGTCAAGGTAACTACAGCTTCACCGCCAGACATTCGAATGGATCCCTATAGCATTGAGCCACCTGCTAGCGAGATGGAGCTACCTTTACAATGATCTCCGAGAGCACAAAATATGGACAGCTAAAGGTTGATGTTTTTTCAAAGGTCAACTATGGTGGAACGGCTACCCCAATCGAAATTAGGAATGACGAGCTCGTATTGATTGAGTCTTCACCCAATCAGCGTCTTTTTGACCTTCCCGTAGGAATCTACGAAGTGAGCGCCGTACTTGAAGATGGAAATCGACAGAAACATACGGTGGAAGTTACCGAATCAAAGACCGCTAATGTTTCGCTCAAGCCAAATTTGTCTGTCCAGCCAGCGGCTCCAGCATTAGCTTTCAGCTTTATGTCAGCTGAAAAACTACAGAGCCTTGAAAGTCCGACCGAAGATGTCAAGTTAGTTCGTGCCAGTCGAAATGTTACAATCTACCCTGAAAATGGTTTTTGGATCGTCCGTCACCGGGAAGAAATGGAGCAGGTAGCATATGCTATCATTCAAAAAGGTGAGGATGTATACGACGTAAGCCTTCCAATTAGCGCCGGCGACCACCATCTTTCCGTTACGTGCCATATTAAAACGTCCACTCAGTACCCTAACAAAAAGTTGCAGATAAATATCTCCCAAAGCAGAAGTTTATCGGCAGCCTTGGAAAGCATGTTCATTTCTGGGCAGATCGGCTCTGCCGCAAGGCTTGCAGGCAGCGCAGTCACGACCTTAATGAAAAGATATGTAGATCCCACTGGTGCCATACTAGCTGCGCTCGTACTAAAAAAAGCTGGAAGGCTTGGTTTGTACCAGAGTCAGTTAGAACAAATCATCGCTCAATTTTCCTGGCTACCTGACGCCAAAATATTACTTTCCAGCATCTTGATGGCGAAACCATGCGAGCGCGAAAGGGCCATTCAATTGGCTTACGAGGCAAGCCAGGAGCGAATTCTTTACACCGAATCATTCTCCATACTGATGAGCCTGCTTCGTTACGCACCCGAGACTGAGAACAGTGCCCTTTGCAAAAAAGCGCTAACGAACATTGCCAAAATAGCACCCGAAGTAGATTGGAGTTCAATTTACCTGTGCAAAACCTTCACGGACAATAGCAATGCTTGAGATTCAATTCCTCCCGGCTCGTGAAGGTGATTCGATCTGGCTACGATGGGGACAGGATTTGGCCTTCCAAATACTGGTCGATATGGGAACGGCGAAAACAGGACTTTCGCTACGTAAGCGGCTAGAAGCCCTTCCTGAAGACAGGCGAAATTTTGAGCTTGTAGTCATCACCCACATTGATTGCGATCACATCAATGGCGTACTTTCAGCACTGGTTGACAGTGCCCCTATTCCAGGCATGTCTGTAAAAGATTTTTGGTTCAATGGCTTAGCTCATCTCGAATACACCACTAGTTCCGGTCCGCTTGAGAAATTGGGTGCAGTGCAAGGTGAAAAGCTAAGTGAGTGGCTCAAAGACAAACCATGGAATTTGCAATTTGGTGGCAGGCCGGTATGCAGAGATCCTAACCAAGCGGCCCCGGTGGTAGAGTTAGCGGACGGACTGAAGGTTACGGTGTTAGGGCCTACGCAACAGCGCCTCAAGCAGCTGCTACCGACTTGGCAAAAAGAATGGCGGGAGGCGCTTGCCAAATACAATGACAAAGAAGACTATGAAGATTGCGAACTTGAGGCCTTAGGCGCATCTAAGCAACTCACATTGACAGACACCTTAAGCCTAATAAAACTCGCCAACAAGCGAACCAAATCAGACAACAGTCGAGCAAACGGTAGCAGTATTGCATTGCTGATTGAATATGAAGGTAGCCGGGTATTACTTAGCGGAGATGCTTTTGCATCAGACTTAGTGGAAGCAATCCAAAGCATTAATGCAACGGAGCCTATGAAACTGGATGCATTCAAACTTCCTCATCATGGCAGCAGCAAAAATGTCTCCTGCGAGTTAGTTCAGAGCGTTGTGTGCGATCACTGGATCATTTCAACAGACGGCAATCGTTTTCGACACCCTGATGATGAGGCAGTAGCAAGGCTAATCTATCACAGCGCTGCACGCCCGGCACGTATCGGCTTCAACATCCAGAGCGAGATAAATGAGAGATGGGATAATGAAGCGTGGCGTAAGCAATTCGACTACGTTACGAGCTACGGTGACAGCGATAATGGGCTTACACTGACCTACGGCCCACCTAACCCCCTGTAAGAGCTAGTAATGGGAATGAATTTTGCGAATGATGTACGACAATTTTCGCACACCTTTGTCGACTTGTTTATCCAGTTATGTGACCTGCTTCAGCCGTTGGAAGGCTAATCACTTCCCCAATCGCCCCTTTTTCCCCAATTTCGACTTCTGCCATTGCTCCCAAGTAGATGCTCCTACTCGGGAGCTTGGTAACTAGGCCGGCTTGGAGAAGCAAATTTGGCATTCCCCCCAACAAGCTTGAAACCTCCCATGTTTTGGTGCAAGGGACCACTGCCTACGCAATAAAAGCATCAAAGTCGAAACCAAACTTGCTACAAAGGGGCCCTCTCGTGCATAGCTCTCAATTATGCCCGAATACAAGCAAATAACTTCCCCTGCTTTGACAAGCATGGCGTTACCTGGAAGTTGCATAGGGTTATTAATCGTGACCAGCCAACATCGCGTTCATTGAAGGATATGGGGAGTGAAGTGAGGATGACGCTTTGCTACGCCTAAGAACTCTCGCAGACTGGCACGCCCGCTTGGCATTATAGCTTCCCTGGCACCTCGGGGGCTTCGTCGAGCAACTGGAGCACGGGCTTCCTGTGCGACGCTCCCAGTAAATTTCAGACCTGTTAGACCGCCATCTCGCTGCAGGTCAGCAAGCTCCGCGCTCAGCTTCAAGATCAAGTCCTTTGCAGGCTCTGCAGAACCTTCACTCACCTGCGCGAGCTTGTCCAGGGTAATGCTCGACTTCAGCTTTCCAAAGCTAGTTCTTTCCTGCTTCACTTCATGGATCAGCATGTCAATGCTGTCAGGAGTCAGAAGGTCTGGTTCCACCTGAGTGATTTCTTTGGTGTGGCCGAACAAGTCCGTCGTGGCATAGGAGTCACGACAGAAGCCACTCGGCTTGTGCCCTTGCCATCGACTGCCTTGACGTACTCATCGGCCAACTTCTGGTAACACTCGCTTGTGACGACAATGGGGCGCGTGAACGGCTTGGTCGCCAGGGTTTAGGCCGTTTTGTCGGTGTAGTTTGTGAGGAACGGTCGGGCAAGGCGCCTGCGGTATGACCCTGCTGACTCACCTGGCTCCTTGGGTAGGTATTTCGTTCCTGCGGCTCGAAGGGTCTCGGTGCCGCCTCGGACAGCCCTGATTAACTCTCGATCATCGTAATATTTTTGGCAGCGCAGCGTTCTAGTTGATACGGACATTCAAATGTCTCTTATGGTGTTTTACTCATTCCACACCACAAGAGACATTCCCTGTTCATGCTGGTGACAAGATAGGCTCTGGATCTTCATCCGGACTTAGATGTTCATCTTTTTTTGTAAAAATAAACTTAGTTTTGTTCTGATCAAAAACATAAATGGCAGCCAGAGGCACAGCTGTCACAAGAACACCCGTTAATACATCAGCTACAGAGTGATTGAATAAATTGAGCAGCGGCACTGATACCAGCGCCTTAGAGAGGAAATTTGCAACATATAGACCTATGACAGTACTCGCAGCGCCGAACAACACAACGGAAACTTTATCATACTTGTCCTCCGCATTACTTAATAGAACTCTCACGCATCGGACAGTTGAAAGTGTACACTCACGAATAATCGAGAGAACAAGCGCTGGCAACTTCACAAGCATAGATATCAGTATATGAGGGATCGCACTAAGAACGCCGGCAATCCCGCCTTCCACGCCAGCGGCTCTAGCCTGCTCCACGAGCTTTCGCTCTTCAAAGCGCAAACTTAGCTTTGAATACAAATTTGCGCTACGCTCTTCTAAGCCGTCCAGCACCCCCTGCTTATCCGTAATGAGGCCCCGCTGAGTAATATCCTTAATCTCATCTACAAATATATCGACTGTTTCCCCAACTATTACTCCAACTACCTGCTGAGCCGCCATGCGAGCACCAGCATTAGCAACACTAAACCCAATTTCTTTCATCGCCTCACGCCTGATGGCCGCAAGTTCTTTTTGTGCTGCCTCGTACTTTTCCTCTGCATCACTTTTACTAATTCGCACTGACTTCTTATGCACACCGATTACAAAATCTATTTTATCTGGGTCACTTGGATCAGGCGTCCCGTTCTGCTTTATATACTGTAGGAGATCCGTATCACCTTTAGATCCATTGAACGACTCATCCGCAAACATAAGGTTCTGCTTGAAGTTCATTGCATCGACGATACCCTTATCGTTATTTGCAATCCGAAGAATCAGATCGTCGTATATGGCCTTCTTTGGAATGATATGTTCGATATCCGCCTCTGTGGGAAATAAAGTATTGTGGCGACTGGTATCGTAACCATTCTCCAGCATTGCCCAGGCAACCTTTGCACTATCCCTTTGCTTCTTCAGCTCCATGAAGTTTATGTGGGCAGTCAATCGATGAGGTGCTGGATGATCTTTGTACTCAACAGACAGATCAGAGTATTTCTCCTCGTTACGCTCATCTAAGCCGGATACTAGGGGAACCAGACAAAACGACGAGATAGCCCTGCGCAAAGCTTCCTGTTTAGTTTGTTCAAAAATATGATCAACATCTTTTGGCCGTGCAGGAAGCCGGCCTTGGATCTCAGCAATTATTTGATCGGTATCTTTGTCCACCTCAATTGATCTTTTAAAGTAGGACGAGACCCTTTCTGAGCTCAAGCCAATGTAAGAGCCAAATGCTTCGCTTGAACTTTTGTAGGCCAGACCGATATTAAAACTAGCCGTTTCGTATACCGCTACTGTCCCGTCCGACACCAGAGTAACTTTTTCTTTTGTAGCAACAACAAGCGCACTACTAGAAGCGGTCTCTACAACTTCAGACAGGGACTGTCTAGTCGACGAATATGCCTCGGCAGCACTTTCAGACATCTTCTGAGAATATTCAACACTTTTATCTTTCGCTTCGCTCAATGCTTCTTTGCCGGTAGCTACGGCGTCCGAGACCATATTGGACAGGGACTCAAACTTTCCCTTGAAAAAACTCATCCCCCAGCTCCTTCTACTCAGCCCAGATGAAGTCAGTATGCCATCATGGCCGCGATATGACAGCTACCTCACGCCCTGGTGCACATTCGTTTGAGGACGATTCCAAATAAGCCTGTAATTCGCTCATCCGGAGCTGGCCGCCTACGGGGCCATGACCCGTGAAGCCCAAGCTCAGGTGCAGCAGGCCATCGCCGAGAAAAAGTCAAATTGGGGCTGGCAAGTTGATTACCAACGCCGCAGTCCTGAACTCAGCAACATGGTCAGCCTGCAGGTCAGTTTCCCGTTACGGCGGGTCGCGGCAGGACCCAATGATCGCCGCTCGCAGGCCCAAGTGCGGCAATTGGAGGACGAATAGGAAGCGGCATTGCGTGATCACCCCGCGCAGCTCGAAGCTACCTGGCGGAGTACCAACGCCTGCAACGGGCGGTGACGCGTAGTCATGAAACCTTGCTGGCGCTGTCCGCTGAGGGTCGATAGGTGCCGGTCGTGGATGAGCGCTCTGAACCCGAACCATTGGCGAAGGGCAGAAATCGGCCAGATGCGGCCCTTCACCTTGTTGGCTTTTTAAATAAGAAGAGCAGTCCAAGAGGTCAAGGAATTCATGGGCGACCGGATTGTAGTTGGCATGCGACAGATCTAAAAGTGCAACGACTATCCAAGGGATAGGCGGCATGATGACTTTTCGCTTATATTCGGACACGTCTATTCCGAAGACTAAGGATCAGTGTGTATGCTCGACCAACAAATTGCACAGGAAGCTGCACTAAAAATTGCAAGCGACGCACAGTTCTGGGCGGCACTTGTTGGCTTTATTGGTGTAGTAGTTGGCTCTGTTCTGTCAATAGCGGGAAACCTTGTGTTCCATTGGTATCAAAATCGTAGAGCTAACTCTCTGGACAATCTAAGAAAAACCCTGCTAAGACAAATGCTTGATAACTCCAATTTCCCAGAAGGACGCTCACTTGAGACTCTTTCTAGAGTCACAGGTGCCGAGCCTGAAGAATGTAGGCGTCTATTAATCGAGATTGGGGCTCGAGGCTTCACGCTCGCACGTGGGGGCGAGGGCTGGACATACGTTAAAAATCGCCAATGGTCAGAACAATAGACTGCGTTTTGTAAACGGGCCCGATCGTCTGCAAAGGGTCGAAAGCAGCCCTTCGCGCGTGGCCGCTGACGACCCATAGCTGCCGGTCGCGACAGGCAGCCACCGGCCAGAAGCGGACTGTCGTCGAGCATTTAACGCTGACTGAGCGCAGCACCTTTTTCCTTCAAGCGCTGGGATATACGGAAGAACATCGCCTCCATGAGAGTCTTGCTTGCAAGGTTCAACTCTTGGTCGATTTCTTGAAGGTCTCTAATGGTGTGGCCTTTTGTTATTGTTGCTGCGAACTCGTTCGCTAGATTTATGACCCTCTCACTTTTTTCGCTTTCAGGGATCGCTAATTCTGTTGTCGCTACAACGTTGGTAGTGAAAGCGAGGTATTGATCCGAGTGAATGGCAAACATTGTTTTATTGTCGTCACCTTTCTTAGCCCATACGTCATGCTGCACTCGATTACGTCGTAATCGTACCAAATCGAGTTGGTTAAGAGCTTTTGTGACGGACTCAAGCTCTGCTCCTGTCAGGTATTCCGCAGCGAGCTTCCTTGCTCCAACTGCCGTTCTCGCTGCGCTTCTGTATTTTTTGAGCTGATTCGCGGCCTCGTCGGGAGTTGTATCTAATAGGACTGCGAATAGGCAATTCAAATTAACCTCTACCTGTGCCCATGATGCGGCGATTATGCCTATTTTCTCAGCAAACTCAGAATTCTCTCGAACGAGATGCGGTCCAATTTCTAGGACAGGGCATCCCTTCTCATCAAAGATTTGGATTCCGTGCTTCTCTTGCGTCATGAATATTCCATCCGTCGGCTCAAAAAAGGAAACTACTTATTCTGCTTAACAAGATACGGCGCTAGGGTCAAATATTGCTTGTAGCGAGATCTTCAATAAAGTGTAGTTGGTTGTCTGCTCTTGGCCGGCTTCTGCCTATGTTGACCGTCCACTTTGGATCGATAGCTGTCTCTCGCAGCTCAGCCCCTGAGCTAACGAGCATTCATGGTTACGCAAAGGCGGACTCAAAATCACTGAGCGCCTGGTTTACCTTGTATCGAAGCATCAGCGATGCAGAAAGTTTCACCATCGCTTCGAATAAGACATGCCCTGATTCGATCTCACATTGACCAACGCAACGTCCGCCATACTCACCAGGCTCGTACGCGTAGACTGTGTAGAAAACCCTGCCAGACTCACGGTTCAATCCCGCAGTGATATGTGTGACGGTCCCAGTCATCACAGTTGAGTCAGGATGTGAAAACTCCAAGACGTCGTCAAACGGAATAAACATAGCCGAAGCGGACATCACAAAGAGACTCGCGATATCTAATGCTTCTTCAACTTTTCCAAGCTCAGGCGTTGCGTACTCATGCTCAAGAATATTTCTCATGTCGACGACTTTGCGCAACAAGCTTGGTGCCATTAGCCCGAGCGCTCTGATACGTTCTATTTTTTTGGGCACGTTCCATCTAAGTGGCTGGTAGCCAAAAGAGATCAACAACTGATCGAGCTGGCTGACAATGGCACGTTTCGCATTGGTCGTTGCGTTGACAAGAGCCGCCAAGCCGCCTCGTTCAAAATCGTCCTCCGCCAATGATAGGAACTCGGCCGGTGAAGTCTTCAAGTCAGCCATTCCAAAACTGCCACCGCCCAACGCGATCTCACACTTGCTCATGTCAAATTTATGAGCGATGCAAAACTCTTTGATATCCACCTCACTCGAGCCTATTGCCAGGTAAAAGAAACAGTCTATCAGCGCCGACGTACGTTTAACTCAGTCGACGATAGCGGACAATGAGAAAGGGCGCGCCATGCGAAACCCAGGTGGCAAGCGCCTTCGGAGGTGCCCGCAATGCTGCGCCGGCAGCTATCAGCTAAGGGCGGTCGTGCGCGATACTGAGGCTGCTCAGTGGAGAATTTTAGATTTCATCAGGATAGTATCTGGCTAGCTAGGCAGGCTCCAAGTGAGGCTTCGGTAAGACGTGAGTGAATGCGCAAATTTGTTGGTGCACGAGATGATTGAGCGGACGCTATGGTGTGAAACCGAAAATGGCCGAACCAAACTGGCTCAGGGCGAGTTGCGAAAACGGACCGAACCATTGCTCATTCTCGGTGAAGCGGGCATGGGAAAGTCGTATCTGCTTGAATGGTTTGCAAATGCTCCAGGCCATGCACGCTGCACCGCTCGTCAGCTGATCAATCGTCATGACCCGAGAACACTACTAGGTGACGCCACGACTCTGGTGATTGATGGGCTTGATGAAGTGAGCGCCCAAAAGGAGGGCGATGCGGTGGACCTAGTGCTACGCCAGCTCGGACGACTAGGCTGCCCTCACTTCGTTCTATCGTGCCGTGTCGCGGACTGGCGTAGCGCCACTGGGCTAGAGGCTATTCGCGAGCAATATCCAGAGGAGCCGCTGGAGCTGCATCTTGAGCCCTTTGATGATACTGACGCAGCAACCTTTCTAAGTGCCTCGCTCGGGGCCGAGACCGCCGAGACGGTGGTTGAACATTTCAACATTCGCGGTCTCAACGGACTACTTGGCAATCCGCAGACTCTCGAACTCATCTCCCGGGTCGCCGGCTCGGGAAATCTGCCTGAGACACGTAGTGAGCTCTTCAGCCGAGCAGTTGAGGTACTGCGGGTCGAGCACCGGGATGCAAAGGCCTACGGTCAGCTCGCACGAGAAGTAGGGCTTGACGCTGCGGGTGCTGCATTTGCTGGCTTGATCCTTACTGGCAGTGAAGCCATCGTCCGAACTTCCGCAGCCAACTCCGCTGAAGGCGAGTTGCAACTCGCCGATATTTCCTGCCTACCTCAGGGAGAATCCATAGGGGACATGCTTGGCACACGGTTGTTCAGAGCCGATGGTGCTGATCGCTTTGGATATCTACATCGCCGTGTCGGTGAATATTTGGGGGCTCGATGGCTTGCGAAGCAGGCTGATACCCCGGCTAAACGCAGGCGCCTCTTATCAATGTTCCACAGTCATGGTCTCGTGCCGGCAAGTCTACGTGGCATTCATGCGTGGCTCGCTTATGATCCGGCACTTGCTCAGGCGGTGATCGCCGCTGATCCAATGGGCGTGATCGAGTACGGTGATGCAGACGATTTAACGGTCGAGCAAGCTCGCTCACTAATAGGGGCACTAGAGCTACTGGCAACGGACAGTCCTCGTTTTCGCGATTGGGGACCCTATTCTGTGCGTGGAATCATACAGCCCGAGCTAATCGAAGAAATACGGCGACTGATTACCGTACCGGAAACACCGTTCGCTCTACGCCTTCTTGTGCTCGAAGCGGTCAAAGGAAACAAGATTTCTCCAGCCTTAGCAGATGACTTTCGGAAGATCGTTCTCGACCCACAGGCGATTTTCGCGAGCCGGAGAGCCGCAGGTGAGGCGCTTTCTGAGCTAGATGGTGAAGAAGATTGGTCGACTATTCTCTCCGCATTACACAGTTATGACGATGAGCTCTCGATTCGACTGGCAATCGAGCTGATCGAGGACATTGGTTACGAGCTGATCCACGATAACCTTGTAGTCGACCTTGTAGTTGCTCATGCCCGAAATGACGGTCGCACGATTGGCGTGTTATCAGGCCTAAAGAGGCGTCTTCCTGATCTTAGGATTGAAGGTATCCTTGACCGTTTAGCTATGGTGGCAAAGACGCTTGGTAATCGGTATGAACGCCCCGGAAATTACGTCCTAACTGATTTCGCATATCACCTGATCGCACGTGCCGTGGCGGCCGGTGGCGTCACGGCCGAAAAAATTTGGTCTTGGCTAGAACCATTTGATGCCAGCGTCGGATATCAGCGCGAATCTCGTCAGCAACTAGATGCCCTCATCCGGGGCGATGTTTATTTTCGCCAGGCCATACAGCGCTACGTACTGTTCGAACGGCCTAGTGATCAAAGTCCTTGGCAGCTGGCCTGGGAATTGAACCGGCGGTCCTCCGGTTTTGCGGCGACCACGGCTGACGTCGTTGCGTTACTTGAGGTGCTTGATCCTTCAGATCACAGCGATGAACGTTGGCGCGATTTGGTTCAGCTCACTCCGCACGACGATGAAATAGGTGCCGAGGTTCGTGCAGCCGCAAGGCCATTCGCTGCACACTGCCCTGACCTATTGAACTGGATCGAAAGGCTTGCCAAGCCGGTTATACCCGAATGGAAGATCGAGCAAGCTGAAAGCGAACGTATCCGCCAAGAAAAGCAAGCTGCCGCGCACGCCCAGCACCGAAAGAGCTATGCGACTTGTATTGATCAAATGGGTGTCGGCGACTTCGGAACAATCATCGATCCGGCCAAAGCCTATCTCAATCTGTTTAATGATGTCGGAGACGAAGTGCCTGCCCACGAGCGCGTTGCTCAATGGCTTGGCGACGATATCGGGGATGTTGCGCATGTGGGGTTCGAAGCATTTATGGTGCTTGAACCAGCCACGCCCACAGCGCACGAGATTGCGGAAGGTCTTGCACAAGGTCAGTACTACGAAGCTGGCTACATTATCGTTGCTGCGCTTGCCGAGCGCTTTCGGAAAGGCGTAGGGTTCGATGATCTTTCTGATGAGCGCCTGATGGCGGGACTGTTTGTACTGCGCCGAACTTGCATCGACGACCACGCAGGGATTGTCGGTCTCAGAGAGGCGATCGAGGCCGCTATCCAGGCTCGCGGAGGTTGGGGGGACGCAATGCGGCTCTACCATGAACCTCAGCTTCAAGCGCGCTGTGAATCAGTAGACGGCCTCTATGCACTTGTGCGAGATGAACGTCATGCAGAACTTGCTGCTGAGCTTGCTGCCGAATGGCTAAAGCGCTTCCCAGATCTTCCGGTCGGACCGGAAGCAGAGTTGATCTATCGGCTTATCCGCTCGGGACGATTCGAGGTATTACGCCGCGTTGCCGTTGGTCGCGTAAAGCTGACTGACGATGAGCGTAGGCGCAACTGGGATACGATTGGCCTTGTCGTCGATTTTGAGCAGACGGCTGCGCGGCTGAGTGTTTCCCAGATTGAACCAGAGCTGCTCTGGCATTTGCGTGATTCCACAGGTGGACATTCTGACGACGGCTCCTATGTTGCTCTGGGGCCAGCGCAGCTTGAATGGATCATCACTACATTCCGCCCGCGTTGGCCAATGGTTAATCGTCCAAGCGGGACTACCGGGGGCAATACCAATCCCTGGGATGCGAGTAATCATCTGATCCATCTAATCCGTCGTCTAGGCAATGACACCAGTGAAGATGCAATCGCTGCGTTGATGCGCTTGAGGAACGCGCCAACCGACGGTTACACCGAGTCGATTAAGATTGTTGTCGCAGAGCAAGCGCGCATCCGTGTCGAATCATCTTATGCTCCTCCCGCGCTTGAAACGATCAATGCGATTACACGTAATCTTCTTCCTGTATCCGCCGCTGATCTGCAGGCGTTGGTGCTCGAGGAGCTTTCGATCGCCCAAGCGAAGGTCAAGAGCGACGATGCCGAATCATGGCGTGGCTTCTATGATGACAACGGTACGCCCTTCGCGGAAGAACGCTGTCGTGATCATCTTCTTGGGCTGCTTCGCCAAGGATCGAAAGAGATCACGTTTGATCCTGAGGCGCATGTCGCTGCAGACAAGGAAGTCGATATTGCCTGTTCAGCGGGTGCACTTAGGATACCGATCGAAGTGAAGGGGCAGTGGCACCCGGAACTCTGGAGAGGTGCGGACATGCAGCTTGATGCACTCTACACCCGAGATTGGCGAGCAGAGGGTCGTGGCATCTATCTCGTCCTCTGGTTTGGCGATCAGAATCTGCCAAACAAGTGCCTTAAAAAACCAGGGCGAGGTACGGAGTCACCTCAAACAGCGAGTGAGTTGCGGGAAATGCTCATTACCGGAAGCAAATCAGTACGTGAGGGACGTGTGATTGTTTTTGTGCTTGATCTGGTGCGCTCTTAGCCGAAAGTCAGCAAGATGGCGGGAGTTAGGACGACCGTTGCCTGACGTGCCGAATGTTGAACGCCTGTAAACTGCCGTTCGATGCTAGATATGGGTAGACGGAGCCGAATCACAGTGTGAATACCGCTGGGTGAAAAGCTATAAGACATCATATTCCTGGCGCCCCCTGTTTCATAACTTGCACTTCCGGGAGTAATGTCTTCACGAGATATCGTCCTCTA
The DNA here is from genome assembly GCF_001320245.1 of Pseudomonas sp. NBRC 111124. GTDB lineage: Bacteria > Pseudomonadota > Gammaproteobacteria > Pseudomonadales > Pseudomonadaceae > Aquipseudomonas. The sequence goes on from NZ_BCBA01000066.1 coordinate 61,386, forward strand.
GTCGCCGCTTGGAGCGAATGCGCGACGAATTGTTTTTGGCCATCGGAAAGGGAGGTTTGGTTTGGCGACAAGAGCTGGCTCTCATGCGGGACGTGGGTTTCGCTATCAGGATGCGGTTGCGGCAAGCCTTGCTGTGGAAAACTTAGTCGGCCAGCTTGGTTACGGCAGTGTCGTCCCTGAAGGGGGTGACGATCTTGAGGTCCGGACGGCCAGCGCTAGAACGCTCGCGCAGGTCAAGTCACGACGCGACCACATGGGGCCGTTTTCAGCTCGTTCAGTGGCGGGCTTCGTCACGAAAATGTGGGAAGGAGAAGGGCTTCCTGGCGACCAATTTCTGCTGGTGCTCGAAAGTAACGTTGGCGAACGTCGCACTGCCATCCGCCAGTTGCAGGACCTTTCCGCCTATCCGACCGTCGTAGCCCAGCTGAAGGGACGCAAGGGGCTGGCTGGCCTCATTGCGCGAACCAAGGTGCTTGTGCTGCCTGACCCTCGCGGAAGCGCATTAGCCCAGATTTCGGCTAGGCAGGACTGCACCCCCTTCGAAGCCGAGATGTACTTCGCGGACCTCTTGGGCGTGGTGGGGCATCTTTCTGATGTTAATGGTACTCGGCCGGAGAACGCCTATCTTGGACTTGCAGTATCTGATGTTCAGCAGCGGTTCGATGCGCTACAGCCGCTTTTGACCTCAGCACTAGTCGAGGCAGCGCTAACTGAGGGCTTGTGTTCAGCTGTGGACTTCCTGACTCCTGATGAGGATCCGCAGTTCTACCTGGGTGTCGATGCGCAGGCATCACATGTAGCAGCAGGACTTGTTGTGGAACGCCCTGAGCTCCGTGCAGCCGTTCTCCAAGGACTGGAAAGCCGCAGAAACGCGCTCATTCACGGTGCTTCCGGCTCAGGAAAGTCAGCAGTTCTTTGGGAAGCCGCGTATGCCAGTCGCCACGCAGTGCGTTGGTTTCAGATTCATCGTCTGCCGACGACAGCAGTTGCGTCACTTGTCCAGCTTGCTCGCTCCAGACGAGCGACTGCAGATGCGCCCGTCGGTTTCATCATCGATGACGTGGGGCGAGGGTTCTCGGAGGGTTGGACCGCGTTGACTGCGGAGGTAAATCGCACTCCCGGGCTGCTGCTTTTGGCATCTGTACGAGAGGAGGATCGCTATCCGCTGGTAGATAACCGTCGCGCTGCCCAGGTCAAGGTTCAGGGCGACGACACTCTTGCTGAACGAGTGTGGCGAGAGTTGAGGGGTAGAGGGCAAACCGCTTGGCAAGGATGGCGAGAACCTTGGGCGCTGGCGGCTGGCCACCTACTTGAGTACACCCACGTGCTTACCCAGGGGCATCGATTGAGCGAGACGCTGCACGAGCAGATTGCTGCGCGGATGAACGACGTCACTCGACACGACGAGCTGGATGTCTTGAGGATGGTGGCTTGTGTGAACGCTGCGGGTTGCAGTGCCGATGTGTCAGAATTGCCTCGCGTCTTGTCCAAACCAGCGACTACGGTCTCGCTAGCGCTGACCAGACTCAAGGATGAGCACCTGGTTCAAGACACACATGACGGCAGGATAGTGGGGCTGCATGAGTTGAGATCTGCAGAGCTACTTCGTCTGTCCCACGAGTTCGCGCCGCCCTTGTTGTCGACTACGGTCGCAACTGCAGTTTGGCTGGTCTCCGCATCCGAGATGTCTCGGTTCCTTGAGCGCACGCTCTCTAGGCACCAGGGATGCGATGACGAGGTAATTGAAGGCCTGGCACTTAGATTGGAGGCAGCACCGAGAACGACGCTCCTCAGCGCAATTCTGACAGGGCTGGATCACACGAACGCGCATCGGGTGATCGGACGATGGCTCCAGACCGCCGAAGCACTTGCGATGGCGAAGTCGTTGCTGGGAACGCCTGCTGGAATTGCGATCGGCGACGTCGAGCCACCAGATATCGGTCCGATAGTCTCGGTATCTCGACGCTTTACTGAAATCAGGACTGAGGTCATCGCTTCAGGTTTGACCGCTCGCTTTTTGGCTCGGTTAGCTCCAAGCGATCTGCGCCGCACGCTCCAGGCGGGGAGCAGCATGGGGGACTTGACCCGGCTCATGGCTTCTCTACTCGGCCAAGTCATCCCAGCTTCGCACTTGAGGGAGCTGGCCACACATTCCCCACCGCTTGTCGACGCGGACTTTCAAGCCATAGTTTCGCTACTAAGAGTCACAGCAAGGGTCGACAGGGCGCTGGCGATCAGTTGGGTCGATGCAGTAGGGCAAGAGGTGTTGTTCCAGCGCTTCTGCGACCATGTGGCATGGGCCGAAGCGCCGCGTCTGAGCCCATGCGAGGAAGGTAAAGAGGTTCGCTCAGACTTCTGGTATGTAGCAACCTCCGTGCAAACCGACCTTAATCACGAGGTGTATCAGACTTGTGAGAGCTTGCTGGCGCTGACACCTGCAGCAGATATTGTCTCCAGCAACGCGCTCGGAGCTGACGGGCGCATCGTCCCGTCCACAATTGGAGGCTACCCGCTTGCTTGCAAACGCATGCCCAGAGCGAACGTTCCTGCGCCCGAACAGGTTGCCCGCAATCGTGCGTGGCTGGCCATTCTCAACGCGGAATTAGCTGCTAAGAGCTACACCGCATATCTAGCGCAATGCCTGGATCTGCTCAATTTGCTCGTCCCGAACCTCAGAGCCCTGCTTGACGGGCAATTCAGAGGGAAGACTGATACAACGGCACTCAACGTTTTGGGGCGCGTATACGACGTTGCTATCAGCTTGGTGGCGCCACAGGAGGAGCAGCCAACTGCTGAGGTTCAGAGCTGGTCGAGGCTGCCATCGATCCTGTCCAGTTGCTCCACGGACCTCGTCCGGAGGTTTCTTGCGCTGCCGCAGGGTGCTTCGGCCTACATGGGGTGGCTTGCAGACCTAAAGAAAAGCATCACGATTGCGGCGTCCGAGGAGTCATGGGATGTGTTGTCAATCGAGGCTCCGAAAGAGTTGGATGAGCTACGGCGCCTCGTGGAAATGTTTCAGACCATGGCCGGTGAGTCCGAGAAAAGAGGGCTGCATCCGTTCCTCACCCACCGCTGCCAGACGGCCCCAAAGGGAAGTGCGCTTGGCAAAGCTGCACTTGCAGCGCGCCGATATCGCGAGGCCGAGTTCAATAACTTGGAAGGTAGACTAAGGGCCGAGCTGACCGCGATAAGCCCTGGCATCGGCGTTCATCTGCTGCCTGAGGCTACCATTCCCGGGGTGTGGCCGCCTGCGGATGTGTTGGTCACCTTGCCTGTGAACACCGATGGAACAGGCGTGGATCTAGAGAGTGGCTGGCCAGCCTGGCGCGCTCTCGTTGATGACGGGCGCAAGATTTGCGTCCTGCCGGTCATGAACAAGCTCGGATTGACGAATCTCGCTACATCTGGCTTCGACAGTCTGTTCCCTGTCCTACCAAATGAACTGGCGCAACCCTGGTGTGCCGCCGCAGGACTCCAGGCAGCTCCACTGGATTCGCTAAACGTATTTACTCGTCTCACCAATCCGTTGGCAGAGCTCCAAGGTATTGATGCGTATTGGAGCAGCAAGGGAACCAGGATGCCCGAGGAGGAACGCATCTATCGGGCGATCTTCGAGACTCTCAACGAAGCGAGGGAGGCTTGGAGCAACTTGGCGCTCACGGATGACATCAAGGAGGCTGGCCTGCAACTTGTGGATGCCGCTCTTCAAGGCGAGCTCTCGATTGCGAATGCCGCTGCAAGGCTGCTGCACGGCGAGCGGACCCAGACTATCGAAGCCATCGAGTCATTCGTCCTAGCACTTACCGTGTTCGACTGTCAGCGCAGTGCATAAGCTCGGCAATGAAAGCTATTGATGACCACCCTCCTGCTGAATGTGGGTGGCTCGGCGTATCACTTTGAATTCCTTCCAGACTGGTCTGCCGCAAGTCAGGGCTTTTTCACGATGGTTCGCCATCTGGAAATAGGCTGAGGATAATTTTAGAGATAATGAGTCATACCCTGAAGAACAATACCCATTGAATTCAGCCTCTTTCGTGTTGATACGATTCCTGTCTCCGCACCAGATATCAAGGCTTGCAGCGATGCAGGCCTTTTTTGTGCTTTGAAAAAGATCGTGCACTCTTCAGATCGCTGAAACAAATTGCCGAAAATGGGTGGTTTGACCTTTCAGGGCAATTCTTCAGGAATGTTCGGCGAGGACTGCAAACGCGCATTTTTGGGCATGGCTTGCCCGTAATTGGCCCCTCGAATCTGGCAGCAGTGAAACTGGCACTCACTGACGTAGGGACAGTCGATAGGCCCCACCATACAGCCGATGATTCGACTGGGTTCTGACCTGATGGATCGTAGATCCGGAAACTATAGAATCGCTGCGACTACAGCCTCATTAACATCTGAAGGCGACTCCGAAAGGGTCGCCTTTTCTTTTGCCCAGTCGATGGTGATTTCGCCGACTTTGATACCGCGCGGAGTGGGCTGGGGCGTCAAGGTCACCTCGGAGTAGTGAAAACCGAGCACCCGATCACCTTCGCGGGGCTCCAGCGTGAGCGTGCCGTCTACCGTTGGCAGCAGCGTGATGCGCTTTTTTGCAGCCGAAGGATGGTTGGGATCCTGATAGATCGCGGTGCCTAAGGTCATGAGGTAGGCAATAAAAGCAGCCAAGTGGTCAGGGCCTTTAATCCCCCGTTTGCGGAGAAACGCTTTTTTGCCGTGCCAGATGTGCAGGATGAGCGTGTGTCTTCATCCAACCTTTTTGAAGTAAGGCAGGAGCCACTGCAATGGGTAGCCGCTGCCGGCTGGGTTCCAGAGCTTGGGCAGCCGCTGCCATTGCTCGTGATCAGCGGGTGCGGATTGTCGGAGTACAGCTGCCAGGTCTTGGGACGCGCCCATGTCGAATACGAGATCGTTTACTCGACTTCAGGGGTGGCGGGCTTGCAATCGGCATTGAAGGCAGGGCTTGGAATTGCGTGCCTTAATGCGAGTGCTGTCCCGCATGGCGTGGAGCCTTACAGGACTGGCTTGACGGTGTTGGCGCAAGCCAGGTTCTCGCTGCTTCCACCGCGTAAGGGGGAGTCTGCACTAGTGGAAAATGTACGGCGATTGTTGCAGGGTTACCTCGCATAGGGTTCGGGACGAGGCATTCATCGTTTCATTCAGGCTTATAGACACCTTGTTTGCCTTGCCCCGTGAATATTCAGATTGGCTTCTCAGACAAGAGAAACGCTATGACCGATGAAAAAAAGGATGATCGCCCTGTTTATCAGGCAGCCTGCCATTGCGGGACCGTGCGGTTTTCTTTGCGCTTGACCGACGGTCTACGTACAGCGCGTAGGTGCAACTGCTCGTTCTGCCGCATGCGTGGCGCTGTGGCGGTATCAGCCAACCTGTACGACATCACCGTCACCCAAGGCGAAGAAGCGCTTACCCTTTATCAATTCAACACACGGGAAGCCAAGCACTACTTCTGCTCGAAGTGTGGGATCTATACCTTCCACCAGCGTCGTTCTGTGCCGGAGCAGTACGGGGTCAACGTGGCTTGCATTGAGGGGATGAGCCCATTCGACTTCCCGGAAGTGCCTGTCTGTGAAGGACGGAATCATCCTAAAGACCGCGTAGGCGGGGCAGCAGGGGTTGCAGGATGGCTGCGATATGAAAGCAACGTTGAGTGACTGATGGTGGTCGCCGGTATCAAGGGTTTTTCATCATGCCCAGTTCGGCATCATCGAGCAGGGCCTTGGCCAGGGCGCTGAGGTAGTGCGAGGCCCAGAGCAGCTGGGGTTTGTCTTCCATCAGGCCGTCGATGGTCAGGTCGCGGACGTAGCCCATCAGCTCTGAGGCCTGTTCGCGGGCACTTTGGCAGGGGATACCGGGTTCGATGCGGAAGAGGGGGTGAGTCTGGTTATGACCTTGGTAAAAGGTGGTTTTGCCGACAGTGAAGTGGGTTTCTTCGGTGGCCATTGTTTGATCTCCCTGAAGTTAAAGATGCCTGGGCTGGCGCTATCGCCGGCAAGCCGGATTCCCACAGGGGCCGTGCTGTGCGAGAGAGAGCAAGCCTGCGAAAGTGTCAGGCCAGGCAAGTCATGATGCGGATTAATGCAGCGTCTGCGGATCTGCTGGCTTCTGGATTTGCGCCAGCGCGGATTCGAGCATTTTGCGCAGGGAGTCCAGCTCGTGCATTGACGTCATGATCAACAACGACACGGGTGACTTCGGCTGCATCAACATCGCCTGCTGGGCAACGACTTCTGCACAGAGTGCATAGTCAGCGGCCATCATCAGTGTGTCTTCAAGGGCGTGTAGGTAAGGTGGATCGGGGACAACTTTCAACATGGCTATTTACCCAATGGGTGCGTCCACCTGTCTGCTGTCAAACAGAATGGTGGCAGCTGTACGTGGATTGACAGACCGGTGGAAATAGCAAAAGTCCCGGCGCACGCGAACGTGCTCCACATACAGCCGCCATGAGGGCTAGCCGCAGACTATTTACCATTCCAGCCTGTCAAAGCTGCATCGTTGATGTGCAACGACACCCCGAGACTAGAGCGCTAGTTAGCGTGGCTGCAATGGAAAATAGATCGCGTCAGTATCTTTGGGAAATGCCCTACAAGAAAGGGGTTAAATCTGATTTATTTTGCCATTAGAAGTAACTGCATGTAACGCCAGCATGTGTCCGAAACAACTGCTAACGTCATAAACCTTAACAGCCCGAGATGAGGCTCAAGATGGTTTCGCACACTGATGTCATCGCCAAAAATCGTGATGCCTGGAATGCGTCCGCCGATCATCATCGGCGAAGCGCTGCCTGGAGCCAGCTGATCGATGCCGTGGCTCACAAAGATTTTTCTTGCCTTGATTCAACCCTGACTGACCAGTTGAAACAGATAGGCATAGCGGGGAAGTCCGTTATCCAGCTGGGCTGCAACAACGGCCGCGAAGCGATATCGCTATTTGCCCTAGGCGCATTGGAAGTGGTGGGCGTCGATCAGTCTTCGGCATTCCTCAAGCAAGCGCACGAGCTAGCCGAGATTTCCCCTTACTCACCAGAATACGTCGAGTCAGACATCCACGAACTCCCAGCAAGCCTCAACGAGCGCTTCGAAGTCGCCCTGATCACCATCGGTGTCCTGAACTGGATGCCCAACCTCTCTCAGTTCTTCACCCACGTCGCCAGAACGCTGAAACCGGGCGGTACTCTGGTGATCTACGAAACGCACCCATTCCTGGAAATGCTCGACCCCGAATCCAGCGATCCTTGGCGGATCAGCACGTCCTATTTCCTGACCGAACCTATGGTCGAAACCGGCGCGATTGTTTACGAAGGCGAGGCCGAGCCAAACGAGCTGCAGTCGTACTGGCATCTTCACTCGCTGAGCGATGTGCTTATGGGCGTTACCGGTGCAGGCTTGAGTCTTCGTGCATTCGACGAATACCCACATTCCAATCGGGAGGAGCTCTATGACGTCTACGAGCAGGGCGCGGCACAGATACCCATGTGCTACACCCTGGTCGCAGAAAAGCGCTGAGAAAGCGGAAGAACAGGGCCGGCTTTCCCGGCTCAGCCCACCGTAATCCCCGCATTCAGCACCAACACCACAATCAACCCGACCACCGCCACGATGGACTGCACCACCGAAATGGTCTTGGTCGCTTCACCCATGGTCATGCCAAAGGACTCCTTCACCATCCAGAAGCCCGCATGGTTGGCATAGTTGAAGAACAGCGATCCGCAGCCGATCGACAGGGCCAGCAACGGCAGGTTCAGGCTCGGGTCAGCACCCGCAAGCGGCGCCAGCAAACCAGCAGCGCCAACGATACCAACCGTGGCAGAGCCGGTAGACACCGACAGCAGCATCGCGATCAGCCACCCCAGAATCAACGGCGGGAAGGCAGATTGCTGGGTCAGGTGCACGATGGCATCGCCGACCTTGGCGCTCGTCAGCATCTCCTGGAAGGCCCCGCCCCCGGCGATGATCATGATGATCGAGGCAATCGGCTTGAGGCTTTTGCCCAGCGCATCGCGCAGTTGTTCGGCGTCGCCGCCGCGCGCCAGTACCAGGCTCGCGCCGGCGAACAGCACGCCGAGCAGCATGGCGATCAACGGGTTACCCAGGAAGCTGGCCAGCTCCAGCAACGCATTGCCCTTGGGCAGCAGCATTTCGGCGACGGCATGCACCAGCATCAGGATCGCCGGCAGCAACGCGGCCAGCATGCCGAGCAGCACGCCGGGGCGGGGGTGGTCGTCGGCTTTCTCAGTCAGTGTGAACTGGTCCAGCAGGGCCTGATCGGGCCGTGTGCTCATGCGCGGCGCAATGAACAGGCCATACAGCGGGCCACCCAGGATCATGGCTGGGATAGCGGCAAGGAAGCCATAAAGCATGGTGGGCCCGACCGAGGTCTTGAGCACGGCGATGGCGGTCAACGGGCCAGGGTGCGGCGGGACCATGCCGTGCATGGCGGCCAGCGCGGCAATCACCGGCACACCGACATACACGTATGCCGAGCCCTTGAAGCGGGCCTTGCCTTCCAGCTTGCGCGCCACGCTGAAGATCAGTGGCAGCATGATCACCAAGCCCACTTCGAAGAACATCGGGATGCCGATGACAAAGGCGACCAACATCATCGCCCATGGGATCATACGGTCCGAGGTGCGCTTGAGGATCACGTCGGCGACCTGCTCAGTAACGCCCGCGTCCGCCAGGATCTTGCCAAGCATCGCACCCAACGCAATCACCACCCCGACCGCACCCAGTGTCTTGCCAGCGCCAGTGAGCAGGTGGGAAACGATGCTGTCGGGCTCCATGCGGGTGGCAAAACCCACGCCAATGGACACCACCAGCAAGGCCAGCAGCGGGTGCATCTTGAGGCGGGACACGATCAGCGCTACCAGCACCAGGACACTGACCAGTGCGGTCAGCAACAGCTGTATATCTAAGGGAGTCATTCAGGGAATCTCGGTTGGGCTGGCGCGCTAGCGGCACTCAGGCATTGCAGGCATGACAGGGGGTTCTGCAGGCAGTAGCGAGCCGTTATCGGTCGCGGGCAGATGGCCGACTGGATGCGCAAACTTCGAATTTCGGAGGAATGGGGCTGGCGGACGGCGGTGTCGCGCCGGGTATACGCGTAGGGCTGGGCAGTGCGGTCATGGAGCGATTCACCTTGTTATTTGGTCATCTATATGAATCGTTGCAAAGTATTTCCGGGACGGTGGGATGCTGTCAATAGCATGCGGTCGCATCACATGGCCTTTTCGCCTTGGCAGGCAATACTTCTTTGTATACGCAGGCGTGCTTCTGGTGGCGCGCGCCGCTGGGAGGTGTCAGGTGAACAAGCTATCAATCGTGGGTGCCGGGATCGTGGGCGAGGCAGCGGCGCAGATCATTGCCCGGGAAGAGTACTGCCGTGAGCTGATGTTGCTCGATGTGCAGGGTGAGCTGGCCCAGGGCAAGGCGCTGGACATCTGGCAGGCAGCCGTTGAGTCAGGTTCCGATACCAAGGTGCTTGGCGGCGCCAAGGCCGACATGCTGCAGGACTCGGAGCTGGTGGTGATTACCGCAGGCGTGCCGCGCAAGCCCGGCCAGTCGCGGCAGGACGTGCTGAGCATCAACCTGCCAATCCTCGACGGCATCATGCACGACATCAATCGCTATGCGCCGGCAGCGACGGTGCTGGTGGTGTCGAACCCGGTCGACGTGCTGACCTATCGGGCCTGGTCGCTGAGCAAGCTCGGGCGGGGCAAGGTGTTCGGCCAAGCGGGGGTGCTGGATACCGCACGCATGAAGTGCTTCATTGCCGAGCAGACGGGGTTTTCTGCCCGGGATATCACGGCGCTGGTGCTGGGCGGGCATGGCGACAGCATGGTGCCGCTGATGCGCTACTGCCAGATCGGCTCGGTGCCGCTTTCTCACTTCCTGTCCGATGAGCAGATCGAGCGGATCGTCGAGCGTACGCGTAAGGGTGGTGGCGAGATTTTGGGGCTGAAGAAGGTCGGCAGTGCCTGCGATGCACCGGGTGTGGCCATTGCGCAGATGGTGGATGCGATCGCCAATGGGCGTAACCGCATTTTGCCGGCGGTCGCGATTCTTGAAGGGGAGTACGGGCGCACCGACATCGCCATGGGCGTGCCCTGTGTGCTGGCGGAGGAGGGGATTGCCCGAGTGATCGAGTTGCCGCTGGATGCGCAGGAGCAGGCGATGTTTGATCACTCTGCCGATCAGGTGGCGCAGGATATTGCGGAGATGAAGGCGTTATAGGCTGCAGGGATACCAAGTGCCTGCACATTCATACTCTACGGCCCTTTCACGCGGATGAGGCAGGCACTTTCGCTGTCCGGATTTCCTTTTTTCTTACCTAAAGCTTCAGCGGTGGAACGAATGAAATATCGCGTGTCAACCTCAATTTGACCGCTACCCTTGACTTGTGCAAAATCGCCCCTCACTTTGATTAACAACCCAACCTTTTTCAGGAGGCCGAATGGAGTACCGTACTGCAAACGACGTCCTGCAAGCGCATTGGGACGGGCATCTGCCGGTCAACCCTCAGGCAATAGCTGAGGCGATGGGCATTGAGGTCAAGTCGCTGACCCCGTTCGATCAGGTGAACTGGCGCCCTAACGAGAGCGGCCATTATTCCTATCGTGATGGCAAGCCGCTGATCACCTACAACGTCATGGATGCGCCTGTTCGTCAGCGGTTCACCATCGCTCACGAAATAGGCCATCACGTGCATGGCGATCTAGACGCCCCACGTGATACCACCGAACAATTCAGCGCGAAAGCGAGAGACCCGAAAGAGGTCGCCGCCAATCGGTTCGCTGCTGCGTTGCTGATGCCTGCAGCCTTGGTGAAACACCTGGTGCTTGAGCAGAGGGTTACTGACCTTGGTCGCCTCGCCAGGGCCTTTGGTGTCTCGACTGCGGCGATGGAATTCAGGCTGAAGGCAATTGGGTTCTTATGACGGATACCAGTGATGACCTGTCTCAGGGAGAGGCGGAAAACGTAGGTCTGGTCAGTGACTACCTTAAAAGAGAGTCTTGGCGTTTTCGGTGGGAGAAGCGCCTGACCAATGTCACCGTGGCACTGGTCATCACTTTCTACATTGCGCTGCTAGGCTTCGTGTTTCTTGGGAACATTCGAGTTACCGTAGGCATGTGGTATTTCTTCACCTCCGTCAAGCCTCACTCCACGGGTGATATCCCGATCATCGTGGCACTTTCTACGGTGCCTACCTTGTTGCTGATTGCCTTGCTGCGCTATTTCCATCATCGGCCAAAGCCTGAGCAAGATGATGCACAGGCACCTCTACCCATCAGCGTTGAAGCAGCCAAAGAGATCATCAAGGCGACTACCGACGCAATGAAGGCACCGTAGCCGATCATTGAAATAGCGTTTGTCGAGGGCTGCTTTGCAGCCCTTCGCGAGCACAGAGTGGAGCTATGTCAGCGCCGTACAAGCAGCGGAATCAGTCTGATGTAAACCAACTCGCTCACCAGTTCCACCAGCGTCTGCGTGATCACGGCAGCCGCTGCCAATCCGCGCAGGTCCTCTGGCAACGCCAGCGCCAACGGCAACACCACCAGCGAATTCCGCGTCGCGGCGCTGAAGGTCACCGAGCGTGCTTCGGCCACCGGCAAGCGCAACAGCCGGGCCGAAACGAACCCGAGCAGCGGTGCCAGCAACATGAAGCCAACATACACCGGAATCACCGGCAGCAACCGGTCGAAGTCCCGAAGCACCACGGCAATTTGCGCACCAATCACCGTTACCAGCACCAGGGCCATGGCCGGCACCGGCATCCACGCCCAGGCGTCGTTCCACGCCGAAACCGTGCGGGAGCGGCGGGCGCCGGCGCTGGTGAACACGGCGAAGATCATCGGCAGCACGATCAGCAGCACGAAGGCCTCCACGAACGGGGCAATGCTCATGGTTACGTCGCTGCTGTCGCCTAACATCAGTGCCAGGTACAGCGGCAGCAGCACCAGCTGCACCAGCAACAGCACGGGCGTGGCGGCAAGGGTCAGGCGCGAATCGCCTTTGCCGATGTGGGTAAACACCACCACGTAGTCGATGCACGGCGTAAGCAGCACCAACAGGGCGCCGATCAGGATTGCCGGGTGATCGGCCAGGCCGCGGGTGAGGGCCCATACCAACAGTGGCACGAGGATGAAATTCGCGAGCAGCAGGGCCGCCATGAAGCGACGGTTTCCCAGGCCCTGGCGCAGGTCGAGGAACGGGATCTGCAGGAACATCGCATACATCAGGATGGCGATGGCGGGGGTGACCAGGGTTTTCAGATGCTGCGCGGCGTCGCTGGCCAGTAGACCGAAGGCAATGGCAGCGAGTACTGCGGCGAAGTAAATCGGGATCTGCTGGGTTTCGAGTTGCTCTCTGGTCAAGGTGGGGCCTGTGCGTGGTCGTCAAAAAGGGCACAGGGTAATACGCTGGGGTGGGTGGATGCTCGATTTGTGCCTCATTCCAGCAACAAAAAGCCCGGCACAAGGCCGGGCTTTTTCACATCAGGCTTGCGCCAATCAGTTGCCGTATACCGGCAGCTTCTTGCAGATGGCCTTGACCTTCTCACGCACGGCGTCGATCACCGCTTCGTTGTTCAGGTCAGCCAGGATGTCGCAGATCCAGCCGGCCAGTTCACGGCACTCGGTTTCCTTGAAACCACGGGTGGTGACGGCTGGGGTGCCGAAACGCAGGCCCGAGGTGACGAACGGGGAACGTGGGTCGTTCGGTACCGAGTTCTTGTTCACGGTGATGAACGCTTTGCCCAGGGCAGCGTCAGCATCTTTACCAGAGATTTCCTGCTTGATCAGCGACAGCAGGAACAGGTGGTTCTGGGTGCCGCCGGAAACGACGTCGAAACCACGCTCGATGAACACTTCGGCCATGGCCTGGGCGTTCTTCACGACCTGCTGCTGGTAAGCCTTGAACTCAGGCTGCAGGGCTTCTTTGAAGCAGATGGCCTTGGCCGCGATCACGTGCTCCAGCGGGCCGCCCTGGGCGCCCGGGAAGACGGCGGAGTTCAGCTTCTTCTCGATGTCGGCGTTGGCACGGGCCAGGATCAGGCCGCCACGTGGACCGCGCAGGGTCTTGTGGGTGGTGGTGGTGACCACGTCGGCGAACGGCACAGGGTTTGGATACACGCCAGCAGCAACCAGGCCGGCAACGTGGGCCATGTCGACGAACAGGTAGGCACCGACCTTGTCGGCGATGGCGCGGAAGCGGGCGAAGTCCAGCACCTGCGAGTAGGCCGAGAAGCCGGCAACGATCATCTTCGGCTTGTGCTCGACAGCCAGGCGCTCGACTTCGTCGTAGTCGATCAGGCCGTTGCCGTCGATGCCGTACTGGACGGCGTTGTACAGCTTGCCCGACGAGCTTACCGAAGCACCGTGGGTCAGGTGGCCACCGTGGGCCAGGCTCATGCCCAGGATGGTGTCACCGGCCGACAGCAGGGCCAGGTAGACCGCGGCGTTGGCTTGCGAGCCAGCGTGCGGCTGGACGTTGGCGTAGTCGGCGCCGAACAGCTCTTTGGCGCGGTCGATGGCCAGTTGCTCGACCACGTCGACGTATTCGCAGCCACCGTAGTAGCGCTTGCCTGGGTAGCCTTCGGCGTACTTGTTGGTCAGGACCGAGCCCTGGGCTTCCATGACAGCTGGGCTTGTGTAGTTTTCCGAAGCGATCAGCTCGATATGCTCTTCCTGGCGCAGGGCTTCTTGCTGCATGGCTTCGAAGAGCTCGGCGTCGTACTTGGCAATGGTCAAATCACGGCTGAACATGGCGGTCCTCAAGGATCGGGGTAATTTGGGGGGGCATTCTAACCGATTGATCCGCGCCTGGCATATGAAGTGGCATCAAGTCGCGGACCAATGGGGCTCATGTTGCATCCCGCGCCGTGCCTGGGCTGGCTGGGGGTTGGAGTTGACTCTCAGGTCCGTTTTTACCGGCGCTCACTGGAATATGAACAGCGTCTCGTTGGCGAACTGGGCCTCGAACTGGTTGGCCGGCATCGGCCGCCCGAACAGGTAGCCTTGCACCTCGTCACAGCCATGCTCACGCAAGAACTCCAGCTGCTCGTGGGTCTCCACGCCCTCGGCGATCACCGCCAGGTTGAGGCTGTGGGCCATGGCGATGATCGCCCGGGCGATCTGCGCGTCTTGCTCGCCCTCGGGCAGGCCGTCGACGAAGGTGCGGTCGATTTTCAGCACGTCGATCGGGAACTGCTTGAGGTAGTTCAGCGACGAGTAGCCGGTGCCGAAGTCGTCGACCGCGATGCTCAGGCCGAGGTTCTTCAGGCTGGCGAGAATCTGCAGCGCTTCGTTGACTTCGCGCATCAGGATGCTTTCGGTCAGCTCCAGCTCCAGGCACGCCGGTGGCAGGTCTGTTTCTTCGAGGATGGTCGCGATCCGTGTGCCCAACTGGCCGTCGGAGAACTGCCGCGCCGAGATGTTCACCGACACCTTCGGCACGCGCACCTTGTTCTTGTGCCAGGCCTTGAGCTGGCGGCTGGCCTCGCGCAGCACCCAGTCGCCGACATCCACCACCAGGCCCAGTTCTTCGATCACCGGGATGAAATCACCCGGCGGCACCAGGCCGCGGGTCGGGTGGCGCCAGCGCAGCAGCGCTTCGGCACCGGTCAGGCGCTTGCCGTCGCCGCTGAACTGCGGCTGGTAGTAGAGGATGAATTCGTTCTGCTCCAGCGCGTGGCGCAGGTCGCTCTCCAGCTCCAGGCGCTCCAGGGCGCTGGCGTTCATCTCGGTCTGGTAGAACTGGAAGTTGTTCTTGCCGCGCTCCTTGGCGTGGTACATGGCGGTGTCGGCGTTCTTCATCAGCTGGCTCAGCTCGTTGCCGTCCTGCGGGCTCAGGGCGATGCCGACACTGGCGGTGACGAAGAACTCGCGGCCTTCCAGCACGAACGGCCGCACCAGGCTGCCCAGAATGTTCTCGGCCACGTGGATGGCGCGGTTCAGGGCCATCTCGCGGGTGGCGCGCGGCTGCAGCAGCAAGGTGAATTCGTCGCCGCCCATGCGCGCCACGGTGTCGTCGTCATCGACGCAGGCCAGCAAGCGCAGGGCCATGTCCTTGAGCATGCGGTCGCCCGCGGCGTGGCCGAGGGAGTCGTTGATCGGCTTGAAGCGGTCGAGGTCGAGGAACATCAGCACCACCCACGACTTCTGCCGCTCGGCCTGTTGCAACGCGGTGTGCAGGCGGTCCTGGAACAACGTCCGGTTGGGCAGGTGGGTGAGGGCGTCGTAGTAGGCCAGGCGGTGGATGCGCTGTTCGCTGGCCTTGCGCTCGCTGATGTCGGTAAAGAAGCACACATAGCTGGCCAGGTCGCCTTCGTCGTCGAGCACTGCGGTAATGCCGACCCAGGCCGGGTAATGGTCGCCGTCGCGGCGCTTGAGCCACACTTCGCCTTCCCAGCTGCCGTGCTGGTGCAGTTGCTTGAGCACGTAGCGCAGGTGGCTTTCTTGCTGGTCCTCGACCACCAGCATGGCCGGCAGCTGGTCGAGCACGTCGCCGACCGCGTAGCCACTGACCCGGCTGAACGCTTCGTTGGCCTGCACGATGTAGCCGGCCGGGTCGGTGATGAGGATGGCCGAGGTGGAGTGTTCGAACACCGTCGCGGCCATGCGCAGGTCTTTTTCCGCGCGGCGTTGCTGGCTGATGTCACGGCCCACGCCGAGCACGCCTTCGAAGCGTTGCTGGTCGTCCCACACCAGCACCAGGCGCAGCTCGATGGGGATCTTGCGGCCATCGGCGCGCAGGCAGTCGAACAGGAACAGTTGCGTCGGCAGCTGGCTGCGCAGTTGTGCCAGTTGTTCGCGGTCGCCCATGGCCTTGCTGACCCGCTCCATCAGGCTGTAGATGCCGGTGAGCTGGGACGGGTTGGCGATGATCGACTGCCAGCCGTTGTCGAAGATCCAGTCGGCCTGGTAGCCCAGCACCGACTGCACCGAAGGGCTCAGGTAGTTGAGTTGCAGGCGGCTGTCGGTGGAGAAGATCACGTCGCTGATGCTTTCGGCGAGCATGCGGTAGCGTTGCTCGCTGTCGCGCAGCGACTGGCTGGCCTCGATTTGCACGGTGACATCCTTGCCCACACCGATGATGCGTGTGACCAGGCCATCGTCGTCGCGGGTCAGCACCTGCTCGCGGATGTCGTAGCAGCGCCAGCCGCCATCGCGGTGGCGGAAGCGCAGTTGAGTGTGCAGCGACTGGCTGTGTGCGCTGTCGCGCTGTTGCTGGCGCAAAGCCTGATAGTGCGCGGCGTCTTCCGGATGCAGCAGCAATTCCCAGAAGCGGTCGCCCATCTGCGCCAGCTCGGTGCGGTCGTAGCCGAGGGTCTGGCCGAGGTGGCGGTTGCTGAAAATCATCCGCTGGCTGAGCACATCCTGCACGTACAGCTGGTCGGGCACGGTGCGCACCACGTCGGACCAGAAGCTCTCACGCTCCAGCAGCGACAGCTCCACCTGCTTGCGGCTGGTGATGTCGCTGATGCTGAGGATTACCGCCTGGTAATCACGGCGCTGCTGCGGCAGGCGCACCATCAGCCACAGGTGCAGCTCGCCGCCCAGCGGCGCGGGCAGGCGTACTTCCAGTTCCAGCGACGGCTGCTGCTCGATCAGGGCGTCGATCAGTTGTATGCCGATGCTGTCGCGGCCGGCGCCGCTGCCCTCGATCAGCCGTTGCCAGGCGCCTTTGTGGCACTCGACGTTGAGCAGCTGACGCGCCACCTGGTTGATCTCGGTGATCTTCAGCTCTAGCAGCAGCGAGCGGCGCAGGTTGGGGTCCAGCGCCAGGCTCTGCTTGAGCCCAGCCAGGTTGCGCAGGTGATAGCGGTCGAGCTGGCCTGGCAGGCTCGACAAGTCGAGCACGCACAAGGCCACGCCCGTGCCTTCGAAGATTTCGTGGTAGCGCCGGCGGTCTTCCTGCAGAGCGCGCTGGCGGCGGCGCATGTTGACCAGCGCCAGCACCGGCAACAGGGCGCAGAACAGCGCCAGCAGGCATTTGCCGATCAGTGCCGGCAGCAGCTTCTGCTGGGCAAGGCCCGCGTCGAACAGGCCACGCAGTTGCCAGGTACTGTTGTCGATGAATGCGAGCATTACGCTTTGCAGCGGCTCACCGCTGGTCTGTACCGGCGCGTGGCGTTCCAGCACCTCACCGCTGCGGCTGTTTTCCAGCAGCCAGAGCGGGTGGCCGGGGCCGTCCAGGTGCACGGTGAGCACCTGGTAATAGTCTGGCGACAGGCGCAGCAGCCAGTAGCCGCGATCCTGTTTGGCCGTCTGGCGCAGCAGCAGGTAAATGGTGCGGTTGTCCGCCGAGTTGGCGAAGAAGTAGTTGCGGCCCTGGTTCAGCCCGACCAGCTCGTCAATCAGCTGGCGGTCGGGGCTGCCATCCAGGCTGTCGCTGTGCAGTTGCCCGGTCGGGTCCAGCCAGGCCAGGTCGCGCAGGGCAGGCAGGCGTTCGCGCAGGGTCGCCAGCAGGCTCGGCAGGGCGGCGGGCGTCGGCGGTTTGACGTAGGGCTGTACCACGTTCAGAGCCTGCTGGGCCTTGAGCGCCATGTTCAGGCTCAGGTGATCGGCGAGTTCGGCACTGGCGTCCAGGTTCAGCTGGCGCTGGTCGGCTTGGGTGTGGCGAAACTGGGAAAACAGTTGCCACAGCAGCAAACCCAGCAGGATCAGGGCCAGCAGGGCCAGCGCACCCTTGACCGAACCACGCAGCGAAGCGACTGGGGCCGGCGAAGCGGGGCGCAGCGGAGTCCGATGATTGAGATTGGTCAAGCGTTGGTCCTGCGATTGGGCTGGCGATGGCAGGTAGGACATGCACGGTGTATGCCGGCATGTGCACAGGCCAGGACCGCGGCTGCGCACTATAAAGCCGGACATGCGAACGGGCTAGCATGCCTGTGATTGTGGCAATGTGCCAGCCCGATTGTCCGAAGCCAGTGGTCGCGGTGACGCCCACCGTTCGGCAAGACCCTGCATCCTGTGCGAGAATGCCGCCCGCTTCAATGACAACGCATCGGAGATGTTCGGTTTTGGTTACTCACTTTTCCACCAATGGCCTCGATTCCGCCTGTGGGCGCAGCAGTCAGACCCTTGTCAGCACTGCCGTGACCGCGGACGTATCCTGCAAATCGTGCCAGCGTTCGCTGGACAAACCAGACGCGGCTACGGCCTCGAAAAACAAGACGCCATCGCTGGCTGAACTGCGCAAGACCGCCAAGGCGGCGGCAGCGCCAGCTGAACAGGCCCCTGTGGCTGCCGTGGCCAAGCCGGCTGGCAAGGTTGTCAGCACGCCTGCTGCAGCCAAGCCAGCCCAGCCTGCCCGCAGTGGTGGCTTCAGCGTCAAGGCCGCTTATGCCGCGCGCTTGGCCGAGCAGAGCGACCGTTGCCGGTTGCCGCGGGGCAAGGCCAGGAAGCAGCGCCACGTCTGAGCCATTTTCTGGCTGCTGTGCCGGCCCTTTCGCGGCTAAAGCC
>NZ_BCBA01000067.1 GCF_001320245.1 Pseudomonas sp. NBRC 111124
ACTGGGCAAAAAGTAGGCAAAAACCCCCGCTCCCATCATCCGGCCCCTACGCTGCGCTCCGGGGTCCCCTCACTCCGGCGTCTTCCGGGCCCGCGCGGCCTACGACTTGCTGCGCAAGTCTACATCTCGCGCCTTCGGCTACGCCGAAGGGGTGCTACGCACCCTGGCCCTCCAGACGCCTACGTTCGGCCTCCTGAAGTCGCACTCTGCGTCGCCTGGACAATCGCGCGCTTAGAAGCCAAAGCAAAAGCAGAGCAAGAGCAAGAGCAAGAGCAAGAGCAAGAGCAAGAGCAAGAGCAAGAGCAACACTACTGCTTCAATGCCCCGCCGAAGCCGGCCCCGCCTTCGCCGTAAACGGCGGCTTGGCCAGCCACACCAGCAAGATCAACCCGGCAAATACCCAGGTCATCAGGGTGAAATAATCAACCGTCGACATCATGTACGCCTGCGCATTCACAATCTGCTCCAACTGCGCATAGCTCTGCGAACTCGCCCCACCCATCTGCTCCAGCGTATGCCGCGTCGCCGGATCGAACGGGCTGATGTGCTCGCTCAAATACGCATGATGCTGGTCCGCCCGGCGAATCCAGATCCACGTCGTCAGCGACGCCGCGAAGCTACCACCGAGGGTCCGCAGGAAGGTCGCCAGCCCCGAACCGTCAGCAATCTGATGCGGCGGCAGGTCAGATAGCAAAATGCTCAAGGTCGGCATGAAGAACAGCGCCACGCCAATCCCCATGAACAGCTGCACCATCGCGATGTGCTGGAAGTCCACCTCGCTGGTGAAGCCCGCGCGCATGAAGCAGCTGCCACCGATTGCTAGAAACGCCAGCCCGGCCAGCACCCGCAGGTCGAAGCGGTGCGCGTACTTGCCCACAAACGGCGACATGATCACCGGCAGCAAGCCGATCGGCGCCACCGCCAGCCCCGCCCAGGTGGCGGTGTACCCCATCTGCGTCTGCAGCCACTGCGGCAGGATCAGGTTGATGCCGAAGAACCCCGCATAACCACCGACCAGCACGATGGTGCCGACCCGGAAGTTGCGGTGCACGAACAGCCGCAGGTTCACCACCGGATGGCGGTCGGTCAGTTCCCAGATGACGAAGATCGCCAGGAACACCACCGAAATCAGCGTGCCGACGATGATGAACGACGACTCGAACCAGTCCAGATCATTGCCCTTGTCCAGCACCACCTGCAACGCCCCCACGCCGACGATCAGCGTCAGCAGGCCGATGTAATCCATCGGCTGGCGGCTGGTGACCACCGGCCGCGTGCGCATCTGCTGGCGCACCACGGCAGCGGCGAACAGGCCGATCGGCACGTTGATGAAGAAGATCCACGGCCAGCTGTAACTGTCGGTAATCCAGCCGCCCAAGATCGGCCCGGCAATCGGCGCGACCACCGTGACCATTGCCAGCAAGGCCAGCGCCATGCCCCTCTTCGCAGGCGGGTAAACGGCAATCAGCAAGGTCTGGGTCATCGGGTACAGCGGCCCGGCCACCACACCCTGCAATACCCGAAAGCCCACCAGCTCCGGCATCGACTGGGCGACACCGCACAGGAACGACGCCAGCACGAACAGCAAAGTGGCCCAGATGAAGAGCTTCACCTCGCCAAAGCGTCGGCTCAGCCAGCCAGTCAGCGGCAAGGCGATGGCGTTGCTCACCGCAAACGAGGTGATCACCCAGGTGCCCTGCTCGTAGCTCACCCCCAGGTTGCCGGAAATGGTCGGCAGCGCCACGTTGGCGATGGTGGTGTCGAGCACCTGCATGAACGTCGCCAGCGACAGGCCGATGGTGGTCAGCAGCAGGCTCGGCGGCGTGAACTGCGCCGGGGCGTTGTTGCTCATCGCTGCGCCGTCTTGCCGGTGGCGCTGTTCTCGTGGATCAGCCGGGCGATCAGGTTGTCGGCCTCGACCAGCTGGCGGTCATACACCTGGGTGGTGTAGCTGGCCTGCTGCGGTGGCTGCTGGGCCAGGGTCGGGCCGCTCTGGTCGTGCAGGTCGACCTCGACCACGGTGGACAGGCCGATGCGCAGCGGGTGGTCCTTGAGCTGATCGGGGCTGAGGTGGATCCGCACCGGCACGCGCTGGACGATCTTGATCCAGTTTCCCGTGGCGTTCTGCGCCGGCAGCAGGGCGAAGGCGCTGCCGGTACCGGCACCGAGGCTGTCGACCGTGCCGCTGTACTTGACCTCGCTGCCATACAGGTCGGCGCTGATTTCTACTGGCTGGCCGATGCGCATGTCACGCAGCTGGGTTTCCTTGAAGTTGGCGTCGATCCACACCTCGTTCAGCGGGATCACCGCCATGGTCGCAGTGCCGGGCTGCAGGCGCTGGCCGAGCTGCACGGTACGCTTGGCGACATAGCCGGTCACCGGCGCCACCAGGGTAGTACGGGCGTGGTCGAGATAGGCCTGGCGCAGGTCGGCGGCGGCCGCCATCACCTCAGGGTGCGAGGACACCACGGTGTCGTCGACCAGCGCGGTGCTGGTATTGAGCTGCTGGCGAGCGGCGTTGACGGCGGCCTGGGCCACGGTCAGGTCGTCACGGGCATGGGAGATCTCTTCCGCAGCGATCGCGCCACTGTCAGCCAGCACCTTGCGCCGGTTGTAGTTCTGCTGGGCCTTCTGCAGCTCGGCCTGGCGGGTTTCCAGCTGGGCCTTGAGCGAGTCGACGTTGCTGTACAGCCCGCGTACCTGGCGCACCGTGCGCGCCAACTTGGCTTCGGCGGACTGCAAGGCCACTTCGCTGTCGGAAGGGTCGAACTGCAACAGCACCTGGCCAGCCTGCACCAGGTCACCGTCATCGGCGCCAATGCTGGTGACGGTGCCGGTCACCAGCGGGGTGATCTCCACCACGTTGCCGTTGACGTAGGCGTCGTCGGTACTTTCGTGCCAGCGCCCGACCAGGCTGTACCAGGCCCAGGTGCCGATGCCGACGAGCAGCACCAGCAACAGCAGGCCGAGCAGCCAGGCCTTGCGTTTGCCCGACGGTGGCGCGTCGGCTGGGGGAGTTGCGGTGTCTGTGGGAGTGGCCATGACAATACCTTGGAATATGCGTAACAGGGATCAACGATCGCCGAAGCGGCGGATCGTCAGAGGGTCGCCGGCACCCAGCAGGACCTTGGCCAGCAAACCTTCGAGGGTCTTCAGCTCGTCTGGCTGCAACACGCCGACCAGTTCGTTCATCGCCGCCGCGCCAATCTCCGGCAGGCGGTCGGCCAGGCGCTGGCCATCGGCGCTGAGCGCCAGGCGCACCTGGCGGCGGTCATCGGCGCAGCGGTTGCGCAGGATCAGTCCTTTCTGCTCGAGGCGGTCGAGCATGCGGGTCATCGAACCGCTGTCCAGGCCCAGGTAGCGGCACAGTTCGGCCGGGGTATCCACCTGGTACTGGGTGACGATGATCAGCACCTTGAACTGTGCGGCGGTGACGCCCTCAGATTCGAGGTGCCAGTCGAGAATGCGGTCCTTGAGGATCGCCGCACGGCCGAGCAGCATGCCGATGGCGCAAGTCTGGAAATTTTCCGGGTTGAAATGGGACATCGGAGTCTGCTCGGGTAATTGTTTAAAAATATTACTGCCTAGGCAGTGAATGTCAAAGCTTTGATTAGGGGGCTATGCAAATATTCATGAAACCGCCGTTGCCGGCGGCGTTTCACAGGGCACGCAAGCCCAGCGCCTGCACGGCCCCGCAGGCGATTGCCATGCCCACCAACTCGGCAAGGCTACCCGCCTGCAGCCGCTTCATCACCCGCCCCCGGTACAGGTCCACGGTCTTCACGCTGATGCCCAGGCGCTCGGCAATCTCGCGGTTGTTCAAGCCCTGCGCCAGCGGCACGAACACATCGCGCTCACGGGGTGTCAGGGCATCCACGCGTGCCTGCACTGCGGCCAGCACCAGGTCGTCCTGGCGCGCCTGCCCTGCTCGCTCCAGCGCCGCCTGTACGCTGTCGAGCAGCAATTGGTCGCTGTAGGGTTTCTCGATGAAATCGCTCGCCCCGGCCTTGAACGCCCGCACCACGATCGGCACATCGGCATGGCCACTGACGAAAATCACCGGTATTTGCAGGCCACGTTCGCGCAGGGCCTGCTGCACTGCCATGCCGCCCAGCCCGGGCATGCGCACATCCAGCAGCACACAGGCCGGCCCGTCGTCCACGCCGGCATCGAGAAACGCCTGGCCGCTGGCGAACGGCACGCCCTCCAGGCCCACCGATTCCAGCAACCACACCGTCGAATCACGCATGCCCTGGTCGTCGTCGACCACATACACCTTCGCTTGCACGCTGCTCTCTCCTTATCCCCGATTCACTGCCAGACGGCAGCACAACACCAACCCACCCGCCTCACCCTCACGCGCCCAAAGGCTGCCGCCAAAGCCTTCGATCAGGCTGCGGCTCATGCTCAAGCCCAGGCCCAGGCCTTCGGCCTTGGTGGTGCCGAAGGGGGTGAAGATCGCATCCAGACGCTCGGCGGCCACGCCCGGCCCCTGGTCGGCGACCTCGATCAGCACCCCGTCGCCCTCGCGCACGGCGCCGAGCAGGATACGTGACGGCTGTGAGCCATGCTGTTCGCGGTTGGCTTCTATGGCATTGCGCAGCAGGTTGAGCAGCACTTGCTCGAGCAAGACCCGGTCGGCGAACACCGCCGGCAACTGCCCGTTGATACGCAGTTCAACCGCGACCTGGTCACGCGCCGCTTCCCAGGCGCACAGGCGCAGGGCTTCGGCCGCCACTGCGGCCACCTCGACCGCTTGCAGGCGCCGCGGCCCCTTGCGCAGGAAGGCGCGCAGGCGGCGGATCACCTCGGCGGCGTGGGTCGCCTGCTCAGTGATGCGTTGCAGGCCCTGGCCGACCCGTTCACGCGCCTGCGGGTCGCGCTCCAGGCCTTGCAGGTAACGCTGGCTGGCATTGGCATAGTTGACCACCGCCGCCAATGGCTGATTCATCTCGTGGGCAATGCCCGACGCCAGTTCGCCCAGGGTGGCGAGCCGGGCGCTGTGGGCCAGGTTCTCCTGGGCCTCGATGCGCAGGGTAATGTCACGCGACACACTGACCACCTCCACCACGGCACCGGTGTAGGTCTCGCGGATCGCCCGGCTGGCGATTTCGAACCAGCGATAGCCGCCGCCCGCATGGCGGACGCGGCAGGTCGTGGTGTGGTAGCCGTCCTGGTCCAGCGCCGCAGCGGCCTGGCGCAGCACCTGGCGCCGCTCGCGCGGGTGCAGCAATGCCCGTACCGGCAGGCCGCGCAGTTGCTCCGGCCACTGGCCGAGCAGGCGGTAGGCCGCCGGCGAGGCGTCGAGAAAACGGCCGTCAGGGCTGTGCCGGGAAATGAGGTCGGTGGTGTTCTCGATGATCAGCCGATAAAGGCGCCGGGCCCGGCTGGCTTCGCGGGCGCCCTGGCGCTCTTCGCTGGCATCGCGGCAGCGCGCCAGCACCCGCTGGCCCTGGTCATCGGGTATGAAGGTCCACAGCAGAATGCGTTCGCCGACCTGTTTTTCCACCTCGGCGATTGCCCGGTGCTGGCGCAGACAGGCGCGCACCAGCGCGGCACAGTTGCCCGGCAGCCAGTCGGCCAGCGTGGCGCCAGCGCCGATCAACGCCTGCAAGGCCGGGTTGCTCGCCAAGGCACTTGCATCGGGGGCCAGCAGCACGCTGGCTTGTGGGTCCTTGGCGAGCAAGGGTGAGAGGGTCTGATCCACTGTCGGCGCTCGTTCTTATAGTAGTTTTACTATATTGCTATAGTCGATATTCCAACTACGATAGCGGTTCGCGTAAAACTGCGACAGGGGCAAGCGGCCATCGGCGCGCTGCCCGCACCCTGATCAGAGCTAACAATCAGCCACCGGGGGGCAACACGCACAGGCTGCGTCTGCCTCCTCTACAGGATTACCGTATGTCGATCTTCGCCCAGGGCCTGATGCCCGCTGCCGTCAACCACGTCGCCCTCACCCCGCTGAGCTTCATCGAACGTACCGCCGCCGTGTACGGCAATTACCCGGCCGTGATCCACGGCGCCATCCGCCGCAACTGGCGCGAGACCTACCAGCGCTGCCGGCGCCTGGCCAGCGCCCTGGCCGGGCGTGGTATCGGCCGCGGCGACACGGTGGCGGTGATGCTGCCGAACATTCCGGCGATGCTCGAAGCGCACTTCGGCGTGCCGATGATCGGCGCCGTGCTCAACACCCTCAACGTGCGCCTGGACGCCGAGGCCATCGCCTTCATGCTGCAGCACGGCGAGGCCAAGGTGCTGATTACCGATCGCGAGTTCCACGGTGTGATCGCCGCTGCCCTGGCCTTGCTCGAACACCCGCCGCTGGTGGTCGATGTGGATGACCCCGAATACGGCGAAGGCCGTGCGGTCAGCGAACTCGACTATGAGGCCCTGCTGGCCGAGGGCGACCCGAACTTCGCCTGGGAATGGCCCGAGGACGAATGGCAGGCGATCTCGCTGAACTACACCTCAGGCACCACCGGCAATCCCAAGGGCGTGGTCTATCACCACCGCGGCGCCTACCTGAACGCCATCGGCAACCAGATGACCTGGGCCATGAGCCACCGCCCGGTGTACCTCTGGACCTTGCCGATGTTCCACTGCAACGGCTGGTGCTACCCCTGGACCATCACCGCGCTGGCCGGCACCCATGTGTTCCTGCGCCGGGTCGACCCCCAGAAGATCCTCACCCTGATCCGCGAACACCGGGTCAGCCACTTGTGCGGCGCGCCGATCGTGCTCAACGCCCTGGTTAACATGCCCGACGCCGCCAAGGCCGCCATCGAACATCCGGTGCAGGCCATGGTGGCCGGTGCCGCACCGCCGGCCAAGGTCATCGGTGCGGTCGAGCAGATGGGCATCCGGGTCACCCACACCTATGGCCTGACCGAGGTCTACGGGCCGGTCGCCGTCTGTGCCTGGCATGAAGAATGGGACGAACTGCCGCTGGAGGAACGGGCGCGGATCAAGTCGCGCCAGGGCGTGCGCTACCCCACCCTCGACGGCCTGATGGTCGCCGACCCGCAGACCCTGCAGCCGGTACCGCAAGACGGCAACACTCTGGGCGAGATCTTCATGCGCGGCAACACGGTGATGAAGGGTTACCTGAAAAACCCAGAAGCCACCGCCGAAGCCTTCCGTGGCGGCTGGTTCCACACCGGCGACCTGGCCGTGTGGCACGCCGACGGCTATGTCGAAATCAAGGACCGGCTCAAGGACATCATCATTTCCGGCGGCGAGAACATCTCGACCATCGAAGTCGAGGACACCCTGTACAAGCACCACGCCGTGTTGGAAGCCGCCGTGGTCGCCCGCGCCGACGACAAGTGGGGCGAAACGCCGTGCGCCTTCGTCGCCCTCAAACCCGGCCACGACCATACTCGCGAGAGCGACATCATCAGTTGGTGCCGTGAGCACCTGGCGGGGTTCAAGGTGCCCAAGACCGTGGTCTTCGGTGAGTTGCCCAAGACTTCCACCGGCAAGATCCAGAAATACGTCCTGCGCGACCGCGCCAAGGCCCTGTGAACCGTTATCGAGCCTGACATGACCGACTACACCGCTGCGCTGCGCGACATGCGCTTCATCCTCCATGACGTGTTCCAGGGCCCTGCCCTGTGGGCACGCCTGCCCGCCCTGGCCGAACGCGTCGACGCTGAAACCGCCGACGCCATCCTTGAAGAGGCCGCCAAGGTCACCGGCCAGCTGATCGCCCCGCTCAGCCGTAACGGCGACGAGCAAGGCGTGACCTTCGACGCCGGCATTGTCACCACCCCGGACGGTTTCCGCCAGGCCTGGCAAACCTACCGTGAAGGCGGCTGGGTCGGCCTGGGCGGCAACCCCGAATACGGCGGCATGGGCATGCCGAAGATGCTCGGCGTGCTGTTCGAAGAAATGCTCTACGCCGCCGACTGCAGCTTCAGCCTGTATTCGGCGCTGAGTGCCGGCAGTTGCCTGGCCATCGATGCCCATGCCAGCGAAACGCTCAAGGCCACCTACCTGCCGCCGCTGTACGAAGGCCGCTGGGCCGGCACCATGTGCCTGACCGAGCCCCACGCCGGTACCGACCTGGGGCTGATCCGCACCCGCGCCGAACCCCAGGCCGACGGCAGCTACCGCATCAGCGGCAGCAAGATCTTCATCACCGGTGGCGAGCAGGACCTGACCGAGAACATCGTCCACCTGGTACTGGCCAAGCTGCCGGACGCCCCTGCCGGGGCCAAGGGCATCTCACTGTTCCTGGTGCCCAAATATCAGGTCGCGGCCGACGGCAGCCTCGGCATGCGCAACGCTGCCCACTGTGGCTCGATCGAGCACAAGATGGGCATCAAGGCCTCGGCCACCTGCGTGATGAACTTCGACGGTGCCAGCGGATACCTGGTCGGTGAACCGAACAAAGGCCTGGCAGCGATGTTCACCATGATGAACTACGAACGCCTGTCCATCGGCATTCAGGGCATCGGTTGCGCCGAGGCGTCGTACCAGAGTGCCGCGCGCTACGCCAACGAGCGCCTGCAAAGCCGCGCTGCCATCGGCCCCAAGGCGTCAGAGAAGGCCGCCGACCCGATCATCGAGCACGGTGATGTGCGGCGCATGCTGCTGACCATGCGCGCCCTCACCGAAGGCGGCCGCGCCTTCGCCGTCTATGTCGGCCAGCAATTGGACCTGGCGCGCTACGCCGAGGATGGCGGTGAGCGCGAGCATGCCCAACGCCTGGTCGCGCTGCTGACCCCGGTGGCCAAGGCGTTTTTCACCGACAACGGCCTGGAAAGCTGCGTGCTCGGCCAGCAGGTGTATGGCGGCCATGGCTACATCCGCGAGTGGGGCCAGGAGCAACGGGTGCGCGACGTGCGCATCGCGCAGATCTACGAAGGTACCAACGGCATCCAGGCCCTGGACCTGCTCGGGCGCAAGGTCCTGGCTGACGGCGGCCAAGCCTTGGCCAGCTTCGCCGCCGAAGTGCGGGCCTTCAGCGCCGGGGCACCGCTGCACCGCGAAGCCCTGCAAGCCAGCCTGGCGCGCCTGGAGGCCACCAGCGAATGGCTGCGGGCACGGGCGCGCGAGGACGCCAACCTGGTCAATGCCGTGGCGGTGGAATACCTGCACCTGTTCGGCCTCACCGCCTATGCCTACATGTGGGCACGCATGGCGGCGGTGGCCCAGGCCAGGCACGCTGAAGACCCGGCCTTCCATGGCGCCAAGCTGGCCTGTGCGGCGTTCTTCTTCCAGCGCCTGCTGCCGCGTAGCCTGGCCCTGGATGCCAGCATCCGTACCGGTAGCGCCAGCCTGTATGCAATGACGGCTGAGCAGTTCTGAGCCGGCCAAGGAGCGCTTCGCGTTTGCCGCGAAGCGTTCTCAAACGCTGGAAATCCCTTGCGAAACCGACGAAAAACCCACATAACTGATAGTCATTCGCCATTACCTCGGTTCTCGGGAACCCCTATGCAGGGGTAGAATGTGCAAAACCCGGAGCCACGATGAACCAAGACCGCCTCAATCCCAGCCCAGACGATGCCATTACCGACGCCGCCGCGCACTGGTGCATGCGCCTGCACGCCGACGATTGCACGCTGGTCGAACGTGAAGCCTTCGCCCGCTGGCTGGCGGCCGACCCACGTCATGCCGAGGAATACCAGGCGATGCTGGAAATCTGGCAAACCGCCGATAGCTTGCCACGCACCGCCACGGTCATCGATTTCAACCCGCCTGCGCGGCAGGTGCCACGGGCACGCAACTGGCGGCCACTGGCGTCGGCAGCAGCGCTGGCCCTGCTGGTGTTGCCGCTGGCCGGCTGGGTGGGCTGGGAGCAAGGCTGGCTGCCCAATCATTACCAGCATTTCGAAGCCGGCAACGACATGCAGACCGTGCAGTTGAGCGACGGCAGCACGGTCGAGCTCAACCTGCACACCGAACTGACCTACCTCAACTACAAGGACCAGCGTCAGGTCACCCTCAAGCGTGGCGAAGCCTTCTTCAAGGTGCAGCACGACAGCAGCCACCCGTTCATTGTCCGCGCCGGCCGCGGCCAGACCCGCGTCACCGGTACCCAGTTCAACGTCTGGAAGTACCAGGACCAGGTCAAGGTCACCCTGGTGCAGGGTTCGGTGCTGGTCAGCAGCGACGGCAGCGAGGGCGGCTACCGCCTTGGCCCTGGCATGCAGGCCAGCTACCACACGGGTGACTTCGAGCCGCAACTGGCCGAGAACAGCGATTACGACAACAGCCTGGCCTGGCGCAATGGCAAGCTGGTGCTCGACAACCTGAGCCTGGAACAGGCCCTGCCGGTGATCAACCGCTACCTCGACGCCCCGCTGCTGCTGGCCGACCCCGGCACCGGGCGCATCCGCATCAGCGGCATCTACAACACCCGCGAGGTCGAACGGCTGGTGGACAACCTGCCCAAGGTGCTGCCGATCTACCTGACCCGCAGCAAGGACGGCAGCACCGTCCTCAACAGCATCTCACCGCCACCCGACAAGGGCTGACAGCTTACAGCGTCATCGCCGCCAACCAGCCGAACGCCAGCAGCGGCAGGTTGTAGTGGATGAAGGTGGGGACCACCGTGTCCCAGATGTGATGGTGCTGGCCATCCACGTTCAGCCCCGAGGTCGGGCCGAGGGTCGAGTCTGACGCCGGCGAACCGGCATCGCCTAGGGCACCTGCAGTACCGACGATGCACACGGTGGCCAGCGGGTCGAAGCCCAGTTGCACGCACAGCGGCACGAAGATCGCCGCCAGGATCGGCACCGTCGAGAACGACGAGCCAATGCCCATGGTCACCAGCAACCCCACCAGCAGCATCAGCAGAGCGCCAATGCCCTTGCTGTGATCGATCCATTGCGCCGAGGCCTCGACCAGGCTCTTGACCTCGCCGGTAGCCTTCATCACGTCGGCAAAGCCCGAGGCGGCAATCATGATGAAGCCGATCATGGCCATCATCTTCATGCCTTCGGTGAACAGGTCGTCGGTGTCCTTCCAGCGCACGATGCCCGACAGCGAGAAGATCAGGAAGCCGACCATGGCGCCGATGATCATCGAGTCCAGCCACAGTTGCACGACGAACGCCGCGGCGATCGCCAGCCCCGCTACCAGCAGGGTCAGCGGGTTGTACTGCACACTCACCTGCTCCACCTGCTCGATGCGCGCCAGGTCGTAGTCGCGCTTCTTGCGGTAGCTGATGAACACCGCCAGCAGCAGGCCGGCGAACATGCCGGCGGCCGGGATGGCCATGGCATGGGTGACGTTGACGCCGCTGACATCGACCCCGGCGCGGGCAACATTGGCCAGCAGGATCTCGTTAAGGAAGATGTTGCCGAAGCCTACCGGCAGGAACATGTACGGCGTGATCAGGCCGAAGGTGATGACGCAGGCGATCAGCCGGCGGTCGATGCGCAGGCGCGTCAGCACGTACAGCAGCGGCGGCACCAGCAGCGGGATGAAGGCGATGTGGATAGGCAGGATGTTTTGCGACGACACCGCCACCACCAGCATCAGGCCGATCAACAGCCATTTGACCTTGCCGCCATTGGCATGGCCTTGGCGGTCGATCATGGCCAAGGCGCGGTCGGCCAGGGCATGGGCCAGGCCCGACTTGGCGATGGCCACGGCGAAAGCGCCGAGCAAGGCGTAGGACAATGCCACCGTGGCGCCGCCACCGAGGCCGCCGTTGAAGGCCTTGAGCGTGCCTTCGATGCCCAGGCCACCGACCAGACCACCGACCAATGCGCCGACGATCAGGGCGATGACCACATGCACGCGGGACAGGCTGAGTATGAGCATGATGCCGACGGCGGCGATCACTGCGTTCATGGTTTGGGGTTCCTCATAGCGGCAGACAAAAAAGCGCGCACTCTGACGGAGTGGGCCCGCGATGTCAAAAACGCCATATTGCGGCGTATTTCGCTGGCATTTTAAATTGAATGTTTGAATAAAGAAAAAATAGCCAGGGCCGATATAGGGGAGGCCCAAAAACCAAACCCTTACTGTCCAAAAAAGGGATTCACCCCCATGCCTTTGCGACAACTTTCCATTCAGTGGAAAATCACCCTGCTCGCCGGTCTCTGCCTCGCCGGTATCGTCACCCTGCTCGTCGGCCTTTCGCTGTACCGCATGGACCACAGCTCGGACCTGGTCAAGGCCAGCAGCATGCAGATGCTCACCGAAGCCGCGCAGTCGCGGATCGAGTCGCAAGGTGAAGTCCAGGCCCTCAACATCCGCCGCCAGTTCATGGATGCCTACCAGTACGGCGCCGGCTTCTCGCGCCAAGTACTGTTCCTGCGTGAACAGGCGGAAAAACGCTTCCTCGACGCCTTCGACCTGCGCGAAGACCTGACCCGCCAGGTACGCGCCGCTCTGCAGGCCAACCCCGACCTGCTCGGCCTGTCACTGGTATTCGAGCCCAATGCGCTGGACAACAAGGACAGCCTGTTCGTCGGCAAACCCGAACTGGGCAGCAACGAAACCGGGCGCTTCGCCTTGTACTGGTCGCAACCGCGCGCCGGCCAGCTGACCGCCATGGCCCTGCCCGAACGCGACATGGCCAACACCGAGATCGGCCCCAGCGGCCAGCCGGCCAACACCTGGTGGAGCTGCCCGCGCAGCACCGGCAAGGTCTGCGTGGTGGAGCCGTACTTCTATGACATCGACGGCCAGCGCGTGCTGATGACCAGCATCGTCTTCCCGCTGGCGGTGAACGGCAAGATCATTGCCACCCTGTCCATCGACATCAACCTCAACAGCCTTCAAGCCCTGAGCCAGGACGCCAGCCGCAGCCTCTACGAAGGCCGCACCACCGTCGGCATCCTCAGCCCGGTCGGCCTGCTGGCCGGCTACAGCGCCGACGCCAGCAAGCTGGCCCAGCGCTTCGACCAGGTCGACCCACGCCAGGGCGCCGAGCTGGTGCGCAAGCTGGCCACCGGCAAGCTCAGCATCCTCCACGACCAAGCCCGCCTGAAAGTCCTTGCCGCCTTCGAACCGGTCCCCGGCGCCCAGCCTTGGGGCGTGCTGCTGGATGTGCCAGAGAATGCCCTGACCGGCCCGGCCGAAGCACTCAAGCAAGAGCTGGACACCCTGAACACCAGCGGTACCTTGCTGGAACTGGGCCTTGGCCTGGCTGCCGCAATTGCCGGCCTGCTGCTGGTCTGGCTGATGGCCCGTGGCGTGACCAAACCGATACTCGGCGTGGCAGCGATGCTCAAGGACATTGCCAGCGGCGAAGGCGACCTGACCCGCCGCCTGACCTACGACAAGCGCGACGAACTCGGCGAACTGGCCGGCTGGTTCAACCGCTTCCTCGACAAGTTGCAGCCGACCATTGCCGAAGTGAAACGCTCGGTACAGGCCGCCCGCGGCACGGCCGACCAGTCCTCGGCGATCGCCACTGAAACCAGCGCCGGCATGGAGCAGCAGTACCGCCAGGTCGACCAGGTGGCCACGGCTTCCCACGAAATGAGCGCCACCGCCCAGGACGTTGCCCGCAGCGCCGCCCAGGCCGCGCAAGCCGCCCGCGAGGCCGATCAGGCCACCCGCGAAGGCCTGGCGGTGATCGACCGCACCACCACCAGCATCGATGCCCTGGCCGCCAACATGAGCCAGGCCATGGCCGAAGTCGAAGGCCTGGCGCAGAACAGTGAGAAAATCGGTTCGGTGCTGGAGGTGATCCGCTCGATCGCCGAGCAGACCAACCTGCTGGCGCTCAATGCTGCCATCGAGGCGGCGCGTGCCGGTGAAGCCGGCCGTGGCTTTGCGGTGGTCGCCGATGAAGTGCGCAACCTGGCCCAGCGCACCCAGGAGTCGGTCGAAGAAACCCGCCAGGTGATCGAAGCCCTGCAGACTGGCACCCGCGATGTGGTCGGCAGCATGGACCACAGCCATCGTCAGGCTCAGGGCGGTGTCGAGCAGGTCGGCCAGGCAGTCACTGCACTGCAGCGCATCGGCCAGGCGGTGAGCGTGATCACCGACATGAACCTGCAGATCGCCTCGGCCGCCGAGGAGCAGAGCGCGGTGGCCGAAGAGATCAATAGCAACGTCGCGACCATCCGCGATGTCACCGAATCGCTGTCCGGCCAGGCCAACGAGTCGGCGCGGGTCAGCCAGTCGCTGAACAGCCTGGCCAACCAGCAGCAGGCGCTGATGGACCAGTTCCGCGTCTGACCGGCATCGGGCCGCTACGCGGACATGCGCAGCGGCCGTTGATCAGCTCGATCGCGTTTTCACGATGCCGCGTGAAAACGCCCACCTCCCAATATCTGGTCAAGCATGACCAGCGCGCCATGCACATTAGGCCTGGCTCCCATCGGCAAGGTCTCGGTGTCGGGCTGCGTTGCATCGTCATAACCTGACGCCATTACCAGCAAGTGCATCTGGTCAGCGTTGAGGTAGATGTGATGCTGCTCCATCGCGTATGACTGGATCAGGCTCAAAGCGCCTGTCACCAGCGGCGTGGCAGATGAAGTACCGCCATAATTATCGGTGTAATCCCTGTCGTCGCCCTCTTTGTCCTGCAACTTCCCGTACGAAAGCGTAACCACGCTGTCTCCCCAGGCATTGAGCATGCGGTAACGATAGTGGTGGTTGGAGTAAGCGTGCGGCTTGCCATCCCAGGACTGGCAGGCGCCCACCAGAATAGCGCCTACGTCGCCGTGATCGACGAAAAGGCGATGCTGTGACAGATTGACCCCGTGTCCGGCTACCGTTGCGTGGCTGGCATCGGTACGGTTACTGCCATTACAGGCGGCTGCCACCACCACGGCGCCACGCTTGACCAGGCTGTCGACCATGTCTGCCCATAGCGCGTCATGCACGCTTGGAAGGAAGGTATGCAGGTCTTTCGGGTTGGCCGTCTGCCGATTGATACCGACGATGTCGCCAGGTTCGACCTGGCGCAACAATGCCTTGATCGTCAGCAGGTTGCCATCCTTGTCACTGGCCCTGTTGTCATAAAGGTACAGCTCACTGTCCCTGGACATGCCCGTGGCACCAATACCATTAGCGGTGGCCACCAGAATCCCGGCCGAGGCCGTGCCATGCCGGGGATTTTCGTTTGGGCCTTGCGCCACGATCCGCAGGTTCGGGTTATCGCGCAAGTCCTCATGATTAGAGAACAGACCGCCATCGCTGAAGTGGATTCTCACCCCCTTGCCGGTCACCTGTCCGCTCCAGGCTGGCCGCACGTTCATGCCTTGCCAGCGCCCGGTCGGTGCATCCAGGTAATGCTGCTGGTTTTCGAAGCTGGGCGTGGGCTGTTCCTCTTCGACGATCTGCTTGCCAGCCACGATGGCGACGCCGCCAATCAGCGTGATCAACCCAGCTATGCCGGCAAGTACCAAGGGGTGAGGTTCCTGAGCATCGACCTGAAACTGCAGCGTTTCGACATACTCCAGCGACGCGAGGGTGCGGGCCAGATTGACGAATGTGTCGTTGAGCATGCTGTGGGGTTGCTTCAGCAGGCAATACCTGGACAGTACCTGCAGCCGCGCTTCCTGCAGGTCCTCGCCAATGGCCAGTGGCCGAGGATCGATTACCTGCTTGAGCTTGGGCCACAGCCGCACCAGCCTGGAGTTGGAGGCCGGTTCCAGATCGGCAAGCAACTGCTCGAAACCACCTTCTGCGAAGCGGATCAGCAACGGCGGGCAAGCCTTGCCGTGCTCGATCAACGGGAGCACCGCACTTGCCTTCTTCTGGCTATCGGCAAGCGCACGTCGACGCCTTGTCGATGACGCCGTCAACGGCACGTTGTCAAGCAGGCTGCGGTTCAACTCGGCTTCGCCAACTTGCACCTGCAATGCGTCCAGATCGATGACGCCGGCAAACCCTGTAGGCCGGCCCCAAGCAGCAGCATACTTATCGAGCAGCACAACCCTGGGTCGGATTCTGTACATGCCAGCTTTGGGCTCGACCACAAGCGTGGCTGGGCAGCCATGATTGACCAGCGCCCGTGTATGCGCCTGGGAGTACACCGATACGCCCTTGAACGATACAGGCTCGTCGCCGTCGATGCGCTCGACTTCATAGCGTATGCGGCTGACCTTGTTCAGGTCGCCCCCCGTGCAGCGGATGTGGAACTTGCCGTCGAAACGGAAGTTGCGGTAGTAGACGAAGTTAAGATCCAGGGTCATTTGCGCAATACCTTTGTGTGCATGATCGGATGCCATGCGTCGTCGGATTGTTCGCCCACGCCCAAGCCACTCCCATCGCGAAGGCCTTCCTGCGGGAAGCGAAAAACCGTCGTCTACACTTGCCGCAAATCAAGCCGTGCAACCACGAGGCCCCGATGAAGAAAATCCCAACGCTGCTGGCCAGCCTGCTGCTCGCCATCGGCCTGGCCAGCACTGACAGCGCCGCCTCGGCAGAGCAAGCCAAACCCATTCACTTCGGCGCCCTCACCTGGGAAAGTGGCGCCCTGACCACTGAAATCCTGCGCCACATCGTCGAACACGGTTACGGCTACCCCACCGATACCCTCCCCGGCAGCACCGTGAGCATGGAGGTGGCGCTGGCACGCAACGACCTGCAGGTGATTGCCGAAGAGTGGGCCGGGCGCAGCCCTGCGTGGGTCAAGGCTGAACAGGCTGGCGAAGTGTTCGCCTTGGGCGACACGGTGAAGGACGCCGAGGAGGGCTGGTGGGTACCGGCCTACGTGATCAAAGGCGACCCGGCTCGCAAGCTGAAGCCGCTGGCGCCGGACTTGCACAGCGTTGACGACCTCAAGCGCTACCCGCAGGTGTTCCGCGACCCTGAGATGCCAGACAAAGGCCGCTTCCTCAACAGCCCCAGCGGCTGGACCTCGGAGATCGTCAACAGTCAGAAGCTCAAGGCCTATGGCCTCGATGGCCTGTTCAACAACTTCCGCAGCGGCTCGGGTGCGGCGCTGGACGCCGAAATCGGCTCGGCCATCCGCCGTGGCCAACCGGTGCTGTTCTATTACTGGAGCCCTACCGCACTGATAGGTCGCTACGACCTGGTGCGCCTTGAAGAGCCAGCCTTCAACCCTGCTGCCTGGGCCACCCTGACCGACCCGAAAAACTCCGACCCGAAAGGCAGCCAGTCGCTGCCAGCGAAGCTGTCGATCGGCGTGTCCAAGGCGTTTCGCGATGGCCACCCGGACCTGGTGGCGGCGTTCGAGAAGGTCAACCTGCCTATCGACCGGCTGAACAAGGCCTTGGCTGAGATGAGCGAGAAGCGTCAACAGCCCGCCGATGCCGCCAAGGCCTTCTTGCGCGCCAACCCGGATGTGTGGAGGGCCTGGCTACCGGCTGACGTTGCCGCCAAGGTCGAGGCCAGCCTGTGAGCACGGGCTTCCCCGAAGCCCTGCAACTGTCCTTCGCCGACACCATCAACCGCCTGGTCGACTGGATGGTGCTGAAGTATGGCGACCACTTGCGCAGCGTTTCCGATCAACTGCTGCAACTGCTGGTTGGCCTGGAAAACCTGCTGCGCCTGATGCCCTGGTGGCTACTGTTGCTGCTGGTTGGCCTGCTTGCCTGGCACGCTAGCCGCAGCCTGCTGCGCAGTATCGGGTTGGTAGCACTGTTGGCATTCATCGGCATGCTCGGGCTGTGGGACAAACTGCTGCAGACCTTGGCCCTGGTGCTGGTCAGTACCGGCCTGTGTGTACTGATCGGCGTGCCGCTGGGCATCCTCCTGGCCACCCGCCCGCTAGCCCGGCGCCTGCTGTTGCCGGTGCTGGACGTGATGCAGACGCTGCCGGCCTTCGTCTACTTGATCCCGGTGCTGATGCTGTTCGGCCTGGGCAAGGTGCCGGCGGTGTTCGCCACCTTGATCTATGCCTTGCCACCGCTGGTGCGGCTGACCGAACTGGGCCTGAGCCAGATCGACCCGTCGTTGCTGCAGGCTGCCCACGGCCTGGGTGCCGGCCGCTGGCAGCGGCTGCGCCGCATTGCCCTGCCGCTGGCGCTGCCAAGTATCATGGCCGGGCTCAACCAGTCGGTAATGATGGCCTTGTCGATGGTGGTGGTGGCGTCGATGATCGGTGCCCGAGGGCTTGGAGAGGATGTGTTGGCAGGGATCCAGACGCTCAATGTCGGCCAAGGGGTCGAGGCCGGATTAGCCATCGTCGCGCTGGCGATGGTGATCGATCGGATCAGCCAAGCCTACGGGCGCAGTGGCAAGTAACCGCGTCCACAAGCCTGGCGTCGATCAATACCTGATCATCACCGACTTCAACTCGGTGTAATCCTCGATGAATGCACTGCCAAACGCTCGCCCCACGCCCGAGGCCTTGGTGCCGCCAAACGGCACCGCCGGGTCGAGGAAGGTGTGCATGTTGACCCACACCGTGCCGGCCTCGATCTGCGGGATCAGCCGCAGTGCCTTGGACAGGTCGTTGGTCCACAGGCTGGCAGTCAGGCCATAAGGGCTGTCGTTCATCAGTTCGAGCAGCTCTTGCTCATTGTCGAACGGCAGCACGCAGACGATCGGCCCGAAGGTTTCCTCATGCAGCAACGGGTCATTGGCACCGTTGGCCAGCACCACGGTCGGCTCGACGAAGTAGCCCGGCCGCTCGACCGCCCTGGCACCACACACCACCGTGTTGTTGGCCTGCGCCTGCTCGAAGAAGCCGAGAATTTTCTGCAGGTGCGCAGCATTGGCCAGCGGCCCGAACTGCGCCTCGGGGTCCAGCGCCGAGCCGATCTTCATCTGCCCAAGGGCGGCGCCCAGTTTGCGGGTGAATTCCTCGACCTTGCTTTGGTGCACATACAACCGCTCGGGCGACGCGCAGACCTGCCCTTGGTGCACATAGGCCGTTTGCACGATACCCGCCACCGCGCCGTCGACATCAACATCGGCCAGCAGCGCCGCAGCATTCTTGCCGCCCAGTTCCAACGTGGCGCGGGTCAGGTTGGCGGCCATCGCCGCCTTGCCCACGGCAATGCCAGTCGGCACGGAGCCGGTGAAGGCTACCTTGGCGACGTCGGGGTGCTCGATCAGCCGCTGCCCGGCCTGCCCGCGGCCGTTCAGCACGTTAAGCGCGCCGGCCGGCACACCGGCCTCGATGGCCAGCTCAGCAATGCGCAGCAGTGTCAGCGGGGTGGACTCGCTGGGCTTGATAACGATGGTGCAACCGGTGACCAGCGCCGAGGCGATCTTCCAGATGCCGATCATCACCGAGAAGTTCCACGGCACGATCCCCGCCACAACGCCTACTGGCTCGCGCAGGGTAAACGCGGTGTAGCGCTCGCCGCCGAACGACGGGATCGAAGGCGTCATGGTCTGCCCGGTGATCTTGCTTGCCCAACCGGCGAAGTAGCGCAGGAACACCACGCTCTGGGCGATCTCCAGGCCGCGGGTCAGGTTGATCGACTTGCCCGAGCACAAGGTTTCGAGCTGTGCCAGTTCCTCGGTATTGGCCTCGATCAAGTCGGCCAGGCGGTTCAGCACCACGCCTTTCTGATAGGGCGAAGCTTCGGCCCAGGCGCCTTTGAAGGCTTGTCGCGCGCTGCGCACCGCGCGTTCGACCTCGGCTTCGCTGGCCTCGGCAACGCGGGCGATGACCGCGCCGCTGGACGGGTCATGGATATCAATCGACGGCCCCGCTTCGCCCGCCAGGTACTGGCCCTCGATGAAATGGCCATGGGGCCTGTCGAGGAACTCGACCACGGCAGGTAACAGCTGGATATCGCTCATGACATGACTCCTGGATGGCAGTGCTAAAAGTCTGTCGGCCGATCTTCAAACGCCCGCCCACCCGCCTGCCAGCCCCGCACAGCGTTTTGTCAGGCAGCCTCAAGAGAATGTCACGCTGGGCAAATCGCCGGGCTGGGCTGGGCGGCACACCGCGATCAAGGGAGTCTGCCTTGATATGTTCTGCGCCTATAAGATCGAGCGCCGCCCG
>NZ_BCBA01000068.1 GCF_001320245.1 Pseudomonas sp. NBRC 111124
GGGCGGCGCTCGATCTGAGCCCCACCACAACACTCAAGTCCACCACCTCCATGCCCAGGTGCCATCGCCCGACACGCCAAAAATAACTAAAATGCATAACAATATAAACTCTTATTCTTTTTTAACAAAACAGAGATCCGCTATAACTCGTTCAACTGTACAGCCGCCAACACCCGGCCAACTGTCTGCATCGCAACACCCGATCAACACACAACGCCCACAAGGCAACACCGGTCGCGATCAAATATTCGCAACCTGTTGATCCATAACGAATTAACGAATCGGCACGACGATTGCTCAAGCAAAGTCCCCCGCTCAACGAGAACCGGAGACCTGCCCATGAGCACCCCACTGAACGTCGTCGCCCTGTCGGGTGGTACTACCCGCCCATCGCGCACCCTCACCCTGACCGAGGCCATCCTCGCCGAACTGGGCCAGCACCTTCACATCAAGCCGCACCTGATCGAACTGGGTGACATCGCCCGGCCCCTGGGCGCCGCCTTATGGCGCAGCGAGCTCCCCGAAGCCGTGGAACAACAACTGCGCCTGGTGGAAAAGGCCGACTTGCTGGTGGTCGCCACCCCCGTCTACCGCGGCAGCTTCCCAGGCCACTTCAAGCACCTGTTCGACCTGATCGGCCAGGATGCACTGGTCGATACCCCTGTGCTGCTCGCCGCCACCGGGGGCAGTGAACGCCACGCGCTGGTGCTCGACCACCAGCTGCGTCCGCTGTTCAGCTTCCTGCAGGCCCTGACCCTGCCAATTGGCGTCTACGCAAGCCAGGCCGAACTTGCCGACTACCGGGTCTCCAGCGACGCCCTTGACGCGCGCATCCGCCTGGCTGCCGAGCGCGCCGTGCCGCTGTTCGGCGCCCACCACGCACTGCGTCAAAGCGCCTGAGGAGCCGCCATGAATGCACCTTTGCATGCGGCCCGCCCGGCACTGGCGGTCGCACGCGAACTGGCCACACAGTTCGCCCAGACCGCAGTAGAGCGCGATGAGCGCGGTGGCACGCCCAAGGTCGAACGCGATGCCCTGCGCAACAGCGGCTTGCTGTCGCTGGTGATTCCCCAGGCGTTCGGCGGCCAAGGGGCAAACTGGCACGACACCTTCGAGGTGGTGCGCGAGTTCGCCCGGGTCGACAGTTCAATTGCCCACGTGTTCGGCTTCCACCACCTCATGCTGGCCACCGTGCGCCTGTTCTCGCGCCCGGAGCAGTGGCAACCGTGGTTCGAGCAGACCGCGCGCAAGCACTGGTTCTGGGGCAACGCCCTCAACCCGCTGGACACCCGCACCGTGGTCAAGCACTTCGACGGCTGGTGCGAGTTCTCCGGCAAGAAGAGCTTCTGCTCCGGCGCCAGCGACTCGGAAATGCTGATCGCCTCGGCCGTTGACGAGCGTGCCGGCGGCAAGCTGCTGATCGCCGCGATCCCCAGCGGGCGTACCGGCATCACCCTGCACAACGACTGGAACAACATCGGCCAGCGCCAGACCGACAGTGGCAGCGCCACGTTCGAGCGGGTGCGGGTCGAGCACAGTGAGCTGCTGCTCGACCCCGGCCCGCTGAGCACGCCGTTCGCCGCCCTGCGCCCGCTGATCGCCCAACTGCACTTTGCCAACCTGTTCCTCGGCATTGCCGAAGGCGCCTTCGACGAAGCGCGCCAGTACAGCCTCAAGGAAAGCCGACCGTGGTTCCGCTCCAGCGCTGCCAGCAGCGCCGAAGACCCCTACGTGCTGCGCCACTACGGCGAGTTCTGGGTGGGCCTGGAGAGCGTGCGCCTGCTGATCGCCCGCGCCGCCCGCCAGCTCGACAGCGCCTGGGCCAAGGAGCAGGCGCTGAGCGCCGAAGAACGCGGCGACCTGGCCCTGGCCATCGGCACCGCCAAGGTCGCGGCCACGCGCCACGGCCTGGATATCTGCAACCGCCTGTTCGAGGTAACCGGCGCCCGCGCGACCCACGCCTCGCTGCGCTTTGACCGCCACTGGCGCAACCTGAGGACGCAAACCCTGCACGACCCGGTGGATTACCGTATCCACGAGCTCGGCGAGTGGGCCCTCGGCGGCAAGCGTCCCGCTCCATCCTTCTATTCCTAAGGATCGCTCATGCAACTGCTGACCCTCCCCCCGTCACCGACACTGGCTACCTCGATCAGGGCGACCGCACAGGTCTTCGAAGACCCCAGATCGCAGGCGCTGCTCGCCCACCTGCAACAGGTCGCCCCCAGCGAGGCCAGCGTCCTGATCATTGGCGAAACCGGCACGGGCAAGGAGCTGGTCGCGCGCCACATCCACAACCTCAGCGGCCGGCGCAACGGCCCGTTCATCGCGGTCAACTGCGGCGCGTTTTCCGAGTCGCTGGTCGAGGCCGAGTTGTTCGGCCATGAAAAAGGCGCCTTCACCGGCGCCCTGGCGGCCAAGGCCGGCTGGTTCGAAGAGGCCAATGGCGGCACGCTGTTCCTCGACGAGATCGGTGACCTGCCGCTGCCGATCCAGGTCAAATTGCTGCGCGTGCTGCAAGAGCGCGAGGTGGTGCGCCTGGGCTCGCGCAAGAGCATCCCGATCAATGTGCGGGTGCTGGCGGCGACCAACGTGCAGCTGGAGAAAGCCATCAATGCCGGGCACTTCCGTGAAGACCTGTATTACCGGCTGAATGTGGTGACCTTGCAACTGCACCCGCTGCGCGACCGGCCAGGTGACATCCTGCCGCTGGCCCGGCACTTCATCCGCAGCTACAGCGAACGGCTGGGCTACGGGCCGGTGGAGCTCAGCCCCAAGGCCCAGGCCAAGCTGGTCGAGTACAGCTGGCCGGGCAACATTCGCGAGCTGGAGAACGTCATTCACCATAGCTTGCTGACGTGCGGCGACGGGCTGGTGCAGGCGCAGGACCTGCGCTTGTCCAACCTGCGCCTGGAGCGCCAGGAGGAAGAGCCCGCGAACCAGGGCGTGGAGGATCTGCTGCAGCAGGCGTTCAGCCGGTTGTATGAGGAACAGCCTGGGGACTTGTACGAGAAGGTCGAGAATGCCCTGCTGCGTTCGGCCTATCACTTCTGCCATTACAACCAGGTGCATACTGCGCAATTGCTTGGGTTGTCGCGCAATGTCACACGCACCCGGCTGATTGCGATCGGCGAGCTAGTGGTGAACAAGCGTCGGGCGCAGGAGCCGCAGGTGCTGGATAACCGGGTGGTGCGGTTGTCCATTTGAGTATTCCTGTACTGGCCTCTTCGCGGGCACGCCCGCTCCCACAGGATCACCACAGGGCCGAGCCTTGTGCAATCCCTGTGGGAGCGGGCGTGCCCGCGAAGAGGCCGGAACAGGCAACACAACCATCAGCCCGCCAATCGCCGGAACACCAACCCGGACGCCCCACACACCCCAGCGCACAGCAGCATCACCGTGGCAATGTCGGCCACCGAGGTTTCACTGCGTCCGCCCAGCCCGGCCAACAGCCCCAGCATCACCCCGGCCAGACTCACCGACATGGCCATGGTCAGCTGCACCGACATCGCCGACAGCGAGCTGGCCGCCGCCGAGCGTTCACCGGGCACGTCCTGATAACTGGCCGCACCCAAGGTTGAAAATTGCAGTGAGCGCACCAGGCCTGCAGCGAACAACACCACCGCCATCAGCCAGACCCCGGTATCGCGATCAAAGCCGGCACACAGGGCAATCCCCGCAGCGCTGAGCACGGCGTTGCAACTGAGCACCCGCCGATACCCATAGCGCCGTACCAGCGGCACGGCCAGCAGTTTCATCAACAACGCCCCCACACCACCGCTGACCACCAGCCAACCGGCCGCCAGCGGGCTCATGCCAAGGCAGTTCTGCAACAGCAGCACGATCAGGAACGGCTGCGCCGCCGAACCGAGGCGAAACAGCCCGCCACCGGCCTGGGCCACGCCAAAACTGCGCAGGCGCAACAGCGAAAGATCGACCAGTGGGCTGGGGTGCCGTCGGGCATGCAGCAGGTAACCCAAGGCACAGGCAACACCGCCAGCGACCAGCGTCAGCGCCCAGGCCCACGGCAACTGCCGCAGCCCCAGCGACTCCAGGCCGAACACCAGCATCGCCAAGGCGCCTCCACTGAGCAGCAAGCCGCGCACATCCAGCGGCGGCACCGGCCGTGCCGGATAGTCCGGCACATGGCGCAGGATCAGCCAACAGCCGACCAGGCAGATCGGCAGGTTGATCAAGAAGATCCAGTGCCACGACAGCACCGTCACCAGCAGCCCGCCAAGCAGTGGCCCGATCAACGGCCCTACCAGGGCCGGCAAGGCCAGCCAGGACATGGCTTGCAGCAGCTGCTCACGGCTCGACCAGCGCAGGATGATCACCTGCCCCACCGGTGTCATCAACGCCCCCGCCGCCCCCTGCAGCATGCGCCCCAGGCACAGCTGCCAGAGTGTGTCGGCCAGGGCGCAGGCCAGCGAGGCGGCGGTGAACAAGCCCATCGCCAACAGCATCACCTGGCGCGGGCGAAAGCGCTCGGCGGCCCAGCCGCTGACCGGCACGCACAGCGCCAGCGCAAGCATGTACAGCGACACCACCAGGTTCATGCGCAGCCCCGGCTCGCCGAAATCGGCGGCCATCTGCGGCAGTGCGGTCATCACCGCCGTGCTGTCGAGCAGCTCCATGAACAGCGCAGCGCCGATGATCACCGGCACCTTCGGGCTTTGCAGGTGGCCGGCGAGCAAGGCCGGCTGGGCGGTCAAAACAGCCCCGATACAGGCGGACGAGTGCCCTTGAGCTGCCAGGCTCCGACGACCGCTGCCTTCCACTGGCGCGGGTTGTGGTTGGCCACGGTGCGAGCGTTGCGCCAATGACGGTCCAGGTTGTGTTGGCGGCCAGTGGTGGAAGCACCGCCCACATCGAACAGGGTTTCCGCCGCCTTGAGCGCCAGCTCCGCGACCAGGTACTGGGTTTGCGCCACCTCGATGGCGGCCTGCTCCACGGCCGCTTCGTCCAGCTGCGCGGCCCAGGCCCTGTCGATGGTCGCTGCGGCCTTGAGTACCAGCGCCTCGGCGCCATAAGCACGGGCGGCGATGTCGCCTACCGACAGTTCCACATACGGGTCATCTACCGAACGGCTGGCCGTGCTGTGCTTGATCGGCCGGGCATGCTCGCGGGCAAAGCGCGTGGCATCTTCCAGCGCGTTGCGGGCGATGCCGGCCAGTACGGTGCCGAGGAACAGTTGCAGGAACGGCGTGACGACGGTGCGCTTGCCCTCCTCGACGGTACGCGTGCGAATCTCGCTGGCTTCGACGCGCACATTGTTCAGGTGGGTGGTGCCGCTGGCGGTGAGGCGCTGGCCCATGGCGTCGAAATCATCGACCAGCTCCAGGCCCTCGCGGTCGCGTGGCAGGATGAACGACACCGGTTGCTCGTCCTCATCCAGCGCCACCGCGCTGACATAGTCGGCGAACAACGCGCCGGTGCTGTAGAACTTGCTGCCGTTGGCACGGAAGTGATCACCCTCGCGTACCAGGCGTGCTGCAATGGAGCCGTTGGCGCCGCCCAGTTCCCAGCCGGCATTGCCGATCACGGCGCCTTGCAGGTAACGGGCAAACCAGCGCTCGCGCTCCTGCTCGGCACCCTCGGCCTCGGCGGCCAGCAGGCCCTCGACAAAGGCAAAGCCCGGGCGCAGGGCCTGGGCCACGTTGGAGTCGACCGAAGCGATCTGCAAGAGCAGTTCGATCACATCACTGACGGTACCGCCAGGGCCGCCGTATTGGCGCGGGATACGCACGGTGTAGAGCCCGGCTGCCGCGAGCTGGGCGATGGCTTCATGGGGCAGCTGGCGTTCGCGTTCGCGCTGTGCGGCGCCTGCGCCGATGGCGGGCAACAAGGCAGCGATACGGGCCTTCAGTTGCGCAACGTCGGTCGCAGGCGTCTGGGTGGGGAAACGTTGGAATG
This sequence comes from Pseudomonas sp. NBRC 111124, assembly GCF_001320245.1. GTDB lineage: Bacteria > Pseudomonadota > Gammaproteobacteria > Pseudomonadales > Pseudomonadaceae > Aquipseudomonas. Next base: position 5,914 of record NZ_BCBA01000068.1, read on the forward strand.
TGGTCATGTTCAGTCCTTTAAATGGCGATTTTCCAGAGGCGGGTTTCGTCGAACAGGTCGAAGGCTTCGTGTTCCAGGTCCAGCGGTGGCACCACCAGTTCGGCGCCGCTGCCAGGCAGGCGCGGCACCGCGCCGAGCAACCGTTGGGTGTAGGGGTGGGCCGGGCGTTCGAACAGCACCTCGACCGGCGCCTGCTCCACCACCTGGCCGTGGCGCATCACCAGCACGTCGTCGCTGACATGGCGGATCACCCCCAGGTCGTGGGAGATGAACAGGTACGCCAGGCCCAGCTCGTCTTGCAGGTCCGCCAGCAGGTCAAGCACCTGGGCCTGCACCGAGACGTCCAGCGCCGAGACTGGCTCATCGCAGATGATCACCTTCGGCTCGCTGGCAATCGCCCGGGCAATCGCCACCCGCTGGCGCTGGCCGCCGGACAGCTGCAGAGGCCGACGCTCGGCAAGGTCGGCCGACAAGCGCACCTGGTCGAGCAACACGGCAATACGCGCCGGCCGGGCCGCCGCTTCGATACCGGTCACCTGCAAGGCGTCATCGAGAATCTGCGCCACGCTCCAGCGCGGGTCGAACGAGCCCAGCGGGTCCTGGTAGATCACGCTGATATCGCGGCGCAGTGGCCGGCGCAGCGCTTCGCTCACCGCATTGGCCGGGCGGTTCCACGGCTGGCCGCGATACAGCACCTCGCCCTGGTCCGGCTGCAGCAGGCCGAGGGCGATGCGCGCCACCGTGGTCTTGCCCGAGCCGGACTCGCCGACGATGCCCAGGGTGCGCCCGGCGCGTAAGGTGAAGTCGACGCCCTGCACTACCTGGCGTTCCAGCCCGTCCGGGCCAAGGTAGCGCTTGCCCAGGCCACGGCCTTCGAGCAGCACGTCGCTGTGCGCACGCACACGCGGCTCACGGCGCACACCTGCCCGCTCCGGCGACAATCGGCTGCCACGCGGATGCTCGGCCGGCACGGCCGCCAGCAAGGCCCGGGTGTAAGGGTGGCGCGGCTGACGCAGCACCTGCTGCATCGGCCCCTGCTCCACCACTTCACCGTGGCGCAGCACCACCACATCGTCAGCCAGCTGCGCGACCACCGCCAGGTCGTGGCTGATGATCAGCAGCGAAGCGCCGCGGGCCTTGATCTGCTGGAACACCTCGAGGATCTGCGCCTGCACGGTGGCGTCCAGTGCCGTGGTCGGCTCGTCGGCGATCACCAGCGCAGGGTCCAGGGCCAGGGCGCTGGCGATCAACGCACGCTGGCGCAGGCCGCCGGACAATTGCCCCGGGCGCTGACAAGCACGCAGCTCGACGTCAGGCACACCGACCCGTTCCAGCAGCTCATGCACCCGTGCGGCGCGGCGTTGGCGGTCACCGTAACGGTGGGTCTGCAGCACTTCGAGAATTTCCTTGCCCACGGGACGCAACGGGTCGAGTGACACCAGCGCATCCTGCAACACGAAGCCGATGTCCTTGCCGCGCACTTCACGCCACTGGCGCTCGCTCAGGTCGAGCAAGTCATGCCCGGCAAAACTCAGCTGACGGGCGCTCACCTGGGCTTTGGCACCGGCCAGGCCGACCAGGCTCCGCGCACTGACGCTCTTGCCCGATCCCGACTCACCGACCAGCGCCACGCAGCGGCCCGGTTGCAAGGTAAAGGACAAGTCACGCACCACGCTACGGCCCTGGAAAGCCACGCTCAGGCCTTCGACGATCAAGGTCTTGTCACTCATGGCAGGCGGCCCTCCAGGCGTTGTTGGATATAGCGGCCAGTCACGGTCGTGGCCAAGGTGGTGAGGACGATGAACAGACCGGGGAAGAAGGTCAGCCACCAGGCGTTGGCGATGAAGTCGCGGCCCATGGACAACATGGTCCCCCACTCCGGCGCCGGAGGCCGGGCGCCCAAACCGAGGAAGCTCAGCGCCGAGGCCCAGACGATGGCCTGGCCGACGCCCATGGTCAGCGTCACCACCAGTGGCCGCATCGCGTTGGGCAACAGTTGGCGCAGCACGATGCGCGAAGTCGGATGCCCCAATGCCCGCGCCGCCTCGATGTAACCGGCATTGCGCACCGCCAGCACCTGGCCACGCACCATGCGCGCGTAACCCGGCGCGCCGCCCAGCCCAGTGGCGACGATCAGCGGGCCGACGCCGCTGCCGAACACCGCCACGAACAACAGCGCCAGCACCAGGCTGGGGAAGGCGAACAGCACTTCCAGCAGCCAGCCCAGCGCACGGTCCACCCGCGCCCCGCCAAGGCCACCGAGCAAGCCGAGGGTGATGGCGATGGCCATGGAAATGGCCGTGGCCGCCACGCCGATCAGCAGGCTTTGCCGTGCGCCGTGGATGATCCGCGCAAAGATGTCACGGCCCGACTGGTCGGTGCCCAGCCAGTGCGCCCAGCTCGGCGGCTGGAAGGCGTCACGGGGAACGATGGCCAGTGGGTCGATGCGGGTGAACAGCCCCGGCAGCAGCGCCGCAAGCACCAAGGCGAACAGGAACAGGATCGCCAGGCTGGCGCCCAGTGGCGGCAGCTTCAACTGGCGTTGCCGACGCAACGGCGCGAGGCTTCGATCAAGGGTCAGGTCCGTCATGCTGCAGCCTCCTGTTGCCGTGGGTCGATCCACTGGTACAGCAGGTCGACCAGAATGTTCGCCAGTACATAACCGGCCGCCACCACCAGGCTGACACCGATCACCAAGGGCATGTCCTGAGCCTGCACCGCCTGGTACAGCTGGCGGCCAATACCCTTGCGCGAAAAGATCACCTCGCTCACCACCGCGCCGCTGATCAGCGCGCCAATGGCCCAGCCCGACAGCGAAACCCCGGGCAACAAGGCATGGCGCAGGGCGTGGCGGAAACGCACGGCCAGGTCGCTCAGGCCCCGGGTGCGGGCCGTGAGTACGAAGGGTTGTTCGAGGGTCAGCTCCAGGGATTCCCGCGTGACCTGGGCAATGAACCCGGCCAACGGAATCGCCAGCGAGAACGCCGGCAGCACCAGGCTGGCAACGCTGTCGCTGCCTGCAGGTGGGAACCAGCGCAGGCCGAAGGCGAACACCGCCAACAGCACCACGCCGAGCCAGAAATGCGGCAACGCCGCGCTGAGGGTTTCGGCCAGCGAAGCGATGCCACCAATCACCCGGCCACGCCCGGCAGTGACCACCGTCAGCAGCAGGACCAACAGCCAGGCCAGCACCAGCGCGGCAATGGTCAGTTCCAAGGTCGCCCCACCCTGCTCGGCCAGCACGCGGGTCACCGGCAGGTGCTGCGAGTAGGACACGCCCAGGTCACCTTGCAGCAGGCGCCCGAGGTAAAGCAGGTACTGCACGGCCAGTGGTTGGTCGAGGCCGAACTCTACGCGGGCGGCCTCGATCGCCTCCGGCGTTGGGTTGGCGCTGGGGCCACCGAGAATCGCCAGCACCGGGTCGCCCGGCATCAGGCGCAGGGCAAAGAACGTCAAGGTCGCCACCGCCCACAGCACCAGCACGCCGCCGCCCAGGCGGATGGCGGCGCGCCGGCCCAGGGCGGCCAGCCGTTCGCGGCGCGGGTCGGTCACCGCAAATATCGTCGTACTCATTTGTTCACCCATGCGTCATAGAGGTAGGTCACCGCCAGCGAAGGCTCCAGGCGCACGCCGTGGGCGGTCTTGTAGATGCCCAGACGCGTGCTTTGCGGGTAGGTGGTGAGTTGCAGGTACTGCGCGGCGGCCTGCTGCTGCGCCTTGAAGTAGCGCTGGCGGCGCTGATCGGCGTCCTGGGTGGCCAGGGCGCTGTCGAGCAACGCGTCATAGCCTGAGTCGGCGTAACCGGAGGAGTTCTGGTGATAACCGCCGACGCCAGCCGGCTGCACGAACGCGGTGGTGAAGATGATGCGCAGCACGTCCGGGGTGTTGGTGTTCCAGTAGCCGGTGCGGATGTCGTAGTCCCAGGCGGCTTGGCGGGCGGTGACCTGGGCGTCGCTCATCTGGTCGAGCACCAGCTCCAGGCCAGCCTGGCGGGTGGTGGCCTGTACCTGCTCCCACAAGGTCAGCTCCGACGGCGGCGTGCGCGCACCGATCAGCACCACGGCGCGCAGGCGCTGGCCGTTCTTTGTGCGGTAGCCCTCGCTGTCGCGGCGGGTCCAGCCGGCTTCGTCGAGCAGTTTGGCGGCGCGGGCCGGGTCGTAGTCCTGGCTGTGTTCGAAGTCGCCGCTGTAGAACGGCGTGGCGATGCTCAGCGGGCCACCGGCGCGGGGGAATTCGCCGAAGTACACACTCTTGAGCGCACCCTCGACATCGGCGCTGCGCACAAAGGCCTCGCGCACACGGATGTCGTCGAACGGAGCACGGCGCAGGTTGAAGGTGCCGTTGGTGGGGTTGCCCGGGCGCTGGGCGATGATCAGGTCCACGTCCGGGTTGCGCCGCGCCGCCTCGTGGGATTCCGGCGGCAGTGCTTCGATCACGTCGACCTCACCGGCCTGCAAGGAGGCGAAGCGCACCGACGGTTCCTGGATAAACTTCCAGACGATGCGCTCGAGGTAGGCCGGGCCTTGGTGCTGCGCGGTCGGTGGCGCCCAGTTGTAGTCAGGGTTGCGCACCAGCTCCACCTGGTTCTGCCGGTCCCAGCGCGCCACCTTGAACGGCCCACTGCCCACCGGGCTTTCGCAGTTTGCGTCGCGGCTGCGCAGCAGCGCGGTGGGCGACTGGATGCCAAGGAAGCCCTGGGCCAGTACTTCGAGGAAGGCCGCATAGGGCGTGGCCAACGTTACCTCGGCGGTGTAGGCGTCGATCACCTGGGTGTCGCGGTATTGGCGGATATAGCCACCGGCGGTGCTGGACTGGGTCTTGGGGTTGGCCATGTGGTCGAGGTTGGCCTTGACCGCCTCGGCGTTGAAGGGCGTGCCGTCGGTGAAGTGCACATCGCGGCGCAGGTGGAAGGTGTAGCGCAAACCGTCCGGTGAGACTTCCCAGCTGGTCGCTAGCCAGGGGCCGATCTGGCCCTGACTGTCCATCGACACCAGCGAATCGAGATACTGCTGGGCGACGAACACCTGAGGCATGTCGCCGGCCACATGCGGGTCGAGGCAAGTGGGCTCGCGGTCGGTGGCGTAGACCAGGGTGCCGCCCGCTTGCGGTGTTGTGCTTTGCGCGACGTGCTGCTCAGCTTTTTCGCAGCCGAGCAAGGCCAGTGCGGTGCAGAGCGGGATCAGGGGGAGGATGGGGGTGTTCAAGGGCGCTCCTGCGGGGACTGGGCTTTGGGAGGCCTGTTGCAGGAGTTGTGCCGGGTTCAAGGGGTTGATTTTGTTGGGGTTTGGCGAGGGTCGAGTGCTGGGGTGGGGGCAAAATGTTTGGCGGGTGTTTGGGGGGCAACAGTGTTCGTCGGAAGACGGATGGCGCCTATGAGATCGAGCGCCGC
>NZ_BCBA01000069.1 GCF_001320245.1 Pseudomonas sp. NBRC 111124
CGGCAGATGCGGCACGGCATCGAGCAACGCCCGGGTATAGGCATGGCGCGGCTGCCCAAGCACCTGCGCCACCGCCCCTTGCTCCACCACCCTGCCCCCTTGCATCACCAGCACCTGATCACTGACCTGCTCCACCACCCCAAGGTCATGCGAAATGAACAGGCAAGCCAGGTTCAATTCCGCCTTGAGCTCCGCCAGCAACGCCAGAATCCGCGCCTGCACCGACACATCCAGCGCCGACACCGGCTCATCGAGCACCAGCACCTTGGGCTTCATCGCCAACGCCCGGGCAATCGCGATGCGTTGCCGCTGCCCACCCGACAACTCCAGCGGCCGACGGTCGAGCAGCCCCGCCGGCAATTGCACCCGCTCCAGCAACGCAGCCGCCTCGGTACGTTACAACCCACGTGGCACACCTGCCTGTGCCAGCGCCTCGGTCAGTACCCGCAACACGGTGTAGCGTGGGTCGAACGAGGCCAGCGGGTCCTGGAACACCACCTGAATCCCCTGCCGGGCCTGGCGCTGCTGGGCGCAAGACAGTGCCAGCCAGTCCTGCCCGGCCAAGTGCACACTGCCCTGCTCCGGCCGCTCCAGCCCCAGCAGGATGCGGCCCAATGTACTCTTGCCAGAGCCCGACTCGCCGACCACGCCAAGGGTTTGCCCGGCACGCAATTGCAGGGATACATCGTTCAGCACTTCACGTGGCTGGCCATCCGGCCCGACGAAAGCCTTGTGCAGGCCACGCGCCTCCAGCACCACCGGTTGCTCTTCCACGGTGTCCTCCACCAGCGCCAACGCCGGCACTGCCGGGCGCTGGAAATGCACCGCCCGCGCTGCGTTCAGCAGGCGTTGGGTATAGGGGTCCTGCGGGTCCTGCAGGATTTGTTCGACACTGCCCTGCTCCACCACCACGCCATGGCGCATCACCGCTACCCAGTCGGCCAGGCGGGCCACCACGGCCAGGTCATGGCTGACCATCAGCAGGCTGTTGTCGCGTGCGCGCAGGTGTTCCAGCAGGTCGAGGATCTGCGCCTGAACCGTGGCGTCCAGCGCGGTGGTAGGCTCGTCGGCGATCAGCAGGCGCGGCTGGCAGGCGATGGCCGAGGCAATCAGTGCCCGCTGGCGCAGGCCACCGGACAGCTGCCACGGGTACTGCCGGGCGCGGACTTCGGGCTCGGGTACGCCGACCTGGCGCAGCAGTTCGAGCACACGCAAGCGACGCTGTTCAGCGCTCAGGGGGGTGTGCAACAACAACGGTTCCTCGACTTCGGCGCCGACTCGCCGCAGCGGGTCGAGCGAACCCAGCGCATCCTGCATGACGAAGCCGATACGCCCACCGCGCAAGCGCTGCCAGTCGGCCTCGCCAAGCCGGCGCAGGTCTTGCCCGGCAAAGGCCAGGCGCTGTGCCTGCACCTGCGCGCCGGCCCCGGTCAAGCCGACCAGCGTGCGGGCAGTCACGCTCTTGCCCGAGCCTGATTCGCCCACCAGTGCCAGGCACTGCCCGGCGCGCAGTTGCAAATCTACGCCGTGTACCACCGGCACGCCGTTGAAGCTCACGCGCAGGTCGCGGATGTCCACCAAAGGTGCCGGGTGCTGTTCGAAGATGCTCATGGGGTTCTGCCCTCGCTACGGCGCAGCCAGTCGCGGCCGATGACGGTGATGGAAATGACGGTCAGGGTGATCGCCAGCGCCGGCCAGGCCATCAGCCAGGGTGCGTTGGCCATGAAGTTGCGCGCCACGGCCATCATCGCGCCCCACTCGGGCGCGGGCGGTGGCGCACCGAAGCCGAGGAAGCTCAACGCGGCAGCTGCGGTAATGGCGCCGCCCAGGCCGATGCAGGCCAGGATCAGCACTGGTTGCACGGCGTTGGGCAGTACGTGGGCCAGCACCACCGCCGAGCGTTTGCGGCCCAGCGTGACGGCGGCTTCGACGAAGCCTGCGTGGCGGATGGTCAAGGCCTGGGCGCGGACCAGGCGGGCGTAGCGCGGCACTGAAGCGATGCCGACGGCGAGGATCAGGTTGCTGGTGCCCTGGCCGAACAGGGCGATGATGACCAACGCCAGCAGCAAGTCGGGGAACGCCAGCAAGACGTCGACGGCGCGCATCAGCAGGTTGTCCAGCCAGGCGGGCGCCAGGCCTGCCAGCAGGCCGAGTGACGTGCCCAGGCCGAGGCCGACCAGGGTGGCGGCCAAGCCAATGTAGAGTGATGGGCGGGCGCCGTGGATCAGGCGGCTGAGGACGTCGCGGCCGTTTTCGTCGGTGCCGAGCCAGAAGCTGCTGTTGGGTGGGAGGTAGGCCAGGCGGGCGTCTGCGACGAGGGGGTCGGTTGGGGAGAGCCAGCTGGGGAAGGCCACGGCCAGCAGGAGCAGGGCCAGGATGAGCCAGGCCAGTGTCAGGCCGGGGCGAAACTGCCAGTTGCGGGTCACGGTGGTGGGTGTCAGTGCAATCGCGTTCATGTCTGTCCTTCTGTTGTCGCCTGTGCCGGCCTCTTCGCGGCTAAAGCCGCTCCCACAGGGATCTCTACAGGTTCAGCAGGGTGGTGATCCTGTGGGAGCGGCTTTAGCCGCGAACAAGGGCGCAGCCCTTGCCATGCGGGCTACGGTGCCGGATTGGGAATACGCCGATGCACAGCCTGGATCTCGGCCAGTACCTCGTCGCTGAGCTGCACATCCAGCGCACTCAGGTTGTCCTGCAACTGCTGCAGCGTGGTCTGTCCGGTAATCGCACTGGCCACGAACGGCTGACGAATCACGAACGCGAGGGCCAGTTGCGCCGGTGTCAGCCCGTGCTCCCGCGCAATCTGCACATAACTGCCAATGGCGCTGTTGGCCTCCTCGCTGCCATAGCGATTGAACGTGCGATACACCGAAGACAACCGCGAACCGTCCGGTTTGGCGCCGTTCAGGTACTTGCCGGTCAACGCCCCAAACGCCAGCGGCGAATAGGCCAGCAGGCTGACACCCTCGCGATGGCTGAACTCCGACAGGCCGTTCTCGTACAAACGGTTGAGCAGGCTGTACGGGTTCTGGATGCTGGCGATACGCGTCAGGCCTTTGTCCTCGCTATGCCGCAGAAACTGCGCAACCCCCCACGGCGTTTCGTTGGATACGCCGATATGGCGCACCTTGCCGGCTTTGACCTGTTCATCGAGCACCGCGAGGGTTTCTTCGATGGCAGCGGTTTCCGGGTGGTCATCGGCATAGGGGTATTCGCGGATGCCGAAGAAGTTGCTGGTGCGGTCGGGCCAGTGCAGCTGGTAGAGGTCCAGGTAGTCGGTGTTCAGCCGGCGCAGGCTGCCTTCCAGGGCGGCGACGATGTTCTTGCGGTCGTGGTGCGACAGGCCATCGCGGATGTGCGTCTGGCCGCCGGGGTCGCGGGCGGGGCCGGCGATCTTGCTGGCGAGGATGAGCCTGTCACGGTTGCCGCGGGCCTTGATCCAGGTGCCGAGGTAGCGCTCGGTGGTGGTCCAGGTTTCGGCGCGGGTGGGCGTGGGGTACATCTCGGCGGTGTCGATGAAATTGATGCCGGCGGCGATGGCGGCGTCCAGTTGCTGGTGGGCGTCCTGTTCGGTGTTCTGATGGCCCCAGGTCATGGTGCCGAGGCTGAGCAGGCTGACCTGGAGGTCGGTGTGGCCAAGTGGGCGGTAACGCATTGGAAATCTCCTGATAAGGTGGTCTGGACTACACGGCGAACTGGTTCACGGCCTTGGGTAGCCCCAGGTGCTCGCGCAAGGTGGTGCCGGTGTATTCGGTGCGGAACAGCCCGCGCTTTTGCAGCAACGGCACCACCTCCTCGACGAACACCCGTGCCCCGGACGGGAACATGTCGGGCATGATGTTGAAGCCATCCCCTGCCCCGGCCAGGAACCACTCGGCCAGGGTGTCGGCGACCTGCTCCGGGGTACCGACAGCCAACCGATGCCCGACCAGGATCCGCCGCGACAGCTGGCGAATGGTCAGGTTTTCGCTGCGCGCCAGGTTCAGCTGGGCTTCCAGAAACCCGTGCGAGCCGCGCTCGAAATCCGCCACCGCGCCAATCCGCGCCCACGGTAACGGCGCGTCCGGGTCCAGCTCGCGGGCGTCGATGCCGATGCGCCCCGCCACCTGCTGCAGCAGGCCATGCTCGCCATGCCAGGCATTGAGCTGGTCAAAGCGCGCATGGGCCTCGGCCTCGGTGCTGCCGATCACGGTCGACAGGCCCGGCATGATCTTCAGGTGCTGCGGGTCACGCCCCCAGGCCTTGGCGCGGGCTTTCATCTCCTGGTAGAACGCCTGGCCGTCGGCCAACGTGGTCTGGGTGGTGAAGATCGCGTCGGCATAGCGTGAGCCGAGGGCCTTGCCGCCCTCTGAGGAGCCGGCCTGCACCAGCACCGGCCGTCCCTGGGGCGAGCGCGGCAGGTTCAGCGGGCCCTTGACCTGAAAGTGCTTGCCCTGGAAGTCCAGGGTGTGGACCTTGCGCGGGTCGGCGAAGCGGCCGGCGGCGCGGTCGCCGATGACAGCGTCGTCTTCCCAGCTGTCCCACAGCTTCAGGGTCACATCGACGAATTCTTCGGCACGCCCGTAGCGGTCGACATGCAGCGGCGCGCCGGCCAGGCCGAAATTCTGCGCCGCCGCGTCACCGGCATTGGTGACCACGTTCCACGCCGCACGACCGCCGCTGATGTGGTCCAGCGAGGCGATGCGCCGGGCCAGGTTGAAGGGTTCGTTGTAGGTGCTGGAGCACGTGGCGATCACGCCGATGCGCTCGGTGGCGGCGGCCACGGCGGTGAGCAGCACGGTGGGCTCCAGGCGCCCGCCGGGTTGTGCGGACACATCCGGCGGCAGTGCCGGGCCATCGGCGAGGAAGATCGCGTCCAGGCAGCCGCGCTCGGAAATGCGCGCAATGTCGCGGTAGTAGTTGACGTCGATATAGGCGTCGAGCGCCGCCTCGCCCTGGCGCCAGGCGCCGGCGTGCGAGCCGAAGCCGAGGATGTTCATGCCCAGGCTCATCTGTTTGCTGCTCATGCGGTTCTCCTGATTCAGACTGCGCTGGCTTCGTCGCCGCTGCCCTGCCCTTGGCTGGCGGCGGCCTGGCGGGCGCGCCAGGCCTGGGCCGGGCTGATGCCGTTGAGGTAGTAGTCGCCCAGCGCCTGCTCGCGGTAGATCGCCGGGTTGTGCGAGGCCAGGGTGCGGGCGTTGCGCCAGTGGCGGTCGAGGCGTCGGGTGTTGCTGGTGGCCGAGGCGCCGCCGACCTCGAACAGCAAGGTGCTGGCCTGCAGCACTTGCGGCAGGACGATCTGCTGGGCCTGGAAGGCGTGGATTTCGGCGTCGGTGTACTGCTGCTCGGGCACCTCGCCTTGCTGCCCCGCTTCGAACACCGCCTGCAGGCTCTGGCCCACGGCGGCCACCTGGGCCTCGGCGGCGAACGCCAGGCTCGACAACCGACCGATCACCGCCTGTACCAGCGGGTCGGCGGCCGG
>NZ_BCBA01000070.1 GCF_001320245.1 Pseudomonas sp. NBRC 111124
CCGACCGATCACCGCCTGTACCAGCGGGTCGGCGGCCGGTTGCGACTGCCCCGGCACGCCGAAGGCGCGGGTGCGGCCCTGGACGAAGGCCACGGCATCGGTCAGCACCGCGCGGCTGATGCCGGCCAGCGTGGCCAGGTGCACCACCTGGTAGAACGCGGTGAGGTACGACTCGGCGCGCAACTCGCCTTTGGCGAAGCGGCGCAACAGGTGCTCAGGCTGCACCGTCACGTGCGTGAAGCGCGTGGTACCGCTGCCGGTCAGGCGCTGGCCGAAGCCATCCCAGTCATCGACCCGCTCCACGCCCGGTGCACCGGTCGGCACCGCGAGGCTGACGAAGTCGTCGCCGTGGTTGGCCACCGCCGCGACCCAGTCGGCGTAGAGGGTGCCGGTGCAGTAATACTTCTCACCGTCCAGGCGGTAGCCGCCCTCACCCTCGCTGAGCTGCACGGTATTGCCGGTGCTGTCGGTGCGCTCAGCCATGGCCGCGCCCCACAGCTCACCGGCCACTACGCGGGCGAACCAGTAATCCTGAGAGGCAGCGTCGTTGGACGACAGGCGCCCTTCGACAAAGCCGAAGTGGGCGCGGAAGATCTGCGGCAGGTTTGAATCGGCCTGGCCCAAGCGCACCAGCTGGCGCAGCAACTGCGGCAAGGTCGCACCAAGGCCGCCATGGCTGCGTGGCACGCGCAGGGCACCGAGGCCGGCTTCACGCAGCCAGGCCACCGGCTCATGGGCCAGGGTGCGCTGCTGCTCGCGGGCTACCGCGCCTTCGGCAATACGCGCGTAGATGGGCGCAAAGCGCTGATCCAGTTCGGCATCGGTAATCGGGGTTTGACTCATGACAGTTCCTTTCTCGTGAATTCAGGGGCGCGCGGTGCGCGGGTCGATGGCCTGGGTCGCCAGGTCCACCAGCAGGTTGACCAGCACGTAGAGGGCTGCGGCCAGCAGGGTCACGCCGAGCACCAGCGGCACGTCCTTGGTGGCGGTGGCATCGAGCATCAGCCGGCCGATGCCCTGGCGACCGAACAGCAGTTCGAGCACCACGGCGCCGCCGAGCAGGCTGGCGAACACGTAGCCGGCCAGGGTCACCAGCGGCACCAGGGCGTGGCGCAAGGCATGGCGCAGGCGCACGGCGGTGTCACCCATGCCGCGGGCGCGGGCCTGGGTAATGAAGGGCTGTTCCAGCACCTGCTCCAGCGACTGGCGCAGCACCTGGGCCAGCACCGCCGCAATCGGTAATGCCAGGGCCAGACTCGGCAGCACCAGCGAGCGCCAGCCGCTTGAACCGGACGGCGGCAGTAGATGGAAGTAGAAGGCGAAGGCCAGCAGCAACACCGTGCCGATCACGAAGTTGGGTGCCGACGACAGCACCAGTTCGATACCCGACACCAGCGCCCGCAGGCGCGGCCCGCGGTTGGCGGTGAGCAGCGCCGAGGCCAGCGCCAGCAGCACCGCCAACAGCGCCGCGCTGCTAGCCAGGGCCAGGGTCGCGCCGGCCTGCTCGGCAATTGCCTGGCCAACCGGGATGCGCAGCCGGTATGACTCGCCCAGCTCGCCCTGGGCCAGGCGCAGCAGGTAATGCCCGTATTGCACCCACAGCGGCTGATCGAGGCCGTATTCGGCGCGCACCTGGGCCAGCAACGCTTCGCTCGGCATGGCATCCGGGCCGCCGAGAATCGCCAGGGCGGTGTCGCCACCGCTGTGCTGCATGCCGAGGAAAGTCAGGCTGGCCGCCGCCCACAGCACGATCACGCCGTCACGCAGGCGGCGCAGCAACATTGCCAGCAGTTTCATGGTTGCTCCTTGGCCAGCCACACGCTGGTGAACAGGGGAACGTTGTGCGAGCCGTCGAACAGCACGCCGCCGACCACGTTGCGGTAGGCCAGCAGCATCTGGCTTTCCACCGAGGGCACGGCTGGCACGGTCTCGCCCAGGCGCTGCTGGGCCTGCCGATACAACGTGCGACGTTGTGCCGGGTCGGTGCTGCGCCGGGCCTCACCGAGTAGCTGATCGATCTGGGGGTCGCGGAAGTGGCCGACGTTCTGCCCGATCATGTGCGCGCTGGGGATCGAGTGGCTGTGGTAAAGGATGTACAGGCCGTCGGCGGTGTTGGTGTGCCAGTAGCCGCCGCCGAGAGCATCGAAGTTGCTGCGATAGCGCAGCTCCATGACCTTGCTGATCGGCAGCAGCTCGATGCGCAGGTCAAAGCCGACCTTGCGCAGGTCCGCCTGAGCCGCTACTGAGACATTGGCCGGGAACGCCGGGTTGTCGTAGGTCAGCAAAGTCGCCTCGAGGCGCCGGCCGTTGCGGGTGCGGTAGCCTTCGGCATCGCGCCCGGTCCAGCCGGCGGCATCCAGCAGGCGGCCCGCTTCGGCCGGGTCGAACGCCAGCGCATCGCGCGCCACCGGGTCGTAGCCGGGGGTGTTCACGGCAAGAAAGTCACCCTTGGCCAGGTACTCGCCAAAGCCGGAGATCCACGCCAGGCCGTCGCGGTCGATGGCCTTGGCCACGGCCAAGCGCACCCGCACGTCATCGAACGGCACGCGCTCGACATTGAAGGTGATGCTGCGCATCGGGTTGCCCTTGCGGATGCGGTTGCGCAGGGTCAGCTGCGGGTTGGCGCGGATCGCCGCGGCGTTCTGTGCCGGGGCGTCCAGGGCCATGTCGTTGTCGGCCGCTTCCAGCGAGGTGTAGCGGATCATCGCCTCGGGCACGTAGCTCAGTTCGATGCCGTCGAGGTAGGCCTCGCCCTGGTGGTTGATTGCCGTGGGTGCCCAGTGGTAGCCCGGGCGGCGGGCAAAGCTGGCGCGCTGGTCACGTACCCAGCCGGTCAACACGAACGGCCCGGTGCCGATCGGCTGGCTGGCGATAGTCGCGGGCGCCTCGAGGATCTGCCGTGGCGAGATCATCCCCAGCCAGGCCTGCGACAGCACATCGAGAAACGGCGCATAAGGTGCGCGCAAGGTAGCCTCGAAGGTGAATTCATCGACCACCCTGCCCTGCAGATACGGCGCAATGTAGGCAGCCGCCAGCGGCGACTTGGTCTTCGGGTCGCGCATGTGTTCGAGGTTGACCCGCACCGCTTCGGCGTCGAAGCGCTGGCCGTCGCTGAAGGTGACGTCGTCACGCAGGTGGAAGGTGTAGGTCAGGCCATCGGCGCTGATCTCCCAGCTTTTCGCCAGCCACGGCGTGAGGGTGCCGTCTTCGGCCTGGTAGACCAGGCAGTCGAAGAGGATGCGGCCCATCCACTGCATGTTGCCGTGGGACAAAGCGTGGATATCGAAGCTGCCGGCGTCGGTCGCTGCCGACACGCGCAAGGTGCCGCCCCGCTGGCCGGCCTGCTGCTCGACGAAGTCGCTGGCTGGATAGCGCATTACGCCATTCACTGCGCTGACCGCTTCGCCCTTGAGGGTATTTTGCGTTTGCGGAGGTGTGGCAGGTGAACAAGCGGCAACTAACAACGCACTGGCCAACAGGCACAACTTGAATAATCGGGAATTTGGCTGCACAGCAGGGCCTTTATATAGACGGCTACATAAAGGGCTATTGCAGTTGTCATGCCAGCGCTAAATCCGCGCATTCATTGAGTGCTAATTCAAACTTCTGAATGATTAATCATACAAACTGTTTCACTCCTGTTGCTCCGGCAACATCCAGCCCTGTGGGAGCGGGCATGCCCGCGAATACGGTGTTTGCCGCACCGCCGCATTCGCGGGCACGCCCGCTCCCACAGCGTTCACCATAGCGGTCGGGTATTTGTTTATAACCGACACTGTTCCAGACGCAACACGACCGCAACAAAACTTGCTGTTTCGATCATCACCACACACTAAGTCACTTGGCAAACCCCCAACTTCCGGCCTTTTGCCAGCTGGCACAGAAACTGCTCTTACCGATTTCGACAGGCCTGACTATTCCCATAGAACGCCGAGGACCTACGATGACTTTCAAGGAATACAACGATGCGTGCGATCCACCCCCAACCACTGCGCCTGGCCATCCGTCGCGCCGCCCTGGCCAGCCTGCTGGCCCCGGTCACGGTACTGGCTGCTGACCCAACCCTCAGCACCGTGACCGTGCAGGCTGCCAAGCAGACTGAAGTGCAACAGGCCGCCAGCGCCCTCGCCGAAGTGCCCGGCGGCACCAGCGTGGTCGACAGCGAAGAAGTCGCCAAAGGCCGTACTGCCACCCTGCAGGACACCCTGGCCTACCAGCCCGGCGTATTCGTGCAGTCCACCGGCGGCAACGACGCGGCAAAGATCTCGATCCGCGGCTCCGGCGCCAACACCTCGCCCGGCTACTTCCGCGAAGGCATCAAGTTCCTGTTTGACGGCCTGCCACTGACGGGTGCCGGTGGCACCCCATACGAATTCCTCAACGCCAGCGGGGTCAACTACACCGAGATCCTGCGCGGCGCCAACGCCTTCCAGTACGGTGCGCTGACCCTCGGCGGCGCGGTCAACTTCGTCAACCACAGTGGCTACAGCGCCCCCGGCCTGCGCGTGCGCGCCGAGGCCGGCAGCTACCACTACCAGAAGCAAAGCATCAGCTACGGCGGGGTCGAAGGCGACCTGGACTACTACCTGCAGGCCGACAACTACCGCAACGACGGCTACCGCGACTACAGCCTGTCGAAAAGCTCGGGCATCGTCGCCAACGCCGGCTACCGCTTCAACCCGAAGCTGGAAACCCGCCTGCTGCTGCGCTACCGCGACGAGACCCACAACGACCCCAGCGCCACCACCCTGGACAATGCGCTGCACCACCCGCGCCGTGCCAGCGCCACCGCCGAAAGCAGCGGCGCCGGCGCACGCCGCCCGGGCAGCATCTGGGTCGGCAGCAAGACCACCTACACCTTCGACGACGATGCCCGGCTGACCTTCGGCCTGTCGTACCACGACTACCGCCACACCAACAGCCCGCGCAGCCCAAGCAACCCCAGCTACTGGGACTGGCACGACCTCGGCCTGCTGCTGGGCTATGACCGCGTCGACTACCTGTTCGGCCACGAGAGCCGCAGCAACATCGCCTTCACTTCGACCCAGCACCTGCGCGGTGGAGTGGATTCGGCCAACGGCAACAAGGTGTCGCTCAAGCAGGTCAACTACAAGGACTCGTTCGACCGGGTGATCGCCCTGGGCAACGACATCAACCTGGTCGACAACCTGTGGCTCACCAGCGGCGTGTCGTTCATCAACGTGCGGCGCAAGGTCAATATCGACTACGCAGTGAACCCCAACACCACCACCTTCCCGCAGCATGTCGACTATGACAACTGGAGCGTCGCCCCGCGCATCGGCCTGCGCTACGAGATCAACCCCGAGCTGCAGGTGTTCACCAACTTCAGCCGCAGCATCGACCCGCCCGCCTCGTGGGAATACTCAGGCTCCGGCCCGACACTGCCGTACATCCGCCCGCTGGTGGAACAGAAGGCCAACACCTTCGAGGTCGGCATCAAGGGCTCGCACGGCATCTTCGACGGCAGCCTGGCGCTGTACCGCTCGTGGATTCACGACGAGTTGCTGAACGTGCAGATCATTCCCGCCACGTCTACGGCGGCTGCAGTCACCGGCGCGTTCAACGCCTCGCCAACGATTCACCAAGGCGTCGAGGCCGGGCTCAACACGCGCCTGTGGGACAACCCCGAGGGTGACCTGGTGCGCTGGCGCCAGTCGTACACCTACAACGATTTCTACTACCGGCATGACGACACCTTTGGCGACAACCAGCTGCCGGGCGTGCCCAAGCATATCTACCAGGGTGAGTTGCAGTACCAGGACCACAGCGACTGGTACACCGGGGTCAACGTGCAATCGGCATCGCGCACGGCGGTGGACTATGCCAACAGCCTGTATGCGCCGTCTTACACGATCTGGGGAGCGAACCTGGGGTATGAGGCGCCGAAGGGTAACTGGAAGGTGTCGCTGGACCTGAAGAACCTGGCGAACAAAGCGTACGTGACAGCGGTGACGCCGGTGTACAACGCGCGCGGGCTGGATACCGCATCGTTCTGGCCGGGGGATGGGATCGGGGCTTATGTAGGGGTCGAGGTTCGTTACTGATAGCTGATTTTTCCTGTACCGACCTCTTCGCGGGTAAACCCGCGAAGAGGCTCGCACAGATTACACAAAAATATGCTTAGATCTCCCGATCAACCCGCCAGGAAGGCCCGCAATGCCCTACCCTGATCTGCCGCGCACCCTGTCCACGCCCCGCACCCTGCTGGTCCGCCCTGCACTGGCGTTCGCCCAGCAACTGCAGCAGGCGCTGCTCGACAGCTACGCCCTGCACCAACCGTTCCTGGCCTGGGCCAAGCCCGACTGGACCTTGAAAGAAGTGCAGGAATCCCTGCAACTGAGCGCCGAAGAATTCCTCGACCCGGCCAAGGAAAAGCGCTATTTCGTACTTGCTGCAGACACTGGGAATGTCATTGGCTGCATCGGCTTGCGCCCTGGCAACGACGAGTACGAAGTGGGCTATTGGGCGAACCAGGCCAGCAGCGGCCAGGGCCTGATGCGCGAGGCGCTGACCTGCCTGCTGGATGCCGTGGATGTCACCGTATGGCTGACCACCGACATCGACAACCTGGCGAGCCAGCGCCTGGCCGAACGTTCTGGATTCGTGGCGGCCGGCAGCACGTTGACCGAACTCGACCCCAGCACCCCACGGCCGCTCTACCGTCGCGTACCTACCGGGCACGGGTGAGCCCGAACATCCCACCACCCGTCCCTCCCGTTATATGCCCCCCGCCAACCCCGATGCGATAGTGGAGAAAACAACACGGATAAAATCCCATGTACAGAAACACCTCTACCCCCGCGGACGACAACGGTTGCGGCTGGTTCCACCTCAGCCCCAAGCGCCAGCCACGCGCCGCGCACCGGGGGCGGAGCGAGGCGCGCTGGGTGGTGCTCGGCGCGGGCTTCACCGGCCTTGCCGCAGCGCGGCAACTGGCGCTTCACCACCCTGACGACGAGATCATCCTGGTCGAAGCGCAGGAAGTCGGCTTCGGCGCCTCGGGGCGCAACTCCGGCTTTGCCATCGACCTGCCCCATGACATCGGTGCCCCCGACTACATCGGCGACCTGGCCACTGCGCGGATGAACCTCAAGCTCAACCTGCGCGCCCAGTCGATCCTGCGCGGGCTGATCAACCAGCATGGCATCGACTGCCAGATCCGCCCGGACGGCAAGTACCAGGCCGCGGTCGAAGACAAGGGCCTGGCAGTACTCGAAGCCTACCGCAGCGGCCTCGAAAAGCTCGGCCAGCCCTATGAGATGATCGACACTCGCGACCTGCCCGCGCACTTCGGCACCGATTTCTACCGCAAGGCGCTGTACACCCCCGGCACACAGTTGCTGCAGCCAGCCGCGTTGGCCAAGGGCCTGGCCGAAAGCCTGCCCGCCAACGTCACGCTACACGAAGGCACCACCATCACCCGTATCGAACAAGGCCGGCGCATCACCCTCAAGCACGCCAACGGCGAGATCGTTGCCGATCAGCTGCTGCTGACCAACAACGCCTTCGCCTCGTATTTCGGCTTTCTGCCGGGCCGCCTGCTGCCGATCTTTACCTATGCCAGCATGACCCGCGCGCTGACCGAAGAAGAACAGGCGCGCCTGGGCGGCAAGTCGACCTGGGGCATCATCCCCGCCGACCCGTTCGGCAGTACCCTGCGGCGTACCCCAGACCAGCGCCTGCTGGTGCGCAACAGCTTCAGTTTCAACGCCAATGGCCGTGCCCAACAGCGCTATCTGCACCGTGCCGGTCGCCAGCACCGCGCGTCGTTCGAGCGGCGCTTCCCGATGCTCGCGGGCCTGCCGTTCGAGTTCACCTGGGGCGGTTCGATGTGCCTGTCGCGCAATCACCTGTCGCACTTCGGCACCCTGGCGCCAAATGTGCACGCGGCGCTGTGCTGCAATGGTCTGGGCATCACCCGTGGCACCGCCACCGGTACCTTGCTGGCCGACTGGCTGAGCGGCGAGCGCGACGAGCTGATCGACTTTTTGCTGAGCTGCGAAGGGCCCAACCGCAACCCGCCGGAACCGCTGCTGAGCGTCGGGGTCAACTTGAACCTGCACTGGGGCCAGCGCCGCGCCGGCCTGGAAAGCTGACAAGGAGGCAACATGTATAGCCTGGGTATTCTCGGTGTCGGCGAGCTGACCGAGAAAGTCGTGATCGGCCTGCGCCGCAGTGGGTTCGAAGGCACGCTCTACTTGTCGCCACGTAACGCTCAACGCGCCGAGGCGCTGGCGGCCGAGTACGGTTGTGAGGTATTGCCGAGCAATCAGGCCGTGGTCGACCAGGCGGACCTGGTGATTCTCGGCGTACGCCCGGAATCCCTGGGGCAGCTGGCCAGCGAGGTGCACGTGCGGCCGGGCCAGCGCCTGGTATCGCTCGCCGCCGGGGTCAGCTTGGATTTGCTGGCCAACGCCTTCTCCGGCGCCCATTGCGTGCGGGTGATGCTGTCTTATGCGGCGCAGTACAACCAGTCGACCGTGGTGGTATGCCCGGCGGATGCACTGACCGAACAGTGCCTGGGGCCCTTGGGCAAGCTGGTGGTGGTGCAGGACGAGCCGGCATTCGAGCTGGCCACGGTGGCGGCGTGCATGAATGGCTGGTTCTATTTCCTGCTGCATGACTTGCAGCAGTGGCTGACCGACAAAGGGCTGCCGACGGCCGAGGCGCGGGCGCTGGTGCTGGGTAACCTGCAGGATTGCGTGACCAGTGCGCAGCAGCAGCCGGCGTACACCCTGAAGGCGTTGGGGCAGGCGATTGCCACGCCCGGGACCTTTACTGCCGATGGCCTGGCGGTGTTGATGCATCAGCCGGTGAGTGCCAACTGGGGTGCGGCTTGCGAGGTGGTGCTGGACGCCTTGCTGACCCGGTCGGGGTTGGCTGGGCGATAGGTTTTTCCTGTTCCGGCCCTTTCGCGGCTAAAGCCGCTCCTACAAGGGTTATGCGATCCCTGTAGGAGCGGCTTCAGCCGCGAAGAGGCCAGCTGCCGTGATGCAGATCTAAAGCTGGCGATACACCCGGGCAGTATCCTGTTCAAAGTGCTTCAACTCTTCCTGCCGGCGCGCCTCCGACCAGCCCATCACCTCTGCCGCGCGGTGTGACAACTGCTCCACCCGTTCACGCCCCAGGTCCGGGTCCAGCCCCCACGGCAAGCGACGGCGCACCAGGTCGACCAAGCGCACCACGTGCTCACGGGCAACGATGCGGGCGATGTCCTCGCCATCGATGCGCTCGCGTTCAATCATGCCCTTGGGCGCCGTGCCCCGCTTGCCCAGCCGCGCCTCGACGCCACGGGCGATCACCCGCGCCGCATGGCGATGGAGCATGATGGTCGAGCCGGTCAGGGTCAGCAGGTCCGGCTTGCCGGCCGCCTCGCTCAGGCGCACCGGCAGGTAGGTGCTGCGGCCATCCAGGGTCGAGGTCGGGCGCACGCCGCACCAGCTGTACTGCACATCGGCGCGGGTCAGTTGCAGGTCGGGGAACAAGTGGTTGGCCTCGGCCAGGATGTAGTCGATCTCGCCGTCCTCGACGCGCACCGTGTCCGGGTCGTCGGTGAAGTGCGACTCGGTCGGGCCGATGAAATGAAACTCGCGCCAGGGGAATACGTAGTACGGCTCGCCCTTGCTGGAAAACGCCTCCAGGCCCTGGCCACGATAGGCCTCGGGCAGCCGCACCATGACGTTGACACCCTTGATGCCAAGCACCCGCGGGCCACGGTCGGCAGCGCCCGCCACACGATCGACCCAGGGCCCGGCGGCGTTGATTACCACCTTGGCCGTCACGTGCGCCTGGCCGAGGGCCTCGGGTGCCTGTTCGTCCAGTGTCAGCCGCCACTGGCCTTCACTGCGCTGCAACTGACTGACGCGGGTATATGTGCGCACCGTCGCACCGCGCCATTGGGCGTCCAGCGCAGTGTCGACGCAGATGCGCTCGGGCCAGGCGTACATGTATTCCTCGAACACCCCCACGCCACGCAGCGGCCCGCCGAGGCCGGCAGCCATGGCACTGTCGCCGGCCGCTTGTTGCGCCGACTGGCGGCGGTAGGCCAGCGGTACCTTCCAGCCACCGAGCGCCTCGACCAGGCGAAAGCCCATGTCCACCAGCCATGGGGGGTAGCGGTCGCCCTTGCGGAACGGGTAGTGGAAACGGTGCTTGGTGAGGTGCCCGGGCATGTCCTTGACCAGCTCGGCGCGGCAGCGCATCACCTCGCGGGTGTAGCGCAGGCGCTGCCACATGTCGAACGGGCGGAACGGGATCTGCCACAGCGGGTAGCGGGCAGCCAGGTAACCCAGGCCCGAATAGAGCATGCGGCTGGAGCGCGACGAGGTGCCGGCACCGATGTCGCCACGGTCGACCAGCAAGGTGCGGAAGTTGCGCGCGGCCAGCTGCCGGGCGGCGGCGCAGCCGACCGCACCGGCGCCGATGACCACCACGTCGTAGTGGTCGCCGTCGAATGATTGCAAGGGGGGACGGGTCATGTGTCTGGTTCCGGTTCTTGTGATTGTTCTGCCTCCTGCACACAGTAGAAAAGCCCGCGCCCTCCCCTCTAGAACATCCAGGACAACTTGCATAAGCCTTGGGCGAGCCCTGCCAGTGCATCCCATGACTCGTCCCAGCCGTTATATGGAGCCCCGCAAGGCCAGTGCCATAGTGCCGCGACGCTGATGCGTGAATAACAACAAGAGGCAAGTTGAATGACCACATCCAAACGCTCTGTCGAAGATGCTCCGCTGAACGCCTTCCACCGCAAGCTGACCGTCTACTCCGCTGGCGGCCCGTTCCTCGATGGCTATGTGTTGAGCATCATCGGCGTGGCCATGCTGCAGATCACCCATGCCTTGCAGCTGTCGGCCTTCTGGGAAGGCCTGATCGCCGCCTCGGCGCTGATCGGCGTGTTCCTCGGCGGTTTTCTCGGTGGCTGGTTCACCGACAAGTTCGGGCGCAAGGTGCTGTACCTGGTGGACCTGATCGCCATCGTCGGTTTTTCGGTGGCGCAGTTCTGGGTCGAGTCGGCCTGGGCGCTGTTCGCCTGGCGCTTGGTGATTGGTATTGCGGTCGGCGCCGACTACCCGATCGCCACTTCGCTGCTGGCCGAATTCCTCCCGCGCAAACAGCGAGGCCCACTGCTCGCCGCCATGGTGCTGATGTGGTTCGCCGGTGCTGCCGTGGCCTATGTAGTGGGTGAATTGTTGTTGCGCATGGGCGGTGACGACGGCTGGCGTCGGGTACTGGCCAGCGCCCTGTTGCCGGGCGTGCTGTTCCTGATTGCCCGCAGCGGCACCCCGGAGTCGCCACGCTGGTTGCTGAGCAAGGGCCGCAAGGCCGAAGCCGATGCGGTGATCAAGAAGGTCTACGGCCCGGACTATTCGATTGCCGACCTGCCCGAGCAGAGCAGCGGCAAACCGGTGGCGCTGTGGTCGCTGTTCCACTCCGGCTAGGGCAAGCGCATGGCCTTCGTCACGCTATTCTGGACATGTGCCATCGTGCCGCTGTTCGCCATCTATGCCTTCGCCCCCAAGGTGCTGCAAGCGCTTAAGCTGACCGGCGACTGGGCCGCCTACGGTTCGATCGCCATTACCTTCCTGTTCACCCTCGGCTGCTTGTTGGCAACCTTGCTGATCAACCGCCTGGGCCGACGCAAAATGCTGATCCACAGCTTCCTCTGGTCGGGTCTGTCACTGGTGCTGCTGGGCGTGTTCCCCGATGCTTCGCCGACCACCGTACTGGTGCTGTTCGGCGCCTACGCGGTGCTGATCGGCGGTGCCCAGGTGCTGGAATACGTGTACCCCAACGAACTGTTCCCCACCGAGATCCGCGCCTCTGCCGTGGGCCTGGCGACTTCGCTGTCGCGCATCGGTGCTGCGGTGGGCACCTACCTGGTGCCGATCTCGCGGGCCAGTTATGGCGTGGCCAATACCATGTTTGCCGCTGCACTGATCTCACTGTTCGGCGCGCTGATTTCCTGGTGGCTGGCCCCTGAAACCAGCAAGCTCGACCTGCAGCAGGCTGCTGCCCTGGGTGGTCAAGCCGCAACAACGTCACCCACTTA
This sequence comes from Pseudomonas sp. NBRC 111124, assembly GCF_001320245.1. GTDB lineage: Bacteria > Pseudomonadota > Gammaproteobacteria > Pseudomonadales > Pseudomonadaceae > Aquipseudomonas. The sequence goes on from NZ_BCBA01000070.1 coordinate 12,071, forward strand.
CAAAACTGTCGCTCGTAAAGCCTGAAGGAACCTGTAATGAGCCAAGTCCTTACCGTAGTCCGCAATGCTCCTGCCTCGCTGCTGGGTGAGCCGTCCCCTGCCCGCCTGCCGATCGGCGAACCGATCGCCCACGCAGCATCCGCCCAGGACCAGACCGATGAAGCGGTCGGCGCCAGCATTGGCGTGTGGGAAAGCAGCCCGGGCGTGTTCCGCCGCTTCCTCAAGAACCGCGAGTTCAGCCATATCGTCAGCGGCCGCTGCACCTTCACCCCCGATGGCGGTGAGCCGGTGGAGCTGCGCGCCGGCGATGCGGTGCTGTTCCCGGAAAACTGCGAAGGCGTGTGGCATGTCCACGAAACCCTGCGCAAAACCTACGTGCTGTTCTGAGGAGCGGGCAGATGATCGAACGAATCAACCCTGGCCCACGGGCCAGCCAGATGGTGCGGGTGGATGGGCGCATCGAGACCTCCGGGATCGTCGCGCTGGAAGCGGGCGATATCGCCGCGCAAACGCGATGTGTGCTGGCGCAGCTGGAGCAATGGCTGGCGCAGATCGGGGCTGGCAAGCAGCACCTGACGCGCATGCAGATCTGGCTGGCCGACATGGGTGAGTTTGCGGCCATGAACGAGGTGTATGACGTCTGGGTGGGGAACCAGCCGCCGGTACGAGCCTGCGTGGGGGCTGCGTTAGCGGCGCCTGAGTACCGGATCGAGATTCAGGCCTTCGGCCAGCTTTGAGATTCCCGGGGCCGCTTACGGCCCCCTGTTTTGACCTGGCGCCTCCTGCTTTCAGTGCAACGTCCGCCGGGCCCTGGCCCGCGCCAGCTCGATCACCTCGGCCCAGGTGTCGTTCTCGTCCTCCGACACGGTGAACCACGGGTACACCTGCACCCGCCGTTCGTAGTTGGCCCACTCACCTTCCACGTCTTCGCCGTTGGCGCACACCACCTTGTACTCACGGCCCAGGGCATCGTAGTAATGGGTGTCGGCGTAGATGCCCTCGCGGGCGCTGTCGTCGCTGACCCAACGCCAGTCATCGAGGTAGAACGGCAGCCATACGCGCACCGCCTGGCCTTTGTTGTCGAACTCGGTCTTGCCGGTCACCGCCCAGCGCACCTCGGTGTCGCGGGTGACGGCCTGCTGTTTGTCGTCGGTCTCCAACCCACCCGCTTCAATTCGCACAAAGGCTTCGCCCGGTGGGTTGAGAATAGCGGTCTGCAAGATCTGGCCACCCCCATTGAGCACTACCTTGACCCTGACCTGCTGTTCGGGATCGCTGTCGTAGCGGTCGGTCTGGATCTGGATCACATGGGGCGGCGTGCGCCCATTCATGATCGATGGCACAGCTTGCCCATCTCTGTTCAGGTGCCGGGCAGCGCGGCGCCAGGCCATTTCGCCACACCGTCGAACGCCATCGACGCTGCCATCGGCATTCAGCGCCAGCGGCATCCAGCTGTCGGCGATGACCGTGAACGCCTGGGCTACCGGGACTTTCTTGCTCAGGTTCAGCGCTACCGCAGCTTCTACCGAAGCCGGTGGATCGAAGGGCACTTCCGGGGTGTAGCCGCTCATCACCGCTTCATCACTGCCGCCAGGTGTCTCGGTGCCGTAGAAGCGCGTGTGCCGCACCCGGCCGAGAGCATCGAGGTCGACGGTGCTGGTGTTGTCGTTGGCATCCTTGATCTGAACCGGGGTGAGAAAACGCCAGTCATGCGCCTCGACCGTCGTCGTCAGGCCCGCAGCGTCGGTGACCAGCCGCAGCGCCAGGCCATGGGCGGTGTATTCCAGCTGGCTGGGCCCGGTGACCGTGTTCTCCTGCACCGTCTTGGGCAGCCAGAACTGCGCAGCACCGTGGTAGAGGCTGATACCGTGGTGCCCGCAGTAGGCCTCCTTGACCGATGGCTCGCCCAAGATACCTGGCGTACCGATACCCTCTGGGTCGTGGGGGTCGCCCAGCTCCGGCGCATCAGGGGCGCGATCCATGATGACATAGCCACCGCGCTTGAGCAGCTCAGTCAACGATTCGGCTTGCACGCGGCTGTTCAGCAACGTCTGGACCGCGTCCAGCCAGGCTTGCGCCGCCAACGGCAGCTGCTCCCCAGCGGCATCCGGCTGCAACGCCGCCAGCAGCGTACGCCAGAACACCGGCAATGCCTCGGCCCGAGCCAAGGCGGCTGCCACACTGGCGTGCAAGGTGACCAGGCTGGCGCTGCCCTCACCTTGCTGGCCGGCAAACCAGACCAGCACTGCCCACAGCGCCGCATCCGGTACCCGGCTTTCCTTGTAGACCGCTGCCTGCAGGCCATCAGGCAAGGCTGCCTCATCCGCCGCCAGCAGCCGCTTGCGCAAAGCATCCACCGAAATCACCGTCTTCAGGGCGTCACGCAACAAACGGCTGGCGTCCAGGTCTTGGGGTGCGCCATGCAGGTAAGCCAGCAGCAGCGCATACAGCGAGGTGTCGTCGCCCAGGGCTGGCAAGCGCTGGCGCACCCGCTGCAACACCTCCGGGTGGTTGTCGGGGGCCTTCAATGCTTGCGTCACCAGGTCCTGCAAGGTCTGCTCGAAGGTGGGGCGCAACACATCCAGCGAGGCCTTGTCGAGCATGGCCGTGCGGGTATAAGCCACCAATGCCTGGGCTGACGGCACGTTGGCCACACCGCTGCCGTCAGCGTCGCGCCAGACCACTTTCTCGTAGCCGGCCAGGGTGGTCTTGCCCGGGTCGGCCAGTGGCAATCCGTTTTCCAGCAGGTACTCAAGGGTGAAACCTCCGGCCGGCTCATCGCTGACCGCAAAGCGCACCACATCCTTGCGCTGGGTATCGGGCAAGCCAATCACCCAGGTGTCGTCGTCGACCAGGTTGTGCACCGTGGTGCGCGTGAGGTTGACCCAGCAGTCGTACTGCTGGGGATCGCAACTGGCGGTGATCAGCCCTTCCGGCAGGGTCTTCGGATAGATCGCCCGGTCTCGCTCTTCAACTTCAAGCACCTCGGGCGAGAGGCGCCGCGGGTAATGGATGCTGACACTCTCCAGCACCGTGCCATAGACATCCTGGCGCAGCACGATGTCCTGCTTGATCTGCGGGTCTTCAGAAATACGTTCGCAGGTGACCGTCAGCGCCTGAACGGGCGTCACCAGCGCCGACGGGCGCTGTGGGTCGGCCGTCGCGCAGGCGCGCACCTGCAAGCGAGGCCGCGCCACTGTGTAGGGCCGGTCTGCACGTTCATGGCCGTCCTCACCGTAGGCCTCCACGCGCATCAGCTGCCCGCGCAGGGCGCGGAACAACCAGGCCCGCTCGGCCGGCTCGGGTTCGAAGGCCTGCTCACCCTCTGCATGCCACTGGGTGAAGCGCACCGCGCCAGGGTCGAAGCCGTGTTCAGCCTCGGTATGGGCCCCTTGGGCAATTTGATCGTGCGCTTCGATGCCGCAATGGAACCAGCTGCACGTACGCGCGGGCGGCGACAGGTGCGCGGCGCCCTTGCTGGCCAGTGCATGGGTGTCGGTCTGCAGCAAGCGGGTGAAACCCGCGAATTCACGCTCCTTGCCGTCCCATACGCCCCCCAGGTACGTGGTCTGGCTGCCCAGGCACAAGCCGGTGATGTCGTTGTACCGGGTAATCTGGCTGACCGTGTGCACCGGGAACGGCAGGTAACTGACCGGGGCCTTGCCGGTGGCCGCGATCACCGCCGCCTTCTCGTCCAGCCAAGCCTGCGCCGAGCTGCGATAGGCCAGCTGCGTACGGCCGCCGGCGTTGTCCACCACGGTTTCCAGCAACCAGGGGCGCTGCTCGTTGAAGCGGTACAACCAGCTGCACGGTTGCAGGCCCGGGCCATGGTGAGGGCTGGTCAGCAGCAGGTCCGCCGTGCCCTGGCCGAGGATGTCGGCGACCTGCAGATAGCAGGTTGCATCCAGAGTCACCCCGGGTGGGGCCGGTACGAAAGCGCCCTCCTGGTAGCGGTTCCCGCTCTGGCTGACGAACACGCGGATGCCGTCCGGCTGCAGGTAGAGGATGTCGGTGGTGCCGGCGCCATCGGTGTCGGCCAGGAACACCCTTGAGGGATTGAAGTCCTCGATTTTGAAGCCAGGGATCTCGATGGCGTCGGCGAAACGGCCATAGCCCAGCGAAGGCCACAGTGTCACCCCCTGGCCAGTGATGCGCAACAGATGCGCCTGGCCACTGCCGGCAGGGTCGGCGAAAGCGACCAGTTGGTGCTCTGAAGACTCAAGGGTGGGTAATGGCTCGCGACCTTCATACGCTTGATTGAGCGCGGCCAGCCAACCTGCGGTGCCGCTGGAGGGATAAAGCCGCACACTCCTTGGCCCCAAGGCACGCAGCAACACGACATCCTGTTGCCCGTCGCCGGTCAGGTCGGTCATCTGCGCCTGCGGGTGATGAAATTCGCTCGGCAAGGCCGTCAACGGTACCAGGCCCCCCCAGCTGCCATCGGGTGCCAGGGTGAAACTGCCACACAGACCCGCGGTGACCAGCCACTCCGGGCGACCATCGCCGTCCAGGTCCACCAGCGTACCGGCCGTACCGTCTGGCTGAGTTCGCAGGGGTTGAGGCGTGCCCCAGGTAATCGCGTCCTGCTCGGCGCCGCTGCGCCGTTGCGGTGCCCGGTAGTGCCACGCGCCCTGATCGAGGTACAACAGGCCGGGGATCCCTTCACCGTACAGGTCAGCCAATTGCCACGCCGGCGACCAAAAACCGTTCAGCTCCGCCAGCGCCTGCCAAGCTGGCGCGGCACGGCCTGGCCTGCTCAGCTCGAACTCCAGCGGCGGCATGTGGCTGCTGGATTCATGGCTGATCTGTTGCGCCGACGCCAGCACGCTGGTGACCGCACCGCTGTCGTAAGCCAGGTGCACGCGGGCCACCAGGGTAGGCGTGTCGTCGTCTTCACCGTTCATGCGCGCCGTACGGTGCCAGAGCAACACATCGCGGCACAGGCGCCGAACGCGGACGTTGAAGCCGTAGCGCCAGAACGAATGGCAATCATCGCGTACCGGCCAAGGTTCCGTGGGCGCCAGTGGCGGCAATGCTTCAGGATCGGCACCGCGCTCGCCGTAATCGAACAGCGTGAAGGTGAGAAAGTCGTTCTCGTCGAAACCGTCCTGCGGGGTCAGCAAGGCCTCGGAAGGCGTGACGTTCATGGCATGCACGGACGCCAGGTACAGGTGGGTGACCTGTGGATGGGCAGCAAGCTCGGCCGCGCTGCAACCTGCGTCATCTTCATCGCGGTAACGGTAGACCACGTGTTCGCCACGGGCGGAGACGGTCTCTTCGAGGTACCAGCAGACCGCATGCCCCGGCGTGGTCGGGTCCTGCAGGCGCGCCGAGGCCGACCAGCCGTACAGTGACAGGCTGCCGTCGGGCAGCCAGTGCAGCCAGAAGCCCGGGGCGTCTGTTGCCGCCTTGTCCACCCAGTGCTCCAAGCGTTCTACCAGGCCGCCAGTACGCGCGCGCCAGGGGGTGACGGTGTAGACCACCGCACCACCCACGAACGGCAGGCCCGTAGCCTCCCGCGTCGCGCCGGCACGCAGAATCTCCTCACCGGACGGGCCGGCCAGGCGGTCGCTGACGTTGTATTTCGGGAAGCCGAAGCGGGTCATGCGTACCACTGCCGGCAACGGGCAGTCCCAACCGGCACCGAAGGCGCCATTGCCGCCGCCGGAGGAGTATTGCAGGGTCAATTCGGCAGACAGAGCGCGGCCTGCTGGCGAGGGCAGCGGTAGTTGCCAGCCGGCGGCGCCGTCCGGGCCACCGGCGGAGAGCATGCCGCCGCCGATGGAGACGGTGCCGCCGCCTTTGGGGAGTGACGGGGTAATAGCAGAGACTGTATTACTCCCGTCCTGCACCGCAGATGAAACAGGGTTTTGATCCGACACGTGCAAGCCTCCTACTTCAGACAGGGCAAACTTATAGTACGACGCTATTCAGTTAGGCACTCTAACTACGGTATATCAAACCGTCATCACCCGGGGGACCCATACTCAAATCAACGTGCAATTGAAACTGAAGAGCCCCCTGCCCCTCGGAAGACTTATTCAATGAAACATATACTTCACCGTCAATAAATGACATTACAGTATCCGCAACTGGGATCATCGCGATTGAAGCACCAGGTCTAAAAACTGAAATTGAAACCCGCACAAAAGCATCAAAGCCTGGCCACTTGGGCCGGAGTGAAAGCGAATTCCAACGTACTGAAAATGGAACATCAATAGTTTCGCCGCGGGCAAGCACCCTACCCTTATAGCTAAACTCAATATCATTCCATACACTGCTACTACGCACGCAAAGCTTACACAGCTCCTGAACAGCAGGGTATAAAGAGCACCGCATAGACACCACGCCCGCTCCGCTTTTTGAAGTACTCCCCGTCGCATACCAAATACTCGTCCCACTACTATGGGTTGACATCGCCACACCGACTGTTGGAGAAAAAAGCGCCGCCTCATTTTCCAGAGAATTATAAATAGTAAGTTTAGCCCCTAACGCCAGCATATGCGCTGCATCGTACTTAACCGTCAGTTCCTCGCGTGCGCCCCTTACCAAAAGCCACCCAGAACTTCTAGAGACCTCAAATTCATCCAGAAAGTTTTCAGACAATGTTCCACACACCGGCCACTCCAGCGGAGAGTCAAATTTATCTACAATCAGTTTCAACCCGAAGAGCCCGCGCTCACTGCCTGCGGTAAGCGCCCAGGCATTCGCCCCATTGATGGGTGCTTTAGAATCAAAACTCGGCTCCGCCCGCATCTGTGTCGCTGGTAAACCTTTATTCACAAAAGACAGTGAAACGTTGAGGTCAGTCGCCAAGTACAATGGGCTACCGCCTTTGTATACCATACGAACGTTGGTAGGGCTGTCAAAAAAGAACACCTTAGGTTCGGCCTTCGGATTCCGCGGATGCTCAAGCGCGATTTCATCCCCGAGATTTTTTGAAAGAATCATCCCCCTGCTCAAACGCAATGGCGTTTCAAAGCCATCCACTGTTACTTGAAGTTCGAAATACCCACTGCTGCTCTTCGGCGACAGCGTCCAACGGCTTCCCGTATCAGTAATAGCTTGTGGCACCTCATAATTCGGGTTCGCTCCCAATTGCGCCTTACCGAAGCCGCCCTGGGTCTCGACGAACGTCAAAGTAGCTTTGAGCGCCCCCCCCTTCAACGGGCTACCGGTCCTGGGCACGAGGCGAATGCCCCCCTCCGTGTTACGCCAAAAATAGCCGATCCCGCCTTTGTTAGAGCCCTCGACTTCAAGTTCTGCCTCATTAATCAAGTTTTCCGACAGCACCACGCAATCATCGTATGAAATCGTGTAAGCATCATCCTTGCCCACTTTGAACTTTAAAGAAAATTCAAGGCTTGAGTTCGGGGCGGTCACGGTCCACTTCAAACCTGCAGCGGGGATTTCGCGCTCGCCTTTGGGTTCCGTAGAAAGCGACGTAGTCAATATTGCGACAAGCCCAGCCAGCCCGAGAGCGCTGTCAACTTTCGGCACCAGTTCGACCTGATAGGCCTTTTGCCGATTGAACACCACTGTCCCGACCGGTATTTTACTTTCGACCTTGATATCAGCCTCTTCGATGAGTTTGTCTGACAGCAACATTGCCTCACCGACTTTCAACTGCAATGGCGTGGAAAAACCTTCAACAGCGACTTCTAACCCAAAGGTGCCGCGGCCTTTGGTGCCTGTCAGCGCCCAGGTCAGCTTTCCTTCAGGGGTAAATGGGTTCGCGGTGCCATACGCAGGTAATGCCGTCGTATCGGTCTGCGCGACAGTGCCAGCAAGAAACGTCATGACCCCCTTTAGGCCAAGCTCCTTCAAAGGGCTGCCTGCTTTCGCCGCGACGTTGACCTCTTTGGCGGTCCCACGCACGCAAACCATCGGCAATTTGGGCGCCTGTATCTCGGCTTCATCGTTCAAGTTTTGCGACAGCAAGAGCGCTTTTGACACAACCCAGGGCTGAGTAAAACTTTCAACATGAAATTCCAGGCCAAAGAACCCGCTGGCTGCCCCGCCCGTCAACGACCATTGCAAGCCCGCTGCCGGCAAGGAACGCTTTTGCGCATAGGCCGGAGACGCAGGTATGCTGCTTTGCTCCAGGTTAACCTTGACGAACGTCAACCAGGTCTCAAGGCCAAGGCTTGCCAAAGGACTGCCCTTTTTGGGCACGAGGGCGACTGTTCCGGCTTGTGTACGCCAAAACACTGGGTCGTCGCCAAAGGCAGCATACGGTACGGTCAAATCAGCCTCATCCGACAGGCTTTGCGACATCTGCACACCTTTCAATACGAACGGCGCGGCCAAGCCTGTCGCATTGGCTTCGAAGGCAAAAAGTCCGCTGGTACTTCCCCCCTCTATCAACCATTCCAAGCCACCTTCGGGCATTTTTCGCGCCGTTGAAGGCTCGAAGCTGATGCCCAGCTTCCCAGCACTGCCCTCCGGCGAAGTCAGCGTCACATCCCGGCCAATAAAGAAGTTCCCAGGGATAGCCTTGGGTTTCAAAACCAGCTTGCGCGCCTTGTCGCCGCGACTCAGGTGCAGTCCGAGGTTCTTGAGGTCCACCTCCTTGTCATCGAGCAACACCTGAACCTGATCCAGCCAAGGGGTGGTGGTGAACACCCTAAGGGTTTTGCCCTGCCGACTGTCCTCGCCCAGTTCATTCCTGGCGATTGCCGTGATCTCGGCCTGATTGGCGTCCCCCTCATCCCCCTTCTCGGGCTGGTAATCAATCTGCGACTGCCCATGCTGATCGGTGGGAACCGTGCCGAGCAAACGGCCATTGACCCGCCACTCGACCGGTATCTTCTCGACCTTGCGCTCAGATGTGAAATGGTTGAACACGGTCGTGGTGAGCGTCGCCTTGTTGGCGTTCTCGTCGTCGATGATCAGCGCGGTATCGCCCCCTGCGATCGTGCTCATGTCATTGACGTAATCGCCAACACTCGCAGCAACCTCCCGAATCTCCGCTTGCCAGTAGCTACTGATGCCTAGCGCCAGAGCGCCTGAGTTCGCGTCCGTTTTGGCGTTTGAAGACACCGTCCAGGCCGTAACGTCTTCGAGTGGCTGGAAGCTGTCTTCATCCGGTACTCCCCGGTTGAAGGGTGGATTCGCCTGCAATGCGAATTCAGTGGGCAACGTCTCGCCATGCCAGCTCAAGCTCGCTTTCTGGTGCAGCCAACTGTCAGTCTTTACTTCTGAGATGCCGAACCGATGCACTGCCCCATGACAGAACTTGTACGGGGGGACTGTCTGCTCGATCTTCAAACCGTCCGGATCAACGACCAGGCTCAGCGTGGCGGCCAATGCGGGCAAACGCACATCCAGGTCGATATTGCGCAGACTGAGGCGGTTGTTGCCTTTGCCCGCAATGAACTTGATGCGAATAGCGGTGACCGTGCTAACCAGGTTCTCAATGCGCTCCAAGGGTAGGCGCGTCCAGTTCACGAGCGCATCAGACGGTGACACGTCCGGCTCGATACCTTCCATGACCCGTTCCTGCAACCGCGGGCCTTCTTTACCACCGGTGAAGTCATAAATTTCCAGCCGGCAGTCACTCAGGCGGCCGGTATCGTACTCGCAGCCCAGCCAGAAATCGGGCCGGCCATCCTCAGTCGGGTTTGCCTCGACCGGCAGGGTGATGTCTTGCCAGAGGAACGCCTCAGGGTACAGACCCACATAGGGGGAGCCGCCTTCCTCTTGATACTCGTAGTCGCCCTCGACCTGCCAGGACTTGCCCTCACCAATACTGCCAAGTGGGAACGAGGGTTCCTTGACCAGATCATGGCTCTCGGACTCCTGCGCTTTGCTGCCTGCACTCGGGTTTGTGACCTTCGTTTCGTTACGCTTGACCATGATCATCTCCAGCCTGAGGCCGTATCAAAAAGAGGATGGCGAGTGTTCATCTCACACCTGGTTCAACAGCGCCTGCACCTCACGAGTGAACTGCGCGCCACCCGGTAGGGCGTGATAACGGATGTCGAGGACGATATCGCTGAGCCCTTCAAGCAATTGGGTTTGCTTTTCGGGAAGCGGGAACTGCAAGTTCCAGCGTGAAACCGCCCCGGTGCCCTCGAACGGCAGGTAGCGATCATCGGCTTCAGGGGCGGTCACCAGCCCCAGGTCCTGGCTGCCAGTCGACAGGCACACTTGCTGGTGCGGGCGCAGGCTCATCATCACGTTGCTGCCGTCACCGTTGCGTTGGGCCTTCGGCGTCAGGAAGTGCACGCCCTCGATGTCAGGCCTGATCAACAGGCTGCTTTGTGTCTGGGTCAAGGTGGCGCGGATGTTCTGATAGGGCCCCAGCAACGCTGGGAGCGAGACGGCCACGCTGTGCAGGCGGCGCATGTAATGGCCGGGGTAGTCCTGGTCGTACAGGGATTGCGAGAGGTTGAACGCCAGTTCGCCGTCAGCGCGCAACACGGCGAGCAAGGCGGGCCAGTCCTTGATCGGCTCGCCGCGTTTATTGAACAGCAGCTGCTCATCGTCTTCCAGCAATGCCTGCAACGAGACGGTCTTGCGTATCTCAAGGTGCCGCTCGTTGCGCAGCAGTGCTTCAGCCTCCAGGCGTTGCAGGTCCAGGCGCAATTCTGCGCCTGCATTGAGGCCCCAGCGGTCGGCCTGCCATACAGGGGTGCGGATGATGCGTTTGTCGTAGTTACCGGTTTCGTACTGCCAGCAGGCTTCGGCGCTGTTGCAGAGGCTGACGGCCACGTCGAACAGGGTCGCATGCCATGTGCTGGCCTGGGATCGCAGCCAGCGGTACAGGGCCGCGCTGGTCGACTTGTTCTGGTAGAACGCATACATCTGCTCGGCCTGGGCCAGGGCCTTGCGGCTGTGATCCAGCCCTGCGCTGGCTGCCTGAGTGGCGTGTTGCTGGGCTTCGAGCTGCTTGTCCAGCACCTGCAGTTCCTTGTCGGCCAGTTTGTATTGCAACTGCCATTCTTGGCGGCGGCGGCGGTACATCTCCGTGTCTTGCATGTTTTTCGCGGTGAGTTCCCCAATACTTCCCGCCGCGTACGCTATGGTCCCAGCTGCGATCAGTGGATTACCCACCCTATGCCCGCCGTTAGCCATGCCAAAAACATTCGGCGGGGTATTCATCAGGTAGCCTGCGCCTGTCAGCGCGCTGCCGACGGTGGTAGCAATTGAGCTCGCGCCATGCACCGCCATCGCCGCGATCTCCAGGGCCGAGACATTCTCGTCATACAGCGCCTGATAATGCACACGGCGCAGTTCACTGGCAGCCCGCTGCGCCGACAGCACGTCATGGTTCTTGCGCTGCTGCTGATACAGCTGCTGCTGCATGGCGATGGCGTAGTTGGCGATTTCCGCTGCATGGCGGAACTGCAACGTCTCTTGCTCGATGCGTTCTTCCATTTCCATGAAACCGCGCAACTGCTCGCCGAACTGGATCAGAATGGCCACTGTTTCCTGTGCCTTGGCGACCAGGGTGCGGAAGCGGTACGGCGGCACCACGGTGCGGTAGCCCTGCAGGTGCGCCAGGCTGGCGTTGCCGCCCATGCGCGCGAGCAGCAGGTCGAAGGGGTTGGCTGGCGGCTCGTACAGCGGCAACTGCATCGGGTTGCCTTCGAGAGTCAGGAAATGCCGCAGATTGTGGAAGCGCCGAGCCAGCACGCCCCAGGTGTCCAACAGCTGCTGATTGACCGGCGCACGAAAGGCCGGGTGCGCCGACACGCCTGCCCAGACGAACGTTGCCAGCTGCTTGGGCAGGTCGGCGGGCTGCACGTCGTGGGCGTGTTCGAGCAGCCTCGATTCACCGGTTCGCGAGCTTTGCAGCAGCGCGTCAACGGGCTTGGGCTGCCAGGTATCGATTGCCCTGGCGTTCGGTGCCTCCCCCATCAGGTCAGCTGCCATGTTGTAGAGCAACCAGGCATTGGCCAGGCTGTCACGGGTCTGCCGCCGATAGAGCAGATCGGCCTCTCCGATCAACAACTGCACCTGCTGCATGAACACCGCCTTGCGGTAGTGGGACGGTGCATGCAAGGCGATCACGTGGGGGTCGACCAGCTGGTGCTCAAGGCCGGCAGCCTGGGTGTCATCCTGCAGCAGCCAGGCGCAACTCCAGTAATCGACACCGGCCTGCTCGGTCGCCGCCTGCTTGCGCTGCGGATCGAACACCAGCCCGAGCCAACGGCGCGCGTCCTCGAAACGTTCTTCTTCCTGGAGCCGCGAGGCAATCAGGTGCGGAACATGGAAGAACAGTTCGCGCAGGTACAGGCCATTGGCGTCGAAATACTCCACCTTGGGGTCATCGTCCGCACGTTGCCATCCCTGATAGATCGTACTGACATCCTTGGGGTCAAAGGCGGGTTCCTGCAGCAGCTGGGCATCCCAGGCAAAAACAGCCTGAGGTGATGCCTGCGCGCGGTTGATCAGGTCGGTGATATGTTGGGAGTTCAACCGCGAGGTGACGGTACGATATTTGTCTACCGCCTCATACAAGTTGACGACCAGGAAATCCGTACCGCTGGCCTGCTGAGCGATAGTCGGCGGCTTACCGCCGTCAATCATCTTGCCCAGCCCGACCTCAAACTGCGCAGATTCGCTATCACTTGCAAATTTGACCGTGATGCTTTTAGTTTCTGGGTCCAGAAGCAGGCCCCGCCAGGCACTGGTGGCGCTCCCGTTCAGCGTCAAGGACTGCGCGTCAAAGGTTGTGCCCCCAATGGTCACCGCCAGCGCTCGGGTGGCCATTCTCAGGGCCACCCCGATGATGAAGTTGCCCTGGCTCGCCAGTGCCTGGGGTGCACTGCCATCAACGCGGAAGGTGAAACCGGCGCCTTGTCGAATGTTGCTGGCCTTATAGCTGAGCAACTGCATATCAAATTCTGTGAGCTCAACCTCCGCCTCGTACCAGCCGAAAATCCGTTTTTGGAAAGTGGTACTCAACAACGAAGTGACCGGTTTCCCCTCGTGCTGCAACTCTAACTTCTCGAAGAGGGGTTTCACGACAGTAGTGCAACGCAGCAACAAGGTGCCTGAAGGACCGGTGAGCACGTCTGCACGCACCCAGCCCAGGTCCACCTGGACACCACTGGAGAGGTAGACCGCCGCAGGCACCGGAACGGGTAATACCTTGGTGCTGCGGCCTCGTACACGAAGCGTATAGGTCGCCCCATCGCGGGCTTCAAGCAAGACGTCCACGCTTAAGTAGGGGTCGTTGCCAGCCTGTGGCTTGACCGTCACGGGCTGCACGTACGCATTTGTGATTCTGCGCTGAAAAGCCAAACCGCCCTTCGGATCCTCAAAGACCTTGAGCAGCCCGTTACGGCCCTCCTTATCAATGGCATCATCCGCAGGCACAGCGCGCTTCAAGACGTCACGTTGCACGTCCTTGATCAGATCCTCACCGTTCACCCATGCGACGTACAACTGGTCGTCACTGCCATACGTCTTGCCGACGGCCAAGGCCAACAAACGATAATCCGTATCCGTCAATGGATCGTCGCCCTTCTTGACGTCCGAGTCCTTGCTGAACAACAGCTCCGGTGTCGACCACTGGTTGTCCAGGCCCAGATACATCAAATGCACGTTGAAGGTATAGCGCTCCTTGGCACCCTCCTCGATTTCTAGCGGCGCCTCGTATTGCAGCCATACCAGATGCAAGCGCCCACAGAACAGCACCAACCTGGCCTGAACCACCTGTGCAGCCGCCGGCATGCTGATGGCTTTCCATTCGCTCCAGGCATCGGGTTGCACAAAAGTGGACTGCTGGTCGACGCGAACCTCCGCTTTGCGGCAGTAAAACTTTGGCGGTGAGGCAGCATCGTGCCCCAGCAGGTAATAATCCGAGTTGGCCAACGTATAGCCGGGGAACTTGCCTTCATCCGACTGTGGGCCTGCATAGTCGATGTAACCAGACTGCACGCGGATACTGTTCTGGAACTCGTAGCCATTCAGGTAGCTCAACAGCGCTTTTTGCGTAGCCGCGTCGGTGATCTTGCCCTGCGCCAGTTCGTTTTCCAGCCCCTGGAACAGCTCGGTTTTGTCGAAGCGCAGCTCCGGCCGAATGTAGTTCTCCGGGTAGTCTTCGAGCATCTGGTAGGCGGCCCAGATCGAGTAATTGGCCATGCCCTGTTGCCAGAACGTACGCAGTGCCGATGGCAACGCCGCGTCGTAACTGGGCTCGATATTGTTGAAGATACCGTTGATGTACGTCTGTACACAGGCCAGCGCTTCAGCCAGGTAGGACGTGGTTACCGCCGACGTGACCTGAGTGTCCAGCAACAGGTACTTGCTCAGGTGTTCGGCCGTCACCATGTTCAGTGCCGAGGCCTGAAGCACACCGGGTAACACATGGTGAATGCTGAAGGCAGACAACGCATCCCGCCATTGTTCGGCCAGTTGATTGTTCAGTGCAGTGTTCATGATCACCTCGCTAACCGCGATGAAAAACGTTCTGGAAAAGAATCAACGGGAGGGATGAACCTTGACCGGGGTCCGGATGCCGTCGACGGCGTGCTCGTACATCAGCCTGAACTCACCACTGCCGGGCTGGATCAGCGCCGTGGATTCGCAATGCACGGTCCATTGCACCGTGCCATCGACAAAGTGCTGCTCCTCCCCCAACTGGGGTTCGACAGACAGCCCCAGCGAATAGGCCGAATGGCGACCGAAATAGCGCAGGTGCACCGGCATGGTCAGGAGTGGGTAGTCTTCCAGGTGATAAGTCAGGGTATGCTGGGTCTTCCCTGAAGACGGCTGAACGATCTCGATGGATTCCTCCACGCGCTTACCGTCAAACTCGATATCAACCGCAAGTGCCGGCATGAATTGAATGGCCTCGAACGGATGTGTATTACCCGTCCAGCTGGCAACCACGTTGAAGGTTTTCGGCGCCTTGCTCTTGAGCGCGAAGCGGCTGACCCCCTCCTCCCCCGTCAACAGCACAGTCGTCAGGGCATCATCCTCCAGCACTGTCCAGGTCACCGGATAACGCGCCACCGGCTCGCCTTCGGAACTGCAGATTTTTACTTCGAATTCCGCGGCCATGACGCCGTCAGCCATTGGCCAGTCCCAAGACTGGTCGGTTACGTATTGATCGGCATCGGCCAGTACCTTGAACTCCAGCGCCTTGCTGACATAGTCCTTGCCATCGGTGGTCAATAATGCAGTGACCCGCATGAGGCCAGTTTCGGCACTCTTGAAGGTGGCACGGGCCATGCCATCCTTATCACTCTGTGGGTCCGCCTGGTCCAACTCAGCCCCCTCGCACTCCCAGAGCAGCGGCTGGTTGGCGGCCGGTTTGCCGTCCAGGCCGAACACCCAGGCGGTGACGCTGATGGGCTCGCCGGCCACCGCCGAGGAAGTGAGATTCAATGCACTGATGAAAGGTCTGTTGGCGAAACCAATGGGGCGGATAATCGGGTCCAAATTGCCGAACCAGACCAACACGCTTCCCTCGCCTGCCTCCAGGCTCCGCACCTTCATGGTGCTTATGCCGTCACGATCGGTCGTGCTGTTCCCGTCGCTGTCGACCAGATGCCCAATGCTGGTAGACCAGGACACAAGACGATCGCCCCCCAAGTTTCCAAGCTGATCCCTGAGTTGAAACTGCAGGGTGTAGGTTCCCTGGTTGCCCGCCGGAAGCCAGGGCTCCGCGGGCCTGCTACCCATCCCCCAAAGCACGAACGTCAAGTCATCGCAATCGATCACCACCGGTGGTGCGTAGGCCTCACTGTCGAGCAGGTAACTGGCTTTGACATTCGCCACGCCCTGCGCATCTCCCGCCTGCAAGGTCACTGTGGCTCGCCCCTGGTCATCCGTGTAACTGAAGCGGTCAAGCAAATCGCCCATATCGGTGGACCAGTTCACCCGGATGCCCGGCACCGGCTGGTTGTTCATATCCAGCAAGGTCAGCGTCAGGATCGAGCGCTTTTCATGCTCCTCGTACTGGTCTTCTTCAGCGGCTTTGGCAATCAGCCGCAGAGAACTGGCGGTGCAGCGTGTGGACAAACTCTGACGCAGTTCCTCATCGTCCCTGGGCGCGTCGACCGTATGCCTGAGGCTGCTGAGCATTTCTTCCGCCGTCGCCCGATAGGCACGCGTATCGGAGCCTGGGCCAAGCTGGCTGAGTTTCATCAGCGAGGCCGCGCTCAAGCCGGTTTTCTTGCACAATTCTCGGGTATCGAGCAGAGCACAGAATTGGGCCAGGTTGCGGATGATGCCGTCGGTCGACACCAGGCTCGCCACATCCAGTACCTCGCGAATGCCGCACCCCAGCAGATTGGCAACCTTCTCGGCGGCGGCATCTTTGACCAGCCGGTGTTCGTTGTCGCTCATCTCACCCAAGGCTTCAACCAACGAGAAGTAGCCAAGCAATTGCGCTTCCGACTGTCTGGCCGTGCGCACCAAACGCGTGTAGCGCTCCAGGTAGTACAGCGTCGGTAATGTCAGTTCAGGGGTCTGGATACTGAAGCGCTGGCGCTGGGTGCGCACCAACAGGCTGGAGAACATGGCCGGGCTCAGGGAAAACCGCCTGACCACTTCGGCGCGGCGCTGCATTTGCCGCTCCAGCGGCAGGATGGTCTTGAGCTGTTCCGAGTCAGGTTGTTGCGGATCGAACCCGATCGCACTCGCCATCCACGTATGCACATTGGCCTCGGCCCAGTAGATCACCGGGATGACCATGGTGGACTCAAGGTCGAGCAACTGCGCCAGCTGCTCCTGCACCGCCCCCCACTGTTGCGAGCGCACACGCAGTACCACGCCAAGGATCAGGCTGGTCAGACGCTCAGCTTCATCGGCGGTCAATGCAGGCAGTTCGGGTTCCACAGCGGAGCGTGCAGCCGATAGCGTAGAACTGCCCTCTTCCTGCGGCTGCAACTGCTCGATCACTGCCTGGATTTCCCGCCTGGCAAAGTCTTCATACAGCGCCGGGTTGAAGTCCTCTTCCGGGTTACCGCTCTCAGTGATCAAACCGTCATCGTCAACGATCTGCAGCAGATAGCTCTGCCAGCTGCCCCGGTTGAGCGGGGTCACGCCGGCTTCCTCGAGCAGGCCATTGAACGCCCGGAATGGCTGCAGCTTGCCTGCCAGCTCGGTCAGCAAGGTCCTGACCTCCATGGAGGCCACATCCGAACGCTCGTGGGGCAGTAGCTGCCGCACCAGCCAGGCGATCGGAATCTCCTGCTCCCGACACCAGAGCACACTCGTGGCGAGGGCATGAACGACGTTGATCACATCAGTCTGTGTCGTATCGCTGCGGTACGTCGCAACCTGCGGCTTGCCAGTCAAGCGCAGCGCATACAGGCCTTCAGGGTTGAGCACTTCCAGCAGCGACAACAGCTCCACGGGGGTGATCGCCAACAGGCGGGCCAGCCATACCAGACGGTAGAAGGCCGAAACGACCGACAACGAACGCGTCAGGCCTGTGCCCCCTTGAGCCTGCATGATCACCCGCACCATTGGCCGGAAGGTTTCCACGTTGATGCCCAGGCCACTGCATAACTGGTCGATGAAACGCTTACTTGTTTCATCGTCATCGGTCAGGCTGAGCGTCCCTTCATCCAGCAGCAGGACGTTGGGGCCGCTGCTATTGAACACCTGGTCGAACTGGCTGGGTGCCTTGCTGGTGCCGTAGATGGACATGTCAGCCAGCAAAACGGAAAAATCGTCGGTATAGCGGGCCAGGCGCTCCGGCGTGTCCACCCTCGCAAAACGCTCGCGTAGAAACTGGAACAGCCCCAGGCTTCTCAACGTGTCGGACGTGATCACCATCGGCCTATCGGTATTGTTCAGGTGCCCCCGGCTGCGTTCGATCAGGGCATGCGTCTCTCCATCGATGGCGGCGCAGAGCAGCCGGTCGGCGTGCGCGTATTCCAGGCCAAGGGCATTGGCCACACGCACCAGGCGGTTGACCCGGTCACAGCGGGCCGCAGTGAGAAAGTGGAACTCATGCTGTGTCTCATCCCCCTCCTGATTACCAACCGCGACCGGATCAGTACCACCACTGTTGATGAAACGAGCACCGGCCAGGCTGGCACTGGCCCATTTGACGGTGGCCTCCGGCACATTGGCAGAGCGCAGCGGAGCATGCTCAGCCAGTGCAAACAGCCGTTGCATGCCTGCCTGGTCGATCTGCAATGCCTGGCAAAACTTGACCACGTTCTGCAGGTCCGGGTATCCCTGAACACCAAAATTCTGCTGAAAGAAATCTGCTTCACCCATGGAGTCGCTCAGGCCATCCGGTACGTCGCCGCGCGTCGTCAGGGCCTGCAGCTCAGCTGTCAGCCGGGTAAGGTGAACGGCAGTGCCTTCTTCGAAATACGGTGGTTCAAGGAGAAGCTTGCGCAGCAGCGGCCCCATTGAAGCGTCTTGCAGCAGTGCATCGTCAGAGCGGGATGAATGGGCGCCTGGGCGGATGAAATACGGGGCCTGGATGTCACTCAGGCGCGAGACTTCACTCAGGTACACCTTGTTGTGTGCCAGCACGGTACGGATTTGCTGCCAGTAGGCTTCGTAGGGAAACAACCGGGGTGGATAGCGAACCTCTAGCAGTTTGTCTTCGACGCGCGTCAGGTCTTGCGGTGTTTGCTGGCGCTTGGTTTCGATCAACTGCTGCAGCGCCTGGACGACGACCTCGACCTGAGTCACCTCCTGGTTCATGGTTTGCGCATCGAGCATGAGCTTGAACACATCTGGCCGGCGATCTCGCAGGGTCAGCGCGCGGTCGGCATCGGCCTCGGTCTCCAGGTGTTGCTCAACGAACAGCAGCAAGTCGATCAGATAAGCCGCGGGGGACACGGTGGCGTCTACCGCCTGGGGATCAGCGTTGTTGCCCCAGGTTGGGCGAAACTGGTTTTCAAAGGTAGGCCCGGTCGACTGTGCGAGGGGGCCTTTGAGTTCGTCCGCCGAACGCCCGCTGCCGTCGCTCAGGCGCTTTTCGCGGAACGCCCGCATCATGGCTGCAGTGGTGACATCCAGACGCGCCTTGAGCTGCGTCGCTTGCGCGTGGGTCAGGGACGGGAACTGCGCCATCAGCTCGGTCGGGCGCATGCGTTGCAGGCCGGTCAGCAAATCATCGGACAGCGGCGTCGTTTCGAGATTGACCTTGATCCCGGGCTCGGTACCCAGCAGCCTTTCGAAAAGCGATACGGCTTTGGTAGATCTGCTTTTTGCCATTGTCCTCTCCCGACCGCACGCTCGTTGTCGTGCACAGTGATACGGCGTTGGGAGAAAACTACTTGGGATACTGCAAGGCTGAAACTGGTAGAAATGTCAGGTGCAGGTGGCCAATGGGTATGCAAAACTCGGCATGCTCAACGGGCTACAACTCTGGGTCCAACCCCACCTTGTCACCCTGCCAGTCAAACCGTTCCACCTCATGCCGGCGCTTGCGGAAACTGTAGGGCGTCTCGCCATACTGCTTGCGGAACCACAATATGAAGTGCGACGCATCGGAGAACCCGCAGGCCAATGCGATGGTGGTGATGTTCTGGCTGGTGTTCACCAGCAGGCGCCGTGCATGGTCCAGGCGCAGCTTGCGCCAGTAGTTGGCCGGCGGTTCCTGGGTGTTGGCGACGAACTCGCGGTGCAGTTGTCGCGGGTGGGTGCCGACTGCCTCGGCCACGGCCTTGAGCGTCATCGACGCATCGAGGTTGGCACGCATGAAGGCGATTGCCCGCTGCACCCGGTCGTTCTGGTACACACTGTCGCTAGCCGCCTTGTCACTCTCCTCTTCCGCCCGCTCGTCCACCAACAGGTACTCCAGGCCCTTCTGCGCCCGCACCGCGCCGCAGTGGCGGCGGATCAGGTTGGCGGCGAGGTCGATGGCGGTGCCTCCCGGGCAAGTGATGATGCCGCGGTCATCGACGTAGCTCTTGTCGATGACCATGGTCGACAGCGGGAAGCGCTCGCGGAACTCGTCGCGCAGGGTAAAGTGCACCGCGCAACGGCGGCCGTCGAGCAGGCCTGCCTTGCCCAGCACGAATGAAGCCGAGCACAGGGCGATGATCGGGATGTTGGCCGCATGCACGTCGCGCAAGGCATCCAGCAGCCAGTCCGGCGGGTTGCGGGTTTCGCCAAGCAGGCCGCCGGCGACCACGATGTAGTCGTACTGGGCGAACAGGTTGAGCGATTTGGTCGGTGAGATCGGCATGCCGCAACTGGCGGCGATCGGCTGGTCGTCGAGGGTCATCCAGTCCCACTGGCAATAGACCTGCTGGCTGCGGAACGACTTGTCGGCGGCAAAGCGCAGCGAATCCACCAGGCCGGCGACGGGTACCAGGGTGAACTGGTTGAGCAGCACGAAGCCGACGCGCAGTTCGGGCTTGATCTGAGCCGGTGGTTCGGGGGTTTGTAGTTGTTCTTGTCGTTGCGCAACCATGAACGAGGGCCTCATGACATGCTGAATAGCGCCATTGTAGGACGCCCCTGGCGTCCGGCATATCATATGCCGCACGACAAATAGTAAGTCCATGACACAACGCGCCGCCGTTCTATCAATTGTCATGGCTGTAATATCGGGCCGCCGGCCACGCTGAGCATCATGTAGTCACAACAACATGCTCAGAGGCACCCCTCATGTACCGCGGATTCTGGTATGCCCAGGCACTCGACCTGGACAGCGACCTGGCCCCTGCCCTGCAGGACTCGATTCAAGCCGACGTGTGTATCGTTGGCGGCGGCTTCCTTGGCCTGTGGTCGGCCATCCGCCTGAAACAGGCACACCCGCAGATGACTGTCGTGATCGTCGAACGCGACCGTTGCGGCTCCGGCGCCAGCGGGCGCAACGGCGGTATTGCCACCAACTGGTGGGGCAAGTACCTGTCGGTGCGCACCATTTGCGGCGACGTCGAGGCGCGGCGCATCTGCGAGGCGGCGGAATCGGCCATCGACGAGATCGGCAGCTTCTGCCAGGAACACGGCATCGATGCCCAGTACCGCAAGGATGGCTGGCTGTGGACCGCGACCAACCAACGGCAGATGAACTCCTGGCGGGTACTCACCGACGGCCTGCAGAAACTCGATGTCAACCCGTTCCAGGACCTGGACCGCGAGACCATTCGCGGCCGCGTCGGCTCGCCGCTGGTGCTGGGCGGCATCTTCGACCCCAACGCCGCCACCGTGCAGCCGGCCATGCTCGTCCGTGGCCTGCGCCGGGTGGCGCTGAAGCTGGGGGTGAAGATCTTCGAGAAGTCGCCATTCACCCACCTGGTCCGCGGCAAAAACCCTGTTGTGCACACCGCCAAGGGCCACGTGAAGGCCAACCATGTGGTGCTGGCGCTCAACGCCTGGGGCGCGCAGTTCCCCGAGCTGCGCCGGATGATCGCGATCATGTCCAGCGACATGGTGGCCACCGCGCCGGTCAAGGCAAAGCTCGACGCCATCGGCTTCAGCCGCGGCGAGTGCATGACCGACTCGCGCACCGTGCTCAACTACTGGCGCAACACCCCGGACGGCCGCGTGGTGTTCGGCAAGCCGCTGGGCCAGTTCGCCTACGCCGGGCGCATCGGCAACCTCTACGAAAAACCCTCGCCGGCAGCCGACAAGGTCGCCGCTGAATTGCGCCGTCTGTACCCCCAGCTGGAGGACGTGCCGGTGGTCAGCAGCTGGACCGGCCCGATCGACCGGGCGATGAAAGGCCTGCCCAACTTCGGCTACCTCGACCATCACCAGACGGTCAGCTATGGCATCGGCTTCTCGGGCAACGGCGTAGCCACCACCGTGTTCGCCAGCCGCATCATCAAGTCGCTGGCCACCCATGCCAATGACGAGTGGGCCAACTGCGGCCTGGTCAACCAGAAGATGAAGCTGCTGCCGCCAGAGCCGTTCCGCTTCTTCGGCGCGCACATGGTGCGTGACGCGCTGGTGCGCAAGGAGTCGCTGGAAGACCACGACCAGGACGCCGGTTTCGTCACCCGCCAGCTGGTCAGCATGGCCCCGGCCGGCTATGTGCCGGCGCAGAAAAAATAAGGAAGACAGCATGAGCGAACATATCGTCCTGCTCGATGACGAGGGCCTGGCGCCCTCCACCCGGCTCAAGCGCCCGGACTGCGAACACACCTGGCAGCAGTTTGCCTACACCCACCCGGAGCAGCTGCTCGAGCACCTAAAGGATGCCACTATCGCCTTCACCTGCAGCGTGCCGCTGCGTGAAGAGCACCTGCGCCAGCTGCCCAAGCTGAAGATGATCTCGCTGGCCCTGACCGGCCGCGACATCGTCGACGTCGACTACTGCGACGCCCATGGCATCGAGGTTGCCAGCGTTCCGGGTTATGCCGCCAACACCGTGGCCGAACACAGCCTGGCGATGATCCTCGAGCTGTTCCGCCGCCCGGCCGCCTTCACCCGGCTGATGCGCCAGGTGCATGCCGGCGAGGCCGAGTACAAGAACATCTACTTCGACCACCGCATCCGCGATATGCGTGGCAAGCAACTGGCGATCATCGGCAGCGGCCCGATTGCCCTGCGCCTGGCCGAATTGGCGCGGGCCTTCGGCATGCAGGTGCTGTTCGAGGACCGTGGCGGCAAGCGCCGTGGGCCGGACTGCCGGCCATTGGCCGAACTGCTGCGCAGCTGCGATGTGCTGTCGATCAACTGCCCGCTGACACCCGAGACCCACAACCTGATCGACGCCGACCGTCTGGCATTGATGAAGCCGGATGCCATCGTGGTCAACACCGGCCGTGGTGGCGTGGTCAACGAGGCCGCGCTGATCGATGCACTGCAGCACGGGCGCCTGGGCGGTGTGGCCCTGGATGTGGTGGAAGTCGAACCGCTGCACCCGAGCAACCCGCTGTTCCAGTTGATCGACCGCGACGACTTCCTGCTCAACCCGCACATCGCCTGGAGCAGCGAAGACGCCATGCAGCAGCTGATGGACAGCGCCGTGGACAATATCAGCGACTTCGTCGCCCGCCACAACTCCGCCAAAAGGATCCGTAGCGCATGACCCTGGTTACCAAGAGCAGTTACGTCGACGGCGCCTTCGTCGCGCTGGACAGCGGCAGCGATGTGCTGGAAAACCGCAACCCGTCCGACCCCGGGGAAGTGGTCGAGCGCTTCGTGCGGGCCGACCAGGCGCTGACCGAACAGGCCCTCGCCGCCGCCCGCCGCGCCGCGCCCGGCTGGGCGCGCAGCAACCCGCAGCAACGCGCCGACGCGCTGGACTTCATCGGCAGCGAGATCCTCGCCCGCCGCCAGGAGCTGGCTGCCCTGCTGGCCCGCGAAGAAGGCAAGATCGTCCGCGAAGCCCTGGGTGAAGTGGAGCGCGCCGGGCGCTCGTTCAAGTTCTACGCCCAGGAAGCGCTGCGCGCCGAGGGCGAGAAGTATCAGTCGGTGCGCCAGGAGGTGGGCATCGACGTGTTCACCCAGCCCTTGGGCGTGATCGGCATCATTGCGCCGTGGAACTTCCCGATCGCCATCCCAGCGTGGAAGATCGCCCCAGCGCTGTGCTTCGGCAACTGCGTGGTGTTCAAGCCAGCCGAGCTGGTGCCCTCCTCGGCCTGGGCACTGGCCGAGATCATTGCCCGCGCCGGCCTGCCGGCGGGCGTGTTCAACATGCTGATCGGCCCGGGGCGCAGCGTCGGCGACACGATCATCCGCTCGCCGCTAATCGATGGCATCAGCTTCACCGGTTCCGAAAACACCGGCCGGCAGATCGCCCGGCTGGCCGCGGACGGCATGAAGAAGGTGCAGCTGGAGATGGGCGGCAAGAACCCGCTGATCGTGCTCGACGATGCTGACCTTGAGCAGGCGGTGGACGTGGCGCTGAACGGTTCGTTCTTCAGCACCGGGCAACGTTGCACGGCGAGCTCGCGAGTGATCGTTACCGAGGGCATTCACGATGCCTTCGTCGCGCGCCTGGCCGAACGCACCCGTGCGCTGAGGGTGGGTGATGCGTTGCAGGCCAGTACCGACATCGGCCCGGTGGTCGATGGCCGGCAGCTGGAGCAGAACCTGGCGTACGTGGCCAGTGGTCGCGAACAAGGGGCGAAGCTGGTGTGCGGTGGTGAGCGGGTGGAGAACGCTGAGGGGGCGTATCTGTTCACGCCGGCGCTGTTCACTGAAGTAACACCGGACATGCGTATCTACCGCGAGGAAATCTTCGGGCCAGTGTTGAGCGTGCTCAAGGTACGTGACTATGACGAAGCCTTTGCTGCGGCTGAGGATACGGCGTTTGGTTTGTCGGCCGGGATCGTCACCACCTCGCTGCGCCATGCCGAGCACTTCAAGCGCAACAGTTCGGCCGGCATGGTGATGGTCAACCTGCCGACGGCGGGGGTGGATTACCACGTGCCGTTTGGCGGCAATGGCGCTTCGAGCCTGGGCTCACGTGAACAAGGGACCCATGCGCGGCAGTTCTTTACCCGGGTGAAGACCACTTACCAACTGGCCTGACCGGGCCTTGGGGCCGCTTATGCGGCCCTCATTTCTTGCGCTGCATCCACGCAGCGCCCAGGCCACTCAGGCAGATGATGGCAATGCCCAGCAAGCTCGCGCTGTCGGGCACCTGACCATAGATCAGCAGCCCCAGCAACCCGGCAAATACGATCTGGCAGTAGCTGAACGGTGCCAGCAGCGCTGGCGCGGCATGGCGGAACGCCTGAGTCAGTAGCAAGTGCGCACTCATGCCGAAACCGCCCAGGGCCAGCATCAGCAGCGCATGGTCCCAACGCGGCACTTCCCAGAAGAACGGCACCAGCGCACTCATCACCAGGGTATTGCACAGCCCGGCGTAGAAGTTGCTGGTGGTCGGGCTGTCGTAAGCCGCCAGGATGCGCGTAAGCAGCTGATAAAAGCAGAAGCCCAGCGCCGAACCGAACGGGTACAGGATGGCCGGGGTGAACATCGCGCCACCGGGGTGCACCACCACCAGCACACCGATGAAGCCCAGTACCACTGCCACCCACTGCCCTGGCGTCACTCGCTCCCTGAGCAACGGCGCCGACAGTGCAGTAACGAGCACGGGGGCAAGGAAGTTGACCGAAGTCGCCTCGGCCAGTGGCAGGTACTGCAGGCCGGTGGTGAACAGCAAGCTGGTGCTCAGCAGGCTCAATGCGCGCAAGGTCTGCAGCACCGGGCGGCGGGTGCGCAGTACATTGAGGCCCGACTTGGGCAGAAAGATCCCGGCCATCAGCAATGTGTGCACCACGTAACGTGCCCACACCACCATGACGATCGGATACAAGCCACCGAGGAACTTGGACAAGGCATCGTGGCTGGCGAACAGCAGCGTCGCCACCACCACCAGGGCGATGCCGCGCAGGGGATGGTTGACTCCGGACAGCGGTGTGCTGGAACTCATGGCGTTCTCGACGGCGGCGCGGCTGCATGCAGCGCCAGGGGTAAGTGCGACAGCACGGATTCTAGAAGAGATACGACGACTTGAGGAAGTTCATTTCCACGCTTTCCATGGGACGTTTGCCATACCGTTCGCTAATCGACCACTTTCCGCCTTGGCCGCATGGCTCGTGCAGGGCAAAGCGCGCACCATCTTCTGCGGACCCTCGATCCCGAACAAGGAGTTTTCATGCAACGGCTCACCACCCGCAACGGTCTCGACCTGCCCTGCATCGGTCTGGGCACTTGGCCGATGACCGGCGACGAATGCACCCGCGCCGTGCACCAGGCGCTGGAGCTGGGCTACCGACACATTGACACCGCCACCGCCTACGACAACGAGGCCGCCGTTGGCCAGGCCCTGCGCGACAGCAGTGTGCCGCGCGAGCAGATCCACCTGACCACCAAGGTCTGGTGGGACCGCCTGACAGCCAAGGCCATGCGCCAGTCGCTGGAAGACAGCCTGCGCGCGCTGGGCACCGAGCAGGTCGACCTGTTCCATATCCACTGGCCCGGCAAGGACTGGGACCTGGCCCGCAGCATCGAAACCCTGGTGGCCCTGCGCGACGAGGGCAAGGCGCGCAGTATCGGCGTGGCCAACTTCCCGCTCGGTTTGCTACGCCGGGTGATCGAAGAGCTGGGCGCGCCGCTGTCGGCGATCCAGGTCGAATACCACGTGTTGCTCGACCAGCAACCGCTGCTCGACTATGCCCGCCAGCATGACCTGCTGCTGACCGCTTATACCCCGCTGGCCCGTGGCCGTGCGGCGGAACAGGCGGTGATCCGGGAGATCGCGCGCAAGCATGGTGTGCTGCCGAGCCAGGTGGCGTTGAAATGGTTGCTGGACCAGGACGGGGTGGCGGCGATACCCAAGGCCAGCAGCCGGGAGAATCAACTGGCCAATCTGGCGGCGCTGGAGGTGCGGCTGGATGATGCCGACCGGGCACTGATTGCCGGGTTGCCGAAGGATCAGCGGGTGGTCAGCCCGGACTTTGCGCCGGACTGGAACAGCTGAGTCCTGTTGCGGCCTCTTCGCGGGCACGCCCGCTCCCACAGGGGTTGTGGGAGCGGGCGTGCCCGCGAAGGGCTGCGCAGCAGCCCCCAAGGCCCTCGACCGGTTACACACAAACCTGCTTGAGGCGCTCGCTGGCCGGCGCTGGCCGCCCATACAGATAGCCCTGGAAGTGCGAGCACCCCTCCGCCCGCAACCGCTGCATCTGCTCTTCCGACTCCACCCCTTCGGCGGTGGTCTTGATCATCAGGCTGTTGGACAGATCGGTGATCGCACGGATGATCGACATCGCCTCGCGGCTGTCGCACATGTCATGCACGAACGACTTGTCGATCTTGATCCGGTCGAACGGGAATGAACGCAGGTATCCCAGCGACGAATAGCCGGTCCCGAAATCGTCCAGCGAAATCGACACGCCCAGGTCTTTCAGCGCGCGCAGGATGCGCACGTTCTCCTCACTATTGCCCAGCAGCACCGACTCGGTGATCTCCAGCTCCAGGCGCTGCGGCGACAGCCCTGAATCAGCCAAGGCCAGGGTCACGGTGTGGACCAGGTTGGCGTTCTTGAACTGCACCGGCGACAGGTTCACCGACACGGTCTGCTCGGTGCCCCAGGTAGCCGCCTCCTGACACGCCAGGTTCAACGCCCGGGTGCCGAGCTCGTGGATCAGCCCGGTTTCCTCGGCGATGGGGATGAAGTCCATGGGCATGACCATGCCGCGGGTCGGGTGCTCCCAGCGCAGCAGCGCCTCGTAGCCGGTCACGCTGCTGGTCTGCTGATCCACCACCGGCTGGTAGTGCAACTGCAATTGCCCCAGGTGCAGGGCGGTGCGCAGGTCGGTTTCCACCAGGCGACGTTGGCGGGCGGCGACATCCAGTTCGAGGTGGAAGCACTCGTAGCGGTTGCGGCCGTTGCGCTTGGCCTCGTACAGGGCCATGTCAGCGTAACCGAGCAGTTGCTCGGCCTGGTCGTTGTCCTCGGGGGCAATGGCGATACCAATGCTGACGCCCACCGAGAACTGGTGGCCCTCGATCTGGAACGGTGGGCAGATCGCATCGATCAGGCGCCTGGCGGTATTGCAGGCGGCTTCGCGGCTGTCGAGGTGAGTCAGCACCACGGCGAACTCGTCACCGCCCAGCCGGGCCAGGGTGTCATGCTCGCGCAGCTCGCGGCGCAGGCGCTTGCCGAGGGCGCGCAGCAGCTTGTCACCGAAGCCATGGCCGAGGGAATCGTTGATGTTCTTGAAATTGTCCAGGTCCAGGCACAGCGCGGCGGTGAGCTTTTCGTTATCGTGGCCGCGCACCAGGGCCTGCTTGAGGCGTTCATTGAACAAGGTGCGGTTGGGCAGCCCGGTGAGCGCATCATGGTGGGCCATGTGGTGGATCTGCGCGTGGGCGGCCAGTTCTTCGGTGGCGTCTTCAGCCACGAACAACACGTAATCCGCCTGACCCTCGCATTGCTGGCTGAGCAGCGCACGGCTGCGCAGGGTGCGCGGGCCACAAGCGGTATCGACCCGGGTTTCGGCGGCAAAGCCCTTACTGCTGCGCGCGCCCCGGCCGAGCTGGGTTTCCAGGTAATCCGCCGCGGCCGGTGCCAGGCACTCAGCGGGGGTGTGGCCGATCATCGGCTTGCCACGGCCACCGAACAGGCGCTCGGCCTGCTGGTTGGCGAGCAGGATGCGCTGGCTGTCCAGGTCCTGGACGATGACGCTGGCGGGGATGTTGGCGATCACCGAGTCGAGAAACTGCGACAGGTTGGCCATTTCCTGGCTGTACTGCTCGGCCAGTTCCTTGGCCTGCAACAGCTCCAGCTCCTGCTGGCGGCGTTCGGAAATGTCGCGGGTGACCTTGGCGAAGCCCACCAGCTGGCCGCTGTCATCGCGAACCGCGTCGATCACCACATGGGCATGAAACGCCGAGCCGTCCTTGCGCAGCCGCGAACCGATCTCTTCGAAGCGGCCGGTGCTGCGCGCCTGCTCCAGGTTCTGCTCGGGCAGGCCGGCTGCGCGCTCGTCTTCGCTGTAGAACAGTGAGTAATGCTGGCCGACGATTTCTTCTGCGCGGTAGCCCTTGGCCCGCTGGGCGCCGGGGTTCCAGTTGGCGACAATACCGTCGGGGGTGAGCAGGTAGATGGCATAGTCCACCACGCTCTGGATCAACAGCCGGTACATGATGTCGGGGCTTGCGACTAGCGACATGAAATTTACCTGAACCTGCGACGCGCACGGAAGGAACCCGGGGCTAGGGCGGCCGGGTCTTGTAGTACAGTGCTGGCATTATGCCTTGCAGGTGAATTTTGTGAAGTGGGTCACAGAATTTTGCTGCAGTCAGTGCAGGACAGACGTCACATGGTAAGTCAGCAGGTCGGGCTCGTCGTCGGGGAAGATCTGTTGCGCCGGGCGGTGCAGGTCGGCCACCACGGCCTTGCAGAACGCCACGGCGATCGGGTCCAGGGCATAGCAACGCAACAGCCAGTCGCCGGGGCTGGCAAGCAACTGGTTGGCCACGGCGCGGCCGATGCCCTGGCGCCGATAGCGCTTGAGGATGAACAGGTCAGCCAGCTCCAGCGCCTCGATGCCGGGCAATTCGCTACGTTCGATCAGTACGAAACCGGCGATGAAACCGTCCGCCAGTACCAGGCTGGCGCTCCAGCCTGGGGACTGCCAATAGCGCTGCAGATGCTCTTCGTGGATGTAGAATCGGCCGTCCACCTCGACATCTTCCTGCTCCCAGTCAGAGGACTCATAGGCGTAGAACTGATAGAGGTTGCGGATCAGTTCGGCCTGGTCTGAAGTGGTGGGCAGCAGTTCGATGGGCAGCATGGCTGGGATGGCTCGGAGAAAAGGTCATTCTAAGGGTTTTGTATTGCCACTACTGGCCTATTCGCGGGTAAA
>NZ_BCBA01000071.1 GCF_001320245.1 Pseudomonas sp. NBRC 111124
TTTGCGTCGCCTGCACTACCGCGCACTTAGAAGCAAAAGCAAAGCAAAAGCGATTGGACTGGATTCAGGCCACCCGCGCCAGCGGGAACAGGCGCTTGAAGTTGCCGGTGGTCTGCTCGGCCAGCTGCGCGTAGCTGACCCCACGCAACGAAGCCACATACTCCGCCACCTCCCGCACATACTGCGGCAGGTTCGGCTTGCCACGATGCGGGATCGGTGCAAGGTAAGGTGAGTCGGTTTCCACCAGCAGGCGATCAACCGGTACCTGCCGCGCCACCTCGCGCAGGGCTTCGGCATTGCGGAAGGTGACGATGCCGGACAGCGAAATGTAATAGCCCAGGTCCAGTGCCGCCTTGGCCATGTCCCAGTCTTCGGTGAAGCAATGCAGCACGCCCGCCTGCGGCAGATTCGCTTCACGCAGCAACGCCAGGGTATCGGCCCGCGCCGCACGGGTATGCACGATCACCGGCTTGCCAGTCTGGCGCGAGGCCTCCAGGTGCAAGCGGAAGGACGCCTGCTGCAACTCGGCGGCTTCCGGCTCGTAGTGGTAGTCCAGGCCGGTTTCGCCAATCGCAACAACATGCGGGTGCGCCAGCTCGCGCAGTAACCACTCCAGCGCTGGCGTCTCGCCCGGCGCGAGATCCAGCGGATGCACGCCCACCGAGCAGTCGACATCGGCGTACTGCTCGCTCAGCGCCTTCACCGCCCCGGCGTTTTCGGCGCTGACGCCAATGCACAGGAAATGCCCGACCCCGCGCTCACGCGCCGCCTGCAGGGCGGCATCGAGGGAGCCCTGGTGGGCACTCAGGTCAAGACGGTCGAGGTGGCAATGGGAATCTACGAGCATGGCAGGCGGCACACATGAAAAGATGGAAAATCAGCGGGAACCCGGCAGCTGTACCCAATGGGCCAGCAAGGCTTCCAGCAGCAAGACGCGATTGAGGTTGGCTTTACCGAGCACCTTCTGGCGCTGTTCGAGAATCCATGCCTGGACCTCCAGCACCTTGCCCTGGCGGGCCTTCTGCGCAAGGTACTGCACCACCTTGCGCATGTCGGCCAGACCCAGGCCTTCTTCATCCTGCGTCAATTGGTAGCGCAAAATAAGATGCGACCAGTCGCAGAACCAGTCGAACAACAACAACAACGGCACACCGCTCCAGGCCTCGGCCAACTGGCTGGGCGATTGCTGCTGCTTGAGCAGCTTCTTGACCCCGTCAGTCACCAGCGCACGCTGCTCACGCACACCTTGTGCCTGCAGGCTCACGGCCATCAGCGGCGAACCGGCAGCTAAGGTCAGCAGTTCCTCACGCTCGGCCTCGTGGCTTTCGGGCAATGCCGTGGCCAACCAGGCTCGGCTTTGCGCCAAGCTCGGCTGTGGGCAGGCGACTTGCTGGCAGCGGCTCTTGATGGTCGGCAGCAGGCGGCTGGGCTGGTGGCTGACCAACAACAGCACGGTATCGCCCGCAGGCTCCTCAAGACTCTTGAGCAAGGCGTTGGACGCGTTGACGTTCATCGCCTCGACCGGCTCGATCAACACCACTTTACGCCCGCCCAGCTGTGCCGTCTGCACCACGAACGACACCAGTTCGCGCACTTGGTCGACCTTGATCGGCTTGTCGGCCTCTTCCGGCTCCAGCACGAAGTTGTCCGGGTGGCTACCGGCGTTGAGCAGTAGGCACGACTTGCATTGTCCGCAAGCCTCCATCCCCTGCGGCTGCTGGCACAGCAGGCGCGCCATCAGCCGTTCGGCCATAGCGCGCTTGCCGATGCCCTGCGGGCCATGCAGCAGATAGGCGTGGGCATGCCGGGCGCGCCCGGCCAGTTGCTGCCAGAGCGCCTGCTGCCAAGGGTAGGCCTCAGCCACGGCTACGCCCCACAATGGCCGGCAGCAGCCCATCGATGGAACGCTGCACGGCCTCAAGCGGCTGCGCGGCATCGAGCAGGCTGTAGCGCTGCGGTTCGCGCTGGGCGCGTTGCAGATAGGCTTGGCGCACGGCCTCGAAGAAGGCCTGGCCTTCCTGCTCGAAACGGTCCAGGCGACCGCGCGCGGCGGCGCGGGCCAGGCCGACTTCCACCGGCAAGTCGAAGACCAGGGTCAGGTCCGGGCGCAGATCACCCTGGACGAATTGCTCGAGGGTAGCGATGCGCTCCACGGACAGGCCGCGACCGCCACCCTGATAGGCATAGGTGGCATCTGTGAAGCGGTCGCACAGGACCACTGCACCACGAGCCAGCGCCGGGCGAATCACTTGGGCCAGGTGCTGGGCGCGGGCGGCGAATACCAGCAGAAGCTCGGTATCGGCCGCCATCACTTCGTCACTCGGTGCCAGCAACAGCTCGCGAACTTTCTCTGCCAGCGGGGTACCACCGGGCTCACGGGTCAGCACCACGTCCAGCCCCTGTTCGCGCAAGCGCGTGGCCAGGTAATCGCGGTTGGTGCTCTTGCCCGCACCTTCGGGGCCTTCCAGGGTAATAAACAAGCCGCTCACAGGCAGTCCTTAATGTTGTTCGTCAAGCGTCGGCGTATCAGCCGGTGCGGTTTCGCTGGCGGGGTCTTGCTCAGCAGGCTCGGCCGCGTCCGCAGGTGCACTTGGTGCCGGGCTGGACCGGTAGTCCGCGCGACGCTTGAGCTGAAATTCGCGCACCGCCGAGTTGTGATCGTCCAGGTCATCGGAGAACACGTGGCTGCCATCGCCTCGGGCGACGAAGTACAGGCTGGTGCCATCGGATGGATTGAGCGCGGCATGGATCGCCTCGCGCCCGACCATGGCGATCGGGGTCGGTGGCAGGCCGGTCATGGTGTAAGTGTTGTAAGGCGTCGGTTCGCGCAGGTCGGCGCGAGAAATCTTGCCGTTGTAGCGCTCACCCATGCCGTAGATCACCGTTGGGTCGGTCTGCAGCATCATGCCCAGGCGCAGGCGACGGACAAAGACGCCAGCGATCTGCCCACGCTCCTGGGGGATGCCGGTTTCCTTCTCCACCAGCGAGGCCATGATCAAGGCCTGGTACGGGTCACGGTAAGGCAGGTCGGTGGTACGCTCTGCCCACTCCTTGGCCAGCACCTCGTCCAGGCGCATGTACGCCTGCTGCAGCAACTCGACGTCGCTCATGCCGCGCACGAAACGGTAGGTGTCGGGGAAGAACCGGCCTTCGGGGAACACCCCGGTGTGGCCGAGCTTGTCCATCACTTCGGAGTCGGAAAGGCCTTCGAGCGTGTGCTTGATCTTTTCATGCTTTGCCACTGCCGAGCGCACTTGGCGGAAGGTCCAGCCCTCGACCAGGGTCAGGTTGTACTGCACCACATCGCCACGACGCCAGGCGTCGAACAGCTCTTCCACGGTCATGCCAGGGGTGAGGCGGTACTCGCCTGTGTGCAACTGCGTGCCAGCCATGTTGAAGCGCCAGTACAAGCGCAGCCAGACGGCGTCATCGAGCAGGCCGTCGGCCTGCATGCGATAGAACATGCGGTTGGGGTTGGTGCCACTGGGCACGTCGAGCAGGCGCTCTTCGGCCACATGCAGAGGCTGCTCCAGCACCGAGTTGATCTTCCAGGCCGACCAGCCCAAGGCCAGGCCGGCAAGGATCAAGCCCATTTCCAGCAGCAGCAGGAATTTGCGTCTCACGAATTCAGGTATCCAGTAACGTACGGGCGACGGCCTGCAGTTTACGGGTGAGCGGGCCCGGCGACCAGTTCAACGCGGCAATTCCACGCACGGGCCATACACCGTAGACACTGTTGCAGACGAACACTTCATCCGCCTGCTGCAGTTCGTCGAAGGCGATATCACGCACCTGTACCGGCATGCCCAGCCGTTGCGCCTGCTCCAGCAGGGCACCACGCATCACGCCAGCAACGCCGCAGCGACTGAGGTCAGCCGTGAGCAGCACGCCATCGAGCACCAGGAACAGATTGCTGTATACGCCTTCGACCACCCTGCCCTGGCCGTCACGCATCAGGCCTTCGGCATGTTCGCTGTCCTGCCACTCGGCACGGGCCAGCACCTGCTCCAGGCGATTGAGGTGTTTGAGACCGGCCAGCAACGGTTGTTCCCCAAGCCGGGTCTGGCAGGGGAACAGCCTTACGCCATGCTCGGCATGTTCGACAGGATAGCTGGGCAGCGGGCTGCCCTGGAGAATTCGCCGCGGTGCGACGCCGGCAACCGGCGCGTAGCCACGCTGGCTGTCGCCACGGGTGAGAACCAGCTTGGCGACACCATCGCCCAGCTGACTGGCGAAGCGCAGGATTTCATCGCGCACCAGCGCCAGGTCGGCGCCGATCGCCAGGCGCTGACAGCCCAGCGCCAGGCGGGCCAGATGGCCGTCCAGCAAACTGGGCCGACCACCGCGCACGGCGATGGTCTCGAACACACCATCGCCGTAGGCCAGGCCGCGGTTCTGCACATTGATTGCAGTCGCGGGCTGGCCGTCGATCCAGCTGTGCATCAATCGGCGAACCGGCGGAACACCAGCGAACCGTTGGTACCGCCAAAGCCGAACGAGTTGGACAACACCACGTCGATCGGCATGCTGCGCGCTTGGTGCGGCACGAAGTCGAGGTCGCAGCCATCGTCCGGCTCGTCGAGATTGATGGTCGGCGGCGCCATCTGGCTGTTGATTGCCAGCACGCTGAAGATCGCCTCTACCGCACCGGCAGCGCCGAGCAGGTGACCGGTCATCGACTTGGTCGAGCTCACAGCCAGCTTGTAGGCATGCTCACCGAACACACGCTTGATCGCCGCGACTTCGGCGATGTCACCCGCCGGGGTCGAGGTGCCGTGGGCATTGATGTAGCTGACCTCCTCAGGCTGGATGCCAGCATCACGCAGGGCGTTGGCCATGCAGCGGGCAGCGCCTTCACCGCTGTCGGGTGGCGACGTCATGTGGTAGGCGTCACCGCTCATGCCGAAACCGACCAGCTCGGCATAGATGGTGGCACCGCGGGCCTTGGCGTGCTCAAGCTCTTCGAGCACCAGGGCACCGGCACCGTCAGACAGCACGAAACCATCACGGCCTTTGTCCCACGGACGGCTGGCACGGGTTGGCTCATCGTTGCGGGTCGACAGCGCACGGGACGCACCGAAGCCGCCCATACCCAGGCCACAGGCAGCCATCTCGGCGCCACCGGCGATCATCACGTCGGCTTCACCGTAGGCGATGTTGCGCGCGGCCATGCCGATACAGTGGGTGCCGGTGGTGCAAGCGGTGGCAATGGCGAAGTTCGGCCCCTGCAGCCCCAGGTGGATCGACAGGAAACCGGAGATCATGTTGATGATCGAACCCGGTACGAAGAACGGCGAAATACGGCGCGGGCCCTGCTCGTGCAAGGTCCGGCTGGTTTCTTCGATGTTGGTCAGGCCGCCGATACCCGAGCCCATGGCCACGCCAATGCGCTCGCGGTTGGCGTCGGTGACCTCCAGGCCGGCGTTACGCACCGCCTGAAAACCGGCCGCCAAGCCGTACTGAATGAACAGGTCGAGTTTGCGGGCCTCTTTGGCCGACAGGTACTGCTCAACCTCGAAGCCTTTCACCGAGCCGCCAAAACGGGTGGAGTAGGCAGACAGGTCCGTGTGTTCGATCGGACCAATGCCACTGCGGCCAGCCAGAATGCCCTGCCAGGTGCTCGGTACATCGGTACCCAGAGGCGACAGCATACCCATACCGGTGACCACGACGCGTCTACGCGACACAGTACTCTCCTTTTCTAATCACAGAGTTTCTTGCCATTGCATTCAAGCAATGGAATGAAATGGCAACAAGCTCTCGTAGCAAGCGAAACGACGCCGCTGGCTCGCAAAGAAAAAACCGCACGCCAGTAATGGCAGTGCGGTTCTTCTCGACAAGAAGCGTCGACTACAACGTCTTAAGCCTGGTGGTTCTTGACGTAGTCGATTGCAGCTTGAACGGTAGTGATCTTCTCGGCTTCTTCGTCAGGGATTTCGGTCTCGAATTCCTCTTCCAGAGCCATCACCAGCTCAACGGTGTCAAGCGAATCGGCACCCAGGTCATCGACGAAGGACTTCTCAACGGTCACTTCCTCTTCCTTGACGCCCAGTTGCTCGGCGACGATTTTCTTGACGCGTTCTTCGATGGTGCTCATACCTAGTTTTCACTCCTAATGGACATATGTCAGGCAGCTGGCCGGTGACCAATTTTATAGAAAGGCGTTCACTTTTCAAGTTAAACGCATCTTCCCATCAGTCACCCAACCCTCTGTCCGGAATCTGGTTGCAGCTTTATAACGGATTTTAGGCTCGCAGTATGACTCTTTTTTGAAGCAATCCGTCACATTGCGTTGCAGTTTTACATGTACATCCCGCCGTTGACCGGCACGGTGGCGCCGGTAACGTAGCCAGCGCCGTCCGACGCCAGGAACGAAACCACCTTGGCGATTTCGTCAGCCTGGCCCAGGCGGCCCAGCGGAATCTGGGTCTGCAGGGCTTCGCGCTGCGCTTCTGGCAACTCGCGGGTCATGTCGGTGTCGATGAAGCCCGGGGTCACTGAATTGACGGTGATGCCACGCGAACCTACTTCACGCGCCAGGGCGCGACTGAAGCCTTCGAGGCCGGCCTTGGCCGCCGCGTAGTTGGCCTGACCGGCGTTGCCCATGGCACCGACGACCGAACCGATGCTGATGATACGGCCCCAGCGAGCCTTGGTCATGCCACGCAGCACGCCCTTGGACAGACGGTAGAGGCTGTTCAGGTTGGTGTCGATCACGTCGAACCACTCGTCATCCTTCATGCGCAGCATGAGGTTGTCGCGGGTGATACCGGCGTTGTTGACCAGAATGGCCGGCGCCCCGAACTGCTCGCCGATGGCGCCCAGCACGGCTTCCACGGACTCGGCGCTGGTAACGTTCAGCTCCATGCCGGTACCGGCGATGCCGTGTTCTTTCAGGGTGGCGGCGATGCGCTCGGCACCGGACGCCGACGTAGCGGTACCGATCACGGTCGCGCCCTGGCGGCCCAGCTCGAGGGCGATGGCCTGGCCAATACCGCGGCTGGCGCCGGTGACCAGTGCAACTTTACCTTGCAGGCTCATGCAAGCTTCTCCAAATCAGGCTAGCGCCGCGCGGGTGGCGGCGACAGCGTCAGGGGTATTGAGGTTGTAGGTGGTCACGCCGTCGGCGCAACGCTTGTTCAGGCCAGCCAGCACCTTGCCCGGGCCGCACTCGACCAAGTTGACCGCACCGTTGGCGGCCAGGGTCTGCACGCATTCAACCCAGCGTACCGGCTGGTACAGCTGCGCCAGCAGGTCTTGCTTCAGCGTATCGAGGTCGGCGGGGATGGCGGCAGTGACGTTCTGCACTACCGGAATCTGCGGAGCCTTCCATTCAATGGCGTTGACGAACTCGGCAAAGCGCTCGGCAGCCGGCTTCATCAGGGCGCAGTGCGACGGTACGCTGACCGGCAGCGGCAGAGCGCGCTTGGCACCCTTGGCCTTGCACAGCTCCATCGCACGTTCTACGGCAGCCTTGTTACCGGCGATAACGACCTGGCCTGGCGAGTTGAAGTTGACTGCGCTGACTACTTGATCTTCGGCAGCCTCGGCACAAATGGCGATGACATCAGCATCATCCAGGCCGAGGATCGCAGCCATGGCGCCATGACCGGCCGGCACGGCTTCCTGCATCAGCTGGCCACGACGCTCGACCAGGCGCACGGCGTCTTTCAGCGACAGCGCACCGGCAGCGACCAGGGCGCTGTACTCACCCAGGCTATGGCCGGAAACGAAGGCCGGCTGTGCGCCGCCCTCTTCCAGCCACAGACGCCACAGCGCGATGGAAGCGGTAAGGATCGCCGGCTGAGTCTTGTCGGTCTGGTTGAGTTGTTCTTCCGGACCTTCCTGAACCAGCTTCCACAGGTCATAGCCCAGAGCCTCGGAAGCCTCCTTGAAGGTCTCGATGACCACCGGCTTTTCAGCGCCGAGTTCGGCGAGCATGCCCAGCGACTGGGAACCTTGACCGGGGAAGACGAATGCGAGGGATGCAGACATTGAACAAGCCCTTATGATCTTGTCGTCGAATGGGGAGCGCCCAGCCCTAGGCTAGACGCAGAATATGAAAACTTGGATGGAAACGCAGACCAAGCGGTCACATTTAAGCATTTCATCGGCGAAATGCCTAAGGCAACAAATCTTCGAGGCGGCCATGCAACCGCTGCGGCAGGTTTTCCTGGATCTCGATCAGCGCTCGCTGAATCGCGCTCTGGAACCCCTGCACACCCGCCGAGCCGTGGCTCTTGATGACGATGCCCTGCAGGCCGAGAAAGCTGGCCCCATTGTGCCGCGCCGGTGCCAGGTCGGCCTGCAGGCGTTTGAGCAGCGGCATCGCCACAGCCCCGGCCAGCCGCGACAACGCGCCACCCTTGAAAAGCTTTTCGATACGCTCGCCGATCATGGTCGCCAGGCCTTCGCTGGACTTGAGCAGGATGTTGCCAACGAAACCGTCACACACCACCACATCCGCCTCGCCGCGGTACAGGCCGTCACCTTCGACGAAGCCGACATAATTGAGGCCACGGGCGTTCTGCAGCAACGTGGCCGCCAGTTTGACCTGCTGGTTGCCCTTGATGTCCTCGGTACCGATGTTCAACAGCGCCACGCGCGGCCGATGAACACCCAAGGCCTGGGCAGCCACAGAGCCCATGACGGCGAACTGGTAGAGGTTTTCGGCACTGCAATCGACGTTGGCGCCAAGATCAAGCAGCTGGCAGTAGCCCGCCTGGGTCGGGATCGCCGCAACCATGGCCGGCCGATCGATACCCGGCAGGGTCTTGAGCACGAAACGCGACAGCGCCATCAGCGCCCCGGTATTGCCGGCACTGACGCAGGCCTGGGCCTTGCCGTCCCGCACCAGTTCGAGGGCGATACGCATCGACGAGTCCGGCTTGCCACGCAACGCCTGGGATGGCCGCTCGTCCATACCGATCACCTCATTGGCGGCGACAATCTGCAGGCGCGCGCGATCCGCAGCCGCAAGGCCGCTGACAAGATCTTCAAGGAGGGAGGGTTGACCGACGAGGGTCAGGTGCAGCGAGGGGGTAGCCGAAAGGCAGGCAATGCTAGCCTGGACAATGCTGCGGGGACCGAAGTCCCCGCCCATTGCGTCGATCGCGATGATCTGAGCGGACAAGGATTACTCGTCAGCGCCCTTGTCGATCACTTTACGACCACGGTATACGCCTTCTGGCGACACGTGGTGACGCAGGTGCACTTCACCGGTGGTCTTTTCTACCGACAGCGCGTTTTCCGACAGGGCGTCGTGCGAACGGCGCATGTCACGGGCAGAGCGGGATTTTTTGTTCTGCTGAACAGCCATAATTGATTAACTCCTAAACGTTTGGGTCACGCTTTAACTGCGCCAAAACACTGAACGGGTTGGACCGCGATACCTCGTCCTTGCTCGATTCGGGCTCGTCTGCGCCCGCCGGCTGCTGGCAATCTTCCGGATGATGAGCAGGCACGATGGGCAAGGCGAGCAGCAGCTCCTCCTCGACCAAGGCCTGCAGATCCAATGGATCTTCGCCCAGTTCCAGCACGTCATAGCCTTTCGGCAACGACTGGGTATTCGCACCCTCCTTTACCACAGCGTAAGTACATTCGCTGTGGATCGGCAGGGTGACCAGCTCAAGACAACGCTGGCAAACCATTTTGACTTCGACGTCCAGCTCGCTGTGGATAACCACCACGTGCTGCTCATCTCGTTCAAAATCGAACTTCGCCTGCACCGTACCGACATTGTCGGAAAGCGGGTCGCAGAGTCTTTCCAAATCAGCGAGTTGCAGCGTACCAGTGATGGATACGCCTCGGTCGGCTAATTTGCGCGGGTCAACGTGAGGTGGAATCGGGTCATTCAACATAGGCGCAGCATTCTAGGGATGCCCCCCGCCTCTGTCAAAGGAAATTCAGCGGCATCTCGCATGTTAGAATCAGGTTCAACTGACCAGGAGTCTATCATGCTGCCTCTGTTGCTGGCTTCCAGCTCTGCCTACCGGCGCGAACTGCTCGCACGCCTGCGCCTGCCTTTCACCTGGGCAAGCCCCGATCTAGACGAGCGGCGCCTGGCTGACGAGCCCGCCGTGGAACTGGTAAGGCGCCTGGCCCAGCAAAAAGCCGAGGCACTTGCCGGCAGCCACCCGCAGCACCTGATCATCGGCTCCGACCAGGTAGCAGTGCTCGGCGAGCAGATCCTTGGCAAGCCACACACCTTCGAGCGCGCCTGCGAACAATTACTGGAAGCCAGCGGCCAGCAAGTGACCTTCCTGACCGGGCTAGCGCTACTCAATACAGCTACCGGGCTATGCCAGGTCGATTGCGTGCCATTTACGGTCACGATGCGCGAACTGGACCGGGAGCGCGTGGAGCGGTATGTGGCGGCGGAACAGCCACTGGATTGCGCAGGCAGCTTCAAGGCGGAGGGATTGGGCGTGAGCCTGTTTCAGAGCACCCATGGGTGCGACGCGACCAGCCTGATCGGGCTGCCGTTGATTCGGCTGGTAG
Organism: Pseudomonas sp. NBRC 111124; assembly: GCF_001320245.1. GTDB lineage: Bacteria > Pseudomonadota > Gammaproteobacteria > Pseudomonadales > Pseudomonadaceae > Aquipseudomonas. The sequence goes on from NZ_BCBA01000071.1 coordinate 10,501, forward strand.
ATATGCTGACTCGGGAAGGCGTAGTAATACCTTGAGATTTTTGGGGGCGCTTTGCGCCCCAGGCAATCTCGAATCAGCGCAACTGCGGCCCCTGGAACCCCATCCACATGGCCAGATGCTCAGCCACGCTCGCACCAATACGCTTGGAGAAGCGATCGAACGGCGACTCCTGCACGGTGTAATCGACCAGATCCTTCTCACCGACAATTTCACGCGCCACATAGCTGGCACTGCCCAGCCCATCCACCAGCCCCAGCGCCTTGGCCTGCTCACCCGACCAGACCAGGCCGCTGAACAGCTCCGGATGCTCCTTGTCCTTCAGGCGCTCTCCTCGCCCCTGCTTGACCATGGCAATGAACTGCTGATGAGTGGTATTCAGCACACCCTGCCAGAACGCGCGCTCGTCAGGCTTTTCTGGCGAGAAGGGATCAAGGAAGGCCTTGTGCTCACCGGCGGTGTAGGTACGGCGCTCGACGCCCAGCTTCTCCATTGAACCCACGAAGCCGTAACCGGCCGCCGTCACGCCAATGGACCCGACCAGGCTAGCCTTGTCGGCATAGATCTCATCCGCCGCACTGGCAATGTAGTAGGCACCCGAGGCGCCCAGATCAGTGATGACCGCATACAGCTTGATATCCGGGTGCTCGCCCCGCAGACGACGGATCTCGTCATACACGTAGCCCGCCTGCACAGGGCTGCCACCCGGGCTGTTGATGCGCATGACCACCGCTTTGGTCTTGGGGTCTTTGAACGCATCGCGCAGGCTCTTGACCAGATTATCGGCGCTGGCGGCCTCCTGATCGGCGATCACCCCGCGCACCTCGATCAGGGCCGTGTGATTGCCACTGCGCGTGGCCGCCTTGTCCATGTCCATCAGGGGCGTGAACAACACAAAAATGCCGAACAGGTAGACGAAGGTCAGCAGCTTGAAGAAGATCCCCCAACGACGGGCCCGACGCTGCTCCTGAACCCCGGCCAGCAGGGTCTTTTCCAGTAGCTTCCAGCTTTTCTGCTCGACACGAACCTCTTCGTTATGCGCTTCACGCGCTTCACGAGCGAGGCGCTCCTCTTCGGTCTCGTTAACCGGCGCTTTCCACTCGTCAGCCATGCTCACCTACCTTGGAATTGGACTTGCCTGGAACCGGCCAGCCACTCGCGCAGCTGGGAAAAATGATCGATGCACACCTGCGGACCAAACTCGGCCAGCGCCTGCAGCGACATGGCGCCATAGCCCACTGCCACCGAGTGCATGCCAGCGTTGCTGGCCATCTGCAGGTCGAATGCCGAATCTCCGACCATCAGCGCCCGCGCGGGTTCGACGCGGCAATGCCCGAGGATTTCTTCGAGCATCAACGGGTGCGGCTTGCCTCGGGTTTCGTCGGCGGCACGGGTGATGTCGAAGAACTGCTCCCAGCCATTGGCCTTGAGCACGCGATCCAGCCCGCGGCGCGCCTTGCCGGTCGCCACCGCCAGGCGGTAGCCCTCGGCACGGAAGGCATCCAGCGACTCGACCACACCCTCGAACAGCGGCGAAGGCTGCTGATCCAGGGCCATATAGATGTCGGCGTAATGCTGGCGGAAGGTTTCGACCTGCAGCGGGTCAAGGTGTGGATACAGCGTCGAGATGGCTTCACCCAGCGCCAGGCCGATGATGCCCTTGACGGCATCCTCGGGGCTGGGCGCCTCGCCGGCACGTTCGGCCGCAGCATTCATTGCTTCGACGATCCGGCCAATGGAGTCGGCCAGGGTGCCATCCCAATCGAAAATCAGTAGCTCATAGTCACGACGCACTGAGTCGCTCCACGGTTTTCGCCCAGACTTCATCCACAGGCGCCTCAAGCTTGAGTTCGCCACCATCCGGCAGCGGCACGGTCAGGGCATAGGCATGCAGGAACAGACGCTTGCCCCCTAGCTCGCGAATCTCCCGGCTGAAATCTTCGTCACCGTACTTGGTATCACCGGCGATCATGTGCCCGGCATGCAGGGTATGCACACGAATCTGGTGAGTGCGGCCGGTGATCGGGCGCGCCTCGACAATGGTGGCAAACTCGCCGAAGCGGCGCAGCACGCGGAACAGGGTCAGCGCCTCCTTGCCTTCGTCGTTGACTTCGACCATGCGCTCGCCGGAGCGCAGGTTGCTCTTGAGCAGCGGCGCATTGACTTGCTTCTTGGCGGTCGGCCAGTGACCACGCACCAGCGCCATGTAGCGCTTGTCGACACCATCACCGCGCAAGGCGGCGTGCAGGTGGCGCAGCATGCTGCGCTTCTTGGCGATCATCAGCAGGCCTGACGTGTCGCGGTCCAGGCGGTGCACCAGCTCCAGCTCCTTGGCATCCGGCCGTAGCTGGCGCAGCGCCTCGATCACACCAAAGCTCAGGCCACTGCCACCATGCACGGCGATGCCGGCCGGCTTGTTCATCACGATCAGCGCCTTGTCTTCGTAGACGATGGCCGCCTCCAGGCGCTGCAGCAGCCCTTGGGCCACGGGAGCCGGCGCGTCACGCTCAGGCAAACGGACAGGCGGCACGCGCACGATATCGCCGGCCTGGATCTTGTACTCGGGTTTGACCCGGCCCTTGTTGACCCGCACCTCACCCTTGCGCAGGATGCGGTAGACCAAGGTCTTGGGCACGCCCTTGAGCGCTGTAATGAGGAAATTATCGATGCGTTGGCCGGCAAGTTCCGGCGCGACTTCGATCAGCTGAACGCCGGAAGTCGGGGGGGTATTGGTCGTCATGGCGGGAATCATAACAATTATTTATGGAATTGAAGCACTTAATCATTACTGCTATAGTCGCGAACGCCGCCAAAAGCGGCAGGCCAGTGAAACCAGGCCCTGGGCCGGTTCCTGACCTACGCAGTTCTCCAGGACGCGAGGCCGTCCTACGGGGTTTTCGCCAGTTTACCGAATTGCCTGGAATCGCCACCAGCGCTGTGTAGAGAAGACCGAAAAAAAACGACAAGTGTGGTTTTTCACCTGCTTCCCGATTCTTTTCGCTGCACCTCTGCCCGCCCCCGTCGCTTCCACGCAACGCAAGGCGAATGCTTCGGAAATACCTGCCTTGGATATGTAATGGCGTCAGCTTCCCGTTCGAAGCTGGCGAAAAATGCAACCCGTTGCGGATTCAGCGCGCGGCAGCACCCGAATTATCAGGGATACGTGCAGGGTGGAGATGCACAGCCCTCGGACCGTGTAGCACCGCGTCCGGCCACCGGCCCACTGAATGGCCGGCGAGCGGATAAGGTCCTGAACAGATGCCTCCGGGCGTCCACGGCTGACGGTTGATTCCTCCTCCTGACTGAGTGCACGAGGCCCGCTTGGTTGATTCGGATACCCATTCGAAGCCACCGGGGCCTGGTAGGCACCGCAGCAAACAGGACGCGTCGTCGCGACAACGGCAGGCTGGGCAACCGGCTGGTGCCGAACGTTGCTCGACACGGGGGTGGCCCGGCCACCCTTTGCGCACCTTGGCACCGACCATGAGAAGTCGTGTGTGCCGAACGCCGTTTCCGGCAGCCCGGAAACCGACGGTACAACATGAAAAGAATGCTGATTAACGCAACTCAACCCGAAGAGTTGCGTGTAGCCCTGGTGGACGGCCAACGTCTGTACGACCTGGACATCGAGTCCGGCGCGCGCGAGCAGAAAAAGGCCAACATCTACAAAGGCAAGATCACCCGGATCGAGCCCAGCCTCGAAGCCGCCTTCGTCGACTTCGGCTCCGAACGTCACGGCTTCCTGCCGCTGAAGGAAATCTCCCGCGAATACTTCAAGAAGTCCCCTGAAGGCCGGGTCAACATCAAGGAAGTCCTGAGCGAAGGCCAGGAAGTCATCGTCCAGGTCGAGAAGGAAGAGCGCGGCAACAAAGGCGCTGCCCTGACCACCTTCATCAGCCTGGCTGGCCGCTACCTGGTGCTGATGCCCAACAACCCGCGTGCCGGTGGTATCTCGCGCCGCATCGAAGGCGAAGAGCGCAACGAACTGCGTGAAGCCCTGAACGGCCTGACCGTGCCGGGTGACATGGGCCTGATCGTGCGCACTGCAGGCCTGGGCCGCAGCAGCGAAGAAATGCAGTGGGACCTCGACTACCTGCTGCAGCTGTGGACCGCCATCAAGGAAGCGTCCCAGGACCGCGTTGCGCCTTTCCTGATCTACCAGGAAAGCAACGTCATCATCCGCGCCATCCGTGACTACCTGCGCCAGGACATCGGCGAAGTGCTGATCGACAGCATCGATGCCCAGGAAGAAGCCCTGACCTTCATCCGCCAGGTGATGCCGCAGTACGCCAGCAAGGTCAAGCTGTACGAAGACAGCGTACCGCTGTTCAACCGCTTCCAGATCGAAAGCCAGATCGAGACCGCCTTCCAGCGCGTCGTCGACCTGCCGTCCGGCGGCTCGATCGTGATCGACCCGACCGAGGCCCTGGTCTCCATCGACATCAACTCGGCGCGCGCCACCAAGGGCAGCGACATCGAGGAAACCGCCCTGCAGACCAACCTGGAAGCGGCCGAGGAAATCGCCCGCCAGCTGCGCCTGCGTGACATCGGCGGCCTGATCGTCATCGACTTCATCGACATGACCCCGGCGAAGAACCAGCGCGCTGTAGAAGAGCGCGTGCGTGAATGCCTGGAAGCCGACCGCGCCCGCGTACAGGTTGGCCGCATCTCGCGCTTCGGCCTGCTGGAAATGTCCCGTCAGCGCCTGCGCCCTTCGCTCGGCGAAAGCAGCGGCATCGTCTGCCCACGCTGCTCCGGCACCGGCATCATCCGTGATGTCGAATCGCTGTCGCTGGCCATCCTGCGCCTGATCGAAGAAGAAGCCCTGAAAGACCGCACTGCCGAGGTACGCGCCCAGGTGCCAATCCCGGTTGCAGCCTTCTTGCTCAACGAGAAGCGCAACTCGATCACCAAGATCGAACTGCGCACGCGCGCGCGCATCATCATTCTGCCGAACGACCACCTGGAAACCCCGCACTTCGAAGTCCAGCGCCTGCGCGACGACAACCCGGAAGTGCTGAACAACCAGTCCAGCTACGAAATCGCCGCCTCCGAAACCGAAGAAGCGCCGCAGCCGACCGCCACTCGCACCCTGGTTCGCCAGGAAGCCGCAGTGAAGACCGCCCCGGCCCGCGCCAACGCCCCGGTACCAAGCGCCGCCGAAGAGCAGCCGCAACCTGCCGCACCGGTCGCCCCGGCGCCGAGCGCACCTGAGCCAAGCCTGTTCAAGGGCCTGGTGAAGTCGCTGGTCAGTCTGTTCGCCGGCAAGGAAGAACCTGCCGCCGCACCGGTCGTCGCCGCCGCCGAGAAGCCGGCTGCCGAGCGCAGCGCGCGCAACGAGGAGCGCCGCAACGGCCGCCAGCAGAGCCGCAACCGCAACGGCCGCCGCGATGAAGAACGCAAGCCGCGCGAAGAGCGTGCCGAGCGCGCCCCGCGCGAAGAGCGTCAACCACGCGAAGATCGCGCACCTCGTGAGGAGCGTGCGCCACGTGAAGAACGCGCACCTCGCGAAGAGCGCGCTCCACGTGAAGAGCGTGCACCGCGCCAGCCACGCGAAGACCGCCGCGGCAACCGTGGTGAAGAACGCGTACGTGAACTGCGTGAGCCACTGGATGCCACCCCACCTGTCGAACGCGAAGAGCGCCAGCCACGTGAAGAACGCGTAGCCCGTGAAGAGCGTGCTCCACGTGAAGAGCGTGCTCCTCGCGAAGAACGCGCCCCACGTGAAGAACGTGCACCTCGCGAAGAGCGTGCACCTCGCGAAGAACGCGCCCCACGTGAAGAACGCGCACCTCGCGAGGAACGTGCTCCGCGTGAAGAACGCGCACCTCGCGAAGAGCGTCAGCCTCGCCCACCGCGCGAAGAGCGTCAGCCACGTCCAGCCGAACACGCTACTGAACAGGCTGCCGAGCTCGCCGAAGAGCAACTGCCGAACGAAGAGCTGCTGCAGGACGAGCAGGAAGGCAACGATGACGAGCGTCCGCGTCGTCGCTCCCGTGGCCAGCGTCGCCGCAGCAACCGTCGCGAGCGTCAGCGCAATGCCAATGGCGAGCTGATCGAAGGTGACGAAGAAGGCAGCGAAAAGCAGCCGCAGCAGCACCAGGCCACCGAGCTGGGCGCCGAACTGGCTGCCGGCCTGGCCGTCACTGCCGCCGTCGCCAGCAGCCACATCAGCGCCAATGCCGAAGCTGAAGCCAACCAGCAGGCCGAACGCGCCAGCGCCGAAGCCGTCACCACTGAAAACAGCGAAGTCGCCCAGCCGACCGAACAGGTTGAAGTGGTCGCTCAAGCCGAAGAAGCTGTCATCGCCCCAGTGGTCGAACAGCCTGTCAGCGAACCGGTCGCCGCGGTCGAAGCCAGCATCGAGCCAGTGGTCGAAGTTGCACCGCAGCCAGTGGTTGAAGAGGCCCCTGCCGTCGCGCCGGTCGTGATTGCCGAAGCCCCGGTCGAGGCACCTGCTGTCGAAGCCGAAGCGGTCCAAGCCCCAGTGGTCGAGGGCGGTGAAGCCGAGAAGGCTCAGGTTGTTGCTGAAGAAGCACCGGTTGCCGAGCAGCCAGTCGCTATCGTCGAAGCCCAGCCAGAAGTGGCGGTAGAACCTGTCGCTGCCGAAGCTGCCCCGTCTGTTGTCGAGCCAGCCTCGGTAGAAGCTCCGGCAACCGTCGAAGCCGCTACTGTCATGCTGCCAAACGGCCGTGCGCCGAACGACCCTCGCGAAGTGCGTCGCCGCAAGCGTGAAGCCGAGGCCGCTGCCAAGGCTGCCCAGGAAGCTGCCGAGCCCGTGCTGGAAACCGCCGATGAGCACAAGCCTCATCACGGTTGATAGCCAAGGCTGAATGAAAAAGCCCCGCCAGTGCAAACTGGCGGGGCTTTTTCTTGGCTATCTGTATTGCCAGTACCGGCAATCAGTAGAGGTTGGGCTCCATCTCCAGCTCAACCCCGAACCGCTCCAGGATATCTGCCTGGATCCGCTGCGCCAGGGCATGTACCTGCGCCCCGCTCGCCTGGCCATAATTGACCAGCACCAACGACTGCAACCGATGCACACCCGCATCGCCTTCACGATAACCTTTCCAGCCCGCCTGTTCGATCAGCCAGCCCGCTGCCAGCTTCACCTGGCCGTCAGCCTGGGGATAAGCGACCACCCCCGGACACTGGGCACGGATGCGCTCCACCACTTCAGCCGCCACCACCGGGTTCTTGAAGAAGCTCCCGGCATTGCCCAGCTCGGCCGGGTCCGGCAATTTCTCGCGACGAATGCTGCAAATGGCATCACTGATCGCCTGCGCGGTCGGTTGCTCGACGCCCTGCTCTGCCAGCCGCTGGCGCACCGGACCGTAGTCCAGATGTGCCTGCAGTGCATGGCTCAGCACAAAACGTACACGCAAGATCAACCAGCGGCCCGGGTCGCGCTTGAACAGGCTGTCGCGGTAGCCGAACGCGCACTCCTCAAGACTGAAATCGCGCAGCTCTCCGGTTTCCCGGTCCAGCGCGGTCAACCCGGCGAACACATCCTTGATCTCGACACCATAGGCACCGACGTTCTGCATCGGCGCAGCGCCCACCGTGCCGGGGATCAGGCTAAGGTTTTCCAGGCCGCAATAGCCTTGCGTTAACGACCATTGCACGAATGGGTGCCAGGGTTCGCCAGCTTCTGCCTCGACCACCACCCGCTCGCCGTTGTCGCTCAGCACGCGCCGACCACGACTGGCCATGTGCAACACCACTGCATTGATATCGCGGGTCAGCAGCAGGTTGCTGCCACCGCCGATCACCTGCACCGCCAACCCACGCTGGCGCGCCTGGGCCAATGCCTCGCGCACTTCGTCATCGCTGTGCGCCTGAGTGAAATAGCGGGCTTTCACATCAAGGCCGAAGGTGTTGTAGGGCTTCAGCGAAACCTGCTCCTGCCAAACCGCTGTCATAGCCGCCCCTTGATTTCCACGACCAGCTCGCGGCACGCAGCCTCGATCAGGTCGAGCACCTGCTCGAAGCCCTCGGCGCCGCCATAGTATGGGTCTGGTACCTCGTCCAGGGCCGCGCCGTAGCGGCGCAGGAACAGGTCGAGTTCGCCTGCGGCATTGTGCGGGCGCATGGCACGCAGGTGGCCGAGGTTGCTCTCATCCATGGCCAGGATCAGGTCGTACTCGGCAAAATGCGCTGGCTTGACCTGCTGGGCACGCTGGCGCGACAAATCGTAACCACGCGTCAGCGCAGCCCTGCAGGTGCGGCTGTCCGGGGCCTTGCCGACATGCCAGTCGCCGGTACCGGCAGATGCCACATGCACCTGCTCAGCCAGGCCGGCCGCCTGTAACTGATGGCGCAGCACGCCTTCGGCGGTGGGCGAGCGACAGATGTTACCGAGGCAAACGAACAGGACGCGCATCAGGCCTCCAGCAAGCGCCGTACGCGCTCCAGGTCTTCAGGGGTATCGACGCCCACCGCGGGCGCCTCGATGGCGTCCTCGACGTGAATACGCACGCCATGCCACAGCGCACGCAGTTGCTCCAGAGCCTCGGTCTGTTCAAGCCAGCACGGGCCCCAGCTGACGAAGTCCTGCAGGAAGCCGACGCGGTAGGCGTACATGCCGATGTGACGGCGATACGGCACGCCCTCCGGCAGCACGTTACGGTCCTTGGCAAAGGCATCGCGGGCCCACGGCAGCGGTGCACGGCTGAAGCTCAGGGCCAGGCCGTTCTTGTCGCTGACCACCTTGACCGCATTGGGGTTGAACACGGTTTGCGGCTCATGGATCGGCTCGGCCAAGGTGGCGATGCCGGCTTGCGAATGGGCAGCCAGGTTGGCCGCCACCTGGTCGATGATCACCGGCGGGATCAGCGGCTCGTCGCCCTGCACGTTGACCACGATGGCATCGGCCGGCAGGCCCAGGTGCGCGGCCACTTCGGCCAGGCGGTCGGTGCCCGACTCATGGTCGGCGCGGGTCATCAGCACTTCGGCACCGAAGGCCTGGCAGGCTTCGAAGATGCTGGTGTCATCGGTGGCGATGACCACCCGGTTGGCACCGCTCTTGCGCGCCTGCTCCCAGACATGCTGGACCATCGGCTTGCCAGCTATCGGCAGCAATGGCTTGCCCGGCAGGCGCGTGGAGCGCAGCCGGGCAGGAATGACCACGGTGAAGTTCACACTCATTTGTCCAGACGCTCATCGTCGGTCAGGGTACGCGCCTCGCTTTCCAGCATCACCGGGATACCGTCGCGAATCGGGTAGGCAAGGCCCGCGCCCTTGCTGATCAGCTCGGTCTTGTCGGCGCTGAGCTTGAGCGGGCCTTTGGTGATCGGGCAGGCCAGGATATCGAGCAGTTTGGTGTCCATGGAAGCGTCCTTGAGGCCAGAAGGCCGAAAAGTGAATGGGGCTCAGGGCTTGCGCAGCAAGCGTTGCAGCTGGCTGTCGAACCAGGCGCTGAAGGCCGCCGTGGGCTGCGCCTCGACCGCCAGGTACCACCAGTCGTCGGCGGCGAAGGCCCGGCATTTCACCGCATCCTTCTCGGTCATGACCAACGGTAGCGCGGGGCTGAAAACCAGGCTTTCAGCACTGAACTGCGCATGGTCGGCAAAGGGATGCGGCACCGGCTGCCAGTTTAGCCCCAGCAGGGTATTGAAGAAACGTTGCGGGTTGCCGATACCGGCCACCGCATGCAGGCGTTGGCCTGCAGGGAAAAAGTCGAGTTCGCGGCGTTCACCACTGCGCAGATTGACCAGCGCAGACGGCTGCAGGCGGAAGCCAAAACCGTCCGCACGGTCGCTATCGGCACCGTTGAACAGCACGGCATCGGCCTCTTGCAGGCGCTCGCGGGGCTCGCGCAGCGGGCCTGCGGGCAGGCAGCGGCCATTGCCCAGGCCGCGGGCGGCATCGATCAGCACCAGTTCGAGGTCACGAGCCAGGCGGTAGTGCTGCATGCCGTCGTCGCACAGGATCAGGTCCAGCGGCTCGCCGGCCAGCAGCGCCTGCACGGCAGCGGCGCGATCAGGGTCGATCATCAGCGGCACACCGGTGCGCTGGACGATCAGCAAAGGTTCGTCACCGGCCTGTTCGGCTGGCTGGCTGGCGTTTACCCGCCAGGGATAGTGTGGCGGCTTGGCGCCATAGCCACGGCTGACCACACCGACCTTCAGGTGCTGGCGGCGGCAATGCTCGATCAGCCAGAGGATCATCGGCGTCTTGCCGGTGCCGCCAACCGTGATGTTACCCACTACGATCACCGGTACCGGCGCCCGGTAGCTGGCACTTTCACCACTGAGAAAACGCGCACGCTTGCGCGTCACCACGCGCCGGTACAGCGCTTCGAGCGGGCGCAGCAGCGCCAGGGCCGGATGCCCGGCGTACCAGGCAGCGAGCAAGCGGTCGGCGAGCGCCATCAAGGTGTCCCCTGGGCAGCCTCGACGGTGGTCATGCGCAGGTGGCTGAAACCGAGCTTGCCGGCAGCATCCATTGCGGTGATCACGGCCTGGTGCGGGGTCTTGCCGTCGGCGCTGATGGCCAGCGGCAACTTGTTGTCACCGCCAGACTCCCGCTCGATGGCCTCGGCCAGGGTCGCCAGGTCGCTCTTGGGCAGCAGGTGGTTGTTCACCGAGTACACGCCTTCTGCGCTGATGGTCACTTCCACCAGTTTGCCCTGATCGGCCGGCGCCTGCTCGGCGCTGGCGGCTTCGGGCAGCTCGACACGCAACTGGGTTTCGCGGGTGAACGTGGTGGTGACCACGAAGAACAGCAGCAGCACGAACACCACATCGATCAGCGATGCGAGGTTGATGTCGACGTTCTCTCGCTGGCGATTGCGCCGGAACTTCACGCCTTGCCTCCGGCCACTTCCACTTCGCGGTCGCCCTGGATCACTTCCACCAGCTTGATCGCCTCCTGCTCCATACCCACCACCAACTCATCGATGCGGCGCAGCAGGAAGCGGTGGAAGAACACTGCCGGGATACCGATCATCAGGCCGGCAGCAGTGGTGACCAGGGCCTTGGAGATACCACCGGCGAGCACGGCCGCGTTGGCAGTCATCTGCGAGCCCATGAAGGCGCTGAAGATGTCGATCATGCCCAGCACGGTGCCCAGCAGGCCGAGCAGCGGGGCCATGGCAGCGATGGTGCCGAGGGTGCTGATATAGCGTTCGAGTTCGTGGATGACGCGCGAGGCGGCTTCCTCGATGCACTCTTTCATGATCTCGCGGCCATGGCGCGAGTTGGCCAGGCCCGCTGCGAGAATTTCGCCCAGCGGCGAGTCAGCGCGCAGGGCCTTGAGCTTGTCACTGGTGAGTTGCTTGTCCTTGATCCACATCCACACCTGGCCCAGCAGGTGCGGCGGGGTCACGCGGCTGGCGCGCAGGGTCCACAGGCGCTCGACGACGATAGCCATGGCAACGATGGAGCTCAGAATGATCGGCAGCATCATCCAACCACCGGACTTGACCAATTCCCACACAGTAAACGCCCCTCTGGAAAAAGGCCGCCACTCTAACACAGGAGCGCATGGGGCTCATCTGCCGGAGGTCAGGCAATTGACAGGAGCGGCCTCCCGCCAGAATCGCCGCTGCCGACGCACACCCTCGACATCACCCTGGCTCCCCAACACAAAGCGCAAAGCCCCCTCTGCCGCCGTATCGTGAATGGCCACCCCATGCCGCCGATACCGCTCGACCACCTCTGCATGCGGATGCCCGAAGCTGTTGTTACGCCCCCGCGAAATCAGCACCCCACGCGGTGCAGTAGCGCGGATGAAGGGCTCGGTGGAAGAAGTACGGCTGCCATGGTGTGGCGCCTGCAGCCAGTCGATACGGGGGGCTTTGGTGTCCGCCAGCCAGGCCCGCTCGGCGCCAGCCTCCATATCCCCCGCCAGCAACATCCGTTCGCCCTGCGCCTCGACCATCAGCACACAGGAACGGTCATTGCTGCTCTGCCCATCCACCCAGCGCCAGAGCGAAAAATGCACGCCGTCCCATGTCCATTGCTCGCCAGTGGCACAAGGTTGCAACTGCGGGTCATCCAGCGCTTCACCGCCCATTGCCCGCTTTACCGGCAAGCTTCGCTGGATGGCCGCAGCGCCACCCGCATGGTCGGCATGGGCGTGACTGATCAGCATCAGGTCCAGGTGGCTCACGCCCAGCTTGCGCAGGGTTGGCAGCACCACCCGCTCGCCCAGATCGACTTCGCCCTTGGCCGGCCCGGCGTCGTACAGCAGGGTGTGATGCTGCGTGCGTAACAGCACCGCCAAGCCTTGGCCGACATCCAGCTGCCAGAACTCAACCTGCCCATGCGGCACGGACGCCCGCTGCACCCACAGGGCCAACAGCATGACCCCGCCCAGCCCACGCAACGGCACGCCACGCGGCAACAGCAGCAACAGCGCCCCTCCACACACCAGTAACCATGCCAACAACGGCAGGGCCGGCGGCATCCATACCGGTCGCCACCCCGCCATCAAACCAAGCAGGTGGAACAGCATGTCCAGCAAGCCACCCGCCACCCATAGCAAGCCCTCACCGATGCCCGCCAGCGGCAACAACAGCGTTCCGAGCAAGGCCAACGGCAACACCGCCAGGCTGACCCAAGGTACCGCCAGCACGTTCGCCACGGGCGCACTCAAGCTGACCGGCAACCCCGTGGCCAGCAGCACCGGCAGCAGGCCGATGGCGATCACCCACTGGGCCCGCGTCCACGCCTGCCAGGGTCGCCAGCCACCAAGCCGGGCAGCAAAGCTGTAGATGAGAATCGCCACTGCCGCGAACGACAGCCAGAAGCCGGGGAGCAACGCTGCCAAGGGCTCAACCAGCAGTACCAGATTCAATGCCAGCAACAGCGGGAACATCGCCCCCAACTGGCGAAAGCGCAGGCGCCACAGCAGCACCACCGCCAGCATCAGACAGGCACGTTGCACCGGCACGCCCGCACCGGCCAGCCAGCCATAACCCAACGCCGCCGCCAGCGCCAGGCCACACGCCCAGGGCAACCATGGCCAACCACGCGGCCACAGCCCCCACCGCGCCAAACCTGCGACCAAGGCATACAACAAGCCCGCGACCAAGCCGATGTGTTGCCCGGAAATCACCAGCAGGTGCACCGTGCCTGTCGCTTGCAACACCTGCCACTGTTCGCGGGCCAGGCCCGCCCCGTCGCCGAGCACCAAGGCTACCAAGGCCGCTTGCTGCCCCTGGGCATCGACCTTCAGCAAGCGCTCGCGCAACGCGCCCCGCCACCCGGGGGCCTGCGCGTGCATCAGCTGGCCGGCCTTGACGGTGCCAGTGCCGCCAATGCGCCGGGCCAGCAGCTGAGCCTCCCGGTCCGGACCATGGGGGTTCAGCAACCCGGCGGGGCGTTGCAACGTGACCGCTATGCGCCAATGCTCGCCAGCACGGATGGCTGGGCCATCGAACCAGCTCAGTTGCAGACGCCGAGGCAGTTCGGCGCGACGCGAATGCGGCCGCTCCAGCTCGAAGCGCACGCCCTGCGCGGTGCTCGTCGGCAACCCGACCACCCGCCCCTCCACCCATAGCGTGCGGCCATCCAGGCGCGCTGCCAGGCGATCATCGAGCGCCAGCTGCGCTGACCAGCAGGCCCAGCACAGCCCTAACAGAAAACAGCCCAGTGGCCACAGGCGCGAGCACAAGCAGGCGACGCCGCCAAACAGCAGCACCAAAAGCCATCCGACCGATGGCAATGCGGGAAGAAAGCTCAGGCACAAAAGCCCAAGCGCGAGCGCAAACATCCCTGTGCGCATGAGGTAGAGCTCCAGAAAGCAAATCACCTTCTGAGGCATAGCCCAATTGCTGGCCTCGCTTGCTCAACAATTGTCACAAACTCTAAACGAGGCTGAACCTGAATAAAGGCATACTTCCCGGATCAACGCTCCGGGAGCCTACATGCCGCGCCGTCTTTTCAAACGCTACATGCCGGACCCGACCAGCATTCGGGAACACAAGTCCTTACGCTTTTTCGGCAAGCTGCTGCATGACCCGAATCTCTGGCACCTCAACCGCCACTCGGTGGCGCGGGCCATGGGGGTGGGCCTGTTCGCGGCGTTGATCCCGATTCCCATGCAGATGCTGCTGGCCGCAGCACTGGCAATCCCGGTGCGCGGCAACCTGCCGATCGCGGTCAGCCTGGTCTGGCTGACCAATCCGCTGACCATGCCACCGGTGTTCTTCGTCACCTACATGACCGGCGCCTGGCTGATGCAGATCCCACCGCGATCCCTGCCCGACGAGCTGACCTTCGAATGGATCACCGACCAGCTGGCCACTTTGTGGCAGCCTTTTTTACTGGGTTCGGTGGTATGCGGGGTGGTGCTGGGCATCGTCGCCTACTTCACCACCCTGCTGTACTGGCGCTGGTGGATTGGCCGGCAGTGGCGCCGGCGCAAACAACGGCTGTCAGGCGCGCATGCCGCGGCCGCTGACCAGCAGTCGGACGCACAGTACGTAGAGCACCGCAGTGGCCACCAGCATGAAGGTGATCGCCGTGCCGATACTGATGTCCGACACCCCTAGGATGCCGTAGCGGAACGAGTTGACCATGTGCAGCACCGGGTTGGCCAACGAGACGGTCTGCCAGAATGGCGGCAGCAGGTTGATCGAATAGAACACCCCGCCCAGGTAGGTCAGCGGCGTGAGCACGAAGGTCGGAATGATCGAGATGTCGTCGAAGTTGCGGGCAAACACCGCGTTGACGAAGCCCAGCAGCGAGAAGATGGTGGCAGTAAACAGCACCACGACCACGGTCACGCCCAGGTGATGCACCTGCAGGTCGGTGAAGAACATCGACAGGATGGTCACGATCACCCCCACCGCCAGACCGCGCAGCACGCCACCCAGCACGTAGCCGACCAGGATGGTGTGCGGCGATACCGGCGACACCATCAGCTCTTCGATCGAGCGCTGGAACTTGCTGCCGAAAAAGCTCGACACCACGTTGCCGTATGAGTTGGTGATCACCGACATCATGATCAGCCCCGGCACGATGTACTGCATGTAGGTGAAGCCGCCCATATCGCCGATCTGCCGGCCGATCAGGTTACCGAAGATGACGAAGTACAAGACCATGGTGATCGCCGGCGGCAGCAGGGTCTGCGGCCAGATACGCAGGAAGCGCCGCACTTCGCGGTAGACGATGGTCTGCAGGGCGACCCAGTTGGTGCGCAGTTCCACACTCATACGGCCACCTTCGACAGGTTTTTTTCCACCAGGGACACGAACAGCTCCTCAAGTCGGTTGGTCTTGTTGCGCAGGCTCTGCACTTCGATGTGCTGCAGCGCCAACTGGCCGAACAACGCCGTGATGCCGATGTCCTTGTCCACTTGCACTTCCAGCGTGTGCGGGGTCAGCAGCCGGCACGGGTACCCCTGCAGCACAGGCGCGCTGGTCAGGTCCTGCTTGAGGTCGAGCACGAAGGTTTCGACGTGCAGCTTGCCCAGCAGCTGGCGCATGCTGGTGTTTTCGACGATGGTGCCGTGGTCGATGATGCCGATGTTACGGCACAGCTGCTCAGCCTCTTCCAGGTAGTGGGTGGTGAGGATGATGGTGATACCTTTCTGGTTCAGCTCGGTGAGGAAGCTCCACATCGAACGGCGCAGCTCGATGTCCACGCCGGCAGTGGGTTCGTCGAGGATCAACAGGCGCGGTTCGTGGATCAGCGCCCGGGCGATCATCAAACGGCGCTTCATGCCGCCGGACAGCGAACGCGAAGGCACATCACGCTTGTCCCACAGGCCCAGCTGGGTCAGGTACTGCTCGGCGCGCTCCTTGGCCACTTTGGCCGGGATACCGTAATAGCCCGCCTGGGTCACGACGATGTCGAAGCACTTCTCGAATTGGTTGAAGTTGAACTCCTGCGGCACCACGCCCAGGCAACGCTTGAGCGCCGAAGGCTCGCGGTCCAGGTCGTGGCCGAACACGTTGACCGTGCCGCTGGTCTTGTTGACCAGGGTCGAGAGGATGCCAATAGTGGTGGATTTGCCGGCGCCGTTGGGGCCGAGCAAGGCGAAGAAGTCGCCTTCGGCAACGTCCAGGTCGATGCCCTTGAGGGCCTGGAAACCGTTGCCGTAGGTCTTGGTCAGCTGTCGGATGGACAGGGCGGAACTCATAGCGGGTCACTTACCGAAGAAAAAGGTGCAGGACACGCCAGGCAAAGTCACTGGCGCAGTGAGTGCGGCCAATGGTGCTTGGCCTGGCCGCACAAGTACAGTCATGTGTATTGATAGTGACTATCGAAACAGCCGAGGTGTTCGATCAGGTCAGCGCCGTCATCACTGCAGCCTGGTAGGCCGGGCGGGCCTTGAGGCGCTCGTACCAGGCTTCCAGGTGGCGCATGGCCGGGCGCTCGATAGGCATTTCGAACCACGCGTAGACGAAGCTACCCAGTGGGATGTCACCCATGCCGATCTGGTCACCGGAGAGGTACGGCTGTTTGGCCAGGGTTTCGTCAGCGATGGCCAGCAACTGGGCACATTGCTTGTATGCGGCATTGATTGCCACCCAGTCGCGCTGGTCTTCCGGGGTACGCAGCAGGCCCCAAAACAGCGGGCGGAACGGGCCGGCGAAGGACGAGGTGGTCCAGTCCATCCACTTGTCGGCCAGGGCGCGCTGGCGCGGGTCTTCCAGATACCAGCCCTGCTCAGCACCGTATTCAGCGCACAGGTAGCGGACGATGGTGTTGGACTCCCAGAGGGTCAGGTCGCCATCTTCGAGCATCGGCACCAGGCCATTGGGGTTGCGCGCACGGTAATGCGGCTCGTTGACCACGCCGAAGGCACCACCGGCATCGATCGACTCGAAATCCAGGCCCAGTTCGTGGGCGATCCACAGCGCCTTGCGTACATTGCTCGAATTCTTGCGGCCCCAGATCTTCAGCATGGCAATGTCCTTATGCATGAGTGCAGAGGCCGGCAGTGTACTGCAATCGCCCTTCATTATCGATATTGAATGCAACAATCGAGAGCATGCAAAGCACATGCTTGAGTTTAACTGGTAAAAATGCCAGTAGACGCGCAATCCATAGAATCCAATACTCCAGAAATACATAACCTGAAGACTACACAATGAACACGCCCGCTCAAGAACTTAACCCAGAATGGGTTCTTTATGGATTCTGCCCGATCGACGCAGTCCATCAGCGTTGGAAAACTTTTTATCAAAACAACTCAACGAACACGCTACATAATGAAGTTATCACCACCAAACGAGACCTGATTACAGGTGAACGCTGGGAAAGAAGCTCAATACACCTGGGGCCGACAATACATGAATACGACACCTACCTTCGTAACGTCACCATCCGCCGTCGAGTAGCAAAAGATAGCCGTATCGTGACCACTAAAAACAAAGGGATGAAAGGAAGCACCATCAAAGAACTCAGTGACTACGGGCCCAGAGATGAAAGCACACTCACATTCATCCTCGACCTGGACAGCAGCTACCTGACACTCGAATATAACGACCTCGCCGACGTGAGTTGGCATTGGAAAAAGACGCCCCGACTGTCCTGGACCGGCGCCGCCCAGGACTTGGCAATTTTTGAAAAACACTATGCAGAGCAGAAGAAAACGCTCTTGACCCGCCTGCCACTGGGGAGGCGCAAACTGAATCTTTGGATTTACGTTGATTTCAACATAAACGATGACCTGCAGTGGCTGGCCTACACATTGCCCTCCACCCCACCGATCGATATAGGTTGGTTCCCCGGTATCATCTTGCCCCCCCTCGGCTGGGTGTATATGGGTGGTGGCATGATGTACACGGATCTATTCCTGGCAAGCTTCGCTAGTGTCGACCCCAACAACATGAGCGACAGCAACCTTGGCAATACGCCTGAGCCCTTGCGAACGGTTCCGCTGGCCACGATCATTTCCTCTACAGCAGGGCCACAGAAGCTGGCAGCCACTCCGCAATCTGCCAAACCTAGCTGGAGTGTCGAACAGCCGAGCGCAGGATCCATCAAGACCATTGACGGCGCTCAGCACTATCAGCCCCCAGGCGACCTAAGCCCCAACGCAATAGCCAACCCCGATTGCAAGACCCTCATCCCCGCCATGCTCAAGAGCAGCACGCGACAGATATCTCTGCCGGCAGTGGCCGATATCGTCAAGGCAACCACCAGTAGCAGTGAAGCCTACGCCACCTGGGTATCGGAATACTTCGCTCAAACGCACTATTTCAAGGCCACGAAAAAATCGGGCAAACTGCAGCTGTCGATGTACTACACCTCGTTGACAGGCGTTGAAAGGCCCGTGCCATTGCCAAACATCAGCTGGCACGTCCTGGCAGGCAACGGCAAGGTCAATAGCCAAGGACTATTCACGCCTGACAGCGACGCACCGTCACTCTGCACGGTGATAATGGCCGTGGATGTGGACAAGACCGAGGAAAAAGAAAGCTGGTACTGGGCCATGACCATCATTCCACACCCGTTCATAGAGGTAGACGCCATGCTCGAGCTTTTCAGCGACTAGCAACATTACCTGGCGACCATGCCTGCGCCACCGGACCACAGCGAACTCCTCCAGCCATACTCTGTCACTGTTTTGAGCAGGCCTTTGCAGCAAGGCTGTCTACGCTTGTTGCATCGGCTTGAAGCCCTCGGTCACGGAGAAAAGACTATGTTGCTGTTGTGGTTGGCGGTCATGGTACTAGGTGCAGCCTATCTAACTCACCGGCGCTTGCCGCCCTTGCAGATACTCGGCGCGGTAGCGGTCTACGTGCTGCTGATGGGCCTGTTCGGCAACGCACCCGCCTGGCTGTTGACGCTGCTGTCGCTGGTGCTGGCGCTGAAAATCGCGTTACTCATGCTGCCGCAGTGGCGCCGCCAGGTGCTCACCCGCCCTGTCTTCAACTGGTTCCGTCGCACGCTGCCGCCCATGTCGCAGACCGAGCGCGAGGCAATCGACGCCGGGACCGTGTGGTGGGACGGCGAACTGTTCAGCGGTCGCCCGCACTGGCAAACCTTGCTCGACTACCCGTCACCCACGCTGACGGAAGAAGAGCAGGCGTTCATCGATGGCCCCACCGAGCAGCTCTGCGCCATGGTCAGCGACTGGCAGATCGGCCAGGACCTGGACCTGCCACCCGAGGCCTGGGCGCATATCAAGTCCCAGGGCTTCTTCGCCCTGATCATCCCAAAAGAATACGGCGGCAAAGGCTTCTCGGCCTATGCCCATTCCCAAGTCGCGATGAAGCTGGCCACCCGCAGCGGCGACCTGGCATCTACCGTGATGGTGCCCAACTCCCTCGGCCCCGCCGAACTGCTGCTGCACTACGGCACCGACGAGCAGCGCAACCACTACCTGCCACGCCTGGCACGAGCCGAAGAGATCCCTTGCTTCGCCCTTACCGGCCCCATGGCGGGCTCCGACGCTGGCGCCATGCCCGACACCGGAGTGATCTGCCAAGGGCAGTGGCAGGGCGAAACCGTGATCGGCCTGCGCCTGAACTGGGAGAAGCGCTATATCACCCTGGGCCCCGTCGCCACCTTGCTGGGCCTCGCATTCAAAGCCTACGACCCGGACCACCTGCTGGGTAATCGCGTGGAACTAGGTATCAGCCTGGCATTGATCCCCACCGATACGCCGGGCGTGGAAATCGGCAAACGTCACCTGCCCCTCGGTGCCGCATTCATGAATGGTCCCAACAGCGGCAAGGATGTCTTCATACCACTGGACTTCCTCATCGGCGGCAAGGATATGCTCGGCAAGGGCTGGATGATGCTGATGAACTGCTTGTCGGTGGGCCGTTCGATCTCCCTGCCGGCAGTCGGCACTGGCGCGGCCAAATACACCAGCCTGGTGACAGGGCAATACGCCCGCATACGCGAACAGTTCAACGTACCGCTGGCCGCGTTCGAGGGCATCCAGGAGTCTCTGGCGCGCATCGGTGGTAACGCCTGGCTGATGGACAGTGCTCGCCTGCTGACCACCAAGGCGGTGGATCTGGGTGAGAAACCCTCGGTGCTGTCGGCCATCCTCAAGTACCACCTCACCGAGCGCGGCCGCGAATGCATCCGCCACGCCATGGACGTGCATGGCGGCAAGGGCATCATCATGGGGCCCAACAACTACTTGGGGCGAAACTGGCAAGGCGCGCCAATTTTCATCACGGTCGAAGGCGCCAACATTCTCTCGCGCAACTTGATGATCTTCGGCCAGGGCGCCATTCGTTGCCACCCGTTCGTACTCAAAGAAATGGCCCTCGCCGGGCGTGAGGACCATGACCAGGCGCTTGGCGAATTCGATGACCTGTTGATGAAGCACATCCTGTTCGCAATCGGCAACGCCGCCAGCACACTGGTGCTTGGCCTGGGGCTTGGAGCGCTCGAAAAGGCACCTGGCGACAGGTTGAGCCAAAGCTACTTCCGCGCCCTGAATCGCCAGGCTGCAGCCTTCGCCCTGTTGGCCGACCTGTCGATGATGTTGCTGGGCGGGGCGTTGAAGCGCCGTGAGCGGTTGAGTGCCCGCCTGGGCGATGTACTGAGCTACCTGTACCTGTCGTCCGCCGCACTCAAGCGCTACCACGACCTGGGTTCGCCAGATTACATGCAGCCGTTGCTGCGTTGGGCCATGGAGGAGAGCCTGGGGCAGGCGGAAAGCGCCTTGGACCGTTTGCTCGACAACTTCCCCAACCGCTTCGTCGGCTGCGCCTTGCGCGTGCTGGTGTTCCCGTTTGGACGCCGCCACACCGGGCCGAGCGACGGACTGGATGCCGAAGTGGCCGAGTTGCTGGGGCGCCGCAAGGGCGACCCCGCCCTGGAGCAGCTACTGGCCGGCTGTTTCCGGCCTGAGGCCGATGACGATGCGGTGGCTGCGTTGCAGCGTGCGTGCGATGCACTGGACGAAACTGCCCCCTTGCACAAACGGTTGTCCCAGGCACTCAAGGACGGTGCCGTGCAACCCGCGCCAGGGCAGTGTCCGATCAAAGCTGCAGTGCAAGCGGGCGTGCTTCAAGAGCAAGAAGGTCAGCAGCTGCAAGCCGCAGAGCAGGCACGCCGAGCGGTGATCGCAGTGGATGCCTTCGACAAACAACAGCTGCAGCCCATACAAGGCCAGATACGCTGACCAGGCATCAGACAGGGCCGCCACGCGGCCTTGTCAGCCTTCCACCTGGCCACAACCCACGTATACTTCGCGCCCGTTTCAACATTTCGAGGACCTCACCATGGCCACCCCCAACCTGGACTATCACCTGCAACTGCTACACCACCTGCGCACTATTCTGGTTGCCCTGGGTGAAGCCGACCAGGTACCAGAGGAAAGCCACGCCCTGTTCCTCGAACGCTTCGACGAACTGCTCACCTTGCTCCCTCAAGACCCGCTGGAAAGCCAATATCTGGGCCAGGACCTGATCTGCCAGGTCATTCAGCGCTACCCGCAAATTGCCCATCTGGTACCCCGTGACCTGCTGTGGTTCTTCGGTGGCGACTGCCTGCACTTCATGCCTGACGAAGAGCTGGCGCTTTATCAAAGCCTGGAAGAGCGTCGCTACGAAGCCGAGCAACGCGGTGAGCCCTTTGACTGGCATCAGCAAAAGCAGCTTTTCAGCCAAGCAGGCCAGCCCACCGATGACTGAAACCTGTGGCACTCACAGGCAAACGAATGATCCACAGCAGATGCTGATTTAACTTACATACCCGCCCCCTCCGCCCTCCTAAGCTCCCCGTCCCGGCTGGTTACACAAGACCAGCCGGTATCGATAGATCCGGCCTGATGCATGTCTTGATGTCAGGCCTTCATGTAGACAACGGGGATAACAGACATGAAAAAGTTACTGGCAACCGCCGCCCTGGCCTTGGGCCTGAGCAGCACGGCATTTGCCAACACCGGCTCCATTCATTTTTACGGCCAAATCACCAGCGGCACCTGCTCGATCGACATCATCGACCCGGCAACCGGGGCCAAGCTGGATCGCATCCCAATGGGTAATGCCGCCAACGGGCGCTTCAAGGCAATTAACGACGAAGGCAACTCTCGCCCTTTCGCCATGCGCGTCACCCCCGGCACTGGGTGTGATACCTCCACCAACGATGGCTATGTAACCTTCACCGGTGCCTACGGCAATACAGGCACTGCTGGCGAGCTTCACGCGCTGCAAGCAGGTGGGGCAACCAACCTGGGGCTGGCCATCAAGGACAATACCGGAACCCTGATTGCCAACGGCAGCGAATCCAAGGCTTATGACCTGGACGACGCCAACCCGACCGACATGCTGTTCTACGCGGCCTACCGCGCCACCGCCATCCCTGTCACGGCAGGCGACGCGAACACGGACGTCAGCTTCGTCTTCGACCTCAAGTAACACCGTTCCAGGCCGCACGATGTGCGCCTGGATCCACCTGCTACACATGGGCCTTCACATGAAATCCATCCAACGCTCCCTCGGCTTGCGACAAGCCATGCTCGGCATTTGTCTGGCCGCTTGCCTACCTGCCGCCGAGGCAGCCCTGACTATCAGTAATACACGCGTGATTCATTCAAGCGATGCACGCAATTCTTCGGTTGTGGTCGCCAATCCGAGCACCAAGGTTTTCGCCGCCCAGACGTGGGTCAATACCCAAGAGGACGATACCGACACGCCTGTCCCCCTGATTGCCACCCCCGGCCTGTTCCGCCTGGACCCGGGTATGGAGCAACTTGTTCAGATTCAAAACGTGCCAAACGACCTGCCGACCGACCGGGAATCCCTGTTCTATTTCAACCTGCAAGAGATTCCACAAGTAGAAGACCAGGGTGAAAACATGCTGAACATCGCGATGCGCACGCGCATCAAGGTGTTCCATCGTCCAAGCCAGCTACAGGGCCGCCCTGAAGACCATGCCAAGCACCTGCAGTGGTCCCTACGCAAGATTGAAGGTGTACCGCATCTGGTGGTGAACAATCCTTCCCCCTACCACTACACCTTCAGCCGCCTCGAATTGACCAACGGCGAGCAGACCGAGAAAGTGCGCAGCATGGCCATGGCCGTTCCTTTCGGCGAACAAATCTACCGGCTGAACAGCAACCCCTTGCAGGCGAAGCTGCAGCTCACCTTCTCCACGATCAATGACTATGGAGTTGCAAGCGCCGCCACTACTACTGCGCTGCAACTCGAAGAATGAAATCAAGCCAACAACTGCAGATCGAGCGTACCCAGGTTCGGTGAAGGGGGCCAGCTATGGCCCCCATCGAAGCTGACCGTTGCAGTCAGCTGCAATTGAGTCCCCACCTTGAGCGCCTCCAGCCAGGCCTTGGGTACGAACAACGTATCATCACCGCCAATCAGTCGGCTCGTGATGTCACCCTCAGTCACCTTGTAGGCCT
Source organism: Pseudomonas sp. NBRC 111124 (assembly GCF_001320245.1). Taxonomy (GTDB): domain Bacteria; phylum Pseudomonadota; class Gammaproteobacteria; order Pseudomonadales; family Pseudomonadaceae; genus Aquipseudomonas. The sequence goes on from NZ_BCBA01000071.1 coordinate 33,787, forward strand.
CCACTGGATAGGCCACCGCCTGCCCATTCAAGTCATGGCCTTTGAGTTCAAACCTGAGCAGATGATCCGTACTGACATAGGTCCACGTCGCGATACGAAAGTGCGCGCTGCCAATAACATCACTTAATTTCAGGTAACCCACAATCGCTTCCTTGATCTGCGGAATCGGGAAGTAGGGTATGTAGGCCAATACCTCCACTTGTCGATGCGGAGTGACCGACTCAAGTACCTGACCATCGAATGTGGCTACCTGATAATAAAAAGGCAACGTTTTGCCAGATTGCATGGCGAGCTTATCCCTAGGGATCAGGAACTGCCCCTTGGCGTCCGACTCCGCAATAGTCACCGCACCCAGTTCACCTGGCACGCCCCACTGTAGCGTGAGCGTATCTTCCGGATAGATCTCCGCAGCTTCAGGCAACATGCCAACCAGGTCACCCGACAATTTTTTCAGATCAAGCGTGAGCGTGGCTCCCGCTCCACTCGCTTTCGGTAGCTCCGGCCACGGTAACTGCCGAGGAGCAATTTCTGCCGCAACTTCAAGATCGACAATACGTGCACGGGGGCTTTGGTTGCCCGCACGGTCCTTGATCCGGTAATACGCATAGCGCACACCGTCCTCGCGGTCACGAATCATCTGGCCATCAAATACCAGCGTCAGTGGGCCGCCAATATCCGCCTGTTTCAGGGTGAGCTCGCCCGCGTACTCTTCATCGTTGTGTTTACGGTTCCAGAAGTACGTGATCGTGTCACCTACTTCAGGTGTCTTGTAGCCAGGCACCAAGGCCTGCAACTGATCGTCATTGACTTCCAGATAGTGGGCTGTAACGCCGTTGTTCACGACCTCGTCCGGGAACACCAACATGCCTTCATCCCCCCCGAGTACTGGAGCTTCGCGGTCGATTGTCAGCTGCAATTCCCCCGATCGACCGTGTTCCCCGTTGTAGATCTGAACCTCGTAATAAAGCGTTGGTCTGCCGTGCAACAGGTACTCGGTTCCCACTTCAATGATCAAATCTGCAGGCAACACAGTCGATGTGAAGGTTTTCGTCGTGTGTACAACGCCATTCCAGTAAAACCTGAGGGTTTCTGGATCATTCTCACTGGGGAGCGAAATTGGCCACATGGGTATCTCTACACGCAGCGGATCTTCCAATGCGTCAACGGGAAGGAGGTTAGGCTGCCCGTCAGTGATGTCTTCCAGCATCGCCTCCACTCTTGGAGGTGCAAATACTTCATTGCGCTGCTGAACCGGCCGACGCCCGAAGAGGCGAAATACCCATGCTTGAAACTGGACCCAATACCGACAAGCACTATTCATAACGCCTTCTCCACAAGTGGGCCAGTGGCCAAAGAGATGACTTACCAGCTGTAGTGCACGCCCACGTTGGCCCCCCAGGGCTGCTCGAGCTTGTCGCCATTGCTGTAATCGAAATCGGCATGCACCTGCCAACGCTCCATCAGCGAAACGGCAACACCCACACCCAGCTCTCCACGCGAACCGGAAAGGTCGTTGTCGAAACGATGCTGATTGACCTTGACCTGGTTGTTGGTAGCGAACTCATGCACATACGCCATGCGTACATAGGGCTGGGCCACGCGCCCCTCACCCAGGTCGAAGTTGCGCCCCAGCGTGGCACCCGCCTTGCCCAGGAGTGATTGGGTATCATCATTGCTGGCCTTCAGCCCGTTCTTCATTCGATAACTGTCACCCTGGATATTGACTGCCGACCATTGGGTGAAAGGCTCGACGAAATAACCATCATCCAGTGGAATGTGACGGCCGAACTCCAACGAAGCACCTACGCCCATGTTGTCGTAGCTGCCCTTGGTGCGCGTACCGTCGCTCAGATTGACCTTGGCATCGTTGTCGAAACGGTTGAGTTTCACCACGCCGTCGAAGTAATAGCCACTGACTGCGTCCAACCAGGTCGCGTAAAGGCCGAGGTAGTAGCTTTTCACCTCGCCAGAGGCGCCCCTCGCAACGTTGAGGTCCGACGTGCTGTAACCTGCCAAGGCCCCTGCCAGCCACTGCCCGTCCCCCCACGGCAAGGGCGCATCCGCCCCCAGCGAAACACCCTGCTGGTTCTGCGAATAGGCCACGCCCGAAGATTCGGATACGTTGTACTTGTTGCCGTAGCTGCGCATCCAGGCGCCAGATTTACGCTCATCCAGGCGCAACTCGCCCATGCGGCTGCGCAGCGAACTGAGCTCGCCGTACCAAACGGTAGGGGCGGTGCCGAACAGCGCCAGCGCAGCGCCAGTGCCAGGGCTGATGATCTTTCGCGACCCATCCAGGTACCAGTCGTTACCGCGCTGTTGCAGCTCATAGGAAAATGCCCCCAAGTCAACCGGGCCATTGACCAGCGAGAACTGTGCATCACCCGCATCGGCATGCACGATATGCAATGAGTTCTCGCTTGCCGGCTCGTTGCCACTGCTTCCCACCAGCAAACTGTGACTACCGGTGGCATTCCCGATCTTCAGGAAGTCGGTTTCTCCCGTGGCAAAATCCGCATCCATGATGAACGTGCCATTGCCGCTCAGTGTGCCCAGTTCCAGGGTAAGGAACTGCTTTGGCTCGCCCAGGCTGACCACACCGCCATTCATGGCCAGGCTGCCGACCTGGCTGTCCTCGACCATGTTCCAGCGCCCTTGGTTGTTGAGGGCAAGCCCCGCAACGTTCTCCAGCCGACCGGTCAGGCTTGCCTGGTTATCCAGGGTCAGATTGGCGGTAGAGCCTGCTTCTGCGCGCACGTCGCCTTGGAAGTGACTACCGTCGACGCGCATGTCTGCCCGTGAGCTGCCAACCACTTCCAGCAAGGTGCCGTTGCCTGCGACCAGGCTGGACCCAGGCCCCACGACAATGTCAGCCTCGGCACCTGGCAGCTCTGCACGACCGACAAGAATCGCCGGACCGTCCAGGCCCTCAACGCGCGTGCCTTGCAAGTTGATGCTGGCGGCACCCGTAGCCGTCGAGCCATTCACCCGCAGCCCCGCACCAGTGCCAGTGATGGTGCTGTCCTGAGCATTGAGCGTGCCGCCTTTGAACATATCCACCGCAGGACGGCCTTCACCGGTAGCGACCAGCGTGCTGCGGGTGACATTCAACGTGGAGTCCTGGCTGATATAGGCAGCGCCAAGGTTGCCCTGCACATGGCTATCACTCACGGTTGCACTCGCACCGTTGCCATTGCCATCGTGGTTGAGCCGCACACCGTAGGAGTCGGCGATGATCGTGGCACCGTTGCTGATGCTGGCGCTGCTGCTGCCCGCCAGGTCAACCCCGTTGCGCACACTGCCGGAGTTCACGGTGCCGCCATTCATGTTGAAGGTGGCACCGGAGCGCAGGAGCACATAGCCCATGTCTGCTCCAATGGCATTCAAGGTGGCGCCGGGCTTCAGCTCGTAGTCATCGGTCGGGGTGCCCGCTCCAATGGTGCGCTGCCCTTCAACCTGGGAAAGCGCCTGGGCATGGCTAGCGATTGCCAGCGTCAACGGCGCCAGCAATGCCCAGGCCATGAAACGCTGGGGACGGATGTTGACACCAAGGGTGCAAAAAGACATGGGGCAATTACCTCAATCTGGCGGCCTCTGTGTCGAAGTGGCCGCCCATGGCGAATGAAGTTCGCGAAACTACGCCTCAATTTCCGAAGTTTATGTAGGAATAGTCTGATTGCGACTGGCTACTCCTAAGCAAAAAGGACCTAGGGCAAGTCGCAAGGATCAGTGGTGCCATGCATTGCAAACTTCGCCATGCCCTCGTCCGAAATCACCGGCACTCGCTTCCCGGAAGCCGTCAAGGCTGACTCGAATTCATAACGCACAAAGCCGCGACCACTATGGTCATTGCTATCGAATTCGTAGATTGGCAGCACGTAGTCTTCATAGGGGATTCGCCAATTGAAACCGGTGACAGGGTAATTCACACCCAACGTGATTTCCTCGTCCCAGTCGATGACCTCGTCATCACCCGAAGTACTGTGCAATGCCCACCAGTAAAGATGCACCGTACTTCCGTCCGTCAATCCATACTGGCTGAGGTCTTCCACGGTGACGAGGATAGCGGGCGGAATCGAAGGATCTGCGGGTACATCCAGTGCGCTACACGTCATCCATCCGCTTGCATTGACGCCCACAAATTCAGGGGCATCGGGATGAATGACAATCGCATTAACCACAACGCCCTGTTTTCCTGAGATGCCCTTGTTGGGCACGGTGGTGCGTTTGATTTCATAATGAACCGGCACCGTCGTATTGCCGGTTCGATTAATATACTCCCACAGAATCTCTATCGAACGCAGATCACCGGCTTTGTCGGTGTCGAGGACTGTATAATCGACGCCAACGATGTGCTCGCCCCCCCAGAAGAACTGCACCTCATCATCTTCCATGAGCCCTTCATAGAGCTCGAACTCCAAACTTGCATCCAACTGATCATGTTCCGGGCCCAAGAGGTCAGGTGTTGTTGAGCCCTGCCCATATACATGGGGTAATGGCAAACGCGGATTGACAGGATCAGGCCATTCTGGATCTGGATCCGGCCCCGGATCAACAGGCCCGATCATTTCAAAGTTCACATCCACGACGGTAAAGGCATCACCTTGAGTCTCGATACCGCGCCGTACCTGATAACTGACGTTTACACCTTTTGTGCCCACTTCCGGCTGGCCGTATTGTTCGCGGACAACGGCTGAATCGACCGAAACAGGTATCGGGAAGGCGCCAAGCCCAATGGGCCTCCACCCCAGATCTTGAATTCCCCAACGTGGGTTGAACTCATCGGTAGATTTGAAGTTTGTGATATCGGGGATCTCAATGATGATCCCCTGCATCGCGTCTTCACGGTCGACCAGACCATCTTGGGCCAATGGCACCTCTGGAGGCAGCAAGACGGTAGGCAAGGCACCGAGTGTGATCGATACCTTTGTCAGCAGAGAAAGCAAACTCTTGTTCCCTGCCTTGTCGATCAACAGGTAGGCCACCCAGGCCTCTCCATCGCCAAGCGCCTGGAGGGACGCCTGACGCACAGGGAGCTTTTGGTCCGCTTGGGTCACTGGCGCGTCGCCTTCGGGCGGCAGGGTAGGCTCGCCTTCCGGGATCTCCTTGCTGATCCACCAAAACACCTGATCGCCCGTTGCCCTATCGGAATAATCTGGCAGCGTCAGCTCAATACTGCCCACGTTAGCGTCGGTGATGACCGGGAGTGATGGCACTTCTTTGGGTGGCTGCCCCTCATTCGGGCCCATGCGATCGAAACGCAGCTTCAGGGTATCTGACGGCTGGGGCGGAACACCGCTATAGAGTTCGATCTCATAGAAAAACAGATGATCGCCATCGGCCAAGTAACTTTGATCATGCTTGTCCAACTTGACAGGAAGCGGGAATTTACTTGCATCACCCGCTGCAAATTGCCCACTATAAATTTCTTCTTTTGGCCCCGCAGTGCCAATTTGATGATAAACATACAGCGCATCGAATTCACCAGGAGGCGGCGCCAGATTCCACTTGTAGATTTCGATAACGAGATCTTTCGCTGGGTCCTTCAAAATGTCTGCCCAGAGCGTTCCATCCGCTGCGTCCGCCAATGCGCTCGGATCCACGCGCGGTGCCGAATCAGCCAGCGCGCAGGCGTTGCGCTGCATGCCGTCTCGCTTCTGTTTCCGATTTTCACGGCGATTCAATTCTGCTTTACTGAAGATTCTGCCAAACCGACTCATGGGTATTGCTCCGGTGGTGGAGGTTGAAGAATCACGTGCTCCAATCTGACCCCACTCCGCCCCTATCACAACTAGCAGTTTTATCAGCTTGACAAAACTGGACAACAGCAAACGCACCACGTCCATTGCGGGAACGATGACACAATAAAAAACCGCTATCCCTCGCCTGCCAGTGCATCCAATGATGACACCGTACAGTCGAGAAATAGCGGCACATTCAGAATGTCAACTAATTCATTCACAGCCTGTCAAGATGGGCGGACTTCAGGCAGATGCATCATTAGCTGACTGACTGATCAAACGGTCTGTAGCATCATAACCATAATCGCTGACGCGGCCATCAGGCAGCGACACGTGACTCAATCGCCCAAAGACATCGTAGTCCAGCTTCCGAAGCTGCTCATCCACCGTGAGGTTACCATCTTCGTCATACTCAAGTGCAACATGAGATGGGTAGTCCTCATGCGTATTGGTAAAGGACGTGAGCTGCGCAGGATCCTGTGAGTTTTCAAAAAAATAGCTCGCCACATTCTTGAGCTCGACCGCACCTGAAGCATCGAAGAAACGCGTGGTGACAAACGTGATGTTGTCCACTTCGTCAAACTCAAAGTCTTGGCTATTGATGGTCTTGCCGTAAGGATCCTCCGGCCGCAACGCCCCCTTGCAGGTATAACTAATGAGCCGAGCGCGCGGGTCATAGCCATAGTGCTCCTCACGCAAGGTCGCGTTATTACCCAGCAGTTTTCGCTCCACCAGTGCGTCACAGCCATCATAACGCTGCACCAGGACTTGAACTTCGCCCGGCATCCGGAAGGTACGTTCACACTCCCGATGAAAATCGTCGTAACTCAAAATCGTCTCTAGCCATTGCTCACCCTCGGTGGTCTTGAAGCTGCGCGTGCGCCCCAATTCGTCGTAGGTGAACACGGCATGCGTGTTGCCAAGTGACGTCTTTATCAAGCGCCCCGCCGCGTCGTATTCATAATGCTGCCTGGCACCCAGAACATCGGTGTAGCACAGATCACGTGCACGCAGGCTTTTTTCATAGTGCATTTCATAGGGCTCGATGCCTCCGTCAGAGCGACTTTCATAGCGAAGCTCGCCGGTGCTGAAGTACTTGCGCTCCATGACCAGACCGTTTTCAACACACTTCATCAGTCGTGCATTCTTCGGGTCGTAATCAAAACTGGCGTCCACCCCAACCGAACGCCGGACGACGGGCTCTTCAGACAGCTGTGGAACATACTCGTAGTCGATCAGAAAACCCTTGGGTGTCTTCACGTGGCTAGGATTAAGTTGGCCGTTCTCATACAGATAGTGCTTGATACGACCGCCGGTGACGGACGTGATCATGCGGCCAAGCCCATCAAACACCTGCTCGCCCAACAGCTTCCCATTCACCGATATCCTGATCGGCTTATCCTCATCGGTATAAAGCGCATAGTCGCGCAATACCACACTGTTGTCCGCCAGTGTATGCTTGACAAGCCGATCAAACGCATCGTACTCGAAGCGTGTAATCGCTTGACGCCCATCAACCTCGCGTGCGGTACGCCCCAGGCCATCGTAATAATAACGATGCAGACTTTCCTGAACGCCATCCAGACGCACGCGTTGCACCTGTACAGGTTTGTCGAACGCATTCAGCCAGGTGATGTTCTTGCCACTTTTGAACTTGCCATCTTTCGTCTGCGTCCAGATGGTCTGGATTGGCCTTTTCCCCGATGCCACTGTGCCAATCAGGTCCGTCACCTCGTAATGCCAGACGTCGTCAGGGCCAATTTCACAATATTGTTGGCCCCAGGCATCGAACCGCATCTTACTGGAAAGCACCAGGTCTTTATCCCCTAGCCAGTCATATTCATCCTCGGCAATCAGATTGCCCAGCGGATCGAAGTGAGCTTCATAGTTGACCCGGAACGTGTCCTGACGCGAGTGTTCCGTCGCATCGGCGTCATACCGCTCGGTTTTGACAACTTTGTTGCTTCCATTGACATAGGTTTGCGTGGCCACGCCCTTCACGTCATACTCAATCTGGCTGGCTTGTTGGCCCAGTGTGGAAGTGAGGTAGTATTCGTAACGGCGAGAGGCAACATACTCAGGGTCATCAGGTGACACGGTCTCTTTCACGACGCGGCGCAACCCATCATACGCATAGGCGATTTTTACGTCGTTATCATCACGGTTAAGCATGGGTTCACCTATCAACACCGAATGCTGAACCTTAATCTCCTTGCTGGAGTCGCGTAACTGCCCTCCCTCCATCGCTTCGCCATGGTCATAGCCGATAACAGTCTGAGTTTCTTCAAGTATCGGATGTGCCTGTTCAGTCAAAAGATCGTAGTCATACGTGACCAGCGTCTCATGCTTATTTCGCACAACCTTCTTGCTTTCGATACGCCCATGACGCAAGTTATCCAATGTCGATCGGATATACACGTAGCTTGTTTCACTCAACAGCTCTCCGTGCTCCAAGCTACCCTCGTACAGGCCCTCACGCTCCACTTCCAGCCAGTACTCGCCCAGCTTGCGTCTGAGTATCCTATTGCGTTTGGAGACGATACTGTCTATTGCCGCATAACGATAATCCTTGACCAGCACGCTGGCCTGCCCTTCCACACCATTCGCCTTGCTCGGTGTA
>NZ_BCBA01000072.1 GCF_001320245.1 Pseudomonas sp. NBRC 111124
CGCTCGGCCTCCTGAAGTCGCATTTCGCGTTGACTGAGCTACCGCGCGCTTAGAAGCAAGAGCATGACCGTGGTCGGGTTCAGTCGGGTGGGGTCATGCCTAGGATCGTCCGATACTGGGGAGGCCATACTTGAAGGGGTCAGCGCCACGGTTCTGCTGGTTCTTCGCCTTGCGTGCATCATCTGGCGGGCTGATCATCTGCACGGTGAGGCTGCCGTCGCTGCCGGCGTACACCACGGCACTGGCACCACCGTCGAGGTAGCTGGCGATAGTGGCCAGGTTGATCTCCACCAGCGCGCTGCTGACACCGGTATTGCCCAGCCGTCGACCGATATCGTAGCCCTCGTCTACATTGCCCACGTCCAGGCCTCGGCCATCGGTATTTAGGCTGTGCAAGGCGTTGGTCAGGGCTATTTCCGCTTCAGCGTTGTTAGTGGTGTCGTAGAACACGCGTACGGGCTTTTGCCCAGAGGGCAGGGTATCGAGAGCCTTGAGCCAACCCGCTTGCAACGCCTTGGCCTGCAGCGCAGGTTTGAGGCGTTTGCCGTGTTCGTCCTGCATCGAAACCTTGATCGGACGGTGCAGGTAGCCCAGCACCGGCGCTGCGTCGAACTCCTTGAGTTGATGTTCGGCCCAACGCACGGGCAGCCAGGTAGACGGCTCGAAATGGCCTGGGCCGCGGTTACTGATGGTTTTCCACAAAGTGGGTAGTTGCGATTGCCAGTAGGCGGTGGACATGGTGCTCGGGTCTATTGAGACTTCAGCGCCTTTGGCGTGCTCGGCGGCCACATACCAGTCAGTAAATGCCCGGTCCCGTTCCCAGTAAAACGCCCACAATTTCCCTAAATCAGTTTTTTTGTCCTGATTGTCCTCAGCGTCACGAGTGACGAAGGGGCGAATGTAGCGGTCCACTCGGTCCGAGCGCGTGACCAGCAGGCCAGTCGCGTTTTCGTATATCGTTGGAACCACGTGGCCATTTTTCAGTCCCGGTGTGCCCGGTTTGCGATAAGGGTCACGCGCTACGTCACCGTCCTGGCTCGCGATCAAGGCCTGTGGCACCTTGGGGTTATCGTCAAAAAACGTGAACAGTTGCTCGATCATGCCTTGAGCATGGGTAGTGTTTTCATCGCTTTGCCACAGAAACTGGGTAACGCCCAAGGTCGCAGCATTACGCCCTTCATTGATCAGGCCTTCTGCTCTGTACCCTTTAGCGTAGGGATCGGGTGGGCCTAGCGCAAACACCGGGATTGGCCAGTATGCAACTGCTTCACCTGCCGAATTTTTGAATGCGATACGGGCTTTGATGTCTGCGGAGTTTCTCCTAGAAGTTAATGACGGGTTATAGTCTTTCGCGTCCTGCGAGTAAATCGAAGCGAAGTTATCGTTTTTATTTTTGATCAACTGCCAGATTTTGGACTGGCCATCTGTGTAAATTCCAAGTCCTACTCCCCGTATTTCTAAGGCGTAGGTGCGAACTTGGGTGGCCTGTTGTTCGGCGTTTCTGAGCTCAATCTGCTTTCGGTAATTGGCAAACTCTGCCTTTTCACTTGCCAGGGCATTGCCCCACCAATGAATGCCGAAGATCATCAGTAGCGGGCCGACAATAGCGGCAATGCCCCAGGCCATGACGGGTTTCATGTCGCGAAGTACCATGTCGGCTTCCTGTGCTTTGAGTTGGACAATCCAGATGAAGCAGAGCCAGAGCACAAGCTGTACTCCGGCAATCCGCTGATGAGATTTGAGGTTGGGTAGTCTGAAGCTCGTGACTACGCGACGCTCACAGTCAGCGCATGGCTGGCCACGCCGTGACACCCGCATGCCAACCGATGGCCTTGCAGCACCACCGGCTTACCGTTCAGGCGTCGGCCTGGGTGCCCTTCGATGAAAGCGAAAACCCCTTGGTGAAGCGGGCAACTGGCCTTGTCGCCCAGCACCGCTGGCGCTTTACCGTTGACGGTGTGGGTGCCCGCCAGCTGGCATGACAGCACGCTGCCCCCGCTGCTGGTGGGGTCGCCCAGGCAAATGGGAGGGTTCATGCCTAGGATCGTCCGATACTGGGGAGGCCATACTTGAAGGGGTCAGCGCCACGGTTCTGCTGGTTCTTCGCTTTGCGTGCCTCATCTGGCGGGCTGATCATCTGCACGGTGAGGCTGCCGTCGCTGCCTGCGTATACCACGGCACTGGCACCGCCATCGAGGTAGCTGGCGATGGTGGCCAGGTTGATTTCCACCAGCGCGCCGCTGACACCGGTATTGCCCAGGCGGCGACCGATGTCATAGCCCTCGTCGACATTGCCCACGTCCAGACCTTGGCCATCGGTATTAAGGTTGTGCAAGGCGTTGGTCAGGGCGATTTCCGCTTCAGCGTTGTTAGTGGTGTCGTAGAACACGCGCACCGGTTTTTGCCCAGCGGGCAGGGTATCGAGGGCCTTGAGCCAACCCGCCTGCAAGGCCTTTGCCTGCAACGCAGGTTTGAGGCGTTTGCCGTGTTCGTCCTGCATCGAAACCTTGATCGGACGGTGCAGGTAACCCAGCACCGGCGCTGCGTCGAACTCCTTGAGTTGATGTTCGTCCCAACGCACGGGCAGCCAGGGTGATGGTTCAAAATGGCCTGGGCCGCGGTTGTCGATGGTTTTCCACAAGTCAGGTAATTGCGATTGCCAGTAGGCGGTGGACATGGTGCCGGGTGGTAATAGCACTTTATTGCCTTTGGCATGCTCGGCGGCTACATACCAATCTCCAAAGGCCTTGCTCCGGTCCCAATAAAACGCCCACAACTTGCCAAAGTCAGTTTTTTTGTCCTGATTGTCCTCGGCGCTACGGGTGACGAAGGGACGAATGTAGCGGTCCACTCGGTCCGAACGTGTGACCAGCAGGCCAGTCATGCTTTCGTAGATCGTCGGAACCACGTGGCCATTTTGCAATCCCGGTGTGCCGGGTTTGCGATAGCCGTTTCGCGTCACGTCACCGTCCTCACTTGCGATCAAGGCTTGTGGCACTTTCGGGTTATCGTCAAAAAACGTGAACAGTCGCTCGATCATGCCTTGAGCATGCGTCGTGCTTTCATTGTCTTGCCACAAAAACTGGGTAACGCCCAAGGTCGCGGCGTTACGGCCTGAATTGATCAGGCCTGCTGCACTGTCGGCGCTGTCGTAGGGGGCGGGCGGTCCCAGCGCAAATACCGGGATTGGCCAGTACGCCACTGCCTCACCTGCTGAGTTTTTGAATGCGATACGGACTTTGATGCCTGCAGAGTTTCTCCTGGAGGTTAATGACGGGTTGTAGTCTTTCGCGTCCTGCGAGTAAATCGATGCGAAATTGTCGTTCTTCTTTTTTATGAACTGCCAGATTTTGGACTGGCCATCTGTATAAATTCCAAGTCCGACCCCCCGAATTTCCAAGGCGTAGGTGCGGACTTGGGTGGCCTGTTGTTCGGCGTTTCTGAGCTCCATCTGGTTTCGATAATTGGCAAACTCTGCCTTCTCACTTGCCAGGGCATTGCCCCACCAGTGAGTGCCAAAGATCATCAGTAGTGGGCCGACAATCGCAGCAACGCCCCAGGCTAGGACGGGTTTCATGTCCCTAAGTACCATGTTAGTTTCCTGTGCTTTGAGTTGGACAATCCAGATGAAGCTGATCCAGAGCACAAGGAGTACCCCGGCGATCCACAGATAAGGTTTAAGGTTGGGCCGCGTCTGAGGGGAGGGCGGATTGTCCTTCATCGGCCAACTCCTTGTTTGGGTGCTGTGACTACCAGGGACGGTGGCGTAAGCGATACCAGACCAGAAGGTGGGAATACGCCTTCTTCATAATACCGAGAACTGGCAGTCACCAATGCTTGGGCCTCCCCACTCAGTCTTGCCCACCCCGGCAATTTAATGATTTCCATAAATATCGCTTTATCCAACTTCCAATCCGCAACCGCAACTAACACCTCCCGCATTGCCGGGTCATCAAGGCTGTGCGCCTGGCCAATAGCAATGTCCATCGCCGTTACCCAGCGCTGGTTTTCCGGGCTGCGCAAAACAGCCGAGTGGTAGCTGTTAGGCTCCCTTTCCTTCACATCCTCGGGCATCCGCTTCTGGATTTCATTAGGCGTTTCTTCACGGTAAATGACGTACTCCTTCACCTCTGAGCCTCGATGCACGGCAGCTTGGCTTATGGCTGAAGTTTGATCACCGGGTTCTTTGCCAGCGTTCCACCGGGCCAGTTCTTCATCCGTGTTCACGCGATGAGGGCTGGTACGCACCTTGAACCATTTGAAGCGGGCTTTCGGATTGCCCAGCGCGGAGCGGATACTCACGTCATCGGGGCTGTCCTTGCCTGCCTCTGTGGGTGTGCCCTCCTTTACCTCGCCGCCAAACAGCTTGGGAGCATGGGGTGGGGTTAAAGGTTCGGCATTGATCAGCACTTCCTCACCTTTTGCTATTGGCGCTTGCGAAGCCATGGCGCCGCCTGACCACCCGCCAGGGTAGCGGGGTTCCCCTTTGGCACGCAGCACCGTTTGTTGTATGGCGTCGCCGACCAGTACCGGCTTACCGTCGCGATGACGCTTGGTCCACAGGCGCTGGTAAAACCGCACGGACTGCAACGCCGCCATCGCCGGTTTGCCGTCCGGCAAGGCATTGGGTACCCCATAGGTACCGATGCCATGCACGTCGTCCAGGGCAACCGTGGTGTCGTCCGGGCAGAAGTACAGGTAAACCTTGCCGCGATTATCACGCTCGGGAAAAACGGTGAAGTTGCCGACAGTGTCCCTGCGCGAGCCCTGTATGGGTGACCACCTGGGGCCCGTGCGACCGCCGTAGGTCTTGCTGTCCCTGAGTGCGGACAGCGGCGGCTGAGTGTGGGGCGCCTGGGTGACGGCGGTGGCGATGTTGATCAATGTGGCGAGTGTGTCATGGCCTTTGGGGGTGGTTTTGGGCAGCACACTGTAAGGCGTGTCCACCATGATGACGGTGTCGGCACAGCGTTGGCCCTTGTCGATCAACAGGGCTTGCGCAAGCAGGGTAATCAAGGTGCCTTGACTGTGGCCCATGATGGTGATGGTTTCATCAGGCGATACACGGCGGATCTCACTGACCAGCATGGCCAATCGCGTTGCTGCGAGCACAAAGTAACGCCGGTGTGGCCCTTCACCCATGTACTGGGTGTTGGAGAGCATGGGTTGTGCAAGATGCCGGACAAACTTGGCAAAGCCTGGGCTGTACATCTCCAGCAGGTTGTTGGTGGCATTGGCGAAGAACCCGCCGCCTTTGGCGAAGTGCCGGTCCAGACGGTTTTCGAACACGTCCTGGTATTGGCCGCGCAGTTTGGTCGGGTCGTCGTTTTTATCGCGCTTGATCTCGCCAGGCTCAGCGCGATAGCCCCAGTAAAACGGGATCATCAGGCTGCGGGTTTTAGGGTCGTCCGCGTCTCGCTGATAAAGGAACGTGTCTGGATCGTCGAGTGTGGCTTTGTGATCCTCACCGAGTTCTTCAGTCGGGATTTTTTTTGCAGCACTGTAGTCAGCCCCGTACCGCCCCGCCTTCAGATCAGGCCGATCCAGACGCTCATTTACACCTTGGCACAACCCTGTCTCCACCGACTCGTATGAAGCCCCCGGGTCATTCACGCCGTGTAAGAAGATCACCACTCCTGGCAGGTCGGCAGGCACTTCCATCTTGCGCTCGGTGCTGAAGTTGGGCACCAGCCGTGTAATGCTTTCAGCCACGGTGATTTGATCGCCACTCATTGGCTGCCTCCTTTGCTACCGATGCTGCGTAAAGCAGCCACTTGTGCCTGATGCATCGCCTCGCGCTCGACGTGTTCGGTGAGCCCGCTGGCGTCGGTCAGGCCTTGCACGGTGCTGCCGTCTTCTAGTTTGATCTGGTAGGCGTGGTCTACGGCCATGCGCACGCTGTCGTCGGCGTGCCCCGGGTAGTGGAAGGCCACGCGTTGCGCCGCCGGGTCGCGGTTGAATGCGGGTATTTGGGCGCTGTCGGTTTTAGGGCCGACCCAGTCATGCTCGCTGGCATGGACGATCACCTTGCCCTGGCTGCCGATTTCGACACCGCCACCGATCTTGATGTAGCTGCCATCGTCGGCCACCAAACGAATGGTGGGTGCGGTGACGATTACCTCGCCTTCGGCGGCCGACAGGTGCAGGTTCTTCTGTGCGTTGAGGGTGATGTCGTCTTCCTGGGCCTGGACCAGCACCTTGCCGCGGTTGGCGATAGCACTGATGCCCTCATCCTGGGCGAAGGCACTGATACCCTTGCCGGCCTGCAGGCGCATGGCGGCGCCGCTGGTCATCTGCAGATGGTCCTGGGCGGTGGTGTCGTGGTTCGCGCCGGCATAGTGCAGTTGCGAGCGAGGCGTGGCACTGGCAATACCTGCCTCGGCCGCAACGGCCATGACCGGCTCGCCAGGGCTGTCGCTGTCAGGCGCTGGCCACTGTTTCAGGGCCTGGCTCAAGGCGTCGATGCCCTCGCTGTCCACCGCTGCGCCGCCTCGTGCGGCGGCCGTTTGCCCGAGGCTTTTGAACAACTCGCCACATTCGGCCAGCAGCGTGAGCAGCTCTTCGCGGTCCAGCTGCGCCCCCGTGGCGTCCCGGCGTGCATAGGTGGTCAGCAACAGGCCTTGGGCGGCGCGCAGGGCCATCGCGGCGTCGGTGCGCAATTCGGCACCATTGCCACGGGCCTTGGCCTGGCCGTCAGTACGTGGCTCGGTGAGCTTGCCCAGGTTGAGTGCCGTGGCCTGGTGTGTGGTACCGACGCGGGCACGCAAGGCGCCCGGTGTGTCGTCGAACAACAGCTCGTTGAAACCACGACCCTTGTGCTCCTGAGTCTGGATGCCGGACAGCGTGCGGTTGCCTGGCAGGCCTGAGGCTTTGCTGAAAAGCGGCGGGATGTGGTCGGCGTTGTACAGCACCGAGGTGACCACGGGGCGGTCGATATCGCCGGCCAGGAAGGTGACCAGCACTTCCTGGCCGATACGTGGCAAGAACTGATGGCCGAAGCCACTGCCCGCGCTGGGCATCGCTACCCGTACCCAGGTGGTGCCCTGCGGCAGGCTGTCGCCGCGCTGCCAGTGGAACCTCACCTGGATCCGCGCCAGCTCGTCGGTAAAGACTTCTTCGCCCTCGGGCCCGACCACGATCGCACTGAGCGGCCCGTTGATGGTGGGGCGTGGTACGGTGATCGGGTGCCGGTAAGGGATGCTCTGGCGAATACAGACAAACTGGTTGTCGTAACCTGCAGGCTCATCGGAAAAGTAATTGTTGCGCCCTTGGTGCGTGACCGACAACAGCAGGAACTGGCGAGCGTCCGCTGCGCCGCCCGGGTGGTCGAAGTGCTGGGTCAGTTCGAAGCTGTAGCCAGGCCGCATGGCCCGGCAGTTGCTGCTGCCGGTGAAGGTCTTGGCCTGGACCTCAGTGATTTCCAGGTGGCGACGGACCAGCGCTTCGCCCTCTTCAGGCACGCGATGGCTGTAGGCGCCCGGAAAGTCGTAGATCTCGTAGGGCTGGACGTCACCCTGTTCATTGAGGCTGCCCATGTGAACGGACAGCGGATTTCTTGGCTGCTTGTAATCGAACGTCTGGATGGCCATCTTGCCCGGTTGCAAGACCCGGTGGCTGCACCATTGGGTGATCGAGTCGCCGGTCTCGGTGACAAAGGCGCTGTGGTAGCGGATCTGTGGTTGTTCGGGCAGCGCCTGCAGGGCCTGTGACTCATCCGTGATGATAAGGCGGTGCCCGTCCTTGCTGTGATCGAAGTAGAAGAAGAGGCCGTCCTGCTCCAGCAAGCGCAATACGAAGTTCAGGTCTGTTTCGCGATACTGAGTGATGTAGCTGTAGGATTTGAGCGGCTTCAGCAGACGAAACTCGAACTGGCCCAACCCGCCGTAATGCTCGAACACCGTGCGAATGACCGTTTCGATGGTCTGCTCTTGGAAGATCCGCGAATCGACGCGTCGCGTCAGCATCCACAGCCAGGGGCTGAGCGTTGCGCTGTAACGCGCCAGGCCTCCGTCGCTGCCCAGCAGGTTGAAGCGGGTGATGTGGCCATGGACAGGGCGCACGCCGCCGTTGGCCAGTTCGATCTCCAGAAGGGCAGGCTGGCCCATCAATGACTTGAGTTCGAGCCGGGCATCCTGGCTGATCAGCGCGAGTTCGAAGCTGAACAGCGTGGACAACCCTTCATTGCCGCTGAAATGCTCCAGCAACAACGCCTGGTCACCCTGGATGGGGGTGGTGAACGTGATCAAACGGCGGTTTTGGGGTGCAAAAATGCTCGTCAATTCCATTGACGTTAAATTCCTTGGCGAAACAAGCCGCGCAAGGTATCACAGGTTTCCGCTGTGCCAGAACCCGATCGGGGTGGTCATGGTTTGTCAAGGTGTGACGGTCATTCCAATGTCGGGATTTTTCACCTATTGTCGAACCTCCATCCCTGAACGATTCGTCAACCGCCATGCACAACGTCATCGTCATCACCGGTGCCAGCCGTGGCATCGGTGCCGCCACAGCGCTGCAGGCCGCCCGTGAGGGCTACCGCATCTGCATCAACTACCACGCCGACGACCAGGCCGCCGAACGCATCCTCGCCCAGGTCCGCGCCCTCGGCGCCGAGGCCATCACCGTGCGCGCCGATGCCAGTGTCGAAGACGAGGTGATCCAGCTGTTTCACCGCGTCGACCAGGAACTCGGCCCGGTCACCGCGCTGGTCAACAACGCCGGCACCATCGCCCAGCAGAGCCGTGTCGAGGACATGTCCGAGTTCCGCTTGCTCAAGGTCATGAAGACCAACGTCGTCGGCCCCATGCTCTGCGCCAAGCACGCCTTGTTGCGCATGGCCCGCCGCCACGGCGGGCAGGGTGGGGCGATCGTCAATGTGTCCTCGCTCGCCGCCCGCCTGGGCTCACCCAACGAGTACGTCGACTACGCGGCCTCCAAAGGCGCGCTCGATACCTTCACCATCGGCCTGGCCAAGGAAGTGGCGGGCGAGGGCGTGCGGGTCAACGGCGTGCGTCCGGGTTACATCCATACTGGTTTCCACGCCCTTTCTGGTGACCCCGACCGGGTGACCAAGCTCGAATCCGGCCTGCCCATGGGCCGCGGTGGCCGTGCCGAAGAAGTGGCCGAGGCGATCCTCTGGCTGCTGTCGGACAAGGCCTCGTATTCCACCGGCAGCTTCATCGAACTGGGCGGCGGGCGCTGAGGGCTGCCTGTCAGGGCAGCTCATCGGCCAGCAGCTGACGGACGCGTTCGGCCAGTGCTTCGAGCTCGAAAGGCTTGGTCAGCACGCTGGTACCCTGCAGCAGCTGGCCATCGCTGAGCGCCGCGCTTGCGTCGTAACCGGTTATGAACAGCACTTTGAGGTCCGGGTACAATTGCCGGCAACGTTCAGCCACCTGGCGGCCATTGGGGCCGTCGGGCAAACCGATATCGCTCAGCAACAGGTCGGGTTGCGCACACTGTTGCATATGCGCCAGCGCGGCAGTGCCGTTGGCGAAGGCTTCGACCTGGTAACCCAGTTCTTCCAGCACTTCGCCGACCACCAGGCGCAGCGGCGCCTGATCTTCCACCAACACGATGCGCTGGCCCCCCGGGTAGCTGCTTTTCAGCGGCTTGCGCTGCGCTGGCCGGGTCGCTGCTGCAGGCTGTTCAGGGTGGCGTGGCAGGTACAGCTCGACCTGTGTGCCCCGGTCGGGCGCGGAAATCAGGCGTAGCTGGCCACCCGACTGGCGCACAAAACCATACGTCATCGACAGCCCAAGGCCCGTCCCCTGGCCCATGGGCTTGGTCGAGAAGAATGGGTCGATCGCACGCGCCGCTACCGGGGCTGTCATGCCACAGCCAGTGTCGGAAACACTGAGCCGTACGTAGTCCCCGGCGGGCAGTTCCAGCGCACTAGCTTGCTCGTCGTCGAGGGTGAGATTGTCGCCCTTGATGTCGATGGTGCCACCGCCTGGCATGGCGTCACGTGCGTTGATGCACAGGTTGAGCAGGGCGCTTTCCAGTTGCGGAGGGTCGATGAAGGTCGGCCATAGCTCGGCCACGAAGCGGCTGTGCCAGGTAATGGACGGGCCGATGGTGCGGCGAACCAGTTCTTCCATGCCATGAACCAGCGCCGCGACATCGGTCGAACGTGGTTGCAAGGTCTGCTGGCGGGAGAAGGCCAGCAACCGGTGCACCAAAGCCGAAGCTTTCTGGGCCGAGCCGCTGGACAGCGCCAGTAACGGTTCAAGCTCTGCGTAACGCTGCTGACTCAGGCGCTGGAGCATCAGCTCCTGGGCGTTGATGATGCCGCCCAGGAGGTTGTTGAAGTCATGGGCGATGCCACCACTGAGCTGGCCCACGGCTTCCATTTTCTGGGCTTGGCGCAGCGCCTGTTCGGCGTCGGCCAGGCGTCGCTGTTCCTGGACCCGGTCAGTGATGTCGTAGGCAAACAGATAGGCGCCTTGCACACTGCCGTCATGGTCGCGCAGTGCGTTGAAACGCAGCTCATAGTGGCGTGGGCCGAATGTGCCGATCTCGGTGAACCGCTCCCCAGCCAGCGCCCGCTGCCACATTGGCATGATCAGGTCATAGTCCGCCGGATGGCTGGCCAGGATGGCCGGCAAGTCTTCGCCGACCTCGGGGGTGTGGCCATACAGGGCATGGAAGTCATGTTTGGCCTGACGGTTGACTGCCAGCCAGCGCAGCTGCGTATCGACCACGTGCACATTGAGCAGGCTGTGCTCGACCAGTTCGGCGAACAGGCGGCGTTCGGCCAAGGCTGCGCTTACCCGCTGCTCGAGTTCGCCGTTCAGCCGTTGCAGGGCCAGCTCGGCCTTGCGCCGCTCGGTGACATCGGTAAACAGCACCGCGACCTGACGGCGCTCGGCAGGCTCCACTCGGAAAGTGGTCACTGATAGCACTCGGCCCGTGGCGACCAGCTCCTGTTCGAACTGCAGCGGCTCGCCCGTGCGCAATACCGCACCGTAGCGCGCGACCCAGTCGTCCGCCTCGTCGGGCACCATCTCGCGCAGCTTCTGCCCGACCACGTTGGGGATGCCGGCATGCTTGGTGTAGGCGGCGTTGGCGAGGACATGTACATAATCGCTGAGCGGGCCATGGGGGCCGTCGAAGAACTCGATGACGCAAAAGCCTTCATCCATGGTATCGAACAGGAAACGATAGATGCTCGGGTCGTGGTCTTCGTGGTGCCGCAGCCGTGATTCCAGCTGTGCGTTACGTTGGCGCAGGCTTTGGATTTCCTGACGCAATGCGAGCAGCTCGCGTTGGGGCATGGCGACGTCCGACACAAATGAATAGCCAGACTTTACCTGTCCGCCGCGCAGGCGCATAGCGGTCTAAAGGGATAGCCGGCGGTTTTCCAGCAACTGCGCGACTTGCCGGTTGAGGGCCGTCAGCGCGAACGGTTTGTACAGGACGGCGCAGAGCTCGCCGGGGCTGACATCGACCCGATTGCTGGCATAGCCAGTGATGTAGAGGACGGCGACTGCGCCGGGCAATGGCTGGCAGGCCGCCGCGACCTGGTAGCCATCGATGCCGCCCGGCAGGCCGATATCGGTTATCAGCAGAGCAGGGCGCAGGCCATTGTGCAAGGCATCCAGTGCGCGGCGGCCATCGCTGTAGGCGTGCACCTCGTGCCCCTGTTCTTCGAGCATCTCGCTGATCAACAAGCGCAAGGTGTCCTGGTCTTCCACCAGCAGTATTACCTGGGGCACTGCGCGTGCCTGCTGGTCTGGCGCTTGTGGCTGCGCGCCGGCGTGCTGGATAACATCACCGGTGGCCCGGGGCAGGTAAAGGTGGATGCACGCGCCTTGTTCCGGCTCGCTGGCGATGCGCAACTGGCCGCCGGACTGGCGCACGAAACCATACACGATTGACAGCCCCAGGCCGGAACCCTGCCCCAGTGGCTTGGTAGTGAAGAAGGGCTCGAACGCCCTTTGCACGACGTCGGTGGACATGCCGACGCCCGTGTCGCAAATGCTGAGATGCAGGTAGGCGCCACTGGGCAGGTCCAAGGCGTGTGCCTGCAGGTCATCGAGCCGGGTATTTTCGCTGGCGATGCGCAGCGTGCCCCCCTGCGGCATGGCATCACGGGCGTTGATGCACAGGTTGAGCAAGGCGTTCTCCAACTGATGGGGATCGATGCGCACCAGCCATTGCTTGCTCCGGGTCTGGTCGATGAAGGTGATGCGCGCATCGAGCGAGCTGGCAATCAGTTCGTGCATGCCGGTCACCAACTGATGCACATCCACCGCCTGCGGGTTCAGCGTCTGCTGGCGCGAGAACGCCAGCAGGCGCTGAACCAGCGAAGCCGCGCGTTGAGCGTTTTGCCGCGCGACGCCCAGCAGCCGGGTGGAGGCTTGGTAGCGTTGCTCTGCCTGGCGTTGTTCGGCCATTTCCAGTGCGCCCAGGATGCCACCGAGGAGGTTGTTGAAGTCGTGGGCGATACCGCCGGTCAACTGGCCGACCGCTTCCATCTTCTGCGATTGGCGCAGGGCCTCTTCGATCTTGCGCACGCGCTCCTGCTCGGCGACACGCTCGCTGATGTCGTAGGCGAACAAGTAACCACCCTGGATGCGTTGCTGGGCGTCGCGCAAGGTGTTGTAGCTGATTTCGTAGTGGCGTGGGGCGTCGGCCGGGCCGAGGGTGATGATGTCGGTGAACGCCTCGCCGGCCAGTACGCGTGGCCACACCGGCTCCAGCCACTTGACGATGTCGGGCTGGTTGGCAATGAACTGGGGGATGTAGTCGCCCACCTGCGGCACGAAGCCGCGCAGGCGCTTGAAGGTTTCCTGCGCGGTGCGGTTGATCGCCAGCAGGCGGAAGTTGCGGTCAGCCGCGAACACGTTGGCCTGGCTGTGATCGACCAGTTCGCCCAGCAGCTTGCTGTTGGCCTGGGCCTGGTCGATGCGCGCCTGCAGTTGCTGTGTGGAAGGCGTCGGGTCGTCAGGCTGCATGGGGGCGATCCAGCGAGTGGGTCGCCCAACTATAGCTGCACTTTTTCAGGCCTTCATTCAGAACGAGCGGATGATGCGCCCAAGGGTTTCCATGGCCTGTTCAGCGGCCTCGTTCCACGGTGAACCGTAGTTCAGGCGAATGCAGTTGCCGAAGCGTCGAGTGGGCGAAAAGATCGGCCCCGGCGCAATGCTGATGCCTTGGGCCAGGGCCAGGTGGAACAGTTTCAGGGCGTCTATCTGTTCGGGCAATTCCAGCCACAGGAAGTAGCCACCGGAGGGCTGGCTGACGCGGGTCTGCGCCGGAAAATGGCGTGCGATGGCCGCCAACATGTTGGCCTGCTGGCCCTCCAGGGCGTAGCGCAGCTTGCGCAGGTGGCGGTCGTAGCCGCCGTGTTGCAGGTAGTCGGCGATGGCTGCCTGAGCCGGCATCGAGGCGCACAGCGAGGTCATCAGTTTCAGCCGCTCGATCTTCTGCGCGAAGCGGCCGGCGGCCACCCAGCCGATGCGGTAGCCCGGTGCCAGGCTTTTACTGAACGAGCCGCAGTGCATCACCAAGCCCTGGGTGTCGAAGGCCTTGGCAGGCTTCGGGGCCTGTTGCGAGTAGTACAGCTCGGCGTAGACATCGTCTTCGATCAACGGCACTTGGTGGCGGCGCAGCAATTCGACCAACGCCTGTTTCTTCGCTTCGGGCATGCTCGTACCCGCCGGGTTGTGAAAGTTGGTCATGCACCACACGGCCTTGATCGGGTGCTTGTCCAGGGTCTGGGCCAGCACCGCCAGGTCCATGCCTTCGCGCGGGTGCACCGGGATCTCCACGGCCTTGAGCTTGAGGCGCTCCAGCACCTGCAGGCAGGCATAGAAGGCTGGCGCCTCGATGGCCACCAGGTCGCCGGGTTCGGTGACCGCCTGCAGGCACAGGTTCAAGGCTTCCAGCGCGCCATTGGTGATCAGCAGCTCTTCCATTGGCAGCATCAGCCCGCCGACCATGTAGCGCAGGGCGATCTGCCGGCGCAGTTGCGGGTTGCCCGGCGACAGGTCGGTGACCACCATGCGCGGGTCCATGGCCCGGCTGGCACTGGCCAGCGAACGCGACAAGCGCTGCAGCGGGAACAGTTCGGGGCTGGGGAAGGCCGAACCGAACGGCACGGTGCTCGGGTCCTTGATCGAGTCGAGGATGGAAAACACCAGGCCGCTGACGTCCACCTCGGTCGATTCGCTCAGCGGTTCCAGCGCCTGCGGTTCGCTGAACTGGCGCGGGGCGTGGGCGTTGACGAAGTAGCCCGAGCGCGGCCGAGCGCGGATCAGCCCGCGGCGTTCGAGCAGGTAATAGGCCTGGAACACCGTGGACGGGCTGACGCCGTGGGTCTGGCTGGCATAGCGTACCGAAGGCACGCGCTGGCCTGGGCCGAGCACCCCGGAGCGGATCAGTTCGGCAATGTCGTCGGCGAAGCGTTCGTAGCGTTTCATGGAGGCTCGGCAGGCTAGGTTAACAATCAGTGTAAGGGATCAGCGGTTCAGTGGTGCCACGAAGCGGCTGCGGGCCACGCTGCGCACTGCGGGCTGGTCGCTGTCGCGGATTTCGAAGGCCAGTTCCTGTGAGCTGCTGGCCGGCCGCTCTGTCAGCATTGCTACCGACACTGGCAGCTCGCTCATTTCCCCGGCCGGGATGCTGAACTCGCTGTTGCCGTGCAGTTCGAAGCCCTCGGCATCGAGCAGGCGCAGGTGGTAACGCTGGGTCTGCGCGGTCTTGTTGATGACCTTGAGCAAGTAGATGTTCTCGATCTGGCCCTGGGCGTTTTCGCGAAACAGGCCGCGATCCTTGATCACGTCCAGCGACACCATCGGGCGCAACTGCAGGGCCACCACCAGGGCGCCGATCATCAGCACCAGGGCAGCGGCGTAGCCCAGCAGGCGCGGGCGCAGCCAGTGGGTGGTACCGCCTTGCAGGCTGTGTTCGGATTTGTAACCGATCAGGCCACGGGCGTAGCCCATTTTGTCCATGACGTTGTCGCAGGCATCGATACAGGCAGCGCAACCGATGCAGGCCATCTGCAGGCCGTCGCGTATGTCGATGCCGGTGGGGCAGACCTGCACGCACAGGGTGCAGTCGATGCAGTCACCCAGGCCCTGGGCGCGAGGGTTGCTGCCTTTCTTGCGTGGGCCGCGGGCTTCGCCGCGGCGCGGGTCGTAGGCCACGGCCAGGGTGTCCTTGTCGAACATCACGCTCTGGAAGCGCGCATAAGGGCACATGTGCAGGCACACCGCCTCGCGCAGCAGCCCGGCATTGATATAGGTGGCGGCGGTGAAGAACAGCACCCAGAACAGCGCCACGCCGCTCAGCTGCAGGGTGAACAGGTCCTGGGCCAACGGGCGGATTGGCGTGAAGTAGCCGACGAAGGTCAGCCCGGTGAGCACGCCGATTGCCAGCCACAGGCTGTGTTTGAGCGTGCGCCGGGCCAGTTTGGTCAGGCTCCAGGGCGCGGCGGCCAGCTTGATGCGCTGGTTGCGGTCGCCTTCGGTGACCTTCTCGCACCACATGAACAGCCAGGTCCAGGTGCTTTGCGGGCAGCTGTAGCCGCACCACACCCGGCCGGCGTAGACGGTGATGGCGAACAGGCCGAAGGCGCAGATGATCAGCAAGGCCGAAAGCAGGATGAAGTCCTGCGGCCAGAAGGTGGCGCCGAAGATATGGAACTTGCTGTCGGCCAAGTCCCACAGCACGGCCTGGCGGCCATTCCAGTCGAGCCAGGCGGTGCCGAAGAACAGCACGAACAGCACGCCGGCGAAGGCAATGCGCAGCGTGCGGTACAGGCCGGTGAAACTGCGGGTGTGGATGCCATTGGCGGCAATCTGAATGGCATGGATGCGTTCGGTCATGGCGTCGGCGCTCTTACGGCCTCGATCAGGCACGAGCACTATGACCCCCGAACTGTTTTCAGCACAGGCTCAGGTCAGGCGATAAAAACCATATCAGATTGCCGCTAATTGTGTCCGAACCCTTAGATTACTGAACCCGGCGTACTGGCCTTCAGGTGCCTGCGGCTATCCACCGCACCGGCCACGGTCAGCGCGTCGGCCTCGGCTTCGGTGATCGGGAACCGCTCGCCGGCGAGGATGGCCACGGACATGCGCAGCTGTTCGTCGGTAACGATTTCAACCTCCGGGCCTTTACCTTCGATGCGCAGTTTGTCGCCAATGAGCGTGCAGCGTTGGGTGCTTTCTTCGACTTCGACGGGCATGGTGTGGTCCTCCAAGGGGGCGGTTACAGGGTGTGACCGCGGGTGGAGGAAGGTTGCTGCATCGGGGTGCCGGGTGGGCACTTTACGGGCTGTGCAAGGGTCAACTTCCTTAGGCACAACAAGACCGGTACCTGATTCATGGAATTGATCTGGCAAGCCATCCAGGCTGAGTTCGCTGACATCGCCGATGCTCGCGAGGTGATTCAGATCCTTGTGCGGCTGATGATGGCGGCACTGCTCGGCGCCGTGCTGGGCTTCGAGCGCGAACACAAAGGCAAGTCTGCCGGCGTGCGCACACATATGCTGGTGTCCCTGGGTGCGGCGCTGTTCGTGCTGGCGCCAAGCATGGCCGGTGCCGATGAGCAGGCTTTGAGCCGGGTGATCCAGGGTATCGTCGCTGGCATCGGCTTTCTCGGGGCGGGCACCATCCTCAAGGGTAACGGCCAGGACACCAGCCACGTCAAAGGCCTGACCACGGCTGCGGGGCTGTGGATGACGGCTGCAATCGGCACCGCGGCGGGCATGGGGCGAGAAGCTACGGCGCTGATCAGCACGGTGCTGGCGCTGTTGGTATTGGGCACGATGCCGCTGCTGGTGGAGAAGGTCGAGAGGCAGAACGAGGAGAAGCAGAAAGAGGAGGAGGGCAGGAAGCACTGAGGGGAGCCGAAGCTCCCCTCATAAGCGTTGTTGCCTGCTCTTTTTTTATTATTGAGGCTGGCCTTTTGTTGTTTTTGTAGGCTTGCCTTGGTGTTGCGTGCGACCCCCATCCGGGGTCAAGAGCAAACGTATTTTTTTGAGCGCTGACCTGCTTTCATCCTGTGGATCCGAGCCTGACTGCCGCTACCTTGAGGTAGTTTTATTGTTCTGTGTCAGTCCGCGGGGCGAACCCCTGAAAAGCGTGCCTACTCCAAAAAAATCTGCTTGCTGCGCCTCTGCCGTGTTGTTCTTGTTATGTCAGAGCCGTTGCATGTTGTTTTTATTGGTTATCGCGTTTTTCTTGTTGTTGTACTAAACATATAGCAGGTGCCGTGCCAACTTTTAAAAAGCCTTTTAAATCAATTTGTTAGGTGAAATTTGCGAAACCGGGCGACCTGAAAATCTGTCGATTTGTTTCCCTGTTACCCGATTTTCTGCTGGAAACTGTGGGGGAGGTAACACTCACCCACACTCATGTGACACCTGCATGAAACTCATTGTGCACTGCGCGCACGTGCCACCCGCGAACCGTTGGCCCGGCCCAGCACAGCGCTGATGCGCTGACCGGCGGCGATCAGCCGGTCGAGGTCAATACCGGTTTCGATGCCCAGGCCCTGCAGCAGGTACAGCACATCCTCAGTGGCGATATTGCCGGTAGCGCCCTTGGCATAAGGGCAGCCACCCAGGCCGGCGACCGAGCTGTCGAATACGTTGATGCCTTCGAGCAGGCTGGCATATACGTTGGCCAGGGCCTGGCCATAGGTGTCGTGGAAATGGCCGGCCAGTTGCGCGCGTGGCACCACGGCCGATACCGCCTCGAACAACCGACGAGTGTCGCCGGCGGTACCGGTGCCGATGGTGTCCCCCAGCGATACCTCATAGCAGCCCATGTCGTGCAGGGCCCTGGCCACCGGTGCTACCTGCTCGGCGCTGACCTTGCCTTCATAAGGACAGCCCAGCACGCAGGACACGTAACCGCGCACCCGCACGCCGTGGCTGCGCGCAGCCTCCATGATCGGTTCGAAGCGCTGCAGGCTTTCGCTGATCGAGCAGTTGATATTGCGCTGGGAGAAGGCCTCGGAAGCGGCGGCGAACACCGCCACTTCCTTCACCCCGGCCGCTACGGCGTCCTCGAAACCACGTAGATTGGGCGCCAGCGCGGCATAGGTAACACCGGCACGCTGCTGGATGCCGGCGAACACGTCGGCGGAGCCGGCCATCTGCGGCACCCATTTGGGCGAGACGAAGCTGCCGACTTCGATATAGCTCAGCCCGGCGTCGGTCAGGTCGTCGACCAGGCGCACCTTGTCGGCGACGCTGATGGGCTGGGCTTCGTTCTGCAGGCCGTCGCGGGGGCCGACTTCGACCAGGCGGACTGTTGCGGGCATGGGCATGGTGGGGTTCCTGTCAGCGTTTGTCGTTGTTGTTCAGGGTGGCAGCCAGGGCCTGTTCGCAGCGCTCCTGGGCGGTGTCCAGTTCCAGCTGCATCTGGTGGATGTCGAGCATCTGCTGTTCTAGCTGGGCGCGTCGCTCGGCAATCTTCGCCAGCATGCTGTGCAGCTGCTTGAGGTTGCCGCTGGAGGGGTCGTACAGCTCAATCAGCTCCCGGCATTCGGCCAGCGAGAAACCGATGCGCTTGCCACGCAGGATGAGCTTCAGGCTGACCTTGTCGCGGGCCGAATAGATGCGCTCCAGGCCACGCCGCTCGGGGCTGAGCAGGCCCTGTTCCTCATAGAAGCGGATGGCGCGGGTGGTGATGTCCAGTTCGCGGGAGAGGTCGGAGATGCTGTAGGTCTGGCTGCTCATGCTAGGGCTCGGCGTGGGGTATGCCGATATCCTGAGGGTAGGTTTACGTTTACGTCAAGCAGATCAGTCGGGCTGCGCCGCGCGTCGGTAGCCATTGGGCGTCTGCCCGCTCAGGCGCTTGAAGAAACGGGCGAAGTAGGTTGGGTCGCTGAAGCCCAGGCTGTCCGACAGCTGGCCGATGCTCATGCGGGTATAGATGAGGTTGCGCCGTGCCTCCAGCAGCAGGCGCTGGTGGATAACCTGCAACGCGGTCTGCCCGCTGAGTGCTCGGCACAGCTGGTTGAGCTGCAGGCTGTGGATGTTCAGGCGCGCGGCGAAGTCTTCCACCGACAGGTGCTCGCGGTAATGCGCCTCGACCAGGCGCAGGTACTGCCCGAGCAACTGCCGGTCACGTTCATCACGGTTGCGTGGGGCCTGCCCCAGTTGCTGACGGCGGCTGATCCACACCATCAGCGCGGTCACCAGTGCTTCGAGCATGGTCGCGCGCGCGGGGGCGTTGTCCTGATATTCCTGCTGCAGCGTTTCGATCAGACCGCGCAGTCGCACGCGGTCCTTGCCCAGCGGGTAACACGCCGCTTTCGCCAACACCCCCAGCGGCGCACCCAGGCGCTGTTCCAGGTCGGCCACCAGCGCGGTGCCGAAGGTCAGCACATGGCCCTGGATATCGGCACTGAAGCGAAAGCCATGCACGGTCAGCGGCGGAACCACTTGTATCGCAGCTTCGAGAAGGGTGCTGCGCACGCCCTCGATTTCCACCTGAGCCTCGCCGCGCTGCACGTACAGCAACTGGAACAGCTCGGCGTGCTGGTGTGGCTTGATCTCCCAGTGGTGCAGGCGACTGCGCGCCGGGATCGACTCGCAATGCAGGAGGTCGGTGCCCGGCCAGTGCTGGTTTTCGCCATATAACTGAAACAGCGGGACGCCGGGGAGGGTGGATTTCATCTCGTGATTGCCTGTCCGTTAATCGAACGGTTTTTGTAAAAGTGCATTTTTTGCATCGGATAGCACACATTATTGGCCGTTATTGCCAGTAAAAATGCAAGGGCAAACCCTCTCGAACGAGATAAAAACAATGAACACTCAGGTTGCAATCATCGGTGCA
Organism: Pseudomonas sp. NBRC 111124; assembly: GCF_001320245.1. GTDB lineage: Bacteria > Pseudomonadota > Gammaproteobacteria > Pseudomonadales > Pseudomonadaceae > Aquipseudomonas. The sequence continues at coordinate 19,800 of NZ_BCBA01000072.1, forward strand.
GGTCCGTCCGGCCTGCTGCTCGGCCAGTTGCTGCACAAGGCGGGCATCGACACCGTCATCCTCGAACGCCAGACCCCCGAATACGTGCTCGGCCGCATCCGCGCCGGGGTGCTTGAGCAAGGCACCGTCGACCTGCTGCGCGAAGCCGGCGTCGCCGAGCGCATGGACCGCGAAGGCCTGGTCCATGAAGGTGTCGAACTGCTGGTCGCTGGCCGTCGCCAGCGCCTGGACCTGAAGGGCTTGACCGGCGGCAAGACGGTGATGGTCTATGGCCAGACCGAAGTCACCTGCGACCTCATGCAGGCCCGCGAAGCCAGCGGTGCGCCGATCATCTACTCTGCCAGTAACGTGCAACCGCACGAACTCAAGGATGAGCGGCCCTACGTGACCTTTGAAAAGGACGGCCAGACCCACCGCCTGGACTGCGACTATATCGCCGGCTGTGATGGCTTCCATGGCGTCTCGCGCAAGAGCATCCCTGAAGGCGTGCTCAAGGAATACGAACGGGTCTACCCGTTCGGCTGGCTGGGCATGCTGTCCGATACGCCACCGGTCAACCACGAATTGATCTACGCCCACCACGAACGCGGTTTCTCGCTGTGCAGCCAGCGCTCGCAGACGCGCAGCCGCTACTACCTGCAGGTGCCGCTGGACGAGCGGGTGGAAGACTGGTCCGACGAGCGCTTCTGGAACGAGCTCAAGGCGCGCCTGCCCGAAGACGTGGCACGGCAGCTGGTCACCGGGCCTGCGCTGGAAAAGAGCATCGCACCCCTGCGCAGCCTGGTGGTCGAGCCGATGCAGTACGGCCACCTGTTCCTGGTCGGCGATGCCGCGCACATCGTTCCGCCGACTGGCGCCAAGGGCCTGAACCTTGCGGCTTCCGATGTCAATTACCTGTACCGGATCCTGGTCAAGGTGTACCGCGAGGGGCGTATCGACCTGCTGCAGCAGTACTCGCCGCTGGCCCTGCGCCGGGTATGGAAGGGCGAGCGCTTCAGCTGGTTCATGACCCAGTTGCTGCATGACTTTGGCGAACATAAGGATGCGTGGGACCAGAAGATGCAGGAGGCCGACCGCGAGTACTTCCTGACATCGCCGGCGGGGTTGGTGAACATTGCCGAGAACTATGTGGGGTTGCCGTACGAAGAGGTGGCCTGACGCCAGGTCTGGAGTTCGACACCAAACCTGTGGGAGCGGGCAAGCCCGCGAACACCGGCGAAGCCGGTGCCAGGCTCCGCGGCGTCTGTTTCGCGGGCACGCCCGCTCCCACAGGAACTGTGCAGGCCTCAGTGGCTGAGTAGCTGCACCATCTCTTGGTAGCCCCGCTGGCGCGCATGCTCCAGCGCGGTCACCCCGTCCTTGTCGGCAATCTGCCGATCCGCCCCCGCTGCCAGCAGGCGCCGGACGATCTCCACATGGCGCGAGCCACCATCGCCGAGGATCACGGCTTCCAGCAGCGCGGTCCAGTGCAGGCGGTTCAGGTGATTCACGTCCACCCCCGCATCGATCAGCATCTGCACGGTCTCCACATGCCCGCGCTCGGCGGCCGGGATCAGTGCGGTGCCGCCGTAGCGGTTGGTGCTCTTGAGGTCGGCACCATGGCTCAGCGTCAGCTGCAGGATCTCATTCAAGCCACGCGCCCCCGCATACAGGTACGGGCTGTCGTCGATGTTGTCCTTGGCGTTCACGTCGGCACCGGCCTCGATCAGCGCTTTCGCTGCCGCGACCTGGTTGCCATGGGTGGCCACCAGCAAGGCAGTGCGCCCCTGGCCATCACGGCTCTCCAGCCCGGCGCCTTGCTTGAGCAGCTGTTGCAGGCGGGTGACTTCATTGTGCGCGGCGGCATTGTGCAACTGCTTGTCCATGGCGGCGGTCTCGGCGTGGGCGGTAAGGCTGGTAAAAAGGGCGAGGGCCAGGGCGGTAAGGGGTAAACGCATGGCGAGGGCTCCTGAATGACCTGCTCGTATCCTAGAAAAATCACCCCAGGGGTTGAAGTTAAGAATGTGCATGACCCACAGTGGCCCGCTTGATAGGTAAAGGCAGGATGCACGCCGATGAGATTTTCCACAGCGCTGATCACCACCTTGTGCCTGGCCACCACCAGTGGCGTTACCTGGGCCGACCAGCTGCTGCCCACACCACCGGAGCTGGAATCCGGCTACCGCAGCGGCCTGCAGCCGGTACACGCCAGCCGGCACATGGTGGCAGCCGCCAATCCGCTTGCCAGCGAGGCGGGCCGGGCAATGCTGCGTGCCGGTGGCAGCGCCATCGACGCCGCAATCGCCATGCAGATGGTGCTGACACTGGTCGAGCCGCAGTCCAGTGGCATTGGCGGTGGGGCATTCATCCTGTACTGGGATGGCCAGCGCGTGCAGGCATTCGACGGCCGCGAAGCCGCGCCGGCAGGGGTGACGGACAGGCTGTTCCTGCAAGCGGACGGCTCGCCCCTGTCATTCCGATCCGCGCAGATCGGTGGTCGCTCGGTAGGGGTACCGGGCGTGCTGCGGGCGCTGAAACTGGCCCATGATCAACACGGCAAGCTGCCGTGGAAGGACCTGTTTGTGCCAGCCATCGCGCTGGCGCGCAATGGCTTCGCGGTGTCCGAACGGCTGCACACGCTGGTGGCCGGCGACCCCTTCATCGCCCGCTCACCGGCCATGGCGCGTTACTTCCTGGATGACCGTGGCGAGCCGCTGGCAGTCGGTACGATCCTGCGCAACCCGGCGCTGGCGCAGACTTTCGAGCGCATTGCAGAGCAGGGCGTCGATGCTTTCTACAAGGGTGAGATTGCCGAAGCCATGGTGGCTGAAGTGCGCAACCACGCCAATGCCGGGCAGTTGTCGCTTGATGATCTGCGTCGTTACCAGGCCAAGGAGCGCGAGCCGGTCTGCGGTCCGTACAAGGCTTGGAAGATTTGCGGCATGCCACCACCGTCGTCCGGCGGGGTGACAGTGTTGCAGACCCTGGGCATTCTTGATGCCCTGCAGCACGCCTCGGCACAACGCAACCTGGCCAACCTGCCGCCGCGCAAGGTGCCCTCCGTGGCGGGGCTGGAACCCGCGCCGCAGGCCGTGCACCTGATCGCCGAAGCCGAGCGCCTGGCCTACGCCGACCGTGCGCAGTACCTGGCCGACAGCGATTACGCGCCAGTGCCGGTCAAGGCATTGCTCGACCCAGCCTACCTCGCCGAGCGTGCCAAGCGGGTCGGCGAGCACAGCATGAAGCACGCCCGCCCCGGCACCCCGCAGGGTGCCAATCTGGCGCTGGCGCCCGACCGCTCACCGCTGCGGATTGCCACCTCGCACCTGTCTGCCGTCGATGACAGCGGCCAGGCCCTGGCCATGACCACGTCGGTGGAATCGGCCTTCGGTTCGCACCTGATGGTTGGCGGCTTCTTGCTGAACAACCACCTGACCGACTTTTCCTTTCTGCCCGCGGAGAACGGCAAGCCGGTGGCCAACCGGGTGCAGCCCGGCAAGCGCCCGCTGTCGGCGATGGCGCCAACCCTGGTGTTCTCGCGTGCCTCCGGCGAGCTGGTGGCGAGCCTCGGTTCCCCCGGCGGTTCGCAGATCATTGGCTACGTGAACAAGGCGCTCATCGGCCTGCTGGACTGGCATCTCGACCCGCAGCAGGCGGCCAACTTGCCCAATTTCGGCAGCCGCAATGTCGGGACCGAAGTGGAGGCGGGGCTGGCCAGCCCGGCACTCATCCGCCAGTTGAGCGCCTGGGGCCATGAAGTTACCCCGATGACCATGACCAGTGGCATGCAGATCATCCAGCGCACTCCCGAGGGGTGGGCCGGCGGTGCCGACCCGCGGCGTGAAGGCGTGGCCCTCGGCGACTAGCGCGTTGCCGGGCCGAAAGAGGCGTGATAGAAGTCAGTCTTGTCATTCAGTAGTTGAATACCAAGATGTCCATCAGCGTTAAATCGAATAGAGCCCTGTTCGACCTCGACCTGCTGCGTGCCATTGTCGTGGTGGCCGATTGCGGCAGCTTCACCACCGCTGCCGCGCGCCTGCATTCGACCCAATCGACCATCAGCCAGAAGGTGCGCCGCCTCGAAGACATGGTCGGCCACCGCCTGCTGGTGCGCGGCAACCGCGACGTGTTGCCGACCGACGCCGGGCAGACCCTGCTCGGCTATGCCCGGCACATGCTGGCGCTGAACGACCAGATGCTCGAAGCGCTTGCCGGGGCCATGGTCGGCGTCACCGTGCGCCTGGGCGTGCCCGAGGACTTTGTCGGCGGGCGCACCACCAACGCGCTGTCGGCGTTCAGCCGCCTGCACCCGCAGGTCAAGCTGGAGGTCACCAGCGGCCTGTGCCGGGACCTCAGCCAGGCCTACGATAACGGCGAGCTCGACCTCGTGCTGCTCAAGCAGCGACGCAACAGCCGCGAGGGCGTGGCCTGCTGGCCCGAGCGCCTGCAGTGGATCGACAGTGCGCGCCTGCCGGCATTCGAGCTCGACCCGATCCCGTTGGTGACCTTCCCGCCGCGCGGGCTGTACCGCGAAGACATGATCAGTGCCATCGAAGGCATGGGCCGGCGCTGGCGCATCAGTTTCACCAGCTCCAGCCTGAGCGGTATCCAGGCGGCCGTGGCCGACGGCATGGGCATCAGCCTGCTGCCACCGCGGGCGGCGACCGGCGAACACCGGGTGCTGGGGCAGGCACAGGGGTTGCCGGAGGTGGACAGCTACGAGATCGTCATCGTGCACAAGCCGACGGCGGATGTGATGGTCAAAGATCTGGCCGAGGTGATGAGCCAGTTGCTGGCCGGGGGAGGGATCTGATCCCAACCCCGGCCTTATCGCGGGTAACGCCAAGCGCTACGGCATGCCCAACCACTCCGGCAACGCCAGCGAGATGAACGGCACATAGGTCACCAGCACCAGGAACAACAGCAGGATCGACAGCCACGGCAGCGCCGCGCGAATCGTCTGCCCCAGGGTCAGCCCGGTGACCGCCGAGGTGACGAACAGGTTGAGCCCCACCGGTGGGTGCACCAGGCCGATCTCCATGTTCACCACCATCACGATGCCCAAGTGAATCGGGTCGATACCCAGCTTCATGGCGATCGGGAAGAAGATTGGCGCCAGGATCAGGATGATCGCCGACGGTTCCATGAAGCTGCCGGCCACCAGCAGCACGATGTTGACCATGATCAGGAAGCCGATCGGCGTCAGCCCCTCGGACATCACCCACTGGGTGATCTGCTGGGGGATCTGCTCGGTGGTCAGCACATGGGCGAAAAGCATGGCGTTGGCGATGATGAACAGCAGCATGATGGTCAGCCGGCCCGACTCCAGCAGCACTTTCGGGCAGTCACGCAGGCGCATGTCCTTGTACACGAACAGCGCGATGAACGCCGAGTACACCGCTGCCACGGCCGCCGCTTCGGTAGGGGTGAACATGCCGCTGTAGATGCCGCCGAGGATGATCACCAGCAGCAACAGGCCCCAGAACGCACGCCGGGCAGTAGCCAACCATTCGGCGAAGCTGGCCCGAGGTTGTGCCGGCAGCTTCTTGATGCGCGCGACGATGTAGATGGTGATCATCAGGAACACGCCAAGCAGAATGCCCGGTACCACGCCCGCCATGAACAGCTTGCCGACTGAAGTCTCGGTCGCCGCCGAGTAGACCACCATGACGATCGACGGCGGGATCAGGATGCCCAGGGTGCCAGCGTTGCAGATGATCCCGGCGCCGAACTCGCGTGGGTAGCCGGAGCGCACCATGCCGGCCACGGCAATCGAGCCGACGGCGGCCACGGTGGCTGGCGACGAGCCCGACAGCGCAGCGAACAGCATGCACGCCAGCACAGCGGCAATCGCCAGGCCGCCACGTATGTGGCCGACGCAGGCGTTGGCAAAGTCGATCAGGCGCTGGGCCACGCCACCGGTGGTCATGAACGCGCCCGACAGCAGGAAGAACGGAATGGCCAGGAAGGTGTAGCTGTCGGAGGTCTCGAACAGCTTGATCGCCAGCGAGCTGAGCGAGTCCTGGCTGAACATCAGGATCGACAGCGCCCCCGACAGGCCCAGCGAGATGGCGATCGGCACGCCGAGGAACATGAACACGAACAGCAGCAGGAACAGGCAGATAACCGTCATCAGTGGTGCTCCTCACCGGGGTTGGCCAGCTTGCTGGCTTCGGCAGCCTCGTCGGCCAGGCCCAGGCCGTACTGGCGGTGGGTGAACAGGCGGTAGAGGATTTCCAGGTAGCGGACGATCACCAGGGCAAAACCCAGCGGCACGATCAGCGCGATATGGCCGATCTTGATGCCGTAGCGGTCGAGGTCTTCGGCGCCGATGCCGGCCACCAGTACCGCGCTCACCCACTTGATGCTCGCCACCAGGAACAGCCCGGCGTAGGCCAGGCAGCAGGCGCAGGCGACCATCGCCAGCACCCGCTGCACCGGCTTCGAGGTGCGCCGCACCAGCACGTCGACGCCAAGGTGGCCGGCGGTGCGCACGCCGTAGGAAATCCCGAAGAAGATCAGCCAGCCAAACAGCGCCTTGGTCAGGGCGATACTCCAGGTCATGTCCTGGGCATAGGCCATCAGGTGGTCGCCGATACTGAGCAAGGCGTCGCTGGCGAAGGCCCAGTGGTCACTGAGCGTGTAGAACATCGTGTAGAGGTTGTTCAGTGCCACGTAGAGGAAAGTCACCAAGGTCATGGCCGCCAGGAGGAAGGCAATCATGCCTTCCTCGAAGTGCTCCCAGACACGCCTGAGCGATTGCATAAGAATTCTCCAGACAGAGAGAGGGCGGGCCACCTGCATCACAGGTGGCCGGGGGCAGGGCACAGGCGGGGTCAGGACGGCTTGTTGGCGTCGTCGGCGGCCTTGATCAGGTCGGCGCCGATCTGCTCGGAGAACTTCTCCCACACCGGGCGCATCGACTCACGCCATTGTTGGCGTTGCTCAGCGGTGAGCGGGTCGATCTCGCTGGTCTTGGCGTCGATGATCTTCTGCCGCTAAGTCTGGTTGAGCGCTTCGGCCTGCTTGTTCACCTCGACGGTGACCTCGTCCATGATGGTCTGCAGCTCGCTGCGCACATCTTCAGGCAGGCCGTTCCAGAACTTGGCGTTGGTGATCACCATGTAGTCGATCAGGCCGTGGTTGGTCTCGGTGAAGAACGGCTGCACCTCGTTGACCTTCTGGCTCTCGTAGTTCGACCAGGTGTTCTCGGTGCCGTTGACGGTGCCGGTCTGCAAGCCCTGGTAGACCTCGGCAAAGCTCATCTTGCGCGGGTTGGCGCGGATCGCCTTGAACTGCTCCTCGAGCACGCTGGAGGCCTGCACGCGGAACTTCAGGCCGCGGGCGTCCTTGGGCAGGATCACCTTCTTGTTCGCCGACAGTTGCTTGAGGCCGTTGTGCCAGTAGGCCAGGCCACGGATACCCTTGTCCTCCATCGAGGTCAGCAGCGCCTTGCCCTGCGGGCCTTGCTGGAAGCGGTCGACGGCGGCCAGGTCGTCGAACAGGAACGGCAGGTCGAAGATCTGCACCTGCTTGTTGTAGTGCTCGAACTTGGCCAGCGACGGCGCCAGCATCTGCACATCGCCGAGCAGCAGGGCTTCCATTTCCTTGCCATCGCCGAACAGCGAGGAGTTGGGGTAGACCTCGACCTTGACCTTGTCCTTGAGCTGCGGGTCGGCGGCGACCAGCTTCTGGAACATCAACGCGCCCTGGCCTTTGGGGGTGCTGTCGGCCACCACGTGGGCGAACTTGATGATGATCGGGTCGGCGGCCTGGGCCAGGCCCGCCATGGACACTGCGGCGGCGCAGAACAGCGCCTGGGTCAGCTTCAACATCGGTGTCACCTCTGATTTATTGTTTTAGGAGGAGTGGGGTAAAGATGGACCAACGGACTGCGTGTGGAGAATTAGCATTTGTGTAAGCCAGCGTTCGGCTTTGCTTAACGCCGTTATCTGTACCGGCCTCTTCGCGGGCGCGCCCGCTCCCACAGGGACACCACTGCTCTCAAGCCTTGTCCAGTACCTGTGGGAGCGGGCATGCCCGCGAAGAGGCCAGTAAGATCAGTCGAGATCTCGAGCCAGTAACCGCTGCGCCCGCAGCACCACCGGCGCATCGACCATCTGCCCCTCCAGCTGGAAAGCCCCGGCGCCATTGGCCGCCTCACTCGCCGCCAGTACCCGCCGCGCCCATGCCAGCTCCTCGGCACTGGGCGCCAACGCCGCATGTATCACCGGCACCTGCTTCGGGTGAATGCATAGCGCGCCGCCGTAGCCCATGTCATAGGCATGCCGCATGGCCCGCTGCAGCCCTTGGGTATCGGCAATCGCCGGGAACACCCCATCCAGCGGCGGCGCCAGAGCGGCCCCCCTCGAATGCAATTGCACCGCCATGCGCGCCTGGTCGAGAAACTGCCCCGCAGCCTCGCTTTCAGTGTTCAATCCCAAATCCAGTGCCAGGTCCAGGCTGCCAAACGACAAGCGCTCCACGCCTTCTGCCGCGGCAATCTGCGCCAGCGCCAACAAGCCCTTGGCACTTTCGATGATTGGCCACACCGGCTTGCCGCCATGCCAGGCCACCGCGACCTGGGCGGCGTTCTCCACCTTGGGCAGCAGCAAGCCGGCGACACCCGGCTGGCCGGCGCAGAAGGCCAGGTCTGCGGCATGTTCCTGATGCTGCGGCGCATTCACCCGCACCCATACCGACGCCTGTGGCGTGGCTTGCAGAAAGGCCGCCAGGTTATCGCGGGCCTGCCGTTTCAGCGGCTCCTCCACCGCATCCTCGAAGTCGACGATGACCACATCGGCGCCTGCTGCGAGGGCCTTGGCGAAACGTTCCGGGCGGCTGCCAGGCACGAACAGGGCGGAGCGCACGCTGTTCATACCACGCCTCCGGAGGCCAAGCTGGCCTGCTGTTCGGCCGTGAAGCCCAGTTCGTCGAGGATGCCTTGGGTGTGTTGCCCGAGCGCTGGCACCGCGTCCATGCGTGGCGTGAACGCGGCATTGCGCCCCGGTGGCAGCAGCGAAGGCAACGTGCCGGCCGGGCTGTCCACTTCACGCCAACGGTCGCGTGCCTTCAACTGCGGGTGTTGCCACACCCCCTGCATGTCGTTCACGCGGGCGTTGGCGATCTGTGCCTGTTCCAGGCGTGCGACCACTTCATCCAGTGACAGGCTGGCGAAGCGGTCGATGATCAGTTGGCGCAGCACCTCGCGGTTTTCCGAGCGCTTGAAGTTGGCGCTGAAGCGGTCATCGCTGGCCAGCGTCGGGTCGAGCAGTACTTTTTCGCAGAACAGCGCCCATTCCCTTTCGTTTTGCAGGCCGAGCATGATCGTGCCGCCACCGCCGGTAGGGAAGGGCCCGTACGGGTAGATGGTCGAGTGCGAGGCACCGGCGCGCGGCGGTGGCGGCGCACCGTTGTAGGCGTAGTACATCGGGTAGCCCATCCACTCCACCAGGCTCTCCAGCATCGACACATCGATGCGGCTGCCAAGGCCGGTCTTGTCGCGCAGCAGCAGCGCCGACAGCACGCCGGTATAGGCATACATACCGGCGGCGATGTCGGCGATCGAACAGCCGGCCTTGGCCATTTCCTCGTCGCCGGGGCCCCCGGTCACTGACAAGAACCCGCCCTCGCTCTGAATCAGCAGGTCGTAGGCTTTCTTCTTCTCATATGGGCCACCTGCGCCGTAGCCGGAGATGTCGCAGACGATCAGGCGTGGGAAGCGCTGATGCAGGGCCTCGAACGACAGGCCCATACGTGCGGCCGCGCCGGGTGCAAGGTTTTGCACGAGCACGTCGGCCTTGGCCAGCAGGGCCTCGAGGATGCCGTCGGCAGCCTCCTGCTTGAGGTCGAGGGTGAGGCTTTCCTTGGAGCGGTTGGTCCATACGAAGTGCGAAGCCAGGCCGTCGACGCGCTGGTCGTAGCCACGGGCGAAGTCGCCGCTGCCGGGCCGTTCGACCTTGATCACGCGGGCGCCCAGGTCGGCCAGCTGGCGGGTGCAAAAGGGCGCGGCGATGGCGTGTTCCAGGCTGACGACGGTGATGCCGTCCAGCGGGCGGGGTGCGGTTTGAGTCATGGGGTCACCTGTCATCCATCAGTGCAGTGCGGCCAGCGAGCGCGCATCGCGCAGCTGCCAGACCTGCTCGATCAGGGCCTGGCCCTGGGCCGGGCTGCGGGCGCCGGAGTACGCCAGCAGGCGCTGGAACTTGGCTTCCAGCTCCGGGCGCGAGAGGGTGTTGCCAGGGTCGCCCTTGGGCTCGTCGATGGCGGCGCTGAAGCGGCGGCCATCGGTGCTGGTGACCTCGACCCGGCCCAGCCAGCGGGCGGGGTAGGCGGCGTCGACTTCAGGGTCCAGTTGCATCTCGACCTTGTCGCGGAAGGTGGCGACCTGTGGGTCGGTCAGCGCCAGGTCACGGAATTCGATGAGCTGCGCGCTGCCATGCACGGCGATCAGGCCGAGCACGGTGCCCATGGAGAACTTGGCCTGGTGCACGGTAGCCGGCGTGGTGACTCGACCGAGCACATCGATGGCACCCTGGTGCACGCGGGTGACCACGTTGGCGATCTGCTCATGGTCCAGGCCCTCGCGCTGCATCAGCTGCAGCAGCGCGTCGGCGGCGGGGTGGGTGTGGCGGCACGAGGCGTGGAACTTGAACGAGGTTTCCGCCAGTGCCCAGCGCGTGCCCAGGCGGTCGCTCAGGCGCGCCGGGTCGGCGTCGCTGGACATGCCGGCGGCCAACCCCTGGTCGCCTTCCAGAATATTGCGTGCACCGCTCAGGCCATCGGCAGTCAGGTAGGCGGCCAGCAGGCCATCGGCGGCGGCCTTGGCGGTGTGCAGCTGCTTGGAATCGGCAGCATCGCGCAGGAACTCCCAGAGCCCGGCGGCCTGGGTGCCGGCGCTGCCGAGCAGGTTGATGAACTGCGCCTTGTCGAAGCCCAGCAGTTTACCCACCCCCACGGCCGCGGCCAGGGTGCCGACGGTGGCCGTGGTGTGGAAGATGCGGTAGTGCGAACGGCCGAGAAACTCACCGATGCGGATACCGGCCTCATAACCGGCAACGCTGGCCAGCAGCAGTTCCTGGCCGGACTTGCCGAGGTCCTGTGCCGCTGCCAGCACGGCCGAGAACACTACCGTGGCCGGGTGCAGCACCGAGCTGTTGTGCAGGTCGTCCTGCTCGACCAGGTGCGAGGCAGCGCCGTTGACCAGCGCGGCGAAGTAGGGCGACGAGGTGCGTCCGCTGGTCAGCACGCGCGCGCTGCCCTGGGCCGGGCCCATGCGTTCGGCATAGCGCTCGAACAGTGGGATCGGGTGCGCGCCCTGGCTGGCAAGGGCAGACCCGAGCCAGTCGAGGAACAGCTCTTCGGTGCGGTCCAGCACGGGGCCGGGGATCTGTGCGTAATGCAGGTCGGCGAGGAAGCCCGCCAGGGCTTGGGTATGCTGCATGTTCGGGCCCTCAGAAGCTGCGCGGCAGCTCGAGCAGGTGCTCGGCCACGTAGGACAGGATCAGGTTGGTGGAGATCGGCGCCACCTGATACAGGCGGGTTTCGCGGAACTTGCGCTCGACGTCGTATTCGCAGGCAAAGCCGAAGCCGCCGTGGGTTTGCAGGCAGGCATTGGCCGCCTCCCACGAGGCCTTGGCCGCCAGGTACTTGGCCATGTTGGCGCTGGCCCCGGCGTTCTGCCCGCTGTCGTACTCGGCGCAGGCGCGCCAGCGCATCAGGTCGGCGGCCTCGATCTCGATATGGGCTTCGGCGATGGGGAACTGCACGCCCTGGTTCTGCCCGATCGGGCGGCCGAACACCACACGGTCACGGGCGTAGGCGCTGGCCTTTTCGACGAACCAGCGGCCATCGCCGATGCACTCGGCGGCGATGAGCGTGCGCTCGGCATTGAGGCCGTCGAGGATGTAGCGAAAGCCCTTGCCTTCTTCACCGATCAGGCTGCTGGCGGGCAGTTCGAGGTTGTCGAAGAACAGCTCGTTGGTCTCGTGATTGACCATGTTGGCGATGGGTTGCACGGTCAGGCCGTTGCCGATGGCTTCGCGCAGGTCGACCAGGAAGATCGACATGCCCTCGGACTTTTTCTTCACCTCCGGCAGGGGTGTGGTGCGCGCCAGCAGGATCATCAGGTCCGAATGCTGGATGCGCGAGATCCACACCTTCTGGCCATTGATCACATACGTGTCGCCCTGGCGCACGGCGGTGGTCTTGATCTTGGTGGTGTCGGTGCCAGTGGTGGGCTCGGTCACGCCCATCGACTGCAAGCGCAGTTCGCCGCTGGCGAGCTTGGGCAGGTAGTGGCGCTTCTGTTCCTCGCTGCCATGGCGCAGGAGGGTGAACATGTTGTACATCTGCCCGTGCACGGTGCCGGAGTTGCCGCCGCAGGCGTTCACCTCTTCGAGGATCACCGAGGCCTCGGCCAGGCCCAGGCCCGAGCCGCCGTACGCTTCGGGGATCATCGCCGACAGCCAGCCAGCATCGGTCATGGCCTTGACGAAGGCCTCGGGGAAGCCTTTTTCTTCATCGATCTTGCGCCAGTAGCTGGCGTCGAACTCGGCGCACAAGGCGCGCACGCCCTCGCGGATGGCAGTGAGGTCATCGCTGTCGTACGTATGCATGGGGTGTTCCCTGTCAGGTATTCAGTCGAAAAGCACGTCGGCGCTCTGCGCCACGCCGTCGGCATTGCCGGCCCACAGCTGGGCCTGGCCGGGTGCGCTGATGCGCCCGGCCACCTCGAACGGGGTGGGCACGGTCAGCGGGCGCACGCCGCGGTAGGCGAAGTGACGTACGTGCTTGCCAGGGTTGGCGCGGATGAACGCACGCAGGTTCAAAGTGGCGATCATCGGGCCGTGCACCACCAGGCCGGCGTAGCCTTCGGTGTCGGTGACGTAGGGGAAGTCGTAGTGAATGCGATGGCCGTTGAAGGTCACGGCGGAATACCGGAACAGCAGGGTCGGCGTTGGCGTGACCGCCTCGCTCCAGTCGGCCGGCGCGTCGGCCGGGGCGCTGTCGAGCTTGGGCGGGTTGGGTTCGCGGTAGACGATGTCCTGCTCTTCACGCACACACAGCTGGCCGTGTTGCGAGTAGTCGTGGCGCACGGTGACGAACAGCAGGGCGCCGGTGCGGCCGTGCTTTTCCTCGATGTGCAGGATGGTCGACAGGCGATGGGCCTCGGCACCGACCTTGAGCGGGGCGATGAACTCGACCCGGCCCCCTGCCCACATCCGGTTGCGGTTGTCGGCCGGGGGCAGGAAGCCGCCACGTGCCGGGTGGCCGTCCGCGCCCAGTTGCGCTTCGGCCAGCGGCTCCTGGAAGAAGCACCACATCCACAGAGGTGGCAGCGGTTGGCCGGCAGCGGGGGCGGGTTCGCCAAAGGTGGCGGCGATGCGCTTGATCAGGTTGCGGCTGAGCTCATCGAAGGCCTCTTCCGTGCGGCCGATCCAGGCGCTGTAGTCGATGGGCGGGTGGGAAGCAGTCATAACCATGGGCCTCTGCATTTGTTGTTATGGGCCGATCATGCGAGGCGCGTGGCATTCTGTGAATTTGCATTTGTGTAAGGCAGCGTTCATGTATGCTGAACGCCATCGCCACGACTGGACCTCACCATGCATTTCGACTTGGCAGACCTGCGGCTTTTCATCCACATCGGCGAATCGCCTAGCCTGACCCAGGGTGCGCGCCGGGCGTTCCTTTCGCCGGCAGCTGCCAGCGCACGGATCAAGGCGCTGGAAGCTCAGCTTGATACGCGCCTGCTGTACCGCGACAGCCGTGGCGTCGAGTTGACGCCGGCGGGGCACAAGCTGCTGATGCATGCGCGGCTGATCATGCGCCAGGTCGATTACTTGAAAGCCGAGTTCACCCAGTTCGGCACCGACCTGGCCGGGCATATCCGCATCTTCGCCAACACCACGGCCGTGACCGAGTTCTTGCCGGAAGTGCTGGCCGGCTTCATGGCCAAGCGTCCTGGGGTGACCGTCGACCTGCAGGAGCGTCTGTCGCGGGACATCGTGCGCGGCGTGCTCGATGGCAGCAGCGACATGGGCATCATTGCCGGGCCGGTGGAGGCCAGCGGTTTGCAGGTGATGCACTTCAGCACTGACCGGTTGGTGCTGATCGTGCCGGCGGGCCATGAACTGGCCGGTCGCAAGTCGGTTTCGCTGAAGCAGACGCTGGATTTCCAGCATATCGGCCTGCACGACGGCAGCACCTTGCTGAGTTTCCTGCGGGATCATGTGGAGCGCATGGGGCTTAACCTCTCGCTGCGTATTCAGTTGTCGAGCTTTGAGGCGATCTGCAGGCTGGTGGAGGCGGGGGTGGGTATCGGCATCATTCCTGAGTCGGCGGCGCTGCGGCATAGCCAGACCATGGAACTGGTGACCATCAGCCTGGATGAGCCGTGGGCGGTGCGTGAGCGGAGCATTCTGGTGCGTGAGCTGGATGCGTTGCCGGGGACGGTGCGGGCGTTGATTGCGACATTGATGCCAGAAGCGTGATGCCAGCGGCGCTAGCCGCTTCTTGCTCTTGCTCTTGCTCTTGCTCTTGCTCTGCTTTTGCTTCTAAGCGCGCGATAGTTCAGGCGACGCAGATTGCGACTTCAGGAGGCCGAACGCAGGCGTCTGGAGGGCCAGGGTGCGTAGCACCCCTTCGGCGCAGCCGAAGGCGCGAGATGTAGACTTGCGCAGCAAGTCGTAGGCCGCGCGGGCCCGGAAGGCGCCGGAGTGAGGGGACCCCGGAGCGCAGCGTAGGGGCCGGATGATGGGAGCGGGGGTTTTTGCCTACTTTTTGCCCAGTCAAAAAGTAGGTCGCCGTAAAGGCGAAAAGGTGACTCGGCGCCACCATGGCGAATGAATGTAGACCTCATTTGAAAGCCCACATCTAAAAGCCAAAAGCTCGACTGCGGCGGTTTGATTATTCCAATTACATTCATTTGCGATGGCGACGCACAGTCACCTTT
>NZ_BCBA01000073.1 GCF_001320245.1 Pseudomonas sp. NBRC 111124
TTGTGCGCCCGTCATGGGCGCCATCCTGGAGGTGCAAGTCCTCCCGTGAGCTGGCCACAGCGAACGAAGCGAAGCGCAACTGCAGAAGGGCGACCGACTGTGGGGAGGAAGCGTGGAGCATAAACCTTGAGCCGAGGTACACGAATCGCATCCGAGGCGTATTCGGTCAGGGCGAGCAGCCAAGTGCCTGCGAAGCTCTTGTGGCCTAGAGGCCGAATACGTAAATGCGGCGGTTGTGAGGTGAAGGATGGCGTTCTTACCCGGGGAGATCTCGCCTCGTGTCTGAAAGGACAACGGTGTGAACCGGAGCGAGAAGTCAGCAGAGGCCGTAGTAGCTGCCTGGCAGTGAAGGGCCAAACGAGAAGGAAAGTGGTTTGACATGAAGATACAGCAGGCCATGCAGCAGATGCCTGGGGAGCCAGGGCGGGAGGCGATGACGACGGGTGAAGCCCATCGTTGCGCTACCAGCGCTGAAGCCTGCTGTCCGCAACGTGACCCAAACCCCACAGGTGGTGGGCTGCTCCTGGCAGCCCTGACCAGAGAGAATCTATTGCTTGCCCTCAAACGGGTGCGTTCGAACAAAGGTGTTGCCGGAGTGGACGGTCTGACGATCGACGAAACTACGGAGCATCTGAAGACGGCATGGCCGGGAATACGCCGCCAGATCTTGGCGGGTGAATACCGACCGGCCCCCGTACGCAGAGTATTGATCCCTAAGCCGGGAGGAGGTGAGCGCAAGCTCGGTATCCCGACGGTGACGGACAGGATCATTCAGCAGGCTCTGTTGCAGGTCCTCCAGCCGATGCTGGATCCCGACTTCAGCCTCCACAGCTACGGCTTTCGTCCGGGACGCAACGCTCACCAGGCTGTTCTGGCAGCGCAGCAGTATGTCCATTCGGGACGAGAGGTCGTAGTGGATGTCGACTTGGAGCAGTTCTTCGACTGCATCAATCATGACCTGCTGATCGCCCGACTGAGCAGGAAGGTGACTGATCGTGGCGTACTGCGCCTGATCCGGGCCTACCTGAACTGCGGGGCGTGGATTGGTGGTGACATCGTGGTCAGCAGGCAAGGGGCTCCGCAAGGTGGTCCGCTCTCACCGCTGTTGGCCAATGTAGTGTTGGATGAGGTAGACAAAGAACTGGAGCGGCGAGGCCATTGCTTCGTCAGGTATGCCGATGATGCCAATGTTTATGTGCGTAGCCCCAAAGCCGGCCTGCGGGTGATGGCAGTGCTCCGACGCCTCTACGGTCGGCTTGGGTTGCGGGTAAACGAAAGCAAAAGCGCGGTCGCCAGTGTGTTTGGTCGGAAATTCCTAGGGTACAGCCTCTGGCTGGCCCCTGATGGAAAGATCAGGCGAGTTACCGCGGCCAAGGCACTAGGGGTTTTCAAGCATCGCATCCGAATAATGACCACGCGTAATGGTGGCCAGAGTTTGGAGCAGGTTATTGGGAAATTAAGGCCCTACTTACTGGGCTGGAAAGCGTATTTTTGCCTGTCCCAAACCACTGCGATGTGGAAGCGTCTGGACGGGTGGATACGGCGAAGGCTCAGGGCGCTCCAGCTCAAGCAATGGAGAACCGGCAGGACGACGTACCGTGAGCTGCGCAGGATGGGGGCTAACCCTGATCTAGCTGCGCAGATCGCAGCCGATAGCCACAGGATCTGGAATAACAGTACTGGTTGGATTCACGGTGCTCTGACGGTGGCATGGTTTGACCGGATGGGACTTCCCCGTCTCATCTGACCTGAACCTCTCGAACCGCCCGGTGCGGACCCGCATGCCGGGTGGTGTGGCAGGGGCGCGGCCTGATGGCCGCCCCCTATGCCGATTTTG
>NZ_BCBA01000074.1 GCF_001320245.1 Pseudomonas sp. NBRC 111124
CTTCGCCAGGCCGATGAGATGGATCGTCGAGGGATTATCTGCTGGCAGGAATGGCGCGATCTTCGTCTGGAGGCTGACGCTGCTTACTTGAGAGCGGTAGCAGGGGAGGACTATCGCTCGGTTAATCCCACAAGCTCGTCAGCAGAGTAGGATCGAACGTGATCTCGCAATCACGCTCATTCCTCGGTACGCAGACCGCCTCTAGTTATCCCTGCGTCGTGAATGTGTGAGGGTAAAACCCACAAGGATTCCCAGCGCCGCTGCGCCGATCAGCAGGAGCGTCTTATCTTTTGGCTTCCTCCAACCTCCGTCGATACCCCTCCTGCCACTCGGAGGCTCAAAGAGGTTGCCTGATGATGCTTCGGCTATGGGGCTGCGATTTATCCCCCAGCGCGTCAGCCTTCCTGACAACAGAGGCAGGCCTGGTATCAGGTAGCTGGCCAAATGCGCGAGGCGCGCCGCAGCGCCAACCGTGGTGTGAGCACGAGGCGAGATTGCGCAGGCCACCATAGCCTTCGCCACCATTTCGGGATCGTATACGGGGCCTGGCGGTGTCAGCGCATGCCCGGTGTAGTTACCGCCGTCTCGGAAGCCTGGTGTGTCCATGACGGCTGGATAGATATCGCACACATGGATGTTGGGAAACTCAGTCAATTCGCCCCGCAATGCCTCGGTCAGTCCGCGCAAGCCGAACTTGCTCGCCGAGTACGCGGCGGCGTAGGGCTGTGCCACCCAGCTGCCCAGCGACAGCGTGTTGATCAGAATGCCGCTGCCCTGTGCCTTGAAGAAGGGAAGGGCGACGTAGGCCCCTCGCAGGTAACCGATCAGGTCAGTCTGGATGACCTGCTCGTGCGCCTCCAACGGCGTTTCTTCGAAATTGCCGACCGCGCCGACCCCGGCATTGTTGACCCAGATATCGATCCGTCCCTGTCCAAAGTCTGCGGCCTGAGCGGCAAGCGCTTGAACCTGGTCGCTGTGGGTGACGTCGGTCGTGATCGCTATGGCATCCGTACCGCAATCGGTGCATTCATCCAGCACGTCGAACAACGCCTCTTCATCGCGTGCGGCGAGTACAAGGCGAGCACCTTTGCACGCAAAGGCATGCGCGGCGGCTCGGCCTATGCCGCTGGATGCGCCGGTGATGACCACGACCTTGCCGCGCAGAGGCCCTCTGAGCGGAGCGCCACGGTCAGGCGCTTCTCGTTTCGTAGCCGAGGCGCTGGGGTCAAGGGGTGCAATGGGGTCGCTGGCCTCGATCCGCGAGAGCTCAAGGGAGGTGCCATCGACCAGGGTCAACGTCAGCCCTTCGACCGTGCCTGCCGCTCGGTTTGGAAATACGGGCTCACCTTCAGCATCCAGGCTGTCGTAGATGAAGCGTGTACCTTCGAGCCAGCCCACGGCGGTGAGAAGTTCAGGGCCGAGATAATACTTCCCGTCTTGAAAGAAGCCTGGAAACTGATGAGCGCGCTCCACGTTTTCCACGCGATAGCGTTCGCCTGATTTCATCCCTGTCGCTTGATCGATCATATTGAAACCCCTGTAAGTGGAGCTCGGAAATGTCAGCCTTTGCTGTGCTCGTCGGAAGTGGGCCCGGTACCGCGCTTGATACCGCGCGGGCCAGCAACGCCCCAGATACCTAGGCCAATTAACGGTAGCGCGACGATCAGCAGGGCCCAGGCCGCTTTGACTGCATCTGACTTGTCGCTTCTGAACACGCTGACAATGGCCCACAGATCGATGAGTAAAAGGATTGCCGCGACGGCAATCCAGAAGTAGCTGGCGACCTCATTCATGATCTTGTCTCCTCTACACGTAGTCAGGGCCCAAGGTGCCCGGTGCAGCGCCCGGCACCAGGATGACTTTGCGACAGTTGTCCTGCTTCTGGTCGAACATCTTGTAGCCCATGGCCGCTTCTTCGAGTGCTAGGCGGTGGGTGACGATGAGTTCCGGTTGCAGGCGTCCCGCCTCGATGTGTTCAAGAAGTTCAGGCAAGTATTTCTGCACGTGGGTCTGGCCCATCTTGAACGTGAGGCCTTTGTCGAAGGCGTCGCCGAACATGAAGGCGTGGATGAAGCCGGCGTACACACCCGGCACACTGACAACGCCGCCGCGACGCACTGCAGCAATGCTCTGGCGCAGCGCCTTGCCACTGCTGCCTTCGATTTTCAGCGCCGTCATCACCGTTTCGGCAGTGCTGCCCTTTGCCTCGAAACCGACCGCATCAATCACTGCATCGACGCCGCGCATGCCTGGTGTCTGGCGGATGATGCTGTCGGCGGGATCGTCGTCTTGCTCGAAATTGATCGGTATGACGCCGTAAGCCTCGCGGGCGTAGGCCAGGCGGTAGTCGTTGTCATCGACCATGAAGATGGTCTGTGCCCCGAGCATTCGCGCACAGGCGGCGCTTAGCAAGCCCACCGGCCCGGCACCATAGATCGCCAGCGATGAACCCTGGCCAATCTCGGCATTGATGACCGCCTGCCAAGCGGTGGGCAGAATGTCC
This sequence comes from Pseudomonas sp. NBRC 111124, assembly GCF_001320245.1. GTDB lineage: Bacteria > Pseudomonadota > Gammaproteobacteria > Pseudomonadales > Pseudomonadaceae > Aquipseudomonas. The sequence continues at coordinate 2,504 of NZ_BCBA01000074.1, forward strand.
GAGAGGAACAGCACCTTGTCATCGGCCAGGTCGGTGGGCACTTTGAACGGGCCGACGTTACCTTTGGGCACCCTCACGTAATCCGCTTGGCCGCCAGGGATACCGCCATAGAGATGGCTGTATCCGAACAGCGCGGCGCCCGGGGGAATGCCCTTCTTGTTGATGATCGAGCCCCGCCCCGTATTGGTGGTTTCGCAGGCAGCGAACAGATCGTGCTGACAGAAGAAGCAGTTGCCGCAAGCGATCACAAAGGGAATCACCACGCGGTCGCCGATCTGGAGATTGGTGACGGCATTCCCGGTGTCCTCGACGATGCCCATGAACTCATGGCCGAAGATATCGCCGGCTTCGGTTTCTGGGATTTTGCCTCGGTAAAGGTGCAAGTCGGAACCGCAAATGGCTGTGGCGGTGACCCTGAGGATGATGTCGTCTTCTTGCTCGATGATCGGGTCAGGAACGTTATCGACCCTGACGTCGTGTGCTCCGTGGTAGGTCAGTGCTCTCATGAATGTCAGCTCCTGCAGCCGCGTAATTTCGTGATCGGTATGCAGGGGAAGCCATGGCGGACAGCAAAGTTCAGACCAACAAGGCAGGCGGTACTGATTCGCTGCCTATCCGAAAGTTGGCTGAACCAATCGGATCACATCGATATCAGAGCGATCTAAATGGAGCTGCTGGGACGAATCGGTGGCCATCCATCATAATCGGCTGTTCGAAAGGGCTAGCTGTGAGAATCCCAAGCTCGGGGGCTTCAACCGTTCCGCTTTAAAGCTAAAGGGGGCTGGCATGCGAATACGTGGTGATGTCTTCTGGAAATGGGCTGACCCCGCGCTTGCCCACCGCAGTTATGATGAAACGCTGGACGACGGAACCGCTATAGAAGTCCAGACGAGGTTGTCACGAACCGGAGCCACCCAGGTTTTTATCGGAGTTTATGCCGCGAGTGGAATGCCCCTTCACGAAGAGGCATTTGCTGCCATGCCGGGCGAATCGATGAATCGTGCGCTGGCTTGGGGGATAGGACGGGCCAAAAGCATTGCCAATGAGCCAAATAGGAAAGGCATTAAGCGACCGCCATTCAGTACGATGGGGGAGTAGGCAAGCCCAGCCAAAACCAGAAAATTTCTCCTCGTACCGATACTTTTCTTGGGACGGGCAAGTTTTCTGATCGATACTCATCAGTGCTGCTGCCTATTGAACATCAAGCTCCTTGGCTGATTCAGGCTATTCGTTAGCGGTGATTATTCCTTCTCGTCTTAGCAGATCTACGTTGGTTGGCTTGACTGAGGTTTTGGTGATTTCCTGGATCGAGAACCAGCGACACTCCACTATCTCGTGCGAAGGTCGAGGCATCATGCTGGCCGGAACGGCCATTCGGTACAGCCAGTGCTCTTCCGCTTGGAGCACGTGATGCCCCAAAAACTGAGCGTCAGTCAGTTCTAGGCACGTTTCTTCCCGTAGTTCACGACGTGCCGCTTCAAGCTGCGTTTCGCCAGGATCGATTTTCCCGCCAGGGAGTGACCACTGAGGTGCCTCCTTGCGTACAAGCAATACCTTCCCTGCCTGCAGGCAGATGACGGTGGAATGAAGTTCTCTCGATGGGCTCATCACTTGTCCTCCCTTTGACGGAAGGCTCTCATGATCTGGTGAAGTTCACTTGATGCGTCGAAAGGCGTTCGACTTACCTGAGCAGGGCATTACACGCTTCGGCGCCGATAACTTGAACGTTGCCCTCGTTACACCGGTCATCTAACCGACACACGGAAGATTTATTCTCGGCAAGGAACCTGCCGGATCTAGGCCAGCCAACGTTAAGGGCAGCGCATGAAGGCAATGGACACTGCAACAGCGAAACGCAAAGGCATCAAGCTGCGCGCCACCATCATCTATCGCAAGGATGGTGAAGTCTTGTTCGTTCGCAAGCGCAACGCCAAGTGGAACCTACCTGGTGGCCGAGTCGAGCGAGACGAGACGCCGCATGAGGCGGCTATGCGGGAGATGGCCGAAGAAACTGGTCTCGCATTCGACGAGCTCCGTTACCTCACGATGTACCGGGAAGACAAGGTGATCCATTACCTGTTCGAAGCCCGCAAGTCAGACGATAAACCACGCCCTCGAAACGAGATCGAAGCTTGTCGTTGGATCAAGGCTAGGGATGTACCGAAGCGTCGAGTAAGGCGCCCGATCAAAACCATCCTGAAACGCTGCGCCTGATCAGGCCACGTTAACCGTTTGTTTCAAATCCCGAGCGCTTGCGCGCTTCGGCGTCCGCTTCATTCTTCTGCGTCTGGGCCTTCTTCGAGATGGCCGGAAGCAGCTGCTTCAGCTTTTTCAGTTCGGCCTCAGCCTGCGCCAGTTCTTTCTCCGACGACTCTGCCCAGAGACTTTCGAGAGGTTGAAGATCAGGCTCTTCGTGGACACGCAGGCACCATTGGTGGTGGTCGTGCCATGAGCCCAAGGCACCCTGAACTTTCTTCAGCGATTTCGCAGCTTCAGGGGAGAGCGGCGACAACTCTTCAAATGCTTCGGTGAGATAGCGAGCCCGCTTGACCAGGATCCGCAACTCATGGCGGTCGTGATGCTTGTCATCTACCGCGATATGTACCTTGTCCAGCAGCTTGGTCAGTGACTTCATCACCGCCCCACGCAGCGCTTTATCGTCATGCCCAGCAGAAGAGGATCTGAAAGTTGCCGGCCAGAGATCGAGGGCGGTGAACAGTTCGTTGAGCTCCTGACTCTTCGCGATAGCTTTGTACTGATCAGGCAATCGACTTCTTCGGGCCTGGGCGGCTTCGGTCAGTCCACGTGTATCCAGCTCTCCCGCCATGACCTCAAGATCTCTGGTGGGAGTAGTAAGTCGACCTACCTCGGCGGCAGCTGCTTTCAAGCGCTCCACGCCTTCGAGCTTGCGGACGGGGATCAGTAAGCTTCGGATACGTCTGACGGCGATCCGCATGTCATGTAACGCCTCGTCATCGGTCGAAGCCAGAAGGCGTTCTCTGGCATTCATAAGCGTCACTTCGAGCTCTACAAACTCGCAACGTACAGGTCAACAAACGCCATCTCGTCCTCCCCCTTGATGAAGTACGGGTGCTGAACCACTCACCGTATCGCTTACACATCAGATGTGATGGGCGAGTATAGATTTTGGTTCGGTGGCTGCTCAGGCTGAAGCTTCTGCAGATGTTACGAAGGCATGTTGAGCGGCCTGCAGCCGCTCTTGCAGACGAGCAACATAGGCCTCAGCTTCAACTGCATTCGCGAACGAAACTGGATGGCCGTCAATGATTACTTTGCAGCCTGATCCGTGTTCGTCGACCTGGATATCGATCTTCATGCCCGCCATCTCCTTGGTGTTGTTTTGGCGGCGCGGAGGGTAACGTAAATAGATCAGCAGGAAAATCGCCAGGGCCGCTCTAGCATGCAGGTTTCATCGATTATCATCAGTTCGGCAAAACGCTGTAACAACTCCAACCGTCTGATTATGAATGGATTTGCCGGCCATTTGGATGCATGAGAGCCGCTGTGGGCTATGGTGGGATGACCATCTGTCTAATACTAAAGTCGTAGGAGAGCGGCATGCGCATACGCGGTGACATTTTTTGGAAATGGTCAGACCCGACGCTTCATCACCGAACTCACGATGAGACGCTGGACGACGGCACGACGATGGATATCCAAGTGCGGTTGTCGCGAACGGGCAGCACTCAAATGTTCATAGGCGTGTATGCCGGCAGTGGTATGGCACTGCATGAAGAAGCCTTCGACACGCGTCCAGGAGAGTCGATGACGCGTGCCTTGGCCTGGGGGGTTGGCCGTGCGAGGTGCCTCGCCACCGAGCGAAACCAGCCTTCGCAACGGCTTGCTTAAACAATGTGCTGGTAGCCGAGGGTCGCAATTTTTCTCAGTGATCCACTTCTTGATGAATCCAGGCGGTATAAGCCGCTTTGAGAGATTGAGGCAGGTGTGGTGAGTCGGGTTTCAATGCGCCCGGCTTTTTCACCCACTCGGTCAGCCAGGCGATGACCAGAGTGCGAGTGACAGGGCTAGGCCCAACCTGGCGCTCTAGCTCCGCAGCTATCTGATCCAAGAACGCGATCTCAGCGTCCAATTGGGCTAGCTGATCAGCCATTGTCTCGTCCTCCTACCCCATGTGCTGCTTTCGTTCCAGGGCGGATAGAGCCAGCGCACGACCCCTGCCCGCGCCCCACGCCATGGCCCGAGTTACCGATTCACCAGGCCGTTTTGCATAGGCTTCTTCAATCCTGGCCAAGCCCGAGCGCTCGTAGATCCCGATGAACAACTGCGTGTCGCCAGTACGGGAGAGCCGAACCTGAACATCGAGCTTGGCTCCATCATCTAGCTCTTCCTCGTGGGAATGGTGCTGTAGAGCTGGATCTGCCCAAGCCCAAAATACTGCTCCTCGATGTCGCATCCTTGCCTCCTGATTACCTCTCCTTCAAGCGAGCTTAGTCCGTTTCGTCTAGATCGGTGGTTTCAATCATTTCAGGACATTCCAGTGCATGTCTTTGACTCACTCATGATCATGTGACCGGTGGGAATTCAGAGACTTCATGCTTCTTCGCATGGAAAACCGTCAATTCGGAACTCTGCATTCAGCCATGGATCATCAGATCATGGATGATCATTTTCGCGTTAAGGATGTCGCCCATTCTCTAGGTGCGATCCCTTATGAGCGTCACTACGCATCGCCCAGTCAGAGCTAAGGCCACGATCATCTGCTTACGAAATGACAAGGTTCTGCTTGTCCGCAGGAAGGGGGCTAAATGGAAGTTTCCAAGCGGCGTGCTCGCGACCGGCGAAGCGCCAATCGTTGCCGCTGCCCGTGAGCTTTGGAAGGCGCTGGCGCTTCATTGCTCAGGCTTGAACGCTGTGGGCACCGTCGAGGTAGGCAATGTTCTCCACCATATTTTTACGACTGACGTACCCGACGGTTGCTGCGTCGCGCTTGGCAGAGGCATCGTTCATTGTAAGTGGATTTGTTGGGAGGAGCTGAGTTCAACCATGCTGAAACCCACAGCCGCTGCTTTGCTTTCACGAGACCTGCAGGAGCTCGTTCACCATGATGGGTGCCCGGAATCAGTCTCGTCTTTCAACACAAACTGAACGTCAAGATCAGCGTTCGGGTCGGATCGTTAACTGTCATGAAAAAAGGAAGTTAGTGATGAAAGCGATGACACGAGTGTTCACTGGCCTGGCGTTGGTTGGTGCTATGGGGGCTACTTCTGCATGGGCTGATACGCCCGGTGCTGACTGGAAGGTGAACAAGGATCAGGCTGAGGCCACCTTGAAAGGCGCAGGCTACACCCAGATTACCAAGATCGAAGCTGACGATGGTCACTGGGAAGGCGAGGGTATCAAGGCTGATGGCAAGCAATACGAGTTCCAGGTTGATCCGCACGACGGCAAGATTATCAAAGACGAGCTGGATAACTGATCAGGGCGGGTGTTGCTCTCTGAGCGGCCCGTGCCTAAGGCGCGGGCTTTTTTTCGTTAGTCATCCCAAACGGATTTCGGCGTTTCTGGGCCAGTCTCCTGGCAACGGAAGCAAGCGGCGGCTATCGACCCAGCTAACCTTGAGGTTTCTCCCCAAGGTCAAAGAGCAAGCTTTTCGCTCGTTCTAATAACAGGGATTATGTCGATGGCTGTCTCGGAAAGCTCACTCGAAAAGTCGTGCCTTGCTCAGGGCTAGATACGACTTGAATGCTGCCGGCATGGCTGGCCGTGATTTCCTTGGCTATGAACAACCCTAGCCCTAGACCTTGGCTCTGCTCACCGTCAGCACGACTTGCGCGTGTTAAGCGTGCTTCAGGATCAAATAGGTAGGTGATCTGGTCGGCAGAGATTGGTTTTCCCCAGTTGTGTACCTCAATTACGGCCATGTTCTCAACGCAGCTAGCACCTACTCGAATCGGCCGCTCAACATCCCCGTGTCGTATGGCATTTACCATCAGATTGGATATCACCTGGCTCATGCGTAGCGGATCGACGCTCGCCGGCAGTGCATCGGTACGTTCGAAAACAACGTTAATCTGTGGATGGGCGAAGCAGACCTCTTGTACAACCCTGGCACACAACGAAGTCAGATCGATATCCTGACGTTGCACCGTGATGCCCAGGCCCAGGTTGCATCTGGCGAGATCCAGTAGATCGTTTACCAACTGATTGGCACGTTCGGCACTCGTATCGATCTGCACCGCCAAGCTCTGTTCACGGTCTCCCCACTGCTTGGCTCTGGTAAGCAGCGCCGCTCCCATTTTAATGGCCGTTAGTGGTGATCGAAGATCGTGACCCAGTACCCCCAGCACCATTTTGCGTGTGGTATCGACAGCCTTGCCATAGGATGCGATGGACTCTACAAGAGCCTGATCGATAGCTTCGTTGAAACGGATTATTTCGGGTACACGATCCGCTTGATCGAGTGATGCTTCCTGTGAAAGCCAAAGCCTGAGCACGCTGGATCTGAGGGCTCTGTACTCGGATACCATCTGATCGAGGGTAAATCCATCCAGAAGGCGAAGTACGGCATGAGTCTCAGCAGCGCTTTCGCCCTCAATAGCTGGGCCTAAACCCTGCGATTTATCGATCTCCTGCTGCAAGCTCTGTGGTGTATCCATATCGCGAGCCACGGCTTGGAGGATGAAGGCGGCATGATTTCTTAAGCCCTTGTCACTAAGCGCTTCGCGAGGTAATTCAACGGTACGAGCGAAATCCTCCCAAGCCTGCAGGATGCTGCCCATGTGCTGAGTGATGAATGTCGACAACCGCATGCAGCCTGCCCTCCGTCCTAATCGCGTATCTTTTCCGTTGAGTCTGTAGAAGCGTAGCTCCCTGGCATCTGGTTGGTGACTTCCAGCGCAACGCGACTGATTTGATACTAAAGCAAGCGTCCGCTACGGGGCGACTGCTGTCACTCGCCAAAGGAATTGAGCACGCTGATAATCTCGGCAGTTCAGCTCTGGGTTGCCCAGAGGCATCCTCGTCGAACTGCTTTGTCCAACAGGCGATACGCTTTTGCTGACAAAGGCTGCGCATGAGGGGGCGGATTTACCGGGAGGGTTTCCGCTACAGCAAAGCGGAGGTGCTGTTGCTCGACCTCAGCCAGCGTAATGAGATTAGTGGTGACCTGTTCGGGCTGCTCAGCTAGTGGCGAGTGAGAAGCTGATGGGGGGGCAATCCATGGACGATGGGAACGATGCGTCTGGCGAGCGCCCCGGTCGACCTGTCATGGGGATGATGAGCCAAAGCTTCACGACACGAGTTAATGAGCTCTGTACTGTTTACTGCAAATAGAGCGGGGCCATGAGCAAGGCCAGGGCTTCCAGCTCCCCTGGCCCTAAACAACCTTACCGGTTGTCTTCAGTCATGCCGCTGTCTTCGTCCTGCACCGCTTGCGAAGCTTCGTCAATTTCGCTTTGGCCATTGTCCGATTTGGGCCCCGTGGTATGACCTCCCATGCCGCCTCTATGAGCTGTACCAACTGCGCCCTGGTGATCGCTTTGGTACCCACCGCCTAAATCCTGACCATCTTGATGCAAATCTCGTTGAAGGTCGGATTCGCTCTCCGACAACTGTCCACCTCTTTGATCAGGCTCAGATGGTCGGTGTGGATCATTCTCGAAGCCATCAGGATTGTTTTGAGTGGTGCCACCTTGCTGACCGGTTTTTTCTTGATCGTTTGCCATGATCTCGCACCTCGTGTGGTCACACAGAGAGCCTGTGTGTTCTGGTGAGATGCTTGGCGAATTAGGGACGCTCCCTTTACTTTCGTATTAGCTGACCGGGTGCGCGAAAGATCGTGAAGCGCAACGAATCGTGTAATAAAGGTTGCTGCATAGCTTGTGCAGTTGTCCGCGCTCGGTATGCCACTACCCGGCGTCCAAGAGAGGCAGGCGCTGCCTGATGTCGGCAATCAGCCGTCTACCTTCTGCCTCCATCAGATCGCCATAATTGGCAATGGCGGCACACCCTCGGCACGTGAGGATAGCCTTCTTGTTCAACCTCTGTGGTACTACAAGGTCTTGCCCACCGCATTTGAGACATCTCAAGGTGACGCTCACAGTTTTCCTCTCCATGGACGTTGATCAGAATCCTTCCCTCGCCGTGCTGATCACTAAACACGGTGCGGTACATGGAGTGTCGCGGTGTGCTGATCGTTCACTTTGAGACAAGGACTAGGCCGGGCATTTGAGTGTCGGCAACTAGCAAGCGGAGCGCGCAGCCCATGGAGGGGCGGAGGCGTGAGGATGGAAGCCCGGTAGGGCCGTGACCCTGGCAGCGCCAGGGTGCGGTACACGACAGCCGCTCCCCCGAAAGGGGGGACACGCCCGAGGCCCCATCCACACAAAGCTGATGCAGGCGGCTATTGGCTGGATCGGCTATTTGTAGTGGATGGTGTAGCTGTTGAAGGGCGATGTAAATGGGCACCGGTTGGATCGGTGATTTGAATGACGTTACCGTGCTGCCAGCCATTCGCCTGGGGATCAGCATCAGGAATACGAATGTCAGCCCGCTCAGCTTTGGTTTTTGCAGCATCCACACCCAGGCGCCGATTGCGCTGTTCGACCATCGCCGGGCTAGCCTGGCCATCAGCGGTAAAGCCCATCATCAATTGCGGCACACCTACAGGCAGCGATTTATCCTGATCGGTGTGCCAGGTGTGCCATGTCTTCCCATAAGTATGCGCCAGTCGCTCCATCAAGGCATGTTCAGCAGGAGCAGGGATGCCTGGGGCGATCAGCTGCCCAGACGCGACCTCGTAGCCATGACTGTGCCACATCGCCTTCTCCTTGATTGGTAATCCGGCAAACAGCTTCTCGTCGATGATGTACTCGACGCCCATGATCTTCGCACACTTGGTATTGCCGTCGAATATCACACACTGAATGACATCCTCGTTGAGGATGGAGCAGTAGTGATGCGCTTCCATTTGCACGTCCTGATGGCCGTTGTAGAAGTGAAATCCATCCAGGTAGGCGTTGATGGCCTCAATGGGCGGCTTGGACTGCAGCGTCGCGGCGCCGGTTTCCAGCAACTGGGTTTTTGCCGACTCTGGCCGGCCTGGTGCCTCCACAGGAGACTTCGTTTCGGGAGCGGCGCATGCCCACAGCAGAGTGCAGGCAAGGGGAAGAGTTATCGATTGGAATAGCTGTCGCATGAGGAAGCCTCTGGCTGATGTCCTTAGAGGACAGCTTTGGCCGATGAAGCGGACAGCCCAACGGACGAATGGCCCGAGTCGATGAGGAATGGCGGGCAAAAGAAAGCCCGCTGCTAGGCGGGCAAGGGAGCTTCTATCACACGTAGGGATAGCTAACGCTCCCACATAGCATGTGAAAAGGGCGTGAATAAATCCGTCAGTGAAGACGGTGCCTGTCCAACCCCCGCGCTATTAAGTGGATTAGGTCTAGCGGTTGCGCACGGTATCCAATGCAGGTGACCAGACGTTATGTCCGCAGCGTTCACACACGACTGAGTCTTGAGGTTCATGGAAGGTTGGGAAGCCGCAGCTGACGCAACAGTGAAGGCCCGCGTTCGGCGGTGCCAGGTACTCCGGACGATGTTCGACTGGGAGCACCGACAGCCCTGGCCGGGTGTCATCTTGCCCATAGAAATACAGACTGAGATCGCCATCGGTTTCCAATAGGCCGAGTCGAACTTGGCCGAGATGCTCCACGCCTTGTTGGCGCAGCTCCATGAAGAGCTCGTTGGACGAGATGTTCAAATTCCGCAGCTAATGGATCTCGTACATTCCGTCCTTTACGACCGTGATGGGCAGTCCATCGATCCAGGCCTCGCATGTTTTGCTGCGCCTCATCATGTAGACGGTTCCGCGATAGAGCAGCAAGAGCGTAAGGAAAACCAATGCGACCGGGAGGAGGGGTACATCTTCATAAAAAGTCACATCGCCTGCGGCTGAGCCCAAGGTGAGGATCACCACGAGCTCGAATCGGGACAGCTGCCTGATTCCGCGTCGACCACTGAATTTCAAAAAGAAGAACACGGCTAGAAACGCCGCTGAAACACGAAGGGCGACCTCCAAGAGGAAGGTCAGCGGGAACTCGCCAATGAGCATCCTTTGTAGATCAAATGAAACCATTCGCTGTACCCCGCCAGTTGCAATCTCCCGTTACAGACTGACCCGCAATTATCGATCTTGGTTCATGCGGCGGTGTCGGCGAGATCAGTAGACCTTTTGCCATACGTTGATTGGTGCAAGGCTTTGGATTCCATAGTAGCTGGGTGACGTGCGGTTAGATGGACGCGCGCTTCGGGACTGCGCCCATATCTATGTGGCAGCAGATCTTCGCCCTTGGACGAAGCTCCCAATTATTGGGGGGTGAGTTGCAGTTTGGGCAACTGAGCTGGGATTCACTGAAAGTAGCTATTTCATAAGTGCTCAACATGTCCGTAGACTCGCCGAGCTCAGATTGCGACGATGATGTCTTCGCGACCACACTTTTCTGAGCCGCCAATCATCAATACCTGGTTTTGTCCGAGGTCATTGTCACTATCTGCATCTGAGCAGTCTGCAAGTGGCTTGGCACAAGAATGGCTGGTGTTTCGGTACTCCAATGGCGAAGTTGAATCCGTAGGCATCCATTGGCATTGCTGTCGACACCTTGAATCTGGCGGCCCCCCTGGGGAGGAGAAGGCGATTAGCCTGCCGGGATGTCCCAAGGGCAGGCAACAGCGGATGGGCATGCCCGATTATCTCCAGGCATGCTGTGTGGACGCTTGATGTTAGGATGCTTGGGCATCATTAGACTTTAGCAAATCGGCGATCTCAGCAGCGATCTCATCAATGGTGTGCACCGCGGTGCTGCGCGCCACCTTGTCCGCGATCGAAGAACTGAAATCCATCACCTGCTGCTTGGTGATGTTGTGCCAAATCGGCAGCAATATCTGTTCGCCAGAAACCGAGCGGGTAACGATCCCGTCCAATTCGTAATTCGTCCATCCCTTCTTGATAAACGCTGGGGACAGAACCACAAGTCCAACGCGGCTATTAACCAAGCCTTTATCAATTTTTTGACGCAAGCTGTCCCCGATACGAAGTGTCATTTCGTCAAACCATACCTTGAGCCCAACTGCAATCAACGCATTGGCCAATGGCCTGACAAACTCGTCCTTGTCCTCAGATGCATGAGATATGAACACGTCATAGGTTTGCCCGTTCGACTGCGCCGGAGTTGGAACCTCGCTGCGGACTAGGCTTGGTACCTCAGATAGCGGACGACGATAGATTTCCGGAACTCCACTGGGCAAAGCACGTGACGTGCGCCCCCCACCCCCACCAGATGAAGAGGATGATGACGGAGAAGAGTATGAGGTGGAGGAATATGAGCGTGCTCCATAGCCCCCATAGCGATTTCTACACGCAGGACAATTTGCTGCCGCGCTTGCGGAGCGGTGACCCTTACTAGGTGCGGTGCATGTCGCCATATCGATTCTGACTCCCCAAACGCAATGTGCGCCTTGTACGTGCCCTGCCTCAGTCATGGCATTAGCGGGACAATCCCATAGGTTCAGCGCTAGAAAATCATGCCAGTTTGAAGCGCCTAAACTGAAGGATTACTGATATCAACGTGCCATGCAACCCTTTTGGGGTATAGCGAAACGTGGATCGCTGGCAAGCAGCGGAAACTATGGAAGGAACTTTCGAGTGCGCTTGTGTGGCTGAATTGAACTCGGTTTCGTAGATACCTCGAACGGCTGCAAAGAATCGATTGCGGTCGGTCACCACTGGCTGTTTTCGACCCAGGGGTGCCAGTGCAGTTGCCAGTAATTATGTGGGAGTGGGCTTGTCCCGCGAAGCGGCCGGCCCATGCATTGGAGGTAGCTGGCACGGGCTACGCCCGTGTTCGCTGGGCAAGCCCGCTCCCACAAAAATCAACTCTGAGTTCACCGCCAGCAACGCGTCGTAGGCTAGCGGTCATCATTTACCTCTTTCTATCCAAAGCTCCCAAACGGGAGCGATGGTCACGCTCAATTCCCAAAGCCTGTGGCCGTGGACGAAGACCGTGAGATACCCGCGTTGTGAGCTTCACTGGTACCCATCTCCCTGAGTAATAGATGATCAGGCCACATGCTGGATCAGGGCCCGATGTGTTGTATCTCGAAGTAGCACTCCACCTCGTCTTTGGCCTACCTCTTTCGGCTGAATAACCTGCAGTTCCGTGGAGAAATCATTGTCGCTAGGGGCGAGACGGGATCAAATGATGCAGCCAGTTCAAGCTGTGATAGCGGCTATGTTAATGTGCCATCACGAAGCCAGTAAGGAATATTGTGATGGGTTGGAAAGGGACAGTTCGATCTCTGCAAGCGTCTGCAAGGCGAGCAGAACGTAATGCGCATCGCCGCCAACGTGAGCTGGAGAAGCGGCAGAAAGAGTTCGCGAGAATGGAGGCCCTCGAACAGGCGGCCTACGAAGTCGAGGTGTATGAGAACCACATTGATATCCTGCTCTCGATGCATAAGGAATGCGCTGAGCCGGTCAAATGGAAGAAGATTCTGTCCAAGCCTGAGCCTAAGCCGCCCGTGAAAAGCGGGGCCCTTGAACAGGCCGCTATGCAGGCCTCGGCGACTTATCGTCCAAACTTCTGGGCCAAGCTGTTTAAGTTGGAAAGCCGTCAGCGTGCGGCCCTCATCGCGAAAATCGCCACTGCCGCAACTGAAGATGAACGGCTGTTCCAGGCGCAGTTTGAAGAATGGAAGACTCAGCATTCTGATTGGTCGGAGGAGCGGGACATTGCCCTGCGGATTCTTGATGGCGATCGCCAGGCAAAGCTCGACGCTATCGAGGCGTTCGAGTCGTTCGAGGAAATTTCGCACCTTGGCTCATCCATACAGATGATCGTTCATGAGGGAGGCGTGCTGGAAGCAAAGCTGGCTATTCACGGCTCGCACGTCATTCCCACCGAGATCAAATCGCTGCTCAAAAGCGGAAAACTGTCGACCAAGGCGATGCCTGCAGGCCGCTTCAACGAACTCCACCAGGATTACGTGTGCAGTTGCGCACTGCGGGTAGGCCGCGAGCTGCTGGCCATCTTGCCGGACGACCTCGTCATCGTTACGGCGATGGATAACGTGCTGAACAGCTCTACCGGGCACATGGAGGATCAGCCGATCCTCAGCGTTGCATTCTCCCGTGCCACTGTCGAAGGTCTTAACCTCGAAGCCATCGACCCTTCAGATGCGATGAAAAACTTTGTTCACAATATGAGCTTTAAAAAGGGTGCTGGCTTCTCGGCGGTAACGTCCTTAGACGCGCAGCGCTTTGCTCAGGTAGGTGTGTGAAGCAGCACAGGCCTAATTAGTGAGATGGATATAGTTTCCTTATATTGCTGCTGAGCCTGCAAGTGCTGTTGTGGTGAACTAACTCCACGTTGCAGCATCAAATTCATTAGGCCCAGCTCCACATTTGGGTTAACCTGTAAGCACTTTTTTAAATACCTGAGGACTACATATGTCTCGTTTGGCAGAATTCCGAAAGCTTGAGCAGACCCTGGCCGCGCAGCTCGCTGAGCTCGAGGCGATGAAGGGCAGCACCGAGCTGAAGAAAGAAATCGAATTTGAAGAAAAGCTTCGTGATTTGCTGAACAAGTACGGCTTCAGCCTGCGTGACATCATCAACCTGCTGGATCCTCAAGCGGGTCGTCGTAGCGCCCCGGCTGTGGCAGAGAAATCGCCGCGTCGTGCACGCCAAGTTAAGCAGTACAAGAACCCGCATAACGGGGAGATAATCGAGACAAAAGGCGGCAATCACAAGCTGCTGAAAGAGTGGAAGGCGCAGTACGGGGCCGAAGAAGTAGAAGCTTGGGTTTCCTGATTTATTGTTGCTGCACTCAAAACGGCCAATCTGGCCGTTTTTTTGTGTCAGGGAAATTGGTGAGGTAGCAGATCAGCCTTTCTTCCATATGTCGTTTACCGTCGACCATGGAATGCCAAGCTCATCTGAGATTTCTCGCTTGGATTTGCCAGCCGCTTTGGCTTTGAGCACCGCTTCAATCTTCGCTTGCCGTGCTGGCTGACCAGGCTTGTGGATTACAAGATGCCCACCTCAGGCTGACGACGAGGCTTTTGTTGGACGTGGCCAAGGCTGACCATGGGGCCGATGAAATCGCTGAACAGCTCACTCAGTGGTGGTCAGCAAAAGACGCGGCGCGTATTGCTCATGAGATCAAAGCTCACTTGATGCGTATCAACAGCGCCTCGCATGTCCCCAAAACGTCTGACGATCCGGACTTCATCCCCAGAATGATTGAGGCGGGAGAGCGGCGGATGACTGGGCCCTGATTGTGCGACAGGGGGAAGCTGACGCGGGATAGGTGGAGTACAAATGTATTCTTTCCTGTTTTCATGCCAGTGAATGGCTTAATGAGCGCCTGAATTTCTTCTGCTTTCAGCAATCCCAATGGTAGCGTCGCTCAAGTGCCCGTCTGAACGAGGCCGAGTCAACCCAGGAGATTACAAGCCTGCAAGTCGTACCGTTCGCGTCCTCTCGGATACTGATGTCTCCTAGGGAAGTCCCGCTATGATGCTGAAAATACATTGTGATCAAGTCCTGTGCACACTGGCGAACACACTCTAGGCGACGGGATTGACAGAAAAATGATGGATTGATGACGTCACTGAGAGGTACCAGCGGCAGTAAGCATGGCGGATCGTGCTGTCCGCAGTCCTAGTAGGAGTTGTCTGATCGCGGGTGGTCAGAAGCTAGGAATGAAGTGGCCCTGTTTACCAGGTACGAGATGAGAAGCCACAGCAGGGTTACGATGCTGTCCGGATGGATAAGATATGTGAGCTGCGAAAGGATGGAGGCGGGCGACCGACTGATCGCCCGCCGGAGGGTTAAATCAGGCCGCTCTTCTTCTGCGCGCGACGGATTCTGCGTTTGATTTTCTGAAGGGGAGGATCGGTGACGACCAGGTGCTCCTTCAGGAACAGTGAGGGGAAATTGGCTTTTGCTAGCGCCACTGGGACGGCTGCAAACGACCCCCAGTTCCACCGCCAGGCTGACAGCTCAGCGCCGGTCTCGATCACATAGAGCGGCTCTTCATAAAACGCGCGGAAGTCCATGATCGCCAATTGCTCGTAACCGGGCTTGGGCATACGAACCTCCCTCCCGTTTCTATCCCATCCAATGAAGTAAGAGTCATAGCCGATCGACTTGCCGTCAAAATGACTGAACCGCACATGCGCGATACCCTCTTCGGGAACACGCAAGGCGCAGATTTTCTTCATGAGCGTAGTGTAAAAGTCACCGAGGCGGTCGGATGGCGCCGTCTTCAGGCAGCCCTTGAAGTGCTCATAATCTTGGTAGCCCAGGCGCTGAGCCAGGTAACGAAGGTACTGGGTGTGTTTGAGCTTTGGGGCATCCGCAACCTTGGTGGTTTTAAAGGTTTCCAGGATGGTTTCGGCATTGAAACGCATGACATTGACTCCGGTGTCATGGCCGAAAAAGCACTCGTTAGACGAGATCTTTGCAGATCAGACGCGCTTTGCTGAGCTTGCTGCTAGCCGGGCTGGCCACGGGGAGTAATGTGGTAAGCAGGCACAACACCGTGCTTTCCCAACACAGCGGGGCGGTATACGGCAACCTGGGCACTTGGCCCTCGTCAGCAGGATAGCAAGGCTTCGAATTTGGGTGCAAGCGCTCTATCATCGTTCCTTGCTGCTTTAATACTTTGTGCTAGGGATGCGAAGTTTGGCTAGGTTGAGGGTGTGCTGATCACAGTGGCACGGGCCTGATCTTTGGCATCTGCTGCTGCAGAGGAGCTCGCCAGCAGGCTGGGCGTGGCTCTTTTGGGCATCAATACTTTAAGGGTCGCAGGCCCACTCCTCAGAGTGCATCCATACGGCTACTACGCTTGGCTGGCCGCGCTTGAAGCGGACAGGTCGAGAGAGGGTTAGCATTTTCTCCAGTAACGGCTCAGAGTGGATCTAGGTAAGTCCAGCAACGCCATGGCCTCTGATTGAGTCTTGCCCTCAGCCTTCAGCGCCTGCACCTTCAACAAAACTGCCTCAGCGCTCCTGGTGCGAGGATGTGCTTGCTTGACTGGCTCGGTGGGGAGTGGCGCATCGATCAGCTCCATGCGCTCCAACTGGTCGAGCGCCTGCTCCAGAATCTGCCTCGCGGTTTTCTGCTCATCAGCTGCGTGCACGAGCGCCAGGAAAGCGATCGGATGCAAGTTCAGCGCTTTCGCGAGCTCTTGGCTGGTTTCCAGAGTGGCATTGGATTTCAAGCCTTCCAGTCGACTGATGTGTGACTGAGTCACACCTCCAGCGACATCGTATTGCGAAAGCTGCTGCTGCTCTCGCAAAAGCTGGAGCACGGCCGCAAAGGCATCTCGAAGACTCATTTCATCCGCCCTGATAAAAGCGGAGGGTATGCCGCGTTTGCGTGCGCTCACTCAAATGTATATATTCATCGCTGTGGGAATCAGGTGGCTCTGTCAGCTTCGGCTGTAATTGGGGGTAGCCCTCTGACCGCAGGCC
The DNA here is from genome assembly GCF_001320245.1 of Pseudomonas sp. NBRC 111124. Lineage (GTDB taxonomy): Bacteria > Pseudomonadota > Gammaproteobacteria > Pseudomonadales > Pseudomonadaceae > Aquipseudomonas. Next base: position 19,022 of record NZ_BCBA01000074.1, read on the forward strand.
CTGGCCCGGAGGGGGCTCTTCAATATATCTCTAAATCGTAAATGAGTAGCGTCACCGTGTGGCAAGCCTCGGCCCGCACTCTGTGTGGCCCGTTAGCTATCCATCAACGATGAAAATTGATCTTTTCTTGTCCGAATCATCATGTCGAGGCGGTTTAGCTGTGCGTTGGAGTAAGCGAGGAAGGCGGTGGAATCAGTTCTAATTGCAGACATCCTGTACGGGGAGGCACGGAATCTTAATGGGTCGAGCCTCAGCGATGGCGACCTCATTAGCATCGTTCAAAAGGACTTTTCCGACCGTGCAGTTTGTGTGGTGAGGCAGTGGTTGTTGCTGGATGTTTTGCTGGCCGAGGGCATGCGCGCTGAGATCGAAGGGGAGGGGCGTCAGCCCACCATTCTCTACGCCCACAACGTGGTCTTTGATAACCGAGAATGCATTCCCGCGGGGGACGGTCTTGTGACCGATTACGAGCGAGAATTCTACGGCTGCCTGTTTGAAACCGGGGATGTCTTGGTGGTGCTTGCCGGCCGTGGTGGACGCAAATATGTGAGTCAGCCTGCGGTGGCCGCGCTGAAAAATCCCGACATTCGAAGTGCCGCAGGATTGCTGGTGCACGATCTTTAACGCCTGCAGGTGCCGCTTTCCTCCCTGGTCGTGCAATGGGGCCGCAAGCTCCAATATTCGTTTCTCTGCGCTGAGAAGCAGTGCTCAGTCGGGTGACCGGTTTTGACGTCGGGGCAGTAACTATTAAAGGAAATTTTCAGGGTGAGTAAGCTTAGAGTTCCGCCGTTTACCAATAAGCCGGCTTGGAGTGACTGCGCCGCGATACCGAGCGGTGTCGCAAAAGCCATGGACACGCAGTTCGACGTGACCGTAACGGCCTATCTTTCCTCTGTGCAGTACGGGGAGGGGGAGGCGTACATGATCGGCGTGATTTTTGGCGACGACCGTAAGCGGTTTACTGATGGCTCGACAATTTGCACATCAATAATTATGAAGACTGAAGAGCGGCGGGGCTACTTGATAGTCCACACCATGAACAGTTGTTATGTGATATGCGACTGGGCGGCAAGTAATGGGAAGGAAAATCTAGGCTTCGTTCATTGATGTTCCTGCCTGAGCTGGAGTTTGAAAGGAGTGAACTTCAGGATGTGGGTTTGCGCTGTCTCATTTTCTCAGAATTTACCAGTGAGGCGGTGCTGGTTTTCAGAAGGTGTTCAAGTGAGCGGGAAATGCAGGAATTTACTTAGGTCTGGCATCGTATGTCACGCCTAGCTAGCTCGGGTTGAGCGATTTTGGACGACCAACACCAAGGGCTGGGAGGGCATCTATGGATCGGATTGAGCGCCTCTGGCTGCGGGCTGAGCAGGTGTTTGGTGACAGAGCCAAAGCTGCCGTTTGGTTGTCGCAGCCTCGGGCCGCATTTGAAGGTTGCTCTGCGCTGGAGCTTGCACGTGAGGAGGCTGGCAATCGTCTGGTCGTCCAGACCCTGGAGCGGATTGCTCACGGCTACTGCTGCTGACAAGCATGACGTAACTACGCGTCATCGCGAAATCAACTGCGAGAATAGCAACGGATATTGAGCGCGGATCTTGCCCACAGGGGGAAGCGGAATGGGGCTCAAGGCGCGGGCTGGGCGGGAAAGGGGTTACGCAGGAGGGTGGCAGATAGTATATGAATTGGTAGTATGTGTACTATCTATGAGGCCAGGGTTTACGGGGTCTGTGGCGTAGGTAGTATATTATCCGCGGTTATAGACCACGGTTGCGGAAGGACTCGCTCATCAGGCGCCAGGTCGGGATCGAGACGATGGTTTTATCAAAGTTCTGCACTTTCACGGTGTGCAGGGTGATATCCACCACATCACCATCGGCACCGACCTGCGGCATCTCGATCCAGTCGCCCACGTGCAGCATGTCGTTGCTGGTCAGCTGCACACTGGCGACGAACGACAGCAGGGTGTCCTTGTATACCAACAGCAGCACCGCCGACATTGCACCCAGGCCCGACAGCAGCAACAGAGGCGAGCGGTCGATCAGGGTGGCGACGATGACGATCGAGGCGAAGATCCACAGCATCATCTTGGCCAGCTGCACGTAACCCTTGATCGAGCGGGTGCGGGCGTGTTCGGTGCGGGCGTAGATGTCCAGCAGGGCATCGAGCAGGCACGACAGGGCCATGGTCATGAACAGCAGGGTGAAGGCCAGGGCGAGGTTGCCGAGGAAGTGCTGGGCGGTGTCGGACAGCTCCGGCACCAGCTTCAGGCCGAACTGGATCACCAGCGACGGGGTGGTCTGGGCCAGGCGGTGGAAGACTTTGTTGTGGCGCAGGTCGTCGAGCCACTTCAACGCCGATTGGCGCGCCAGCAGGCGCGCGCCGTGCAGCGTCAGAAAGCGCGCCAGGCGCCCGAGGACCAGGGAAATCAGCAGCAGCACGGCCAGGCCGATGGCGGCGTGGAGCAGCGGATGTTGGTCGAGGGTGCCCCACAGGTCGAGGCTGTCACGCCAGATGCGTTGGATGTCCATAAGCTTGTAAACCGGTCTATTGCAGCGAAACGAAGCGCCATTAGAGCGCGGATGGCGAGAAAGTTGCCAAAAGAAATTCGGCTAAGGCGGCAGAAAACGTTACCCTATGCAACTGAATTTCCCGCACTTGCCTGAGGTTACCTCCGTGTTCTCCCAATTCGCCCTGCACGAACGCCTGCTTAAAGCCGTGGCCGAGCTTAAATTTGTCGAGCCAACCCCGGTGCAGGCCGCGGCCATCCCCCTGGCCCTGCAAGGGCGCGACCTGCGTGTGACTGCGCAGACTGGCAGCGGCAAGACCGCGGCGTTCGTCCTGCCGCTGCTCAACCGCCTGGTTGACCTGAAAGGCGGGCGTGTCGAAATCCGCTCGCTGATCCTGCTGCCGACCCGCGAGCTGGCCCAGCAGACCCTCAAGCAAGTGCAGCTGTTCTCGCAGTTCACCTATATCAAGGCTGGCCTGGTCACCGGCGGTGAAGACTTCAAGGAACAGGCCGCCATGCTGCGCAAGGTGCCGGACGTGCTGATCGGCACGCCGGGCCGCCTGCTCGAGCAGCTCAATGCCGGCAACCTCGACCTGTCCCACGTGCAGGTGCTGATCCTCGACGAAGCCGACCGCATGCTCGACATGGGCTTTGCCGAAGACATGGAGCGCCTGTGCAAGGAGTGCGAGAACCGCGAGCAGACGCTGCTGTTCTCGGCCACCACCGGCGGTGCGGCCCTGCGCGATATCATCGGCAAGGTCCTGAAAGACCCTGAGCACCTGATGCTCAACAGCGTCTCGCAGCTGGCTGAAGGCACCCGCCAGCAGGTCATCACCGCCGACCACGACCAGCACAAAGAGCAGATCGTGCAGTGGCTGCTGGCCAACGAGACCTTCGACAAGGCGATCATCTTCACCAACACCCGCGCCCTGGCCGACCGCATCTACGGTCACCTGGTGGCCAAGGACGTGAAGGCTTTCGTGCTGCACGGCGAGAAGGACCAGAAGGACCGCAAGCTGGCCATCGAGCGCTTCAAGCAGGGCAGCTCCAAGGTGCTGGTGGCCACCGACGTGGCGGCCCGCGGCCTGGACATCGACGGCCTGGACCTGGTGATCAACTTCGACATGCCACGCAGCGGTGACGAGTATGTGCACCGTGTGGGCCGCACCGGCCGTGCCGGTGGTGAAGGCCTGGCGATCTCTCTGATCACCCACAATGACTGGAACCTGATGTCCAGCATCGAGCGCTACCTCAAGCAGCAGTTCGAGCGTCGGGTGATCAAGGAAGTCAAAGGGACCTACAGCGGGCCGAAGAAGGTCAAGGCTTCGGGCAAGGCGGTGGGGGCCAAGAAGAAGAAGGTCGATAAGAAGACTGGCGAGAAGAAGGCCGCTGCGAAGCGCAAACCGACCGCCAAGCCGCGGCCGAATGCACCGCTGGCCAGTGCCGATGGGCTGGCACCGCTGAAGAAGCGCAAGCCTGCGGCTGAGTAAGGCTGACGCGCTGCCTGTAGGAGCGGCCTTGTGTCGCGAAAGGGCCGCAAAGCGGCCCCCGAACAAAAGCGTCAATGCGCACATCGCTGGGCTGCTCTGCAGCCCGTTCGCGACACAAGGCCGCTCCTACAGGGGCCGTGTCAGCCAGAAGCACTTTATTCCGTCTTTTTCTCCGCCTGTTTCAGCTCCTTGATCCGCTTGTCGATCAACTGACACTTGTCGGGCAAGTCCTTGCTCGCCGTCCCCAGCTCCATCCCCTGGAGCTCGTCATTTATCTCCTTGGCCTTCTGCGGGTTCTGCTCGGTCAGCTGACTGACCAGCCCGGCCAGCTCCTCCCGTTTCTGTGTCGCTTCTTCCGGCGTGCAGGCCCAGGCGGGCAGGGCACAGCACAGGGCGGTGGCGCAGGCGATGCGCAGCAGCGGTTTCATCCTTTCTACCTCCAGCAGTGGTTTGCCCGGTGGAGGCGCGTGCCGGCGAGTTGGTTCAGCGCCAACGACCGATGGCTATAACCCCGGGTACAAGAACCGCGATCCCCCTCGGCTTTAGTTTGAAGTCGTAACGGAACCTCGCTAGCCGCTTGATTAGGCTACTTCCGCTCCATGCTGTAGTCCTTTTCCCAAAGCCTCCTGGCGCTATTGAAGGGCGAGCGATTGCCCTCTAGTCTCGCCATCAAACAGGAGGTATCGTATGTACAGATGTAAATACGGAGCGTCCCATGTTGTTTGAGTAGGACGAAGCGAAGAACCAGATCAACATCCGCAAACACGGCATCGATTTCTCCGATGTACCGGATATGTTCAATCATCCGATGCTGATTCGCCGGGATGATTGTCCGGACCACGATGAGGAGCGCTGGGTCAGCCTTGGCTGGTTGAAGTGCCTGATAGGGGTTGTCGTCTACACGGAAAGGCAGGGTGATGTCATTCGAATCATCTCTGCGCGAAAAGCCACACGATGGGAGGCCAAAAATTATGACCAAAGCATCGAAAACTGATTGGAGTCGCCTGGCTCAACAGAGCGACAGCGATATCGATACCTCTGATATCCCCGAACTGGGAGAAGACTTTTTCCGCGAAGCCGAACTGCGCGTTCCAGCCAAGCAGACGGTCACCATACGCCTGGATTCTGATGTTCTTGCCTGGTTCAAGGAGCAGGGAGCCGGATATCAAACCCGGATCAACCAGCTGCTGCGACAATACATGCAGGCGCAACAACGCCAGCGCTGATCGCATTGGCATCTCGAAGCCCGACCACCCATTTTCTGAAAACTACTGGATTCGAATTTTTTTAATCGCTCGAATGTAGTTTAAAAAAAACACATTCGTGGGATACAGCAAATAGTTTCTACCTTTTGCCACCTGATCCACGACCTTGCTTCAGCCCGTTCCAGTTGCGGGTTCTGCCGTAGCCCAATTCGGCAAGGTTCGTGTCTGGATAACTTTTGGAACACTCCCGCCTGCCAACGGGTCCCAACTTGTGTACCCCCTTCGTCCACAGCAGGAGCCATATCCATGAGCAGCACCTACGACTGGGACCTGATCGAGCGTTTGCTGCACGAAGTGCAGAACGGCGCCGGTCACAGCTTCACGCCACGCCCCTATGCCGAGCAGCACGCTGCGGCGCTGGCCGCCAAGGGGCAGCCGGTGGGTGATCTCGACCACCTGAAAACCCGCGCCTGCGAGTACGAAAAGCTGTTGTTCGAGCGTGGCTTCATCGAGAGCCGCGAGCAGGAGGAGGGCGGCAATGGCGAGAACTTCGTACTTACCGAGCGCGGTTCGCGGCTGCTGAGCCTGATCGACAGCAGCATCCCGGGCTTCGAGCACCCACGTCAGGTGCTGGATGAGCAGGAGGACGGGCTGGACGAAACGACCTTCGAGCACGTCTCTGCAAAAGCACAGATCGCTTGAGGTCGTTTTGAGGCTGGCAAGGGCAGGCCGGGAAACCCGATAATCGGTACTCCTTGACCACTGCCGAGCCTTTGCCGATGCCCTCGACCACCCAAAAGGCCCGCCCATGAGCGCGGCCCGCAAGAACCCCGATGCCTTTGCCTTCCAGGTGATGCTGGGCCTGTGCCTGATCTGGGGCTGCCAGCAGGTGCTGATCAAGACCGCAGCGGTGGATATCGCGCCGGTGATGCAAGCGGCCCTGCGTAATTGCATCGCTGCGGTGCTGGTGGGGTTAATGATCTGCTGGCGTGGCGGCTGGGAGCAGGTGGGCAACACCTGGCGGGCCGGGTTGCTGGCCGGCGGTTTGTTCGGGCTGGAATTTTTGTTCATTGCCGAAGGACTGAAACTGACCTCGGCCGCGCACATGTCGGTGTTCCTCTATACCGCGCCCGTGTTCACGGCGCTGGGCCTGCACTTCATGCTGCCCAGCGAGCGGCTGAGGTTGTTGCAGTGGGTGGGCATTCTGCTGGCCTTCGGCGGCATTGCCACGGCGTTTGCCGGCGGTCTGTCGTTCGCTGAAATGGATGGGCGGATGCTGCTCGGCGACGCCTTTGGCGTTATCGCCGGGCTTGCCTGGGGCGCAACCACGGTGGTTGTGCGTTGCTCGCGCCTCTCGGAGGCTCCGGCGACCCTGACGCTGTTCTATCAACTGGCGGTGGGGTTCGCCGGGTTGCTGCTGATCGCCCTGGTCAGCGGGCAGATTGGCGATGTGAGATTGACACCGCTGGCGGCGGGCAGCGTGCTGTTCCAAGGGATCGTGGTGTCGTTTGTCAGCTACCTGACCTGGTTCTGGTTGCTGCGCAAATACCTGGCCTCCAACCTTGCAGTGTTTTCGTTCATCACCCCATTGTTCGGGGTGACCTTCGGCGTGGTGCTGCTGGGTGAACCCTTGAGTGTCAATTTCGTGCTCGGGGCGGTGATGGTGCTGCTGGGCGTCATCTTGGTGAGTGCAGAGCCCTGGGTGAAGCAGCAACTGCGCAAGTACGTAGGTTAAGCGCAGGTCTGCGGCGCAGCCTGGCAACCTTGAAGGCTGCGGCCACTGGTCAGCACCAGTACACCCGCCACCCCCAGGCCCACAGCAGCCAGCACCAGCGCCGGCTGCAAGCTACCGCTGTAATGGTTGCTCAGTGCCGCCAGCAGCGGCCCACTCAGTTGTCCCAAGGCAAAACACGCAGTCAGCAGCCCGGCATTGCGCTGCGTGGCATGGGGTGCCAGTTCCCGCGAGCGTTGCATCACCAGCTGCATGCACGCCAGGAATGGCCCGCCGCACAGCACCACGCCCAGTGCCAGGCCGACACCACCGCCCATCAGGCAGGCCAGGACCCCCAACCCTTGCAACCAGAGGGTGACCGTCAGCCACACCGAAGTACGCCCAGCCCGGCGCAGGCTCACCAGTACCACACCAAGCGCCGCTGCCAGGCCGAACGCTGGCCAGAACAGGTCGGCCATCCAGTTGCCGCGAAACTGCTGGTTGGCCATTTGCGACAGGAAGGTCGCCGGCAGGATGTAACCCACGCCGTACAAGGCATAGACCAGGCCGAGGCGACCGATGCCGACACTGCGGGCAGGGCCTGGCTGCGAGGCGGCGGGCACCACGGCAGGTTGCAGGGCGCGAGGCAGCCAGGGGCGCACGGCCAGCAGCATGACCAGCGCCGCAACGGCATAGACCAGCCACAGTGCCGCCGAGCCGAGCCCGAGCAGATGCGCAACGAGTGCCAGCAATCCGGTCAGTGCGATGCCCAACCCGGGCCCAGCGAACACCATCGCCCCATCGCGCTGGCGGTTGTGGGCGTTGGCCACTTGCTGGCTGAGGCTGGTGATCATCACCAGCACCCAAGCACTGGCCACGCCGGTCCCGAAGCGCAGCAGCAGGTGGCTCCAGAAGCCGTCCGCAGCCCAAGAGGCCAGGGTCAGCAGCACGCACAACCACAGGCCACCGTGCAGGCGCAGTTTCACCTGGTTCGGCCGACGGGCGTACATGGCGTCCACGGCGCCGAGAAAGTAACCCAGGTAGTTGGCTGCTGCGACCAGCCCGGCGGCAGTCAGGTCGAACTGGCCTTCGGCGATCAGCTGCGGCAGTTGCGGGGTGAGGGCGAAGCGGCCAATGCCCATGGCCATCATCAGGGCCACGGCGCTGGCCAGCAGTTGTACGAACGGCGACATGAGGACTCTCCTGCGCGAATCAATGCGATGGATGGCAGGTTAGGGCGCTTTTACTTTCAATAAAATTGAATAATGATGATCAAGTTGTTCTGTTTTGGAGAATGTCATGGAGTTCAGCCAACTGCGCATCTTCCAGGCCGTGGCCGAGGAAGGTTCGGTAACCCGTGCTGCCGAGCGCCTGCACCGAGTACCGTCGAACCTCTCGACGCGCCTGCGCCAACTCGAAGAGCAACTGGGGGTGGAGCTGTTCCTGCGTGAACGCCAGCGCCTGCAGTTGTCGCCTGCTGGCAAAGTGCTGCTGGATTACGCCAACCGCCTGTCGGCGCTGCGTGATGAAGCTGTGGCGGCGGTGCAGGGCGGCCAACCGGCCGGCGATTTCGTGCTGGGCACCATGTACAGTACCGCCGCCATCCACTTGCCAGCGCTGCTGGCGCGCTACCATCAGCAATACCCGGCCGTGAACCTTCAGGTACAGGCGGCGCCCAGCGGCGACCTGCTTGAAGGTCTGCTCAGCCATCGTCTGGATGCGGCCTTGGTGGATGGCCCGCCGAGCCTGGCAGGGCTGGATGGTGTGCCACTGTGCGATGAAGTACTGGTGCTGATCACCAGCCCCGAGCATTCGCCGGTGCGCAGTGCCAAGGACGTAGCGGGCAAGGCGGTATTCACCTTCCGCCAGGGCTGTTCCTACCGCATGCGCCTGGAGGCCTGGTATGCCCATGACCACACGCCGATGGGGCGGGTGATGGAAATCGAGTCGTACCAGAGCATGCTGGCCTGTGTGATTGCTGGTGCGGGCGTGGCCTTGATGGCGCAATCGATGCTCGACAGCCTGCCTGGGCGTGACCGGGTTCGCGCCCATCGCCTGCAACCGCCGTTCGATCACGCGGAAACCTGGTTGATGTGGCGCCAGGGCATGCGTGGTGCGAATTTGCAGGCCTGGATCGATCTGCAACAATGCGAAACGATTAGCCAGTCGTCGGAATGCGCCGTTTCCGCTTGATCCGCGTCAAACTAGCCCCTATCTGTAGGAACAAGAGCATGCGTAGTACAGGACATCGGACTATGATCTGTATGAAACATCGCAGGATTTGAATTGCCGTGAGGCTGACCCGTCAAGGGGGCATTATGAAAAACCAAATGTTCAACTGGCTCCACGACCTGGCTGTCGCTTTGGGGCTGATACCACCACCCTTGCAGCCGGTGCCGATTCCGACTGATGAAGAGCAGCGCAAGCGCCAGCCGCGCCGTCGCTGAACCAGCCGCGCCGTCGCTGAAAATGCAAAAGGCCGCAGCATCTGTTCGATGCCGCGGCCTTTTTGTTTCTGCTGTTGCGGCTTGATCAGGCCAGCTTTAACTCACCCACCGGCTTGCGCGACAGCAGGCTCACCAGCACGAAGCTCACCAGGCCGACCGCCAGGCTGTAGTAGATCGGCGTGTTGGCATCCAGCCCATCCTTGAACATGAAGAACAGCGCAGTGGCAAAGCCCAGCGACATGCTGGCGATGGCGCCTGCGGTGGTCGCACGCTTCCAGAAGATCGCACCGATCAGCGGGATCAGCATGCCACCCACCAACAGGTTGTAGGCCAGGGTCAGGGCGCTGATTACATCGTTCACCGCCAGGGCGATGCCCAGCACCACCAGGCCGGTGATCAGGGTGAACAGGCGGCTGACGCCCAGGCTCGACGGCTTGCCGCCGCGCAGCTTGGGCAGCAAGTCTTCGGTCAGGGTGGTCGAGGCTGCCAGCAGGCCGGCACTGGCGGTGGACATCATGGCCGCCAGGGCCGCAGCCATCAGCAGGCCACGAATGCCTTCCGGCAGCTGGCCTTTGATCATCTCGGCAAAGGCATTGTTCGGGTTGGCCAGGTCGGGCATCAGGACATGCGCCGACATGCCGATCAGGGCGCACGCCAGGCCGTACAGAACGCAGTACACACCCGCAGTGGTACCGGCGCGTTGGCAAACCTTCTCGTCACGGGCAGTGAACACCCGCTGCCAGATGTCCTGGCCGATCAGGATGCCGAAGAAGTAAATCAGGAAGTAGGTGATGATGGTGTCCCAGCCGATGGTGGTCCAGCTGAAGCTGGCCGCCGGCAGCTTGGCCACCAGGGTGTCCCAGCCGCCAGCCTTGTACAGGCACACCGGCAGCAGGATGAACATCAGGCCAACGGTCTTGATCACGAACTGGACGATATCGGTCAGGGTCAGCGACCACATGCCACCGATGGTCGAATAGATCACCACCACGCCGCCGCCGAGCATCAGCGACATCCAGAACGGCATGTCGAGCAGCACTTGCAGCACGGTTGCCATGGCCAGGGTCGAGGTCACACCAATCATCAGGGCATAGGCCAGCATGATCGCCGCACTGGCCTGGCGGGCCATGGGGTTGTAACGACGTTCCAGCACCTGGGTGACGGTGAAGATCTTCAGGCGTAGCAACGGTTTGGCGAGGAACAGGTTGAGGGCGATGATGCCCAGGCCCAGGGCGGCACACAGCCAGAAGCCAGAGATGCCATGGACATAGCCCAAGCGCACGGTGCCAACGGTGGAGGCGCCGCCGAGCACGGTGGTGGCCATGGTGCCCATGTACAGGGTCGGGCCGAGGTTGCGCCCGGCCACGAGGTAGTCTTCCTGGGTTTTTGCGCGCCGCATGCCATACCAGCCCAGCCCGAGCATGCCGGCGGTATAGATCATTACAACAATGATGTCCAAGTCCATTGGGGGTCTCCCGATTATCTTTATTATGGCGAGATCGACCGCGCAGGCGTGTTCACGGCGCCCGGCGGTCTTGTCTTGTGTTGGCGGGCCTCTATGGCCCTCCCTCATGGCTCCTGCCGGGGTACAGCGGTGTCAGCGACGCACGACGCCCGGCAGCACGCAGAGCATCTCGAACAACAGGTTGGCGCCCAGCAGCGAGGTGTTGCCGGTGGTGTCGTAAGGCGGGGAGACTTCGACCAGGTCACAGCCGATCAGGTCCAGGCCGTGGCAGCCGCGAATGATCTCCATCGCCTGGATGGTGGTCAAGCCGCCGATTTCCGGGGTGCCGGTGCCTGGGGCCCAGGCCGGGTCGATGCCGTCGATGTCGAACGACAGGTAAACCGGGCCACCGCCGACCTTCTCGCGTACTTCGGCCATCAGCGGTTCCAGCGACTTGTGCCAGCACTCTTCGGCCTGGACTACGCGGAATCCCTGGCGGCGGCTCCAGTTGAAGTCGTCGGCGGTATAGCCTTGGGCGCGCAGGCCGATCTGCACCACGCGGTCACAGTCGAGCAGGCCCTCTTCCACGGCGCGGCGGAAGGTGGTGCCGTGAGCGATCTTCTCGCCGAACATGTGGTCGTTGACGTCGGCGTGGGCATCGATGTGCACCAGGCCGATCTTGCCGTGCTTCTTGTGCAGGGCACGCAGGATCGGCAGGGTGATGGTGTGGTCGCCACCCAGGGTCATCGGGATGACATTGTGCTCGACGATCTCGTCGTAGGCTTCTTCGATGATGCGTACGGCGTCGAGCAGGTTGAAGGTGTTGATCGCCACGTCACCGATGTCGGCCACCGACAGCGAATCGAACGGGGCGGCACCGGTGGCCATGTTGTACGGGCGGATCATTACCGATTCGGCGCGGATCTGCCGCGGGCCGAAACGGGTGCCCGAGCGCAGCGAGGTGCCGATGTCCAGCGGCACGCCGATGAACGCGGCGTCCAGGCCTTGGGCGCTTTGCAGGTGGGGGAGACGGAGCATGGTGGCGATGCCGCCGAAACGCGGCATTTCGTTGCCGCCCAGTGGTTGGTGGAGAACTTTGTCCACGGTGGGCCTCATCAGTCGGTCGATTGTTCTGTTTGTTCGAACCTGTTCCGCCGCACGCCTTCCAGGTCTGGAGATGCCGGCGGGCAGGGACATTTCGGCCAAGTCTGCGCAAGGTAGTGCGCGGGAAAAATCGCTACCGGCAAATACTTACTTCAGGAATTTCTGAACTAAAGCCTGCGGGAGCGGTTAGACTGCGCGCAAATACCCCGTGCGGAACCGTTGCACCATGGCCTCGACCTTGCCCGACCTGAAACTGCTGCGCATCTTCGTCAGCGTGGTGCGCCATCAGGGCTTCGCCAATGCCCAGCGCGAGCTCAACCTGTCGACCTCGGCCATCAGTACCTACATGAGCCAGCTCGAAGGCGCCTTGGGTATCGTGCTGTGCCACCGCGGCCGTGGCGGCTTCAGCCTGACCAGCAAGGGCGAGCTGTTCCATCAGGAGACGCTGCGCCTGCTGGCCGAGCTGGACGGTTTCGAACAGTACGCCGCAGCACTCAAGGGCGAGCTGCGCGGCACCCTCAACCTGGGGGTGATCGACTCCACCGTAGGCGATCAGGCGCTGCCCTTGGCCGAGGCCATCGGCGCCTATAGCCAGGAGCACCCGGCGGTGCACCTGCACCTGTCGGTTTCCAGCCCCTACGAGCTGCAGCTCGGTGTGCAGGACAACCGTCTGGACCTGGCCATTGGTGCGTTCTCCTCGCGCATGAGTGGCTTGCTTTATCAGCCGCTATACCGCGAACAGCATTGGCTTTATTGCAGCAGCCGCCACTCGTTGTTCGCCGAGCGGCGCATCCCCGAGCCGGTGGTGACCCAGCAACGCATGGTAGGGCGTGGCTACTGGAGCCAGGCCGAACTGGCCAGGCACGGCTTCAAGCACAGTGCGGCGACCGTGGAAAGCATGGAGGCGCAACTTATCCTGATTCTTTCGGGCGCCTACATAGGCTACCTGCCCGAGCACTACGCCCAGGCTTGGGTCGACAAGGGCGACCTCAGGGTGCTATCGCCGGCCACTTTCGGATATCAGGCGCCATTCTCGCTGATCGTCCGCAGAGGGCGTAGTCGTGAGCCGCTGATTCAGACATTCCGGGATCTGCTCAAGAGTCAGTTGAATGTCGGTTGAAGGGTGAAGT
>NZ_BCBA01000075.1 GCF_001320245.1 Pseudomonas sp. NBRC 111124
ATGCCCGCGAAGAGGCCGGTAGCTGAATCACAACTCGCGCAGGTTATGGCAGCGCCTGAACCGCGCTTCGAGGTTGCGGTCGGGCATCTGATGGCTGCGCAATGCATTCAGAGTCTGTTCGACATAATCCCGCGTGGTGCCATAACGCCCCTTGGCACTGGCCAGAATCTGGCTGAGCAACGTATCCGGCAGGTTGCCCGCATAGCACGGCAGGTGCCGCTCCAACACAAACCCCAACGCCTGCACCTTGCTGCCGTCGCCCAACCGGCAGCTGAGCCAGTGCGGCCTATACGCTGGGTAAGGCATCTCCCGCTGCCACAGGGCCATCAGCGAATCATCGAGGTTGCTGTCTTCAAGGCGGTAGGCAAAACCGCTGCAGGAGCCGCCGCGATCAAGGCCAAACACCAGGCCTGGCGTTTCCGGCGTACCGCGGTGCTCGTGCGACCACAGGTACAAACCACGGTGATAACCATGCACCCGCGCCCGCTGGCGCTCCACAGAGTTGCATTCCGGGCGCCAGATCAACGAGCCGTAGGCAAATAACCAGACCGGGCCACCTTCATGGCGCGACATGGTTGTATGCATGGAGTTGAGCAATTGCTCGCGGGTCAGTTGCTGACCGAAGTCGAGCGTCGGAGGATAAGCAATTTCCCAGGACAAACTTTCAAGTGCCGACATAAGCTGCCGCCATTATTCCCTGTGTACTACGCATAAAAGCGAGAGGCGCTGGTGGCGCGGCCTGCACGGCCGCGCTTCGCGCGCTTGCAGTAACCATAGGATAGAACTGCGCCAATACTCAAGTCCTATGAACAGAGTTTCATGCACAGTTCCGACGACTGGGAAGTATTGTTTCGATGGCCGCGAAAGTTAATGGCCAAGGCGGTAACAATTACCGCCTTATACCCACTACTTAAAACTTCGGTTATTAACCACGTGGTGCGTAGGCAAACACATCGGCACGCATGCGGTGCGCATCCATACCCGCTTCGACCAGGGCGTCGAGAGTGGCGTAGACCATGTTCGGCGAACCGCTGGCATACACGTGCACGGTATTGAGGTCTTTCACGTCCTCGCACACCGCTTCGTGCAGCATGCCGCAGCGCCCTTCCCAGCCACACAGGTCACTGACCACCTTGTGCAGGAACAGATTGGGCAAACGCTCCCATTCGGCCCAGTGTTCAATGCTGTAGAAGTCTTCGGGGCGACGTACGCCCCAGTACAGGTGCACCGGATGTTTGAAGCCTTGGGCGCGGCAATGTTCGACCAGGCTGTGCATCTGGCCCATGCCAGTGCCAGCGGCAATCAGCACCAGCGGCCCATCGGGCAGCTCGGCCAAATGGGTATCGCCGAACGGCATTTCGATACGCGCCAGGCGGTCGCGCTGCAGTTGTGCCAGCAGCTGCTGGGCGCTGGCTTCGCGGACCAGCACATGCAGCTCGAGATCCCGCCCGGAATGCGGCGCAGAGGCCAGTGAGAAGGCCGCTGGCTTGTCGCCCTCGCGCTCGATCATCAGGTACTGCCCGGCGTGGTAGCGCGGCGGTTTGCCGGCCGGCGCGCGCAGGCGCACGCGCCAGACGTCGCCACCAACCTCGACGCATTCGCTCACGCTGCATGCCAGCTTGCGCACTGGCAGCTCACCGAGGGCGAGCACACCATCCCAGAGCAACACACAGTCCTCCAGCGGTTCGGCAATGCAAGTGAACAACTCGCCATGGTCACGGACTACACCGTCCTGACGCACGCTTCCTTCGACCAACAACGCGGCGCAGACATGGCAATTGCCATTGCGGCAGCTGTTCGGGCAGTCATAGCCCAGCCGCCGCGCTCCATCCAGGATCCGTTCCCCGGGTTTGAGCGCCAGCACCGCCCCGGACGGCTGCAACGTTACTTGCATCAATCTATTCCCAACTGATCCCACAGCTCATCGATACGGCGGGTGACGGCCTCGTCCTTGACGATGACCCGGCCCCATTCGCGTGTTGTCTCGCCCGGCCACTTGTGCGTGGCGTCCAGGCCCATCTTCGACCCCAGCCCCGACACTGGCGACGCGAAGTCCAGGTAGTCGATCGGCGTGTTGTCGATCATTACCGTATCACGCTTGGGGTCCATGCGCGTGGTGATGGCCCAGATCACATCGTTCCAGTCGCGGGCGTTGATGTCGTCGTCGGTAACGATAACGAACTTGGTGTACATGAACTGTCGCAGGAACGACCACACACCCAGCATCACGCGCTTGGCGTGGCCTGGGTACTGCTTTTTCATGGTCACCACCGCCATACGGTACGAGCAGCCTTCCGGCGGCAGGTAGAAGTCGACGATTTCCGGGAACTGCTTCTGCAGGATCGGCACGAACACTTCGTTCAGCGCCACACCCAGGATAGCCGGTTCATCTGGCGGCCGACCGGTGTAGGTGCTGTGATAGATCGGCTTCTGCCGGTGGGTGATGCGCTCGACGGTGAACACCGGGAAGCTGTCCACTTCGTTGTAGTAGCCGGTATGGTCGCCATACGGGCCCTCAGGGGCCATTTCGCCCGGGTGGATCACGCCTTCGAGGATGATCTCGGCGGTGGCCGGCACCTGCAGGTTGCTGCCACGGCACTTGACCAGCTCGGTCCGGTTGCCGCGCAGCAGGCCGGCAAAGGCGTATTCGGAAAGGGTGTCCGGCACTGGCGTCACGGCGCCGAGGATGGTGGCCGGGTCAGCGCCCAGGGCCACGGCAACCGGGAACGGCTGGCCCGGGTTCTTCTCGCACCATTCGCGGTAATCCAGGGCGCCGCCACGGTGGCTCAGCCAGCGCATGATCACCTTGTTGCGGCCGATCACCTGCTGGCGGTAGATGCCCAGGTTCTGGCGGTCCTTGTTCGGGCCGCGGGTCACGGTCAGGCCCCAGGTGATCAACGGCGCCACATCGCCCGGCCAGCAGTGCTGGATCGGCAACTGGCCGAGGTCGACGTCATCGCCCTCGACGACCACTTCCTGGCACACCGCGTCCTTGACCACCTTCGGCGCCATCGACACCACCTTCTTGAAGATCGGCAGCTTGGACCAGGCGTCCTTCAGGCCTTTCGGCGGCTCAGGCTCCTTGAGGAAGGCCAGCAGCTTGCCGATCTCGCGCAGTTCGTCGACCGACTCGGCGCCCATGCCCATGGCCACGCGCTCTGGCGTACCGAACAGGTTGCCCAGCACCGGAATGTCGAAGCCGGTGGGCTTTTCGAACAGCAAGGCCGGGCCCTTGGCGCGCAGGGTGCGGTCGCAGACCTCGGTCATCTCCAGGACTGGGGAAATCGGAACCTGGATGCGCTTGAGTTCACCGCGCTGCTCCAGGCCACGGATGAAGTCGCGCAAATCGCGATACTGCATGCATGAGCCTCTAATTGGCCGTATCGGTCGGGGTTGCAGAGTGTAGCGCCGTTCGGGTTTTGTTTGGGGGCAAAAATGCATTGGGGCCGCTTCGCAGCCCTTCGCGGGTACGCCCGCCCCCACCAGGATCGCACTGAACCTGTGGGAGCGGGCGTGCCCGCGAAGGGGCGCGAAGCGGCCCCAATCAATTCCGACTTGAAACGCTTACTTGCGCTTCATCGACAGGAAGAACTCGTCGTTGGTCTTGGTCTGCTTGAGCTTGTCGACGAGGAACTCGATGGCGGCGATCTCGTCCATCGGGTGCAGCAGCTTGCGCAGGATCCACATGCGCTGCAGTTCGTCGTCGGCAGTCAGCAGTTCTTCGCGACGAGTACCGGAACGGTTGATGTTGATGGCCGGGAAGACGCGCTTCTCGGCGATACGGCGGTCCAGGGGCAGCTCCATGTTGCCGGTACCCTTGAACTCTTCGTAGATCACTTCGTCCATCTTCGAGCCGGTTTCGACCAGCGCGGTGGCGATGATGGTCAGCGAACCGCCTTCCTCGATGTTACGCGCGGCACCGAAGAAGCGCTTCGGCTTCTCCAGGGCGTGGGCGTCGACACCACCGGTCAGCACCTTGCCGGAGCTCGGGATCACGGTGTTGTAGGCACGCGCCAGACGGGTGATGGAGTCCAGCAGGATGACCACGTCCTTCTTGTGCTCGACCAGGCGCTTGGCCTTCTCGATGACCATTTCGGCAACCTGCACGTGGCGGGTTGGTGGCTCGTCGAAGGTCGAGGCAACCACTTCGCCGCGCACGGTGCGCTGCATTTCGGTCACTTCTTCCGGGCGCTCGTCGATCAGCAAGACGATCAGGTGGCACTCGGGGTTGTTACGGGTGATGTTCGCCGCGATGTTCTGCAGCATGATGGTCTTACCGGCTTTCGGCGGGGCGACGATCAGGCCACGCTGGCCTTTGCCGATCGGGGCACACAGGTCGATGACACGACCGGTCAAGTCTTCGGTGGAGCCGTTACCGGCTTCCATCTTCAGGCGCTTGTTCGGGAACAGCGGCGTCAGGTTCTCGAACAGGATCTTGTTCTTCGCGTTTTCCGGACGGTCGAAGTTGATGGTGTCAACCTTCAGCAGGGCGAAGTAACGCTCCCCTTCCTTCGGCGGGCGGATCTTGCCGACGATGGTATCGCCGGTGCGCAGGTTGAAACGGCGGATCTGGCTCGGCGAGACGTAGATGTCGTCGGGGCCGGCCAGGTAGGACGCATCAGCAGAACGCAGGAAACCGAAACCATCCTGGAGAATCTCCAGCACGCCGTCACCCGAGATCTCTTCGCCGCTCTTCGCGTGCTTTTTCAGCAGGGCGAAAATCACGTCCTGTTTGCGCGAACGGGCCATGTTTTCGATGCCCATCTGTTCGGCCATTTCCAAAAGATCGGTAATCGGCTTTTGCTTGAGTTCTGTGAGATTCATAAGAGGAGTGACGTAATCATGTAAGAAGGGAGAATTAAGCTTTGGCTTAATGAGGCCGCGCCGCTAGATGGCGACAGGATCGCGTACTGATTCGAATTAGGGATGCTTCGGCGACGGCGTGCAGAGGGCACTGAAGAAGCAGTGCGAGGCCGAATGTAACACTTGCTTTTTTCTGCGTCTAGTGCTCTGAAAAAGAAAAAACCCCGCATTTGCGGGGTTTTTTGTTTCACATCACAGGTGGGCGTCGAGGAACGCGGCCAGCTGTGATTTGGACAGGGCGCCGACCTTGGTGGCCTCGACGTTGCCGTTCTTGAACAGCATCAGGGTCGGGATGCCACGCACGCCGTGCTTGGCCGGGGTTTCCTGGTTGTCGTCGATGTTCAGCTTGGCGACGGTCAGTTTGCCCTCGTAGGTAGCGGCGATGTCGTCCAGAACCGGAGCGATCATCTTGCATGGACCGCACCATTCAGCCCAGTAGTCGACCAGTACCGCGCCTTCAGCCTTCAGGACTTCGGCTTCGAAGGTAGCGTCGGTGACGTGTTTGATCAGATCGCTGCTCATGGATATCTCCAGGGTCGTAAGCAAAAAACGTGGCCCATGATAGCCGTACCCAGGCCCTACAGGAAGTCACGGACGATTGAGTGTAACTATAGTTGTGCAAGACGTCGCGAATCGAAACTGTCACACAAGTGTCATAGCATCGAATGGCATATTGCCTTGCATCAAGGCCCGGTGCGGTGCGCGTTGGCGTCAGCCAAGGATCGTGGCACGATTGCCGGGTTATCGACCGAGAACACACAGAATGCCGCATACCTCCGCGAAGAACCTGTCCCTGATCGCCGCCATCGACCTGGGCTCCAACAGCTTCCACATGGTGGTGGCCAAGGCGCACCACACCGAGATCCGCATTCTCGAGCGCCTCGGCGAGAAGGTTCAGCTGGCCGCTGGCATCGACGAAGAGCGCAAGCTCAGCGAAGAAGCCATGGAGCGAGGCCTGGAATGCCTCAAGCGTTTTGCCCAACTGATCAACGGCATGCCGGCAGGCTCCGTGCGCATCGTTGGCACCAACGCCCTGCGTGAAGCGCGCAACCGCAACGAATTCATCCAGCGCGCCGAAGCCATCCTCGGCCACCCGGTGGAGGTCATCTCCGGCCGAGAAGAAGCGCGCCTGATCTACCTCGGTGTCTCGCACACCTTGGCCGACACCCCCGGTAAACGCCTGGTCGCCGACATCGGCGGCGGCAGTACCGAGTTCATCATCGGCCAGCGCTTCGAGCCGCTGCTGCGCGAAAGCCTGCAGATGGGCTGCGTGAGTTTCACCCAGCGCTACTTCCGCGACGGCAAGATCACCCCGGCGCGCTATGCCCAGGCCTACACCGCAGCGCGCCTGGAGCTGATGAGCATCGAAAACGCCCTGCATCGCCTGACCTGGGACGAGGCCATCGGCTCGTCCGGCACCATCCGCGCCATTGGCGCCGCGATCAAGGCCGGCGGACTGGGCAACGGCGAGGTCAATGCCGAGGGCCTGGCCTGGGTCAAGCGTAAGCTGTTCAAGCTCGGCGAAGTCGACAAGATCGACTTTGAAGGCATCAAGCCTGACCGGCGTACCATCTTCCCAGCCGGCCTGGCGATTCTGGAGGCAATCTTCGACGCCCTGGAACTGCAGCGCATGGAACACTGCGACGGCGCACTGCGCGAAGGTGTGCTGTTCGACCTGCTCGGCCGCCATCACCACGAGGATGTGCGCGAGCGCACCCTGAATTCGCTGATGGAGCGTTATCACGTCGACCACGGCCAGGCAGCGCGCGTCGAGCGCAAGGCTCTGCACGCCTTCGACCAGGTAGCCAAGGTATGGAAGCTTGACGAGGGAAACTGGCGCGATTTGCTGGGATGGGCGGCGAAAGTCCATGAAATAGGCTTGGATATCGCCCACTACCATTACCACAAACATGGCGCCTACCTGATCGAGCACTCTGACCTGGCCGGTTTTTCCCGCGACGAGCAGCAGATGATGGCCCTGTTGGTTCGGGGCCATCGTCGCAACATCCCCAAGGACAAGTTCTCGGAGTTCGGCGCTGAAGCCGTGCAACTGATTCGCCTGTGCGTGCTGTTGCGCTTCGCCATCCTGTTCCACCACATCCGCGGCAATCAACAGATGCCCAAGGTGGACCTGCAGGCCGGCGAAAACAGCCTTGAAGTGGTGTTCCCGGATGGCTGGCTGGAACAGAACCAGCTGACCCAGGCCGACTTCGCCAACGAAGCGGAGTGGCTGGCCCGGGTCGGCTTCGTCCTCAGCGTACGTTGAGGAGCGGGTTGCTCAGGCGCTCCAGCAGGGTCGCCTGGGCACTGCGCGGGTTCTGGTTGCCGGTCGGGGTGCTGCGCACATAGCGCCCGTCTGGCTGCAAGGTCCAGGCGTGGGTGTTGTCGGTCAGGTAGCCTTCCAGCTCCTTCTTCACTCGCAGCAGCAGCTTCTTGCCCTCTACCGGGAAGCACGTCTCGACGCGCTTGTCGAGGTTGCGCTCCATCCAGTCGGCGCTGGACAGGTAAATCTGCTCTTCGCCACCGTTGAGGAAGTAGAACACCCGCGTGTGCTCAAGGAAGCGGCCGATGATCGAGCGCACCTGAATGTTGTGCGAAACCCCCGGAATGCCTGGGCGCAGGCAGCACATGCCACGCACCACCAGGTCGATCTTCACGCCCGACTGGCTGGCCTTGTACAGCGCCTTGATGACCTTGGCGTCGGTCAGCGAGTTGAACTTGGCGATGATGTGCGCAGGCTTGCCTTCCAGGGCGAACTGGGTCTCCCGGGCGATCATGTCGAGCATGCCCTTCTTCAGGGTGAACGGCGCGTGCAGCAGCTTCTTCATGCGCAGGGTCTTGCCCATGCCGATCAGCTGGCTGAACAGCTTGCCGACGTCCTCGGTGAGAGCGTCGTCGGAGGTCAACAGGCTGTAGTCGGTATACAGGCGGGCGTTGCCGGCGTGATAGTTGCCGGTACCCAGGTGCGCGTAACGCACGATCTCGCCCTGCTCGCGGCGCAGGATCAGCATCATCTTGGCGTGGGTCTTGAAGCCGACCACGCCGTAGATCACCACCGCACCGGCCGCCTGCAGGCGGCTGGCCATCTGCAGGTTGGACTCTTCGTCGAAGCGCGCGCGCAACTCGATCACAGCAGTGACCTCCTTGCCGTTACGCGCCGCATCCACCAAGGCGTCGACGATCTCCGAGTTGGCCCCGGAGCGGTACAGGGTCTGGCGCACGGCGAGCACGTGCGGGTCCTTGGCAGCCTGGCGCAGCAGGTCGATTACCGGGGTGAAGGACTCGAACGGGTGCATGAGCAGGATGTCCTGCTTGCCGATCACGCTGAAGATGTTGTCGGCGTTCTGCAGCAGCTTGGGGATCGCCGGGGTGAACGGCGTGTACTGCAGCTCCGGGTGGCTGTCGAGGCCGGTAATGCTGAACAGGCGGGTCAGGTTGACCGGCCCATTGACCTGATAAAGCTCGCTCTCGCTCAGGCTGAACTGCTTGAGCAGGTAGTCCGACAAGTGTTTCGGGCAGGTGTCGGCCACTTCCAGGCGCACGGCATCGCCGTAACGGCGCGAGAACAGCTCACCGCGAAGGGCGCGGGCAAGGTCGTCGACTTCTTCGGAATCCAGCGCCAGGTCGGCGTTACGGGTCAGGCGGAACTGGTAGCAGCCTTTGACCTTCATGCCTTGGAACAGGTCATCGGCGTGGGCGTGGATCATCGACGACAGGAACACGTAATTGTCGCCTGGGCCACCGACGTCTTCCGGCACGCGAATGACCCGTGGCAGCAAGCGTGGCGCCGGGATGATCGCCAGGCCGGAATCGCGGCCGAAAGCGTCGACGCCTTCGAGCTCGACGATGAAGTTCAGGCTCTTGTTCACCAGCAACGGGAACGGGTGGGTCGGATCGAGGCCGATCGGGGTGATGATCGGTGCGATTTCGTCGCGGAAGAAACGGCGCACCCAGGTCTTGAGCTTGGGCGTCCAGTAACGGCGACGAATGAAGCGGATGGCGTGCTTTTCCAGCTCTGGGAGCAGCACGTCGTTGAGGATCGCGTACTGGCGCTCCACCTCGAAGTGCACCAGTTCGCTGATGCGTGCCAGCGCCTGGTGCGGCTGCAGGCCGTCAGCACCGGCCAGCTCGCGGGCAAAGTTGATCTGCTTCTTCAGGCCGGCGACGCGGATCTCGAAGAACTCGTCGAGGTTGCTGGAGAAGATCAGCAGGAATTTGAGGCGTTCGAGCAGCGGGTACGATTCGTCCAGCGCCTGCTCCAGCACGCGGATGTTGAATTGCAGCTGCGATAGTTCGCGATGAATGTACAGGCTGCTGTCGTCCAGGCTCGGGACGGTGATGGCCGGCGTCGGCGCAGGGGCCGGGGCGGCGACTTCGACCACCGGCCCCACGACCTCGGGCAGGTCGGGCGGGGTCTGTACCATCTCTTCGGGGACTGCCTGGGCATCCTTGATCGCGACAGGGGTTAGCACTTCATTATTCATCTGACGTTCCTGAGGACGTTAACGCCCTATGATCAATTGAGCGGCAAGATAAGCGTCCATTATGACGACTGTGTTACAGCTTCGCGCAAGCCGCGACTTAAGGCTGCCGGTATTGTCCGTGTAGGAATTGTTCACGTCGAGACACATTTGGACACTTTCACGAATGCGCGCGAAGGGGTAGGCTGCGCGTTCATTTCGCCAGCACCTCAGAAAATGCTCCAACAATTCCTGCAGGATTTCGGCTACTTTGCCCTTTTTCTAGGCACCTTCTTCGAAGGCGAGACCATTCTGGTACTTGCGGGATTCCTTGCGTTCCGCGAATACATGGACATCAAGCTGGTGGTCCTGGTGGCCTTCTGCGGCAGCTACGCCGGCGACCAGCTGTGGTACTTCATGGGTCGGCGGCACGGCCGCAAGATCCTCGCACGCAAGCCGCGCTGGCAGGCCATGGGTGACCGCGCGCTGGAGCATATCCGCCGCCACCCGGACATCTGGGTGCTGAGCTTCCGCTTTGTCTACGGCCTGCGCACGGTGATGCCGATCGCCATCGGCCTGTCCGGCTACTCGCCGCGCCGCTACCTGCTGCTGAACGGCATCGGCGCCGCCGTCTGGGCGCTGGCACTGGGCCTGGCGGCCTATCACTTCGGCGCCATCCTCGAAGGTATGCTGGGCAGCATCAAGAAGTACGAGCTATGGGTGCTCGGTGGCCTGCTGCTGTTGGGCGCCCTGCTGTGGTTGCGCCGGCGCTTCCGTGCGGTCCGTGCAGAGCGCCGCGCGGCGGCAGAAGAGCAGACTGCCAGCGCTGAGCAGCAGGTAAAGACCGAGAAGCAGCCAGAACACGGGCACGACCACCGCTAAGCCCAGCGTGTCGGCCAGATAGAGTGCCGGCACCAGCGTCAGCAGGCGCGCCAGCTCCAGGCGCACTGCCCACGGCCGGTTTTCCAGGGCCGCACCCAAGACGAACAAGCCAAACGCCATCAGCGACCAGCCCAGTACCAAGGCAGCGCTCGGCACGCGCTCGGCCACGTCCATCAAATAGCTGCCCAGCGCGATGTAGACGACGAACTGCGCCGCCACGTACACCTGCCACGCTCGGCCCAAGGCAACCTCAAACTTGCGGAACAGCGCCAGGTTCTGCTTCGCCTGTGGATAAGCCGCTGCGACATCGGCCGGGCGCCAGCCAGTGGGCATGAACCAGATGCGCAGCTTGTCTTGCCAGCGGCGGGTGCGGCGGGCATCGCTGCACAACTGGGCGTAGAACTGCAGGTTGGCCCACAACGGGTTCCAGCTGGCCAGGGGCGTGGTCACGCCGAACACCACCGGCTCGGCAGGGTCCTCCTCCTTGAACGTGCCGAACAGACGGTCCCAGATAATGAACACACCGCCGTAGTTGCGATCCAAGTAGTCAGGATTCTGCGCATGGTGGACGCGATGGTTGGACGGCGTGATCAATACCCACTCGAGCCAGCCCAGTTTGGGAATGTGCCGGGTATGCACCCAGAACTGGTACAGCAGGTTCAGCGACGCCACGGTGATGAACACCACAGGCGGCACGCCGATCAACGCCAGCGGCAAGTAGAAGATCCACGAGAAGATGAAGCCGCTACTGGTCTGGCGCAGCGCGGTGGTGAGGTTGTACTCCTCGCTCTGGTGATGCACCGAATGCGCCGCCCACAGCACGTTGCGCTCATGGCCCAGGCGGTGCAGCCAGTAGTAGCACAGGTCGTACAGTACGAAGGCCAGCAGCCAGACCCACCAGGCGCTCGGCGGCAGGCGCAGCAGAGCCAGGTGCTCCCAGGTCAAGGCGTAAGTCAGCAGCCCTACCCCTTTGGTCAGCAGGCCGGTGCTGGTCGACAGCGCGCCGGTGCTCAGGCTGTTGATCGAATCGGCCAGAGTGAAGTTGCGCTGCCCGCGCATGCGGTCGGCGATCAGCTCCACGGCGATCAGTACGAAGAAGAACGGCACGGCCAGCAGAATCACGTCCATGGGCAACGCTCTGAAAGGTTATCCACAGAGATTAGGATGCGCCCGCAGCAATCCCTATGGCCACATCTGCCAAACTAGACGACATTTAGCGCCTCGAAAATGGAGTAATAAGCATGACCAAGAAAGTAGCGGTGATTCTTTCCGGCTGTGGCGTGTACGACGGTGCCGAAATCCACGAGAGCGTGATCACCTTGCTGCGCCTCGACCAGCGCGGCGCACAGGTGCAGTGCTTTGCGCCGAACATCGCGCAGATGCACGTGATCGACCACCTGACGGGCGAAGAGATGCCCGAGTCGCGCAATGTGCTAACCGAGTCGGCACGCATCGCCCGCGGCGAGGTGAAGGATATCCGTGAAGCCAAGGCCGAGGATTTCGACGCGCTGATCGTGCCGGGTGGCTTCGGTGCGGCGAAGAACCTGTCCAACTTTGCCGTGGAAGGCACCGAATGCACGGTGAACCCGGATGTGCTGAGCCTGGCCGAAGCCTTTGCCGAGGCCTGCAAGCCAGTTGGCCTGATCTGCATCTCGCCAGCGCTGGCGGCGAAGATCTATGGCCCGGGCGTGGTCTGCACCATTGGCAATGACGCAGGCACCGCAGCGGCGGTGGAGAAGATGGGCGGCACGCATCAAGAATGCGATGTGCATGACATCGTCGAAGATACCCAGCGCAAGCTGGTGACCACCCCGGCCTACATGGTCGCCAAGTCGATCAGCGAAGCGGCCAGTGGCATCTACAAGCTTGTCGACCGGGTGTTGGAACTAACCCACGAAGGGGAATGATCAGCCCTTGCTCAGGCGGGTCAGAATCCGGTCGAGGGCATTGGCGAACGCCTGCTTCTCGCGCTCGCCATAAGGCGCCTGCCCTCCCCCGACCTGGCCCTGTTCACGCAGCTCGGTGAACAGGTTGCGCACCGCCAGGCGCTCGCCCATGTTGCGTTCGTCGAACTCGCGGCCACGCGGGTCCAGGGCCGCCACGCCCTTCTTGATCAGGCGGTCGGCCAGCGGTACATCGCTGCAGATCACCAGCTCGCCGGGCACGGCGTGCTCGACCAGGTAATCATCAGCCGCGTCCATGCCGCTGGGCACGACGATCAGGCGCACGATCGCGAAGGCCGGCTTGGCCACGGCCTGGCCGGCCACCATGATTACCTCAAGCTGACGCTTGAGGGCGAACTTGACGATCAGGTCCTTGGCTGCCTTGGGGCAGGCGTCGGCGTCGATCCAGATGCGCATTGAGCTAAATCTCTATTTTCCTGCACCGGCCTCTTCGCGGGGCAAGCCCGCTCCTACACAGGCGTAGGCAGGACCTTGCAGGAGCGGGCTTGCCCCGCGAAGAGGCCGGTAGCATCAACCTTTAAACGGCAGCCCGGCGCTTCTCGGCCAGGCGACTACGCCCATACAACACCACAATCGCCAGCAACGCCACCGCTTGAGCACTCAGCGAGTACACATCGGGGTGAATCCCCAGCCAGTCGAACTCGAAGAACGCCATCGGTCGCGTACCCAGTACGCCCGCTTCCTGCAACGCTTTCACGCCATGCCCTGCGAACACCACCGACAACGCGCACAGCAGCCCGGCGTTGATGCTGAAGAACAGCGACAGCGGCAGCTTCGCCGACCCGCGCAGGATCACCCAGGCCAGGCCGACCAGCAGCACCAGCGCCGTCGCGCCGCCAGCCAGCACCGCCTGGTGGCCAGCTGGGCCCGCCTGCAACCACAGGGTTTCGTAGAACAGAATCACTTCGAACAGCTCGCGGTACACCGAGAAGAACGCCAGCACGGCGAAGCCGAAGCGTCCACCGCCGCTGACCAGGCTGCTCTTGATGTAGTCCTGCCAGGCGGCCGCATGCCGGCGGTCGTGCATCCACACACCCAGCCACAGCACCATGACGCTGGCGAACAAGGCTGTACTGCCTTCCAGAAGCTCACGCTGGGCACCGCCGACGTCGATCACATAGGCCGCCACGGCCCAGGTGGCAAAGCCTGCGACCAACGCCAAGCCCCAGCCGATGTTGACGCTGCGGATGGCCGATTGCTGCCCGGTATTGCGCAGGAAGGCCAGTACTGCGGCCAACACGAGGATCGCCTCAAGGCCTTCACGCAGCAGGATGAGCAAGCCGGAAATGAAGCTCAGCGACCAGCTCAAGCCATCGCTGCCCAGCAGCTTTGCAGCCTGGTCGAGCTTGGTTTTTGCTTCGGCAAGGCGTTGTTCGGCCTGGGCCACCGGCAGGCCGTCCTGCAGCGATTGACGGTAGGCCATCAGGGCCTTTTCAGTGCTCTTGCGCGCTTCGGTGTCGATGTTGTCCAGCGAGCTTTCGACCAGTTCGAAGCCTTCCAGGTAAGCCGCAACCGACAAGTCATAGGCCTGGTCGTGGTCGCCTGCACGGTAAGCTGCAAGGCTCTTGTCCAGGGTACTGGCAGTGTATTCGAGCAACTGCGATGGGCCGCGCTTGACCTGCGGCGGCTGGGCGCGCTGGGCGCGGAACGCCTCGACCGACGCGGCGCCTTCGTTGGCGGCAACTTCGGCCGGGGTCTGCCGGGCCAGGTCGCCGATGTTCCAGGTCTTGCCGCCTTTAGCGGCTTCAGGCTTGGCAGTGAAGCTGGCAATGTAGGCCGCCACGTCCCAGCGCTGGCGCTCATCGAGTTGGTCGGCGAAGGACGGCATTTCAGTACCGTCGATGCCCAAAGCCAGGGTGTTGTACAGGTCGAACAGGCTCAGCTGGTCAAGACGAGCGGTGTCACGCAGGTTGGCCGGTGCTGGCTCCAGGCCCACGCCCGCCGGGCCGTCACCAGCGCCGGTATCACCGTGGCAGATTGCACAGTTCTGCGCATACAGTGAGGCGCCACGGGCCGGGTCCGGGGTGATCACCGGGGCCTGGCTGACCTCGTAGGCCACCGCCAGCCGCGCGCCCAGCAGTCGGGCTTGCTTGGCCACCGCCGCGCCGTCCTGACGCTGATCGATGGCCTGGCGCAGCGCTTGCACACCTTGCTGCAGGCCAGCTTGCTCGGCGTTGGCCGGCAGGCCGTTGACCAGCTCCGCCAGCACCGCGCTGAATTCTTGCTGTTCACGGTATTCGCCGTCGTCGATGACCTTGCCGTTTTCCACCGTCGGCGGGTAGTCGGCACCAATGTAGTCCAGCAAATGCAGGGCTTTGGCGGCCTCGGCGGGCGCTTCGGCCTGCGCCAGGGTGCTGCACAGCGCCAGCACCGGGCCGAGTAATACAGCCGGCAACCAGGCGAGCAGACGGGAACGGGTTTTCATGGCCAGTCTCGGAGGGAATGCGAAAGAGAACATTGTTCACTTCCACTTTGCTTCGCTCAAGGGCTGGGGGTGGATTTCATGAAAAATCTTGAGACAAATCAGATGAAGTGAGGAAAGGGATGTCGGCTGGCGAATGGGTGAGGGCTGACAGGTGCCTGCCGACAGGTTTGCAGCGCTTATGAGATCGAG
>NZ_BCBA01000076.1 GCF_001320245.1 Pseudomonas sp. NBRC 111124
GGCAGGCACCTATCAGCCTTGACCCAATTCCCCCGCACCCTCACTGCTTCCCAGCCTCCTTCCACCCCCCACCCAACGCCAGGAACACGCCAATCTGCCCCAACGCCACCTGGCTGTTCGCCGCCGCCAGCTGCGAGCGCATGTCGGTATAAGTCCGCGTCGCCTGCAAATCCGCCAGGAACGACTCGCGCCCCGCCTGGTAATACCGGTGCGTCTGGTCCGCCGCTTCCTTCGCCGATTTCTCCGCCTCAGCCAGCGCATCACGCCGGTCCAGCAGGGCGCTGTACTGCGCCAGACGGGTCTGGGTCTCGCGGATGGCGTTCAGCACTACCCCATCAAAATGCGCAAGAGCTGCCTGGGTCGAGGCTTCAGCCATGCGAATACGTGCCCGGGTCCCGTTGGTCGGAATGCTCCAGCTGATCTGCGGACCAAAGCCCCAGCGGTTGGTCGACGGATCGCCCAAGTCTTCAAGAATACCGATGGTGCCAACCTGTGCACCGATGCTGATATCCGGATACAGCGCACCGGTCGCCACGCCGATCTCGGCGGTGGCCGCCGCCAGCTGGCGTTCGGCCTGGCGCACGTCGGGGCGGCGCTTGAGCAGGGCCGCGCCATCACCGACCGGCACCAGCTGATTCAGCTGTGGCAGCTCGGCGCAATCAGCGGTACCGGCAGGCAACTTATCCACAGGCTTGGCTAGCAGTGCTGCCAGGGTGTACATGCCGGTCTCGCGCTCGGCCTTGAAGCGTGGCAGTTCGGCGCGCAACGATTTGAACTGGGTCTGCGAGCGGGTGACCTGGGTTTCGTCGCCGCGGCCGGCATCGCGCAGGCGCTGGTTGAGCTTCACGCTCTGCTCCTGCAGGTCGAGCGACTCGCGGGCGATGTGGAGCTCCTCGTTGGCCGAGCACACTTGGGTATAGGCCTTGACCACGTCGGCCACCAAGGTGATACGCGCGGTGTCGGCGGCGGCTTGCACTGCGTCGGCGTTGGCCTTGGCGGCCTCGGTGCCGCGCTTGAAGGTGCCCCACAGATCGAACTGGTACGAGGCGCTGATGATCGCCTCGCCGATGTTGGCCACCGGCACCTTTTCAGGCAGCAGGAACGCTTGGCCGGACTCCTGCAGGCGCTGGGCGCCGGCCTTGATGCCGCCATTGAAGCCGCCTTGGGATTCAGCCACTTCGACCTGGGCGCGGGCCTTGGCGATGTTGGCTGCGGCCACGCGCAGTTCGGTGTTGGCACTCAGTGCCTGGCGCACCAGTTCGTTGAGGCGTTGATCCTGATACAGCTGCCACCAGTCCTCGGGCACCGGTGCCGACACCACGCTGTCGGCATCCTGGCGCAGCGGGCCGTTGAGGTCGCTGCGTTGCACCGCCGCGTCCTTCGGCACTTCGTAGTCGGGGCCGACCATCATGCAAGCCCCCAGGGACAGGCAGAAGCCCGCCAGGATCAGCTGTTTCATGGGCGCTGGCCCTCGAGGATCGACACGGTGGCCGTACGCCCGGCGATCATACGGAAGTCCTCCGGCACCTCGTCGAAGGCGATGCGCACCGGAATGCGCTGGGCCAGGCGCACCCAGCTGAAAGCCGGGTTGACGTTGGGCAGCAGGTTGGCGCCGCTGACGCGGTCACGGTCTTCGATGCCGGCGGCGAAGCTCTGCACGTGGCCGCGCAGGCGAGTGTTGTCGCCCATCACACGGATGTCCACCGCGTCGCCGATGTGAATACCACCGAGCTTGGTCTCCTCGAAATAACCATCGACGTGGTACGAGGCGCTGTCGACTACCGCCAGTACCGGGCGGCCGGCGGTGACGAACTCGTGGTCGCGCGGAGCGCGGTCGTTGAGGTAGCCGTCCACCGGGCTGCGCACCACGGAGCGGTCGAGGTTGAGCTGGGCGGCGTCGACCTGCACCTGGGCTTCGTTGACCGCCGAACGGGCGCGGGCCTCGCGGGACTGGCTCTCTTCCAGCTGCTCGGCCGCCACCAGGTTGCCCAGCTTGCGGTTACGCTGCGCTTCGCGGGAGGCCTGGGCCAGGGTTTCCTGGCGCTCGCCTAGCGTCGCCTTGGCCTGGCGCAGGGCCAGGGTGAAGCGGTCCTGGTCGATGGTGAACAACACATCGCCGCGTTTGACGACCTGGTTGTCGCGCACCTCGACCTTCTGGATCAGGCCGGACACGTCCGGGGCGATCTGGATCACGTCGGCGCGGATGTGGCCGTCGCGGGTCCAGGGGGCGAACATGTAGTACACCACCATCTGCCACACGAGCACGGCGGCGAAGGTCACTACCAGCAAGGTCAGGACCACACGGCCCAAGGTCAGCAAAGGTTTTTTCATGGCAGCATCAGGCTTCGGCAAAAGTGGTCGACCGCGCCCAGCAGCACGGCATACAGGGCAACGTTGAACAGCGCCCGGTGCCAGACCAGGCGATAGAAATGCAGGCGCACCAGCACCGCGTGCACCCCCAGGAACAGCAGGTAGGTGCCAAACATCATCACCAGCAGCGTGGGCAGGAACACCCCGCTGATATCCAGTTCACCGATCACAGGGGCGCTCCGTCGAGTCCGGGGGGCAGTTGTGGTTGTTCGGCAGGCTCTAGCATCACCTCGACACCCGGCAGCAGGGCCAGGCGCAGGCCGGCCAGGGCGTGCAGCAGGTGGGTGCGGGCGTCGCCGCGTTCGTACAGTTCATCCAGGTTCAACGCCAGACGCGCACGCTCCATGTTGCGCAGCAGCGCGGCCGGGGCATGCAGGCGCTCACCGGCGCGCAGGCAGGCGGCGTAGTGTGCACCGACTTCCTCGATCACTGTGTTCAGGCGCTCGCGGGCCTGCTCGCCGGCGCGTGGCAGGTAGGCCAGCAGGTCGAGCAGGTTCAGCCCCACGCGCAGATCGCGTAGCGCCACGCCGCTGTCCTGGCCAGTCTGCGACAGGCGCGGCAGGTGCTGCATCAGGCGGTCGAGCATCTGAACACCGACCTGGCGGTGTTCGGCCAGGGTCGCCGGCTCGGTCATTTCGACGATGTCGCGCCAGAGGAAACGGGTCATGCGCTTGGCCGCCAGCTCGACGCCGAACGGGCGCATCACCAAGGTCCAGATGAAGGCGAACAGCAGGCCCACGGGGCCCGCCAGGTTGGAGTTGAGGAAGGTGAAGAAGTCGGCGTCGTAGGCGCCCTGGATGCTGATGAAGGTCGAGGTGTTGACGATGGTCAGCAAGGTGCCGAGGTAGAAACGCGGCTGCACGGTCAGGGTGCCGACGCAAATGAACGGGATGGCGAAAGCCAGCACTAGCATCGGGAAGTCGTGCAGGTTGGGCAGCACCAGGAACAGGTACAGGCTGGAGAAGATCACCGACATCAAGGTCCAGAAAAAGAACCGGTAAATCTGCGGTGCCGGGTCGTCCATGGCGGCAAAGAAGCTGCACGATACAGCGGCGAGGATCACCGCGCTGGCGCCGTCGTTCCAGCCCAGGCCGATCCACAAGCCGCAGGCAACAACGATTGCCAGGATGGTCGAGACCACCGAGTACAGCATCAGCCCGCGGTCGAAGAACGCGGTCAGGCGGCCCAGGCGCCAATGGCGGTAGACCGCGCGCCAGGGCTTGGGGTCGTCGCTGCGCAGGGCATGCTGCAGGGTGCAGCAGTCCTGCCACAGGTCGGCCCATTCGGTCAGGCGGTACAGCGCGTTGGACAGCAGCAGCTCGGCACGCTGGTCGAGGACGGCGGCGCCGGGCTGCAGGCGGTCGATCTGCTCGTGCAGGGCGGTCCAATGGGCGACGGAGGCGCTATCGGCGGTGCCTTTGAGCCACTCGCGGGCGGCTTCCAGTACCGGCTGGAGCTGGGCGAAATGGGCCGGGGCGCGGCCTTCGAGGGCAATCAGGGCGTCGTCGAGTGCGTCGATCACCGGCAACAGGTGGATCATCCGCCCGCGCAGCTCGCGGGCATTCTTCAGCGTGTGCGGGCCGGCGCCTTCGTGGCCGAGCTGGCCAATCATCAGTTCCAGCGAGTTGAAGGTGGCGACCATCGCCCCGCGCATGCCGCCGACTTTGTCGGCGCTGGCTTCGCGGGCGAGGTAGGTGTCGCTGTAGCGGATCGCCTCGGTGAACCAGCTACCCATGGCACCCACCACCACCGGGGCCAGCCGGCGTGGCCAGAAGATCGCACCGACCACCGCCGCGCAAACGATACCCAGGCAGATTTCCTGGGCCCGGGAGGACGCCACGTCGAACACTGCCAGCGGGTTGTCGACCACCGCCAGGGCAATCATCGGCAAGGTGTAACCGGCCAGCATCAACACGTAGTTGTTGGCCGTGCGCAGGTTCAGCGAGAGGAACAACAGGGTGCCGGTCCACAGGGCGATGGCGATACTCAGCAGCAACGGTGACTGCACCAGCGGCGGTACAAAGAAGATCGCCCCGGCAGCGCCGAGCAGCGTACCCACGGCGCGATACAGGGCCTTGGAGCTGGTCGGGCCAACGAACGGACTGGAGACGATGTAAACGGTGGCCATCGCCCAGTACGGCCGCGGCAACTGCAGCAACAGGGCGATGTACAAGGCGATCATCGACGCGGCGAAGGTACGCACGCCGTAGAACCAGTCGCGGGCCGGCGGCACCGAGCTGAAGAAACCGTTCATGCCACCCCGCCTGCAGTGCCCAGACCCGCGGCCTCGAACGCACGCAACACGCGCAGCGCGGCCTGCAGGTCGGCCTCGTCGATGCCCTGCAGCACGTCATGGCGTACGCGCACCAGTTCGGCTTCGATGGCTTCGGCCAGACGGCGGCCTTCTTCGGTCAGGCTCAGGGCCTTGGCGCGGCGGTCCAGCGGGTCCTCGCTGCGGCAGACCAGGCCAGCCTTGCACAGCTGGTCGAGCAGGCGCACCAGCGACGGGCTTTCCAGGCCGGCAGCCTGGGCCACGGCCACCTGGTGCACGCCGTCGCCCAGGCGCACGATCATCAGCAACGGTGCGGCGCAGGCCTCGGAGATACCGTAGCCGATCAGCGCGTTGTGGCAGATGCGCCGCCAGTGGCGAGCAGCAACGACCATGCCGCTGCTGACTTGCAGGCGCAGGGAGTCAATGGACATGTGGGGAACCAAGGATATTCATAGTTTGCTAACTATCAATATACGCCTGTGCCTCCCCCTGTCGTCAACCGTGGGCGACGGGGGACCTTGATGAATTGTTGTTCATTCAGGGCTGAACCTGGTCTTCCAGCTTCATGGTCAGGGCCAGGGTGCTGCCCATTTGCACGGCCCGGTCGCGCCACTCCCGGTAACGCGCTTCATCCCGGCTGCTGAAATGCACCGCCAGCTCCTCGGCCGCCTGCATCACCCCGGTTGCTGCAGCCAGTTCCAGCCAATACAGCGCGGCCTTGATGTCAGCCTCCACGTAGAGGCCATGCAACAAACGGTAACCCACTTCGAACCGGCAACGCGCCTCGCCCCGCTCGGCGCCGCGCAAGAACCACTGATAGGCCTGGCTCGGGTCCACCTGCCAGCCCAGCGCGGCATCGCAGACTTCTTCTTCGTACAGGTCACCCAGCGCGGCAGCGGCATGCAGCATGCCGCGCTCGAAGGCCTGGCGATAACATTCCTCGGCATGGTCATAGGAGGTGTCGACACCCTTGCCGAAGTAGTGCTGCTGCCCCAGGTTGAACCACGCCGCCGCATTGCCCTGCAGCGCCGCCATGCGTAGCAGGTGCCCGGCCAGCGCGGTATCGGCCCGCCAGTACTTGCCGTTGAGCCAGATCCAGCCGAGGTCGTTGAGCGCGGCCACATTGCCGGCCAGCGCCTGCTTGCGCAGGTCGGCGTACACCGCCTGCAGGTCGTGGGCCTCATCCAGGCGGTTGACCAGCAACGCGCGCTGGCTAGGCAGCCCTACCCCGGCGAACAGCCGCTGGCGCCTGCCGGCGGGCGTCGGGGGGCAAATGACCTGCTCAGGCAGAAGATGGGCGAGCAGCGAATGGATATTGCTGACAGCAGACATGTTCATCCTCATTGAACGACCCACAGGCCCGACCGCGGCTGTGATGAGGCGTGATTCTGCGCGACGTCACGTCAAAACCTGTCGCGAACGATTCGAGGCAAGGCAACCAATTGCGCAATCCTTGATCTGAACGAGTTATGGCTAATTGCCATGAGCCGTTCCAGCCGCCATCCTGTGGCAAGCCTAGACAAGGACGTTACCTTTTGCCGTTCGCCACAACCCGCGCCACCCTCAGCCGCCAATGGGCGCTGCTACGCCAGTTACCCAGTCGCTCCCCAGGCATTACCAGTGCCGAACTGGTCTGGCGCCTACGCGATGTGGGCTTCAACGTCAGTAAACGCACGGTGGAACGGGACCTCAACGAGCTGTCGTTGATCTTTCCGCTGGACCGCAATGACAAGAGCATTCCGTTTGGCTGGCACTGGTCAGCGAAAGTTGCTGGCGAGTTGCGGGGAAATTTCGACCTGCAGGGATATTTGCGCGGTGATGCGCTTCAGCCGGCCCAGGGCAAAGGGATCGAGATGCAGGCCTGGGTGAGCGACCCATTGGCCCGGCAGCTGCGCGAGGCGCCGTTGAGTGTGGACATGCAGCTGACTGCGCTGGACCAGGGGCACCGGCTGCGCGCCACGGTGGAAGATGGCGGACCATTGCGGTGGTGGGTGCTGAGCCAGGGGGAAGGTCTGGTGGTCGAAGAGCCGCAGGCATTGCGCGAAGAGG
>NZ_BCBA01000077.1 GCF_001320245.1 Pseudomonas sp. NBRC 111124
CCGGGACAGGAAAACTACCGCTGCATGCCCCAACGCCGAACGGTCAACCGCTCCAGGGTGTTGAACACCAGCCCCTCGACTAACAGGCCAATCAGGATGACCACCGCCAATCCGGCAAACACCTTGTCGGTATAAAGCTCGTTGCGGTTCTGGAAGATGTACCAGCCCAGCCCGCCCTTACCGCTGCTGGCACCAAACACCAACTCGGCGGCGATCAAAGTGCGCCAGGCGAACGCCCAGCCGATCTTCAGCCCCGAGAGGATCGACGGCAACGCCGCCGGCACCAGGATATGCAGGACCAGCCGCAGCCCTTTCAGGCCGTAATTGCGCCCCGCCATACGCAAGGTCTCGGACACGCCGAGGAAGCCGGCGTAGGTGTTCAATGCCAATGCCCACAGCACCGAATGCACCAGCACGAAAATCAGGCTGTTGTCGCCCAGTCCGAACCACAGCAACGCCAGCGGCAGCAGGGCAATCGCCGGCAATGGGTTGAACATCGAAGTCAGGGTGCCAAGCAGATCGCGACCGAGCTGGGTCGACACCGCCAGGCTGGTCAGGCCGAAGGCCAGCACGATACCCAGCAGGTAACCCTTGAGCAGAATCACCAGCGACACGCCGACCTTGGCCGGCAATTCGCCACTGAGCAGGCCGTCCCACAATGCGGCGGCGGTCTGCAGGAAGGTCGGCAGCAGCAAGTCGTTGCCCTGGTAGCGGGCGATCGCTTCCCACAAGGCGGCGATCACCAGCAGGATCACGGCCTTGCGCAGCCAGCCGTGCTGCCATAGGCGCTGGGCCAACGGTAGATTGCGTTCCACGGGCACACTGAGCAAAGGCTCCAGCTGCACCTCGTATTCCTGGCGTACAGGTGTAGGGGTCATGGCTGAAGCTCCTGTCAGTAAGCGATGCGGATGTCGTTGAAGCCCAGATCATCAGCCGGTTCAGGGGCTTCGGCCTCGTCGAACAGCAAGCGATGGATACGTCGCGCACTGGCCTGGAAGTCCGCTGCGCCGAGGCTGCCAAGGTCGTACTGGTGGCTGTGCACCTCGGCCCGGACCCGGCCCGGGTGGGGCGACAGCAGCAGGATGCGGTTACCAACCACCAGCGCCTCTTCGATGGAGTGCGTGACGAAGAGCAAGGTGAAACGCACCTCCTCCCACAGCAGCAGCAGTTCTTCCTGCATCTTGCGTCGGGTCAGCGCATCGAGTGCGGCGAACGGCTCGTCCATCAGCAGGATCTTCGGCTGGGTGGCCAGCGCCCGGGCGATCGCCACGCGCGCCTTCATCCCGCCCGACAGCATGTGCGGGTAGGCATCGGCAAAGGCGCCCAGGCCAACCTTGTCCAAGTAATGGAGGGCTCGCTCTTCGGCCTCGGCGCGCTTGAGCTGGCCAGACACCACCAGGGGGAACATGACGTTCTCCTTCACCGTCTTCCATGGCGGCAACTGATCGAATTCCTGGAACACCACGATGCGGTCTGGGCCGGGGCCGTTGACCGGCTGACCCTGCAACAGGATCTGCCCTTCCTGGGGAGCGATGAACCCGGCCACGGCCTTGAGCAAGGTGGACTTGCCGCAGCCCGACGGGCCCAGCAGGACGAAACGGTCGGCGCGGTCGACTTCGAAGCTGACCTGGTGGGTGGCCCGCACCACGCGCTGCGCGGTGCGGTATTCGAGGCTCAGGTTGTCCACCTTGAGCAACGGCGGTGTAGCGACACGGCTCAGGTTGCTGGCCGTGTGGCCTGGCAATGGGGCGGTCATGGTCGGTCAGCTCCCCTGCAGCGGGCGTTCATCCTGGAAGAAGTAGTCCTTCCACGATTCCGGCTTGTGCTTGATGGCACCAACCCGATACAGGAACTCGGCCAGCTTGTAGGTGTTCTTCGGCGTGACGGTGAACTCGTACTGCGGGTTGTCGATCAGTTTGATCAGCGCATCGCGGTCGATCTTGGCCTTGGTCACGCGGATGTAGGTATCCGCTGCAGCGGCCTTGTCGTTCTGGGCAAAGTCCGCCGCCTCGGCCAGTGCATCGACGAAGGCCTTGTAGGTCTTGGGGTTGTCGTTGCGGAATTTTTCGGTGGCGAACAGCAGGGTCGGCGAGTTGGGGCCAAGCAGGTCATAGCTGTTGAGCACCACGTGCACGTTCTTGTTGGCCAGCGCCTGATCCTGGAACGGTGGGTTGGAGAAGTGCCCGTTCAGCTCGGTGCCGCCAGCCAGCAGCGCGGCGGTGGCATCCGGGTGCGGTACGGCCAGGGTGTACTTGTCGAGGCGGTTGTATTCCTTGTCGCCCCACTGCTGGGCGGCGGCGTACTGCAGGAAGCGCGACTGCACCGACACACCTACCGCAGGCACGGCGATGCGATCCTTATCGGAAATGTCGGCGATGGTCTTCACGTTCGGGTTGCTGCTGACCAGGTAGTACGGGAAGTTGCCCAGCGAGGCCACGGCCTTGACGTTCTGCCGGTCCTTGGTACGGTCCCACACGGTCAGCAGCGGGCCGACCCCGGCACCGGCGATGTCCACCGAGCCGGACAGCAACGCGTCGTTGATCGCCGAGCCGCCGGACAGCTGGGCCCAGTCGACCTCGATGTCGATGCCCTGCTCCTTGCCGTGCTTTTCGATCAGGTGCTGGTCACGCACCACGTTGAGCAGCAGATAAACGATGCCGAACTGCTCGGCGATGCGGATCTTGCCTTCGGCTTGCGCCACGGCGGGGGCCGCCAGGCTGCCGACGACCAGGCTGGCGCCCAGGCCGATGCTTGCCGCCAGGCGGCTGATGGATTTACGCATGATGAATTCCTCAGTCGTCAGAACGGGGCATCGCCCTGGATGGTGGTACGGAACAATTTGCGCCGCAGGTGCGCAGGGCAACCGGCGGCCAGGTGGATCAGCGAACGGTTGTCCCAGAACACCAGGTCGTGGGGCTGCCACTGGTGGCGGTAGATGTTTTGCTCGAGCACGCTCAGCGCGTACAGCTGCTGCAGCACGTCGCGGCTTTCATCGTCCGGCAGGCCGACGATGCGGGTGGTGAAGCCCTCGCTGACGAACAAGGCCTTGCGGCCGTTTTCCGGGTGGGTACGCACCACCGGGTGGATGACTTCCTTCACCTGCGCGAGCTGTTCGGCGGTCAAAGTCGGGCGCCAGTTGCCTTCGAATTTGGTTTCGGCGTAACGGGCGGTGTACGAGTGAGCGGCACTGCGGCCCTCCACCACTTTGCGCAGGGCTTCAGGCACGGCGTCCCAGGCTTTGTGCATGTCGGCGAACAGGGTGTCGCCCCCTTCGCTAGGCAGCTCCTGGGCGTGCAGCATGGAACCGAGGCTTGGCAGTTCCTTGTACGACAGGTCCGAGTGCCAGAACTTGCCGGCATCGCCCAAGCCAATGTTCTGGCCGTTTTCGACGATGTTGGAGACGATCAGGATTTCCGGGTGACCGGCGAGCAGGAACTGCTTGAGCACATGGATCTGCAGCTCGCCGAAGCGGCGGCTGAAAGCGATCTGTTGTTCCGGGCTGATGCGTTGGTCACGGAATACCAGCACATGGTGGTCGAGGTGGGCGCGATGAATACGGGTGAAATCCTCGACGGTGACCGGCTTGGCCAGGTCCAGGCCGATGATCTCGGCGCCGACGGCACCGGAGAACGGGCGGATTTCGAAGGTTTGCAGCTGGGCGCTGTCGATGGACGACAAGGCGTTCGAGGCGGCTGGCATGTGTCACTCCCACGCAGTGCGCGACTTCAATGGCGCGCAACGATCAGAAACGCACGGGGTTTACCCGTGTGGGTTCAAGTCGTGCGGCGCATCGATTGGTCGACGGGTACGCAGTGGGAGCGACTATAAATGCATAAGAAAAATAATTTAAATATCTTTAAAGAATAAAGATATGAAGGGTAACAGTGCTCGATTTTGGTGCTACCTGAGCCAGCCCTTTCGCAGGTTTGCCTGCGCAAGGGCCGCCTCGGGCCTACCGCTCGCGCAGGGCCTCGTCGCGGGCCTTCATGATCGGCTTGAGCAGGTAGCTCATGATGGTTTTCTTGCCGGTCATGATGTCCACCGTGGCGACCATGCCAGGGATGATCAGCAGCGGCTTCTGATCGGTGCCCAGGTGGCTCTTCTCAGTGCGCAGCTTGATCAGGTAGTAGGTGGTCTTCTTGTCTTCGTCGGTGATGGTATCGGCGCCGATCTGCTCCAGCTTGGCCTTCAGCCCACCGTAGATGGTGTAGTCGTAGGCGCTGAACTTGATGGTCGCTTCCTGCCCCGGGTGCAGGAAGGCGATGTCCTTGGGCAAGATCTTCGCCTCCACCACCAGGGTGTCGTCCAGCGGCACGATCTCGATGATGTCGCTGCCCGGCTGAATCACCCCGCCGATGGTGTTGACCAGCAGCTGCTTGACGATGCCACGCACCGGCGAAGTGACCAGGGTACGGCTGACGCGGTCGTCCAGTGCCTTGCTGGTGGCGGTGGCCTTGTTCAGCTCGGTGCGGGCTTCGTTGAGCTTGGTCAGGGCCTCGCTGCGGAACTTGCCGCGGGTCTCTTCGATCTTGCTCTGCACTTCCTTGATGGCCGCCTCGGCACGCGGGATGGCCAGCGCCGTGGAGTCCATCTGACCCCGGGTTTCCACCTCGGAGCGGCGAAGGCGCAGCACTTCAACCTGGGAAACCGCGCCTTGGGCTACCAGCGGCTCGGACATGCCGATTTCCTGGCGCAGCAACTGCAAGCTATTGGCGTACTGGGCGCGCTTGGAGGTGAATTCGCGCAGCTCCTGCTGCTTTTGCACCAACTGCTGCTGCAAGCCGCCGAGCTCGTCTTGCAACTGCTGGCGGCGGCTCAGGTAAAGCGACTGCTCGTCCGCCGCCTGGCTCGGCGCGGCCTTGCGCAGCTCTTCGTCGATCTTCAGTGGGCGGTCCTCGACCTCGGCGCTCAGGCGCTCGACGCGCAGGGCCATGGCCAGGCGGTCGGCC
This sequence comes from Pseudomonas sp. NBRC 111124, assembly GCF_001320245.1. GTDB lineage: Bacteria > Pseudomonadota > Gammaproteobacteria > Pseudomonadales > Pseudomonadaceae > Aquipseudomonas. The sequence continues at coordinate 4,950 of NZ_BCBA01000077.1, forward strand.
TCGGTTTCACCCACGTTGGAGGCAAAGCGGGTTTCATCCAGGCGCAGCAGCGGCTGGCCGACCTCGACCACCTCCCCTTCCTTGGCGAAAATCTCGGCGACAATGCCGCCCTCCAGGTTCTGGATCTTCTGTACTTTGGACGACGGGATGGCCTTGCCCTCGCCGCGTGTGACCTCGTCGATGGGCGCGAAGCTGGCCCAGACGATAAGGAACAGGAAGAACGCGATCACGCCCCAGATGGTCAGGCGCACGATGCGCGGGGCGTCTTCGATGAGCGCTTTGTTGACCTCCGGCAGTGGCTGCCCACTCAGCGAGTCGGAACCTTTGAAATAGCGGCGCAGGCCGCTCTTGAACACGCCGAAATCGAGCTTATGCAACACTGATTTGCCCCTTCTTCAGCGCATCCATGACCGTGGCTTTCGGGCCATCGGCGACCACCTGACCGCGGTCGATGACGATCAACCGGTCGACCAGCGACAGCAGCGAGGCCCGGTGGGTGACCAGCAGTACGGTCTTGTTTTCCACTACGGCCTGCAGGCGTTGCTTGAGACGCTCTTCGCCTGTGTTGTCCATGGCGCTGGTCGGCTCGTCGAGCAGCAGAATCTGCGGGTTGAGCAGCAGCGCACGGCCCAGGGCAACGTTCTGCCGCTGACCGCCGGAGAGGTTCTGGCCACGCTCGCCCACCTGCAGCTCATAGCCATCGGGGTGCAGGCGGGCAAATTCGTGCACACCGGCCAGTTCGGCGGCTTGCAGGATCAGCTCGTCCTCGATGTAGCGGGCACCGCTGACCAGGTTGTCGCGCAGGGTACCGGCCAACAGCTGGATGTCCTGCGGCACATAGCCGACGTTGTGGCGCAGTTCGCTGACGTCGATCTGACGGATATCCACGCCATCCACCAGCAGCGAGCCGTTGTCGGTTTCGTAAAGGCCGACGATCAGCTTGGCCAGCGAGCTCTTGCCCGAGCCGCTGCGGCCAATGATGCCGACTTTCTCGCCCGGGCGGATGTTCAGGTTGATGCCCTTGAGTGCCTGGTTCTGCTGGTTCGGGTAGGTGAAGTCGACGCCGCGAAACTCGATGCCACCTTGCAGCACCCTGCGGCTCAGCGGGCGCTCCTCGAAGTTGCGCTCCTGCGGCAGCTCCATCATCTGATTGGTCGAGACCATGGTCACTTTGGCCTGCTGGTAGCGGGCCAGCAGGCCGTTGAGCGAACTCAACGGCCCCAGGGCGCGACCGCTGAGCATGTGGCAGGCCACCAGGCCGCCCATGCTCAGGTTGCCGTCGATGATCAGGTACACGCCAACGCAGATCATCGCAACGCCGGCCAGTTGCTGGATCAGCAGGGTGATGTTCATCGCCAGGCTCGACAACACCTTCACCCGCAGCTCGAGGCGGCTGAGGGTGCCGAGGGTCTGTTCCCACATGTACTGGCGTTCGCTTTCGGCGTTGTTGACCTTCACCGCGTCCAGGCCAGCCAGGGTTTCGATCAGGCTCGACTGGCGCTCGGAGGCCAGCGCCATGGTCCGCTCCATGGTTGCCATCAGTGGCCGCTGCAGCGCATAGCCGATGCCCAGGGCCAACGGGAAGGCGAGGATCGGGATCCACACCAGGTGCCCGCCGATGATGGCGATGACCAGCAGGATGATGAAGGTGAATGGCAAGTCGATCAGGCTGGTCAGGGTCAAAGAGGCGAGGAAGTCGCGCAGCCCCTGGAATTCGTGAATGTTCTGGGCAAAGCTGCCGACCCGCGCCGGGCGGTACTTCATCGACATGCCGACGATGCGCTCGAACAACGTGGCCGAGATGATCAGGTCGGTCTTCTTGCCGGCCAGGTCCAGGCACAGGCTGCGCAGGCCTTTGAGGATCAAGTCGAAGAGATATGCGCCGGTGATGCCGATGGCCAGCACCCACAAGGTCGAGGTGGCCTGGTTGGGCACCACGCGGTCATAGACGTTCATCACGAACAGCGGCGCGGCCAGAGCGATCAGGTTGATCACGAGGCTGGCGGCGATGGCGTCGATGTACAGCCACTTGCTGCGCAGCAGGGTGTCGCGGAACCAGGACTTGGCACGCGGAATCAGGTTGCCGTGGTTGACGTCGTACTTGTGCTGCGGCTGGGCGAAGAACACCTTGCCGCTGTAATCCTCGACCAGCGCCTCGCGGCTGACCAGCACCTCGCCACCGTCGCTCTCGCTGAGCAGCAGGCGCGCTGTGCTTTCGTTTTCCCAACCCAGCAGCACCGCGGCGCGGCCTTCCTTGAGCAGCAGCATGGCCGGCATGGCGATGCTCGGAATCTGCTCCAGCTTGCGCTGCAACAGGCGCCCCTGCAGCCCGGCGCGGGCGGCGGCGCGGGGCAGCAGTTCGGCGTTCAGGCGCTGTGCCGGCAACGGCAGGCCGGTAGTGAGCATCGCCCGGCTGGCAGGCTTCTGATGCAGGACGCACAGCGTCAGCAGGCTATCCAGGAGCGGATCGTCATGCTGACTGCGTGGATCGTGGCTGAGTTGGACTCGACTGACTTCGGATTCCACGCGGTGCTCTCTTCGACCTGGCGGGTAGGTGGATGGGTGCGCCTCAGTTCAGGCCTGGCAGGTTCACCCGGGGTTTCAAATCGTTCTGCACAACGGTTGCCATCGGCGCGACAACGCCCTGGCTCTTGAGCAGCTGGCCAATGGTCGCCTTGATTCGGTACTGAGTAAACAACTGAATATTCTTCACTTCTACCAAGCGGCGCTGGGCGGTGAAGGTTTCGTTCTCGCTGTCGAGCAAGTCGAGCAGGGTCCGCTCGCCGAGGCTGAACTGCTGCTGATAGGCGCTGCGCACGCGGTTGCTGTGGTCAACATACTGCTGGGCGATCGGCACCTGGGCGTTGGCGTTATCCTGGGCGTTCCAAGCCAGGCCCAGTTCTTCGTTCAGCTGGCGCAGGGCATTGTTGCGGATGTCCAGGGCCTGGCCGGCCAGGTGCGACTTGGCTTCCAGCTCGGCCTTGTTGCTGCCGCCTGCGTACAGGTTGAAGTTCATCCGCACCATCGCTTCCCAATCATTGTTGTGACCCGCGACGCCATCGATGTTGTTGTCGGCGGTACGGCCGAGTTCGGCATCGAAGCGCGGGTAGAAGCTGGCCTTGGCGGCATCGTACTGTTTTTCCGCTGCGGCGATGTCCGATTCGGCCGAGCGCAGCACCGGGCTGCTCTCTACCATCTGCGCGCGGGCTTCTTCCAGGCTGGCTGGCAGCAGGTCGATGAACGGCGCCGGGGCGCTCAGTTCATCCGGCATCTGCCCCACCACGCTCAGGAAGTTGGTGTTGGCGTCGGCCAGGTTGGTCTGTTCGGTGATCAGGTTGTTCTGTGCCTGGGCCAGGCGCGCTTCAGCCTGGTCGAGGTCGGCCAGACGACCGACGCCACGGCTGGTGCGCAGCTTGATCTGGTCGAGGATGCGTTCATGGTTCTGCAGGTTCTCCTGGGCCAGGCGCACCATCTCGCGGCGCGACAGCACATCCAGATAGACCTTGGCCACGTCCAGGCCAGTGCGCTCGGAAGTGTCCATCAGTGCGTAGGCACGGGCGTTGGCGGTGGCCTGCTGGCGGCCAACTTCGCTGGAGGTGGCAAAGCCGTCGAACACCATCTGCCGCAGGCGGATGGCCGACTCGCCACGGTTGAGGGTATCCCAGCGGTTGCCGGTGCTCGGGCTGTCGCTGCCTTCACGGCCGTAGCCAGCGGTGACGTTGACCTGCGGCAAATAGCCGCCCTTGGCGGCGCGCAACTGGTAGTCCGCAGCCACGCGCGCATTCACCCCTGCCTGGATTTCGGGATGCACCTCGAGGGCCTGCTGCATGGCTTCTGGCAGCGTTTGGGCGTGGGCGAAAGTGGCGGCAAAAGCGAGAGGCAGAGCGATAAACAGTGGCGCACGCATTTTTTTACGGATCCCCGAAGGCGCTGTTGTCCTGAATCACGGCAGAAGCTGTGCAGGTTTGGAAAATGGCAACCTGATCTGACCGATGAGCGAGCTTCCAAACAGGCACTTCGAGAGGCACTTCGGGAAGGGAAAGCAAACGTTCAAATATCAATGTGACATTACTTCGCCGATTGTTTAGGATGACGAACACAAGGTCAATAGTTTGGCATAAAGTTAATTCCAACTGGTTATTGTCAATTAATTGACGTCAAACTTCAAGCATATTAATGACACCATTCCGCCTGATGCGGCGCAACTTACGCCTCTCGGAGCAGGGACGTCCCATCATCGGGTAAGCCGGAGAGTCCAATGAGCAGCGTTGTTGCCATCGTCAAGAGCATTGTTGGCCAGGTCATCGCAGTATCCCCAGAAGGCATCCGGCGCGTTCTCATCGAGGGCGATCGCCTGTTCGCGGGCGAGCAGGTGCTCACGGGCGCGGGCGGGGCCGTTACCCTCGAGTTGGCCGATGGGCGCCTGCTCGACCTGGGCCGCGACTCCCAATGGAGCGCCGATGCGCCGGACAGCAGCACCGACCTGGGCCAGGCTGCTGCGCAAGCCGCCCCTTCGGTTGAGGAGCTGCAGCAGGCGATCGCCGCTGGTGTCGACCCAACTACGCAGCTCGAAGCCACGGCGGCAGGCCCTTCGGCGGCAGGCGGTGGTGGCGCGGCCGGGGGCGGCCACAGCTTCGTGATGCTCGACGCCACGGCCGGCAGCGTGGACCCGACCATCGGCTTCCCCACGGCCCCGATAGACTTCGCCACCGCGGCGACCACCGAGCAGACCGGGGGCGTCGATACGACCACCAGTACGGCGGTCACGATGATCGCCACCGACCTCACCCTCAGCGCCACCCCTTCCATCACCGAAGCGGGTGGCGTGATCGTTTATACCGCCACCGTTGGCCAGGCTCCGGCGACCAACCTGACTGTGACCCTGTCGAACGGCGCGGTAATCGTCATTCCGGCCGGCCAGACCACCGGTACAGTCAACGTGCCAGTGGCGGGGAACGATACGCCGTACATCGATGGCGGGCAGATTTCCACCACCGTGACCGGCACCACCGGCGGCGGCAACGTGATCGTGACCCTGCCGCAAACGCCGGCAGTGACCGAAGTCACCGACACCATCGACACCACCACCGCTACCCTGACCGCGTCGCCAAGCGTGACCGAAGGCGGCGTGATCACCTATACCGTAACCCTGAGCAACCCTGCTCAGACGCCGGTGACCGTGACCCTGTCCAACGGCCAGACCATTACCGTTGAAGCCGGCAAGAACACCGGCAGCGTCGATTTCCAGACGCCTGCCAATGATGTTTACAGCAATGGTTCGACCGTCAGCACCACCATCACCGGTGCCACCGGCGGCAACTTCGAGCAGTTGACGCCGAACCCGACGCCTGCCGAGACCGTTGTCAGCGACTCAATCGATACCACTACTGCCACCCTGACCGCGTCGCCAAGCGTGACCGAGGGCGGCGTGATCACCTACACCGTAACCCTGAGCAACCCTGCTCAGACGCCGGTGACCGTGACCCTGTCCAACGGCCAGACCATCATCGTTGAAGCCGGA
>NZ_BCBA01000078.1 GCF_001320245.1 Pseudomonas sp. NBRC 111124
TTCTTTACGGGCCCTGAATGTTGTGCTTTACCCGCGAATGGGCCGTCAGCGTATTACGCTACAGCAGCCACAGCCTCGATCTCCACCAGCATCCCATCGAGCGCCAGCCGTGGTACCGGTATGAGCGTACAGGTCGGCTTCATTTGCCCGCCCCAAGCCCTGTCCGCCTCGGCTACCCATTGCGCCAACCGCGCCTCACTGTGATCGACAACGAGCAACGTCAACTTGAAAACCTGGTCCAGCTCCGCGCCTTTCGAGGCCAGCGCCGTCTGCAGATTGGCCAGCGCTTGGCGTGCCTGTTCGGCGAACTCCGGTGACAGTTGCCCAGCGGCATCCTCGCCGCCTTGCCCGGCGACAAACAGCAGGCGGCTACCGGCGCTGACCTCGGCAACATGGGAATAGGCATTGGCACTGGGGTCGTACAGACCTTGTGGGTTGGACAGCTGGAATGCGCGGGTCATGGAACGCTCCTTCGTGTGAATGAGCGTCCGAGTCTGGGGGCTCGAGTTAGGTAGAGGTCAAGCTGCTGTAGGAAATTTCGTTATTACTGCACAGAAGCTCAACACCGCGTATGTAGGATTCCGCAGCACAGTTCGCTAAATTGCAGCTCCCGGCACGGAGGCCAGAGCCGCGGCGCAGCGCCGCTTCAATAAAGGAAAGGCCATGAGCACGTCCCACGAATTCCAGCTCGCTTACACCATCAGCCCCGAGAGCAAAGAGCATGAAGGTGACGCCGCAGCAGCGCGCACCCACCTGCGTGAAGAGATGGGCTGGAAGACCTTCGGCAGAGTCGAAACGACGCTGCACGGTAAGCTGGTTCTGTCCGCCGGTACGAAGGAGGAAAAGCGCAAAGAAGCCAGCAAATCGATTCGTAACAGCATCCGCGACGCGTTCAAGGCGCTTGAGGTAGAAGATAAGGTCAGCTTCGCCGGCAGCTTGCTGGTCAGCGGCCTCGACCCGGCGATCCAAATCGGTATCACGCCGGACTGAAGCCACCGGTATCAGGCGCCCCCGCGCCTGATACCGCCGCTGTCACTTTTCTTCCAGCACTGCCCTGCCCTTCACCGCTCGCGGCCCACGCCAAATCCAGAACAGCAACCCCGGGAACGGTGCATAGACCACGAAGACGATCCACAGCATCTTGCGCTCCGCGCGCCGTTCGCTGCCGATGATGTGCCAAATGGCAAAGATCTCCAGCAGGATGACCAAAGCCGCGACAATGATCCACATCGTTCCGATTTCCATAAGCACACTCCCGTTGGCATGTACTGATTTGGGTTACGGCTAGCACAGAGGGTTCATTTCAATTTGTAGCACAGCGGCCACCAAGTTACCGACCGCTTAGCACCTGGGACACGGCATTCACGTTCTTTCAGGTTGACCATCGCTCAATCACCCGTTGCTCTGCAGGATGGATTGCGACTTCCCTAATGCTGCGTGCTGAAGCCGGACAAGCGGCAGGCAGACCGCGAAATATTGCCTATCGTATAAAGTCCCACCGGACGAAGAGCGTCTTGCCATGGATATCAATACGCTGTTTGCGCAGTTGCACACCCTTCCCAGCATTCCTCAGGTCGCCCTGGAGCTGGTCCAGCAGTTTGACAACCCCCACGAAAGCCTGGAAAAGGTCGCGCGAAGCATCGAGCGCGACCCGGTCATCGCCGCCAAGGTGCTGCGCCTGGCCAACTCGGCGCGCTTCAAGGGCGCCCGCGAGTCGGCCAGCATCGAGGATGCGGCCATGCGCCTGGGCTTCAACACGCTACGTACCCTGGTACTGGCCTCGGCCGTGACCGGGGCGTTCAAGTCGGCGCCGGGCTTCAACCTCAAGGTGTTCTGGGGGCGCAGCTTCCAGGTTGCCAGCATCAGCCGCCTGCTGGCCCGCCAGGCCGGGCTTGACGGTGAGGTAGCCTTCACCTGCGGGGTCATGCACGACATCGGTGAGCTGTTGATCCAGACCGGCGCGCCGGAATACGCCGCACGCATTAAAGGGGCCAGTGGTACCACCAACCGCGCTGCCAGCGAAACCCAGCAACTGGGCTTCGGCTACCCGGAAGTCGGCGCCGAACTGGCCAAGCGCTGGAACCTGCCGCAGACCTTGCAAGCAGCCATCCGCTACCAGGCGCAACCGCACCTGGCGCCTGATGGCCAGCCCTATGCGCGGGTCATCGCCCAGGCGATGGAGATTTTCGATGCGCTGGAACAGCACGGCGGGCCGACGGGCGAAGCGCGCGATGCCCTGGGTGGACCACTGTTCGAAGAGGTCGACCTCGACTTGCTGTTTGAAAAGCTGCCGTTCGTGCTGGAGCAGGACAAGGCCTTCGCCGACTATCTGGCCTGACCGCACCGGCCTCTTCGCAGCACAAGCCCGCGAAGAGGCCGGCGCAGACTTGCCTCAACACGACCTGCAACGCGACACGCGCCCGCCGAAGATTGTCTTTCCCGCACGCTCCCGCCACACTCTGCTGGCCAGCCAGGAAGCGGAGTCCAGAGTGCCCACCCCACGTCAGTTCAGCAAGAAGACCAGCACCAGCAACATGCTGCGGCTCAAGGCCAGCGCCGGTAGCCCCGAGGCACCCTACCGCGTCGACTTCATCCTTCTCGAGCACTTCTCGATGGCCAGCTTCACCGTGGCCATGGACGTGCTGGTCACCGCCAACCTGCTGCGCGCCGACAGCTTCCGCTTCACCCCGCTGTCACTCAAGGGTGACCGGGTATTGAGCGACCTGGGCCTGGAACTGGTCGCCAGCGAACTGTCAGCCACCGAGCTCAAGGAACTGGACCTGCTGATCGTCTGCGGCGGCCTGCGCACACCGCTGAAATACCCCGAGCTCGACCGCCTGCTGGACGACTGCGCCGCCCACGGCATGGCCCTGGGCGGGCTGTGGAACGGCGCCTGGTTCCTCGGCCGTGCCGGCGTACTCGACGACTACGGCTGCAGCATTCACCCCGAACAGCGCGCCAGCCTGTCCGAGCGCAGCCCGCAAACCCGCATCACCCCGGCCAGCTTCACCCTCGACCGCGACCGCCTCAGCGCCGCCAGCCCCAACGGCGCCATGGAGCTGATGCTCGGCCTGGTGCGCCGTCTGTATGGCGACGGTTTGGCCGAAGGCGTGGAAGAAATCCTGTCGTTCTCCGGCGCCCGCTACCGCCAGGTCGGCCCCGGGGCGAAAAAGTCCATGAGCCTGCACCTGCGCACCATTGTCGAGCTGATGGAAAACAACCTCGAAGAAACGCTGAGCCTCGACCAGCTGGCCGCCTACAGCGGCCGCTCGCGCCGGCAGATCGACCGCCTGTTCCAGGCCCAGCTCGGCACCTCGCCGCGGCGCTACTACATGGAACTGCGCATCACCAAAAGCCGCCGTTTGCTGCAGTACTCCGACCTGTCGGTGATGGAGGTGGCAGTGGCCTGCGGCTTCGTCTCGGTGTCGCACTTCAGCAAGTGCTACGCCGCCTATTTCGGCTACCCGCCGTCACGCGAGCAACGGCTGGGCGAATAAGCGGGGTCAGGCGCGGATGTAGCTGAGCACCACGTCGCAGATCATCTGCCGGTGGCGTAGCTTGACCTGCTCGTCGGCCAGGTCGATCTGGAAGATGTCGCCGAAGGTATGGCGGTTGGACACCCGGTAGAAGCAGAACGAACTCATCAGCATGTGCAGGTCGATGACCTCGATGCCAGGGCGGAACACGCCCTCTTGCACGCCCCGCTCCAGGGTGCTGCTCAAGGCCTGCAGCACCAGGCTGCTCATCTCGCGGATGGCCGGAGACTTCTTGACGTATTCGCCGTAGTGGATGTTCTCGGTGCAGACCATGCGCACGAAATCGACGTTGCGGTCGTGGTGGTCGAAGGTGAATTCGGCCAGCCGGCGAATCGCCTGCTCGGCCGGCAGCGACTCCAGGTCCAGGCTCTGCTCGGTCTTGCGGATGTCGCCATAAAGTTTGACCAGGCACTCGACGTACAGCTGCTCCTTGCTGCCGAAGTAGTAGTAGATCATGCGCTTGGAGGTGGCCGTGCGCTCGGCGATGGCGTCCACGCGCGCGCCGGCCAAGCCTTGCTGGACGAACTCGTTGATGGCGGCCTGGAGGATGTCCTCGCGGGTTTTCTCGGGGTTGTTCTTGCGCGGTTGGCGCGTAGCCGAGGGTTCAGGCGGGCTGAGGGGGGCTACGGGGTTGCTCATGGGGGCTCACGGGGTATTTATTGGGATTTGGGGGGATTATCCGTGAGAGGCGGTTGGCTGGGAAGCAGGCTTTTGGTATAGGGCGACTCAATGCGCGGGAAATGCGTCGCACATTTCGCTGTGCGGCGACAGCGCTCGGAACAGTAGCGCACCTCATCCCAACAGCGAGCCCAGCGTTTGCGCCAGCTGAACGGCAGGCCACAGACAACGCAGACCTTGCTCGGCAACGCTTGCTTCTTCATGGCTGGGGTCACCGTGAGGCTTGCGGCATACGCCGGAAGAACAACGTGACCTGCCCCACCTCTACGCCGAGCTTGCTCATGCGCGTGCGGTTGATCAGGGTGTCCTCGTCCATCAGGTACATCCAGTCATCCATGTCCATGGTCCAGTGCCGGCCATCGACCGGCAGGTCCAGCTGGTAGCGCCATTGCAAGGCATTGCCCGCCACGATGCCCGTGGCCTCGCCGATCACGTCGCCAGCCGTGCCGCGCCAGCGGTCAGGGCCATCGGGGGTGAGGGTCCAGGTGCGCTGCTGGCGCGTGCCATCGCTGTACACGAAGTGTTCGTCGAGTATCAGCCGTTCGCCTTCCCGGCGGCTGTCAACCCGCACATGGAAGCGCTTGACCACCTCGCCCGAGCGCTTCTGAAACATGCCCCACGCCTGCACCGGATGCGAAAAGAACGCCGCCAGGTCCAGGCGCGGCTGCTCCTGCGCGTAGTGTTCGACCCCAACCTTGCAACTGCCCAGCAGCAGGCAAGCGATCAACAGCAGTGGTTTGTACATGCTTCAACCTCCTCGGTCGCGCCCGCCCACCCCTAGCAGGCGCTCGCGCAGCTGCGCATCACGGGCCTCGGGGTCCAGCCAGATGGCAAAGAACGCACGGGCGAATGCCGGGTCAGTCACCTCCCGGCTAAGCTGGCCATCGACATAGAAACGGCAACCCTGGCCGGGTAGATACAAGCCGGTGATGTTCATGCCCGGGCGCACGTCGACGAAAGCTTCAGCCATGGCGGCTGACCAGAGTTGCACGGTGTCGCTGGGCAATGGATGCTTCGCCAGCCGTTGTATTTCATCGATGCTGGCCTGCACCAGCGTGTTCCGTGACAGCGACCGGTGGTAAATCAATTCGAGGGCAAATGGCTTGTCCCAGCTCCAGGAGCCACTGGCAAGCCACAGCCGGGCGGTGTAGAGGCGCAGGCTGAACCAGGTGAAGTCGCCACTGCCCGCCACCTGTGCGGCAGGCATTGATGTGCGCCAGTCCGCGCTGGCGGGCGATGCCACCGTCAGCAAGGCGACCACCACGAACAGGCGGATAACCAGGCTCGTCATCCCCTTACGCCCGCCGTCGAGGCTCAGGCCGCTGTTGACGAATACCTTGCTCATGATTGCCCCCTCGCTCCGGACGGTTCACATCCTCCGAATGCATCCACACAAGCATAGATGACCAGGGCTCGCACCCCGAGAGCACGTGCGCACCAATCAACCCGTTACACAATTGGAACTAAGCCACAGTCGCGCCGCCCTAACCCTGTGCGACAAGCCCATTGCCATTCACAGGAAGGTTTGATCAATCATGAAAAGCGAACAGATCGAAGGTGTTGCGCAGAAGGTGGCCGGCAAGGCTCAGAGCGCAGCAGGAGAGTGGCTCGAGGATCCGGCGCTGAAAGCCGAAGGAGACGCACGCCAGGCGTCGGGGCAGATCACCAAAAGCTATGGCGATGCACTGGATAACGTTTCGACATTTGTGAGGGAAAAGCCGCTGACTGCGCTTGCAGTGGCCGCTGGCCTGGCACTGGTTGTCAGCCGTCTGTTGCGCCGCTGATTTCAATCGCAAGGCGCTGCAGCCGAAGGGCTTGCAGCGCCCGTAATATCGAGCGCTACCCCGTTACAACACCGGCTTGCGCGCCGCCCCGCTACGGCGCTTGGCCATCGCCGCCAGCCGCACCGCAACGTTCGCCGCGCCATACCCGGCATAGCCCCCCTTACGCTGGATGATCTCGAAGAAGAAGCGCTCCTCGAACGGCTCGGTGTACACGTGGAACAGCTCGCCCCCTTGGGCATCGCGGTCGTACAGCACGTTGTAATACGCCAGCTCGCTGAGGAACTCGTCATTGAAATCGAAGCGCGCCGCGAGGTCGTCGTAGTAGTTCAGTGGGATTTCCAGCAGCGGAACCCCAGATTCCTTCGCTCGCGCGACTTCAGCGAAGATGTCTGCACAATCGAAGGCAATGTGATGCACACCGGAGCCACGATAGCTGGACAGCGCGTGGGCGATGGCGGTGTTGCGGTTTTCCGAGATGTTCAACGGCAAACGCAAGCTACCGCACTGGCTGCGCAAGGCGCGGCTCTTTACCAGGCCGTACGGGTCGGGCAGCACCACTTCGTCGTCGGCAGCAAAGTCGAACAGGCTCTTGTAGAACAGCACCCAGCTGTCCAGCGACTCGGCCGGCAGCGCCAGGGCCATGTGGTCGATGCGCTGCAAGCCGCCGGTGGCATTGGCGGCCGGGTCCAGGCGGAAGTCGGTGTCGTACAGTGACGGCCCTTCCTTGCCCTGCTCCACCAGGTAAATCAGGCTTCCATCCGGCGCACGTACGGCCGGCACTTCGCATTCGTTGGGGCCAACCAGGCCACGGAATGGCTGGCCACGGAAGTCGGTGGCGCGTTGCAGCGCGGCGTGCTCGTCCTTCACCCGCAAGGCGGTGGCGCACAGCGAAGGGCCATGGGCTTCGAAGAAGTTGTGGCCGAAGGAGTACGGCTCGGCGTTGAGCACGATGTTGATGTCGTTCTGGCGCAGCAGGCGCACGTCCTTGCTGCGGTGCTTGCCAGCTTCGGCAAAGCCCAGGCGCTTGAGCCAGCTGCCCAGGCGCGCGCCGACGGCTTCATCGACGGCAAATTCGAGGAACTCCACGCCGTCGTAGGCGCTGGCAGCCGGCGGGGTGAACAGCACGCCCGGCTCGATGGCAGTGCCTTCTTGCTCCAGGCGCAGGCGGGTCTGCTCTTCGAGGTACAGCAGCGAGCGCAGGCCGTCGGCGGCGTTCTGCCGTGGTGGCGCGGCGCGGAAGCCGTCGTTGAAGATTTCCAGCGACAGCGGGCCGCGGTACCCGGTGGCGAGGATCGGCGCGAGGAAGCCGGCCAGGTCCATTTCGCCCTGGCCCGGGAAGTTGCGGAAGTGGCGGCTCCACTCCAGCACGTCCATGTTCAGGATCGGCGCGTCGGCCATCTGCACGAAGAAGATCTTGTCGCCGGGGATGTCGCGGATCGCCGCCGGGTCACCTTTGAGCGACAAGGTGTGGAAACTGTCGAGGATCACCCCCAGCGCCGGGTGGTCGGCCTGGCGCACCAAGTTCCACACCTGCTGGTAGGTATTGACGTGGCGGCCCCAGGCCAGGGCTTCGTAGCCGATGCGCAGCCCACGTTTACCGGCGTGCTCGCCGAGCAGGCGCAGGTCGTCCACCAGGATCTGTTCATCACCCAGGGCGTCGGCCTGGACGTTGCTGCACACCAGCACCAGGTCGGTGCCCAGCTCTTGCATCAGGTCAAACTTGCGCTCGGCGCGGTCGAGGTTCTTCTGCAGGCGGTCGCGGCGGCAACCTTCAAAGTCACGGAACGGCTGGAACAAGGTGATGGCAATGCCAAGGTCGGCGCACATCTGCCGCACTTCGCGCGGGCTGCCGGCGTAGTACAACAGGTCGTTCTCGAAGATCTCGACGCCGTCGAAACCGGCGGCGGCGATGGCTTCGAGCTTTTCCGGCAGGGTGCCGCTCAAGGACACGGTGGCTATCGAACGCTGCATGGAGGAGTTCCTTGTTATTGGACAAACGACGGGCCGAAACCCCGCGTGGGTTTCTGGCACTGTTGATTATTCGCAGGTAAAGTCGGCCCGGCAATCTGTTTGTACGGAATGGTTAGTTTTGCGTTCGATTACCGAACAAAACCGAATGAGGCGAATTGATTCGCTGACGACCCTAAGCAAACATGAACCCAGACGCAGGCACACCGACCGCCCTCTTTTGCCCTGAGGGTCGTTCGACGGAACCTGCGCAGACACGCCCAACGTCACAACATAATAAGTTCAATAAACCGGGTACCGACCTATGCACACCTCCATCGCCTTGCGACCCGCACCTGCTCGTTCGTCCTCCCTTTGCAGACACCGCCTGCGATCGTCAGCGCTATAACCGCCCTACTCCCGATAAGCGATCGCACCCCTCTGGCCGCCCCTGGGCAACGCCAGCCGTGCGGCGACCTACAAGAACAACGGAGACAACGATGGCTCACTCAAGCTCTCAAGCCAAGAAAGCGACCGCCAGTGGATGGATTGGCTCGGCACTCGAATACTACGACTTCTTCATCTATGCCCAGGCTGCGGCGCTGATCTTCCCGCAGATCTTCTTCCCCAACACCGATCCCAAAATGGCCATCATCGCCTCGTTGGCCACCTACGGTGTGGGCTACCTGGCGCGCCCTGTCGGCGCCTTTGTGCTCGGCCACTGGGGTGATACCCGTGGGCGCAAGAACGTGCTGCTGCTGTGCATGTTCCTGATGGGCCTGTCGACCATGGCCGTCGGGCTGCTGCCGACTTACCACGATATCGGGATGCTGGCCCCGGCCTTGCTGGTGGTACTTCGCCTGATCCAGGGCTTTGCCGTGGCCGGTGAAATTTCCGGCGCCAGCTCGATGATCATGGAGCACGCCCCGTTCGGCCGGCGTGGCTACTATGCCAGCTTCACCTTGCAAGGCGTGCAGGCTGGCCAGGTAATGGCAGCGGCGGTGTTCCTGCCACTGGCCTACTTCATGCCGAGTGAAGCCTTCAATGATTGGGGCTGGCGTATTCCGTTCCTGTTGAGCGCCTTCGTCCTGGTCGCGGGCTTCATCATCCGCAAGGAAGTGCACGAAACCCCGGCTTTTGTTAAGGAAGAGAAGCAGGACAAGGTTGCCAAGTCGCCGATCAGCGAAGCCTTCCGCCACAGCTGGAAGCACATGGTGCTGGTGATGTTCATGGCGTTGATGAACGTGATCCCGGTGGTCGCCACCATCTTCGGCGCGGCCTACGCGGTACAGCCGGCCTATGGCATCGGCTTCGACAAGAGCGTGTACCTGTGGATCCCGGTGGTGGGCAACATCGTCGCGGTGCTGGTGATCCCGTTCGTCGGCAACCTGTCCGACAAGATCGGCCGTCGCCCGACCATGATCGCCGGCTGCCTGGGCTCGGGCCTGCTGGCCTTCGTCTACCTGTATGCAATCAGCATCCAGAACGTGCCGCTGGCCTTCGCTGCCTCGATCGTGATGTGGGGCATGGTCTACCAGGGCTACAACGCGGTGTTCCCAAGCTTCTACCCGGAGCTGTTCCACACCCGTTATCGCGTCTCGGCCATGGCCATCGCGCAGAACATCGGCACCATGCTCACCGCGATGCTGCCCGCCCTGTTCGCCCTGGTGGCGCCACCGGGTTCGGACAACATTCCGCTGGTGATCGGTGGCCTGGCGTTCTTCATCACCTGCGTGTGTGCACTGGCGGCCTACATTGCGCCTGAGACCCACCGCATGGCGATGGAAGACCTGGGTAACCCGGATGCCAAACCGATGGCGAAGGAAGCCTTCGAGGCCAGCCGCAAGGGTAGCTTTCAAGCTGTGAGCAACTGATAGATTGCCGGGGCTGCGCTGCAGCCCTTTCGCGACACAAGGCCGCACCTACTGTAGGAGCGGCCTTGTGTCGCGAAAGGGCCGCAAAGCGGCCCCAGCAATGTCAGCCTTTGACCACCTCTTGCAGGTGACGCCAAAGCTTCTCCACATGCTCCCGCTCGGTCGGCAGTGCACCCACCGACACCCGCACCATCCACCGCCCGTCCAGCGTCGCCGGCGTCACATACGCCAGCCCGGACGCATTCAACCGCTCCGCCCACGCCTTGGTGTGCGCATCCAGCGCCTCCTCCTCCAGCCCGGCCGGCCGATGGCGAATGCACAAGGTCTGCAACTGCACCGGCGCCAGTACGTCCCACTCCGCCGCCGCATTCACTTGCTCCGCCAGCCAGCGTGCATTCTCCAGATCCCGGCGCAAGCGCTGCTGCAGCGCTTCGACACCTTCACTGCGCAACATGAACCACAACTTCAACGCGCGGAACCGGCGTCCCAGCGGAATGCCCCAGTCACGCAGGTTCTTCACCTCTCCATCCACCGCCGACTGCAGGTAGCTCGGGTTGGTGCTCATCACCCGAATCAGGTGCTGCGGATCGCGCACGTAATAGATCGAGCAATCGAACGCCACACCCAGCCATTTGTGCGCGTTGACCACCACCGAGTCGGCCAGCTCGATGCCATCCCACATCCAGCGGCATTCCGGCAGGATCATCGCCGAGCCGGCCATGGCCGAGTCGACATGCAGCCACAGCCCGTTGGCCTGGGCGATTTCGCCGATCGGGCGCAGCGGGTCGAGGGCTGTGGTGGTGGTGGTGCCGGTGGTGGCGACCACAGCGCATGGCTGGTTGCCGGCGGCCAGGTCCTGCTCGATGGCTGCTCGCAACGCGTCCGGGCGCATGGCGAACTGCTCGTCGGTGGCAATCAGGCGAATGTTGGCACGGCCGAAGCCGGCCAGCAGCGCGGCCTTGTCCACCGAGCTGTGGGCATGGGCGCTGACATAAACAATCAATGGCTTGACCTCGGCCTGCAAACCGCCGCGCACCAGCGCATAGTCGGTGGCACGCTCACGGGCGCTGATCAGCGCCACCAGGGTGCTGGTGGACGCGGTGTCCTGGATCACCCCGCTCCACTGCGCCGACAGGCCAAGCAGCTGGCGCAGCCAGTCGAGGGTGGTTTCTTCAAGCTCGCTCAAGGCCGGACTGGATTGCCACGACAGCCCCAGCACACCGAGGCCGGTGCTAAGGAAGTCGCCGAGCACCGACGACAGCGTGCCGTTGGACGGAAAGTAGCCGTAGAAATCCGGGTGCTGCCAGTGCGACAGGCCGGGCATGACCAGTTGATTGACGTCATCGAGAATCGCTTCGAACGGCTCGCCCTGCTGCGGCGCGCCTTGAGGCAGCTGGGCCTTGAGGTAGCCGGGCTCGACCTGAGCCATGACCGGGCGTTCGCCGACCGATTGGCGGTAGTCGGCGATCAGGTCGATCAGCTGGTGGCCGTACTGGCGGAATTGTTCTGGGGTCACGCGCGCTCTCCTGAGGATTGTCCAGTGCCCCCAGTCTAGGCGCCTACGCCTGCGCGAATAACCCCGCTTCGCGCATACCTGCTATGGCAATTGCGCAACCCCGCCCTGCACGCCGAACTGCGACTGCCGCCACAGCTCGAACACCCGGTTACGCAGCCAGCGATGCTCGGCCGAGGCCTGCAAGCGCTGATGCCACACCACCCAATAGCGCTGGGTATGCTCGACAAACCCCAACGGCCGCCACGCCAGGCCATGCAGGCGCGATAGCTGGCGGGCGATGTGCTCGGGCACGGTGGCCAGCGCCTGGCTGTTGCCGATCACTTGCACGGTGGCCGAGAAGAACGGCACCTCCAGGCTGATGCGCCGCTGCAGGCCCTGGGCGCGCAGGTGGCGGTCGATGAAGCTGTCCTTGTCGCCGCCTCCGGAAATGCGCACGTGCTTGCAGGCCAGGTAGTCGTCCTGCCCCAGCACCTCCAGGGCGGTCAGCGGGTGATCCCGGCGCATCAGGCACACCGCGCGGTCTTCCCCAAGCAGCCGGCCATGCAAGTTGGGCGGCGATTCATCGAACAAGGTGGTGGCCAGGTCGATCTCGCCGCTGGCGAGCAAGGCGTACTGCCCGGCCTGCCAGGTGCGGTAGTCGATGGACACGCCCGGGGCCTCCTGCTCCAACGCGGCCACCAGCAACGGCAGCATGTGCTCGGCCACGTAGTCGGAGGCGGCCAGGCAGAAGCGCCGCTCGCAGCGGGCCGGGTCGAAGACGGCGGGTTGGCGCAGGGCCTGGAGTTCTTCGAGCACCTGGCGCAGGGGTTCGACCAGGGCTTCGGCGTATTCGCTAAGCACATAACCGCGGCCCTGGCGTACCAGTAGCGGGTCGTCGAAGGCTTCGCGCAGGTGGGCCAACTGGCGGCTGAGGGCGGACTGGCTGACGCCCAGGCGGTCGGCGGTGTGGCTGAGGTTTTTCAGCTGCAGGAGGCAGTCGAGGGTACGCAGGTGGGCGAGGCTGAGGGAGGCGAAGGTGGGGTTCATTGATGATCGGCTCCGGATCGCTGGCGAGGGCTTCGCACTCGTTTCCGACCGGTACGGCGCCCCGGCAAGGCCGCTCCTGCAGGGAAACGCATATTCCTGTAGGAGCGGCCTTGTGTCGCGAATGGGCCGCAAAGCGGCCCCAGCTTTTTAGTCGGTCAGGCCAACGTAGACGTTCTGCACGTCATCGTTCTCGTCGATCGCCTCGAGGAACGCTTCAACCTCGGCCAGCGCCTCAGCACTCAGGCTGGCCGCGCTCACCGGGTTCTTCGGGGTGTAGCCGATTTTCGCCGAAGTCACGGTGAAGCCGTGATCCGGCAGGGCCTTCTGCACAGCATCCAGGTCGGTGGTGTCGGTGATGAACAAGGTCGAACCTTCTTCTTCACCTTCCTCGAAGTCCTGGGCACCGGCTTCGATTGCAGCCATTTCCGGGTCGGCATCGCCTTCCGGGGTGGCTTCGATCAGGCCGACGTGGTTGAAGTCCCAGGTCACCGAACCGCTGGCGCCCAGCTGGCCCTTGCGGAACAGCACGCGGATCTGCGCCACGGTGCGGTTGACGTTGTCGGTCAGGCACTCGACGATCAGTGGCACCTGGTGCGGGGCGAAGCCTTCGTAGCTGACGGCGTGGTACTGCACGGCTTCGCCGTCCAGGCCTGCGCCTTTCTTGATTGCACGCTCAAGGGTCTCGCGGGTCATCGAGGCTTTCTTCGCTTGGACGATGGCCAGGCGCAGGCGCGGGTTCATGTCCGGGTCGGCGCCAGACTTGGCCGCGATCTGGATTTCCTTGGCCAGCTTGCCCATGATCTTGCCCTTGGCATTGGCAGCTGTTTCTCTATGTTTGGCTTTCCACTGTGCGCCCATGTCGACTCTCTTTGTTTCAGCGGCCGGTTCAGGAAGCGACCGGCCAAAAGTGGGTGCAGTTTATACGCCCTCGGGCAGTGGATCGACAAGTCATCTCACGTTTTGTCGGCCCTGCCCGCTTTCCCTCAAGTGCGCAGGGGTTTGATCGCCATGCTGGTGTTGGGCGCCACGTCATTGGCCAGGGGCGTGCTGGCCGGGCGGCTGTTCCAGTGCGGCAGCAGCACCAGGGCCGAGAACAGCGCGCAACCGGCGAACACGATGAACACCGTGACGCTGTCGAAGTAGCCCGGCAGCAGGCCGCCGAGCACCGCGCCTACCGAGCCGCAGCCGTTGACGAAGCCCGCCGCCGTGGCGCCGGCCTTGGCCGTGCCGAAGTCGATGGCCGCCGCACCGCTGATCATCGAGTCCGGACCGTACAGGGTCAGGCCCATGACGAACAGCAAGCCCACCACCATCACGATGCTACCGCTGTGCATGGCTGCCATGAACGCGGCCAAGGTCACGGTCAGCAGCACCAGGCTGATCACGCAGGCCGGCATGCGCCGGGCGCCGAACAGCTTGTCCGACGCCAGGCCGATGATGATCGGGCCTAGCAGCCCGGCGAGTTCGAAGGCTGTGGGGATGATCGCCGCGCCGACCTTACCCACCGACGGCATCTGCTCGAAGACGATCACCGGGCCCCACAGCAAGATGGCGTAGCGCGCCGGCTTCAACAGGAAATAGGCCAGGCCCAGGGTCAATACCGTGCGGTTGCGCAGGATCTCGCGCAGCGGCGCCCAGATGCTGCACAGGTTGCCGGCCGGGGCCATGCTCTGCGGCTCTGGCTCCACCGCTGCCAGGCCCACGTCTTCCGGCTTGTTGCGCTGCAGGAAGAAGAACAGCACGGCCACACCGGCCACCACCGCGGCACTGGAGAAGAACGCCGCATGCCAGGTGCCAACCAGGGTGTAGGCCCACCAACCCGCGAACGGAGACGCGACCAGGCCACCGAAGGCATAGCACGAACTCCACAGCCCCAGCACCCGCCCGCGCTGCGCGGCCGGGAAGAAGCTGCCGATGTTCTTGCACAGCCCGGCCCAGCCGGTGGACTGCGCCAGGCCCTGGATCAGCATGCAGGTGGCGAAGATCGGGAAGGTCGCGTAACTGCCCATTACCACCGCGGCCGCTGCGGAAATCAGCAAGCCACCCAGCACCACCACGCGCGGGCCAAAACGGTCGGCAAGCATGCCCCAGGTGAACTGGCCCACGGCATAGGCGGCCAGGTAGATGCCGTCGAGGTTGGCCATGGCGGCCTTGTCGAGCATGAACGTCGGGTCTTCACCGATGCCGAGCTTAGCCACCGAGAAGGCTTTGCGGGTGAAGTAGAAGGCCGCGTAGGCCAGCCAGGTGATAGCGAAAATCTGGATGCGCCAGCGCTTCAGCGCGGCTAGTGACTGATTCATTGACTCTGACCTCTTGCTCTAGTGTGCCGGCAGATTGTTAAAAAACGCCTGTCTTGTTGTTGTGTTGCGCACTGCATGACGAAGGCTCGTCATCTGGTCAGATGGCACCGGTGTGCGGGCCATGGCCCGGCCGCTGCTTGTGGCGGCGGCCTCGGGTTGAAACGTATGGAAACAGTTGCTGACTGATAAAGAAAATCGATTTATCGTATTTCACACATAAGTTCAGCTTGTTACTGGAGTCGGCATGTCGGTATCTCACGCTCAACTCAAGGCCTTTCATGCGGTGGCCGTGCACGGCAGTTTCACCCGCGCGGCTGAAAAGCTGTTTCTGACCCAGCCGGCGGTGTCCGACCAGGTGCGCAAGCTCGAAGAGCGCTTCGGCGTGCTGCTGTTCCACCGCAACAAGCGCTCGGTGCAGCTGACCGACCTGGGCGAGCGCCTGCTGGGCATCAGCCAGCGCCTGTTCGCTTGCGAGGCCGAAGCCCATGACCTGCTGCAGGATTCCCGCGCCCTGCACACCGGCAGCCTGGTACTGGCGGTGGATGCGCCGGTGCACGTGCTGCCGCAGATTGCGCGCTTTTGCCAGCGCTACCCGGGCATTCAGGTCAAGGTCGAGACCGGCAACACCGATGAGTCGCTTTCCCGGCTGTTCAGTTATCAGGCCGACCTGGCACTGCTCGGGCGCGACGTGGATGACGAGCGGTTGTACTGCGTGCCGTTGCGCCGCGACCCGATGGTGGCGTTCGTTTCGCACAACCACCCTTGGGCCAGCCGCGGCTCGATCAACCTGGCGGACCTGGACGACACGCCGCTGGTGCTGCGCGAGCCGGGCTCGGTGACGCGGCAGACGCTGGAAGAAGAGATGCAGCGCGCCGGCTTGCGGATTCGCCCGGCAATCCAGGTGGAGGGGCGCGAGGCGGCGCGCGAGGCCGTTGTGGTAGGGATTGGCGTAGGGGTGGTGTCGGCGGCCGAGTTTGGTGCGGATGCGCGGGTGTGCGCCTTGCCCATTGTCGACTGCCAGCGGCACCTGACCGAGACGCTGGTGTGCCTGAGCGAGCAACGTTCACGACGGGTGGTGGCGACCTTTCTGCAGATGGTTCAGGAAGCGTTGTAGCGCCTGAGCGCCAACGCCCTGCGCCTTTAAGAGGTCGCGACAACGAACAGCCGCGGAAACGGCAACAGCACCTTGCCGTCAGTGGCGGGTGGATAGTCGCGCTGCATGGCCTGCAGGTACATCTGCAGAAAGCTCGCCTGCTCCTCTTCGTCCAGTCTGGCCAGATAAGGTCGCAGCGCCGAGCCCTTGAACCATTCCACCACTGCCTCCGCGCCGCCAGCCAACGGATGGTGATAGGTGGTGCGCCACACGTCAACGCGTGCGCACAGAGGGCTGAGCAGGTCATAGTAGAACGCCGCGTTGTGCCGTGGCGGCAGCTGGAAGTCGGCGAATTTTTCCGCCCACGGGCCCTCACTGGCGATCTTGCGCAACTGCCGGTGAGCGGGCTCATCGAGGTTGTCCGGGGTCTGCACGGCCAGGCTGCCACCCTCGCTCAGCTGGCGCACCAGGTGCGGGTACAGCGAGCCGTGGTCGGGCACCCATTGCAGCGAAGCATTGGCCAGGATCAGGTCCTGCGGCTCGGGGGAGGACCAGTCGCTGATATCGGCGATCTCGCAGCGCACCCGCGGGATGTGCAGGCGTTTGCGCTCGCGGGCCTTGTCGATCATGTCCTTGTCGCTGTCCAGCGCTGTCACCTGGGCATCTTTACAGTGCTGCAACAGCACTTCGGTCGAATTGCCGGGACCGCAGCCCAGGTCGGTGGCATGGCGTACCGGCCGCGGCGGCACAGCGGCCAGCAAGTCGCGCACGGCGCGGGTGCGTTCGTCTTCGAACAGGGAATACTGAGTGGCGGACCAAGCCATGGGCGGCTCCTTCTGGCGGGCGATGCACAGAGCATAAGCCATGTTCCGAGGCGCATGCGCCTGAACTGTCGGCCTATGCTTGAAGTCATCCACTTTATGCGCATGCCCATGAAGCTATCCCTGGCCCTGGCCATTGTGGCGCTGATCGCCGCCGCCGCCCTGCTCGGTTCACCGTGGATGAACCAGCGGTTTCACATGCCTGCGGAAAAACACCAGGCCCAACAACGCGAAACGGCCGGGTCCCCAAGGGAGCCGGCCGTTTCGAACAGCAAGTGACGCTTAGTGTTGCTGCTTGCCAGAGCGGATCTGGTGGATCACACCCATGGCCACCACGACGGCAGCAGCGATACCAGTAGAGATCACCAGGATCTGGTAGTCAGGCATGAAGGCCATGGTCACCAGCGCGGCGATGATGAAGCCAATCACCAGGTAGGTCAGCCATGGGAACAGCCACATCTGCAGGCGGACTTCCTTGCCTTCGGCGATCAGCTTGCGGCGCATGCGCAGCTGCGAGAAGGCGATCACCAGGTACACCAGCAGGGCGATCATGCCGGTGGTGTTCATCAGGGTTTCCAGCACGTCTTTCGGGCGCAGGGTCTCGCTGAAGTTGATCAGCGCGCAAACCACGGCCACGGCGCAGGAGCCGATGATCGCGTACACCGGTACGCCGGTGCCGGCGCGGGTGATCTTGAAGAACGACGGCGCGTCGCCACGCTGAGCCAGGGAGAACAGCATGCGCGAAGCGGTGTAGTGGCCCGAGATCAGGCAGCTGCTCACCGAGGTCAGCACCACGAAGTTCATCAGCAGCTCGGCGTGCGGCACGCCCAGCAGCTCCAGGGTGCGGCGGTAGGCGCCATAGCCGGAAACGCCCAGTTGCGGGTCGTTCCACGGTACCAGGCAGACGATCAGGAAGATCGAGCCGACGTAGAACAGGCACACACGCCACACCACCGAGTTGGTGGCCTTGACGATCTGGGTGGCTGGGTCCTTGGCTTCGGAAGCAGCGATCGTGACGATTTCCGCGCCGAGGAAGGCGAACATCACACCCAGCAACGCACCAATCACCGTGGTGATACCGTTGGGCATGAAGCCTTCGGCGGTCAGGTGGGTGATGCCACGTACTTCACCGAACTGCCAGATGTTCATCACGGCAGCGCCGCACACGATCAGGAAGCAGACGATCGCCACCACTTTGATCAGCGCAAACCAGAACTCGAACTCACCGTAGTGCTTGACGTTGAAGAAGTTGACGGTGATCAGCAGCAGGGTCGTGGCCAGCACGAACACGTTGACGCTCACGTCGGGGAAGAAGCCATGCAGGATCTTGCCCGCCACATAGGCTTCCCAGGCCATCAGAATGACCCAGTACCACCAGTACAGCCAACCGATGGTGAAACCGGCCCAGCGACCGATCGCGCGGTCGGCGTAGGTGGAAAACGAGCCGGTGTCAGGCGAGGAAGTCGCCATTTCACCCAGCATGCGCATGATCAGGACCACCAGGATGCCGCCGGCCAGGTAGGCCAGCACTGCGGCCGGGCCGGCGCTGTGAATCACGCTGCCGGAACCGACGAACAAGGCGCCGCCGATAACCCCGGCGATCGACATCATCGTCAGGTGGCGCGACTTGAGCGAGGCACTGAGCTTGCTCTCGTGCCCGCTTTTCGCGGTGGTGGTTGTGGATGTTGCGTCCATCAGATGTGTACCCCGTGCTTCTTTTTATCCAAGGAAAACTGTGAAACCCCGATGGCTCTTGGTTTCACCTGTACATCAGTGCTAATGCGGGCAGGATGGTGTGCGCAAACACACGCAGGCCTTCCGTGGCGGCCTGCTGACGCGCCCCAGGGTTGGCACCTGAGGCGAACTGAACATGCTTTATGTGGCGCTATCTGACACCTAATGTAAAAATGTCCGACGTAGAGAGCCATGCACAGTGGCATGAATCTCGCACTGCACTGTACAGGCCGCCGATGCAATACACCCGTTGGCGCCTGGTGTTTCGCACCCTTGAAGGCCCCGAATGTTCGAATTACATCCAGACTCCTCCACGCCGTTGGTCAACCAGATCATCGACGGCCTGCGCGAGCTGATCGACAACCAGACCCTCAAGCCCGGCGCCAAGGTCCCGTCAATCCGCGCCTTCGCCGCGACCTATTCGGTGAGTACCTTCACCGTGGTCGAGGCGTACGACCGTCTGGTCGCGCAGGGGTTGCTGGTGAGCAAAGGCAATGCGGGGTTCTTCGTCAATCGCGCGGCGAACGAGCTGCTGGACAGCCAGAATAGCGAAGCCGAGACCGGCCGCCCGACGTTCAATTCCGAGTGGTACCTGCAGCAGATCTTCGAGATCCGCCAGCTGCCGTTCAAGCCTGGCTGCGGCTGGTTGCCCAACGACTGGATGTACGAAGAAGGCCTGCGCCGTGGCCTGCGCCAGGTCGCCGGCAGCCCGCTGGAGCTGTCTGGTTACGGCGACCCGATGGGCCTGCCGGAACTGCGCGCGCTGACTGCTCAGAACCTGCAGCAGGAGTTGTCGATCGTCTGCAACCCGGCGCAATTAATGCTGACCCACGGTGCCAGCCAGGCGCTGGACCTTGCCGTACGCACCTTGGTACGCCCAGGTGACGTGGTGCTGGTAGACGATCCTGGCTATCCGAACCTGATGAGTATCCTGCGCACCCAGGGCGCCACGCTGATCGGGGTGCCCCGCAAGCCGAACGGTTACGACCTCAATCACCTCGAGCAATTGCTAGCACACCACCGCCCTACTGCCTTCTTTACCCAGCCGCACCTGCACAGCCCGACCTGCTCACGCACCCCGCTGCCGCAGCTGCACCGCCTGCTGCAGCTGGCCAGCCAGCACGGCTTCCGCCTGGTGGAGAACAACCTGTACGCCGACATGGTCGCCGAGCCGCAGCCGTGCCTGGCCAGCCTCGACCACCTGCAGCAGGTGGTCTACGTGGGCAGCTATTCGAAGAGCATCTCGCCGAACGTGCGGGTCGGCTACCTGCTGGCCAACCCGGAGCTGTCGCAGAAGCTGCTGCACCTGAAAATGCGCTCGGGGCTTACCACGTCGCAGGTGATGGAGCGGGTGGTGTACGCCGCGATCATCGACGGGCGCTGGCGCAAGCACCTCAAGCGCTTGCGCCAGCGTTTGGCCGAAGCGCATCAGGAAGTTGGCCGGCATCTGCATCGATTGGGCTTTGAGTTGTTCACCGAGTCGGATGAAGGGATGTACATCTGGACCCGTCACCCGGCGATTCCTGACAGCGCGGCGTTACTCGATGATGCGCTTGAGAAAGGCATCATGCTTGGGCCTGGGCAGTTGTTCATGGTGGATGCCAAGGCGACTGGGTGGATGCGGTTCAATGTGGCGTTCAGCACCGATCCGGCAATGTGGGAGTTGTTGGAGAAGGTGCTAGTCAAGCATGTGCGGCGGGGTGGGATTTAGGTGGGTGATGTGCATGATTCAAATCAGTGTCAGGGCTGATAGGCGCTTGCCACAACATCTTCACCGCTTATGAGATCGCGCCGCGCGGGCTGCGCTCGATCTCATAAGCGGTGAAGATGTTGTGGCAAGCGCCTATCAGCCCTGACCCTATTTCAAATCATGCATCTATCGCCAACCGGCACTATCTGAAAAAAATGCCTGCGCATTCGCCTCCAGGCTCTCCAGGTGATAACCCCCCTCCTGCACAATCAGGCAAGGCAACCGCAACGCCCGAATCCGCTCACCCAACGCGGCAAACCCTTCCGTCGTCACCGCCACCTTGCTCTGCGGATCCAGCTCGTAGATATCGAACCCAAGCGACAGCACCAGCACCTCGGCCCCAAAGTCCTTCACCGCATCCAGCGCAATCTCCAGCTGCCCAATGAAGTCCGCCTCGCTGGCTCCATGGGCCATCGGCAGGTTGAGGTTGTACCCCTCCCCGGCGCCACTGCCGCGCTCATCCTCGAACCCTGCCACACCCGGGTAGAAGTTGGTCGGGTCACCATGGGTCGACACATACAGCACATCGTTACGCTCGTAGAAGATCTCCTGAATCCCTTGCCCGTGGTGCATGTCGGTATCGAGAATCGCCACCCGGCTGTAACGGCTGCGCAAGGCCTGGGCCGCCACGGCCGCATTGTTGATGTAGCAGAATCCACCGGCCGCATCGAACCGCGCATGGTGCCCCGGTGGACGACAAAGCGCGTAGGCCGCCGGCTCACCGTCGAGAATGGCCTGGGCCGCGGCCACTGCGCTCTGCGCCGACCAGTACGCCGAACGCCAGGTGTGCTCACCCACCGGGCAACTGCCGTCGGCCAGGTAACGCCCAGCTTGGGCAAGGATGCCGCGCAGGGCGTTGGGCTCGCGGACGAAGATGTTCGACATCACCTCGTCGCCCCAGTCCTCGGGCACTTCCTTCCAGCGTGCATGGGCCTCCTCGAGAAACGCCAGGTAGGCCTCGCCATGCACGGCCTTCAGTGGCGCGAGGCCCGCATCGTCGGGCTGGCGGATGTCGAAGCCCAGCTCCTTGGCGGCCTGCAGCAAGCGCTGGGCGCGCTCGGGGACTTCCTGCGGGGTGCGCATGGCGCCGCGCGAGTAATAGCTGCGCGGGTGGTGCAGCAGCTGTTCGGGGTGGAAGTAGCAACGCATCAGGCTTCTCCTTGTTCGGCTTGGCCGGCGCGGGCCAGCACGGCATTGAGCAGTACGTCGACGCCCTGGCGGGCATCCTCGGGCAGTACGTCTTCAGCTTCGTTGTGGCTCAGGCCACCGACGCAGGGGATGAATACCATGGCCGTCGGGCAGTAGCGGGCCAGCAGGATGGCGTCGTGGCCGGCGCCGCTGACAATGGACTGCTGGGCATAGCCGAGGCCGTCCACCGCTTGCTGCACGGCGGCCACGCAGTCGGTATCGAACGGCGTAGCGGGGCTGACCCAGTGGCGCTCGATGCGTACCTGCAGGCCGCGCTGGTTGGCGATGGCCTGCAGCTTCAGGGTCAGGTCGCGCTCCATGGCCTCGATGGCTTCGTCGCGGTGGTGGCGCAGGTCGACAGTGAAGCGCAGCACGCCGGGGATGGTGTTGCGCGAGGACTTGGCGATCGACAGCTCACCGACGGTGGTCAGGCCTTGCGGGGCGAAATCGGCGGCCAGTTGCTCGACCGCCTGGATCATCCGCGCGGCGCCGTACAGGGCATCCTTGCGCAGCGGCATTGGCGTGGTGCCGGCATGGGCGGCCATGCCTTCGACGGTCACATCCAGCCAGCGGATGGCCTGGCCACCGCTGACCACACCGATGGCCTTGGCGTTGTCTTCGAGGATCGGGCCTTGCTCGATATGCGCCTCAAAGTAGGCATCGACCTGGCCGCCCAGCGGGCGCTGGCCTGCATAACCCGTACGCTTCAATTCGTCAGCGACGCTGATGCCCTCGGCATCCCGGATGGCCAAGGCCTGGTTCAGCGCCAGGGTGCCGGTGAACACCGCCGAGCCGAACATCGCCGGGGTGAAGCGGGCGCCCTCCTCGTTGGTCCACACGGCGATTTCCAGCGGCTTGCGAGTCTGGATATTCAGGTCGTTGAGGCGGCGCACTACCTCAAGGCCAGCCAGCACGCCATAAACGCCGTCGAAACGGCCGCCCTCAGGCTGGGTGTCGAGGTGGCTGCCCATCATCACCGGGGCGGCAGCCGGATCGCTGCCGGCGCGGCGGGCGAACAGGTTGCCGATGGCATCCACGCTCAGCGTCAGGCCAGCCTCGCGGCACCAATGGCTGAACAGTTCGCGGCCGGCCTTGTCCTCGTCGCTCAGGGCCAGGCGGCAGCTGCCGCCACGGGCGGTGGCACCGATTTCGGCCATGGCCATCAGGCTCGCCCACAGGCGGTCGCCATTGCTTTTCAACATGTGCAGGTACTCCAGAATCAGGGGATCGATCAGGCCAGTTCCAGGCGCTGGCTACGGGCGTACTGGCGCGCCAGGGCGAGCACGCAAACCAGCGAAATGGTGGCGATCAGGGTGTAGAACACTGCCATCGGCCACCATTGGCCGGTGAAAGTGTGCGCCAGCCAGGTGCCGATCAGCGGCGTCAGGCCGCCGGCGATGGCACCGCACACCTGGTAGGCCAGGGAAATCGCGGTATAGCGCACGCGGGTTTCGAACATACCGCTGACGTAACCCGCGATCACCGCATAGAACGAGGCCATGCAGGCCGCCGCCAGGGCGATGCCGAGCACGATCAGCGGGCCTTGGCCGGAGCTGACCAGCACGAACATCGGGTACGGCGAGGCCATCGCCAACAGTGCGACCAGTGCCAGGAAACGGGTGGCGCCGAGCCTCTCCGACAACCACGCGGCAAGCGGCTGCACGCAGAACTGGATGATCGCCACGAAGAACAGGCATTCGAGGATCAGCGAGCGCTCAAGGTGCAGTTGCTGGGTGGTGTAGCTGATCATGAAGGTGTTGGTGAAATAGACCCCGGCAATGCCCAGGGTGTTGGCGCCGATGCACAGCAGCAGCGGGCGCCAGGCGGTGCGCAGCACTTCCAGTACCGGCGCCTGTTCCTTGCGCTGCGCCTTGGCCGCCTGATCGCGGCTGGCGATGAACTCGGGCGACTCGTTGACCCCCAGGCGAATCGCCAGGCCCACCAGTAGCAATAGCGCACTGGCCAGGAACGGCACGCGCCAGCCCCAGCTCATCAGCGCCTCTTCCGGCAGGCGGGTCACCGCGCCAAAGGCCAGCAGCGACAGGATCAGGCCCGCCGGGCTGCCCAGCTGGGCGAACGAGGCAAAGAAGTTGCGTCGGCCTTTGGGCGCATGCTCGCCGGCCATCAACACTGCCCCACCCCACTCGCCACCCACAGCAATGCCCTGGACCACCCGCAGGATGATCAGCAGCACCGGTGCGGCGGCGCCGATCTGCGCGTAGGTCGGCAACAGGCCGATACAGACGGTGACGATGCCCATCATCAACAAGGTGATGACCAGCGACTTCTTGCGGCCGATGCGGTCACCCACGTGGCCGAAGATGATGCCGCCCAGGGGTCGGGCGAAGAAGCCTACGGCGAAGGTGCCGAAGGCGGCCATGGTGCTGAACAGGCTGTCGTCGGAGGGGAAGAACAACGCACCGAACACCAGGGCGGCGGCGGTGGCGTAGATATAGAAGTCGTACCACTCGATCATGGTGCCGATGAACGCGGCGGCGGCAGCACGGCGCGGCTGGGGCGAAGCGGTGGGCTTCATGTTGGCTCCTTTGCTTGTTTTTTTGGCAGGAGTTAAAGGTCACGGCAGCGCTCTGGTGGCGCATGGCCTTTTGATCGGTGCTGGCTTCTTCGCGGGCTCGCCCGCTCCCACAAGTACTGCAGCGCTTGCAAGCCTTGCGCAATCCTGTGGGAGCGGGCGAGCCCGCGAAGAAGCCAGCACCGATCAAAAGGCCTCAATAACTGCGATTTATCGTCTCGGGGCTATGATTAGTCAATTTTCTATTTATTATTCGCACTATTAGCCCTGCTTATCATCGAGCCTACGATGTCCGACCGCCTGCTCAACGACCGCCTCGACTGGAACCTGCTGCGCACCTTCCGGGTGATCGGCCAGGAGTTGTCCATCAGCCGCGCCGCCGCGCGCCTGCACCTGACCCAACCGGCGGTGAGCCAGGCGCTCAAACGCCTGGAGGAACAGCTCGGCCGCCAGCTGATCGCCCGCCGCGGGCCACGCTTCGTGCTCACCGACATGGGCGAGCAGCTGTTCCAGCTGGCCGGCGAGGTGTATGGGCAGATGTCGCAGATCGGTGGCCTGTTGGAGCAGCCGGCGGACGAACTGGTGGGCAAGGTGCGCTTGCTGATGATCAGCCGCATCGTCAGCGAACGCTTCGATGACTTCCTCGCGGACTTCCACCGCCAGCACCCGCGGGTGGACCTGGAAATCGACGTGATGCGCAGCTCGGACATCGTCGCCGCCTTGCAGGAAAAAACCGCCACGGCAGGCCTGAGCCTCAATCGCCGGCCGCAGCCACGCCTGGAGCAACGGCTGTTCCTGCGCCAGCGCTATGCGTTTTTCTGCGGCAAGCACCATGCCCTGTTCGGCCAGGCCGAGGGCGATCTGCAGCGGGAGAATTTCGTCAGTTTCACCAGCGACCAGATTGGCGGCATGCTGTCCCCGCTGACCATCTTCCGCGACCAGCAGGGGTTTTCCGGGCGGATCGTGGCGTCATCGCCGAGCTTGGAAGAGGTACGCCGGCTGGTGATTGCCGGATTCGGCATCGGCTGCTTGCCCGAGCATGTGGTGGCGCCGGACGTGGCGGCGGGGCTGCTGTGGAAGCTGCCGCCGGAGGAAGGGATTGCCGATGTGGATATTCATCTGTTGTGGAACAGGGAACAGCGGTTGAGCCGGGCTGAAGAGGTGTTTATCGAGGCGTTGCAGACCAGCCTCCACTGAGAACACCACGCGGTCATTGTAGGAGCGGCCTTGTGTCGCGAAAGGGCCGCAACGCGGCCCCGGCAATGTCACTGGCGAAGCTGCAATCGTGGGGCTGCTATGCAGCCCTTTCGCGACACAAGGCCGCTCCTACAGTGGTCCGTGTGATGCTCGATATCAGGCAGTCGCCAATGCAGGGTAATCGGTCAACCCTCGGGCATCACCCCCAAACAGCGTGGCCCGTTCATGCTCGGCCAGTGGCGCATCGATACGCAGCCGTGCCGGCAGGTCCGGGTTGGCCACGAACGGCCGGCCAAAGCCGATCAGGTCTGCCCAGCCCTCCTCCAGCGCCCGGCGCGCACGCTCGCCGGTGTACTTGCCGGCATACACCATCACCCCAGGGAACACCGCCCGCAGCTGTTGCTTGAAGTCCAGCGGCATGTCCGGCGCATCGTCCCAGTCAGCCTCGGCGATGTGCAGGTAGCCGATGCCGATCTCACCCAGGCGCTTGGCGGCTGCGGTGTAGGTGGTGACCGGGTCGTCGTCGACACAGCCATTGAGCGTGGTCAATGGTGCCAGGCGCACGCCGACGCGCTGGGCGTCGCCGGTGCCATCGACCAGTGCGCGAGTCACTTCATCGAGGAAGCGCAGGCGATTTTCCAGCGAGCCGCCGTAGCGGTCAGTGCGATCGTTGGCGCCGGAGTCCAGGAACTGGTTAACCAGATACCCATTAGCGGCGTGCAGTTCGACACCGTCGAAACCGGCCGCCATGGCATTGCGCGCAGCCTGGCGGTACTGCTCGACGATCTCGGCGATTTCCGCCTCATCCAGGGCACGTGGCTTCGATGCCTGGACAAAGCCTGGCGTGCCGTCGGCGTTGTCGATGAACACGTTGACCCCTTCGGCCTGCACCGCCGAGGACGAAACCGGCGCCTGGCCACCCAACAGGCTGCTGTGGCTGAGGCGGCCGACATGCCAGAGCTGGGCGAAGATACGCCCGCCGGCAGCGTGCACCGCCTCGGTCACCAAGCGCCAGCCGTCGATTTGCGCCTGGGTGTGGATGCCCGGGGTGCGGGCATAGCCCTTGCCCAGCGGCGCGATCCAGGTGCCTTCGCTGACGATCAGCCCGGCGCTGGCACGCTGGGCGTAGTACTCGGCCATCAGCGCGGTGGGTACATCGCCGGGTTGGGCGGCGCGCGAGCGGGTCATTGGCGGCATCAGCACGCGGTTGGGCAGTTTCAGGGCGCCCAGCTGCAGGGGTTGGAACAGCGGATCGTGAGTCATGGCTAGCAATCTCCGTAAGCGGATCAAGGGTCAGGCGCGGCTGACGACAGGTTGTGGCTGGGCAGGAACACGGCGGTCGAGGCGGCCGCTGTACAGGGTCAGGGCCAGGGCGCCCAGGGTGACCAGCGCCGCGATCCAGGGCGTGTGGCCCAGGCCCAGCTGCTGCACCACCTGGGCACCGCCCCAGGAACCACCGGCCACACCCAGGTTGAAGGCGGCGATGTTGAAACCGGCGGCCACGTCGACCGCATCCGGGGCGACCTTTTCCGCCTGCTGCACCACATACACCTGCAGGCCAGGCACGTTGCCGAAGGCCACCGCGCCCCAGGCCAACACCGTCACCACCACCAGCACCGGATGCGGCGCGGTAAAGGTCAATGCCAGCAGCACCACGGCCAGCAACAGGAAGATGATCGACAGCGCTTTGACCGGGCCTTTGCGGTCGGCCAGGCGGCCGCCCCAGATGTTGCCCAGCGCGACCGACACACCGTAGGCGAGCAGTACCAGGGCGACGCTGTTGGCGCTGAAGCCGGCGATGTCCTGCAGGATCGGCGCGAGGAAGGTGAAGGCAATCAGCGAACCGCCGTAACCGACCGCGGTCATGGCATAAACCAGCAGCAGGCGCGGTTGCAGCATCACCCGCAGCTGGCGCAGCAGCGGTGCCGGCTGGCTGTGCTGGATGCCCTTGGGCACGAACAGCAGCGCGCCAAGCAGCGCCACCAGGCCGAAGGCGGCCACCACCAGGAAGGTCACGCGCCAGCCGAAGTGCTGGCCGATGAAGGTGCCCAGCGGGATGCCGGTGACGAAGGCCACAGTCATGCCACTGAACATGGTGGCAATGGCGCTGGCAGCTTTTTCCTTCGGCACCAGGCTGGTGGCGATGATCGAGCCGACCGAGAAGAACACGCCGTGGGCCAGGCCGGTGAGGATGCGGGCCATGATCAGCGATTCGTAGCTGGGGGCCTGCCAGGCCACCAGATTACCGGCGGTGAACAGGGCCATCAGGCCGACCAGCAACAGCTTGCGCGGGACCCGGCCGGTCATGGCGGTGAGCAGCGGCGCGCCGATGGCCACGCTGAGGGCGTAGAGGCTGACCAGCAGGCCAGCGGAAGGCAGGGTGACCGCCAGGTCGTTGGCGATGGTCGGGATCAGGCCGACGATCACGAACTCCGTGGTGCCGATGGCAAAAGCGGCCAGGGTCAGGGCTAACAAGGCGAGAGGCATTTGAGATTCACCTGGAAGGTTGGGATGGGTAAATTCTCGGGGCAGGCGGGGGTTCGAAAAAGGTAGCGGCGGGACAATGAGTTTTGCTTCTGAAGCAAAGGTTGCGGTCGGGCTGTTGCGAAAGGATCAATCTTTAGCGGCGCCTGGTTAGACGCATTCGCGGGTAAACCCGCTCCCACAGGTACAGCGCTGTTTTGAATGCCGCGCTGTA
>NZ_BCBA01000079.1 GCF_001320245.1 Pseudomonas sp. NBRC 111124
CCACCGATGGCGTGGCGGTCAGGCTGACGGTCGAGGTGTCGACGGTATCAGTGACACTGGTCACCGCTGGCGTACTGTTGACTGCCAGGTTCTCGAAGTTGCCCCCCGAGGCACCAGTAATGCGCGCGCTGACTTGTCCGGCATCGATGTACGGGTTATCACCATGCGCGGCAACCGCGACGCTGCCGGAGGTCTGGTTGGCCGCGATGGTGATGCTCTGGCCATTGCTCAAGGTTACGGTGACCGGCGATTGAGCGGCATTGGTCAGGGTTGCGGTATAGACGATCTGGCCGCCCTCGGCGACGGTCTGGGTGGCCGACAGCGAGACCGTAGTGGTGTCCTGCACATCGGTGACGCTGGTGCTGACCGGTGTCTGATTGGCAACCAGGTTTTCATAGTTGCCGCCGCTGACGCTGGTGATGTTGTTGGTGACCGGTGCATGGCTCTGATAGACATCGTTGCTCGCGGCACCAGTGGCGGTGCCGGAGCTCTGGCCTACCGGGATGGTGATGGTCTGGCCGTTGGCCAGGCTGACCACAACCGGGCTACCGGTGACTGGCGCCCCTACGCTGGCCGTATAAGTGATGGTGCCGCCCTCGGCCACGGATGGCGTGGCGGTCAGAGTGACGGTGGTGGTGTCGGTCACGTCCGTCACGCTGGTGCTGACTTGGGTCTTGTCTGCGACGAGGTTCTCGTAGTTGCCGCCGGATACGTTGCTGATGCTGTTGGTGACGGCAGGGTGGCCCTGGTAGACGTCGTTGCTGACGGCGGCTGTGGCGGTGCCGGAACTTTGGCCGACCGGGATTGTGATGCTCTGGCCGTTGGCGAGCGTTACCACGACGGCAGAACCGGTGACCGGTGCTGTCACCGACGCGGTGTACACGATGGTGCCGCCTTCAGCGATCGACGGCGTAGCGGTCAGGCTTACGGTCGAGGTGTCGACGGTATCGGTGACGGTGGTCACCGCCGGTGTGCTGTTGACCGCCAGATTCTCGAAATTACCGCCCGAGGCGTCGGTAATGCGCGCACTGACTTGGCCAGCGTCGAGGTACGGGTTATCACCATGTGTGGCGACCGCGACGCTGCCTGAGGTCTGGTTGGCGGCGATGGTGATGGTCTGGCCATTGCTCAAGGTCACAGTGACAGGAGACTGAGCAGCATTGGTCAGGGTCGCGGTGTAGACGATCTGACCGCCCTCGGCGACGGTCTGGGTGGACGACAGCGAGACCGTAGTGGTGTCCTGCACATCGGTGACGCTGGTGCTGACTGGTGTCTGATTGGCGACCAGGTTCTCGTAGTTGCCGCCGCTGACGCTGGTGATGTTGTTGGTGACCGGTGCATGGCTCTGATAGACATCGTTGCTCGCGGCACCGGTGGCGCTGCCGGAGCTCTGGCCAACCGGGATAGTGATGGTCTGGCCGTTGGCCAGGCTGACCACGACCGGGCTACCGGTAACCGGCGCGCCAACCGTCGCGGTGTAGATGATCGTACCGCCCTCGGTCACGCTCGGCGTGGCCGTCAGCGTGACCGTGGTGGTGTCTTGCACGTCGGTGACGCTGGTGCTGACCGTGGCGCTGTTGGCCACCAGGTTTTCGTAGTTGCCACCACTGACGGCGGTGATGCTGTTGGTGACCGGGGCATGGCCTTGGTAGACGTCGTTGCTCACGACACCGGTGGCGGTGCCGGAGCTCTGGCCGACCGGGATGGTGATGGTCTGCCCATTGGCCAGGCTCACCACCACCGGGCTGCCGGTGACGGGCGCGCCGACGCTGGCCGTGTAGGTGATGGAGCCAACTTCGGCCACTGAAGGCGTGGCCGTCAGGGTCACCGTGGTGGTGTCGGTGACATCCGTCACGTTGGTACTCACCTGAGTCTTGTCGGCGACCAGGTTTTCGTAGTTGCCACCAGACACGTTGCTGATGCTGTTGGTAACCGGTGCGTGGCCCTGATAAACGTCGTTGGACACCGCGCCGGTGGCGGTCCCGGAACTCTGGCCGACCGGAATAGTGATGGTCTGCCCATTGGTTAGGCTGACCACTACCGGGCTATCGGTGACCGGCGCGCCCACCGTGGCGGTGTAGATGATGGTCCCCCCTTCGGCCACGGATGGTGTGGCGGTGAGGGTGACGGTGGTGGTGTCCGTCACATCGGTCACGCTGGTGCTAACCTGGGACGTGTCTGCGACCAGGTTCTCGTAGTTGCCACCCGACACGTTACTGATGGCGTTGGTAATCGGCGCGTGCCCCTGATAGACGTCGTTGCTGACGGCACCTGTGACCGTACCGGCGCTTTGCCCGACGGCAATCGTTATGGTCTGCCCATTGGTCAGGCTGACCAAGACCGGGCTGCCGGTGACGGGAGCCCCTACGCTTGCGGTGTAGATGATGGTGCCGCCTTCGGCCACGGAAGGCGTCGCGGTCAAGGTGACAATGGTGGTGTCCGCTACATCGGTGACGCTGGTGCTGACCTGGCTCTTATCCGCGACCAGGTTTTCATAATTGCCGCCAGAAACACTGCTGATGCTATTGCTGACGGCCGGATGGCCTTGATAGACGTCGTTGCTGACGGCTGCCGTGGCGGTCCCCGAACTTTGCCCGACCGGTATGGTGATTGTCTGCCCGTTGGCCAGGGTCACCACCACGGCTGAGCCTGTTACCGGTGCGGTCACCGACGCGGTATACACGATGGTGCCGCCTTCGGCCACCGATGGCGTGGCGGTCAGGCTTACGGTCGAGGTGTCGACGGTATCGGTAACGGTAGTCACTGCAGGTGTGCTGTTGACCGCCAGGTTCTCGAAGTTACCGCCTGAGGCGCCGGTAATGCGCGCGCTGACTTGGCCGGCATCGATGTACGGGTTATCACCATGCGTGGCGACCGCGACGCTGCCTGTGGTCTGGTTCGCGGCGACGGTGATGGTCTGGCCATTGCTCAAGGTCACGGTGACTGGAGACTGAGCGGCATTGGTCAGGGTCGCGGTGTAGACGATCTGCCCGCCCTCGGCCACGGTCTGGGTGGCCGACAACGAGACCGTGGTGGTGTCCTGCACGTCGCTGACGCTAGTGCTGACCGGTGTCTGATTGGCGACCAGGTTTTCGTAGTTGCCGCCGGATACGTTGCTGATGCTGTTGGTGACGGCCGCGTGGCCTTGATAGACGTCGTTGTTCGCGGCGCCAGTGGCGGTGCCGGAGCTTTGGCCAACCGGGATAGTGATGGTCTGGCCGTTGGCCAGGCTGACCACCACCGGGCTGCCGGTGACCGGCGCATCCACGCTGGCGGTGTAGAGGATGGTGCCACCCTCGGCCACGGAAGGCGTGGCCGTCAGGGTGACGGTGGTGGTTTCTTGCACATCGGTCACGGTGGTGCTGACGGTGGCGGTATTGGCCACCAGGCTTTCGTAATTGCCGCCGCTGACCGCCGTGATGTTGTTGGTGACCGGCGCATGGCCTTGATAGACGTCGTTGCTAACGACAGCAGTGGCGGTACCGGAGCTCTGGCCAACCGCGATGGTGATGGACTGACCGTTAGCCAGGCTGACTACCACCGGGCTGCCAGTGACTGGCGCCCCTACGCTGGCGGTATAGGTGATGGTGCCGCCTTCGGCCACCGAGGGCGTGGCGGTCAGGGTGACGGTGGAGGTATCCGTCACATCGGTAACGCTGGTGCTGACCTGAGACTGATCGGCAACCAGGTTTTCGTAGTTGCCGCCGGATACGTTGCTGATGCTGTTGGTGACGGCAGGGTGGCCCTGGTACACGTCGTTGCTAACGTCAGCTGTGGCGGTGCCGGAGCTTTGGCCGACCGGGATGGTGATGGTCTGACCATTGGCCAGGCTCACCACTACCGCGCTGCCGGTAACCGGTGCGCCGACGGTGGCGGTGTAGATGATGGTCCCTCCCTCGGCCACGGATGGTGTGGCGGTGAGGGTGACGGTAGTGGTGTCCGTCACATCGGTCACGGTGGTGCTGACTGGGGTGCTGTTGGCAACCAGGTTTTCGTAGTTACCACCGCTGACAGCGGTGATGTTGTTAGTAATCGGTGCGTGGCCTTGATAGACATCGTTACTGACGGCGCTGGTGACAGTGCCAGAGCTTTGTCCGACTGGGATGGTGATGGCTTGGCCGTTGGCTAGGCTGATTACCACCGGATTGCCAGTGACGGGGGCGCCGACACTGGCCGTGTAGGTGATGGTGCCGCCTTCAGCCACGGATGGCGTTGCGGTCAAGGTGACAATGGTGGTGTCCGTTACATCGGTCACGCTGGTGCTGACCTGGGCTTTGTCGGCGACCAGGTTTTCGTAGTTGCCGCCGGATACGTTGCTAATGCTGTTGGTGACGGCAGGGTGGCCCTGATAGACGTCGTTGGAAACTGCAGTGGTAGCCGTGCCGGAACTCTGACCGACTGGGATGGTGATGCTCTGTCCATTGGCCAGGGTCACGACCACGGCTGAGCCGGTGACCGGGGCAGTCACCGTGGCGGTGTAGACGATGGTGCCGCCCTCGGCCACCGACGGCGTGGCAGTCAAGCTGACGGTCGAAGTGTCGACGGTATCGGTGACGGTGGTCACCGCAGGCTCGTTGTTGACCGCCAGGTTCTCGAAATTCCCACCCAAGGCGCTAGTAATGCGCGCGCTGACCTGGCCGGCATCGATGTACGGGTTATCACCATGCGTGGCAACCGCGACGCTGCCTGTGGTCTGGTTCGCGGCGATGGTGATGGTCTGCCCATTGCTCAGGGTCACAGTGACTGGAAACTGAGCGGCATTGGTCAGGGTCGCGGTGTAGACGATCTGCCCGCCCTCGGCGACGGTCTGGGTGGCCGACAGCGAGACTGTGGTGGTGTCCTGCACGTCGGTGACGCTGGTGCTGACCGGCGCCTGATTGGCGACTAGGTTTTCGTAGTTTCCACCACTGACGCTGGTGATGTTGTTGGTGACGGCCGCGTGGCTCTGGTACACGTCGTTGCTAACGACAGCTGTGGCGGTGCCGGAGCTTTGGCCGACCGGTATGGTGATGCTCTGGCCGTTGGCCAGGGTTACCACCACTGCTGAGCCTGTAACTGGCGCGTTGACCGTGGCGGTGTAGATGATCGTGCCGCCTTCGGCCACCGATGGCGTAGCGGTCAGGCTGACGGTCGAGGTGTCGACGGTATCGGTGACAGCGGTCACGGCCGGTGTGCTGTTGACCGCCAGATTTTCGAAGTTGCCCCCCGAAGCACTGGTGATCTTTGCGCTGACCTGGTCGGCATCGAGGTACGGGTTATCGCCGTGGGTGGCTACTGCGACGCTGCCTGTGGTCTGGTTGGCGGCGATGGTGATGGTCTGGCCATTGCTCAGGGTAACGGTGACTGGCGACTGCGCTGAATTGGTCAGGGTTGCGGTGTAGACGATCTGGCCGCCCTCGGCCACTGTCGGGGTGGCCGACAGCGAGACCGTAGTGGTGTCCTGCACGTCGGTGACACTGGTGCTGACAGGTGCCTGATTGGCAACCAGGTTTTCGTAATCGCCGCCTGTAACCGTGGTGATGCTGTTGGTGACGGCCGCGTGGCCTTGGTAGACGTCGTTGCTCACGGCAGCGGTAGCCGTGCCGGAGCTTTGCCCGACGGCGATAGTGATGGTCTGGCCGTTGGCCAGGCTGACCACTACCGGGCTGCCAGTGACTGGGGCGCCCACACTCGCTGTGTAGGTGATGGTGCCGCCCTCGACCACGGAAGGCGTTGCGGTCAGAGTGACAGTGGTGGTGTCCGTTACATCGGTCACGCTGGTGCTGATCTGGGACTTGTCCGCGACCAAGTTCTCGTAATTACCGCCGCTTACGTTGGAGATGCTGTTGGTGACGGCCGGATGGCCTTGATAGACGTCGTTTGAGACCGTAGCTGTGGCGGTCCCCGAACTTTGCCCGACTGGGATGGTTATGGTCTGCCCGTTGGCTAGGGTCACGACCACGGCAGAGCCAGTAACCGGTGCGGTCACCGTGGCGGTGTAGACGACTGTCCCGCCTTCGGCCACGGACGGTGTGGCGGTCAGAGTGACCGTGGTGGTGTCTTGCACATCGGTGACACTGGTGCTGACCACCGCTTTGTTCGCCACGAGGTTCTCATAATTTCCGCCAGAAACATTGCTGATGCTGTTGCTGACGGCAGGATGACCTTGATAGACGTCGTTGCTGACCGTAGCCGTGGCGGTCCCCGAACTTTGCCCGACTGGGATGGTGATGGTCTGCCAGTTGGCCAAGGTAACGACCACGGCAGAGCCGGTAACCGGTGCGGTCACTGTGGCGGTGTAGACGATCGTCCCGCCTTCGGCCACCGACGGCGTGGCGGTCAAGCTGACGGTCGACGTGTCGACGGTATCAGTGACACTGGTCACCGCAGGCGTACTGTTGACTGCCAGGTCCTCGAAGTTGCCCCCCGTTACATCAGTAATGCGCGCACTGACCTGGGCGGCGTCGATGTACGGGTTATCACCATGCGTGGCAACCGCGACGCTGCCGGAGGTCTGGTTGGCCGCGATGGTGATGGTCTGGCCATTGCTCAGGGTCACGGTTACCGGAGACTGAGCGGCATTGGTGAGGGTCGCGGTGTAAACGATCTGGCCACCTTCGGCCACGCTCGGCGTTGCCGACAGCGACACCGTGGTGGTGTCTTGCACGTCGGTGACGCTGGTGCTGACTGGTGTCTGATCGGCGACCAAGTTTTCGTAGTTACCACCGCTGATAGCGGTGATGTTGTTGGTAATGGGTGCGTGGCCTTGGTAAACGTCGTTACTGACGGCACCGATAGCAGTGCCAGAACTTTGCCCGACCGGGATGGTGATGTTCTGACCGTTGGCCAGGGTCACCACCACCGGGCTGCCAGTGACGGGGGCGCCCACACTGGCTGTGTAGGTGATGGTCCCGCCCTCGGCCACGGAAGGCGTTGCGGTCAAGGTGACAGTGGTGGTGTCCGTTACATCGGTGACGCTGGTGCTGACCTG
This sequence comes from Pseudomonas sp. NBRC 111124, assembly GCF_001320245.1. Taxonomy (GTDB): domain Bacteria; phylum Pseudomonadota; class Gammaproteobacteria; order Pseudomonadales; family Pseudomonadaceae; genus Aquipseudomonas. The sequence goes on from NZ_BCBA01000079.1 coordinate 6,971, forward strand.
GGATTTGTCGGCAACCAGGTTTTCGTAGTTGCCGCCGGATACGTTGTGAATGCTGTTGGTGACGGCAGGGTGGCCCTGGTACACGTCGTTGCTAACGACAGCCGTGGCGGTCCCCGAGCTTTGGCCGACTGGGATGGTAATGCTCTGGCCGTTGGCCAGGGTCACCACCACTGCTGAGCCGGTCACGGGCGCGTTGACCGTGGCGGTGTAAACGATCGTGCCGCCTTCGGCTACAGATGGCGTGGCCGTCAGGCTAACGGTCGAAGTATCGACGGTATCGGTGACGTTGGTCACTGCCGGTGTGCTGTCCACCTCCAGATTCTCGAAGTTGCCCCCCGCAGCACTGGTGATCTTCGCGCTGACTTGGCCGGCATCGAGGTACGGGTTATCACCCTGCGTGGCGACAGCGATGCTGCCTGTGGTTTGGTTGGCAGCGATGGTGATGGTCTGGCCATTGCTCAAGGTCACGGTGACCGGCGACTGAGCGGCGTTAGTCAGGGTCGCGGTGTAGACGATCTGCCCGCCTTCGGCGACGGTCTGGGTGGCCGACAGCGAGACCGTGGTGGTGTCCTGCACGTCGGTGATGCTGGTCCTGACTGGTGTTTGATCGGCAACCAGATTCTCGTAGCTGCCGCCGGTCACATTGCTGATGCTGTTGGTGACGGCAGCGTGGCCCTGGTAGACGTCGTTGCTGACGGCAGCTGTGGCGGTGCCGGAGCTCTGGCCGACCGGAATGGTGATGGTCTGGCCATTGGTCAGGCTGACCACGACCGGACTACCGGTAACTGGCGCTCCTATGCTGGCCGTGTAAATGATGGTGCCGGCTTCGGACACGCTTGGTGTGGCGGTGAGGGTGACGGTGGTGATGTCCTGTACATCCGTGACGCTGGTGCTGACCTGGCTATTGTCCGCGACCAGGTTTTCATAATTGCCGCCCGAAACATTGCTGATGCTATTGCTGACGGCAGGATGGCCTTGATAAACGTCATTGCTGACCGCCGCCGTGGCGGTCCCGGAGCTTTGGCCGACCGGGATGGTGATGCTCTGGCCGTTGGCCAGGGTCACCACCACTGCTGAGCCTGTAACTGGTGCGTTGACCGTGGCGGTGTAGACGATGGTGCCGCCTTCAGCCACCGACGGCGTGGCAGTCAAGCTAACGGTCGACGTGTCGACGGTATCAGTGACATTGGTCACCGCAGGCGTGCTGTTGACTGCCAGATTCTCGAAGTTGCCCCCCGAGGCAGCAGTAATGCGCGCACTGACCTGGCCGGCATCGAGATACGGGTTATCACCATGCGTGGCGACCGCGACGCTACCTGTGGTCTGGTTGGCGGCGATGGTGATGGTCTGGCCATTGCTCAGGGTCACGGTGACTGGCGACTGTGCGGCATTGGTCAGGGTCGCGGTGTAGACGATCTGACCGCCCTCGGCCACGCTCGGCGTTGCCGACAGCGACACCGTGGTGGTGTCCGTCACATCGCTCACGGTAGTACTGACTGGGGTGCTGTTGGCCATCAGGTTTTCGTAATTGCCGCCGCTGACGCTGGTGATGTTGTTGGTGACGGCGGCATGGCCTTGGTAGACGTCGTTACTGACGGCGGCGCTGGCGGTGCCGGAGCTCTGGCCAACGGGGATAGTGATGGTCTGGCCGTTGGCCAGGGTCACCACGACTGGGCTGCCAGTAACCGGCGCGCCCACAATGGCCGTGTAAGTGATGGTCCCGCCCTCGGCCACGGAAGGCGTGGCGGTCAGGGTGACGGTGGTGGTGTCCTGAACATCCGTGACCGTGGTGCTGACCGTGGCGGCACTAGCGACCAGGTTCTCGTAGTTGCCGCCGCTGACGCTGGTGATGTTGTTGGTAACCGGTGCATGGCCCTGATAGACATCGTTGCTCACGGCACCGGTGGCAGTCCCCGAGCTCTGCCCGACCGGGATGGTGATGGTCTGGCCGTTGGCGAGGTTGACCACGACCGGGCTGCCGGTGACCGGCGCCGCGACGCTGGCTGTGTAGACGATGCTGCCGCCCTCGGCCACCGACGGTGTGGCGGTCAAGGTGACGGTAGTAGTGTCCTGGACATCGGTCACCGTGGTGCTGACCGGCGCCGGGTTGGCCACCAGCTGCTCGTAATTGCCGCCGCTGACACCGGTGATGCTGTTGCTGATTGGCGCATGGCCTTTATAGACATCATTGCTGACGGCCGCCGTGGTGGTACCTGAGCTTTGCCCGACGGCAATGGTGATGCTTTGCCCGTTGGCCAAGGTCACCACCACGGGTGAGCCTGTGACTGGCGCGTTGACAGTGGCGGTGTAGACGATGGTTCCGCCCTCGGCCACAGACGGCGTGGCAGTCAGGGACACGGTCGTGGTGTCGACAGTATCGGTGATCGACGTCACCGCGGGCGTGCCGTTGACCGCCAGGCTTTCGAAGTTGCCACCCGTGGCATTGGTAATACGGGCGCTGACCAGGCTGGCCTGGGCATAGTGGTCATCGGCAGGTGCGGCCACACTGACGCTGCCCGAGGTCTGGTTAGCCGCGATGGTGATGGTCTGGCCATTGCTCAGGGTAACGGTGACGGCAGTCTCGCCCGGGTTGCTGAGGGTCGCCGTGTAGACGATCTGGCCGCCCTCGGCCACGCTCGGGCTCGCGCAAAGGCTGACAGTGGTAACGTCCTGGATATCATTGATAGTCGTGCTGGCAGGCTGGGAGTTGGCGACCAGATTCTCGAAGTTACCCCCGGAAACCCCGGAGATGCTCGTACTGACCTGGCCTTGTCCCTGGCTCAGATAAACATCGTTGCCGACCGGCACGCTAACCGTGCCGCTGCTCTGGCCGACCGCCACTGTGATGGTCTGGCCGTTGCTCAGGGTCACCACCACCGGTGTACCGGTAACCGCCGCCGAGAGGCTGGCGGTGTAGACAATGACGCCGCCTTCGGCCACGGAGGGCGTGGCAGTCAGGGTGACGGTGGTGATATCGGCCGAATCGCTGACCACGGTCAGAGCCGGAGCCGGGTTGGCTTCCAGGTGTTCGAAGTTGCCACCGGTGGCGGAGAGGATGTGGGTGCTGAGGGTGGTCGCGCCCTCGTACACATCGTTGGCCGTCTGCAGCACCACGCTGGCGCTGCTCTGACCTGCGCCGATGCTGATGACCTGGCCGTTGGACAGGGTGACCGTGACAGGCGACTGGGCCGGGTTACTCAGGGTCACGGTGTAGGTGATTACGCCGCCCTCTGTCACGCTCGGGCTGGCGCTGAGGGTGGCGGTGGTGGTATCGACGGCACCGACTACGCGGGTGTCGGCCGGGGTCCCGTCGATGGCGACCTGGATACCGCCGCCGCTGGTGCCGGTGATGCTGGTCGAGATGTGACGGTCATCGGCATACACGGTGCTGCCCGGCGTGACCGGCACGCTCACCGAGCCACTGGTCTGCCCGGCGGCGATCACGATCACCGCACCATTGGACAAGGTTACGGTCAGCGCGCTGAGCGGCGCCTGGCCGACCGTGGCGACGTAGACGATGCTGCCACCGGCCTCGCTGATCGACGGCGTAGCGCTAAGCGCCACGGCCGTAGCCAGGTCGGCGACCGCCGCAGTGGCGGCACTCTGCGGCCCGGCGGCGAAATCGAAGTTAAGGCTTTCGCTGAAATTCAGCGGCCCGGTCTGGAAGCCGATGTTCGGGTCGACCCGGGCAGCTGTTTCCTCAAGCAGAACGAAACTGTGCCCACCACCCAGCGCACCGCCGCCACTGCCGCCCGAGGAGGCCGGGCCGGCGGCGGTAGCTTCCAGCGCCGTGGTCGGGTCGACACCCGCCTGGATCGCCTGTTGCAGTTGCTCTACTGACGGTGCCGTCTGTGCGGTGGCCATGCTCATGTCGGTGCTGTGGTCGGCCGCGCTGGCGCTCCATTGGCTGTCGCGGCCCAGATCTACATAGCGGCCGTCGGTCAGTTGCAGCGTGACGGCACCTCCGACACCGGTCAGTACCTGCTCGCCTGCGAACAGGCGGTCTCCTTCGATGAGCACGCGGCGTATGCCTTCCGGCGATACGGCGATGACTTGGCCAACAATGCTTTTGACGATGGCGACTACGGTGCTCATGGGTTTCTCCAAATGACTCGACCAGTGCCTTCCATGCCCGTTCGGCGCTCGAAACCGGTGGGTTGTGGAATGATGTGAAAGTGCCTCTATTTATAGGCCCGTCAAACTTTCGCGCATGGAATGCTTGCGCGTTCTAGGACAGTCGAAATATTGACTTTCTGCGCTGATTTACGAGCGGCGGCCAATCTAAAGTCATATCGTTAAATAGCCGCTTGCCAATTCTTACTTTCGTATTAGTTGTATAGGTGTTGTCTGTCTTGAGCCGGCGATATTACCCGTAGGTCCCGTCGTTTCTGGGTTTCGCAGGCGTGCTAAAAGCGTTGTAGAACTTATGGCTTGCGTGTAGCTCATCTCGCGTTAGTCTTTGAGTATCGCTGTTCGCTTGTCGGCTATAGGCAGAAAGTCTTAGCGAATTGAAAATATTCAGCAGCGCTATTGTCTGCTTGAAAGAACACTGGGCCATTGTTGATGGGTGCCTGTCCCAATTACCGCAAGGAAGAGAGCGCCACGTGGAATCCGAAGTCCGTCGAGCCCAGCTCAGTCACGACCCGCGTAGTCAGCATGACGATCCGCTGCTGGATTGCCTGCTGACCCTCTGTGTGCTGCATCAGAAACCCGCCAGTCGGGTGATGCTGACCACCGGCTTACCCTTGCCGGCCCAGCGCCTGAACGCCGAGCTGCTGCCCCGCGCCGCCGCCCGCGCCGGGCTGCAGGGGCGCCTGTTGCAGCGCAAGCTGGAGCAGATCCCGAGCATCGCCATGCCGGCCATGCTGCTGCTCAAGGAAGGCCGCGCCGCAGTGCTGCTTGGGTGGGAAAACGCCGACACCGCACGTCTGCTGCTCAGCGAGAGCGACGGCGGCGAGGTGCTGGTCAGCCGCGAGGCGCTGGTCGAGGACTACAGCGGCAAGGTGTTCTTCGCCCAGCCGCAGCACAAGTACGACGTCAACCATGGCAACCTGATTCCGCGTGCGAAGTCGTGGTTCCGAGACACCCTGCTGCGCAGTAAGTGGCTGTACATGGATGCTATCGCCGCCAGCCTGGTGATCAACCTGATTGCCCTGGCCGCGCCGCTGTTCGTGATGAACGTCTATGACCGCGTGGTGCCCAACCAGGCCACCTCGACCCTGTGGGTGCTGGCGGTGGGCATTACCGGTGCCTACCTGTTCGACCTGATCCTCAAGGGCCTGCGCAGCCTGTGCCTGGACCTGGCCGGCAAGAAGACCGACCTGATCATCTCGGCCACGCTGTTCGAGCGCATCGTCGGCATGTCGATGAAGTACCGCCCGGCGCGGGTCGGCAGCTTTGCCCAGAACATTCACGAATTCCAGGGGCTGCGCGACTTCCTCGCCTCTTTGACCCTGACCAGCCTGATCGACCTGCCGTTCACCCTGATCATTCTCATGGTCATCGCCATCGTCGGCGGGCACCTGGTGTGGATCCCGGTGCTCGCCTTCCCGTTGGCGCTGGGCATTGGCTACGCCCTGCAAAAACCCCTAATGGCGACCATGGAGCGGACCATGGCACTGGCTTCCGAGCGCCAGTCGAGCCTGATCGAAACCCTCGCTGGGCTGGATGCAGTCAAGGTCAACAACGCTGAAAGCGAGCGCCAGTACCGCTGGGAGCAGACCCTTGGCACCCTCAGCCGCCTCGAGTTGCGGGTGAAGGTGCTGTCGGGCCTGGCCATGAACATCACCTTGATGATCCAGCAGATGGCCGGTGTGGCGATGATTTGCGTCGGCGTGTATCAGATCATCGACGGCAACCTGAGCATGGGCGGCTTGGTGGCCTGCTACATGCTCAGTGGTCGTGCCCTCGGCCCCCTCGGGCAGTTGAACGGGCTGCTGGCGCGTTATCAACAGGCCAAGGTGACCATGGTTTCTACCAACCAGATGATGGAGCTGCCGCAGGAGCGCAACTTCGAAGAGCGGCCGCTCAGCCGCCAGGTGCTGCAGGGCGCGATCGAGTTCCGCGGGGTCGATTTTACTTACCCGAACCAGCAGAACATGGCCCTGAAGAACATCAGCCTGAACATCCGCCCGGGTGAGAAAGTCGGCATCATTGGCCGCAGCGGCTCGGGCAAGAGTTCGCTGGCCAAGCTGATCGTCGGGCTGTACGAGGCGGACAACGGCTCGCTGTTGGTGGACGGCGTGGACATCCGCCAGATCGACGTCAGCGAGCTACGCCACAACGTCGGCTATGTGCCGCAGGATATCCAGCTGCTGGCCGGTACCCTGCGCGACAATCTGGTCAGTGGGGCCCGTTACATCGAGGACGAGCTGATCCTGCAAGCCGCTGAATTGGCCGGCGTGCACGAGTTTGCCCGCCTGCACCCCGATGGCTACGAGCTGCAGGTGGGCGAGCGTGGCCAGAACCTCTCCGGCGGTCAGCGGCAGAACGTTGCCCTGGCCCGTGCGCTGCTGCTCAACCCACAGATTCTGCTGCTCGACGAGCCCACTGCGGCCATGGACAATACCGGCGAAGAGCGCCTCAAGCAGCGCCTGCAGGCGGTGATCGAGAGCAAGACCGTGTTGCTGGTGACCCACCGGGCCTCGCTGCTGACGCTGGTCGACCGGTTGATCGTCATCGACCGCGGCCAAGTGGTTGCCGATGGCCCGAAAGCCGCCGTCATGGATGCACTGAAGAAGGGGCAGATCAGTGTTGCATAAGCTCGATATCGGTCAGTTCAAGGACAGCCTGCGCCGCTATTTCAAGGGCTCCGACTCGCTGCACGGGCAGCCGCTGCCAGAGGTCAACAAAGCGCTCATCGAAGACGCCCCGCGCGTCGTGCGCCTGACCATCTGGGGTGTGATCGCGTTCTTCCTGTTCCTCATCGTCTGGGCCTGTTTCGCGCCCATCGACGAAGTCACCCGTGGCGAGGGCAAGGCCATTCCCTCGTCCAAAGTGCAGAAGGTGCAGAACCTCGAAGGCGGCATCGTCGCCGAGATCTTCGCCAAGGAAGGGGAGGTGGTGGAGGTCGGCCAGCCGCTGCTGCGCCTGGACGAAACCCGCTTTATCTCGAACAAGGGCGAAACCGAGGCCGAGCGCGTGGCCATGGCCTTGCGCGTCGAGCGCCTGAGCGCCGAGGTCGAAGGCACCCCGCTGAAAATTGACGACAAGCTGCGCGAGGCCGCGCCCAGCCAGGCGTCTAGCGAAGAGTCGCTGTTCGCCAGCCGACGTCAGCAGTTGGCTGACGAGGTCAATGGCCTCCAGCAGCAACTGGTGCAGAAGCAGCAGGAGCTGCGTGAGTTCAACTCCAAGCGTGCCCAGTACGCCAGCAGCCTGCAGTTGCTGAACCAGGAGATCGGCATGTCCGAGCCGCTGGTGGCCAGGGGGGCGGTTTCCCAGGTCGAGATCCTGCGCCTGCGCCGCTCTGAAGTGGAAACCCGTGGCGAGCTGAGCGCCACCGAACTGGCTATCCCGCGCGCCGAGGCGGCGGTGAAGGAAGTGCAAAGCAAAATCGAGGAAACCCGCGGCAAGTTCCGCAGTGACGCCCTGACCCAGCTTAACGAGGCGCGCACTGACCTGAACAAGGCTACCGCTACCACCAAGGCGCTGGATGATCGGGTCAACCGCACACTGGTCACTTCACCGGTGCGCGGCATCGTCAAGCAACTGCTGGTGAACACGATCGGCGGGGTGATCCAGCCGGGCAGCGACATCATCGAGATCGTGCCGCTGGACGATACCTTGGTGATCGAGGCGAAGATCCTGCCCAAGGACATCGCCTTCCTGCACCCGGGGCAAGAGGCCATGGTCAAGTTCACCGCCTACGACTACACCATCTACGGCGGCCTTGAGGCCAAGCTGGAGCAGATCGGTGCTGACACCATCACCGACGAAGACAAGAAGACCACCTACTACCCGATCCGCCTGCGCACCGAGAAGAGCCACCTGGGCAGCGACGCCAAGCCGCTGCAGATCATCCCCGGGATGGTTGCCACGGTGGACATCAAGACCGGCAAGAAGACCATCATGAGCTACCTGCTCAAACCAATCATCAAGGCTCGCACCGAGGCCCTGCGCGAGCGCTGAGGGTTTGACGGGTGAGGGCCCTGTAGGAGCGGGCTTGCCCCGCGAACACCGGCGAAGCCGGTGCCATCCAGCGAAATATAGGGCACCGGCTTCGCCGGTGTTCGCGGGGCAAGCCCGCTCCTACAAGGATCGTGCAGGCAGGATGCGGCTCAGATCAACCCAGTGTCTTCATCTTCCTCGATCAGGTTGTTCAAGCTGCCCAGCGCCTTGCGCGCGGTGGAGCGGTTGAGCAGCTTGGCCTGGGCGCCAGCGGGCAGGTCGGTGATGCTGATCACGCCCTTGGTGGTCAGCACGTCGATCAGGTCCTCCAGCACGCGGATCATGTCCAGGTCGCTCTGCTTGAGCTGTCGCAGGCTCGTCTCGACCACGTCGTCGGCAAACCATTCGAGGATGTCGGCATGGTCGGCCGGGAGCATTTCCGTGAATTCGGCATAGGGGGCAGCTTCTACCCGCAGCAACTGGCCGTCGGCGTCGCGTTGCACGTAGAACATGGCGTCGTCCCTCGTCACGATGGTTCCTTAGTTGGTAATCCGCAGCATAGGCAAAGTTCACCGGGCAGGTGAACCTGGCGCGTGAGTATGCGCTGCGTGAGGGTGTCAGGGAAGGCCGCCCCTGCGGTGGCCAGGGCTGGCCACCGCAGGAAGGGGATCAGTGATCGACCTTGATGGTCGGGTCGGCACCGCTGATCAACGCGTTGATCGTGGTGTTCGACCAGTTTACGCCTTCGAGCTTGATGGTCACGTCGGCGCTGCCACCAGCGTTGAACTTGCCGTCGGAGCTGACCTGCAAGGTCGAGGTGCCGTCTGCCGCGGTGGCGATCTTCAGGTAGTTGTCGATGGTGCTGGCGGTCTCGCCCTGCAGCAAGTCGTGCAGGTCGAGGCGGTCACCCTCGCTGGCCTTGAAGTCCTTGATCACGTCGTTGCCGATGTCACCGGCTTTCCACACGAACAGGTCGGCACCGCTACCGCCGATCAGGATGTCATCGCCCTGCCCACCGATCAGGGTGTCGTTGCCGCTGCCGCCGAGCAGGATGTCATTGCCCTTGCCGCCATCGAGGTAGTCGTTGCCACCCTGGCCGAAGATGATGTCATTGCCTGCGCCGCCCAGCAGTGTATCGGCACCGTCGTTGGCCCCCGAGATGTCGAACTCGGTGTAGTGCTCACTGACATACTTGTGCATCGCCCGCGCATCCACGTCACCGACATCGACCCCGGTCTTGCCGGCGACATAGGCTTGGATGGCCTCGACACCGGTGCCAGCGATGGACGGGAACGTCACCAGGTCGCCGAAGATGATGTCGTTACCGTCGCCGCCGTTAACAGTGTCGTTGCCCGGCAGGGTGGCTTCGGTGTGGCCGAGGATGGCATCGGCGAGCTTGCTCGGGTCGATGTTGGTCTGCGGCTTGCCGTCGGTGTCGTATGGCTTCAGATCGTTGGCATTGACCCCGTTGTTCAGGCCGATCGCCTCGACGTCGGACAGGCCCGAGAGGATCTTGAAGCTGTCGGCCGAGTTGGTACTGGTGGCGGTGTTGGTGGAGTTGCCGGTACCCGCCAGCGACGACAGCTCGTAGCCGCCGTTGCCTTCGGCATGCAACTGGCCGGAGGTGCTGTACGACCAGCTGCCTTTGCTGTAGCTCTGCACCTGCAGGTTGCCGCTGCTGTCGATGCTGATGTAGTTGGTGTTGTTGATGTAGGCATTGACCGTCATGCCCGCCTTGTAATTGATCGAGGCGAGGTAGTCGTCCATGGTGACGCCGGAGTTGCCCAGGGTCGGGTTGGTCTTCTCGTTGGTCTGGTAGTAGGTCGGCTGGCCGTCGGTAATGAAGAATGTCTGGTTGCTGCCGGTGCTGCCCGCCGCCTTGAGCGTCTCGAACCAGTTGGCGGTGGTCTTGAAGGCGTCTTCGTAGTTGGTACCGCCGCCGGACGACAGGGTATTGAGCGCCGCAAGCAGCGTTTTCAGGCCCGCGTCGTTGAGGGTCACCGAGACCGTGCTCTTGACCTGAGTGGCGAAGTCCACCAGAAGGATATTGACCACGCCCGACTGGGCGCCTTTGACGCTGGCGGCCAGGGTCTTGAACACCGATTCCAGCGAGCTCTTCGCCGCGCTCACGCCCGACGAGCCCATCGAGCCCGAGGTATCGACGATGAAGGCGATGTTGTAGTTCTGCCCCGGCACCACGTGCAGGCCGTTGACGTCCGAGACGATGATGTCGTTGCCATCGGTACCGCTGATGGTGTCGCTGTCGGACGACAGGTTGCTGGTGGTGTAGGCCTGTGGGTAGACCGTGACCTTGATGGTGCCTTCGGTGGTGGCGGTGCTGCCGCCGAAGCTTTCGCTCGAGGTCGAGCTGACCTTCACATCGAACTGGCCCTGATAGTAGGCCGGTGGCTTGATGGTCAGGCTGCCCAGGTTCCAGCCGGTGACGTCGACCGCGCCGCTGCCCACGGTGATGGTGTGGCCAGCGCTGTCGGCCAGCACCGAGCCTGCCGGAATGCCCGAGAGTTTGACGCTCAGCGATTCCGAGCCGTCGGTGTCGGTCAGCGCGGTGTTGATGCTGACCAGCTTGATCGGCGCACCGTTCTCGCCGCCTTCATTGAGCTTGTAACCGTCGTAGTAACCGGTGCCGTTGCTGCCATGCAGGTCGGACACGGTGACGCCGGCATTCGCCAGCGCGCTGACGTTCGGGTACATCGGGATGTTGGCGCTGTTGAGGTCGGTGACCGCGCCTTTGTCCACCTGGATATTGACGTCCAGGCTGCCCGGGCCGGCCTGGTTGGCGCTGTAGATTTCCAGGGTGTAGTAGCCGCTGGTGGTCGGTGTGAAGCTGCCGGAGATCGCACCGCTGGAATTGGCCCAGATGGCGCCAGCGACGTTCTTGCCGCCGATGACAATTTGCAGGCTGTCGTCGGCGGTGCCGCTGAAGGTGTAGGTTTTGCCGGCTTCCAGGTAGATAAGGCCGGAAGTCTTCGAGCCCGAGCCTGCGGTGATGCTGGCATTGGTGTCGACCGTGGTCACGGTTTCGGTCTTGCCTGCCTTGCCCGAGTTGGCGAATACGTTCTTCAGCGCGTCACCGGTGATGCCGTTGCCGTTGGTGCCCAGGCCGGTGAGGCTGGCCCAGGTTTCCTTGGTCAGGCCCAGCGAGTTGACGCTGTTGTTGCCGATGCTCAGCGACGGGGCGTCGGCGACCGGCTTGATGTCGACCTTCAGCGTGGCCTGGCTGCCCGCATCCTTGCCGTCGGTAGGCGTGTACTTGATCTGCGCGTAGTCGGCTTGCTTGTTGCCCACGCCGGTGCCGCCGTAGCCGTCGATGCCCGACTCGTTGGTGCCCGGTACGAACTTGAGCTTGCCGGCGGCGATGTCGGCCTGGCTGATGGTCTGGCCGGCCTTGACGTCGGTCCAGGTCGAGCCGACCAGCAACTGCAGTTTGCCGGCACCCGGCAGGCTGTTGATGGTGACGCCCAGGCTGCTGACTGGGGAATCCACGTCGCTGACGTTGAAGTCGCTCCAGGCCAGCACCAGGTCGGTGTCCTCAGTGCCGGTGACCGCGCCGCCGGTGGTGGTCGGCGCATCGTTCACGGCAACCACGTTGACCGTGGTGGTCGCGGTGTTCGAGGTGTTGACCCCATCGGTCACCGTCACCGTGATGATCCGCGGCGTGGTGCTCGGGTCATGGCTGGTGTTGATGAAGGTGATGTTCTTGATCGCCTGGATGTAGTCGGCCAGCGACGCGTTGCCGCTCAGGGTCAGTACCACCTTGCCTTCGGTGCTGTTGGCGTTGATGGTGATGCCGTTGACGCTGTTGCCCAGGTTCAGCGCATCGCCCGGCTGACGGTTGGTCAGGGTGACAGTGGCGCCGGTCAGCATCGAGCTGTCGTAGTCGGTGATGGTCACGTCGACATCGCCGATCGACACGCCGCTGCCGGCCTGTCCTTCGGTGAAGGTGGTCTGGTAGTCGGCGCCGGTCTTGCCGCTGGAGTTGTTGGCGTCCAGGTCCAGCACCGGGGCCGGCTCGTAGATTACCGTGGTGGCGCTGCCGGCAGTGCTGCTGATGGCCAGGTTCTCGAAGTTGCCGCCGGTGGCCGAGTCGATCTTGACGGTGAACTGCTCGGTGCCTTCGGTGACGTTGTCCTGGAGGGTCGGGATGGTGAAGGTGGCCGTGGAGCTGTTGGCCTTGATCACCACGGTGGCCACGCCGGTGTAGTCGGCACCGTTGGTGGCGGTGCCACTGTAGGCCAGCTTCACGGTCACATCGGTCTGCGCCGGGTTGGTCAGCGTCAGGGTGTAGGTGGCCAAGCCGCCCTCGGCCACCGCGGCAGTGCCGTTGATGCTCAGGGTAGTGGTCTGGATGGTGTCGGTCACGGCGGTGACCGCGGCCTTGTCGCTGACGGTCAGCTGCTCGAAGTTGCCACCGGTGGTGCCGGTGATGGTCGCCGAGACGTTGCTCGCACTGATGTACACGTCATTGGCCGGGGCGGCGACAGTGACGGTGCCGGAGCTCTTGCCAGCGTCGATCTGGATCACCGCACCGTTGCTCAAGGTCACCGTCATCGCGGTGTCGGCCTTGTTGGTCAAGGTGGCGGTGTAGACGATCTGGCCACCTTCGGCAACGGTCTGGGTGGCGCTGAGGCTCAGGCCGGTGTTGTCGATGGTATCGGTGACCTTGGTCTCGATGAACGCACCGTCGGTGATCAGCTGCTCGAAGTCGCCACCGGTGGAGCCCGTGATATTGACCTTCAGCGTGCTGGCATCGATGTACGGATCATCGGCTGGCGCGTTGATGGTCACACTGCCTTCGCTCAAGCCCTTGCCGATGGTGATGACTTCACCGTTGCTCAGGGTGATCTTCATTTCGCTGCCGGCCGGATTGGTCAGCTTGGCGGTGTAGGTGATCTGGCCACCTTCGGCGACAGTCGGCGTTGCGGTCAGGCTCAGGCCGGTGGTGTCCTTGGTGTTCGGGCCATCGGTCACTGTGGTGCTCGGGGTTCCGGTGGTGACCAGCTTCTCGTAGTTGCCACCGCTGACGTTGGTGATGCTGTTGGTCAGTGGCGCATTGGTGTTGTAGACGTTGTTCGGCGCGGTGTAGTTGACCGAACCGCTGGTTTCGTTGATGCCGATGGTGATGGTCTGGCCGTTGGCCAGGCTGATCACCAGCGGGTGCTCGGTCACCGGCGAAGTGACGGTAGCGGTGTAGGTAATCACGCCGCCCTCGGTCACGTTCGGGGTGGCGGTCAGCGTCACGGTGCTGGTGTCGATGGTGTCGATCACGGCTGTGACCGCCGGTGTCGGGCTGACGGCCAGTTTTTCGAAATCACCACCGGTGGTGCCGGTGATGGTCGCGCTTACGTTGCCGGCATCCACGTACACGGTGTTTTTTGGCGCGTCGACGGTGACGGTGCCTTCGCTCAGCCCTTTGGCGATGGTGACCACCGAGCCGTTGCTCAGGTTGATGGTCATGGCGCTGCCGGCCGGGTTGCTCAGCTTGACGGTGTAGGTGATCTGGCCGCCTTCCTGGACGGTACCGGTCGCGCTCAGGCTGACGTTGGTGGTGTCCAGGTTGTTCGGGTTGTCGGTGATCGTGGTGCTCGGGTTACCGGCAGTGACCAGCTTCTCGTAGTTGCCGCCGGTGACGCCGGTGATGCTGTTGGTCAGCGTCGGGTTAGTGGCGTAGACGTTGTTCGGCGCGGTGTAGTTGACCGAGCCGCTGGTCTCGTTGATGCCGATGGTGATGCTTTGGCCGTTGGCCAGGGTAATCACCAGCGGTTTCTCGGTGACCGGCGCGGTGACCGTGGCGGTGTAGGTGATCACGCCGCCTTCCACAGCCGATGGCGTGGCGCTGAGGGTCACGGTGCTGGTGTCGATGGTGTCGGTGACCGATGTCACGGCCGGGGTCGCGCTGATGGCCAGCTTCTCGAAGTCACCGCCAGTGGCGCCAGTGATGGTCGCGCTGACGCTGCCGGCGTCCACATAGACGGTATTCTTCGGCGCATCGACGGTGATGGTGCCTTCGCTGAGGCCTTTGGCGATGGTAATCACCGCGCCGTTGCTCAGAGTCACTTTCATTTCTGTGCCGGCCGGGTTGGTCAGCTTGGCGGTATAGGTGATCTGGCCGCCTTCCTGGACGGTGCCGGTGGCGCTCAGGCTGAGCCCGGTGGTATCCAGTTTGTTCGGGTTGTCGGTGACCACGGTGGTGGTCGTGCCGCTGGAGACCAGTTTCTCGTAGTTACCGCCGGTGACACCGGTGATGCTGTTGGTCACCGGGGTGTTGGTGTTGTACACGTTGTTCGGTGCAACGAAGTCGACCGAGCCGGAGCTGGCGTTGACCGGGATGGTGATGGTCTGGCCGTTTGCCAGAGTAATCACCAGCGGCGCACCCGTGACCGGAGCGGTAACGCTCGCGGTGTAGGTGATCACGCCGCTTTCGACGGCCGAAGCGGTCGCCGTCAGGGTCACGGTCGAGGTGTCGATCGAGTCGGTGACCGAGGTCACGGCTTCGTTCGGGCTGACGGTCAGGTGTTCGAAGTCGCCGCCCGTGGTGCCGGTGACACTTACTTTGACTTCACCGGCATCGACGTAGACGGTGTTCTTCGGCGCGTCGACCGTGATCGAACCTTCGCTCAGACCCTTGGCGATGGTGATTACCGCGCCGTTGCTCAGGGTCACCTTCATTTCGCTGCCAGCCGGGTTGGTCAGCTTGGCGGTGTAGGTGATCTGGCCGCCTTCCTGGACCGTGTCAGTGGCGGTCAGGGTCAGGCCGGTGTTGTCCAGCTTCGCCGGGTCATCGGTGACCACGGTGCTTGGCGTACCTGCGGATTCCAGCTTCTCGTAGTTGCCACCGGTGACACCGGTGATGCTGTTGGTCACCGGGGTGTTGGTGTTGTAGACGTTGTTCGGTGCAACGAAGTCGACCGAGCCGGAGCTGGAATTGACCGGGATGGTGATGGTCTGGCCGTTCGCCAGAGTGATCACTAGAGGAGCACCGGTGACCGGCGCAGTGACAGAAGCGGTGTAAGTGATTACGCCGCCCTCGGTCACGCTCGGCGTGGCAGTCAGGGTCACGGTCGAGGTATCGATCGAGTCGGTGACCGATGTCACGGCTTCGTTCGGGCTGACGGTCAGGTGCTCGAAGTCACCACCGGTGGTGCTGGTGACGCTCACTTTGACTTCACCAGCATCCACGTAAACCGTGTTGGCCGGTGCAGGAACAGTAACGCTGCCTTCGGTCTGGCCCTTGGCGATGGTGATGGTTTCACCATTGCTGAGGGTGACTTTCATCTCGGTGCCAGCCGGATTCGTCAGCTTGGCGGTGTAAACGATTTCGCCGCCTTCCTGGACAGAGCCGGTGGCAGACAAGGTCAGGCCGGTGTTGTCCAGTTTCGCTGGGTCATCGGTCACTACGGTGCTTGGCGTACCTGCGGTTTCCAGCTTCTCGTAGTTGCCACCAGTGACGCCGGTGATGCTATTGGTCACCGGGGTGTTGGTGTTATAGACGTTGTTCGGTGCAACGAAGTCGACCGAACCGGAGCTGGAATTGACCGGGATGGTGATGGTCTGGCCGTTAGTCAGAGTGATCACCAGCGGAGCACCGGTGACCGGCGCAGTGACAGAAGCGGTGTAAGTGATTACGCCGCCCTCGGTCACGCTCGGCGTGGCAGTCAGGGTCACGGTGCTGGTGTCGATGCTGTCGGTCACCGAGGTGACGGCAGCATTTGGGCTGACTTCCAGGTGTTCGAAGTCGCCACCGGTAGTGCCGGTGACACTTACTTTGACTTCACCGGCATCGACGTACACGGTGTTGGCCGGTGCAGGGACGGTGACGCTGCCTTCGCTGAGGCCCTTAGCGATGGTGATGGTTTCACCATTGCTCAGGGTGACCTTCATCTCGCTGCCAGCAGGATTGGTCAGCTTGGCGGTGTAAACGATCTCGCCGCCTTCCTGGACGGTGCCAGTGGCGGTCAGGCTCAAACCGGTGTTGTCCAGTTTCGCTGGATCATCGGTGACCACGGTGCTTGGCGTACCTGCGGTTTCCAGCTTCTCGTAGTTGCCACCAGTGACGCCGGTGATGCTGTTGGTCACCGGGGTGTTGGTGTTATAGACGTTGTTCGGTGCTACGAAGTCGACCGAACCGGAGCTGGAATTGACCGGGATGGTGATGGTCTGGCCGTTGGCCAGAGTAATCACCAGCGGAGCACCGGTTACCGGCGCAGTAACCGAGGCGGTGTAGGTGATCACGCCGCCTTCGACAGCCGAGGCAGTTGCGGTCAGCGTCACGGTCGAGGTGTCGATCGAGTCGGTCACGCCAGTCACGGCTGGGGCAGGGTTGACTTCCAGATTCTCGAAGTCGCCGCCGGTGGTGCCGGTGACGGTGACTTTGACTTCACCGGCATCGACGTACACGGTGTTGGCCGGTGCAGGGACGGTGACGCTGCCTTCGCTGAGGCCCTTAGCGATGGTGATGGTTTCACCATTGCTCAGGGTGACCTTCATTTCGGTGCCAGCCGGGTTAGTCAGCTTGGCGGTGTAAACGATCTCGCCGCCTTCCTGGACGGTGCCAGTGGCGGTCAGGGTCAGGCCGGTGTTGTCCAGTTTCGCTGGGTCATCGGTCACTACGGTGCTTGGCGTACCTGCGGTTTCCAGCTTCTCGTAGTTGCCACCGGTCACACCGGTGATGCTGTTGGTCACTGGGGTGTTGGTGTTGTACACGTTGTTCGGTGCAACGAAGTCGACCGAGCCGGAGCTGGCGTTGACCGGGATGG
>NZ_BCBA01000080.1 GCF_001320245.1 Pseudomonas sp. NBRC 111124
CCACCTTCATTTCGGAGCCAGCCGGGTTGGTCAGCTTGGCGGTGTAAACGATCTCGCCGCCTTCCTGGACAGAGCCAGTGGCGGTCAGGGTCAGACCGGTGTTGTCCAGCTTGGCTGGATCATCGGTGACCACGGTGCTTGGCTCGCCAGCGGTTTCCAGCTTCTCGTAGTTGCCGCCGGTCACACCGGTGATGCTGTTGGTCACCGGGGTGTTGGTGTTGTACACGTTGTTCGGTGCAACGAAGTCGACCGAACCGGAGCTGGAATTGACCGGGATGGTGATGGTCTGGCCGTTGGCCAGAGTGATCACCAGCGGGGCGCCAGTAACCGGAGCAGTCACGCTCGCGGTATAGGTAACCACGCCGCCCTCGGTCACGCTCGGCGTGGCAGTCAGGGTTACGGTGCTGGTGTCGATGCTGTCGGTCACCGAGGTGACGGCAGCATTCGGGCTGACTTCCAGGTGTTCAAAGTCGCCACCGGTAGTGCCGGTGACACTTACTTTGACTTCACCGGCATCGACGTACACGGTGTTGGCCGGTGCAGGAACAGTGACGCTGCCTTCGGTCTGGCCCTTGGCGATGGTGATGGTTTCACCATTGCTCAGGGTCACCTTCATTTCGGAGCCAGCCGGGTTGGTCAGCTTGGCGGTGTAAACGATCTCGCCGCCTTCCTGGACAGAGCCAGTGGCGGTCAGGGTCAGACCGGTGTTGTCCAGCTTGGCTGGATCATCGGTGACCACGGTGCTTGGCTCGCCAGCGGTTTCCAGCTTCTCGTAGTTGCCACCGGTCACACCGGTGATGCTGTTGGTCACTGGGGTGTTGGTGTTGTACACGTTGTTCGGTGCAACGAAGTCGACCGAGCCGGAGCTGGCGTTGACCGGGATGA
>NZ_BCBA01000081.1 GCF_001320245.1 Pseudomonas sp. NBRC 111124
TCACCTTCATTTCGGAGCCAGCCGGGTTGGTCAGCTTGGCGGTATAGACGATCTCGCCGCCTTCCTGGACGGTGCCAGTGGCCGTCAGGGTCAGGCCGGTGTTGTCCAGTTTCGCTGGGTCATCGGTCACTACGGTGCTTGGCGTACCTGCGGTTTCCAGCTTCTCGTAGTTGCCACCAGTGACGCCGGTGATGCTGTTGGTCACCGGGGTATTGGTGTTGTAGACGTTGTTCGGCGCAACGAAGTCGACCGAGCCGGAGCTGGCGTTGACCGGGATGGTTATGGTCTGGCCGTTGGCCAGAGTGATCACCAGCGGCGCACCGGTGACCGGTGCAGTAACCGAGGCGGTGTAGGTGATCACGCCGCCTTCGACAGCCGAGGCATTCGCGGTCAGGGTTACGGTCGAAGTATCGATCGAGTCGGTGACTGCGGTCACGGCCGGGGTCGCGCTGACGTCGAGCTTTTCAAAATCACCGCCGGTGGTGCCGGTGACGGTGACGCTGACGTTGCCGGCATCCACGTAAACGGTGTCGGCCGGTGCGTCGAACGACACGCTGCCTTCGGTCTGGCCCTTGGCGATGGTAATCACAGCGCCGTTGCTCAGGGTGACCGTCATTTCGCTGCCGGCCGGGTTGGTCAGTTTGGCGGTGTAGACGATGCTGCCGCCTTCCTGGACGCTGCCAGTGGCGCTCAGGCTCAGGCCTGTGCTGTCCAGGTTTGCCGGGTCATCGTTGACCACGGTGGTCGGCGTGCCAGCAATGTCCAGTTTCTCGTAGTTGCCGCCCGTTACACCGGTGATGCTGTTGGTCAGCGGGGTGTTGCTGGTGTAGACGTTGTTCGGCGCGGTGAAGTTGACCGAGCCGCTGGTCTCGTTGAGGCCGATAGTGATGGTCTGGCCGTTGGCCAGCGAGATCACCAGGGGCGCACCGGTCACCGGCGCGGTGACGGTGGCGGTGTACACCACGGTGCCGCCTTCGGTCACGCTTGGGGTGGCGGTCAGGGTTACGGTCGAGGTATCGATCGAATCGCTGACCACGGTTTCAGCCGGGGTCGTAACGATGTCCAGCTGT
>NZ_BCBA01000082.1 GCF_001320245.1 Pseudomonas sp. NBRC 111124
TAAATCACAGGCCCAAGCATTGTGAGTTCCTGTGGGAGCGGGCGCGCCCGCGAAGAGGCCAGTGCAGGCTTACAGGGACTTCTCGAAAATCTTCGAGTTGCGCTGATAGTTGTACAGCGAAGCCCTTGCCGCCGGCAGGCGCTCTACCCCGCTAGGCGCAAACCCGCGTTCACGGAACCAGTGCGCCGTGCGCGTGGTAAGCACGAACAAGGTATTCAACCCCATCTGCTTCGCCCGCCCCTCGATGCGTTCGAGCAGCTCGTCCCCGCGCCCGCCATGGCGGTATTCCGGGTTCACCGCCAGGCACGCCAGTTCACCCGCCTGCGAATCAGCAATCGGGTACAGCGCCGCGCAGGCAATGATCATCCCTTCACGCTCGACCACGCTGAACTGTTCGATCTCCCGCTCCAGCACCTCGCGCGAACGACGTACCAGGATGCCCTGTTCTTCCAGCGGGCTGATCAACTCCAGCAAGCCACCCACATCATCGATGGTCGCCTCGCGCACCACTTCGAACTGCTCCTGCGACACCAGCGTGCCGCCACCTTCGCGGGTGAACAGCTCGGTCAGCAGCGCACCGTCCTCGGCATAACTGACGATATGGCTACGCGCCACACCGCCTTTGCAAGCCTCGGCAGCGGCATCCAGCAGCTCGCCCTGGTAATCGCTGCCCAGACGCGCTAGATGCGGGGCGATCTGCTGCGGGCGCAGTTCTCGCACCAGCTTGCCGTTTTCGTCCAGCAGGCCAGGCTCGGCACCGAACAGCAACAGCTTGTCGGCACCCAGCTCAATGGCCGCGCGGGTGGCGACGTCTTCGCAGGCCAGATTGAAAATTTCACCCGTCGGCGAGTAGCCCAGCGGTGACAGCAGCACGATGGAGCGCTCGTCGAGCAGGCGGCTGATGCCCTTGCGGTCGACCCGGCGCACTTCGCCGGTGTGGTGGTAATCCACGCCTTCGAGCACGCCGATCGGCCGTGCCGTGACCAGGTTGCCGGAGGCCACGCGCAAGCGCGAGCCCTGCATCGGCGAGGCGGCGATGTCCATCGACAGGCGCGCCTCGATGGCCAGGCGCAGGGCGCCGACAGCATCGATCACGCAGTCCAGGGTGGCGGCGTCGGTAATGCGCATGCCGCGGTGGTAGTGCGGGGTCAGGCCACGATCAGCCAGGCGGCTTTCGATCTGCGGGCGTGACCCATGCACCAGCACCAGGCGCACACCCAGGCTGTGCAGCAGCACCAGGTCGTGGACGATATTGCCGAAATTCGGGTGTTCAACCCCATCGCCGGGGAGCATGACTACGAAGGTGCAGTCGCGGTGGGCATTGATGTACGGGGAGGCATGACGTAGCCAGTTGACGTATTCGGGCATGACAGGGCCTGTGGATAAAGTGGACGGAGAACGGTGAATCACACGGCGTTCAGGATCATCGTCGGAACAGGCTTGCGGTCACGCGCGGTCTCCTCTAAGCAAGAACGAATCAACAGGGTGGACGTTTAGCTCAGGCAATAGTGCCGGATCAGGTCACGCAATAGACGCACGGTAGGCTCGATTCGTGACATTTCAAGGTATTCGCCAGGCTGGTGGGCACAGGCGATGTCGCCGGGGCCCAGCACGATGGTCTGGCAACCCAGCTGCTGAAGATAAGGCGCTTCGGTGCCGAACGCCACCGCTTCGGCGCGATGGCCGGTGAGGCGCTCGGCCACTTGCACCAGCTCGGCATCGGCGGCCTGCTCGAAGGGCGGCACCTCGGGGAACAGCGGTGCATAGTCGATGCGCACCTCATGGCGTTCGGCCACCGGCTTCAACTTGCCGCGAATGGCGGCGCGCAGTTGCTCGACATCCATGCCCGGCAGCGGGCGCAGGTCGAACTCCAGGGCGCACTGGCCGCAAATGCGGTTGGGGTTGTCACCACCATGGATGCAGCCGAAGTTCATGGTGGGCGTGGGTACGGTGAACTGCGGGTTGCTGAAGGTTGCCTGCCACTGCCGGCGCAGGCCCATCAGCTCACCCATCACCTCGTGCATGGCCTCCATCGCGCTGCGGCCCAGGCTCGGGTCGGACGAATGGCCGCTGCGCCCGAGAATGTCGATGCGGTCCATGAGGATGCCCTTGTGCATGCGTATCGGCCGCAGGCCCGTGGGCTCGCCGATCACCGCCGCGCGGCCGAGTGGCTGGCCGGCAGCGGCCAGGGCGCGAGCGCCGGACATGGAGCTTTCTTCATCGCATGTAGCGAGGATGAGCAGCGGCTGCTTGAAGTCATGCTCGAGCAGCGGAATCACCGCTTCGATGATCAAGGCGAAAAAGCCTTTCATGTCGCAGCTGCCCAAGCCGACCCAGCGGCCATCGGCCTCGGTGAGCTTGAGCGGGTCGCTGGACCACAGCTGTTCGTCGTAGGGCACCGTGTCGCTGTGGCCAGCCAGCACCAGGCCGCCGGGGCCGCTACCGCGGCTCGCCAGCAGGTTGAATTTGCCGGGGCTGACCTGCTGGATGTCGCAATGGAAGCCGAGGTCGCCCAGCCAGCCGGCCAGCAGGTCGATGACCTGGCGGTTGGACTGGTCCAGTGCTGGTTGGGTACAACTGACCGAGGGCGCGGCGATCAAGGCGGCAAACTGGTCTTTCAGCGTCGGCAACGGCATGCGCATACTCCTCGGAAGCGTTGCCCATCATAGGACTATCCGCCGTCCGGAATAAACCGTTGCCGGCCGACTCCTGTAGACTGCCCTGCAACGACGCCCCTCCTTCGAGCCTGTGATGCACAAAGAAACCGAACTCAAGCTCCGCGCCAGCCGCGAGACCCTCGCCGCCCTGCGCGAGCACCCCCTGCTGAAAAAGCGCAACAAGTCCGGCTGGCAGACGCGCGAGCTGCTGAACCAGTACTTCGACACCCCCGAGCGCGACCTCGCCGCCGCCCGTGTCGCCCTGCGCCTGCGCCGCGACGGCGAGGCGATCATCCAGACCCTGAAGTGCCGTGGCCAGAGCGTCGCCGGGCTGTCCGAGCGCAATGAATACGAATGGAACCTGGACAAGGTCAAGCTCGACCTGAAAAAGCTCGACGCCACCTGCTGGCCAGAGCAACTGGCCGAGCTGGACAAGAAAACCATCAAGCCGCTGTTCACCACCGACTTCACCCGCGAGTACGCTGAGATCAGCTGGGGCCGCGGCAAGAGCAAGGTGGTGATCGAGGCCGCGCTGGACCAGGGCTTCGTGATCGCCGGCAAGCGCAAGGAAGCGATCAGCGAACTGGAGCTGGAGCTGCGCGAAGGCGCCCCTGAAGCGCTGCTGGAGCTGGCCGCCGAGCTGGCCGCCAGCCTGCCGCTGATGCCGTGCGACATCAGCAAGGCCGAGCGTGGCTACCGCCTGCTGGAGCCGGACAGCTACGAGCTGGGCCTGCCTTCCACCGAGCTGGACGCCGAAATGGCCTTGGACGACGCCTTCACCGCGCTCGCCTGGCAGCTGCTGGGCAGCAGTCAGCGCCTGGCCGAACAGTACCGCCACAATGGCCACTGGCGCCTGCTGCAGGATTGGGTGCAGTGCCTGGCCGAACTGCGCGCACTGGTTGCCAGCCTGGGCCAAGCCGCGCCACGCGCCACCACCCGCGAGCTGCGCGCCAGCCTCGATGCGCTGCTGGAAGACTGGCGCCCGCTGGTGCAGGCCGGCAATGACGATGAAGACATTCGCCGTGCCGCGCCCGAGCAGTTCATCGAAGAACTCGAAGACGTACGCTGGGGCCAGTTCTCCCTGGAAACCTCGCGCTGGCTGCTGGCCCGTGCGTGGACCGTGGAGCGCAAGGGCCGTGGCGAGCGCCAGGGCAAAGCGCAGTTGGCCAGCTGGCTGGCGCACTTGCTGGGCGAAGAGGGCCGCTCGCTGAAGCTGCCGCTGTACACCCAGCGCCCGGAAGACCTGGCCGAGCAACTGCCGCGCATCGAACAGCTGCTGGCGTGGCTGCACCATGCCCGCCAGGTGCTCGAAGCGCCACAGATGGACCGCCTGTACGGCGACCTGAAGAAGCTGCATGAGCTGGCGGAACTGCCGATCAGCGATGAAGTGCTGGAAGCGCGGATCGAGCAGGCTCGGGTGGTTGATCAGAGCCGGGGCTGGAAGCACCTGCTCAAGGCTTGATACCGCGTCTGTTTCTTCGCGGGCTTGCCCGCTCCCACAGGTACTGCGCCGCTATCAGGGGCTGCAAGTCTCCTGTGGGAGCGGGCAAGCCCGCGAAGGCCTCACCTGGCCAGCGGCAGGCTGGTGGTGGACTTGATCTCCGAAAGCGCCACAATTGAATTCACTTCCTGAATCCCCGGCACGTTTGACAGCTTTTCAAAGAAAAAGCGCTCATAAGCCTCGATGTCCGAGGTAACGATACGTAGCAGGAAGTCCACCGCCCCCATCAACACATAGCACTCCAACACTTCCGGAAAGCCGCGGATCGCCTCGGTGAACTCGGTGAAGTTGGAGCGGCCGTGGGCGTTGAGTTTCACCTCGGCGAAGATCTGCGTGTTCAAGCCGATCTTCTTGCGGTCCAGTAGGGTCACTTGCCCACGGATCACCCCCTCCTCTTTCAGCCGCTGAATCCTGCGCCAGCAGGGCGATTGCGACAGCCCCACACGCTCGGCGATCTGCGCACTGGACAGCGACGCGTCCTCTTGCAGAAGTTCGAGAATGCGCCGATCGTAGGCATCCAGTTCGCCTTGCATGAATAATTCTCCAAAATAAACTTATTCGAATAGACCAATCTGAATCACCTGCAATTCGACGGAATCATAGCGAAAAAATACCGGCTTCGACGTGCAAGAATTTCTCCTACATTCGTGGAGACCCAGCATGAACGCACTCGAACGCCCCGTGACCCGCAGTGATGCCTGGGCCGCCAACGCCAGCCACAACACAGTGCGCTATCGCCTGCAGGCCGAAGCCGAGCCGGATACCCTGTGCCGGGTGCTCAACCTGTTTGCCTTACAGTTCCTCACGCCTCACAGCGTGCAGGTTAGCCAGCAGGAAGACTGGTTCGACATCGAGGTCGGTATCGGCGGCTTGAGCTGGCATCGGGCAGAAGTGATTGCGCAAAAACTGCGCAACCTGGTGTGTGTCGGGGAGGTGAGCCTGGAAAACCTGGCGCGCCTGGAGCTGGCGGTGGTCTGAAGCCCGGCGGCGCAAAATTCCGAAATCCTTTCCTGAGCCTGGCTGCGCCAGGCACGGCTAGCCTTGAGTAAGGACTCCCCCAAGGCACGGACGCCACCGATGTTCACTTCCAACGAGCAAGCCCTCGACCTGAAAAGCCTGCTGGACGCCTTGCAAGCCGACCAGCACCTGACCGCCAACGACTCATGCCAGGTTCGCGAACAAGCGCCCCGTTATAGTGCCCAGCACCCGCTTGAAACCATCGCGGCGCTGGGGCTGGAAGATCGCAGCCAGCCCGGCAAGCGGCTGAACCTGGACACCCTATGCCAATGGCTGGCGCAAAGAGTCGGCCAACCTTATCTGCGCATCGACCCCATGCAACTCGACCTGGCCCAGGTCAATGGCCTGATTTCCCCTGCCTTCGCGCAACGCCACGGCATTCTGATCGTGGCCAACGACGCCAACGCCATCACCGTGGCCAGTGCCGAGCCTTATCAACAGCTGTGGCAAGCCGACCTTGCGCGTAGCCTGGGCAAACCGATCCGCCGGGTGCTGGCCAGCCCGCTGCAGATTCGCCAACTAGGGCAGTCGCTGTTCCGCCTGGCCCACTCGGTACAAGGTGCGCAGCACCAGCAAGCGACCAGTCTGGGCGAGCTTGAACACTTGCTTGAGCTGGGCAAGCGCCAGGCGGAGGCCACGGCCGACGATGCGCACATCGTGCATATCGTCGACTGGCTGTTGCAGTACGCCATCGAGCAGCGCGCCAGCGATATCCATCTGGAGCCACGCCGCGAACAAGGCCACCTGCGCTACCGCATCGACGGGCTGCTTCACACGGTCTACGCCTTCCCGGCCAGCGTTACCCTGGCCGTGGTCAGCCGCCTGAAGCACCTGGGTCGCATGGATGTAGCGGAAAAGCGCCGCCCGCAGGACGGCCGGGTGAAGAGCAGCCTGCCAGGGGGCAACGAAGTGGAGCTGCGCCTCTCGACGCTACCGACGCCCTTTGGTGAAAAACTGGTGCTGCGCTTGTTCGACCCGCGCCAGTTGCAAGAAGACTTCGACCAGCTGGGCCTGGAGGGCGAGCAGTTGCTGCAGTGGCAGACGCTGTTGCAGCGCCGCCAGGGCATCCTGCTGGTCACCGGGCCTACCGGCTCCGGCAAGACCAGCACGCTCTACGCCAGCCTCAAGCTGTTGGCCACACCAGAAGTCAACCTGTGCACCATCGAAGACCCGATCGAGCGCCTGGAGCCAGCGTTCAACCAGTTGCAGGTGCAACCGGCCCTGGGCCTGGGCTTTGCCGATGGTGTGCGCGCCCTGCTGCGCCAAGACCCAGACATCATCATGATCGGCGAGATCCGCGACCGCGAGACCGCGCTGGTGGCGGTTCAAGCGGCACTCACCGGCCACCTGGTGCTTTCCACCCTGCACACCAATGACACCTGCAGCGCCATTACCCGCCTGCTGGAGCTGGGCGTGGCCGACTACCTGATCCGCGCGACCCTGGCCGGGGTCATGGCCCAGCGCCTGGTGCGCTTGCTTTGCCACGCATGCCAGGGCCGGCCATTGAGCGATCCTTGCCAGGTCTGTCGAGGCACCGGCTACCGCGGCCGCACGGGGTTGTTCGAGTTGCTGATCCCAAGCGAAAGCCTGCGGGCGCGGATTGGCTCCAGCACCGACTTGGCCGAACTGCAACGGCAGGCTCTAACTGAAGGGTTACAGGATTTGCGCAGCTGCGGGGAGGTGAAAGTGGCCCGTGGGCTGACCCGTTCCGAGGAGGTTCTGAGGGTCTGCTCCTGAGCAAAAAACCCTTGTATTCAAGGAACTTGCGCCCATTTTTCGAGATCAAAGCGGCCATTCCCCAGCCCTCACCCTTCGAGGTGTTTCATCATGCGTCTCAAAACCGCCATCGCAGCTGCTGCCCTGCTTTCGCTGCCTGTTGGCTCCGCCATGGCCGATACATTCTGGCGTAATGTAATGACTTCCGGCGCGACCACCGCGTCGAGCTACATCACTTCGCACGACCACAAGCTGGTACTCGCCGCGCAGGATGACGCCGGCAGCTTCGTCGCCAGTGAAGGCGCGATTCGCGGGCCGTTCCTGGAGCAGGCGCTGCAGCAGGTGCGCGCTGAAAACCCAGGGCTCGAAGCCTCGGACATGGATTTGGCCAACGCCATCCTGGCCAAGAACGCGGTCGCCGAGTAAGGCATGGGGGGCTCTCTGCGCCCCCCGATTTCAGCGATAAGCCTCCACCGGCACGCAAGCACAGAACA
Organism: Pseudomonas sp. NBRC 111124; assembly: GCF_001320245.1. Classification (GTDB taxonomy): domain Bacteria; phylum Pseudomonadota; class Gammaproteobacteria; order Pseudomonadales; family Pseudomonadaceae; genus Aquipseudomonas. The sequence continues at coordinate 7,386 of NZ_BCBA01000082.1, forward strand.
GATTCCTGTCCCCATACACGTTGTCGACCCGGTTCACCGCTGGCCAGTATTTGTGCAGGCGCACGTGGGCACTGGGCGCTACCGCCTGCTCCAGGCTGTAAGGCCGGGTCCAGAGCGCCAACACATCGGCCAAGGTATGCGGCGCATGCTTGAGCGGGTTGTCCTCCGCCGGCCAGTTACCCTCCTGCACCTCGGCAATCTCTGCCCGAATCGCCAGCATCGCTTCGACGAAACGGTCCAACTCGGCCTTCGACTCGCTCTCAGTAGGCTCCACCATCAAGGTCCCCGGTACAGGAAACGACATGGTCGGGGCGTGGAAGCCATAGTCCATCAGGCGCTTGGCAACGTCTTCCTCGGTGATGCCGGTCTGCGCCTTGAGCGGCCGCAGGTCGAGGATGCATTCATGCGCCACGCGCTGGTTGCGCCCGCGGTACAGCACCGGGAACGCACCGCCGAGCTGGCTGACCAGGTAGTTGGCCGAAAGGATCGCCACTTCGCTGGCGTCGGCAAGCTGCGGGCCCATCATGGCGATGTACATCCAGCTGATCGGCAGGATGCTCGCGCTGCCCCAGGGCGCGGCACTGATGGCACTGTTGTTCGGGTCCAGTCCCGGCACGGGCACTACCGGGTGGCTGGCGACGAACGGTTTCAGATGCGCACGGATACCGATTGGCCCCATGCCCGGGCCACCGCCGCCATGGGGGATACAGAAGGTCTTGTGCAGGTTCATGTGCGAAACATCGGCGCCGATATCCGCTGGCCGTGCCAGGCCAACCTGGGCGTTGAGGTTGGCGCCGTCCATATACACCTGGCCGCCGTGCTGGTGGACCACCTCACAGATCTCGCGAATGCCCTCTTCGTACACGCCATGAGTCGAGGGATAGGTGACCATGAGGCATGAAAGCTTGTCGCCGGCAGCTTGGGCCTTGACCTTGAGGTCCTCGAGATCGACGTTGCCCGCCTCGTCGCAGTCGACGATCACTACCTCCATGCCAGCCATCTGCGCCGAAGCCGGGTTGGTGCCGTGGGCCGACGAAGGGATCAGGCACAGCGTGCGCTGGGGCTGGTGACGGCTGCGGTGATAGCGGGTGATGGCCATGAGCCCGGCGTATTCACCCTGGGCGCCGGAGTTGGGCTGCATGCAGATGGCGTCGAAGCCGGTAATGGCGCACAACCAGCTCTCCAGCTCGTCGATCATCGCCTTGTAGCCTGTGGCCTGTGCGGCGGGGGCAAACGGGTGCAACTGGGCAAACGCGGGCCAGGTGATGGGGATCATCTCGCTGGTGGCATTGAGCTTCATGGTGCAAGAGCCGAGCGGGATCATCGATTGGTTCAGGGCCAGGTCCTTGTTCTCCAGCTGCTTGAGATAGCGCAGCATCTCGGTTTCGCTATGGTGCAGGTTGAACACCGGGTGGCTGAGGAACGGTGTGCGTCGCACCAGCGCAGCGGGGATGCCTTCGGGCAGCGCGTGCTGGTCGAGCGTGGCGATGTCCAGGCCATGATCGACGCCGAGAAAGATATCCAGCAGCCGCAGCACCGTGGCTTCGTTACAGGTCTCGTCCAGGCTCACGCCGAGATGGCCACGCCCCAGAATGCGCAGGTTGATGCGGGCGGCTTCGGCGCTTTCGATGATCGCTGCCTGGGCGCCGCCGACGTCCAGGGTCAACGTGTCGAAAAAGTGCTGGTTGAGGCGTTTGATGCCTTTGGCCTCAAGGCCTGCGGCCAGTACGAAGGTCAGCCGGTGCACACGCTGGGCGATGCGTTGCAGGCCTTCGGGGCCGTGATACACCGCATAGAAACCAGCGATGTTGGCCAACAGCACCTGGGCAGTGCAGATGTTGGAGTTGGCCTTTTCGCGGCGGATATGCTGCTCGCGGGTCTGCAGGGCCATGCGCAGTGCAGTATTGCCGCGGGCATCGCGGGACACGCCAATGATGCGCCCGGGCATCGCCCGCTTGTAATCGTCACGGCAGGCAAAATAGGCCGCGTGTGGGCCGCCATAGCCCATCGGTACGCCAAAGCGCTGGGTCGACCCCAACACCACATCCGCACCCAGCTCGCCAGGCGGTGTCAACACTACCAGGCTGAGCAGGTCGGCGGCGACGCAGGCCAGGGCCTGCTGGCTGTGCAACTGGTCGATCAGCGGGCGCAGGTCGCGCACCTCGCCATGAGTGTCGGGGTATTGCAGCAAGGCGCCGAAGACCTGGTGCCGGGCAAGGTTATCCACAGAGTCGACGATCAGCTGGAAACCGAACCCTTCGGCGCGGGTTTTAAGCACCGACAAGGTCTGTGGATGACAGTGCTCATCGGCAAAGAATGCATTGCTCTTGTTGCGTGCCACCCGCTTGGCCAGGGCCATGGCTTCGGCAGCCGCCGTGGCTTCGTCGAGCAAGGACGCGTTGGCCAGCGCCAGCCCGGTGAGGTCGATGACCATCTGCTGGAAATTCAGCAGTGCCTCCAGCCGCCCTTGGGCGATTTCGGGCTGATAGGGCGTGTAGGCGGTGTACCAGCCGGGGTTTTCCAGCACGTTGCGCAGGATGACGGTGGGCGTGATGGTGCCGTGGTAGCCCATGCCAATAAGGCTGGTCCACACCTGATTCTGCTCTGCATACCCGGCGAGCTTGGCCAACGCAGCCTGTTCATCCAGGGCTGGCGGCAGGTCGAGAGCACGGTTGAAACGGATGCCTGGCGGCACGGTCTGCTCGATCAGCTCGCGACGGCTGCTGAGGCCGAGGGTGCTGAGCATTGCCTGCTGCTCCGAGGCATCGGGCCCCAGGTGGCGGCGCAGGAAAGGGTTGAGCTCTTGCAGTTGATGCAGGGATGGCGACTGGGACATGTCGACGCTCTCTTCCTAGACCAGGTCTCATGGAGACTTATAAGTCTAGGAAGGATTGCCGATTCTGCGGGGAATCTTGCGTTTGCAGGCCCGGCCCTTTCGCGGGGCAAGCCCGCTCCTACACGTCAGAGACAGCCCCGCGAGCGCTATCCCTGTAGGAGCGGGCTTGCCCCGCGAACCAGGCGACGCGGTCTTACTCGCCGATAGTGGCTTTGTAGCCGGCGGCATCCAGCAGCTTGTCCAGATCAGCCGAGTTGCTTGGCTTGAGCTTGAAGATCCACGAATCATAAGGTTTATCGTTGAGCAGTTCCGGGCTGTCGGCCAGCTCTTCGTTGACCGCGATCACTTCACCGGCAACCGGGGCGTAGATGTCGGAAGCGGCCTTGACCGACTCGACCACGCCAGCAGCGTCGCCAGCAGCGAACACCTTGCCGACTTCGGCCAGCTCGACGAACACCACGTCACCCAGCGCCTGCTGGGCGTGGTCGCTGATGCCGACGGTTACGGTGCCATCAGCTTCCAGGCGCGCCCACTCGTGGCTTTCGGCGAAACGCAGATCGGCGGGGATATTGCTCATGTCTTGAATTCCTCGTTTGGGTCAGCGGTTCGGCCCGCCGTTGAATGTTCAGATCAGAATCTTTCCGTGGCGCACGAAGGTCGGTTTGACCACCCGCACCGGGTACCATTTGCCGCGGATTTCGACTTCGGCACGGTCACCGGTTGCCATGGGCACGCGCGCCAGGGCGATGGATTTGCTCAGCGTAGGCGAGAAACTACCACTGGTGATCTCCCCTTCGCCAATCCCGGCTACACGAACCACCTGGTGGGCACGCAGCACGCCGCGCTCTTCCAGCACCAGACCAACCAGTTTTTCCTGCACACCGCGCTCGATTTCCGCCAACAGGCCGGTGCGGCCGACGAAGTTGCGCTCGGCTGGCTCCCAGGCGATGCACCAACCCAAATTGGAGGTCAGCGGGGTGTGGCTTTCATCGATGTCCTGGCCGTACAGGTTCATGCCGGCTTCCAGGCGCAGCGTGTCGCGCGCGCCCAGGCCGCTCGGCGCGATGCCGGCGCCAACCAGGTCGTTGAAGAACGCGACTGCCTGATCGCCTGGCAGGATGATTTCCAGGCCGTCTTCACCGGTGTAGCCGGTACGAGCGATGAACCAGTCACCTTCGGCGAGCCCTTCGAACGGGCGCAGTTCACGGATCAGCGCGGCGCGAGCCGAGCTCAGCAGCGCGGCGACTTTTTCGCGAGCGTGGGGGCCCTGGATAGCGAGGATGGCAAGGTCGGGTCGAACGTCGAACGATACGCTGAAACCGGCACGCTGCTGCTCCAGCCAAGCGAGGACCTTCGCCCGCGTGGCCGCGTTGGTGACCAGACGGTAGCCATTCTGGGTGCGGTAGACGATCAGGTCATCGATGACGCCACCGTCGTCGTTGAGCAACGGGCTGTACAGCGCCTTGCCGACGCCGTCGAGACGGGCCACGTCGTTGGCCAGCAGATGTTGCAGCCAGGGCATGGCGTCGTCACCGACAATGTCGATGACTGTCATGTGGGAAACATCGAAGACACCGCAGTCACTTCGCACCTGATGGTGCTCCTCGACCTGCGAGCCATAGTGCAGCGGCATGTCCCAGCCGCCGAAATCGACTGTCTTGGCGCCGAGCGCCAGGTGCAAGTCGTACAAAAGCGTGCGCTGTCCCATGGGTTTCTCCTTCCGGGCGTGGCGAAGCGGCGGCGCTCGATGACGTTTAATCGTCAGCTCTTCTTGTAGGACCCGCCGCGCGAATGCCGCGCATTGTAGCCGCAAGGGCGCAAGCTGGCATCCTCAGTGACTGTGACCCGGACGACGGGCCGAACGGCGGATCAGCCCGATGACCGGCAACAACCCGACCAGCACCAGGGTCAGCGCCGGCAACGAGGCGCGCGCCCATTCGCCTTCGCTGGTCATCTCGAACACCCTGACCGCCAGGGTGTCCCAGCCGAACGGGCGCATCAGCAAGGTGGCGGGCATTTCCTTCAGCACATCGACGAACACCAGCAATGCAGCGCTCAAGGCCCCGGGCACCAACAGCGGCAGATACACCTTGAAAAACAAACCCACGCCACCGACGCCAAGGCTGCGCGAGGCCTCCGGCAACGAGGGGCGGATACGTTCCAGGCTGCTCTCCAAGGGGCCGTAGGCCACGGCAATGAAGCGCACCAGATAAGCCAACAGCAAGGCGGCCAGGCTGCCCAGCAGCAGCGGCTTGCCCGCGCCACCCAACCAGGTCGAGAGCGGAATGACCAGTTGGTTATCCAGGTAACTGAAGGCCAGCATGATCGACACCGCCAGCACCGAGCCGGGCAAGGCGTAGCCCAGGTTGGCCAGGCCGACGCCTGCGCGGATGCCGCCCGTTGGCGCCTGACGGCGGGCAAAGGCCAGCATCAGGGCCACACAGACGGTGATCAATGCGGCCATGCCACCGAGGTACACGGTATGCAGCACCAGGCCGACATAGCGCTCGTCCAGGTCATGCCGCCCACGCTGCCAGAACCACGCCAGCAGCTGCAGTAACGGAATGACGAATGCGCAGGCAAACACCAGCAGGCACCAGCCACTGGCCAGCAGCGCCTTGAGCCCGTGCAGGTGATAAAGCGCCTGCCCGCGCGGGCGCTCGTTGCCGCTACGGGTCGCGCCACGGGCGCGGCGCTCGCCATACAGCACCAGCATCACCGCCAACAGCAGCAGGCTGGCCAGCTGGGCTGCACTGGACAGGCTGAAGAAGCCGTACCAGGTCTTGTAGATGGCCGTGGTGAAGGTGTCGTAATTGAACACCGCCACTGCGCCAAAATCGGCCAGGGTCTCCATTAGCGCCAGGGCAATACCCGCACCAATCGCAGGCCGCGCCATTGGCAGGGCTACCCGCCAGAAGGCTTGCAGGGGCGACAGGCCAAGTACCCGCGCAGCCTCCATCAAGCCCCGGCCCTGGGCCAGGAACGCGGTGCGCGCCAGTAGGTAGACGTAGGGGTAGAACACCAGCACCAGCACGATGATCACCCCACCGGTAGAGCGCACCCGTGGCAGGCGCATCGGCCCGAACACCTCGCGCAAGGCGCTCTGCACGGGGCCGGCAAAGTCGAGCAGGCCGACGAAGACGAAAGCCAGCACGTAGGCTGGAATGGCAAACGGCAGCATCAGCGCCCAGTCGAGCCAGCGCCGGCCGGGGAATTCGCAGAGGCTGGTGAGCCAGGCCAGGCTGACGCCGAGCAGCGTGACGCCGATACCGACGCCGACCACCAAGGTCGCGGTATTGCCCAGCAGGCGGGCCATCTGAGTATCGAGCAGGTGCGACCAGATCTGCAGGTCGATTGTCTGCCAGGACAGCAGCAGCACACTCAGGGGTAGCAGGACCAAGGCAGCGGTCAGCAAGACTGGGAGGTACCAGCGGCGTTGAGGAGTGTGGGGCAAGGTTGAATTCTCGATTGCGATGGCGACCGCTGCGCGGTCGTTCGCGGGCACGCCCGCTTCCACAAGGATCGAGTAGTCCTGTGGGAGCGGGCATGCCCGCGAAGAGGCCCTTGAAGGCCCCGAAAGCTTAAAGCCGGGTGCTTAGTTCCAGCCAGCACGATCCATCAGGCGAATAGCCTCGGCCTGGCGCTTGCCGGCCACCTCCACCGGAATGCTGTCGGCCTTGAAGCTGCCCCAGGCCGCCACTTCATCCGACGGTTTGACCTTCGGGTTGGCCGGGAACTCCTGGTTGATGTCGGCGAACAGCTTTTGCGCCTCCTCGCCAGTCATCCACTCGACCAGCTTCGTGGCGGCTTCCGGGTGCGGCGCATGCTTGGTCAGGCCGATGCCCGACAGGTTGACGTGCACGCCACGGTCGCCCTGGTTGGGCCAGAAGATCTTCACCGGCAGTTTCGGGTTCTGGGCGTGCAGGCGACCGTAGTAGTAGGTGTTGACCACACCGACATCGCACTGGCCGGCCTCGATGGCCTGGATCACCGAGTTGTCGTCGGCGAACACATCGGTGGCCAGGTTGCCGACCCAGCCTTTGACGATCTGCTCGGTCTTCGCCTCGCCGTGGTTCTCGATCAGCGTGGCAGTCAGCGACTGGTTGTACACCTTCTTCGCCGTGCGCAGGCACAGGCGGCCTTCCCAGTGCTTGTCGGCAAGGGCTTCGTAGGTGGTCAGCTCGGCCGGCTTGACCCGCTCGGTGGAGTAGACAATGGTCCGCGCGCGCAGGCTCAAGCCGGTCCAGTCATGGGACGAAGCACGGTATTGTGGCGGGATGTTCTGGTCGATGATGGCCGACTTGATCGGCTGCAGGATACCCATCTGCTCGGCCTGCCAGAGGTTACCGGCATCGACGGTGAGCAGCAGGTCGGCCACGCCGTTCTCGCCTTCGGCCTTGATGCGCTGCATCAGCGGGGCCTCTTTGTCGGTGATGAACTTGACCTTGACCCCGGTCTTTGCGGTGTAGGCGTCGAAGACCGGCTTGATCAGCTCGTCGATGCGCGAGGAGTACACCACCACTTCGTCCGCCGCATTGGCGGTGCCGCCGAACAGGGTCAGGGCCAGGGCGGCCAGTAGGGGCTTGCGTGGCAACATGGAAAGCACTCCTCGGATCGTATGAGAGGCGCAAATGGTAGTGAATCCCATTTTCCGACTCATCATCCGAGCAGTTACCGGATGTTGCAGAGGGCCGCTTCGCGACCCCGGGTATTTCAAGCCTTGGCCAGTTCCGGCAGGTCCCCAGTCAACCCCAAGGCCTGACGCACGAACATCGCCTTGGCTTCCGGCATCTGTTCCACAAGCTTCAACCCGCTGTTGCGCAACCAGCGTAACGGCAACGGATTGGCCTGGAACAACCGCTCGAAGCCTTCCATCGCCGCCATCAGCGCCAAGTTGTGCGGCATACGCCGGCGCTCATAACGGCTGAGCACCTTCACATCCGCCAAGCGCTCACCACGCTCACAGGCATGCTCCAGCACCTCGGCCAGCACCGCGGCGTCAAGGAAGCCCAGGTTGACGCCCTGCCCGGCCAACGGGTGAATGGTGTGCGCGGCATCGCCGATCAGCACCAGCCCTTCGTCCACATAGCGCTTGGCATGGCGCTGGCGCAGCGGGACGCAGACGCGCGGGTCGGCCTCCAGCACGTCACCCAGGCGCCCCTCGAAGGCGCGCTCCAGGGCCTTGAGGAAGGCCTGCTCGTCCATTGCCATGATCTGCTCGGCTTGCTCCGGGGTCGTCGACCAGACGATCGAGCACCAATCCTGCTTGCCGTCACGGGACAACGGCAGGAACGCCAGCGGCCCCTCATCAGTGAAGCGCTGCCAGGCGGTGGCCTGGTGTGCGGCGCTGCAGCGCACGCTGGTGACGATGGCGTGGTGCAGGTAATCCCATTCGCGGGTCTCGCAACCGGCCAAGCGGCGTACCGCCGAGTTGGCGCCGTCGGCGGCCACCACCAGCGGCGTACGCAGTTGGCGGCCATCGGCCAGGGTCAGCAGCCATTCGTCACCGGAACGGCGTAGCTGCTCCAGGCGGGCATTGGGTAGCAGGCCGATGTCGCTGTCGTGCAGGCGCTCCAGCAAACCGTCCTGTACCACACGGTTCTCGACGATATGGCCGAGCACTTGAGCATGCACGCTGGCTGCCGAGAAATGAATCTGGCCGGTACCGCTGCCGTCCCACACATGCATGTCGGAATACGGCGACACGCGCCGGCCGGCGATGCCGTCCCAGGCACCGAGGCGTTCGAGGATGCGCTGGCTGGCCGCTGACAAGGCACTGACCCGCGGCTCGAACGGTGCAGCGCCGTCGAACGGTTTGACCGACAGCGGGCTGCCGTCGAGCAGGAGAATTTCCAGGCCACTGTGGCGAAGCGCCAGGGCCAGGGCGCTGCCGACCATACCGGCACCGACAATCAACAGATCTGCGCGCATTTCCATGCCTTACGCCTGCCTCGCTTGCGGCTTGAGCCGCACGTATAGGGTTTTATCGACCCGTGCCACCAGCTCGCCGGCTTCGTCACGGATATCGACCTGCACATGAGGCAGGTACTTCTTGCCGGAGGCGGTCTGCTGGCGGATCTCGTCCAGCAGCGCGTCATCGACGTGGAACTCGGCATACACCGTGCCCTTGCCCGGGCTGATGAAGTCGATGCTGGCCGCCTTGTCCCAGACGATGTACTCGCTGCCCAGCTGCTCGATCAGCAGCAGCATGTAGAACGGGTCGACCATCGAGTACAGGCTGCCGCCAAACTGGGTGCCAACGTAGTTGCGGTTCCAACGAGTCAGTTTCATGCGCACCTTGACGCTGCGCATGTCCGGGCTGATGTGCTGGATGTGAATACCGGCGCCGATGTAGGGCGGGTAGAAGTTCAACAGCCAGCGCAACATGCGCGCCCGGCGCGCCAGCCTGCGCGGGTTGCTCATGCCTGGCCCCGCGGATCGGGGCGGGTACCCAAGCCCATGGCCTGCCGGGCGAACCAGCTTTTTGCCGGTGGCAGCAGATCGAGCCCGAGCAGGCCGATATTGCGCCCGGCCGCCAGCAGTGGCTGGTTGCTGCCGAACAGGCGGGTGACCTGGTCGGAGAAGCCGATGGTCAGGGCCTGGTCCAGACGCTGACGCTGGCGATAGGCCTGCAGGCTGGCCAGGTCGCCTGGATGCTGTGGGCCAGCCAACAGCGCATCGGCCAGCGATTGCACGTCACGCAGCGACAGGTTGAAGCCCTGGCCGGCGATCGGGTGCAGGCTGTGCGCCGCGTTGCCCAGCACCACCAGGTGCGGGCGCACCTGCTCCTCGGCCTCGATCAGCGCCAAAGGGTAGAGATGCCGGGCACCGACCTGGCGCAGGGCGCCGAGACGATAGCCAAAGGCGCCCTGCAGCTCGCGCAGAAAGCTGCGTTCGTCGATTTCAGCCAGGCGCCGGGCATCCATCCCCTGCCGCGTCCAGACCAGCGCGCAGCGGTTTTCCGGCAACGGCAGCAAGGCCATCGGGCCTTGTTCGGTGAAGCGTTCGAAGGCTTGGCCGCAGTGCGCCTCGCCCGGGGTGATGTTGGCGATCAGCGCGCTCTGTTCGTAGGGTGTACGGCGCACGTGAATGCCCAGCTGCTCGCGCAGGCCGGAGCGACCACCGTCGGCCAGCACCGCGAGGTCGCATTCCAGGCTGGTGTCGTCGTCCAGCAGCAGACGGTAGCCACCTTCGATGGCCTGCATCGCCTTCACCTCGGCCGGGCAACGCCAACTCACCACCTCGCTGTCCAAGCCCTGCCACAGGCATTGCCCGAGCCAGGCGTTTTCAACCACGTAACCCAAGGCCGGTACGCCTTCTTCCATGGCATCTAGCCGGGTGGAACCAAAGCGGCCGCGATCAGACACCTGAATCTGCCGGATTGGCTCGGCGCGCGGGCTGATGGTTTGCCACAGGCCAAGGTGTTGGTAGATCTGCCGGGTGCCGAACGACAGCGCCGATGAACGCGCATCGTAGCTGGGCTGAAAGCTGTCGCCGGGGGCGAATGGTTCGATCAGCAGGATCTTCCAGCCGCGCGCCTTGGCGCCGGCCTGCAGGGCCAACGCCAAGCTCGCGCCAACCAGACCACCGCCGATGATCGCCAGGTTGACCCGGCTCATGCCGCGTCCTTGCGCGCAGCCTGCATCAGCGCCTCGATCTCGGCGACCGTGCGGGGCACGCCCGAAGTCAAAATTTCACAACCTTGCTTGGTCACTACCACGTCGTCCTCGATCCTGATGCCGATGCCGCGCCATTTCTTCGCGACTTCTTGGTTGTCGACGGCAATGTAGATGCCCGGCTCGACCGTCAGCGCCATGCCGGGCTCCAGCACCCGCCACTCGCCACCGACCTTGTATTCGCCGACATCGTGAACATCCATGCCCAGCCAGTGCCCGGCGCGGTGCATGTAGAAGGCTCGATAGGCCTCGCTGTCGATCAGCGCCTGTACCTCACCCTTGAGCAGGCCAAGTTCCACCAGGCCCTCGGTGATGACCCGCACTGTCGCTTCGTGGGCATGATTCCAGTGCTTGCCTGGGGCGATCTCGGCAAACGCGGCGGCCTGTGCCTTGAGCACCAGCTCGTAGATGGCCTTCTGCTCGGGCGAAAAACGCCCGCTGACCGGGAAGGTACGGGTGATGTCGCTGGCGTAGCAGTCGATCTCGCACCCGGCATCGATCAGCACCAGGTCGCCGTCCTTGAGCGGGGCATCGTTCTGCTGGTAGTGCAGGATGCAGCCATTGCGCCCGGCAGCGACGATCGACCCATAAGCCGGCATCTTTGCCCCGCCCTTGCGGAACTCGTAGTCCAGTTCGGCTTCCAGGCTGTATTCGTGCAGCCCAGCGCGGCAGGCCTGCATGGCACGCACATGGGCGCGTGCGGAGATCTCCGCTGCGGCACGCATCACCTTCACTTCCGCCGCCGATTTATACAGGCGCATGTCGTGCAGCAGATGATCCAGCGCAACGAACTCGTTCGGCGGCTGGGCACCGAGGCGCGCCTTGGAGCGGATCACGTTGATCCAGTCCATCAGCCGGCGGTCGAACTCAGGGTTGCTGCCCATGGCGCTGTAGACCCGCTCGCGGCCTTCGATCAGGCCGGGCAGGATCTCGTCGATGTCGGTAATCGGGAAGGCATCGTCCGCGCCAAAGTCGCGAACTGCACCTTCCTGGCCTGCACGCAGCCCGTCCCATTGCTCGCGCTCAGGGTTGCGCTCGCGGCAGAACAGCACGTACTCGCCGTGCTCGCGTCCGGGGATCAGCGCGATCACCGCCTCAGGCTCGGGAAAGCCGCTGAGGTACTGGAAATCGCTGTCCTGGCGGTACACGTGCTCGACGTCGCGGTTGCGGATGGCAACTGCGGCGGCGGGCAGGATGGCGATGCTGTTGGGGACCATCTGCGCCATCAGCGCCTTGCGCCGACGGGCATACTCGGCCTTGGGTATAGGGCTCATGGGCAGAACTACCCCCGGTTAATCAGTGCAGCGAAGGTTTTGGCGCGGGTGCGGCTGGCGCGGCCAGCTCCGTGTACAGCAGCAGCGGTGCGACGCGCAGGTACTCCATGACCTCCATGTAGTCGCTCTCGCCGTCTTCGGATTCTTCGAGGGCTTCCTGGACCTGGGAAATGGCCACCAAGTCCTGCAGCACTTCCTTGGCTTCGGTAGACAGGTCCTTGCCCCCGGCGTTCAGGCCAAAGCCGGTGATGAAGCCTTGGCACCACTGGCCCAGTGCCTCGGCACGGTCGGCCAAGGCGGCATCGTCGCTAGGCAGCAACAAGACGATGGCCATGTCTTCGCTGTGCAGCTCGCCCTTGACCATCTCTTGCAGGCCGATCAAGGCGTTGCGCACGGTGTCACCGGGTTCGGTTTCCAGCAGTTGGGCGGCATCGGCCAGCCAGGCCTCGGCATCGAAGCCGGCACCGGCACAGCTGCGGCCGATCAGCAGGCCGTGCAGCTCGGCAGGGGTTACAGGGTGGCCATTGCTCGAGAGCAGCATGGCGAAGGCAACGTAAGGCGATTGAGTATTAGGCATGGTCGGCTAGGCGCCAGGCGGCGCATTTGACTAGAATGAAGACCTTGTATCCTAGCACCGGCAGGCGCGCCAAGACCATCGGCACTGGCCGCCGCGGCACAGGGCGAGGCATCATCGCAGGGTGATTCAACGACGGAGCGAATCGAGTGCAACCCACGCAAGACAACGACCTGCAAGCGCTGATGAGCCGATTCGAGTTGCTGATTGAGCGCGTCGAGCAACTAAAACGGCAAAATGCACTCCTAGTAGCTCAGGAAAAATCCTGGCGCGAGGAGCGCGCCCACCTCATCGAAAAGAACGAGATCGCCAAGCGCAAGGTCGAGTCGATGATTTTACGCCTGAAGGCCCTGGAGCAAGACTCATGAGTTCAAGCAATAGCGTCACCGTGCAGATCCTCGACAAGGAGTATTCGATCATCTGCCCGCCGGAAGAGCGCAACAACCTGGTCAGCGCGGCGCGCTACCTGGACGGCAAGATGCGCGAGATCCGCAGCAGCGGCAAGGTGATCGGTGCCGACCGCATTGCGGTCATGGCGGCGTTGAACATCACTCACGAGATGCTGCACCGCCAGGAAGATCGCAACGACGCGCCGGTCAGTGGCACCAGCCGTGAACAGGTGCGTGACCTGCTGGAGCGGGTCGATCAGGCTTTGTCCGACGATGCGGGTACCAAAAACGGCTGAGATTGGTATACTGGCGCCACTCCCTGGGGGATGCGCCAGTCGGTTATGTCCCTGAGCCGATACGCACAACCACGGGGGTTGCACGCTGGGGCCGGTGTGCATGTCCGCCCGACGGAAAGCCTTAACGCCCCCTGCAATCTCCACCTTGAACTTTCGGGTTCAAGGGCTACACCGATAGCGGTCTTATCGGGGAGCCTGATTCTTCTTGCCCAGCGCCCAGCTGGGCAATCCGATACCTGGGATCGCCAGTGCCATGACTGAAACTGCGCCGCTCACCCGCCCCCAGCTTCGTCGCCTGCTTCGCAATGCCCGCCGCGCCCTCACACCCGCACAGCAGCACCAAGCCACACGCGGCCTGTACCGCCAGCTGGCGCAGCACCCCTTGTTCCGCCGCGCCCGGCATATCGCCCTGTACCTGCCCAACGACGGTGAAATCGACCCGCGCCTGCTGCTGCGCGAAGCCCAGCGCCGTGGCAAACGCACCTACCTGCCGGTGCTGCATGCCTGGCCGCGCACGCGCATGGTGTTCCAGCGTTTCGAAGAGGGCGAAAAACTCAAGCGCAACCGCTTCCGTATTCCAGAGCCATTGACCGATCGTCGGCGCCAGCGCCCGATCTGGGCGCTGGACCTGATCCTGTTGCCGCTGGTCGGTTTCGATGAAGGCGGCGGGCGACTGGGCATGGGCGGAGGTTTCTACGACCGGAGCCTGGCCTACCAGGCACGCCGCAAGACCTGGAAAAAACCGCTGCTGTTGGGGCTGGCGCATGAATGCCAGAAAGTCGAGCGACTGGCGCAGGCCAGTTGGGATGTACCACTGCAGGGCACGGTCAGCGACCGCGGCTGGTACCTGGCACCGCGCTGAGCGGCGTCAGCAGGTGAATCAGCGTTTCTGCGGGGTGGCGTCGACCGGCGTCTGGTAGGCGGTATCCAGCTTTCGCTCCCAGATACCCTGGGCATAACCGGTGGTGACCACACCAAGACCAAAGATGAAGACCAGGATCCACAGTAGATCCGGTTTGCGTTGTTTCATCGAAGAATGCCCCCCTAGGCATACGTTCAGGCTCGGCGACCTTCTTGGTGCCGCCGGAGCGTCTAGCTTTAAAATCGGCGCATTTTCCGACAACCTGAGCCTTCACGCAAACGTTGACGCCAACCGGCTGTCGGTTTCGTGCAACAGGTTATTTCAAACCTTTTCAGGAGCAGTATCCATGGCCTATTGGCTGATGAAGTCCGAGCCCGACGAGCTCTCGATCGAAGGCCTGGGCCGCCTGGGCGAGGCGCGCTGGGATGGCGTACGCAACTACCAGGCGCGCAATTACATGCGGGCCATGAACGTGGGTGACGAGTTCTTGTTTTACCACTCCAGCTGCCCGCAGCCGGGCATTGCCGGCATCGCACGGATCACCGCAGCGGCCTACCCGGACCCGACGGCGCTGGACCCGGAAAGCCACTATTTCGATGCCAAGGCCAATGCCGAGAAGAACCCGTGGAGCGCGGTGGACGTGGCCCACGTGAAGACCTTCCGCCAGGTGCTGGGGCTGGGTTTGCTCAAACAGCAGAGTGCACTGGCAGAGTTGCCGCTGGTGCAGAAAGGCACGCGGTTGTCGGTGATGCCAGTGACTGAAGAACAGTGGGCAGCAATCAATGCGCTGGCGCGCTACACCGCTTCCACGTAGAAGACAAATACAAAGGGCGCCTCGCGGCGCCCTACTCACAGACAGGCAAGCTTGTTATCGCCTTATACCTGCCCGGCTCTGTAATTGCTGGATAGACCAGGATTTGCAGAGTCTCACAAGCCCCTCTCGGGAACGCGCTCAGTATGGTGCATCCTGCATTCCACTGACAACTGTTCGTACTATTGCCGGATGTGTGAAGCCCAACGCAAAGCCAACAGCTTCCCGCACGGCGGCGAAATGTTCAGGCTGCATCGACAACACCACATACTCTCGGCCACCACCTTGACGCGACCTGATACGGCACCTGTCCAATCTGGCTATTGAGACGGTGTAAACCATGTCGCACTTGGCCCAGCATGTCTGAGTGGAGCCTGGCAGGTAGCTAGGCAGGACAACATGATGCTTGGCCAACCGTTCAGGCTCCGTCGTACTCAACGGTACTATTGTGACCAGCTGTTGATTGAGGCTATGTTTGCGAAGGACAACGACCGGTCGAACCTTGACCATCTCAGGTACCTGAAAACCTGAGAAGTCGCACATAAGAACAGTCGCTTCCTTCGGCTGATACTTCAATGGCATTCCAACTTCTCTCGAACATCTGAAACCATACGCAATCTAGCGCGGTAGAAACATCACGAGTCGAAAATTGGGAGGCCTACAGGAAAGATAGATTTCTCCTACGCCGAAGTCGCCACCGACAAAATCAAATCACTGCACAATCAGGTTATTGAACAGCAGATCCTCGACAATCGGCTTGCCCTCTTCCGCTTCCATCACCTGCTGCACCTGCTTCAACGCTTCCTGACGCAGCTTTTCCTTGGCGTCGACGTTGCTCATGGTCTCCACCGTCTGCTGGGTGAACAGTGCCACCAGCTGGTTGCGGATCAGCGGCTCCTGGTGCTTGACCGCAGTGGCTGCGGCGTCGCCGGTCACGCGCAGGGCCACATCGGCCTTGTACACGCGCAGCTTGGGGCTGCCATCGAGGGCGTAGTTGCCGACGAAGGGCGGGCTCAGGGTGATGTAGGAAACCTTTGGCTCCCCTTCCTTGGCTTCCTCGGCCATGGCCGCCGCTGGCAGCATCAGCGCCAGTACCATCAAGATCCACGCTTTCACGAATTCGCTCCTAGAAACAGTTGGCGCCAGCTTACCCAGCATGGGGGGCAAACCCAAGCCCGGGCTTGTGCCAGCACTTATACCAGCACATCAGGGCGAGCCATGCTCGTTGACCCGGCAGGCGCCCCTCCTACACTTATCGGCCACTACACGCAAAGGAATAGCCCCGATGAAAGCTGTGTTGTGCAAAACCCTGGGCCCGGCTCGCGACCTGGTGCTGGAAGACGTGGCCAGCCCGGTGCCGAAGAAGAACGAGATCCTGCTCGACGTGCAGGCTGCCGGGGTCAACTTCCCCGACACGCTGATCATCGAAGGCAAATACCAGTTCCAGCCACCCCTGCCGTTCTCGCCGGGGGGCGAGGCCGCAGGCGTGGTCGCTGCAGTCGGCGAACGGGCCGGCAGCTTCAAGGTGGGTGACCGGGTGATGGCCTTGACTGGCTGGGGGGCGTTCGCCGAGCAGGTGGCAGTGCCGTTCTACAACGTCATGCCGATCCCCGAACACATGGATTTTGCCACTGCCGCTGCGTTCGGCATGACCTATGGCACCTCGATGCATGCACTCAAGCAGCGCGGCCAGCTGCAACCCGCTGAAACCCTGCTGGTGCTCGGTGCATCCGGGGGTGTTGGCCTGGCAGCGGTAGAAATCGGCAAGGCCATGGGCGCCAAAGTGATCGCCGCAGCCAGCAGCACCGAAAAACTCGCCGTAGCCAAGGCTGCAGGGGCTGACGAAGTGATCGACTACAGCCAGGCCAGCCTCAAGGAAGAGATCAAGCGTCTGACCGGCGGCCAGGGCGTCGATGTGATCTACGACCCGGTGGGCGGCGAGCTGTTCGACCAGGCCGTGCGCGGGCTGGCGTGGCAGGGCAGGCTGCTGGTGGTGGGGTTTGCCAGTGGGACGATACCGCAGATGGCGGCGAACCTGGTGCTGCTCAAGGGGGCAGCGGTGCTTGGGGTGTTCTGGGGGGCGTTTGCCCAGCGTCAGCCTGAGGACAATGCGGCGAACTTCCGGCAGTTGTTTGCCTGGCATGCCGAGGGCAAGTTGAAGCCGTTGGTGTCTAAAACTTATCCACTGGCTGAAGCCGGGGCTGCCATTGAGGCGCTGGGTCAGCGGCGGGCTGTGGGTAAGTTGGTGGTACTGGCCCAGTAAAGCAGGTCTGGCCTCTTCGCGGGCATGCCCGCTCCCACAGGATTGTGCGGT
>NZ_BCBA01000083.1 GCF_001320245.1 Pseudomonas sp. NBRC 111124
TGTTCTGCTGCGTGGTACCAAGCGTGACGACGTTGAGCGTGGCCAGGTTCTGGTCAAGCCAGGTTCGGTCAAGCCGCACACCAAGTTCACCGCAGAAGTCTACGTCCTGTCGAAGGAAGAAGGCGGTCGTCACACTCCGTTCTTCAAAGGCTACCGTCCTCAGTTCTACTTCCGTACCACTGACGTGACCGGTAACTGCGAACTGCCGGAAGGCGTTGAAATGGTAATGCCAGGTGACAACATTCAGATGACTGTTACCCTGATCAAGACCATCGCAATGGAAGACGGTCTGCGCTTCGCTATCCGTGAAGGCGGTCGTACCGTCGGCGCCGGCGTCGTAGCAAAAATTATTGAATAAGTAGTTGATTTTCCTCGTCAGGCCGGTATAATGGCCGGCCTGATACAGCGTTACAGGTCAGTAGCTCAATTGGCAGAGCGACGGTCTCCAAAACCGTAGGTTGGGGGTTCGATTCCCTCCTGACCTGCCATTTCACCTCGGTGTGATGGCTTTCTTCTTACAGGATCCTCCTCGATGACCCCCAAAACTGAAGCCCAAGAATCGCGTTTTGATCTGTTCAAGTGGCTGGCTGTAGTGGCTTTGGTGGTTGTTGCTGTTGTGGGTAATCAATATTACTCCGCCTCCCCGATCCTGTACCGCGTACTTGCACTTCTCGCCCTGGCTGCTGTCGCAGGCTTTGTAGCTCTGCAGACTGCGAAGGGTAAGTCGTTCTTTGCGCTGGCGAAGGAAGCTCGTGCCGAGATCCGTAAAGTCGTGTGGCCGACCCGCCAAGAAACCACTCAGACCACGCTGATTGTCGTGGCTGTCGTGCTGGTTATGGCACTGCTGCTGTGGGGTCTTGATTCCCTGCTCGGTTGGGCGGTCTCCCTGATCGTTGGCTAAAGGTGTCCCGTGGCTAAGCGTTGGTATGTTGTGCATGCTTACTCGGGTTACGAGAAGCATGTAATGCGCTCCCTGATTGAGCGCGTAAAGCTGGCTGGCATGGAAGACGGTTTCGGCGAGATCTTGGTCCCGACCGAAGAAGTCGTCGAAATGCGCAATGGTCAGAAGCGCAAGAGTGAGCGTAAATTCTTCCCTGGCTATGTACTGGTCCAGATGGAGATGAACGAAGGGACTTGGCACTTGGTCAAGGACACCCCTCGTGTGATGGGCTTTATCGGCGGCACTGCAGACAAGCCTGCGCCTATCACCGATAAAGAAGCTGAAGCTATCCTGCGTCGCGTTGCCGACGGCAGTGACAAGCCGAAGCCGAAGACGCTGTTCGAACCAGGTGAAGTGGTTCGTGTCATTGACGGTCCGTTCGCTGACTTCAATGGTAGTGTCGAAGAGGTTAACTACGAAAAGAGCCGGCTGCAGGTTGCAGTGCTCATTTTCGGTCGCTCTACTCCGGTGGAGCTCGAGTTCAGCCAGGTCGAAAAGGTCTAGGCGGACGAAGCATCCCATACCCCGCAGCCCTGTGTGCTGCGGGGTTTTGTCGTCACTGGGATAAAACGCAAGTCATCCGGGGAGCCATCTGGCGTTCGTACCCGATTTTGGAGTAGCTCATGGCTAAGAAGATTCAGGCTTACATCAAGCTGCAAGTTAAGGCCGGCCAGGCCAACCCAAGCCCACCCGTCGGTCCAGCTCTGGGCCAACACGGTGTGAACATCATGGAGTTCTGCAAGGCCTTCAACGCCCGTACTCAGGGTCAAGAAGCCGGCCTGCCGACTCCAGTGATCATCACTGTCTACAGCGACCGTAGCTTCACCTTCGAGACCAAGAGCACCCCTGCCTCGGTTCTGCTGAAGAAAGCTGCTGGCCTGACCAGTGGTTCGGCTCGTCCGAACACCGTGAAAGTCGGTACCGTTACCCGTGCTCAGCTGGAAGATATCGCCAAAGCTAAACAGGCTGATCTGACCGCCGCTGACCTGGACGCAGCTGTACGCACCATCGCTGGCTCTGCCCGCAGCATGGGCCTGAACGTGGAGGGTGTGTAATGGCTAAGCTGACCAAGCGCCAAAAGGCAATCGCCGAGAAAATCGAAGCAGGCAAGGCCTACAACTTCGAAGAAGCCGCAACCCTGCTCGCTTCGCTGCCGGCTGCCAAATTCGTAGAGTCCTACGACATCGCCGTTAACCTCGGTGTTGACCCACGTAAATCCGACCAGGTCGTTCGTAGCGCTACCGTGCTGCCACACGGCACTGGCAAGACCGTGCGTGTTGCCGTCTTCACCCAGGGTCCAGCTGCTGAAGCCGCTCTGGCTGCCGGCGCTGACCGCGTAGGTATGGACGATCTGGCTGCCGAAATGAAAGGCGGCGACCTGAACTATGACGTCGTCATCGCATCGCCTGATGCCATGCGCGTTGTAGGTCAGCTGGGTCAGGTTCTGGGTCCTCGCGGCCTGATGCCTAACCCGAAAGTAGGTACCGTGACTCCAGACGTAGCCACTGCCGTGAAAAACGCCAAGGCTGGTCAGGTTCGCTACCGTACCGACAAAAACGGTATCATCCACACCTCCGTTGGCAAAATCGGCTTCGAAGCTGACAAGCTGAAGGAAAACGTTGAAGCCCTGATCGCTGATCTGAAGCGTATCAAGCCGGCTTCTTCGAAAGGTATCTACGTCAAGCGCGTTACCCTGAGCACCACCATGGGCCCAGGTCTGATCATCGATCAGAGCTCGCTGAACGTGTAAGAACTTGGTGGCGCGACCTGTCGCGCCACCCGCAAAATTGGGGTCCCTGCCTGGCGGGGGCTATCCAAGACCGTAGGCGGCGCAAGCCTTAAAACACCAGCCCACGCAGATGGTGCTCCCGATTCGTTTACCGAATCAGACACCAAAACGACATCCGGCTTCGGCCAGATGAAACGGTAAAAACCAGGAGTAAACCCGTGGCAATTAAACTCGAAGACAAGAAGGCCATCGTCGCTGAAGTCAACGAGGCTGCCAAAGTCGCTCTGTCCGCTGTCGTGGCCGATGCCCGTGGTGTGACTGTAAGCGCAATGACCGGACTCCGTAAAGAGGCCCGCGAAGCTGGCGTATACGTACGTGTCGTACGTAACACCCTGCTCAAGCGCGCTGTTGAAGGCACCGAATTTTCGATCCTCAACGACGCGTTCAAAGGCCCGACCCTGATTGCTTTCTCGAACGAACACCCGGGCGCTGCTGCTCGTCTGTTCAAAGAGTTCGCCAAGGGTCAGGACAAGTTCGAGATCAAGGCAGCCGCATTTGACGGCAATCTGATTGCAGCGAACCAGATCGACGTGTTGGCTTCCCTGCCGACCCGCGACGAAGCTATTGCACGACTGATGAGCGTTATTCAAGGCGCCACCAGCAAGCTGGCTCGTACTCTGGCAGCCATTCGCGACCAGAAAGAAGCTACCGCTGCCTAAGGCAAGCGAATTCTTTCAAAATCATACGTTTAATTTGATGGCTGCGTAGGCTGTCACCCCAATACAGGATTTAAGTCATGTCTCTGACTAACGAACAAATCATCGAAGCAATCGGCCAGAAAACCGTTCTGGAAGTTGTTGAGCTGATCAAAGCTATGGAAGAAACCTTCGGCGTTACCGCTGCTGTTGCCGCTGCTGGCCCAGCTGCTGCTGCTGCCGTTGTTGAAGAGCAGACCGAGTTCAACGTTGTTCTGGTTGAAGCCGGCGAGAAGAAAGTGAACGTGATCAAAGCCGTTCGCGAGCTGACCGGTCTGGGCCTGAAAGAAGCCAAAGAGAAAGTCGACGGCGCTCCTCAGGTTGTAGCTGAAGGCGTTTCGAAAGAAGCCGCTGAAGACGCTAAGAAGAAGCTGGAAGAAGCAGGCGCTAAAGTCGAGCTGAAGTAATCTCGACCTTGCGATGCCAGCCTGAGCGTTGAGCGAAAGGCTGATGGCTGGTGGCTTATGCCACCGGCCTTTTTCCGTTATTGGCGGTCGGTCATGCCGGCCCCGATAACACGCTGCAAGACACCCATGTGGGTGCGCAAACCAAGGGGTTTGCACGATTTTCTGGCTGCTCCCGCCGGGAGAAGCCAAACAAGCAGGTGACCAAGCTGGGGAACGCTGATGGCTTACTCATACACTGAGAAAAAACGTATCCGCAAGGACTTTAGCAAGTTGCCGGACGTCATGGATGTGCCATATCTTCTGGCCATCCAGCTGGATTCGTATCGCGAATTCCTGCAAGCGGGAGCATCCAAGGATCAGTTCCGTGACGTCGGCCTGCACGCGGCCTTCAAGTCGGTATTCCCGATCATCAGCTACTCCGGCAATGCTGCCCTGGAGTACGTAGGCTACCGCCTGGGCGATCCCGCCTTCGATGTGAAGGAATGTGTCCTGCGTGGCGTGACCTTCGCGGTCCCACTGCGGGTCAAGGTGCGCCTGATCATCTTCGACAAGGAATCGTCGAACAAAGCGATCAAGGACATCAAAGAGCAAGAAGTCTACATGGGTGAAATCCCCCTGATGACTGAGAACGGTACCTTCGTAATCAACGGTACCGAACGAGTAATCGTTTCCCAGCTGCACCGTTCGCCTGGTGTGTTCTTCGACCACGACCGTGGCAAGACGCACAGCTCCGGCAAGCTGCTGTACTCCGCTCGCATCATCCCTTACCGCGGTTCGTGGCTGGACTTCGAGTTCGACCCGAAAGACTGCGTGTTCGTGCGTATCGACCGTCGCCGCAAACTGCCGGCCTCGGTGCTGCTGCGCGCGCTGGGTTACAGCACGGAAGAAGTGCTCAACACCTTCTACACCACCAACGTATTCCACATTTCCGGCGAAAAACTCAGCCTGGAACTGGTACCTCAGCGTCTGCGTGGTGAAGTCGCGGTCATGGACATCCATGACGACAGCGGTAAGGTCATTGTCGAGCAGGGCCGCCGTATTACCGCGCGCCACGTCAATCAGCTCGAGAAAGCCGGTGTCAACCAGCTGGACGTGCCGATGGAATACGTCCTCGGTCGCACCACCGCCAAGGCCATCGTTCACCCGGCCACCGGCGAAATCCTGGCCGAGTGCAACACCGAGCTGACCACCGAGCTGCTGATCAAGATCGCCAAGGCTCAGGTTGTCCGCATCGAGACCCTGTACACCAACGACATTGATTGCGGTCCGTTCATCTCGGATACCCTGAAGATCGACACCACCAGCAACCAATTGGAAGCGCTGGTCGAGATCTACCGCATGATGCGTCCAGGCGAGCCGCCGACCAAGGA
Source organism: Pseudomonas sp. NBRC 111124 (assembly GCF_001320245.1). Lineage (GTDB taxonomy): Bacteria > Pseudomonadota > Gammaproteobacteria > Pseudomonadales > Pseudomonadaceae > Aquipseudomonas. Next base: position 5,202 of record NZ_BCBA01000083.1, read on the forward strand.
TGCTGCCGAGACCCTGTTCAACAACCTGTTCTTCAGCGCCGAGCGTTACGACCTGTCCGCCGTCGGCCGCATGAAGTTCAACCGTCGTATCGGTCGTACCGAGATCGAAGGTTCGGGCGTGCTGAGCAAGGAAGATATCGTCGAGGTTCTGAAGACCCTGGTCGATATCCGTAACGGCAAAGGCATCGTCGACGACATCGACCACCTGGGTAACCGTCGCGTTCGTTGCGTTGGCGAGATGGCCGAGAACCAGTTCCGTGTTGGCCTGGTACGTGTTGAGCGTGCGGTCAAGGAACGTCTGTCGATGGCCGAAAGCGAAGGCCTGATGCCGCAAGACCTGATCAACGCCAAGCCGGTAGCGGCGGCGGTGAAAGAGTTCTTCGGTTCCAGCCAGCTCTCGCAGTTCATGGACCAGAACAACCCGCTCTCCGAGATCACCCACAAGCGCCGTGTCTCCGCACTCGGCCCTGGTGGTCTGACCCGTGAGCGCGCCGGCTTCGAAGTCCGTGACGTACACCCGACCCACTACGGCCGCGTGTGCCCGATCGAGACCCCTGAAGGTCCGAACATCGGTCTGATCAACTCCCTGGCAGCCTATGCCCGCACCAACCAGTACGGCTTCCTGGAAAGCCCGTACCGCGTGGTGAAGGAAGGCGTGGTCAGCGATGACATCGTGTTCCTGTCGGCCATCGAAGAAGCGGATCACGTGATCGCTCAGGCTTCGGCCGCGATGAACGACAAGAAGCAGCTGATCGATGAGCTGGTAGCGGTTCGTCACCTGAACGAATTCACCGTCAAGGCGCCGGAAGACGTCACCCTGATGGACGTTTCGCCGAAGCAGGTTGTTTCTGTTGCAGCGTCGCTGATTCCGTTCCTCGAGCACGACGACGCCAACCGTGCGTTGATGGGTTCGAACATGCAGCGTCAGGCTGTACCAACCCTGCGTGCCGACAAGCCGCTGGTAGGTACCGGCATGGAGCGCAACGTTGCCCGTGACTCCGGTGTCTGCGTGGTTGCTCGCCGCGGTGGTGTGATCGACTCGGTCGATGCCAGCCGTATCGTCGTTCGCGTCAATGACGACGAAGTCGAGACCGGTGAAGCAGGTGTGGATATCTACAACCTGACCAAGTACACCCGTTCGAACCAGAACACCTGCATCAACCAGCGTCCGCTGGTGAGCAAGGGTGACAAGGTTCAGCGCAGCGACATCATGGCCGACGGCCCGTCCACCGACATGGGTGAGCTGGCACTGGGTCAGAACATGCGCATCGCGTTCATGGCGTGGAACGGCTTCAACTTCGAAGACTCCATCTGCCTGTCCGAGCGTGTGGTTCAGGAAGACCGTTTCACCACCATCCACATCCAGGAACTGACCTGTGTGGCGCGTGACACCAAGCTTGGCCCAGAGGAAATCACTGCGGACATCCCGAACGTGGGTGAAGCCGCACTGAACAAGCTGGACGAAGCCGGTATCGTCTACGTAGGTGCTGAAGTCGGCGCTGGCGACATCCTGGTCGGCAAGGTCACGCCAAAAGGCGAAACCCAGCTGACTCCGGAAGAAAAACTGCTGCGCGCAATCTTTGGTGAGAAGGCCAGCGACGTTAAGGACACCTCCCTGCGCGTGCCAACCGGCACCAAGGGTACCGTCATCGACGTACAGGTCTTCACCCGTGATGGCGTAGAGCGCGACAGCCGCGCCCTGTCCATCGAGAAGATGCAGCTGGACGAGATCCGCAAGGACCTCAACGAAGAGTTCCGCATCGTCGAAGGTGCAACCTTCGAGCGTCTGCGTGCTGCCCTGAACGGCCAGGTGGTCGACGGTGGCGCGGGCCTGAAGAAAGGCACCGTGATCACTGACGAAGTGCTGGACGGTCTGGAGCACGGCCAGTGGTTCAAACTGCGCATGGCTGAAGATGCACTGAACGAGCAGCTGGAAAAGGCTCAGCAGTACATCGTCGATCGTCGCCGTCTGCTGGACGACAAGTTCGAAGACAAGAAGCGCAAGCTGCAGCAGGGCGATGACCTGGCTCCGGGCGTACTGAAGATCGTCAAGGTCTACCTGGCAATCCGCCGTCGCATCCAGCCGGGTGACAAGATGGCCGGTCGTCACGGTAACAAGGGTGTCGTCTCGGTAATCATGCCAGTAGAAGACATGCCGCACGACGCCAACGGTACTCCGGTCGACGTCGTACTGAACCCGCTGGGCGTACCTTCGCGTATGAACGTCGGTCAGATCCTCGAAACCCACCTGGGCCTCGCGGCCAAAGGTCTGGGCGAGAAGATCGACCGCATGATCGAAGAGCAGCGTAAAGCCGCTGAGCTGCGCACCTTCCTCACCGAGATCTACAACGAGATCGGTGGTCGTCAGGAGAACCTGGAAGAGTTCACCGACGAAGAGATCCTCGCCTTGGCGAACAACCTGAAGAAAGGCGTGCCAATGGCCACCCCAGTCTTCGACGGTGCCAAAGAGCGTGAGATCAAGGCCATGCTGAAACTGGCAGACCTGCCAGAAAGCGGCCAGATGGTGTTGTTCGACGGCCGCACCGGCAACAAGTTCGAGCGTCCTGTGACCGTTGGTTACATGTACATGCTCAAGCTGAACCACTTGGTGGACGACAAGATGCACGCGCGTTCCACTGGTTCCTACAGCCTGGTTACCCAGCAGCCGCTGGGTGGTAAGGCGCAGTTCGGTGGTCAGCGTTTCGGGGAGATGGAAGTGTGGGCGCTGGAAGCATACGGCGCGGCATACACCCTGCAAGAAATGCTCACAGTGAAGTCGGACGACGTGAACGGCCGTACCAAGATGTACAAGAACATCGTGGATGGCGATCACCGTATGGAGCCGGGCATGCCCGAGTCCTTCAACGTGTTGATCAAAGAGATCCGTTCGCTCGGTATCGATATCGATCTGGAAACCGAATAACACGTGACGCGAATGGGAGTGGGGCAGGTAATGCCCGCTCCCTGCTCCGCCAGGAGGAAAGGCCTTGAAAGACCTACTGAATTTGCTGAAAAACCAGGGTCAAGTCGAAGAGTTCGACGCCATCCGCATCGGTCTGGCGTCGCCTGAAATGATCCGTTCGTGGTCGTTCGGTGAAGTTAAGAAGCCGGAAACCATCAACTACCGTACGTTCAAGCCTGAGCGTGACGGCCTGTTCTGCGCCAAGATCTTTGGCCCAGTCAAGGACTACGAGTGCCTGTGCGGCAAGTACAAGCGCCTCAAGCACCGCGGCGTGATCTGCGAGAAGTGCGGCGTTGAAGTTGCCCTGGCCAAGGTTCGTCGTGAGCGCATGGCGCACATCGAGCTGGCCTCGCCGGTTGCCCACATCTGGTTCCTGAAGTCGCTGCCGTCCCGTATCGGCTTGCTGATGGACATGACCCTGCGTGATATCGAACGCGTGCTCTACTTCGAGAGCTACGTTGTTATCGACCCGGGCATGACCACCCTCGAGAAGGGTCAGCTGCTGAACGACGAGCAATATTTCGAAGCGCTGGAAGAGTTCGGTGACGACTTCGACGCCCGCATGGGTGCCGAGGCTGTCCGCGAGCTGCTGCACGCTATCGACCTGGAGCACGAGATCGGCCGCCTGCGCGAAGAGATTCCGCAGACCAACTCGGAAACCAAGATCAAGAAGCTGTCCAAGCGCCTGAAGCTGATGGAAGCTTTCCAGGGCTCGGGCAACCTGCCTGAGTGGATGGTCCTGACCGTCCTGCCAGTGCTGCCGCCGGACCTGCGTCCGCTGGTGCCGCTGGATGGTGGCCGCTTCGCGACCTCCGACCTGAACGACCTGTATCGTCGGGTGATCAACCGTAACAACCGTCTGAAGCGCCTGCTCGATCTGTCGGCGCCGGACATCATCGTGCGCAACGAAAAGCGCATGCTGCAGGAAGCGGTCGACGCCCTGCTGGACAACGGCCGTCGCGGTCGCGCCATCACTGGCTCGAACAAGCGTCCGCTGAAGTCCCTGGCCGACATGATCAAAGGTAAGCAAGGTCGCTTCCGTCAGAACTTGCTCGGTAAGCGTGTGGACTACTCCGGCCGTTCGGTAATTACCGTAGGCCCGACCCTGCGTCTGCACCAGTGCGGTCTGCCGAAGAAGATGGCCCTCGAGCTGTTCAAGCCGTTCATTTTCGGCAAGCTGGAAATGCGTGGTCTGGCGACCACCATCAAGGCCGCCAAGAAGATGGTCGAGCGCGAGCTGCCAGAGGTGTGGGACGTACTCGCCGAGGTGATCCGCGAGCACCCCGTACTGCTCAACCGTGCGCCGACCCTGCACCGTCTGGGTATCCAGGCCTTTGAACCGGTTCTGATCGAAGGTAAGGCTATCCAGCTGCACCCGCTGGTCTGTGCCGCGTACAACGCCGACTTCGACGGTGACCAGATGGCCGTTCACGTGCCGCTGACGCTGGAAGCCCAGCTCGAAGCGCGCGCGCTGATGATGTCGACCAACAACATTCTGTCGCCAGCCAACGGTGAGCCAATCATCGTTCCGTCGCAGGACGTTGTACTGGGTCTGTACTACATGACCCGTGAAGCCATCAATGCCAAGGGCGAAGGTCGCGTGTTCGCTGACCTGCAGGAAGTCGACCGCGTATTCCGCGCCGGCGAAGCTGCCCTGCACGCGAAAATCAAGGTTCGTATCAACGAAACCGTGAAAGATCGCGATGGCAGCATCACCAAGAACACCCGTATCGTCGACACCACCGTCGGCCGTGCGCTGCTGTTCCAGGTTGTACCGGCAGGCCTGCCGTACGACGTGGTGAACCAGCCGATGAAGAAGAAGGCGATCTCCAAGCTGATCAACCAGTGCTACCGCGTGGTGGGTCTGAAAGAGACCGTTATCTTCGCTGACCAGCTGATGTACACCGGTTTCGCTTACTCGACCATTTCCGGCGTTTCCATCGGTGTTAACGACTTCGTTATCCCGGACGAGAAAGCCCGCATCATCGGTAACGCTACCGACGAAGTGAAGGAAATCGAGAGCCAGTACGCCTCCGGCCTGGTAACCCAGGGTGAGAAGTACAACAAGGTCATCGACTTGTGGTCCAAGGCGAACGACGAAGTGTCCAAGGCGATGATGGCCAACCTCTCGAAAGAGAAGGTCATCGACCGCGAAGGTAACGAAGTCGACCAAGAGTCCTTCAACTCGATGTACATGATGGCCGACTCGGGTGCGCGGGGTTCCGCAGCCCAGATCCGTCAGCTGGCCGGTATGCGTGGCCTGATGGCCAAGCCGGACGGCTCCATCATCGAGACGCCGATCACTGCGAACTTCCGTGAAGGTCTGAGCGTACTCCAGTACTTCATCTCGACCCACGGTGCTCGTAAAGGTCTGGCGGATACCGCACTGAAGACCGCGAACTCCGGTTACCTGACCCGTCGTCTGGTAGACGTTGCACAAGACTTGGTCGTGACCGAGATCGACTGCGGCACCGACCACGGCCTGCTGATGACTCCGCACATTGAAGGCGGTGACGTAGTAGAGCCGCTGGGTGAGCGTGTACTGGGCCGTGTCATCGCCCGAGACGTGTTCAAGCCAGGCACCGAGGACGTCATCGTTCCGGCCGGTACCTTGGTCGACGAGCAGTGGGTCGAGTTCATCGAGCTGAACAGCATCGACGAAGTGATCGTGCGTTCGCCGATCAACTGCGAAACCCGCTTCGGTATCTGCGCCAAGTGCTACGGTCGTGACCTGGCTCGTGGTCACCAGGTAAACATCGGTGAAGCTGTCGGCGTTATCGCTGCACAGTCGATCGGTGAGCCGGGTACCCAGCTGACCATGCGTACGTTCCACATCGGTGGTGCTGCAAGCCGTACTTCGGCTGCCGACAGCGTCCAGGTGAAGAACGGCGGTATGGTACGTCTGCACAACCTGAAGCAGGTTGAACGTGCCGACGGTAACCTGGTTGCCGTATCCCGTTCGGGCGAGCTGGCCATTGCCGACGAATTCGGTCGTGAGCGTGAGCGTTACAAGCTGCCTTACGGTGCGGTCATTTCGGTCAAGGAAGGTGACAAGGTCGAAGCTGGCGCCATCGTCGCCAAGTGGGACCCGCACACCCACCCGATCGTTACCGAACTGAAAGGTACCGTGACCTTCGTGGGCATGGAAGAAAACATCACCATCAAGCGTCAGACCGATGAGCTGACCGGCTTGACCAACATTGAAGTACTGGACGTCAAGGATCGCCCTGCCGCAGGCAAGGAAATCCGTCCGGCAATCAAGATGGTCGATGCTGCTGGCAAGGACCTGTACCTGCCGGGTACCGACGTACCTGCCCAGTACTTCCTGCCGGCAAACGCCTTGGTAGGTGTAGCTGACGGTGCTCAGATCGGTGTTGGTGACGTTATCGCGCGTATCCCGCAAGAAACGTCGAAGACCCGTGACATCACCGGTGGTCTGCCACGCGTTGCCGACCTGTTCGAAGCGCGCCGTCCGAAAGAAGCCTCGATTCTGGCTGAAGTCAGCGGCACCATCGCGTTCGGTAAAGAGACCAAGGGCAAGCGTCGTCTGGTCATCACTCCGACCGACGGTAGCGATCCGTACGAAGAGCTGATTCCAAAGTGGCGCCACCTGAACGTCTTCGAAGGCGAACAGGTAAACCGCGGCGAAGTTATCTCCGACGGCCCAAGCGATCCGCACGACATCCTGCGTCTGCTGGGTGTAAGCGCGCTGGCGAAGTACATCGTCAACGAGATCCAGGACGTTTACCGTCTGCAAGGCGTTAAGATCAACGACAAGCACATCGAGACCATCCTGCGTCAGATGCTGCGCAAGGTCGAGATCGCCGAGTCGGGTGATTCCAGCTTCATCAAGGGCGACCAGATGGAACTGACCCAGGTGCTGATGGAAAACGAGCGCCTGGCTGGGGAAGACAAGTTCATCTCCAAGTTCACCCGCGTGCTGCTGGGTATCACCAAGGCCTCGCTGTCGACCGAGTCGTTCATCTCCGCGGCTTCCTTCCAGGAAACCACCCGCGTACTGACCGAAGCGGCGGTAACCGGCAAGCGCGACTACCTGCGTGGCCTGAAAGAGAACGTGGTCGTGGGTCGTCTGATCCCGGCTGGTACTGGTCTGGCCTATCACAGCGAGCGCAAGCGTCGCCGTGATGCCGACAAACCGCTGCGCGTAAGTGCCAGTGAGGTGGAAGCCGCACTGACCGAAGCGCTGAATTCCAGCGGTAACTAAGTACAGGGCAGGGCCCCGGCAAGCCTCGAACGACCTTCTGCGACATGAAATGTTGCCGATGATCGGGCGAGGAGGGCCGGGGCCTCGTCTTGACTGGGTGCAAGATCCTCCGTAGACTTTTGTACCCTTAAATTTGGTGAGGCTCCGTCTCGCCAATTTTTGGCTTTCTTGCAAGACAATAGAGTCGCAAGACAATCAGTGGAGCTAGTAGATGGCAACTATCAACCAGCTGGTACGTCAGCCGCGCAAGCGTTCGGTCGAGAAGTCCGACGTTCCTGCGCTGCAGAACTGCCCGCAACGTCGTGGCGTGTGCACCCGCGTGTACACCACCACGCCGAAAAAACCTAACTCGGCACTGCGTAAAGTATGCCGTGTGCGTCTGACCAACGGTTTCGAGGTTTCCTCGTACATCGGCGGTGAAGGCCACAACCTGCAAGAGCACAGCGTCGTCCTGATCCGTGGCGGCCGTGTAAAAGACTTGCCAGGTGTTCGTTACCACACCGTTCGCGGCTCTCTGGATACTTCGGGCGTTAAAGGCCGTAACCAGGGTCGTTCGAAGTACGGTACCAAGCGTCCGAAGTAATCGGCCGTTTGCAGACATCCATTTTTTTGAGTCGATAAGAGTAAGGTCGGGCAGGGGTCGAAGACCCACGTCCCGGGCTAACCTGAAGACCGTTTGAGGGCTTATCATGCCAAGACGTCGTGTAGCAGCAAAACGTGAGATCCTTGACGATCCGAAGTACGGATCCCAGATCCTCGCCAAGTTCATGAACCACGTGATGGAAAGCGGCAAGAAGGCCGTAGCCGAGCGCATCGTTTACGGTGCCCTGGATACCGTCAAAGCACGCAAGAACAGCGACCCCCTGGAAATCTTCGAGAAAGCTCTCGACGCCATCGCTCCGCTGGTCGAAGTTAAGTCCCGCCGTGTAGGCGGTGCCACTTACCAGGTTCCGGTTGAAGTTCGTCCATCCCGTCGTAACGCTCTGGCAATGCGCTGGCTCGTAGACTACGCCCGCAAGCGCGGCGAGAAGTCGATGGCTCTGCGCCTGGCCGGCGAGCTGCTGGATGCTGCCGAAGGCAAAGGTGCTGCAGTCAAGAAGCGTGAAGACGTGCACCGTATGGCTGAAGCCAACAAAGCGTTCTCGCACTACCGCTTCTAATTCAAGCATCAATCATTTTGCGAGGGCTTTATGGCTCGTACTACAGCAATTAACCGCTACCGTAACATCGGTATCTGTGCCCACGTTGACGCGGGCAAGACTACCACTACCGAGCGGATCCTGTTCTACACAGGTCTGAGCCACAAGATGGGCGAGGTGCATGACGGCGCCGCGACCACCGACTGGATGGTGCAGGAGCAGGAGCGCGGTATCACCATTACCTCCGCTGCCGTTACCACCTTCTGGAAAGGTTCCCGTGGTCAGTACGACAACTACCGCGTAAACGTCATCGATACCCCTGGCCACGTTGACTTCACCATTGAAGTAGAGCGTTCGCTGCGTGTACTCGACGGCGCGGTCGTTGTGTTCTGCGGTACTTCTGGTGTTGAGCCACAGTCCGAAACCGTATGGCGTCAGGCCAACAAGTACGGCGTTCCACGTGTTGTCTACGTGAACAAGATGGACCGTGCGGGTGCCAACTTCCTGCGCGTTATCGGTCAGATCAAGAACCGTCTGGGTCACACCCCGGTTCCGGTCCAGCTGGCTATCGGTGCGGAAGACGACTTCCAGGGTCAGGTTGACCTGATCAAGATGAAAGCCATCTACTGGAACGACGACGACAAAGGTACTACCTACCGCGAGGAAGAGATTCCTGCTGAGCTGGTGGACCTGGCCAACGAATGGCGCAGCAACATGGTCGAGGCTGCTGCCGAGGCCAACGAAGAGCTGATGAACAAGTACCTTGAAGAAGGTGACCTGTCCGTCGAAGACATCAAGGCTGGTCTGCGCGCCCGTACCCTGGCGAGCGAGATCGTTCCTGCTGTCTGCGGTTCCTCGTTCAAGAACAAGGGCGTTCCCCTGGTTCTCGACGCCGTTATTGATTTCCTGCCTGCGCCAACCGAGATCCCTGCGATCAAGGGTATCCACCCTGATCTGATCGACGTGCCGAAGGACGAAGTCACACCAGAGCAGTACGACGAGCGTCCTGCTGACGACGACGCGCCGTTCTCGGCCCTGGCGTTCAAGATTGCCACCGACCCGTTCGTTGGTACTCTGACCTTCGTTCGCGTTTACTCGGGCTTCCTGACCTCCGGTGACTCCGTCATCAACTCGGTCAAGGGCAAGAAAGAGCGCGTTGGTCGTATGGTGCAGATGCACGCCAACCAGCGTGAAGAGATCAAGGAAGTACGTGCAGGCGACATCGCTGCTCTGATCGGCATGAAGGACGTCACCACTGGTGACACCCTGTGCAACGCCGACAAGCCGATCATCCTTGAGCGTATGGACTTCCCTGAGCCGGTGATTTCGCTCTCCGTAGAGCCGAAGACCAAAGCTGACCAGGAGAAGATGGGTATCGCACTGGGCAAGCTGGCCCAGGAAGACCCGTCGTTCCGCGTCAAGACCGACGAAGAAACGGGTCAGACCATCATCTCCGGTATGGGTGAGCTGCACCTGGACATCCTTGTTGACCGCATGAAGCGCGAGTTCAACGTTGAGTGCAACGTCGGCAAGCCGCAGGTTTCGTACCGCGAGAAGATCACCAAGTCCAACGTCGAGATCGAAGGTAAGTTCGTTCGTCAGTCGGGTGGTCGTGGTCAGTTCGGTCACTGCTGGATCCGTTTCTCGGAGCCGGACGTCGACGAGAAGGGCAACATCACCGAAGGTCTGGTGTTCACCAACGAAGTCGTTGGTGGTGTGATTCCTAAGGAATTCATCGCCCCGATCCAGAAGGGTATCGAAGAGCAGATGAAGAACGGCGTCGTTGCCGGCTATCCGCTGCTCGGCCTGAAGGCCACGGTATTCGACGGTTCGTACCACGACGTCGACTCCAACGAAATGGCGTTCAAGATCGCTGCTTCGATGGCGACCAAGCAACTGGCCCAGAAGGGCGGTGGCGTGGTGCTTGAGCCGATCATGAAGGTCGAAGTTGTAACTCCGGAAGATTACCTCGGTGACGTGATGGGTGACCTGAGCCGTCGTCGTGGCATGATCCAGGGTAATGAAGACTCGGTGTCCGGCAAGGTAATCACTGCTGAGGTGCCGCTGGGAGAGATGTTCGGTTACGCAACCGACGTTCGTTCCATGTCTCAGGGTCGCGCAAGCTACTCCATGGAATTCTCGAAATACGCTGAAGCTCCGTCGAACATCGTCGAAGCTCTCATTAAAAAACAAGGCTGATTCAGCCCCTTTAGGCTAGGAGTTCACTGTCGTGGCTAAAG
>NZ_BCBA01000084.1 GCF_001320245.1 Pseudomonas sp. NBRC 111124
GGCCAAAGCTCCGGGACCGCCACGGCTGCGGTCTCCAACGACGTCTATCAGGGCCATCCGGCCGTCACCAACAGCATCTCCAACGTAAGCGGCGGTAATTACGAGAACTTGGTCGCGGACAAGTCACAGATCAGCACCAGCGTGACCGATGTAACGGACACCACCACCGTCACCCTGACCGCCACGCCATCCGTGGCCGAAGGCGGCACCATCATCTACACCGCAAGCGTGGGCGCGCCGGTCACTGGCAGCCCGGTGGTGGTCACCCTGACCAGTGGCCAGACCATCACCATTCCGGTCGGCCAGAGTTCAGCCACCGCGACGGCCGCCGTGAGCAATGATGTCTACCAGGGCCATGCCGCTGTGACCAACAGCATCAGCAACGTGTCTGGCGGCAACTACGAAAGCCTGGTTGCCGACAAATCTCAGGTCAGCACCAGCGTCACCGACGTGCAGGACACCACCACGGTGTCGCTGTCGGCGACCCCGAGCGTCGCCGAGGGCGGTCAGATCGTCTACACCGCCACCCTGACCAATGCTGCACAAACGGCCGTGACGGTCACCTTGAGCAACGGCCAGACCATCATTATCGGTGCCAACCAGACCTCCGGCAGCGTCAGCGTCGCCACCCACGGCGACAACCCGTACCTCGACGCCGGCCAGGTCAGCGCCAGCATCACCAATGCCTCGGGCGGCAACTTCGAGAAGCTGGCGATCAACAGCACTGCGGCGGTGACTAACGTCACCGATACCCTCGATACCTCGACCGTCAGCCTTACTGCCACACCGTCTGTGGCCGAAGGCGGAACCATCGTTTACATCGCCACGGTAACCGCTCCAGTGACCGGCTCTGCTGTGGTGGTCACCCTGACCAACGGCCAGACGATCACTATCCCGGTCGGCCAAAGCTCCGGCACCGCCACGGGCGCCGTGACCAATGATGTCTATGTGGGCCACGCCTCCGTCACCAACAGCATCAGCAACGTGTCTGGCGGTAACTACGAAAACCTGGTGGCCAACAAGGCCGTGGTCAACACCACGGTCACCGATGTAACGGACACCACCACCGTTTCCCTGACCGCCACCCCAAGCGTGACCGAGGGCGGCAACATCACTTACACCGCCAGCGTCGGCGCACCAGTCACTGGCAACCCAGTGGTGGTGACCCTGACCAATGGCCAGACCATCACCATCCCGGTAGGCCAAAGCTCCGGCACGGCCACGGGTGCCGTGACCAACGATGTGTACCAGGGCCACGCACCGGTCACCAACAGCATCAGCAACGTCTCCGGCGGCAACTACGAGAACCTTGTAGCGGACAAAACCCAGGTCAGCACCAGCGTCACCGACGTGCAGGACACCACCACGGTCTCACTGTCGGCAACACCGAGCGTGGCTGAAGGCGGCCAGATCACATACACCGCCACATTGACCAACGCGGCGCAAACGGCGGTGACCGTCACGCTGAGCAATGGCCAGAGCATCATCATCGGCGCCAACCAGACCTCCGGCAGTGTCACCGTTGCCGCGCAGGGCGATGACCCGTACATCGACGCCACCCAGGTGAGCGCGCGCATCACCAACGCCACCGGGGGCAACTTCGAGAACCTGGCGATCAACAGCACCGCGGCGGTGACCAACGTCACCGATACCATCGACACCTCAACCGTAACGCTGACTGCCACGCCATCGGTAGCCGAGGGTGGCACCATCGTTTACACCGCCACCGTCAGTGCCGCTGTGACGGGTAGCCCGGTCACGGTGACCTTGGCCAATGGGCAGACCATCACCATCCCGGTCGGCCAGAGCTCTGGCACCGCAACGGGCACCGTGACCAATGACGTCTATCTGGGCCATGCGCCAATCACCAACAGCATCACTGCCATCAGCGGTGGCAATTACGAGAACCTGGTGGCCAACAAGACGGCAGTCAGCACCACCGTCACCGATGTACAGGACACCACTACCGTCACCTTGACCGCCACGCCATCCGTGGCCGAGGGTGGCACCATCACCTACACGGCAACCGTCGGCGCGCCGGTCACTGGCAGTGCCGTGACAGTGACCCTGGCCAACGGCCAGACCATCACCATTCCGGTTGGCCAGAGTTCCGGTACCGCTACCGGTAGCGTGACCAATGACGTTTATCTGGGCCACGCACCGGTCACCAACAGCATCACCAATGTATCCGGCGGTAGTTACGAAAACCTGGTCGCCAATACCGCCAGCGTCAGCACCTCGGTGACCGATGTGCAGGACACCACCACCGTGACCCTGAGCGCGACGCCATCCGTGGCCGAGGGTGGCACCATTATCTACACCGCCACCGTCAGTGCTGCAGTTACCGTGACCCCGGTGATCGTTACCCTCACCAATGGCCAGACCATTACAATCCCGGTCGGCCAGAGCTCTGGCACCGCCACGGGCGCAGTGACCAATGACGTGTACCAGGGCCATGCCGCCGTCACCAACAGCATCAGCAGCGTTTCCGGTGGCAGCTACGAGAACCTGGTGCCCAACAAAACCGTGCTCAGCACCATCGTCACCGACGTGCAGGACACCACCACCGTTACCCTCACTGCCACCCCCTCCGTGGCCGAGGGCGGCCAGATCGTCTACACCGCAACCCTGACCAACCCGGCGCAGACAGCCGTGACAGTCAGCCTGAGCAACGGCCAGACCATCACCATCGGTGCCAACCAGTCCAGCGGCAGCGTCACCGTGGCGGCGCCAGCCGATGACGTCTACATCGACGCGACCACGGTCAGTACCACCATCACCAACGCCACTGGCGGCAACTTCGAAAGCCTGGTGGTGAACTCGGCGCCAGCAGTTACTGCGGTGACCGACACGCTGAACACCACCACCCTCGGCATCACCGGCTCCGCCACCGTGGCCGAAGGCAACAACGCCACCTACACCCTGACCCTGAGCAACCCGCCGCAGACCGACGTGGTGGTCAAGCTGAGCTACAGCGGCACCGCCACCAACGGCGCCGACTACACCGGCGTGGCCACGGTGACCATCAAGGCCAACAGCAACCAGGCCACCTTCAGCATCCCGACCATCAAGGACAACATCACCGAAGGCACCGAACAGTTCACCATCAGGATCGATTCGGCCACCGGCGGCAACTTTGAGGGCCTGGTGGTCAGCAACACCGCGGGCAGCATCACCACCCAGCTGTTCGAGCCGGCGCCAGTGCTGGACCTCGACGCCAACGACTCCAGTGGCAAGACCGGCGCCGACTTCCAGACCACCTTCACTGAGAACGGCAACGGCAACTCGATCAGTGACCTGGATATCTCCATCACCGACTTCGACAGCCCGCAAATGGCCGGTGCCACCGTCACCCTGACCAACGCCCAAGCCGGCGATGCGCTGAACCTGGGCAGCAGCGTCAACGGCATCGCCATTACCTCCAGCGTGACTGCCGGCAGCATAGTGCTGACCCTGACAGGCAACGCGTCGCTGGCCGACTACATGCAGGCGATCAAGAACATCACCTTCGTCAACACCAGCGAAGACCCGAGCACCACGCCGCGGAACATCACGGTCACGGTCACCGACGGAGTCAATGTGTCCAATACCGCAACTGCCACGGTCAATGTGGTGGCGGTCAACGATGCACCGGTCTCCGCCGGAGGCGCCGTTACCGGTGTCGAGGACACCGCGCTGGTGCTGAACTGGAGCAACTTCAACGTCACCGACGTCGACAGCCCGACCGCGAGCCTGGGCATCACTATCACCCAGCTGCCAACCCTCGGCACCTTGCAGTACAACAATGGCTCCGCCTGGGTAAACGTGACGCTCAACCAGACCGTAAGCCAGGCCGACATCGCGGCTGGCAAGCTCAAATTCGTGCCGTTGGCCAACCAGTCGGGCGTCGACGACTACGGCGGCACCGGCGTGGGCAACAACCAGGCCGACTATGCGCAGATCAAGTTCAAGCCCACCGACGGCATCACCCCGGGCAGCGAAACCACGTTGAAAGTGGACATCACCCCGGTCGCCGACGCGCCGACCCTGAGCATCGGCAGCAACAACGTCAACTCGCTGGGCTTGACCAAGGAAAGCTGGACCACCCTCACCGGCCTGGGCACAAACGGCAACGGTATTACCGGTGATGCGCTGAAGACGGTGTTCACCAACTCGGGCAACGCCACCACGTCCGCCACCATCACCAACGTGCAGTCCGATTCGAGCGTGGCGGCGCAGAGTGGCTCGAAGACCTCCGGCCTGGTGTACCTTGAGGCCGGCAAGACCTATACCTTCAGCGGCACCGCCGACGACAGCCTGCTGGTGAACATCGGCGGCAAGACCGTGGTCACCGCCACCTGGGGCGCTGGCGGCACCGTGGCGGGCACCTATACGCCCACCACCAGCGGCTACTACACCCTGGAGATCTACCATGCCAACCAGTCGGGCCCCGGCAGCTACGACATCAATATCAAGGTGGGCAGCGGCACGGTAGGCGACTTCAACAGCACCAGCATCGCGATGTACCCGAACGTCACCGCCCTCGCCAACGCCGGCGTCACGGTGTCCGACCTCCACGGCAGCAGCGGCCAGGGCTATTACGATGGCTACAAGCTCAACGAAGGGCCGGAAAACGGCAGCGTCAAGTTGGTGGGCATTAGCAGCGGCCTGACCGACACCGACGGCTCCGAGACCCTGAGCGTCAAGCTGGGTGGCATTCCAGCGGGTTCGGTGATCAGTGACAGCGCCGGGCACAGTGCTACGGTGGGAAGCACAGCCGTCGACGTCAGCGGCTGGACCTTGAACAGCCTGACAATCAAGACGCCGTCCTACTACAGCGGCCAGTTCGATGTGAAGGTCACCTCGACGTCCACCGAGTCGGTCGGCGGCAGCTTTGCCATCACCGAGGGCACGCTCAAGGTCACGGTCTACCCGGACACCTACACCACCTCCCAGCTGTCCACCGCCAGCGACAACACTACGGGTACCTTTGGCGACGACATCATCATTGCCGACACAGCCGGCCTGCACATGACCGCCGGTACCAACTACAACCTCGCCTTCATCGTCGATACTTCAGGCAGCATGAGCAGCACCGGCATCGATGCGACCAAGGCGTCGCTGGCCACCACGTTCCAGGCGTTGCTGGCAGATGCCAAGGCCTCCGGCGTCGGCACCGTGAATGTGCTGCTGGTGGACTTCGCCACGCAGGTCAAGAGCACTGTGGCCGTCACCCTCAATGATGCTGGCCTGAAGACCCTGCTCAACACCCTGAGCGGCATGAGCGCAGACGGCGGCACCAACTACGAAGATGCGTTCAAGACCACGGCCAACTGGTTCCAGAACCTGAAGAGTGCCGGCGTCACCGGCACCAACCAGACCTTCTTCCTCACCGACGGCCAGCCGACCTACTACCAGACTGGCGAGCAGACCAACCCCGCCTTGGCCAACAGCTCGGTCAAACTCGACACGCTGCTGACCAACATCAGCTACAAGATGGGCGACACCCTGACCAACTACCAACTGGACACCAGCAACCGGGTATCGATCGACGCCACCGGCAAGCTCACCGCCGAAGCCCGGAGCTTCGACCTGCTGAGCCTGAGCTACAAGTGGAGTGCCGTGACCACTGGCCTGATCCACGCCGAAGGCAATGGCAGCTACGAGCTGTCGAAGCTGGCCGGCACCGGCAGCACCACAACCAGCGACACCCTGAGCAACGCCACCTCCAGCTTCGCGCTGCTGTCGGCACTGTCGTCGGTCGAAGCCATCGGCGTCGGCACGGGCATCAGCACCACCGACCTGAAGCCGTTCGACAGCGACAGCGTACCGCAGGTCAACATTGACCCGACCAAGATCAGCGATGCGATCCTCGGTCACACCGACCAGACCATTGCCGGCGCCGATACCATCAACGGCGGCGATGGCCACGACATCATCTTCGGCGACCTGGTGAGTTTCGACTCGATACCCGGCAGCGGCATCGAGGCCGTCCAGGCCTTCGTCGCCACCAAGCTGGGCGTGGACACGAGCCTGGTGGATGCCAAGGTGATGCACCAGTACATCAGCGAGCATTACACCGACTTCGACCTGTCGCGCACCAACGACGGCGCTGACACCCTGATGGGCGGCGGCGGCAACGACATCATCTTTGGCCAGGGCGGCAATGATTACATCGATGGCGGCAAGGGCAACGACATCCTGCTGGGCGGTACGGGCAACGACACGCTGCTCGGCGGCGAAGGCAACGACCTGCTTTTCGGCGGAGCCGGTAACGACACCCTGATCGGCGGCAAAGGCAATGACATCCTCTCCGGCGGCACGGGTGCGGATACCTTCGTGTGGAAAATGGGCGACACCGGTCAGGACGTGATCAAGGACTTCAAGCTCGGCGAAGGCGACCGCATCGACCTCACCGACCTGTTGCAGGGCGAGCGCGGCTCAACCATCGACAACTACCTGAAGATCACCACGACGGCTGGCGAGTCGACCCTGCAGATCAGCACCGAAGGCAAGCTCAATGCTGCAGGGGGGCTGGCCAACGCCGACGTCAGCATCAAGCTGGAGGGCGTGAACTGGTCGAATACCACGATCAACTCGTTGATCAGCGGGGCCGACCCGACCATCAAGATCGACAACAACAACAGCTGATTGGCAGGCGCGGCCATGCAAGATTGCCTATGCTGCGCCAGGAACGATCATCAAGGAACCGGGGTGACGAGGATGGAAGCACTGTTTTATGTGCAACGCGACCAGGCAGGGCAACTGGAGCGGGTTGAACCCGTGCCGTACGCCGATCACACGGAAGTCCTGCCGGCCGACCATGCTGAGATCCAGGAGTGGTTTGCCGACGATGTCGTCGAAAACAGCCTCAAGCAGCTGAAGCAGAGCGACCTGGACATGATCCGTGTGCTTGAGGACCTGATCGAGGTGCTGACGGCCAAGGGCGTGTTCAGCATCACCGACCTGCCAGCGGGGGCGCAGGCCAAGTTGCTCAACCGCTCCACCGCCCGCAAGGCGCTGGGGAGCTTGAACAATCTGATCGAGGAAGAGGAAGAAGGCGGTTTGATCTGAAATCACCGAGGGCGCCTGGCGCCCCCGCATGCTTGAATCAGCGCCAGGGTGCCGGCTCGCCGACCAGTTGCCCCTGAATGCCACCTACGCCCATCTCCACCAACACCCGCCGCTCGCCTTCGGTCTCCACCCGCTCGGCAATCAGCGGCAGGTCGATGCTGTGCGCCGCGCGCTGGATGGCTTCGATGAACAGCCGCTTGTGCTGCTCCTGATCGATGTTGCGGATGTAGCTGCCATCGATCTTCAGGTAGGCCAGGCCAAGGTGCGCCAAGTTGCCGATCATGCTGAAGCGTCCGCCGAAGCGCTGCAACGCCAGGCCGAAACCCAGGGCGTGCAAACGGCGGGTGAGTTTTTCCAGCGCGGCCTGTTCGGGTAATTGCTCCTCGCCGATCTCAAAGATCAGGCGCGAACCCAGCGCTGTATTCTGCCCGAGAAGCTCGAACACTCGCTGCAGAGCCTTGGGGTCGGCCAGGGTCGTCGCCGACAGGTTCAGCGCCACCACCTGGTCATGGTTGCGCAGGTGCACCAGCACCTTCTCCAGCACTAGCACGTCCAGCCGTGACATCCAGCCAAAGCGCTCCAGCCAGGGCAGGAAGCGCCCCGCCGGCAGGGCGTCGCCATGGTCGTCGAGCAGACGTGAAATCACCTTGTGGTGCAAGACGCGCTGGGTATCCTTGGCGTTTACCACCGGCTGGAAGAACAGCGCAAACTGGCCATTTACGAATGCTTCGTCCAACCGCGTGTGCCAGGCGTGCTGGCTGTCGCCAGCTACCGCAGCCACGCCCTGCTCCAGGCACACCCAACCCGGCAACGGCTGATTCTCGGCCCGCGCCAGCGCCTCGTCGGCGAGCTTGAGCAAGGCTTGGGGTTCATCGCCCGGGTGGAACGGCGCAAGGCCGATGCAGGCTACCGGCTGGATATCGCTGGCGCCGGTCTCATGCAGGCTCTGTAGGGTCGTCTCCAACGCCTGTGCGAGCTGGATGGCCTCGTCATGCACCATGCCTGGCGCGAGCACGGCGAATTCCCCGCCACGGCTGCGGGAGATCAGGTCATTGGTTTCCGGGTATCGGGCACAGGCGCGGCGCAGTTGCTCGCCCACCGCCTGCAGCAGTTGGTCGGTGCGCTGGCCGCCCAGGCGTGCGTTGAGCCCTGCCAGGCCCTGCACGCGCAACAGCAGCAGGTAGCCAGAACGCGCTTCTTCCAGGTTGCTGACCCGGGCATTGAGCTGCATCTCGAAATAGCGACGGTTGGACAGCCCAGTCAGGCTGTCCTGGTAGGATTCGACACGCAGCCGTTCGCTGCGCTCGGCCTGCTCGGAGAACAGTGCCTTGAGCTTCTCGACCATCTGGTTCATCGCCTGCACCACCCGACGCAGCTCCGGTGTGCGCGGCAGGTCCGGCAAGCTGAGAAATTCACGGCGAGCAATGGCGTGGGACTGCTCGACCATATAGTCCAGCGGACGCAGTTGACGGCGCAGCAGCAGCGCACCGAGCACGGCACTGGCAGCGCCGCACAACAGCAACCACCCGAGGCTGCCCAAGGCGCTCTGCCAGAGCTTGCTGATGGCGAACATCGGATGGCTGATCACCTCGACCCGTGCCGCCTGCTGCCAGCCACGGCTAACGATGGCATCGCCACCGGCCGCTTCCAGACCGATCAGGTGGATGAACCAGACAGGCACGCCGCCTGGATCTGGCTCAGCGTGGCGCTCAACCAGCACGGCATTGGAGCTCAAGTCGACCACTTTGATGCTGGCGTAATAGCCGCTATCGAAGATCGAGCTGACCATCAGTTCGACCATCGCCGGATCATCGATATTAGGCGTGAGCGACAGTGCCAGCGCAGTGGCTGCATCCTGGGCATGCGAACGCAGCTGATTGACGTACTGGCTGCGCGAGCTTTCCAGGCTGACCATGAAGCTGCCGCTGAACGCGATGACCAGGAACAGGCAAATGGCCAACAGCAATTGTTTGAACAGTGACATCTGTGCTCCTTCAGTAAACCGGTTCGGCCGGGAACCCTTCGGCCTGCATTTTTTTCAACAAGTCCTGCCAACGGGACAGGCGCTTGGTATCGCCGACCTTCTTGTTGCCGGCAGCGCCTGTCAGCCACAGACCTTCGCCATTGAAGGCATAGACCGGCAGCAGGTCGGTGCGCTGGCTGGCCGGCTTGATTGCGTCCATCAAGCTGTCGAGCACCATCGGCTGCGCCTGTGGGCTTGAATAATAGGTCAGCACCATGTGCGCACGGTTCTGGCGCAGTGCTTTAACGTAGGTGATGCGCAGCTTTTCGCTGGGGATCCCCATGCGCCGCAGGCTGAAGTACTTGGCGATGGCATAGTCCTCGCAGTCGCCGGCGCCTTTTATAAGCGCCTGGATGGGCGTGGCCCAGTAGTCGACTTCGTGCCACAGGTCGATATCCTCGACATAGCGCAGTTGCTGGTTGAAGAACTGGTTGACCACCTGCAGGCGCTGCATTTCGCTGCCCTGGCTCTGGGTTGCCATCAACCGCTGCCAGGCATCGATGCGGCCCTTGCCCGCGCCCAATGGACCGTACAGGGCCTCGGACTTGCGGCTGATCTCGGCAAAGTCCCAATCCGCATGCAGACCGCCCAGCAGCAAGCCACCCAGCAACAGGGCAAGGCCAAAAGGTCGCACGGCGGTTTTGAGCAGCCAGGTAATCGCCACTGCGAGGCCCTGTTCAGGTCATTCTAAAGAAGCGATGGTGCGGCCTGGCCACTGAAAAGACAATGGCACTACGCGATCACCCAACCGATAGTCGGCTCGCTATAACTTAATTGTTAATGCTTAGTGTGAGTCGCTTCCTTTGCCGGTAAAACTCATCCACCATATTTATGAGCTTGGCCTGCCCGCTCCTTGCAGACACAGGTTTGACAAGCCCCCACCTCTGTTACTAGTGTCATTGGATCCAACTTTTGTCGTCGAGGCACACTTCGCTTGGCCGAGAAAATCAAACTCAGTTATGTGCTGGCCAGCGAGCAGCTGCCGGCACACCTGGCCCGTGGCGTCATCGAGGAGCGCTTGCGCAGCGCTATCCTCGATGGCCGCCTGCCGCCTGGTACCGCCGTACGCCAGCAGGAAATCGCCGACTTGTTCGGTGTCAGTCGAATGCCAGTGCGCGAGGCGCTGCGTCAGCTGGAAGCGCAATCGCTGCTTAAGGTGGAAATGCACAAGGGCGCGGTGGTCGCGCCGTTGATTGGCGAAGACGCGGTCGACACTTATGCGTTGCGCGTGCTACTCGAAAGCGAAGCGCTACGCCAGTCGATTCCGCTACTTGATGCCAGTGACATAGCCAGTGCCCGTGGTTACATCCAACAACTGGAGAACGAAACCAGCCATGCGGAAATCGGCCGTCTCAATCGGCTGTTCCATATGGCGCTCTATGGCAAGGCAACCAACCAAAAGCTGCTGCGTCTGATCGAGAACGAACTGAACGAGGAAGAGCGCTTCCTGCGTTTCCATTTATCGTCCATGGGGTTGGGCAAGCTGACTCAGGACGACCATAACGCCCTGGTGAATGCTGCTGCTGACAAGCTTGTCGACGAGGCTGTCAGGGTACTTGAGCAGCACCTGAACAGTGGATCACGTGTGATCAGGAACTATCTGGACAACCAGGTCACCCGATAGCGCCCAACGAAGGCTACGCCAGTGCGCCGTAGCCGGAAAAGAAAAAGCCCCTGTCTGCAGTGCAGACAGGGGCTTTTTGTTTGAATCTTGACGATGACCTACTCTCACATGGGGAAACCCCACACTACCATCGGCGATGCATCGTTTCACTGCTGAGTTCGGGATGGGATCAGGTGGTTCCAATGCTCTATGGTCGTCAAGAAATTCTGTGTGCTGGCCCGTCGCTCTGACGTGCCTGCGAATCTCTGTAGTTCCTACTT
>NZ_BCBA01000085.1 GCF_001320245.1 Pseudomonas sp. NBRC 111124
CTCCGGCGTGAGCGCGTTGAAGGCCAGGCGCAGGGGGAGGCTGGGGCCGATCAGGAAGTTACCGACCAGTGCCAGCAGTTCGATGCCGAGGGTGTACTGACCGGTGCGCGGGTCGACGCCGTGATTCAGGAAACTGAGGTTGTTGTATGCATTGGAGTGGGCCGCTGAAAGCGTCATGATGAGCTCCTTTGAAAAACCATTGGTTCAATTGGCGGATTTTGGCGCTTTCAGGCTTGCGCATTGCCACTTGGTGTAGCCTTCTTCGTCTGAGCGATGAGCTCTACCAATCAGTACCTGGTTTACAGGGCAGGTATAGTCGCTCTCGTGTTCTTCTTGGGGGCCCTGCCACTTGGACGGAATTACTTGTAACCGGTTTTCTGGTTTTTCGCTGCCTTGGTAAAGTTCACTGCATTGAATTTGTGATAACGCATTTTCATCGCCCTTATGAATGCGGCCCGTCATGACTTCATCTGGATTACAGGTGAAATAAATATATTCTTGCTTTTTCTTGTCGTAATCTTTGGCATCGGTACAGGTTGTGAAATCATCGTCGTCGTCATCTTTTAGTCGATAGCCACATTCTGGGAATTTGACGGACCAGGCGGACTTGGCTTGCACAATATTGTTGCCAGGTGTGGCACATTTGTAAGATGTTTTTTTAATCTCATCACCGTCGTGCTTGCGGCCGACTATGACGGTGTTTTCAGGGCAAGTGAAGTTGCTTTCACTTTCTTTTCCGGCAGAGGTCCACTCTGTGGGAGTAGTAAATTCCACATTGACCGTTTCGGGTGTGCTAGGGCCTGCTGAGACGGTGACCTGCACGCAAGAGAGGTTGTAAGTGATTCGCTCATTGGCCGTGGCGGAAGCGCGCTCGACTTTGAAACCTTTGCTGCGATTGTTCTCATTGTCCACATTGGTGACGAATTTACCTTTAAATGCCATGAGCCCGCTGAGGCTTTCCGATGCAAGCCTTGAGCCTGTGGCCGTTGTTTTAAGTTCTATGAAGAAGTTTTTATTGCTCTCCGGGTCGCGACGAGCGTAATGTTCTGTGCCCAGCTCAGTTTCGCAATGATAATCATCGGTCAGCAAGATGCTTACGGCAGAAGGCGCATTTGCAACTTCTATTGTTTCTGCTCGAAGCTCGTAGCAAGGGGAAGCGGGACTATTGATCTGGTATTGGATCTTGCGCCCCGCGGCGGCACTGGGGATGGGAAGTTGACACGAACTGCGGCTGTCATTTTCAGGGTCTAAAACGTCACCTTTCTTGCCTCTGAGTGTAATGGTTCCAGTGCCGGTCTCCGCAGCCAGGGCGAAACCGGCATGGGTAAATATGCCCATAGAAACAATAAAGACTGAGGAGAATAAGAGTGCGCAGCGCACGTTTCGTGCAGGCTTGTTGATTTCGAATGCCATGGGTTGTGCTCCTTTAATAAACGCTTGCCATATAGTCCGTAGCCTATGCGTAGCGTGTTCATAGGTTGAGATTGCCGGCGAGAGTGAGGCCTGATGCAAGGCTAACGAATGTATGTGGTGTTGGCACCTGGCAGTTTTGCTAGGTGGCAGACCTAGCATTTCTACCAGTAGGCAAGCCGGAGTAGGCGTTGAATAATCAGCCGAAATGACTACCGCGCTGGGTGTTGGAATGACGACTACGAACGATAAGCCTGTGACGGCAACACGCCCCGCAAAGCCGGATATTGAAGGTTTGACGGCCGACAATGAAGTTGATGTGGTGGCGCTGGGAGGAAAGGATCTTGATACTTATATAAAGTATGAAGGCATGGGAAATAATGACGAGCTTCACGTGAAATGGCAGGGTGCCAGTCCGGTTGGAGAACCCTTCGACGATATTGAGCAGATCATACCGGTCAGAGACCCCGGTGAGCGGGGGCAGTTGGTCACAATCAGTAATCGCATTTTGAGTGATACCCTGGGCGGGACGGCCTTCTATTCTTATTACATCAATGATGACGAGGAAACTGAATCATTTCGTCAGTTCTGCAGAATTGGCTTGCTCCCGCCAGTGGAACAGGCTGAGCAGGCGCTCTCAGTGCCGCTCATTCTTGAGTCGCATAATCAAGTGGTTGCGGTCAATGAACTGGATGGCAGTGGTGCCAATGTCTGGGTCGCGCCTTATCAGACCATGCGCGAGGGCGATACCCTGACGTTGTGCGCAGAGATCAATGACGAAGGTGGAGATCCGATACCGCCAGTACCTACGAAGTACGTGCACGTTCTGGAAAAGGAAGATGTAGGCAAGGTCCTGCGTTTCAGGGTGCCGAAGAATAAGTTTCGCGTGGGGGGGCGTGCGCACTTCTATTACCTGCTGAAACAGGATGGGCATGCCGATGAGTTGAAATCCTCGTCTCAAGATTTTGAGATACGTGATAACTACCCCGCCTGGAAGGACGATGAAACACTGCTCGACCCTGCAAAAATCGACAACTATGACGGTGGCTCTCTCGATCCGGGTGGTTATCCACAAGGTCTGACCGTTCGTATTCGGCAGGCGCGGGGTGTAAAGGCTGGGGATGTCGCGCTGTTGTATTGGTGGACTGGCGAAGTGGATAGTACTGTGGTGCAGAGCCTGCACCTGGATGCCAGCAGTGTCGAAGGCAGTGAAATGCAGTTTTCAATACCTCCCGGTTTGCTGCTTGCCAGTGCTGATCTTGAAGTCAGCCTCGTTTATCAGATTGCCCGTCAAGGCCGAGCGGTGAAGTCCCAGCGTCTGCAGGTGACGGTGGATAAACCCCGTATATGGGGACTTCCTAATGTGGTGGGTGCGGCTCCTGAGAGTGACGGCGCTGTTATTTCAGCCTTGAACGTGACGCTCGGAATGCTTGTCGACGTGCCGGATGAATTTGAGTTGCGCCCTGGCGAAGCACTCAGTGTAAATGCCGACGGTGACCCGGTCCGTGGGAAGTACATTGTCCTTGAGCCTGAACCTGACAAGCCGCGACGATTTCGAGTGCCGCCCACGGTCTTGGGCGCAAACATGGGGCGTAATACGGAGGATAAGAGCAAGCGCTTCCCCGTGACGTATCGCGTTAACGGCATTTTGCAGTCTCCAGCCTTGCAGTTGCGCATACAGCCGTTGCCGATAACAAGTTATTCGCCGGTTACATGCCCGGAAGTGGATGCGAATGGCCTTTCGATCAAGAAACTTGGCGAACGTAATGCCACATTGGCGCAGCGGCGCTGGCCGTTCTGTGTCGAAGGGCAGCCACTGACTATTTCACTAAGAGGGTTCAGCAAAGATGAATCAGCTTATGAATATGACTTGCGCGCGGGGCAGCCAGTATCCGACGATGAATTCAAGGATGCACAGATTACCCTGCCGTTACCGCTCGAAGAGTTAAAGAAACTGAAGGTGGGCTCCAAGTTGCACGTCGACGTGAGCGTGCGCTTTGATGACGTAAGGGAGACCCCATTGCCAACCTTATCATTCGACATTCTTGAGTGAGCACCTAGTGCTCAAGCGCTGGAGGCGTCATGAAAAAGCAGACAGTAGAAGAATTTGTAGCAGAAATGAAGAAGGGGCCTCAGACATTTGGCTGGGACGTTGTGCTGGCGTTTGCCAGGGATAAAACCAACCAGATATTGATGCAGGAGTATATCGAACGTTTTCACGCTGAGCAGTCCTATTTCCCGTTAATCAACGATGAGGTCGATACCATTGCTGGCAGGGTATATCACTACATCGAGGACTTGCAGGTTGCAACGCCAGTGCTGTCATTCATCAATGCCTCGATTGAGGATTCGATGGCGCGTTTGCAGCTACGAAGTGTCGCGGGGAAGATGATCGAGGCTGAACAACCGGTTGGCACCACTCGCCGAGAAATCATGCGCGTCGCGATGGTTGATGGATTGCTTGGGCCGACGCTGGAGATGGATATTTCCCTCAAGATGGTTACGGGTGGGGTGGGCGAGGCGGGTGAAGTTGTACTGGATATGAGTGCGAAAAACGTAGTCAAGTACCAATTCAATGGTGTTGATAGTGCCACGCAGGCTGTGATGCTCGCGGAGCACTTGGGTAACTACATTGACAAAAATTTCGACGAATCAGAAAAAGTCTACCCACTGAGCC
Source organism: Pseudomonas sp. NBRC 111124 (assembly GCF_001320245.1). Classification (GTDB taxonomy): domain Bacteria; phylum Pseudomonadota; class Gammaproteobacteria; order Pseudomonadales; family Pseudomonadaceae; genus Aquipseudomonas. The sequence goes on from NZ_BCBA01000085.1 coordinate 4,088, forward strand.
AGTTAAGGCTCAACGACAAGGATGCATTGCAACCTGGTGAATTTATCATTCGCACCCAGGCAAGTGATGAGTCAAGTGTCCGGGATAGCGACGGCTATGAAGATGGCCTGGTCTTGATATTCATTGCGTTGAAAGGTAACCAGGCAGGTGCCGGCCCAAATAAAGATATGATGTACCTGCTGCCGAAGGGTGGAGAGTATTCGACAAATCTGGTCCTTTCCAATGACCTGATACTCAGGAAGTTATTTATCGAAGCGTTGGGCGAGCGTGAGCAGTTGAGAGGGGTTGATTTCAAGCCTGACAATAAACCTGGCGAGTTAGCCCTGACCTACTATGCGGCCAATGGCAGCATGCAGTATGCGTGGGAGTCAGAGGGTTATGAGCAATCAAATTTTTGGAGAGGGTTCAAGGTAGAGAAGTTTGAATGTAAGTTCTCGAAAACGGAAGCGGGGCGCGAGCAGCGTTTGCGTGCGGGGATTATTGATGAAGGTTTTTCCGTGAAGTGGGATGGCGCGACAGAGGAATGTGAGGGGACCGGGCGTTACACCGGCATCAATGGAGCTGGTCATAGCAGTGTTTATTATGAAGGCTATTACATCTCACGTTGGACCTTCGATCAGCGTTTTCAGTGGTCATTGAAAGCCGTTGAAGGGCGTAAACATATCGCACTGACGCCAGCTTCGGGTAAGTACACCTTCGACACTGAACATCAGCGTGTACGTGGGAAGGATAACGCGGTTGCCAAAGATGAATACCAAAAGGGCCTGGTGAGCGTCAGAAGCGACATGCGTGATAAATTCGAATGGCTGCAGGACGATATCAAGGACCTGGGCTTTGAACTCGATGCCTTCCGCCTTAACGGGCTGCTATTCAGTGATGAAAGTGTAGTGGAGCCTGAAGTTTTGCGAGTGCCCGGCGACATGTGTGTATTGGGCAAGTTGTCGGCCGCACGCACGGAATACACACTAACCCCCGCGTTGCCTATCGTCGCAGCGGGTGTGCCTTACACATTCAAAATTGAACCTGCCTCCAGCGGTTTCGACTGGCGTGTCGACAATGTGCCGGATGATGAGGGCTACGTGGGGACGATCAAGGATGGTGTGTACACACCGCCATCGGCCGAAAGTTTTGGGCATACGTTCAAGCGCGCGATTGTAACTGCCAGCAAAGGCGCGTGGACGGGTAAGGCCCTGGTCAACGTAGTAGCAACGCCGCTCTCGGTGTTCCCTCTGGTGGCGAGTGTCTCCACGGGTGCCGAGTTCGCCATGTGGGCTGCGTCAGTTGATGGAAAGGCATTGACGGCAACAGTCGAAGGTAATGCCGAAGGCGATGTGGTTGCGTCTACTGATCCTCTTGTTCAGCAAATCTGGAAGTATAAAACGGATATCAAGGTGCCTGAAGGGGGCTGGAACCCACCTCCGGAGGACCTGGTGGATTATGTGGTGCGCGTGGACAAAGTAGTGGTCAAGAGTGCGTCCCATGGTACGTCGAACGAAATAGCCATGATTGTTCCCTTGCATCCGGTGGGGCAATACTTTATCAAGGTCAAAGAAGTTGGCGCGGGGGAAGAAACAGCGGCGCTGCAAATGGAACTGTGGACCAAGAAGATTACGGGTGTTGAAGTCCCAGTAAAACCTGAAGATGTGATGTGGCGGTTGTTGGTAGGTAAGGGGAAGCTTGACGAGAACACGGGTGTCTATACGCCCGAGGCAGGCGTACATGAGCATTATGTCGCCGTTGCAGGCCTTCATGTTGATAGGTATGACGATGGGAATGGCGACGAGTATGTTGAGCTGGAAGCCTACGGCTACAAGATCATTCCGGTACCCTTTGTTTCGTTGGAAAAGTTGAACGATATTCTCGGTAATGCAGTTCAGGAGGTGCACCATGGCTAATGACGACTCGCAGGTTTCAGTGGGTAATACTGAAGTTGATCCCACACTAGGCTGGGGTGCGATCTTTGGCGTGAGTAAGGCTGCCTTGGATTTACAGCTGCAAGAGCGGTTCCTTGAACGCTATCGCCTGCAAAACTTTCCGTCGGCATTCAATGGCACATTCCCCATCCATAATGGTGGCCGGCAGTGGGCGGACTTCGCCGGGCTTGTCATGGGGCCGCCAACACTGGACTTCAGCAAAACAAACCAACTGGACGATTGGGTCAACGTACGCGTGGAGTTGATTACGGGTGACTTCACCGTAGTTACCAGGCTAGCGGGCCATCCGCCGTTGATCGAGTCCAGTTCAAACATTGTCAGAGGCATGGGGCTTTATCTACAGGCGCGGGTTCGTGTGAGCGCTACTGTGGAAAGGGACAACGGCTACCTGGCCGTGAATGTGGACTGGTCCAGTGCCGAAGGCTTCACCTGCAACCTGGGGCGCACGGAGTATGCCCAGCAGGTCATAGCAAATGCGTTGGGTGAGTGGCTCAAGACGATGCCCGTCAGCGAATTGCTTGCCTGGGATCTTCGCGGTTATGGCGCTTTCGATCCTCATCATGTGAAGGTGCTGACTCAACCTGCCCCTTGGACGGCGGAGACCGACGCCGAGGGTGATGGGGCAGTGCTGTTGTTCATGCAATTGGGTAGTGACGTCAAAGCGGGAACTCTGCCGCTGCCCAGCGCTCCGTTACCCTATTGGTTGGAGCGAGGGGCTGGCCCGCAAGTGGCCATTTTGGCGGCGGACTACATTGACAAGTGTGGCTACCCTCCCACTGTCGCGGTTCAAGCGCTGGCCCTGCAAAACCAACGGCAACTCGGCTGGCAGGCAAAAGGCAGGAGTGGCGTGACGCTGGGTACGCTAAATGACACCCCAGCGACACGCCGAGTCGAGCCTGCTGTGGTGACCCTTACCGCAGGCGGCACTCAGCCATTTACCTTGAAGGGTATTGCTGCAGCCGACTGGACCGCTACCAATACCTACCTTACCAGCGCCAACGGCAGCATTGACCAGGCAGGGCGTTACACCAGCAGGGCGTCGACGGAGTTTGTGAAGCAAACGCAGCTGGTTCTGGTGGATGGACAGAAACCTGAAGACCAGTCCTCCGGTACAGCTTTGGTGGTGGAGAGCCTTGACGCGATTCAGATCTACCCGCGGCTTGCAGTCTGGGAGCCTGGTCAGCCGGCAATCGAGATGCGTGCGTCAGGAGGCAGTGGCAAAGTATTGAAGTGGAAGGTGGTGGGTGAGGAGTGGGGCAAGTTCAGTCACGCGGAGGGTGCCGAAAACAGCTTCACGCCGCATCCTTCGGACGCTTTCATCCCCCCGGTTCGGCTGCAGCAGTTTGAGGTTACCGATGGTGAGGTGACGAGCAGCGCCTCTGTGGTCATGGTTGTCTGGCCGGCCTCCCGGGTGGTAACCCCGCATTACGTGCGCAGGGAACACACCGCAGGCCCTTTGGACTTCAAGGTTAGCCGGGTACCAAGACCAGGCGTCAACCTTGACGGTTATAAATGGCAACTCTTTGGAGACGGCCATATCAATGAGGACACTGGGCACTATACGCCACCTGTCGCTTCGGCAAGGTCCTGCAGTGTGGTCATGGCGATCAACGAAAACGACTTTGCCGGTTACGCCATTATCGAGCACGGTACACGCACGGCCAAATCCGTACGGCCAGCCAGTTGGATCGGTTTGGAAAAGTTCTATGTGCAGGCAACGGGCGCGGGCAGGGGGTATGCCAACGGTCTGCAGCAGATCGAGGTGTTGGTCACCATTGAAACCAATGTGAATAAAGGGGAGCCAGACGTCAAGGTCAGCCCGGAAGACCTCAATACACTCAGGTTCTACGCGAAGGGCGGTAGCGAAATACCTGTCATTGAAGGCGATGTGGGCTTTGACCCCCCTTCGGATAGTTCCGAGCCCGGAACCTGGAAAGTCAATTTGCTCCATAACCCCCGCTATTCAATGTTGCCTGGCGCGGGCGTGGTGCCAGGTGTCGAGCCCCATAATGAACAGGCGACGGTGTATAAACGCTACTACCTGCAGACGACCAGTGTGTTGCAACAGGAATTTTATGCTGCTTTTGTCCGAGTGGCTGATGATGTGTCTTTTAACTCGGAAAGTGAATCCGATACCAACGGTGTCGTCAAACTACAGGGTATAGAGCGTCCACACGTTTCATTGGGCGCTTACAGCGTCGATGTGACACGCGCTGATCAGGATCCGAACGGTGAGGTCGTTGACAATGATGTGTTCAGTTACATGGACTGGACGCTGGATCATTATCGACTCAATCTGGTGCGGGAAGGCCTGCGTATTCCATTTGTCAGTGTAATGCTGGACCCCGATGATAATCCATCCGCCGTACGGTGGGAGTCAGAGCAATTTGCTGAGGGAGGCGTCAGTTATACGAGCTTTGCCTTGGGCGGCAGTGATGTTTATAAGAAGCTTACGCTGTCCGGGCTGTTGCAGCGGCTGAATGCACAGCGACGTGTTGATCTGAAAGATGATTTCAAAGCGGGTCAAGAGCCTGCGTTGGGTGAGTTCTTGGTGTGCCTGTCTCGGCTGTCGAATTTCTTATACCGTCACCCGGAAGACAGTGCTGATCTCTATGAGATACCCGTAGGGCTGGACCGGCCGTTCAAGTTCATGCTTGTCGATAAAGAAGGTAATCGCCACTACCTTCAATTCAATTATGAAGTGAGTACTAGTCGGCGCAACAAGTTATTGCTTGCGTTGCAGCCGGCTGTGGAATAAAAAACTTCGCTCCGCGCTTCGGCGCGGACCTCTAATACGAGCAGAGCGCTTAGTATGAATAACCAACCGATCGTCCATTCCAATGCATTCAATTTTTTAAGTTTCCTGAGTCACGGCGTCGACCCGCGCACCGGTCAGTACACCCTCGGCATCGAACTGCTGGCACTGGTCGGTAACTTCCTGATCGGCCCCAGCCTCCCCCTGCGCCTGACCTTCAACGCCCTCACACCGGAC
>NZ_BCBA01000086.1 GCF_001320245.1 Pseudomonas sp. NBRC 111124
GACACCGGCTTTGGCAAGGGCTGGACCCTCAATCTCAGCCGCTACATCCCTTCCACCGGCTCGCTGCAGACCCACACCGGCGAGCAATTCCACGTCGATGGCGGTGGCGCCGAACCGAAAATCAGCGAGCAGAAGCTCAAGAGCTTTCGCTTCCTGGACGATGGTAACGGCGAGTACCGGGTCGTGCACCGCGCGGGCATGGTCGAACAGCTGAAAGTCATCCGCTCGGGCGGCATCGACATCGCCGTGCCTCATCGGGTCTATGCGCCCTCGGGCCGTTGGATCGAGCTGAGTCATGAGGGCAGGTTCGGTGAACATCGCTGCCTGTCCCGCATCGTTGACGGCAGCGGCCTGGAGCTGCTGTCCGTCACCTACACGAACACCCTGATCACCTACCACCTGCACCCCGGTTTCGGTGAAACCCGCTACGAGGTAGCACTCAAGGACCGTTGGGTGGAACGGGTGACCCTGCCGAGCCATGACCGTGGTAGCTGGCGGTTCAGCTATGAGACCAGCCCCTCGACGCAGAACATGACCTGCCTGAGCCGGGTCGAAACGCCCCTGGGCGGGATCGAGACGATCAGCTACGACGATGCCGGGCACCAGCTCCTCACCGGCGCACCCGTGCCCCGGATCCCCCGGGTCAAGAGCCACACGGTCGACCCCGGCGCCAATCAGCCGCCTTTGACCACCACCTACAGCTACCCAAACAACCGCAACTTCCTGGGCTTTGGCAGCGGGCTGAACTGGGAAAAGGACAAGGACAATCTGTACCGGGCGGGCAGCGACTTCACCTATGAAGTTCAGCTCAGCGAGGCCAGTGAAGGCACAGAGCTGCGCAAGGCCAGCTACCGCTACAACCGCCATCACCTGCTGACCCTGCAAACAACCGCGCAGTACGGCGATGTCATCGACGATGTGACCGAAGATGCGCGCAAGCAGGACTGGCACATCCAGGAAACCGAGACGGTTTACCACGAAATCCCGGGGGCGAGTTTCGAAAATCAACTGAGCAACTTCCAGCAGCCCCACACCGTGACCCAGCGCTGGCGGCTGGAAAACGACAGCACCCGTCTGCGTGAAGAAGTCACCACCACCGATTACGATACCGAGCATGGCAACCTGATCCGTGAGGAACAACCCAACGGCATCGTCACCACTTATGCCTACTACGACAAGGACGGTGAGGACGGTTGCCCGCCAGACCCGCAAGGGTTCCAGCGCAGCCTCAAGTCGACCACCAC
>NZ_BCBA01000087.1 GCF_001320245.1 Pseudomonas sp. NBRC 111124
CCAAAAACCCCGGCTCCCATCATCCGGCCCCTACGCTGCGCTCCGGGGTCCCCTCACTCCGGCGCCTTCCGGGCCCGCGCGGCCTACGACTTGCTGCGCAAGTCTACATCTCGCGCCTTCGGCTACGCCGAAGGGGTGCTACGCACCCTGGCCCTCCAGACGCCTGCGTTCGGCCTCCTGAAGTCGCACTCGGCGTTCGCTGAACTACCGCGCGCTTAGAAGCGAAAGCACAGCAAGAGCAACAGCGAATTAAGTGCCATGTCTTAGTCCGGTTATTGAAAGCACATGAACAAATCTTCATGTAGTCCTATAACGCCCTGATAGTGGGGTGGACGCGCGATCCGCAGCTGTGAGCCAGCAGTGCTTGCCTTGAGGCGCGGGACCGGGTTGCGTAGCATCGCCGGCCCCGGGGCCGCTAGGTGGCCCATTCGCAGGCGTGCCCTCGCCTGCCAATTCGCCACTGTACAGAGCCCCCATGCCGCAACCGATCCCCCTCAAGGACCACGAAAAGGAAAAACACCTGGTCAACCGCCGGCTCCTGGCCTGCGCCGCCCTGGTGTTCAGCCTGTGCGCCATCCTCGTGGGCCGGCTCTACGTGCTGCAGGTGCTGCAGCACGACCAGCAGAGCGCAGTGTCGGAGAACAACCGCGTGCACATCCTGCCCATCGCCCCCGAGCGCGGGCTGATCTACGACCGCAACGGCGTGGTGCTGGCCGACAACAAGCCCAGCTTCGACCTGACCATGACCCGCGAGCGCGCCGGCGACTCGGCCAAGGTGCTCGACAGCCTGGCGCAAATCCTCAGCCTCGGCGAGGACGACCGCAAACAGTTCGACAAGGACCTGCGCCGCGGCCGCAAGCCATTTGAGCCGGTGACCCTGATGGTCGGCCTGAGCGAAGAACAGATCGCCCTGATCGCCGTCAACCAGTTCCGCCTGCCCGGCCTGGACGTGGAACCGCAGTTCATCCGCGAATACCCGCTGGCCGAACACTTCGCCCATTCGGTGGGCTACGTCGGGCGCATCAACGAAAAAGAAGCCAAGACCCTCGACAGCACCGAGTACCGCGGCACCCAGTCGATTGGCAAGACCGGCATCGAGCACTTCTACGAAGCCCAGTTGCACGGCCACGTCGGCTATGAAGAAGTGGAAACCAACGCCCAGGGCCGGGTAATGCGCGTGCTCAACCACAAAGACCCGATCCCCGGCAAGGACATTGTCCTGAGCATCGACTCGCGCCTGCAGGTGGCCGCCGAAAAGGCCCTTGGCGACCGCCGTGGCTCGGTGGTGGTGCTCGACCCGGCCAACGGCGACGTGCTGGCGATGGTCAGCAACCCGAGCTTCGACCCCAACCTGTTCGTCAAGGGCATCAGCTTCAAGCAGTACGCCGCCCTGCGCGACTCGATCGACCGGCCGCTGTTCAACCGCGTGCTGCGTGGCCTGTATGCGCCCGGTTCGACGGTCAAGCCGGAAGTGGCCATCGCCGGCCTCGACAGCGGCGTGATCACCCCCGGCAGCCGCGTGTTCGACCCGGGCTACTACGAGCTGCCCAACTACGACCACAAGTACCGCAACTGGAACCACAGCGGCGATGGCTGGGTAGACATGTACACCGCCATCATGCGGTCCAACGACACCTATTTCTACGACCTGGCGCACAAGCTCGGCATTGACCGCCTGCACGACTACATGGCCGAGTTCGGCCTGGGCCAGAAGGTTTCGCTGGACATGTTCGAGGAAGCCCCCGGGCTGATGCCTTCGCAGGCCTGGAAGCGCGCCACCCGGCGCCAGGCCTGGTTCCCCGGCGAGACGCTGATCCTCGGCATCGGCCAGGGCTACATGCAGGTCACCCCGCTGCAGCTGGCCCAAGCCACCAGCCTGCTGGCCAGTAAAGGTGTGTGGCACCGCCCGCACCTCGCCATGACCGTGGGCGGCGAGCCCCCGGTCGACCCCAACCCGATGCCGAACATCGTGCTGCACGACAAGCATGCCTGGGACCAGGTCAACGTCGGCATGCAGATGGTCATGCACGACCCGCGCGGCATCGCCCGCGCCGCCGCCGCGGGCGCCCAGTACCGCATCGCCGGCAAGAGCGGCACGGCGCAGGTGGTGGCGATCAAGCAAGGTGAGCGCTACAACCGCAACAAGACCCTCGAGCGGCACCGCGACAACGCCCTGTTCGTCGGTTTCGCCCCGGCTGACCACCCGAGCATGGTGGTGGCGGTGATGATCGAGAACGGGGAAGCCGGCGGCCGCGTGGCCGGGCCGGTGGTGCGTGAAGTCATGGATGCCTACCTGCTCGATGAACAGGGCCACCTGAAGCCTGAATATGCCGGCACGCCGGCGGCCAAGGCCGTGCCGCACTCCTGAGGGGCCGGCAGAAACACAGCTGTCTCAAATTGCTACATTTCGAAGCGCCTGACGGGCGCTTCAGTCCTTACCTGTGCGCTCAAAGCTCTCAAAGCGCACTGTTTATCTCATTAAAAATCAATATCTTGCCTCTGAACCAGTACAGCTTTGACGCGCTCCAGGCCTGTTTTTTGCTTGAATATTCAAGTGAATTTTAATGCATACCCTGAAGATCAAGAGTCGCCCGAGCGATCCGCGCCAAGTCATACTCTGCGAGGCATCCATGACCCCTGCAAGCCGTGTTTCCGACGACCATTTCCAGGCCTGGCTGAGCCAGGTCAATGAAGCCTGCGGCCATTTCAACGGCCGCAAGCTCGACCCAGGCTTCGTCGGCCAGCTGGAAAAGTGCCAGGTAGGCCAGATCTCCATGAGTATCGTCGACATGACCCAGGTCAACCTGTTCCGTGGCCCGCGGGAAATTCGCGCCAGCTGTGCCGACAACTACTACGCCGTGCTGCAGATGGCCGGCACCTCGCGCATCGAGCACCAGAACGCCTGCATCGAACTGCAGGCTGGCGACCTCACCCTGATCGATGCCAGCACCCCGCTGGACATGCACTTCCACCAGCGCTCGCGCCAGCTGTCGCTGATCCTGCCGCGCAGCCAGGTGCAAAGCGGCACCCGGGGCGTCGGCGTGGCCTGTGCCAGGCGGATCGAGGCGAACACGCCGCTGGCCAGCATGGCCCGGCTGATGATGCTCGAAGCCGGCCGCTCCCAGCACATGGCCAACCTCGAAAGCCAGGCGGTGCTCGACGCCTTGATCGCCTTGCTGCGCCCGGCGATTGCCCAGGACGCCATCCCCGGCAGCCACGAACGCATGTTCCGCAAGGCTCTGGCGCTGATCGACCAGAACATCACCTGCGAAGGCCTCAGCCCCGAGTTCATCGCCCGCGAAGTGGGCATCTCGATGCGCAGCCTGTACCGCATCTTCGCCAAGCACGAGCTGGTGATCGCTCAGTACATCCGCAACCGCCGCCTCGACTTCTGCGCCGAGAGCCTGCGTAACCCGGCCATGGACCAGAAGGTCTCGTCACTGGGCTATGCCTGGGGCTTTTCCGACTCCAGCTACTTCAGCACCGCGTTCAAGGCCCGCTTCGGCATGACCCCCGGCGAGTACCGCAAGCGCCACGCCAACTGACAACCCGAGCACACACAACTGGCCCCGCAACGGGGCCTTTTGCATTTACGTCCTGCCGTCACCTTGGCACAGCACCCAAACCAACTGGCAGCCAGCACAAAAGCCGGCGCCGGGGCTTCCTGCATGATCGTTGGCATGTCTTCGGAACTTCTGCCAAACCCATAACAAAGGAAGCCAGACCATGCACCACCGCCCCTTCCGTCTCACCCTGGCCACGGTCCTCGCCGGGGTCTCGCTTGAGGCGTCCGCCCTGGAGCTCTACGGCGATGACGAGCGCCACCTCAATGCCAACGTGGAGGCCGTGTTCGGTGTGTTCCACAGCGAAGAACGCTACGCCATCGCCCGCGACCAGCCCGGCGCCGCCTCATGGCGCGAGGGTTACATCAAGTACGGCCTGAGCGGTGACCAGCGCCTGGCTGGCAGCGGCTCGCTGTACGGTGCCTTCGCCCTGCTCAGCGCCGGCACCTGGGGCGATGGCGACGCCGCCGGCTTCAGTGATGGCAGCGAACGCACCACCAAGATTGAAGATGCCTACCTGGGCTGGAAGTCCGGCAACCTGGTGCCGGCGCTGGGCGAGGATGGCATCGACCTGTCGTTCGGCAAGCAGATGATCGCGGTCGGTGACGGCTTCCTGATCCAGGGCGATGCCCTTAACATCGGCCACGGCCTGGCCGATGGCCAGTTCAACCGCGGCGGCGCCTATTACCTGGCGGCGCGCAAGAGCTTCGACAAGACCGCCGTGCTGCGCCTGGGCGGCAAGCAGGGCTGGCGCAGCGACCTGATGTGGCTGCAATCGGACAACCGCGCCCAGGCCAAGACCGAAATGCACGTCGCCACCCTGGAGCACGTGGCCGATGCCGGCACGGTCGGCCTGACCTACATCGACACCACCCACGTCGACAAGGCGTTCGCCTCGCCGCAACAGCTGGAGCGCGACGGCATGAAGACCTACAGCCTGCGCGGCCAGGGCAACGCGGGGGTGGAGAACCTGTTTCTTTCCGGTGAGTACGCCAAACAGGACAAACCGCACACCGCCACCGAAGATGCCTGGTACCTGGAAGCCGGCTGGACCTTCGCCGACCTGCCCTGGCAACCGAACATCAGCTACCGCTACAGCCGCTTCTCCGAAGGCTATGACGCTTTGTTCTACGGGCTGAGCCGCGGCCTGGGCACCTGGTTCCAGGGCGAAGTGGCCGGCAATTATGCCGGGCCGTTCAACAGCAATGCGCGGATTCAGAAAGTGGGGCTGACGGTAAGCCCGACCCAGTCGCTCAACGTCGGGATCCTGGGCTTCAATTTCGACACCCTCGACCGCAGCCTGGGCAATGCCGACGGGCATGAGGTGGATCTGTATGCGCAATGGACGGTCAACGAGCACCTGATGATCGTGCCGCTGGTGGGCTTGTACCAGCCGGATCGCAGTGCCGAGCAAGGCGGGACGCAGCTGGGCAATGACAACCGCAACCTGTACAGCCAGGTGGTGTTCGTCAGTACCTTCTGAGTCAGAATCGGGGCTGCTTTGCAGCCCCAGTAGCAGGGACTAACGCTCAGGCACCGGCAATGGCGCCTCGCTGTTCCAGGCCGTGACCGGCCGGCTGAACAGGTTCTCGGTCTGGAAATGCGCCATCCGCCACTGCCCATCTTCCTGCGCGAAACGCACCGTCAGGCGCGCCGCATTCAGGTGCGAAGCACCGTCGGCAAACGTACTGGTTTGCAGCATCACCCAGCGCCCCAGCCCCTGCCCACCTTCCACCTCGATGACCTCACTGGTCAGGAAGTGCACGTTAAGCGCAAAGTGCGCCGGGGTCTTCATGTAGGTGGCGAACATCGCACCAATCGCCTCACGGCCCCGGTAACCGCCAAAGCTAGCTGCATACCTGGCGCCCTTGCCTTCCCACACCGCCTCGCGGGTGAACAGCCCGGCCAGCTCGTCCAGCGGTGTGCTGGCATCGAGCTGGTCGCACAGTTCCATGTAGCGGTTGATGCACACGCGAATGGCCTGCTGGTCTTCAAAACGCTGCAGGCGCGCCTGCAGTTGATGGATATCGGTCATCACCACCTCAGTACAGGTTCAGCAGCAAGCGCTCGGCCACGGCCAGCAGCTTCTCGTCGGCGCCCTTGGCCGCCACCAGTTGCAAGCCCACCGGCAGGCCGGCTGCGCTGCCCAGCGGAATGCTCAGGGCCGGGTGCCCGGACAGGTTGAACGGCCGCACCAGCGAGGTCATGCCCAGCACCGCGCGGGTGTCGGCGGCGTCTTCCAGGCGCAGCGGGAAGTCGGGCATGGTTGGCAGCGCCAGCACATCGTAGCTGGCCAGGGCCTGGTCGACTTCTGCGGTGAAGCGCCTGCGCACTTCTTCGGCTTCGGCCAGCGCCGTATCCGTGGTCTGCCCAGCCGCCGCCAGGCGCCCGGCGATATCGGCACCGACCTTGCCGGTTTCCAGCAGGTGGCCACAGCCGGCGAAGGTCTCGCGGTTGATCACCACCATGCCAGCCTCATAAGCCGCACCGAAATGCTTGAGCTCGACATTGCCCAAGGGCAGGCCGCTGGCCGTCAGGGCGCCCTGCACCACTTTGTGGATCGCCGCCTCGGCGGTTACCCGCAGCACGCCGATCCGGGCCCTGGCCGGGACCTGCGCCGGGGTAAAGGTCGGGTCGATCATGCTCATCGCCCGCACCAGCATCGACAGGCTTGCCGCGAACGGGCCGACGCAGTCGAGGCTGGTGTGTGCCGGCATCACGCCTTTGCGGCTGACCCGGCCGAAGGTCGGCTTGAGGCCGAACACACCGCAACAGCAGGCCGGTACACGCACCGAGCCACCGGTGTCGGTGCCCAGGCTGAAGTCGGCCAGGCCGGCAGCCACCGCCGCCGCCGAACCGCTGGATGAACCGCCCGGAATACGCCCCGGGAAGCGCGGGTTGGCCGCGGTGCCGGTGTAGTGATTGATGCCGGTGGTGCCGAACGCCAGCTCATGCAGGCTGACCTTGCCGGTCAGGCGCGCGCCGTTGGCCAGCAGCTGGCTGACCACCTCGGCATGCCGTTCGGCCAGCGGCGCATGCTCCAGCGCCTGGCTGCTGGCGCAGGTCGCGGTGCCGGCGACGTCGATGGTGTCCTTGACCACGACCCGGGGGCCGCTGCCGCCCAGGTCAAGGGTTTCAACTATGATTGTCATTTTCGTGGAGCCCTTTTGAAAGAGGGATGCCGGACCGTGGCCCAGCCATGAACATGCGTGTCAATTACTGGAAATGTCAACTGAACATTCCCGTAAATCCTGGCGCTGTTGCGGTGGTCAAATTCGCGGAAAGGTCTATGATGTCGCGACTATTTCCGCACAAGTAGTTATCGATGAGCACTTCGAAGAGCAAAGGCCACAGCCATCACGACCCGGCCAGCGATGAATTTCGCAAGGAAGATTTCCCCTTCTACTGGCTGGCCCGTGTGCACGGCCGCTACACCCAGAACATGGAACGTCTGCTGAAGAAGGTCGACCTCGACGTGCCGCGCTGGCGCGTGCTGTGGATCCTCAACGAGAACGGTGAATCGAGCATTTCCGAGATTTCCACCCATGCCATCGCCAAGCTGTCGACCATCACCAAGATCGTCTACCGCATGAAGGAAGATGGCCTGGTCGACACCGCGCCCAGCCCCGAAGACGGTCGCGTGACCCAAGTGCGCATCACCGAGGTCGGCCTGCAGAACATCGAGCGCATGCAGGACGTGACGCGCGACCTGTTCCAGCGCAGCTTCAAAGGCTTGACCGAAGCGCAGGTGCAGCGGTTGAACAAAATGCTCGAAGTGGTGTTCCACAACCTCGAGACCTTGTGATTACCGGGGCCGCCACGCGGCCCCTGCTTTCAGCAAGCCTTCGACGCTTCGCATACCCGGTGATAGGCGCGGTTGAAATACACCAGGCCGTCATCGGCACCGCCGTGGCGGATGTCCTGAATCTCGCAATAAAAGATGCTGTGCGAACCCACCTCATGCACCTGGGCAATCCGGCAATCGAAATTGACCAGCGCTTCCTGCATCACCGGTGCGCCACTCTCCAGTACCGTCCACTCGGCAACGGCAAAACGCTCGTCCATGTTCAGGTTGCGGTTGGCAAACGCCCCCGACAGTTCCTGGTGGGTGCCGGCCAGCACGTTCACGCACAGTGCGCCATTGGCCTTGAATTGCTCGTTGGAATACGAAGAGCGGTTCATGCACACCAGCAAGGTGGGCGGCGAGTCGGTCACGCTGCACACCGCCGAGGCGGTGAAGCCGAAACGGCCGGCCGGGCCATCGGTGGTGATGACCGATACGGCGCCACCGAGCAGCGCCATTGCGTTGCGAAATTGGGATACGTCTACCATGGTCATGCTCCTCAGATATCCAGCACCAGCTTGTTGGACTTGGCCCGCGAACAGCACACCAGGATCTGGTCGTTCGCGGCCTTTTCTTCATCGGTCAGGTACACATCGCGGTGGTCAGGCTCACCTTCGAGCACTTCGCACATGCAGGTGCCACACACGCCCTGCTCGCACGAGATATCGATCTTGATGCCTACCTGCGCCAGGGCGTCGAGAATGCTTTGGCCCTCGGCGACCTGCACGGTCTTGTTGCTGCGTGCGGCGACCACTTCGAAGCCGGCGCCACTGGCGTCGACCTCGACCTGGAAGTACTCCTTGTGGATGTGCTCCTCGCTGTAGCCTTGCTGGCGTGCGCCGGCGATCACCCAGTCCATGAAGCCCGACGGGCCACAAGTGTAAAGATGGGTGCCGGGCGTACCGCTGCCGAGCACGTCTGCCAAATCCAACCGCTGGGCTGCCTCTTCGTCGTCGAAGTGGGTGAACACCCGGGCGGCGAACGGCGCACTGGCCAGGGCATCGAGGAAGGCGCTGCGGCTGCGCGAGCGCCCGCAATAATGCAGTTCGAACTCGGCGCCCTGCTGGTGCAGGGCGTGGGCCATGGCGATCATCGGCGTGATGCCGATGCCGCCGCCCAGCAGGATCGAGCGGCGGGCGTCGCCCGCCAGCGGGAACAGGTTGCGCGGGGTGCTGATCTGCACCTCGTGCCCTTCCAGCAGGGTGTCGTGCACGCTCACCGAGCCACCGCGGGAGGCCGGGTCTTTCAACACGCCCAAGCGATACACCGAGGCATCGGCCGGGTCGCTGCACAGCGAATACTGGCGCACCAGGCCCGGGGCGACATGGATGTCCACATGCGCGCCCGCCTCAAAGGCCGGCAGCGCCGCGCCATCGGCCCGGCCCAGGTCGAGCACGACCACGTCGGCCCCTTGGATCTCGCGCTTGCGCACGACTACGTTCAACAGTTGTTCATTCATGGCCGGTGTCCCGCCTAACAGAGGGGCGCGCAGGCGCCCCGGAAAATATCAACGCATGAACAGGCCGCCATTCACGTCCCAGGTCGCCCCGGTGGTGAAGTAGGCCTCGGGCCGCGCCAGTTGCACGATCAGGTCGCCGAGAAAATCGGCATCGCCCAGGCGCTGCACCGGGATGTTCGCCAGCAGGCCCTGCATGCGCTCGGCCGGCACTGCGGCATGCACCGCAGGCGAGTCGATCGGGCCAGGGGCGATGGCATTGACGGTGACACCGCGGGCGGCGAACTCCTTGGCGAAGATCTTGGTCAGGGTGACGATCGCGCCCTTGCTCGCCGCGTAGTGCGCGCCGGTGGCGGTGCCGCCGTTCTGCCCGGCCAACGAGGCCATGTTGATGATCCGCCCGTAGCCGGCTTCGGCCAGGTGCGCGCCAAGCACCTGGCAGCTGAGGAACACGCTGCGCAGGTTGAGGCCGACCACGGCGTCGAACTCTTCGGGGCTGATCTGCATCAGCGGCGTGGTCTTGGTCACGGCGGCGTTGTTGACCACCACGTGCAGGGCACCAAAGTGCTCGATCACCTGAGCCAGGGCCTGCTCGAAATCGGCCTTTTTGCCGACGTCGAGCTTGACGGCCAGGGTGCGTCCGCCCAGCGCTTTGGCCGCGGCCTGGGCCAACGCCAGGTCACGGTCCGAGACCACCACGTCGAAGCCTGCGGCGAGCAGCCGGGCACAGAAGCGCTGGCCAAGCCCCTGGCCAGCGCCGGTTACCAATGCAACTTGGTTCATGGCGCGCTCCTTAAAGGATGTAGCCGATGCCGGCGAGGGCATCGTCGCTGTTGATCAGGCTGATCACCTTGCGGTGAATCTTGAAGCCACCCTCGGCGCGGACCAGGGTGTAGGTCAGGTCGGCGCTGTAGTGCTTGAGGCTTTCCTTGCGAAACTCGCGGATGTTCTGCGCAGCGCGCACGGTGACGTTGACGCCGTCATCGGCGAGCACGCGGATGCGC
>NZ_BCBA01000088.1 GCF_001320245.1 Pseudomonas sp. NBRC 111124
GTTTTGTAGAACAATCCGACTGGTGCCCCTAAATAAATTTTCAATTTGCCCGCTAACCTTCCTACGCTCTGCTAGATATTTAGTTGCGCTGCCCCCTCACACCCCCCTTCGAAGGACCGTTCAAGATGCGCATGAACTTGCCCGTCACTGAGCACGAAAGAACTTTCACCCCCGAGCAGCGCCTGATCTCCACCACGGACCTCAATAGCCGCATCACCTACTGCAACGACGCGTTTGTCGCGATCAGCGGTTTTACCTACGACGAACTGGTCGGCCAGACGCATAACCTGGTGCGTCACCCTGACATGCCCCCCGCCGTATTCGGCCATATGTGGGAGACCATCAAGCAAGGCAAACCCTGGATGGGGGTGGTCAAGAACCGCGCCAAGAACGGCGACCACTATTGGGTCAGCGCCTATGTCACGGCGATCTACGAAAACGGCCGCATCAGTGGCTACGAGTCGGTGCGTTCGGTACCGACCCGCGAGCAGATCCGCCGTGCCGAAACCCTGTACGCGCGGCTGCGCGCAGGCAAGTCCCCGGCGCCCTGGGCCGCTCGGTTCGGGCGCGGCCTGGCCGGTGGCGGCCCCTTGATCGGCGCTGGCCTGCTGTCGGCGGCAGGCTACCTCTGGCTGCAACCTTATCTGGCGCTGGGCGTGCTGATGACCAGCTTGCTGGTGGCTTGGTACCTGCTCGAACGCCAGCAGGACCAAAGGATCCGCCGCACGCTTGCGGAACACCCGAAGGCGTTCACCAGCCCGCTGGTGGCCCTGACCTACAGTGACAACCCTGGCCTGCTGGGCCAGCTTGATCTCGCCATCATCAGTGAAGAAGCGCGCCTGCAAACCGCGCTCACCCGCCTCGTGGATGCCGGCGTCGGGGTAAAGTCTCGCGCCGCGCAATCGGCCGACCTGTCCGATGCCCAGGCACAGATGCTCGACCGCCAGCGCAGTGAGACTGACCAGTCTGCCACGGCTATCGCGCAGATGGCCGCGACCATCCAGGAGGTCACCCACAACGTGCAAAGCACGGCTCATGCCGCAGGTGACGCCGACCAGCTGGCCCAGCACGGCAGCGAGCTGGCGCAGCAGAGCCTGAAGGCCATGGGCAGCATGAACGAGGCGGTGAGTGACATCGGTCAGGCGGTCAATGCCCTGGCTGAGCAGACTCAGTCGATTGGCAGTGTGGTCGACGTGATCACCTCCATTGCCGAGCAGACCAACCTGCTGGCGCTTAACGCGGCGATCGAGGCGGCCCGGGCGGGCGAGCAGGGCAGGGGCTTTGCCGTGGTCGCCGACGAGGTGCGTTCGCTGGCCCAGCGTACACGCTCTTCCACCGATGAAATCCATCAGATCATCGCCTCGCTGCGTGCTGGCGCGGTGCGGGCAGTGAGCACCGCCAGCCGCGGCGAGCAAATCTCGCGGGACAGCGTGCAGAGTGTCGAGGCGGTGCAGACGGCGCTGGCCGGGATTGCCCAGGCGGTCAGCCGCATTACCGGCATGAGCCAGCAGATGGCCACGGCGTCGGAGCAGCAGAGCCATGTGGCCGAGGATATCAACCAGCAGATCGTGCGCATTGCCCAGCTGTGCGACCAGACGGCAGGGCAGGCCAAGCAGGGGGCCGAGATCAGCCAGGACCTGGAGCGCATGGCCGAGTACCTGCATAGCCTGGCCGAGCGCTTCAACCGCTGAGGGCCTTGGGCCCGCAAAGCGGGCCCAAATTTCCAGCCTGTGGCAAAATCCGTCCGCCAACGGAGAACCCCATGCCCAGACCCCGCTGCGAGCGCTGCCAGCGCCCGCTCGATCATTGCCTTTGCCCACTGATCCCCAGCCTTACCAGCCGCACCCGCGTGATCCTGCTGCAGCACCCCAGTGAAACCACCCACGCGCTGAACACCGCCCGCCTGGCCGCCTTGGGCCTAGTCAATGCCGAGCTGCGCGTCGGGGAAGTATTCGCTGATCTTGCCGAGCTGTTGGCGGACCCTGGCTATCGGCCCGTGCTGCTGTTTCCGGGTGAACAGGCGCAAGCGCTGGCAGCGTACGGCGAAACGGACGACAGGCCATTTATGTTGATCGTCCCCGACGGTACTTGGCGCAAGGCACGCAAGCTGCTGTACCTGAACCCGATGCTCGACGCGCTGCCTCGCGTGACCTTGGCCGAGGTGGCGCCATCTCGCTACCGCCTGCGCAAGGCACCGGAGCCGGGGGCGGTGTCGACCATCGAGGCGGTGGTGCAGGCATTGAACGTGCTGGAAAGGCCTGCGAACTTTGATGGCCTGTTGCGGCCGTTCGAGGTGTTGATCGAAGGGCAGATCAAGGCCATGGGCGCCGAGACATTTGCTCGCAATCATGGTGAAGGTTGAGGTCTTGCTTTTTTCTGTTGCGGCCCCTTCGCGGGTTTCCCCGCGAAGGGGCCGCAACAGAAGAATCACCTTTCCCGCAGCGCCTCGGTCCGCGCCTTGAGCACCGGCTTGAGCAAATAATCCAGCACACTCTTCTGCCCAGTGATGATATCCACCGTGGCGACCATCCCGGGAATGATCAGCAACGGTTTGTTGTCCCCGCCCAAGTGGTTCTTCTCGGTCCTCACCTGAATCAGGTAGAACGCATTGCCCTTGTCATCGGTGACGGTATCGGCGCTGATCAGCTCCAGCTTGGCCTTGAGCCCGCCGTAGATGGTGTAGTCGTAGGCACTGAACTTGACCATCGCCGGTTGCCCCGGATGCAGAAACGCGACGTCCTGCGGCCGCACCTTGGCCTCGATCAGCAGGTTGTCCTCGATCGGCACGATCTCCACCAGGTCGCTGCCCGGCTGCACCACGCCGCCGATGGTGTTGACCTTGAGCAGTTTGACGATACCGCGCACCGGTGACACCACGGTGGTGCGGTTGACCCGGTCGTCGATGGCGATGCTGGTGGCGGCGATCTTGGACAACTCGGTGCGTTTGTCATTGAGCTCCTTGGCGGCGTCCGAGCGGAAGCTTGCGTCGGACTCCTCGATCTTGCTCTTGATCTCGGCAATCGCCGCCTCGGCACGGGGAATGGCCAGGCTGGTGGCATTGAGCTGGCCGCGGGCTTCCACCGTGCGTTGCTTGAGGCGCAGGATCTCCACCGGCGATATGGCGCCTTTGCTCACCAGTGGCGCTGACATGTCCGTTTCCTGCTGCAGCAGTGCCACGGCCGAACGGTATTGGTCGACCTTGGAGCGGAACTCGGCCAGCTCCTGGTTCTTCTGCCGCAGCTGTTCGTTGAGGGTCTGTTTTTCGCTGGCCAGGCGCCGCTGGCGCGAGCCGTACAGGGCAATCTCGTCTTCGGCGACCTGGGGCGCCTTGCTGCGTACTTCGTCCGAGAGCACGAACGGCCGGCCTTCGGCTTCTGCCGACAGGCGCTCGACCTGGGCGGTCAGGGCATAACGGTCAGCCTCGCTTTCGCCTTTGTTGGACTTGAACCGGGTGTCGTCCAGGCGCAGCAACGTGGCGCCCTTCTCGACCATCTGGCCTTCGCGCACGAAGATTTCGGTGACGATACCGCCTTCGAGGTTCTGCACCACCTGCACCTTGCTCGACGGGATCGCCTTGCCTTCGCCGACCGTCACTTCGTCGAGCACCGCCAGGCTGGCCCAGGCCAGTGCCACCAGCAGCAGTGCCGCAGTCAGCCACACGGTCAGGCGCGACAGGCGCGGCGAGTCCTGCAGGGTGGCGCCGGCCAGTTCCGGCATGTAGTCGCGTTCGGCACGTTTGTCGGTGCCATGGCTGCTGCGGATGTTGTGGCTCAAGGACATGGCCTACCTCATGTGTCTCAGTGGCAAGGCGCGGCCCCTGTGGGAGCGGGCGCGCCCGCGAACACCGGCAATGCCGGTGCCACACACCGCGGTGTCTGCTTCGCGGGCACGCCCGCTCCCACAGGGTTGAGTATGTTGAGTCAAAGGGCCGAGCCGATACGGCCCTTGCGCAAGGCGTCGACAACCGCATCCTTCGGCCCGTCGGCGACGATCTTGCCGTTGTCCAGCACCACCAGCCGGTCCACCAGGCTGAGCATCGAAGTACGGTGGGTAACCAGCAGCACGGTCTTGCCCGGTACCCAGGCCAGCAAGCGCTGGCGCAGTTGCTCTTCGCTGCTGTTATCCATATGGCTGGTGGGTTCGTCGAGGATCAGGATCGGTGGCTCCAGCAACAGGGCGCGGGCCAGCAGCACGGCCTGGCGCTGGCCGCCGGAGAGCAGTTGGCCGCGCTCGCCCACCGGGCGGTCGAAACCGTTCGGGTGTTGCCGGGCCAGCTCGCTGACGCCGGTCAGTTCGGCCACTTCAAGCATGCGCGCATCGCTGATGTGGCGTGCGCCCAGTGTCAGGTTGTCACGCAGGCTGCCGGCCAGCAGCGGCAGGTCGTGGGCCACGTAGCCGATCTGGCTGCGCAGGTCGGCAATGTCCAGCTGGCGCAGGTCGAGGTTGTCCAGCAGCACCTGGCCTTCGTCGGGGTGATGGAAGCCCATCAGCAGGCGGCCCAGGGTGCTCTTGCCAGAGCCACTGCGACCGATGATGCCGATACGTTCGCCGGGGGTAATGGCCAGGTTCACATCGTGCAGTGCCGGGCTGACTTGCCCTGGGTAACGGAACGTGATGTGGCTCAGCGCCAGGCCACCCTTGAGCGCGGTGTGTTCCAGCGCCTGCTGGTCGAGCTGACGCTCCTGGGGCAGGGCCATCAGCGCGTCAGTACTGCGCATGGTCAGTTGCGCCTGCTGGTAGCGGGTGATCAGCCCGGCGATCTGGCCGAGCGGGGCGAGCACCCGGCTGCCCAGCATGTAACTCGCCACCAGGGCGCCGACGCTGAGATTGCCGGCGATGATGCTGTACACCCCGGCGACGATGGTGGCCATGCCGCAGAACTGCTGGATGAACAGCGTGCCGTTGCTGGCCAGCGACGACAGGTTGCGGGCGTGGGCGTCGAGGCGGGCCATGGCGGCGTTGGTGTGTTCCCACTGGTATTGGCGTTCGCTTTCAGCGCCGCAGGCCTTGAGGGTTTCCAGGCCGCCCAGGGTTTCGATCAGCAGGGCCTGGCGCACGGCGCCGAGGCTGAGGCTTTTTTGCACGGTGTCGCGCAACCGGGCCTGGATGATCAGGGCAAAGCCCACCGCCAGCGGGAAGGCGATCAGCGGGATCAGCACCAGCCAGCCACCGAGCAGGCCGATCACCAGCAGCATCAGGGCCACGAAGGGCAGGTCGATGAGGCTGGTCAGGGTGACCGCAGTGAGGAATTCGCGCAGGCCCTGGAAGTCATGGATGCTTTGAGCAAAACCGCCGATGGTGGCGGGCTTGGCCTTCATGGCCATGCCGGTGATGCGCTCGAACAGGGTGGCGGAGAGGATCAGGTCGGTCTTCTTGCCGGCCTGGTCCAGCAGGTGGGCGCGGACCATGCGCAGTACCAGCTCGAAGGCGGTGCCGATGAACAGGCCGGCGACCAGCACCCACAAGGTCGACAGCGCCTGGTTGGGCACCACGCGGTCGTAGGTCTGCATGACGAACAGCGGCACCATCAGGCCGAGCAGGTTGATCAGCAGGCTGGCCAGCAGGGCGTCGCCATACAGCCAGCGGGAATGGCGCAGGGTGTCGCGGAACCAGGCGTTCACCCTCGGTAGCAAGGGGGCGCGCACGTCTTCCAGGGTATGCCGCGGGCGGGCGAATAGGGCGTGGCCGCTGTAGGCCTGCTGCAGCGCCTCACGATCCACCCATTGCTCGCCGCCTTCGGCTTCGCAAGGCAGGATCAGCGCACGGCCGTCATCGCCCCAACGTTGCAGCACCGCGCTGCGGCCATTGTCGAGCAACAGCAGCACGGGGAGGTTGAGCGCCGAAATGTCATCCAGGCCCCGTTCCAGCACCCGACCTTGCAAGCCAGCACGCGCTGCCGCCCGTGGCAGCAGGTCGGCGCCCAGGCGCTGCTGGGCCAGGGGCAGGCCGCTGCACAGGCTGGCGCGGCTGGCCGGGCGGCCGTGCAGCCGGCACAGTATCAGCAGGCCGTCGAGCAGTGGGTCATCGACATCCGGACGCGGTTGCGCGCTTTGCATACTGGTCACGATGGCCTACTCCCGCCAGGGTGGATGGGGTGCTGTGCAGGTGATCCGTGCCAGTGCGGGTGCCGCTCAGCGCATGTCGGGCAATCTGGCTTCGGTCCGCACCTCGTTATTGGCGATAGCTTCCGGAGGTAGCGAAATACGCTTCTTGCTCAGCAGTTCGCCCATGTTCGCCAGAACCCGGTACATCGAAAACTCTTCGGTGTAGCGCACTTCGGTGTAGCGGCGGTTGGCGTTGTACAGTTCGTTTTCGCTGTCGAGCACGTCGAGCAGGGTGCGCTGACCGAGGCCGAACTGGTCTTGGTACGCCGCACGCACGCGCTGCGTGGTTTCAGCGTATTCACGTGCCGTCGGGATCTGCTTGTGGGCGTTGTTCATGGCGTTCCAGGACAGGCTGAGATTTTCGGTCAACTCGCGCAGCGCGTTGTTGCGAATGTCCAGGGCCTGGTTGATCTTGTGTGCATCGGATTGCAGCCGCGCCTTGTCACTGCCGCCACGGAACAGGTTGTAGTTGAGTTCGACGCCGGCCTGCCAATCGTTGTTGCTGTGGCCCTTCTCACCACCGAGGTTGTTGTTGGCACCTGTTGCCAATACCGCGTCCAGGCGCGGGTAGAAGGTCGACTTCGCAACTTCATACTGCTGTTCGGCAGCGTTGACGTCGGCCTGTGCCGACTTGATGTAGGGATTGTTCTGGCGCATGCCTTCGCGCGCTTCGTCGAGGGTGCCGGGCATGTCGATCTTGATCGATTGCGGCCCTTCCAGCTCGTCGGGCTGGCGGCCTACCACGCTGAAGAAATTGGCCTCGGCGTCGGCAAGGTCGACTTCGGCCGTATCCAGGTTGTTTTCTGCCAAGGCGCGACGGGCGCGGGACTGGTCGAGGTCGGCCGTGCTACCAACGCCACGCTCGCTGCGCAGGCCGATCTGGTCGTTGACGCGCAGGTGTGCTTGCAGGTTGTTCTTGGCCAGGTCCACCAATTCACGGCGTTTGAGCACCTCCAGGTAAACCTCGATGGCACGCAAGGCGACATCCTGGGCGATGGCCTGGGTGTAATAGGCGCGCGATGTCGCTACTGCCTCGGTACGGCCCACTTCATTGGGGGTGTTGAAGCCGTCGAAGATCATCTGCCGCAGGCGCAGTTCGGACTGTGTGTAGTTGAGGGTTTCCTTGTTGTGATTTCTCGTGCCGTCCGGGTTGAGGCCGCGGGTGTTGAGGTTGTCCGAGCGTTGGCGGCCATAGCCGGCGACGAGATCCACGGTCGGGTAGTAGCCACCACGGGCGAATTTGACATCCTCGTCTGCGGAAAGCTTGCTGTTGCGGTTGGAGCTGATCTGCGGGTGGTAGTCCACGGCACTCTGGATAGCTTCGTTGAGGGACATCGCCTCAACGTTTGTGCATGCCATGGCCACCAGCATTGCGCTGGCGAGGGGGGTTAAAACGCGCATGGGGTTACTTCTCCCTGGTCACAAAAAATTCCTGCTTTCCGTCAATAAAATGACGAAATTTATAGTTCAAACCGTTTCATAGTTGTAACAACAGAGCTAAGAACATTAAACGCGCGAGCTAAGAACATTTTTTCATAACACCTATGCGAAAAAAAACTTATGCGGTCTAACGAAAGCAAGACATTGTTTCATCCAAGTGAATTGGTGAGCCGTTGCAATGCACGGTCTACAAGCACTGCAGAAAGTTCCAGATTTTTTGCAGCTAAGGACGTGGAGAGGATAGGTCATTGCAGTATTTGGCGACAAAAAATTGGCATCTGCTGATGGCCAATTTACATTACTACTATCGCCAGATGGGTACCTGAGAGAACGATTCTCACCGTTGAGACTTTTCGGACTCCAGCCCACAACCTGCCTCCACAACGTCATTGGCTGATGTAGCCGGTCAGCAAGGGGAGGCATTCGCTCATGGCTAAGTTAGTCGGTGTGGTCAGCAAGGTAATGGGTCAGGTATTCGCAGTCGCCAACGGTGGTAGTCGGCGTCCCTTGATCGAAGGCGACCGCCTGTACGCAGGCGAGCAACTGGAGACGGGTGCTGCGGGGGCCGTGGCGGTGCGCCTGGAGAATGGCGCCGAATTGACCTTGGGCCGCGACAGCAGCCTGGCGATGACGCCGGACCTGCTCACCCACCAGGCACACCATGCGCAGGGCCACGACACTGCGCCGAGCGACGCGCAACTGAGTGATGTGGAGCGTATCCAGCAGGCGATTGCCGCCGGTGACGACCCGACCCAGAGCGCCGAGGCGACCGCCGCCGGCTCAGGCAGCCCCAGTGCTACCGGGGCGCTGGGAGGTGGCCACGGTTTTGTCATGCTCAGTGAAGTCGGTGCCCGCGTCGATCCAGTGGTGGGCTTCCCGACGGCAGGCTTCAATGGCGTTCCCGAGCTTGCCGATCGCGAATTGGGTGGCCTAGACCCCAGTAATGGCCGTTCGCTCAACGGCCGTTCAGTGGATGGCAGCGATGGCAATGGTGGCTCCCCCTCTACGGAGCCTTCCGTCCCGACAGTAGACGAGAATCACCCTGTCTCCTTCTTGGGGCTGGATATCGCCCCCGGTGAGCTGAGCCTGAACGAGGCTAACCTGCCGCTGGGTTCTGCCAGTGATGCGGCGGCATTGACCCAGCGGGGCAGCTTTACTGTCGTGGCTCAGGATGGCGTCTTCAACCTCAGTGTTGGTGGCATCAACGTGGTGACGGGCGGTGTGGTGACCGGCGTTGGCCAGTCGATCGCCACCGGCTTGGGTAACATCCTGACGATTACCGGCTACAACCCGAGCACTGGCGAGGTGAGTTACAGCTATACGCTGACCGCATCCGGGCAACATATCGAGAACGACGGGGCCAAATCGCTGACCGAGCACTTGCCGGTGCTGGTCAGTGACAGCGATGGCGATGTCGCCCAGGGCTCGCTGGATGTGATCGTCCACGATGATGCGCCGCAGGCGTTCGATGATGGCAACGTGGTCACGGCGACCGAGCAGCAAGTCGAGCTGACCGGGAACGTGCTGACCAACGATATCCAGGGCGCCGACCGCGTGGTGGGTGGTCCTGTCATCGCCGGTACTTACACTGGCTCCTACGGCACACTGGTCCTGGCCGCAGACGGTTCCTACACTTATACGCTCAACCCCAACGCCCCGGACTTCAAGAGCCTTGGCGGTGGCGGCAATGGCGTGGAGAACTTCACCTACACGATCAAGGACGCTGACGGCGACACCAGCACGGCGACCCTGACGCTAAATATCAGCAACCTCAACGACCCGGTCACCCTCGATGGCCTGGATGTGCAGAACGGCGAGCTGAGTGTTTACGAGAAAAACCTGAGCGACGGTACCTCGCCGGATGCGGATGCCCTGACTCAGCAAGGTAAC
>NZ_BCBA01000089.1 GCF_001320245.1 Pseudomonas sp. NBRC 111124
AAAGACAAAACCCCTACCTGCATGCGCAGATAGGGGTTTTGCGAAATGAATCTTGACGATGACCTACTCTCACATGGGGAAACCCCACACTACCATCGGCGATGCATCGTTTCACTGCTGAGTTCGGGATGGGATCAGGTGGTTCCAATGCTCTATGGTCGTCAAGAAATTCTGTAGCCAGAATGTCCAGATGGACAGCCCAGCGAATTCGGATATGTGAATTTGTGGTCTTACGAATTTTCGGGTCTTTCGTCTTCACCACCGCAATCTGCGCTAGCAAATTGCTTGGGTGTTATATGGTCAAGCCTCACGGGCAATTAGTATTGGTTAGCTCAACGCCTCACAGCGCTTACACACCCAACCTATCAACGTCGTAGTCTTCGACGGCCCTTTAGGGAACTCAAGGTTCCAGTGAGATCTCATCTTGAGGCAAGTTTCCCGCTTAGATGCTTTCAGCGGTTATCTCTTCCGAACATAGCTACCCGGCAATGCCACTGGCGTGACAACCGGAACACCAGAGGTTCGTCCACTCCGGTCCTCTCGTACTAGGAGCAGCCCCTCTCAAATCTCAAACGTCCACGGCAGATAGGGACCGAACTGTCTCACGACGTTCTAAACCCAGCTCGCGTACCACTTTAAATGGCGAACAGCCATACCCTTGGGACCGGCTTCAGCCCCAGGATGTGATGAGCCGACATCGAGGTGCCAAACACCGCCGTCGATATGAACTCTTGGGCGGTATCAGCCTGTTATCCCCGGAGTACCTTTTATCCGTTGAGCGATGGCCCTTCCATACAGAACCACCGGATCACTAAGACCTACTTTCGTACCTGCTCGACGTGTTTGTCTCGCAGTCAAGCGCGCTTTTGCCTTTATACTCTACGACCGATTTCCGACCGGTCTGAGCGCACCTTCGTACTCCTCCGTTACTCTTTGGGAGGAGACCGCCCCAGTCAAACTACCCACCATACACTGTCCTCGATCCGGATAACGGACCTGAGTTAGAACCTCAAAGTTGCCAGGGTGGTATTTCAAGGATGGCTCCATGAGAACTGGCGTCCCCACTTCAAAGCCTCCCACCTATCCTACACAAGCAAATTCAAAGTCCAGTGCAAAGCTATAGTAAAGGTTCACGGGGTCTTTCCGTCTAGCCGCGGATACACTGCATCTTCACAGCGATTTCAATTTCACTGAGTCTCGGGTGGAGACAGCGCCGCCATCGTTACGCCATTCGTGCAGGTCGGAACTTACCCGACAAGGAATTTCGCTACCTTAGGACCGTTATAGTTACGGCCGCCGTTTACCGGGGCTTCGATCAAGAGCTTCGCTTGCGCTAACCCCATCAATTAACCTTCCGGCACCGGGCAGGCGTCACACCCTATACGTCCACTTTCGTGTTTGCAGAGTGCTGTGTTTTTAATAAACAGTCGCAGCGGCCTGGTATCTTCGACCGGCGTGGGCTTACGGAGCAAGTCCTTCACCCTCACCGGCGCACCTTCTCCCGAAGTTACGGTGCCATTTTGCCTAGTTCCTTCACCCGAGTTCTCTCAAGCGCCTTGGTATTCTCTACCTAACCACCTGTGTCGGTTTGGGGTACGGTTCCCAGTTATCTGAAGCTTAGGAGCTTTTCTTGGAAGCATGGCATCAACCACTTCGCGCTCTAATGAGCACTCGTCATCAGCTCTCGGCCTTGAAATCCCGGATTTGCCTAAGATCTCAGCCTACCACCTTAAACTTGGACAACCAACGCCAAGCTGGCCTAGCCTTCTCCGTCCCTCCATCGCAATAACTGGAAGTACAGGAATATTAACCTGTTTTCCATCGACTACGCTTTTCAGCCTCGCCTTAGGGACCGACTAACCCTGCGTCGATTAACGTTGCGCAGGAAACCTTGGTCTTTCGGCGTGCGAGTTTTTCACTCGCATTGTCGTTACTCATGTCAGCATTCGCACTTCTGATACCTCCAGCAAGCTTCTCAACTCACCTTCACAGGCTTACAGAACGCTCCTCTACCGCATCACCAAAAGGTGATACCCGTAGCTTCGGTGCATGGTTTGAGCCCCGTTACATCTTCCGCGCAGGCCGACTCGACTAGTGAGCTATTACGCTTTCTTTAAAGGGTGGCTGCTTCTAAGCCAACCTCCTAGCTGTCTAAGCCTTCCCACATCGTTTCCCACTTAACCATGACTTTGGGACCTTAGCTGACGGTCTGGGTTGTTTCCCTTTTCACGACGGACGTTAGCACCCGCCGTGTGTCTCCCATGCTCGGCACTTGTAGGTATTCGGAGTTTGCATCGGTTTGGTAAGTCGGGATGACCCCCTAGCCGAAACAGTGCTCTACCCCCTACAGTGATACATGAGGCGCTACCTAAATAGCTTTCGAGGAGAACCAGCTATCTCCGAGCTTGATTAGCCTTTCACTCCGATCCACAGGTCATCCGCTAACTTTTCAACGGTAGTCGGTTCGGTCCTCCAGTCAGTGTTACCTAACCTTCAACCTGCCCATGGATAGATCGCCCGGTTTCGGGTCTATACCCAGCGACTAAACGCCCTATTAAGACTCGCTTTCGCTACGCCTCCCCTATTCGGTTAAGCTCGCCACTGAATATAAGTCGCTGACCCATTATACAAAAGGTACGCAGTCACCTAACAAAGTAGGCTCCCACTGCTTGTACGCATACGGTTTCAGGTTCTATTTCACTCCCCTCTCCGGGGTTCTTTTCGCCTTTCCCTCACGGTACTGGTTCACTATCGGTCAGTCAGTAGTATTTAGCCTTGGAGGATGGTCCCCCCATGTTCAGACAAAGTTTCTCGTGCTCCGTCCTACTCGATTTCATTGATAAGAGATTTTCGTGTACGGGGCTATCACCCACTATGGCCGCACTTTCCAGAGCGTTCCACTAATCTCAAACCAACTTAAGGGCTGGTCCCCGTTCGCTCGCCACTACTAAGGGAATCTCGGTTGATTTCTTTTCCTCAGGGTACTTAGATGTTTCAGTTCCCCTGGTTCGCCTCTTGCACCTATGTATTCAGTACAAGATACTCAGCTTGTGCTGAGTGGGTTCCCCCATTCAGAGATCTCTGGATCACAGTCTGTTTGCCGACTCCCCAAAGCTTATCGCAGGCTACCACGTCTTTCATCGCCTCTGACTGCCAAGGCATCCACCGTATGCGCTTCTTCACTTGACCATATAACCCCAAGCAATCTGGTTATACTGTGAAGACGACATTCGCCGAAAATTCGCACGTCGCTCTTTCGAGCAGAACTCACAAATTTTACCTTAGCCTGATCCACCCGCAGTGAAACGGGTGTTCAGTCTATTTCTATCACATATCCGAATTTTTAAAGAACGATCTGACAAAAGTCAGAAATCAACATTCA
>NZ_BCBA01000091.1 GCF_001320245.1 Pseudomonas sp. NBRC 111124
GGGAGGTGTGGACGCGGTCGGGCTGCACCAGCTCGGCCGGGTCGACCGTCAGGTTGACGGCGGGGATCAGGTTGGTCACGGCATAGTCCTCGAATCAGGCGCGCTGGATGATCAGTTCGCGGCCGACGCGGGCCTCGACCTTGGCATAGCGCCACAGCTTGTATGGCCCCTCGCCCACGGCGGTGGTGCGGAACAGGTTGCAGGCGGCATGCACGGTTTCGATGTCCGGCACGTCGGCCAGCAGGTAGGTGGTCCAGGGAAAGCCGTCGGACGGGCCGACCATGCTCTGGTCGTCATCCATGTTACCCAGCACGTCGACCCCGGCCAGGTCGTGGATGCCGTTCCACATCGCGCTGAACGCGGCCCACACCTGCAGTTGCTCTTCTCGCGGGGCGTCGAAGAAGTTCTGGTTGATGCCCATGCAGAACAGCACGCGCAAGGCTTTCTTATCGCTCATGTCAGTAATCCCGAAAGTTACAGGTAGCCCGGCAGGGGCTGTTTGCCGAAGAACATTGCCCCGGCGTTCTGGTAGGTGACGTCGCCCATGAAGGCGTGCTGGGTGACCACTTGCGCATCGTTGACGCAGCGGGCCAGCGGGCTTTCGTTGTAGATGCCAGTCATGCCCGAGAGCAGCTGTGCGCTGCGCGCCACTTCGGCGGCCACGCGCGCGGCATGGGTGGAGGACAGGCGCAGCAGGTTGGTGACCTCGACCGGTACCGGGTCGCCGGCCAGCACGTGCGCCCAGGCCTGCTCGATGGATTCATAGAAGAACGCCCGCGCCGAACGCAGCGCCGCCTCGGCCTTGGCCACATCGACCTGGGCCAGCGGGCGGTCGGCCAGGGCCGGGGCGCCGGTGACCGAGATGCGCCCGCTGGCCATGCCCGACAGCTCGTCCAGCGCGGCGCGGGCAATCCCCAGGCCGACCACCGAGAGCACTTGGGTGGCGAACGACAGCGACGGGTAGCGGAAGAACGGCTCGTCGAGGTTCGGCTTGCCACCGCGGACAAAGGTCCACTGTTCACCGACCACCACGTCTTCGACCAGCAGGTCGTGGCTGCCAGTGCCGAGCAGGCCAACGGTGTCCCAGGTTTGCTCGATGCGCGCCTGGCTGCGCGGCAGCACCGCCAGGCGCGGCAAGTCGAGCTTGTCGCCGTTGCGCGGGGCAATGCCGACGCCGACGATGTCAGCGCCCATGGAGCCGCTGGAGTACTTCCAGCGGCCGTTGACCTTGAAGCCGCCAGGTACGGTCTCGGCCGGTTGTGGCGGGAAGATGCCACCGGCGAACACGGTGTCGGGGCTGTTGCCGTAGATCTCGGCGATGGTCTCCAGCGGCAGCGCCGCCAGGTACACCGGGCTCATGCCGAAGCTGGCGACCCAGCCGGCCGAGCCGTCGGCATGGGAAATGCGCTCGATCATTTCGCAGAAGGCACCCGGCGAGCACTCCAGCCCGCCAAAGCGTTTCGGCACCAGGGCGCGGTACACGCCATGGGCCTTGAAGGCATCGATCACATCGCGGGAGATGTGGCGCTGACGATCGAACTCACCCACACGGGCACGATCGCGCACCCCGTCAAGCAAGGCCTCGAAGGCAGGGCCAGAGGCGAGCGCCGACACAGGCGCGGCACGCAGGCAAAGCGAATCCATGGACATTCTCCGTCTCAGGCGCAGTTTTTGTGTTGTTTGGCAGGCGGCGAAATGGCCAGGCTCGGCAAGGGCGAGCAGCGGCCACGCAGGGAGGAAAAGGCTGGGTCGGGCGGCATGGTCTGTCTCTCTTGTTTTAGGTGCCGGTGACAAAAATTTGCGGCCGATTACGTGAATTGTCAATTGAATTTTCACGCTAAAAAACAGCGCATTTGCATCGCCAAGCGTCCTTTTGACCCACAGAGAATTAATTATCCAGTTGATTAATATCAATTTTTATAGTGGGTGCAGGCCATCAAAAAGCAGGAAAAAAAACTAACCATGGACGCTGATATCTCGAAAAATTTTTAGTCGACTTTTCACATGATTCCGGCGAGAAAAAAGCTGGTGTAGGATGGCCAGGCAAGGAGCGCCACAAGGCCAGCCACCAGAGCCGGCCCTATAAAAACAACAGCAAGCGCCCCGCCAGGATCGATGGGGACACGCCAATGCCTGCCGTGATTACACCGAGGTCGAGGCCATGCCCACCCGCCACATCGACTTGCAGGACCATCGCCTGCGTTATCTGCACCTGAGCCACGACAAAGGCTCCATGCGCGCCGCCGCCGAAGCCCTGGGCGTCGCCACCTCATCGGTCAGCCGGCAGATCGCCCGGCTGGAAGAAGAACTGGACATCGAACTGGTCCGCCCCGGCACCCACCGCATCAGCCTGACGGCTGCCGGCGAGGCGGCGGTGGCCTACTACGTCGAACGCATCCGCCAGCACGCCCAGCTGGTCGACCGTCTGGATCAGCTACGCGGCCTGCAGCAGGCGTCGACCGTGATCGCCATCGGCGAAGGCCTTCTGGGTGCCCGGGCGATCAACTCATTACAGGGCTTTCTGCATGCCCATGGTGCGCACAAGGCCGAGATCATCAGCGCGCCCTCGCTGGAGGTGCAGCGCCGGGTACTGGCCGACGAGGCGCACCTGGGGGTGATCTTTGCCCCCAGCGCCACCGCCCGCCTGACCCGCCTGTATAGCCTGGCCCAGCCATTGCGCATGATCGTGCACCGCGACAGCCGCCTGGCTGCGCGCTCCACCATCAGCCTGGAGGAAGTGGCGCGCGAGTCGCTGGTGCTGCCGGGCGCCGACTTCCGCGTGCGCGAACTGGCGGATGCGGCGTGCAAAGACCAGTCGTTCGCCATCGTGCCCACGCTCACGTCCAACTCGCTGGCGGTGATCCTCGACTTTGTCCGCTCCGGCATGGGCGCCACGTTGCTGGCCGAGCTGCCGATCATCGATGAGATCAAGAGTGGCACGTTCAAGGCGCTGGCCATCGATTGCCCGGCGATGAATGCGACCGATATCCAGATTGTCACCCGGCGCGGGCGCACGCTGGATGGGTTGAGCCGCGAACTGGCCACGGAGATGGCCAGGGCGGTGCGCATGGCCGCTAGCGCCTGAGACAGGCTTGGGATTGCTGGGGGCGCGTTGCGCCCCTCTCGCGACGCAAGGCCGCTCCTACAAGGGAATGCGCTGGCCTGTAGGAGCGGCCTTGTGTCGCGAAAAGGCTGCAAAGCAGCCTCGGCTTTTGTTGCACAAAACGCAACGACATTGCCCGCCGCTGTCATTGAGCCCCTCTCCCCTGCCCTTTACGTTGCTCTCATAAGAAATCGCCCCACATAGGTGACCCCCGTGAGCAACCTGATCCCCGCCGTCAACCTGACGGTCGACCCGGCCGAGCTGGTGCAGCCCGACCGCGTCCACACCTCAC
>NZ_BCBA01000092.1 GCF_001320245.1 Pseudomonas sp. NBRC 111124
CCTTAGCCATCGATACAATCCTCCGCAGAAGAAAATAGCCTTACGCTGATAAAACAAAGGCAGATATTTTCATATCTGCCTTGTTTATATGGAGCTCTTGAGCGGATTTGAACCGCTGACCTCACCCTTACCAAGGGTGTGCTCTACCAACTGAGCTACAAGAGCGAAACACTTTGTGCAAAATCCAGCAAACTTGGAGCGGGTAGCGGGAATCGAACCCGCATCATCAGCTTGGAAGGCTGAGGTTCTACCACTAAACTATACCCGCGGAGCTTGCGGCTCTCGCTAAAACTGGTGGAGGGAGAAGGATTCGAACCTTCGAAGCTCTCGCAACGGATTTACAGTCCGTCCCCTTTGACCGCTCGGGAATCCCTCCAGATGTGGCCGGCATTCTATGTGTCTGCCGTCCTAGTGTCAAGCTTTTTTTCAAATTTTTTCAATCAAATCTGAAGCTTAGCTGCTTAACACTCACTTCCAGTTCTGCCACTTGAGTGGTGTTCCCTGTGAAGCGGGCGCCATTCTATCAAGCTATTCGCCAGTTGCAATACCCTGGCAGAAAATAATTTTATGTTTTAAGTCTTTGAAATCGTTGGAAAGAGTATCGAGGACAGTTTGGTCCAGCAAACGCTCGCTTTCCGGGGAAACCTTGAGCCAGAAACCCTCGGCCCCAGGCAGTTGCCCGGACACCGGCGCAGCATTGATATCCAGGCTCAGCAAGCGCTGTCGCAGCGCATCGAGCTGCTCACGAACGGCTAGACCACCAACCACAAGACATTCGTCACGGCGCCTGGCCGGTGCAGATGCGCCGGTTTCCTTGAGCAGCCGGATCTCTTGCTGATTACCTTTATAGAGTGACAACGGGGCGACATCCTTCGCCTTCAGCGGGGCTTCCTGTTGGTGCCAGACGTAATAGAAGACATTGAGCACCAACAACAGCAGAAACAACCAACGCATAAGCACCTCAGTCCAGTGGACAGGCCATCGCCAGGCCGACAAATACCAGGTCGGGGACCACTCTGGCCTGTGGTGCCGCCTCTCGCACCAACGGCGCATCCCCACCCGTCAGGAATACAGTAAAGTCTTCACCCCACAAGGCCCGTGCCTGGTCGAGCTGGGTGCGGGCAAAACCTTGCAACATCAATACACAACCGCGCTCAACCGCCTCCACCGTGGAACGTCCTGGCGAAAGGCTGCTCAAGGCACGTTCGGCCGATGCGTCGTCATAGCGAATACGGCGGGTGTGGGTACGCAGCTGACTGCGCATCAACGGCATACCAGGACATATGTAACCGCCCAGATGCTCACCATCCGCAGAGACGAAATCGGCCTTGGCCGCTGTGCCCAGGTCAATGACCAGGCATGCACCCTTGGCGAGGTGAAAGGCACCCAATGCCGCCAACCAGCGATCCATGCCCAGGCGCTGGTAATCGTCATAACCGTTGCGTACGCCCGCCATCTGCTGCGCAGGTTCGGCAACACGCGCAGCCACTGCAAAAGCCTTGGCAATCAGCGCGCGAAGGGCATCGGTTTCATCCTCGCTACGCACACTGACCATTCGGCAACCCGTGAGTCGCAAAGACGCGAGAGCGGCGACTTCGTCAACCAGCGCCTGATCGGAATCTACTATTCCGCCACCCACGATGGTGGCATCCGCAGCATGAATGACACGCCACTTGATGAAGCTGTTACCGCAATCGAGCTCAAGAATCATCACGCAACCTCAAACTGAGCTCACCGCCACTGAAGCTCTTTACGACACCGTCGACTTCAAGGCGCAATCCGCCCTGCCCGTCTACGCCCAGCACGACACCATCGATACGGGTGGTACCCGCGATGAGAGACACATTACGCCCCTGCCATAAATGCGCTTGCTCCCATTCTTCCTGGAACGCCGCAAAACCATAGCGCCGATGACGGGCCAATTCATGCGCTAGCTGCTGACTGAGCATGGCCACCAGCTGATTGCGATCTATGGTCGCGCCGACTTCACGCCGCATCGAGGTCCACTGCTGATCGACTTGTTCGTTGACCTGCATGTTCACATTAATACCTATGCCAAGCACGACATGGCAGACGTCTGCGGGGTCGCCCACCAGCTCCAACAGGATACCGGTGATCTTCTGCCCACGGACCAAGACATCGTTGGGCCACTTCAACCCCACGTCCTTGACGCCAAACCCCTGCAACGTGCGCATCACGGCCAAGCCGACGACCAGGCTGAGACCCTCGAGCTGACGCATGCCGCCATCGACGCGCAAGACGAGGCTGTAATAGAGATTTTCCGCGAATGGACTTATCCACATGCGACCTCGGCGCCCACGTCCGGCACTTTGGCGCTCGGCCAGGACCAAGAACGGAGCCGCCTGCCCTTCACTGGCAAGGCGCAAGCCCTCGGCATTGGTCGAATCGATGGTTTCGTGGATGAAAACAGGCCAGCGCTCGCCCTCGGTGAGCTCAGCGATCGTCTGCACATCGAGCAAGCTCAGCGGTGCGGCTAGCTGGTAGCCACGCCCACGTACCTTATGAATGGTGAGGTTCAGGTCACTTTCCAGGTGTTGCAGCTGCTTCCAAACGGCGCTGCGACTTACCCCGAGGGCTGCCCCCAAGGCTTCTCCGGAATGGAACCGGCCATCCTTGAGGAGATTCAACAACTTCAGCATGCCAGTCTCGACGTTGAATAAGGCTGGCATGATAGCTAGGGGTCGTTGGCTTGCATAGGAAAAGGGCTGCGGGTAACTGCCACAACCACCAAGTATTTCAGCCAG
>NZ_BCBA01000093.1 GCF_001320245.1 Pseudomonas sp. NBRC 111124
AGGTTCTCGTAATTACCGCCACTGACGCTGGTGATGTTGTTGGTGACAGCCGCATGGCCTTGGTAGACGTCATTGGACACCGCGCCGGTAGCGGTGCCGGAGCTTTGGCCAACCGGGATAGTGATGGTCTGGCCGTTGGCCAGGCTGACCACCACCGGGCTGCCGGTGACGGGTGCGCCCACGGTGGCGGTATAGGTGATGCTCCCACCCTCGGCAACGGATGGAGTAGCAGTCAAGGTCACGGTAGTCGTGTCCTGCACATCGGTAACGCTGGTGCTGACCTGGCTCTTATCCGCGACCAGGTTTTCGTAGTTGCCTCCCGAGACGTTGCTGATGCTGTTACTGACAGCTGGATGGCCTTGGTAGACGTCGTTGGAAACTGCAGTGGTAGCCGTGCCGGAACTCTGCCCGACCGGGATGGTGATGGTCTGGCCGTTGGCCAGCGTTACCACGACGGCAGAACCGGTGACCGGTGCGGTCACCGACGCGGTGTACACGATGGTGCCGCCTTCGGCCACCGATGGCGTGGCGGTCAGGCTGACGGTCGAGGTGTCGACGGTATCGGTGACGGTGGTCACCGCTGGCGCACTATTGACCGCTAAATTTTCAAAGTTGCCCCCCGAAGCACCAGTAATGCGCGCGCTGACTTGGCCGGCATCGATGTACGGGTTATCACCATGCGTGGCAACCGCGATGCTGCCGGAGGTCTGGTTGGCAGCGATGGTAATGGCCTGGCCATTGCTCAGGGTCACGGTGACCGGCGACTGAGCGGCATTGGTCAGGGTCGCGGTGTAGATGATCTGCCCGCCCTCGGCGACGGTCTGGGTGGCCGACAGCGAGACCGTGGTGGTGTCCTGCACATCGGTGACGCTGGTGCTGACCGGCGCCTGATTGGCGACCAGGTTTTCGTAGTTGCCGCCCGATACGTTGCTGATGCTGTTGGTGACGGCCGCGTGGCCTTGATAGACGTCGTTGCTGACCGCCGCCGTGGTGGTTCCCGAACTTTGCCCGACGGGGATGGTGATGGTCTGCCCGTTGGCCAGGGTCACGACCACGGCAGAGCCAGTAACCGGTGCGGTCACCGTGGCGGTGTAGACGATGGTGCCGCCTTCAGCCACCGACGGCGTGGCAGTCAAGTTGACGGTCGAAGTGTCGACGGTATCAGTGACATTGGTCACCGCAGGCGTACTGTCGACCGCCAAATTCTCGAAGTTGCCCCCCGAAGCACTGGTGATCTTCGCGCTGACCTTGCCGGCATCCAGGTATGGGTTATCGCCGTGGGTGGCGACCGCGATGCTGCCGGAGGTCTGGTTGGCAGCGATGGTAATGGTCTGGCCATTGCTCAGGGTCACGGTGACCGGCGACTGAGCGGCATTGGTGAGGGTAGCGGTGTAAACGATCTGGCCACCTTCGGCCACGCTCGGCGTCGCCGTCAGCGTGACGGTGGTGGTGTCTTGCACGTCGGTGACGCTAGTGCTGACCGTGGCGCTGTTAGCCACCAGGTTCTCGTAGTTGCCGCCACTGACGGCGGTGATGCTGTTGGTGACCGGGGCATGGCCTTGGTAGACGTCATTGGAGACCGCAACCGTGGCAGTGCCGGAGCTCTGGCCGACTGGAATGGTGATGGACTGGCCGTTGGCCAGGGTGACCACCACCGGGTTGCCGGTAACCGGCGCACCCACGCTCGCGGTGTAAAGGATCGTGCCACCTTCGACCACGCTTGGAGTGGCCGTCAGGGTGACGGTGGTGGTGTCCGTTACATCTGTCACGGTGGTACTGACCGTGGCGCTGTTGGCAACCAAGTTTTCGTAATTACCACCGCTGACAGCGGTGATGCTGTTGGTAATGGGGGCGTGGCCTTGGTAAACGTCGTTACTGACGGCGCCGGTGGCGGTGCCGGAGCTCTGGCCTACGGCAATGGTAATGGTCTGGCCGTTGGCCAGGTTTACCACGACAGGGCTACCAGTGACGGGGGCACCCACACTAGCCGTGTAGATGATGGTGCCACCTTCGGCCACGGATGGCGTTGCGGTCAATGTGACAGTGGTGGTATCCGTTACATCGGTCACGCTGGTGCTGACCTGGCTCTTATCCGCGACCAGGTTTTCGTAGTTGCCTCCCGAGACGTTGCTGATGCTGTTACTGACAGCTGGATGGCCCTGGTAGACGTCGTTGCTGACAGCGGCTGTGGCGGTGCCGGAACTTTGTCCGACCGGGATGGTGATGCTCTGGCCGTTGGCCAGGGTGACCACCACGGCAGAGCCGGTTACCGGTGCGGTCACCGTGGCGGTGTACACGATGGTACCGCCTTCGGCCACCGATGGCGTGGCGGTCAGGCTGACGGTCGAGGTGTCGACAGTATCGGTGACGGTAGTCACCGCAGGC
>NZ_BCBA01000094.1 GCF_001320245.1 Pseudomonas sp. NBRC 111124
GAAAGGGTGCGCACGGTGCGTGGCTGCGGGCTGGTGGAAATCGACTCGCCACCGATCAACCGCTGCACGCGCAGGCCGCGCATGTGGTGGTCGTCGTAGGCGTAGTTCAGGGTGTTCTCGTAGTCGGTTTCCTTGGGATTGATCGGGATGATGTAGGTCCCTTTCTCGGTCCACTGGCTCAGCCAGGCGTCGTACTCACCGTGGTCGAGCATGTCGCCTTCCTGCCAGATGAACGCCGTCACTTCGTTGAGCAGATTCAGGTTCATCATTGGGTCTCCACCGCCATCATCTTCTTCCACTGTTGATACGCCGCACGCATACCGGTTTCGGCACTCACATCGGAAACCAGGCCGTCTGCGCTGGGCTTCTCGCCCGGCAGGCCGCGGTTGAGCATGATCCACAGGTTCTCGCCGGCATTGGCGCCTTTCTGCACGCGCTCCCAGGCCTCGGAATCGTCCGGGGTGCCGAAGCCCATCGGGCCCTGGAAGTGCTCGTGCAGGCGCAGGCGGTAGCGGTTGGCTGCGGCCGGGCCGCCGTCCATGGTGATTACCGAGTGATGGATTTCGGTCTCGGTCACCGAGATCGGCTGCAGCACCCGGAAAAACGCCATCGAACAGGCAACGTTGGGGAACAGGTTGAGGTTGAAGCCCGAACCGCCGACGGCGCGGACGATACGGCGCACCTGCTGCTCCTCGATGCCTTCGTCACGCAGTTCGGCGGCCAGCGACTCGAAACGCTCGGGGATCGGCTTATCGAGGTTGGCCTCAAGATCCACCAACTCAGGGATCATCACCATCACGCTGTGGCCGTTGCCCAGGTCTTCGACATAGCCGGGGCCTTTGACGAAGTCGAACAGCTCCAGGGTCTGCTCGTCGACCGAGGACAGGAAGCTCTTGTGCACCAACGGGAAGTGGTAGGCGTCGGTGGTGTTTTCCAGCTGGATCTTCCAGTTGCCGGGGAAGCGGAAACGGTGCTCGCCCGGGACCTTGATGCCGTAGCCGGCGCCTTGCTTCATGAACAGGTCCATCCACTTCTTCGCCGCGCCGAGGAAGTCTTCCAGCGGCTCGATATCGTCCTTGAAGGTGGCGAAGACCATGCCGGCATAGCTTTCGGTACGCAGGCTGACCAGCGGCAGCTCGGCCTTGTCGATGCAGTCACCGTAGCTTTCCGGGTGCGGAATGCCGCGCAACGAGCCGTCGAGGGCGTAGCCCCAACCGTGGTACGGGCAGACGAAGCTGTTGGTCTTGCCCTTCTTGTGCTCGCACACCGTGGCGCCACGGTGGCGGCAGCGGTTGAGCAGCACGTTGATGTCTTTCTTGCGGTCGCGCACCACGATCACCGGCTGCTTGCCGACGTAGGTGGTCTTGTAGCTGCCGGCGTCGGGGATTTCGCTTTCGTGGGCGACCCAGATCCAGGTGCTGTGGAAGATCTTTTCCAGCTCGGCGTCGAACAGCGCCGGGTCGGTGTACA
>NZ_BCBA01000095.1 GCF_001320245.1 Pseudomonas sp. NBRC 111124
CCCGCTTGTATGGTAGGACTTGAAGGGAGGAGGAGGGTCATAACTCGCTTCTGACTGTTCGCGCAGTACAGACCGTGGGAGAAATCACCCCTCCTCCTTTCAGCACCCAAGCGCCGATAAGGAATGCCTCGCGAGCAAGCGACAATAGAAGCAAGCCTGCGCCAGGGTGTGCCCTTCAAGTCACACTACGCTACAAGGAGCAGCTATCCATGGCAATGTCCGCAACCCCAATCGAAGCTGGCGTGGACACCGCCAAAGATGAATTGGTGATTCAAGCCGCTCCGAATACCAAACCCTTCGCCATCCCGAACACCCCGAAAGCAATCAAAGCCTGGCTCAGGACGCTGCCTAAAGGCTCAGCGTTGGCCATCGAAGCGACCAGCACCTATCACATGGAAATGGCGGAGCAAGCTCATGCTGCGGGCTTCGCGGTATACGTTATCGATGGACTGAGGCTGAGTAAGTACCGGGAAAGTGTTGCTGTACGGGCAAAAACAGATGCCCATGATGCCGCTTTGCTCGCCCGGTTTCTGAGCAACGAACGGGGCTCTTTGAAGGCTTGGACTCCACCACCAGCTGGGCATCGTGAGATCCAGGTGCTGCTGCGCCGCCGCGCAAAACTTGTAGCGGTACGCGGCATGCTACGGATGAGCTTGTCGGGGGATAAATTGTTTGCCTCAGAGCTCAAGCGTGTTGAGAGAGTACTCAAACACGTAGAACTTTCGCTGGAAAAACAGCTGCGTGAAGTGATCAAAAAGGTGGGGCTTTCCGATCAGCTGCGCCGTGTCCAGAAGCTTCCCGGTGTTGGTTTCTTAACGGCTGCCGGCCTGGTGATGTCCTTCATGCGTGGCGAGTTCAGGAACAGCGATGCCTTTGTCGCTTATCTAGGTATGGATGTAACGGTTGTCCAATCCGGTAAATGGGCGGGCAGAGGGAAGTTGAGCAAGCGTGGTGACTCGGAGGTCCGCAGACTTCTGTACAACGCTTCGATGAGCGGCAGTCGAACCGCGACCTGGAAACAGTACTACGCCCATCACCAAGCGCGCGGGAAGAAAACTACCCAAGCCTTGGTGATCCTTGCGCGCCGCTTGGCTCGGCTGGCCTTCGGCCTAATGAGGCATCAGGCCGACTGGAAGCCCGAGATATATACCGGAGGTGCCAAGCTGGCCAGCTGAGGCTGGGGGCTGCTACGCAGCCCACCCAAACTGACGAGTAGCATCCAATGCTGGAGAGATAATCTCTGGCGCGCTGACTTGTGCCTGGAGGTAGCTGAGAAAGGCCGATGGCGTTTGTAATGAAAATTTGCCTCCAGCCATAGAATCTCCCACAGG
>NZ_BCBA01000096.1 GCF_001320245.1 Pseudomonas sp. NBRC 111124
GCTTGTGTCTTGTTGGGGGATTAGAATCTGGAGTGAGAGCGGTGAATGGCGAGCTGAATGCCGCAGGTGCCTTGAGCACGAGTGGGAGCACAAGCTGCCATTCACCGTTCCACTTTGGCGAGAGCCCGAACAGTTGGATGCGGCTCTGATCTCGAATCACAAGCGTGGGCCAAGCCAAAGTCCTCTCACTGTGTTGAGTTTAGGAGGTTTTGGTGATGGCTTCCTTCTTGGGTATCGATGTTTCCAGTCTTTACCTTGATGCTGCGGTGCGGCCCCAAGGCATCAAGATTCATGTGAGCAATGATCCGGCAGGCTTTGAGGCACTGCTGGAGAGCCTTCGCAAGCTCAGTATCAAGCGCGTCCTGCTAGAGGCGACGGGTGGCTATGAGCGAGATGTCATGCGTGTTCTACAGGACTCTTGCTACAAGGTCATACGCGTCAACCCCAGGCGAGCCAGGTCATTCGCTGACTCCTTAGGCATCAAGGCCAAGACCGACGCCATCGACGCTGAGGTTCTTGCGCACTATGCCGAAGTCATTCCAGATCAACCCTCACTGCGAATCAGTCCCGAACGAGCACTTCTGCGAGAGTTGCTTCAACAACGTGATCGTTTGGTTCAACAGCGAGATGACGACCTGCGCCGCCTGAAGCAGGTGCAATCGACTGCAGTTGCTAGCTACCTGAACGCCAACCTGAAGCACTTCAAAACGCAGATCAAACTGGTTGAGCGTGAGATCGAACAGCAAACTGCGACGCTGAACGACGAACGGGTTGCTCAACTGACTAAAGTGAAAGGCATTGGGATGGTGACAGCGGGCAAACTGATAACGCTGCTACCGGAGCTGGGTCGGGTTGAATCCAGAGAAATTGCCTCCCTGGTCGGCGTGGCTCCCTTCAACCACGACAGCGGGAAATCCGTGGGCAAGCGCTCTATCTCTGGCGGGCGTTTTGCGGTCAGGCGATCGCTATACATGGCATGCCTTGTAGCAATGAAGTACAACCCAGCACTCAAGGCTCGTTATCAGTCACTGCGCGAGCGCGGAAAACTTCCCAAGGTCGCTATCGTAGCCTGCATGAGGACTTTCATCGTGCGGCTGAATGCCATGCTCAGAACGGGCACATCATGGCGCGATCTGGTGCTGCCGCAGCCTGAAAGTGCAACGTAAACTTAGAACGCAGCATGAACCGCGTGGAAGCGGGCTTGCCCGCGAAGCCGACACCGTGGTGGATGGCACGGGCTTCGCCCGTGTTCGCGGGCAAGCCCGCTCCCACAGGGCCCGCGCCAGCTTTTAGAAATTGAGCAAGACAGTTGCTCCCAC
>NZ_BCBA01000097.1 GCF_001320245.1 Pseudomonas sp. NBRC 111124
GTAGTGGTCTAATGATTCCGGACACCCATTTAGGCGAGAATGCTCGCCACAGAGAGGTGTCCGATGACCAAGCAACGCCGTACGTTTACCCCTGAGTTCAAGCGCGAAGCCGCCTGCCTGGTGCTCGATCAAGGCTACAGCCATGCCGAAGCGGCCCGTTCGCTCGGCTTGGTGGAATCGGCCCTGCGTCGGTGGGTTAATCAGCTTCAGCAGGAGCGCGGCGGCATCACGCCGGCCAGCAAAGCGCTGACGCCAGAGCAGCAAAAAATCCAAGAGTTGGAAGCCCGGATCACGCGCCTTGAACGCGAGAAATCGATACTAAAAAAGGCTACCGCGCTCTTGATGTCGGAAGATCTCGAGCGTACGCGCTGATCCGCCAGCTCAGCGATCATGAGCCCGTTGATTGTTTGTGCGAAGTGTTTGAAGTCACTCGCTCAAGTTACTACGCACATCGTCACAGAAGGCGAACTCCGGACGTTGAACGACTGCGGTTGCGCAGTCGAGTAAATGAGTTGTTCACGCGAGGGCGAAGTGCGCCCGGCAGCCGTAGTATCAAGGCAATGCTGCAAGAAGAGGGTGAACAAATCGGGCGGTTCAAGGTACGCAGCCTGATGCGTGAGCTGGCGTTGATCAGCAAGCAGCCAGGATCACATGCCTACAAAAAGGCCACAGTGGAGCGGCCAGATATTCCGAATATCTTGAACCGAGCGTTTGATGTCGAAGCGCCAAATCAGGTTTGGTGTGGCGACATCACCTATGTCTGGGCACAGGGCAAATGGCACTATCTGGCAGTTGTCCTGGATCTCTATGCACGCAGAGTAGTGGGCTGGGCCTTATCAGAAAAGCCGAACGCAGACCTCGTGGTCAAAGCGCTGGACGTGGCTTACGAACAACGCGGAAAGCCTCAAGGACTACTGTTTCACTCCGACCAGGGATCGCAATATGGCAGTCGTCAGTTCCGCCAGAGACTGTGGCGCTACCGCATGCGCCAGAGCATGAGCCGCCGAGGCAACTGCTGGGATAATGCGCCGATGGAGCGAGTATTTCGCAGCTTGAAATCAGAGTGGATACCGACCACGGGCTACCTGACCGGGCAGCAGGCTCAACGAGACATTAGCCAGTACCTGATGGGCCATTACAACTGGATCCGACCCCATCACTTCAACGATGGACTGGCTCCGGCGAAAGCTGAAGAAAAACTCAAAACCGTGTCCGGGATGAGTTGACCACTACA
>NZ_BCBA01000098.1 GCF_001320245.1 Pseudomonas sp. NBRC 111124
GCCCGCTTGTATGGTTAGACTTGAAGGGGTGGTGGGACTAAATGCCCGATTCTGACTGTTCACAGCAGTACAGACCGTGGGAGACATCGCCCCACCCCTTCCACCAAAGCGCCGATAAAGAATGCATCGTTTGCAAGCGACGATAGAAGCAAGCCAGCGCCTCTTGGTGAAACCCCTTCAAGCCGAAAAACCATAACGTGAGGAGCCGCCCATGGCAATGCAGACAGGTAAGTTGATCGTGGGTGCGGATGTTGCGAAAGCTGAGCTGGTTATCCACCACGATGATCGCGATGAAATTATCAGACTGAAAAACTCCAAACTCGAAATCAAACGATGGTTGAAGCAGCAGCCTCTCAACACAGCAATTGCTGTTGAGGCGACCAATGTCTACCACCTGGACTTGGTTGAGCTGGCCCATGGCCTGGGCTTGGAGGTTTATGTCATTGATGGTTTCCAGCTGAGCAACTACCGGAAAAGCGTTGGAGGCCGGGTTAAAACTGACCCTTCCGATGCTCGATTACTGTCCCGTTTTCTGAAAAATGAAGGCGAGGATCTTCGCCCCTGGAGCCCGCCGCCCGCCGTCTACGGCAAGCTTCAGAGTCTCCTGCGACGCAGAGCCGCCTTGGTGACTGCACGCACTGCAATGACTCAGAGCTGGGCTAACGAGACCCTATTGAAAGCTGCCTTCGAAACCTTTGTGAAATCGATAAATCAGCTGGACACGTTGATCCAAAAGAAGATCAAGGATGTGCTGCGAGAAGCTGGGCTGCAGGAGCAAGTTGCTCGCTGTCAGGCAGTAGAGGGTATTGGTTTTCTCACCGCCGCAGCATTGGTGATGGCTTTCATGAGGGGCGAATTCAAAAGCAGCGACTCGTACATCGCCTTTTTGGGAATGGATTTACGGGTTAGTGATTCTGGACAGAAGAATGGACGCCGCCGCCTCACCAAGCGAGGTTGCTCCGAAATTCGCCGCCTATTGCATAACGCTGCGATGGCAGCCAGCAAATCGGCCGCTTGGAAAGGGCTTTACGAACAGCACCGGAACTCGGGTAAAGCCACAACCCAGGCGCTGGTAATCCTGGCAAGAAAGCTCGCGCGGGTGGCATTCGCCCTGATGAAAAATCAGGACGAATACGTCACCAAAGGCGGGAAACTGGCTTGCTGAAAACCATAGAATCTCCCACAGG
>NZ_BCBA01000099.1 GCF_001320245.1 Pseudomonas sp. NBRC 111124
AGCATCACAGCCGTCAGCGGCGGCAATTACGAGAACTTGGTCGCCAACACCGCCACAGTCAGCACCACGGTCACCGATGTCCAGGACACCACCACCGTCACACTAACGGCCACGCCGAGTGTGGCCGAAGGTGGCACGATCCTCTACACCGCGACGGTGGGAGCACCAGTCACTGGCAGTCCGGTCGTGGTCAGCCTGACCAATGGACAGAGCATCACCATCGCGGTCGGCCAAAGCTCCGGCACCGCCATCGGCGCCGTCAGTAACGACGTCTACCAGGGCCATGCCGCCGTCAGCAACAGCATCAGCAATGTTTCGGGCGGTAATTACGAAAACCTGGTGGCCGACAAGACTCAAGTCAGCACCACCGTCACGGATGTGCAGGACACCACCACCGTGTCGCTGTCGGCAACGCCGAGCGTGGCCGAAGGTGGGCAGATCGTCTACACCGCAACCCTGAACAATGCCGCTCAGTCGCCAGTCACCGTGACCTTGAGCAATGGCCAGACCATCA
The DNA here is from genome assembly GCF_001320245.1 of Pseudomonas sp. NBRC 111124. Taxonomy (GTDB): domain Bacteria; phylum Pseudomonadota; class Gammaproteobacteria; order Pseudomonadales; family Pseudomonadaceae; genus Aquipseudomonas. The sequence goes on from NZ_BCBA01000099.1 coordinate 515, forward strand.
CCATCGCTG
>NZ_BCBA01000100.1 GCF_001320245.1 Pseudomonas sp. NBRC 111124
TGTAAACATCGTCGATGACGTCCCGCTGGCGAGTGCGGATACCACCAGCGTGGTGGAGGGCGGGACAGCCACGGGCAACGTCCTGTGGAACGACAAGCTGGGGGCGGACCAGGCGGGCACCAGCAATGTCGTGGTCGGTGCCCGTGCCGGCTCCGATACGTCGACCTCGGCCATCGGCAATCTCAACAGCGCGATCGTTGGCCAATACGGCACCTTGACCATCGATGCGGCGGGTAATGCGGTCTATCACGCCAACCCGAATGCGGTGCCGCCGCAAGGTGGCAGCGACGTTTTCGTCTATACCATTCGCGACACTGACGGCGATGAGAGCACCACCACCATCACGATCAATGTTCAGGACTGCTCGCTCGTCGCGGGCCCCGTTGGCGGGGTCACGGTCCACGAAAGTGCACTGGATGTTCACCAGGACGGCAATGACCTTGCCCCAGGGACCGTCACTGGCAGCGATTCGGACTCGACCCGCGAAACGGCCACCGGCACGCTGGTCGGCTCTGCCAGCGGCGGTGTTGGCACGTTGACTTACAGCCTGGTGGGCGACGCCACAGGCCAATACGGTCAAATCCACCTGAACGCCGACGGCACCTACACCTACACCCTGACCTCACCGGCCAACTCGCCGACCCACGCCAACGACGGCCCCAATACCGTCACCGAAACCTTCACCTACCAGGTGAAAGATTCGGTCGGCAATTCGACCACCAGCACCATTGTCATCACCATCGTCGACGACGTGCCGCAAGCCCATAGCGATTACACCAGTGTGTACAAGGGCGACGAGGTGCGCGGCAATGTGCTGTACAACGACGTGGTCGGGGCTGATGTGCGCAGCGATGGGAACTACGTGGTCGGTGTGCGTGCCGGTAATGACACCAGTACCTCGGCCATCGGCCAG
>NZ_BCBA01000101.1 GCF_001320245.1 Pseudomonas sp. NBRC 111124
AAAAATTTGATCGTTCCCTTCCCCACGTTAACGTCGGCACCATCGGCCACGTTGACCACGGTAAGACCACTCTGACCGCAGCTCTGACTCGCGTCTGCTCCGAAGTATTCGGTTCGGCAGTTGTTGAGTTCGACAAGATCGACTCGGCTCCAGAAGAAAAAGCGCGCGGTATCACCATCAACACCGCTCACGTCGAGTACAACTCGAACATTCGTCACTACGCTCACGTTGACTGCCCAGGTCACGCTGACTACGTGAAGAACATGATCACCGGTGCTGCCCAGATGGACGGCGCGATCCTGGTTTGCTCGGCCGCTGATGGTCCGATGCCACAAACCCGTGAGCACATCCTGCTGTCCCGTCAGGTTGGCGTTCCGTACATCGTGGTCTTCCTGAACAAGGCTGACCTGGTAGACGACGCTGAGCTGCTGGAACTGGTCGAGATGGAAGTTCGCGACCTGCTGTCCACCTACGACTTCCCAGGCGACGACACTCCGATCATCATCGGTTCGGCTCGTATGGCGCTGGAAGGCAAAGACGACAACGAAATGGGCACTACCGCTGTCAAGAAGCTGGTAGAAACTCTGGATGCCTACATCCCTGAGCCAGTTCGTGCCATCGACCAGCCATTCCTGATGCCAATCGAAGACGTATTCTCGATCTCGGGTCGTGGTACCGTTGTTACCGGTCGTATCGAGCGTGGTATCGTCCGCGTTCAGGATCCGCTGGAAATCGTTGGTCTGCGTGACACCACCACCACCACCTGCACCGGTGTTGAGATGTTCCGCAAGCTGCTGGACGAAGGTCGTGCTGGCGAGAACTGCGG
>NZ_BCBA01000102.1 GCF_001320245.1 Pseudomonas sp. NBRC 111124
CAGCGGGTATCCGCTGGCAGCGTGTTCGGCGCCTTGCCACTCAACGTCGGTGACCAGGCTGACGACCGTCGCCTGGTGGATTCCACCCGTTCGCTGTTCAAGACCGGCTTCTTCCAGGACATCCAGCTGAACCGCGATGGCAACGTCCTGATCATCAACGTGGTCGAGCGCCCGTCGGTGTCGAGCATCGAGATCGAAGGCAACAAGGCGATCAGCACCGAAGACCTGATGAAGGGCCTGAAACAGTCGGGCCTGGCCGAAGGCGAGATCTTCCAGCGTGCCACCCTCGAAGGCGTGCGCAACGAGCTGCAGCGCCAGTACGTGGCCCAGGGCCGCTACTCGGCCGAGGTCGACGCCGAGGTGGTGCCGCAGCCGCGCAACCGCGTTGCCTTGAAGATCAAGATCAACGAAGGCACCGTCGCCGCCATCCAGCACATCAACATCGTTGGCAACACCGTATTCGACGATGAAGAGCTGCAGCAGCTGTTCGAGCTGAAGACCACCAACTGGCTGTCGTTCTTCAAGAACGACGACAAGTACGCCCGCGAAAAACTGTCCGGCGACCTGGAGCGCCTGCGTTCCTACTACCTGGACCGCGGCTACATCAACATGGACATCGCCTCCACTCAGGTGTCGATCACCCCGGACAAGAAGCACGTCTACATCACGGTCAACGTCAACGAAGGCGAGAAGTACACCGTTCGCGACGTGAAGCTGTCGGGTGACCTGAAGGTGCCGGAAGACCAGGTCAAGTCG
>NZ_BCBA01000103.1 GCF_001320245.1 Pseudomonas sp. NBRC 111124
TTTTGCATATTCGTTCGGTGAACGATAGCCCAGTGCTGAGTGCAGTCGACTGCTGTTGTAAAACCCGTGGATGTAGTTTGCGATCGCCAGGTGCGCCTGCTGCTTGCTGGGGTAAACCCGGCAGGCCTCTTCTCGCTTCAACGTGGCAAAGAAGCTCTCAGCCACGGCGTTATCCCAACAATTTCCCTTCCGGCTCATGCTCTGCGTGAAGCCTTTCTTGGCCAGAGCGAAGCGAAATTTGCTGCTTGCATACTGACGCCCCTGATCGGAGTGGAAAACAACACCGTAGAGGCCAAGGCACGCGTTCCAAGCGTTGATGAAGGCTCGCTCAACCAAGTCGTCCGGCATCCGATCCGCCAAGCTGTAACCCAGCACTTGGCGCGTCTGAATGCTCAATACCACTGCCAGATACAACCATCCCTCTTTGGTGGCGATGTAGGTGATATCGCTGACCCAGGTGGGCGTGGCGCTGCCCACGGAAAACTGTCGGGCCAGCACATTGTCCGCTACGGGTAGGTAGTGGTGGCTATCAGTCGTACAGGGTTTGAAACCGCCTTTGCATTTGCCTTGAATATGTTCCTCGTGCATCAGCCGACCTATCCGCTTATGACCCACTGCATGTGCCTGTCGGCGCAAAGCTTCGACCAACCGTGGTCGGCCATATGTATTCCGGCTG
>NZ_BCBA01000104.1 GCF_001320245.1 Pseudomonas sp. NBRC 111124
TTTGGCATATTCGTTCGGTGAACGATAGCCCAGTGCTGAGTGCAGTCGACTACTGTTGTAAAACCCGTGGATGTAGTTCGCGATTGCCAGGTGCGCCTGCTGCTTGCTGGGGTAAACCCGGCAGGCCTCTTCTCGCTTCAATGTGGCAAAGAAGCTCTCAGCCACGGCGTTATCCCAACAATTGCCCTTCCTGCTCATGCTCTGCGTGAAGCCTTTCTTGGCCAGCGCGAAGCGGAATTTGCTGCTTGCATACTGACGTCCCTGATCGGAGTGGAACACAACACCATAGAGGCCAAGACATGCGTTCCAAGCATTGATGAAGGCTCTCTCAACCAAGTCGTCCGGCATACGATCCGCCAAGCTGTAACCCAGCACCTGGCGCGTCTGAATGCTGAGTACGACTGCCAGATACAACCATCCCTCTTTGGTTGCGATGTAGGTGATATCGCTGACCCAAGTGGGCGTGGTGCTGTTCACGGCAAACTGTCGAGCCAGCACATTGTCCGCTACAGGTAGGTAGTGATGGCTATCAGTCGTACAGGGTTTGAAACCGCCTTTGCATTTGCCTTGGATGTGTTCCTCGTGCATCAGCCGACCTATCCGCTTGTGGCCCACTGCGTGTGCCTGCCGGCGCAGAGCTTCGACCAACCGTGGTCGGCCATAAGTATTCCGGCTA
>NZ_BCBA01000105.1 GCF_001320245.1 Pseudomonas sp. NBRC 111124
CCAGGAGCAGCTGCGTACTGCCCTGGCCCTGGGTGCCGACCGCGCCATCCTGGTCGAAGCCGCTGACGAACTGAACTCCCTGGCCGTGGCCAAAGCGCTGAAAGCCGTTGTCGATAAAGAGCAGCCACAGCTGGTCATCCTCGGCAAGCAGGCCATCGACAGTGACAACAACCAGACCGGCCAGATGCTGGCTGCGCTGACCGGCTTCGCCCAGGGCACCTTCGCCTCCAAGGTCGAAGTTGCAGGCGACAAGCTGAACGTCACCCGTGAAATCGACGGCGGCCTGCAGACCGTTTCGCTGAACCTGCCGGCCATCGTCACCACCGATCTGCGCCTGAACGAGCCACGCTATGCGTCGCTGCCGAACATCATGAAGGCCAAGAAGAAGCCGCTGGAGACCGTGACTCCAGACGCGCTGGGCGTGTCCCTCGCCTCCACCAACAAGACCCTGAAGGTTGAAGCCCCGGCTGCCCGCAGCGCTGGCATCAAGGTCAAATCGGTGGCCGAACTGGTCGAGAAGCTGAAGAACGAAGCGAAGGT
>NZ_BCBA01000106.1 GCF_001320245.1 Pseudomonas sp. NBRC 111124
TTTACCCGCGAATGGAGGGCAAAGCCCTCCCCTTGCGCGATCAGGCCATAGGCACTGGCGCTTCCTGGGCAATCAGCCCCAGTTCACGCAGCTCGGCCCAGAACGCAGCCGGGATCACTGCGTTGAACGCCGCCAGGTCCTGGTCGGCATGCTGCGGCCGGGTCGCCCCCGGAATCACCGCCGCCACTGCCGGGTGCGCCAGCGAGAACTGCAGCGCTGCGGCCTTGATATCCACGCCATGACGCGCTGCCACTTCGTTCAGGCGCTGCACACGAGCACGGATTTGCGGGCTGGCCTTTTGGTACTCGTAGTGGTCACCACCGGCAATCACACCCGAGTTGTAAGGGCCGCCAACGACAATGCCGAGGCCTTGCGCCAGAGCACCCGGCATCACCCGCTGCAAGGCACGCTCGTGATCCAGCAGGCTGTAGCGGCCAGCCAGCAGGAAGCCGTCCGGGCGCGCTTGCTCAAGATCCAGGGTCAATTCGATCGGCTCGACGCGGTTGACGCCCAGGCCCCAGGCCTTGATCACCCCCTCTTCACGCAGGCGGCTGAGCACGCGGAAGGCACCGGTGCGGGCGATTTCGAACTGGCTCAGCCATTCGTCACCGTAGAAGTCCTGGGCGATGTCGTGAATCCAGACGATATCCAGGTGATCGGTGCCCATGCGCTTGAGCGTGTCTTCGATCGAGCGCAGGGTGGCATCGGCGCTGTAGTCGTTGACGATGCGGTTACGGTTGCCATGCTCGAACAGCCCGCTCTTCTCGCCCAGCTCACGGGCAGCGGGGTCTTCCAGTTCGTCGAGGATGACGCGGCCAACCTTGCTGCTCAGTACGTATTCGTTGCGAGGGCGCTGGGCCAGGGCTTTGCCCAGGCGGATTTCCGAGAGGCCGGCACCGTAGAACGGCGCGGTATCGAAATAGCGCACGCCATTGTTCCAGGCAGCGTCCACCGAGGCTTGCACTTCGTCCTGTGGCACGTTGCGGAACATGTTGCCCAGTGGCGCGGTACCGAAGCCCAGCGGGTTGGCGATCAGGTCTTTCAGGTTCATGGAATCTTCTCCAGTAAGGTGTGAAAGGTCGTCAGCCGACGACGTGAGCGCATCCTAGGCTTCCCAAGACAAGACCGTCCAAGTCATAATTCGACACAGTTAAGTCCCTGGAGGTCTCATGCAGGATCTACGTCAGTTGCGCTACTTCGTGGCCGTCGCCGAATGCGAGAACGTCGGCCGGGCCGCCGAGCAGCTGCATATTTCTCAATCCCCCCTGAGCCGGCAGATCGCCCAGCTCGAAGACAACCTCGGCCTGGCGCTGTTCGAGCGGCGCAACCAGCGCCTGTACCTCACCAACGACGGGCGCACCTTCCTGGCCGAAGCGCGCGGCCTGCTCAAACATGCCGAACGCCTGGAGTCGCTGGGCAAGCGCCTGGGCCGTGGCGAGGAAGGCGGCCTGTGCATCGGTTATGTCAACCACGCCATTCATGCCGGCGTGCTGCCCGGGGCGGTACGGGCGATCCGCGGTGAACGCCCGAACATTCACATTGCGCTGTACAACATGACCCCGGGCGAGCAGTTCGAAGGCTTGCGCCAGCGCAGCCTGGACATCGCCCTGGTCTGCGAGCCGCCACCGAAAAACGACCCCGACCTGCGCAGCCAGCCGGTACTCGATGACCCGATGCTGTTGGCCATCCCCGCCGTGCATCCCTTGGCCAGCAAGGCCGAACTGACGCCGGCCGACTTGCATGAACAGGAATGGATCATTACCGGCGGCCAGCCCGACCAGGTCAACAAGCGCGACGATTTCATCGCCCGCTGCGGCGATGCCGGCTTCACCCCGCGCCTGTCGCTGGAGGCCACCGACCCGCTGAGCGTACTTGGCCTGGTGTCCGCCGGCCTGGGCCTGGCCATGGTGCAGAGCAGCTTGTCGGCCAGCGTCGGGCCAAGCGTGGTGCTGCGCCAGCTGGACTGGTTCCAGCCTTGTGTGCAGCTGTGGGCGGCCTGGCACCAGGTGGACCTGCGGCCAATCGTGGGGATCTTCCGCGAGCGGGTACTGGCCCTGGCTGATCAAACACCTGATCAGTCGATACAGGTCTGAACTCAGTCGAATTACGTCTTTTACAGTCTTACGACGCATCACTAGCATGGCTCCCATCGATGCAACTCACCCACAGGAGCCATTCCATGAACATCGACCTCGGCGGACGCACCGCCATCATCAGCGGCTCGACCGGCGGTATTGGTCTGGCCATCGCCCGCGGCCTGGCCCGCGCCCATGCCGACGTGGTCATCGCCGGCCGTAGTCAGAAGTCGCTCGACGCCGCTCTGGCGGAACTGCGCACCCAGGGCGGCCGTGGCCAGGTACACGGCGTGGTCGCCGACCTGGGCACCGCCGAAGGTGCCGAAACCCTCTTCGCCGCCCACCCGCAGGCCGACATCCTGGTCAACAACCTGGGTATCTACGACGACGTCGACTTCTTCGACGTGCCCGACGGCGAATGGGAGCGCTTCTACGACGTCAACGTGTTGTCTGGCGTGCGCTTGGCTCGTCACTATGCTCCAGGCATGGTTGCCAAGGGTTGGGGGCGGATCTTGTTCATCTCTTCCGAATCGGGCATCGCCATCCCCGCCGACATGATCAACTACGGCGTCACCAAGGCCGCCAACCTGGCTGTATCCCATGGTCTTGCCAAACGCCTGGCCGGCACCGGGGTAACGGTCAATGCCGTATTGCCAGGCCCGACCCTGACCGACGGCGTCGCTGCACTGGTGGCCGATGCCGCCAAGGCCTCCGGGCGCAGCGTCCGTGAAGAGGCCGACAACTTCGTGCGCACTGCCCGGCCAAGTTCGATTATCCAGCGCGCCGCCGAGGTCGACGAAGTCGCCCACCTGGCGGTGTACCTGGCCTCCCCTTACTCCTCCGCCACCACCGGCGCGGCCCTGCGGGTCGACGGCGGTGTGGTCGACAGCCTCGCTATCTGAATTCAACTGGAGATTTACACCATGGCAACTGCCTACGCTTCCCTGCAAACCCAACATAGCCCTGACCACGTCTGGGCACTGATCGGCGGCTTCGACAGCCTGCCCGACTGGCTGCCGTTCATTCCTGAAAGCCTGTCCAGCGAAGGCGGCCGCGTGCGCTCGCTGAAAGACCCGGACGGCAACAGCATCGTCGAGCGCCTGATGGCCTTTGATGAGCAGCAGCGCAGCTACAGCTACGCGATTCTCACCAGCCCGTTCCCGGTGACTGGCTACCTGTCGACCCTGCGGGTCAAGGCCGACGGCCAGGGCAGCCTGATCGAATGGTTCGGCGAGTTCACCCCGGCCGGGGTCAGCGATGCCGAGGCACAAGCGCTGTTCAAGGGCATCTATGAAGGTGGCCTGGAAGCCTTGGCTAAAACCCTGGGCTGAGTGATCGGGGGCTGCTTTGCAGCCCCGCTTTTGTCTCACGGTCAAAACACCTTGTCCTGCTCCAACCTGTTTCCCCCGCCCGATACCCGCTAGCCTCCCGCCCACACCCGTCTGACAAGGACCCGCAGCATGCCAACCCATCATCAAGCCTGGGCCTGGACCCCGGACGCCGGCCTCGACGGTCTGCAACTCATGCAAAAGCCCCTCCCTGAACCCGGCCCCGGCGAAGTGCTGGTCGCCAACCGCGCCATTGCCCTCAACCCGGTGGACTGGAAGATCTGCGAATGGGGCCACCCGGCCTGGCAGCAAGGCACCGTGCCCGGTGTCGATGGTGCCGGCGTGGTCATCGCCGCGGGCGCTGGCGTGGATCTGCCACTGGGCACCCGCGTCGCCTATCATCAGTCGCTGGCCCGTGACGGCAGCTTCGCCGAACACTGCCTGCTCGATGCCAGCCTGGTCATGCACATCCCCGCCCAGTTGGACGACAGTGCCGCCGCTGCCGTGCCCTGCCCCGCCCTCACCGCCTGGCAGGCGCTGGCCAAGGTGCCGGACGGCGCCAGCCGCGATGTGCTGGTAATTGGCGCCGGCGGCGCAGTGGGCTTCTACCTGGCGCAGCTGGCGGCACAACGCGGCCTGCGCGTCTGGGCCACCGCGGGCCAACGCCACCACGTGGTACTCAAGGCATTTGGCGTAGCGGGTGTGTTCGACTACCACGACGGCGACTGGCAGGCCCAATTGCAGGCTGCCCTCGGCGAGCGCCCGTTACATGCCCTGTTCGACACGGTCAGCGGTGCTCACGCGGGCAGCCTGGCCCATCTGCTCGGCTACAACGGCCACCTGGTGTGCATCCAGGACCGCCAGGAGACTGCCCCACTGGATGCCTTCAGTACGGCAATCTCGCTGCATGAAGTGGCGCTACAGCATTCACGCCCATGGCCGCTTGCAGGATCGCCAGGCTCTGCGCGTGGCCGGTGAACAGCTACTGCAGGCCGTCGCCGATGGCCGTCTGGTTGCACCGCAGCGCCGCGAGTTTGCCTTTGAGGCGTTGCCCGAGGCCTTGCGGGCGCTGAAAGATGGTCGGCTCGGCGGTAAATGGGTTACTCGGCTGGATTGAGTTGTTTTTCGGGATGCCTGCCTTGAGTACTCTGGCGCCTATCAGATCGCGCGGGCGGCGCTCGATCTGATAGGCGCTGAAGGTGTTGCGGCGAGCAACAGCCAGCCGTAACCAAACTTGGATCCCATCCTCCGAAGGAGTATGCTATCGCAATAGCTATATGCCATCACTCAGGTGCACCTCGTACCTGGCCTTCAAGGATGAAGCTTCCGTGCCCAGCCACCCGACCCGCCACACCATCGCCCGACAATGGCAGCTCCTGAAACTGTTGCCCGACCGCCATCCCGGGATGAGCTCCACACAATTGCAGGGCGCACTGGCCAAAGCCGGCCACAAAACCAGCAAACGTACCGTCGAGCGCGACCTCAATGAGTTGGCGACGCTGTTCCCGCTGCACTGCAACAGCAAAGGCATGCCCTACGGCTGGTACTGGCAGCCGGGCCTGAGCCTAGGCCAGGCCGAGCAGTTGCAGCCCGATGCGCTCTCCCCCTCGCAACAGATCGAACTGCACGCCTGGGTCGACGATGGCCTGGCCCGTCGCCTGGAAGACCAGCCGCTGTCCGAGGACATGCGCCTGGCGCCCCACGACAACGGCGGCGCGATGCTCGCGGCGACCGTCGAAGACAGCCGTGCGTTGATGGGCTGGCTGCTGTCCCAGGCCGGCTCGATCCGTGTCAAGGCGCCGGAAACGCTGCGCGTGTCGATGGTCGAACAGCTGCGCCAGAGCCTGGCCCTTAACGACGACGGTTATTGACCGGCAGGCAAAAGTCATTGTCCCCCCGGCCGCTTTTTCCCCACGGCGGCCCTGCCCAGAATGCACTCCTGACAACGCTTCACCTTCAGGAGAATTCAATGAAACGCTTCAAACCTCTGCTACTCGCCGTTGCCCTGGCGACCACTGCCCAGGCCACCCTGGCCGCCGACTGGCAGACTTCGCCCTACGGCAAAAACGACGAAATCGGCGCGGCCAACCTGCTCACCCCAGACGTGGTGAAACAGGCCGTGGGCCTGGTCAAGACCGGCAAGACCTACCCGCTGGCCGTGCCGGTCAGCAAAGACCTGCCGGCCTTCCGCCACCGCAGCTTCCACCTTTACAACATCCAGCCTGGTGAACAGGCCGGCCAGTCCCTGGGCCGCAACAAGTTCACCTTCAATGACGAGCTGGTCAACGGCTGGACCGGCGTCGGCACGCAGCTCAACGGCATCGGCCATATTGGGATCGATAACGTCTACTACAACGGCAACAAGGCGGCTGATTTCGTCACCGTCGAAGGCGTGACCAAGCTGGGCGTGGAAAAAGTGCCGCCGATGGTCACCCGCGGCGTGGTGCTGGATATGACCGCCCACTATGGCAAGGCCATCGTCCCCGGCGGTACTGCATTCAGCGTCGACGACATCAAGGCGGTGCTCAAGCAAGAGGGCATCACCCTGCGCAAGGGCGATGTGGTGCTGTTCAATACCGGCTGGCTGGAGTTGATCGGCAAGGACAACCAGCAGTTCCTCGCCACCGAACCGGGCATCGACCTGGCGGCCGCCGAGTGGCTGGCAGATCAGGGCATCGTCGCCTTCGGCGGGGATACCTGGGCTTCGGAGGTGTACCCGAACCCGACCGGCGAAGAGTTTCCGGTCAACCAGTTCATGCTGGCCAAGCGCGGGATCTATAACCTGGAGCTGATCGACACCCGTGCGCTGGTGAAAGACAAGGCCTTCGAGTTCCTGTTCGTGCTGGGGCAGCCGCTGTACAAGGGCTCGACCCAAGTCAACATCAACCCGGTGGCTATCCACTGACTCAGCACTGCGAAATCTCATACAGCATGAGCCGATTAGCCTTGCTGTGAGGTTTCTACCGCATGACTAGCATCGGCACTCCCTTGATCAAGCGAGTGCCATTGCCATGCTTTTGTCCCGCCCCAACTGCCCTGCGTTGACGCTGCTGTGCGTGACTCTGCTTGCCAGCCCTGCGCTGCTGGCCATGCCACTGACCCGCGACAACGGCGCGGCAGTCGGCGATAACGAGCACTCCCAGACCGCCGGCGCCAGTGGCCCGACCCTGCTGCAGGATGTGCAGCTGATCCAGAAACTGCAGCGCTTTGACCGCGAGCGCATCCCTGAGCGCGTGGTTCATGCCCGCGGCACAGGCGCCCATGGCGAGTTCACCGCGTCCGAAGACCTGTCCGCGCTGACCTCGGCGCCGCTGTTCACCCCCGGCGAAAAAACCCCGGTTTTCGTGCGCTTCTCGTCGGTCGTGCATGGCCAGCACTCGCCGGAAACCCTGCGCGACCCGCGAGGCTTTGCCACCCGCTTCTACACCACTACCGGCAACTGGGACCTGGTTGGCAACAACTTCCCCACCTTCTTCATCCGCGACGCCATCAAGTTCCCGGACATGGTCCACGCCTTCAAGCCCGACCCTCGCAGCAACCTGGGCAACGATGCCCGGCGCTTCGACCTGCTCTCGCACATGCCGGAGGCCACCCGCACCCTGACCCTGCTGTACTCCAATGAAGGCACACCCAAAAGCTATCGGCACATGGATGGCAACAGCGTGCACGCTTACAAGTTCATCAACGCCAAAGGTGAACCCACCTACGTGAAGTTCCGCTGGAAGAGCCTGCAGGGCCAGGAAAACCTCGACCCCAAGGCTGTCGAACAAATCCAGGGCAAAAGCTTCAGCCACATGACCGAGGACCTGGTCAGCGCCATTGCCCGTGGCGACTATCCCAAGTGGGACCTCTATATCCAGACCCTGCGCCCTGAACAGCTGGCAGATTTCGACTTCGATCCGCTGGACGCCACCAAGGTCTGGCCTGATGTACCGGAGCGCCGGGTCGGGCAGATGGTGCTCAAGCGCAATGTCGGCAACTTCTTCCAGGAAACCGAACAGGTCGCCCTGGCCCCGTCAAACCTGATCAAGGGTATCGAACCCTCCGAGGACCGCCTGCTGCAAGGCCGGCTGTTCTCCTATGCCGACACCCAGGTGTACCGGGTTGGCGCCAACGCCGGCAGCCTGCCGATCAACCAGCCGCGGGCAGCCGTCAATAATGGCAACCAGGACGGTGCACTCAACCCCAACCGCAGCCGCGACATGGTCAATTACCAGCCCAGCCGCCTGCAGCCGCGCAGCACCAACGATTCGGCTCGCTACAGCCAGCTGGCCTTGAGCGGCACGACGCAGCAACAGGGCATCACCCGGGAGCAGAACTTCAAGCAGGCCGGCGACCTTTACCGCGCTTACTCGAAAAGCGAGCAGCGCGACCTGGTCAACAGCTTTGGCCAATCGCTGGCGGTTGCCGATGAGCAGAGCAAGCACATCATCCTGTCGTTCCTGTACAAGGCCGATGCCGAGTATGGTGCGAGGGTGACAAAAATTGCTGCAGGTGACCTGAAGCGGGTCAAGGCACTGGCAGCCGACCTGCAGGATTAGGAATGGCCAACCTGGCCCGGTAGCTACCCGGGCTCTGCCCCGTCCATTTCTTGAACGCCCGGTGAAATGCACTGGGTTCCTGGAAGCCGGCCTGCTCGGCAATCTCGGCGATGCTCAGTGTGCCTTCGCGCAAGCGCTCGAAGGCCATCGCCCGGCGCACTTCATCCTTGATCTGCTGGTACGACCGGCCTTCGCGCTCCAGCTGGCGGCGGAAGGTGCTGGCACTGATACCTTGCTGCCCGGCCATGGCCGCCAAGGTCGGCCATTGCCCATAATGGCGTGCGCGCAGATGGCGATAGACCTCGGCAACCCTACCGTTCTGATTGCGAAAACGGATCACCAGCCCCTGCGGCGCGCTACGCAGGAAGGTCTTCAGGCCCGCCAGGTCCTGCACCACGGGCAGGCGCAACCAGGCACTGTCGAACTCGACCTCGGTGCGCCCGCTGCCCAGGCGCAGGTCCGGCCCCCACAGCAGCGCATCGTCGTCCTGGGCCGGGCGTGCCACCGCCAGTTCCGTGCGATCGATGGCGATGCGCCGCCCGGCCAGCCAGCACAGCAGGCCGATCATCAGCACCAGGTAGGTTTCCTCGGCATACACCCGGGTAAGCGGGTCGGCGATTGCCGACTGCACGCTGATCACCGCACGCCCGCCGCGCAGCGTCAGGCTGCCGCGCAGGTCGCGCAGGAACAGGGCGAAACTGCCCATGCATTGGCGCAGGGCCTTTTCCAGGTTCGGTTCCTGGATCAAGCCACGGCAGATCAGGGCAAAGCTGCCCAGCGGCATGCCATGGCTGTCGAGGCGGAAGAACTCGTCGCCCAGCAACTCGATCAGCTCCAGCCACAGGCGGGCAAAAGCCTTGGCCGGCACCCGCGCCTGCGGCTGGTCGAGTACGGCCGGGTCGATGCCCACATCACGCAGCCGTGCCTCCAGCACCTCGGGCTGCTCGCGCAGGGCATGCAGCATGGCATTGAGAAAGTACACCGCGACCGAATCGCTATCGCGCATGGCGGAATTCACTGTCTATGCTGAGTGGCAAAAAATGCCAGGTTGACTGAACAGATCCGGCATAGGCTGCAACAGAGCCTTTGCCTAGACTCGGACCCCATCCGGGATCGCCGGCCATTCTCGCAGAGCCTGGCCCGCTCCCGCCATGCCTAAGCAATCGGAGCCTTTATGAGCACCACAGAAATCTACGTCGTCAGTGCTGTCCGTACCGCCATCGGCGGTTTCGGTGGTTCCCTCAAGGACCTGCCTCTGGCCGATCTCGCCACCGCGGTCACCCGCGCCGCCATCGAGCGTTCGGGCGTGCCCGCCGAGCAGATCGGCCACATGGTGATGGCCAACGTCATCCCCACCGAGCCACGCGACGCCTACCTGTCGCGGGTAGCGGCGATGAACGCCGGCATCCCCAAGGAAACCCCGGCCTTCAACGTCAACCGCCTGTGCGGTTCGGGCCTGCAGGCCATCGTCTCGGCCGCCCAGACCCTGCTGCTCGGTGACGCCGACGTGGCCCTGGCTGCCGGCGCCGAATCCATGAGCCGTGGCCCGTACTTGCTGCCGCAGGCACGTTGGGGCGCGCGCATGGGCGATCTGCAGGGCATCGACTACACCGTTGGCGTACTGCAGGACCCGTTCGAACACTTCCACATGGGCATCACTGCGGAAAACGTCGCCGCCAAACACGGCATCAGCCGCGAGATGCAGGACGAGCTGGCCCTGACCAGCCAGCGCCGCGCCGCCCGCGCCCAGGCCGAAGGCCGCTTCGACAGCCAGATCGTGCCGCTGGAGCTGAAAACCCGTAAGGGCACCGTGCAGTTCGCCATCGACGAGCATGTGCGCGCCGACGTCACGGCCGAGCAACTGGCCGGCATGAAGACCGTGTTCAAGAAGGACGGCACCGTCACCGCCGGCAACGCCAGCGGCATCAACGATGGCGCCGCCGGCCTGGTGCTGGCTACCGGTGACGCCGTGCGCCGCCTGGGCCTGAAGCCGCTGGCGCGCCTGGTGGCTTATGCCCACGCCGGTGTCGAGCCGGAACTGATGGGCCTGGGCCCGATCCCGGCAACCCGCAAGGTGCTGGAAAAGGCCGGCCTGAGCGTCAGCGACCTGGACGTGATCGAGTCCAACGAAGCCTTCGCCGCCCAGGCCTGCGCCGTGGCCCGCGAGCTCGGTTTCGCCCCGGAGAAGGTCAACCCTAACGGCTCGGGCATCTCCCTCGGCCACCCGGTCGGTGCCACCGGGGCGATCATCGCCACCAAGGCCATCCACGAACTGCAACGCATCCAGGGCCGCTACGCACTGGCCACCATGTGCATCGGCGGCGGCCAGGGCATTGCCGTGGTCTTCGAGCGCGTCTGAGGGGCTGAACCATGACGATTGAACAGATTGCCGTGATCGGCGCAGGCACCATGGGCAACGGTATTGCCCAGGTGTGTGCGGTGGCCGGCTACCAGGTGCTGCTGGTGGACGTTTCCGACGCCGCGCTGGAGCGTGGCGTGGCCACCTTGAGCAAGAACCTGGAGCGCCAGGTGAGCAAGGGCACCCTCGACGCCGAGCGCGCCGAGGCGGCGAAAACCCGCATCCGCACCAGCACCGACTATGCCCTGCTGGGCAGCGCGCAGCTGGTGATCGAGGCCGCCACCGAGAACCTGCAACTCAAGCAGCGCATCCTGCAGCAGGTGGCAGCCAACGTTGCCGCCGACTGCCTGATCGCCACCAACACCTCGTCGCTGTCGGTGACCCAACTGGCCGCCAGCATCGAGCACCCTGAGCGCTTCATTGGCGTGCACTTCTTCAACCCGGTGCCGATGATGGCCCTGGTCGAGATCATCCGCGGCCTGCAGACCAGCGACAGCACGTATGCCCAGGCGCTGGTGGTCACCGAAAAGCTTGGCAAGACGCCAATCACCGCCGGCAACCGCCCGGGCTTCGTGGTCAACCGCATTCTGGTGCCGATGATCAACGAAGCCATCTTCGTGCGCCAGGAAGGCTTGGCCAGTGCCGAGGACATCGACACCGGCATGCGCCTGGGCTGCAACCAGCCGATCGGCCCGCTGGCCCTGGCCGACCTGATCGGCCTGGATACCCTGCTGGCGATCATGGAGGCCTTCCACGAAGGCTTCAACGACAGCAAGTACCGCCCTGCTCCGCTGCTCAAGGAAATGGTCGCGGCCGGCTGGCTGGGGCGCAAGAGCGGCCGCGGCTTCTTCACCTACTGAGGAGCGCACGCCATGCCCCCGGTCAATGCCGCGATGCGCTGTGCCAACTTCGAAGAGCGACGCGACCGGGCCATGGCACTGTTCGCCGAAAAGGGCTTTGGCCAGGTCAGCATGCGCGAGCTCGCCGCGCACGTGGGGCTGACCGCAGGTTCGCTGTATCACCATTTCCCAAGCAAGCAGGACCTGCTGTTCGACCTCATCGAAGAGTTGTACGAAGAGCTGCAGGCAACCCTGGAACAGGGACGCCGGGCCATGGCGAGAGGGGGTTCGGCGTTGAACTGCCTGATTGCCGCGCATTGGCAATTGCATGCCGAACGGCCCATGCAGTTTCGCCTGGCCGAACGCGACCTGTGCTGCTTGAGTGATGAGCAGCAGGCGTGCCTGGGACTTCTGCGCAAGCGCTATGAGGCGGGGTTGCTGCGCCTGATTGCGCCACGGGCTACTTTGCAGGGCGAGGCATTGATGGCGACAGCCCACGTCGTGGCGACCTTGCTCAACCAGTTGCCGGGGATGCTCAAGGGCTTGCCTGAGGAACAGGGGCTGGGGTTGATGGAGAGCCTGCTGCTTGGTGGGATCGAGCGGACCCTGCGTTAACCAGTACCGGCCTCTTCGCGGGCACGCCCGCTCCCACAGAAGTCCGCGCGATACCTGTGGGAGCGGGCGTGCCCGCGAAGAGGCCGGTACAGCTTATCGCAGCAGGGCCTGAATCTGTTCGTGCAAGGTATCGAGGTCGAACGGCTTGGCCAGGATCGGCGCCTGGCGGGCGATTGGGCTGCCGGACTCGAGGATCTCCGCAGGGTAACCGCTGATGAAGATCACCTTGAGGTCCGGCCGCAGCTTCACCGCAGGTTCGGCGATCTCCACCCCGGAAATGCCCCCGGGCAAGCGGAAGTCGGTCACCATCAGGTCCAGGTGCGGCTTGCTCGCCAAAATGGCAAACGCCTGCTCGCCGTCTTCTGCCACCAGCACGTGGTAGCCCTCACCCGCCAGGTAATCGCGCAGGATCATCCGGATTGCCGGTTCATCCTCGACTACCAGTACTACATCTTGTGCATCTTCACTCATGATAACGCCTTGAATTCTTTACAGTTGGCCAATGTGACCTCAGGCTTGCGCGGAGGTTGCCCGCAGCTGGTCGTTTTGTTCTCTCACCTCTGCCAGCGGCAACAGCAGGGTGAACGTCGACCCTTTGCCAACGTCGCTTTCCACCTGGATCCGCCCGCCATGGGCCTGGACGATCTGCTCCGAGATGTACAAGCCCAGCCCCAACCCATTGCTGGCTTGCTGGGTGGCCACACGCTCGAACTGTTGAAAGATCCGCTGCTGGTTGCTGGCGCTGATGCCGATGCCGTAATCCCGAACCTGCACCGCTGCCATGCCATCCTGTTCGAACAGCTGCACATGCACGGGCCGTCGCTCGCCATAACGCAACGCATTGGACAACAGGTTGGCCAGGACTTGCTCAATCCGAAATTCGTCCCACACTCCCGTCAACGACTCACAACGTTGCAGTTCGATGGAGGTTTCCAGCGCCGTGGCCTGAGCCGCGAAGTTTTCCACCAAGCCCCGTACCAGTTGGCTCAGGTCGAACGTTTTAGGGCGCAGCGACAGTTTGCCGGTGCGAATGCGCGACACGTCCAGCATGTCTTCGACCAGGCGAATCAGGCTGTTGATCTGGCGCTCATCGCGCTCGACCATGGCCTGCAGCTTGTCGGGGTTGAAGGCTTCGAGGTTGCCGCGCCCCAGGTGCATCTTGCGCAACTGTGCCTCCAGAATCAGGCCGTTGAGCGGCGTGCGCACTTCGTGGGCGACGATCGACATGAAGTCGTCGCGCATGCGCACCGCATGCTCCAGCTCGCCACGCGCCACCTGCAGCTGGGCCAGCAGCAGTTCCTGCTCCTGGCGGCTGCGCTCGAGCGCCTGCAACTGGCGGTCGAGCACCTTGCGCTGGCGGTACAGGTCGACGAACACCGACACCTTGCTCTTCACCGCCAGGGTGTCCAGCGGCTTGTGCAGGAAGTCCACAGCGCCACTCTCGTAGCCCTTGAAGGCGTAGTTCATTTCGCGGCCGGCGGCGGTGACAAAGACGATCGGGATGTTGCGGGTCTTTTCTGTGCCGCGCATCAGCTCGGCCAGCTCGAAGCCATTCATGCCCGGCATCTGCACGTCGAGAATGGCCAGGGCGAACTCGTGCTCGAGCAACAGCGACAAGGCCGCTTCAGCCGACTGCGCCTCGTGCACCTCACGGTCTTCGCCTTGGATCAGCGCGGCGAGGGCCAGCAGGTTTTCCGGCAGATCGTCGACGATCAGCAGTTTGGCAGGGGTGTGGCTTAGCATGCGCTGGGTTCCAGGGTAGCGAGCAACTGCCCGATACCGCTCAGAGAAAGGATAAGGTCGGGCTGATGCAGGGCCAGAGCGGCCTCCGGCATCAGCGCCACCTGTGCGTCGCGGGGGTCCTGGACCACGGTCCGGCCGCCGCTGCTCTTGATGTAGGCAAGCCCTTCGGCGCCATCCTCGTTGGCCCCGGTGAGCAGTACGCCGAGCAGCTCGGGGCCAAAGGCATCAGCCGCCGAGGTGAAGAGAAAATCGATGGCCGGGCGCGAAAAATGCACCGGCTCTTCCTGGCTCAACGACAGGCTGAGGTCGGCCTCCACCGACAGGTGATAGCCCGGCCCGGCCACGTAGATCTGCCCCGGGGCGATGGCTTCTTTGTCACAGGCTTGGCGCACCGGCCGCTGCAAGCGCCGTTGCAGCACCTCGGCCAGCTGGCTGTGGCGGTCGTCCGGCAGGTGCAGCACGCACAGCACCGGAATGGCAAAGCTGGCCGGCAGCGATCCGAGCACCGTGAACAGTGCCGTGACGCCGCCCGCCGAGGCACCGATGACCACCGCGCGTACGCCGTTCATGATTTGCGGTAGATCCGTTCAGGTTTGACCAGCGGCTCGAAACGCTCGCCGTAGGCCGAAAAGTCCACCGACTCCTTGCTGCCCAGTACCAGGAAGCCCCGATGGCACAAGGATTCGTGGAACAAGCCGAGGGCGCGGTCCTGCAATTCCTTGTTGAAATAGATCAGCACGTTGCGGCAGGACACCAACTGGGTCTCGGAAAACACACTGTCGGTGGCCAGGCTGTGGTCGGCGAAGGTCACGTTGTCGCGCAGGCTATTGTCCATGATGGCGTTGCCGTAGGCCGCCGTGTAGTACTCGGCGAAGTCACGGCGGCCACCGGCCAGGCGATAGTTTTCTTCATACTCGCGCATGCTCTGCATCGAGTAGATGCCCTGTTTGGCGCGGTCCAGCGAAAGCGGGTTGATGTCGGTGGCATAGATGATGGTGCGCTCGAGCAGGCCTTCTTCACGCAGCAGGATAGCCATCGAGTACACCTCTTCACCGGTGCTGCAGCCAGCGATCCATATCTTGATCGACGGCCAGGTGCGCAGCAGCGGCACCACCTCCTGGCGCAGCGCGAGGAAGTGGCTGGGGTCGCGGAACATCTCGCTGACCGGGATCGTCAGGTATTGCAACAGCTGCATGAACATGCCCGGGTCGTGTAGCACCCGCTCCTGCAGCGCCGACACCGTGAGGCAGTCGAACTGGCGCAGCGCATGGAGGATCCGGCGCTTGATCGAAGCGCCGGAGTAGTTGCGAAAATCGTAGCTGTACTTGAGGTAGATCGCCTCGATCAGCAGCCGGATCTCGATGTCGGTGTTGCGCTCGCTAGTCAAATTCGCTCCAGTTGCGGCAGCCATACGCGGATCAACGAGAACAGGCGGTCCAAGTCGATCGGTTTGGCCAGGTAATCATTGGCACCGGCCTGCAGACAACGCTGCTGGTCGTCCTTCATCGCCTTGGCAGTGACGGCGATGATCGGCAGCTTGCGCCAGCGCGGCTGTTGGCGGATCAGGCGGGTGGCCTCGAAGCCGTCCATCTCCGGCATCATCACGTCCATCAGCACCAGGTCGATGTCATCGTGCTGTTCCAGGCGCTCGATGGCTTCGCGCCCGTTGCGGCCAATCTCGACGATGGCACCCTTGTGCTCAAGGGCACTGGTCAGGGCAAAGATGTTACGCACATCGTCGTCCACCAGCAGTACCTTGCGCCCTTCGAAGACTTTGTCGCGGCTGCGTGCGGTCTTGAGCATGCGCTGGCGTTCATGGGACAGCTGCGATTCGACTTTGTGCAGGAACAGCGTCACTTCATCGAGCAAGCGCTCCGGCGAGCGCGCGCCCTTGATGATGATCGAGCGCGAATACTTGAGCAGGTCAGCCTCTTCTTCGCGGGTAAGGTTGCGCCCGGTGTAGACGATGACCGGCGGGAACGAGCGGATATCCTCGGCGGTCATGCGCTTGAGCAGCTCGTTGCCAAGCATGTCGGGCAGCTTGAGGTCGATGATCATGCAGTCGTAGATGTTCTCGCGCAGCAGCGCGAGGGCGTCCTGGGCCATGGCCACGGCGGTGATCTCGACATCTTCGTCGCCGATCAGGCGGGCGATACTCTCGCGCTGCAAGTCATCGTCTTCGACCAGCAGGATGTGCTTGAGCTTCTGGGTCAGCTTGGCTTCCAGGCGGGCGAAGACTTCCTTGAGCTCCTCACGGCTGGTCGGCTTGACCGCATAGCCCACTGCACCCATGTGCATGGCGGCCTCGACGCGGTCTTCCACCGAGATGATGTGCACCGGTATGTGCCGGGTGCCGGCCTGCTCCTTGAGGCGCTGCAGCACGGTCAGGCCAGAATGGTCGGGCAGGCGCATGTCCAGCAGGATGGCGTCGGGAATGTACTGCGCGGCCAGTTCGAAGCCCTCGTCGGCGCTCTGCGCCACCAGGCAGCTGTAGCCCAGCTCGTGCGCCAGGTCGAAGAGAATGCGGGCGAAATTGGGCTCGTCCTCGACCACCAGGATGCAACGGTTGCCAAACGGCGCGCGTTCACGGTCATCGCTGAAGGTGGGGGCCGGGCGCTTGGTCACTGCCGGCGCGGTAATCGGCGGGGCCGGCGGCAAGCTGTCGACGGCTGGCCGCAAGCTCAGCGCCTCGATCTCGCCACCTTGCGACTCGTAGCGCTCCGGCATGATCAGGCTGAACACGCTGCCCTGCCCCGGGCTGCTGTCGACGTTGATCTGCCCACCCAGCAGGTGCGCCAGGTCACGCGAAATCGACAGACCCAGGCCGGTGCCGCCGTAGCGGCGGTTGCTGGTGCCATCGACCTGGTGGAAGGCGCCGAAGATCGCCTGCTGCTGGTCGGCGGCAATGCCGATGCCGCTGTCGCGCACCGAGAAGATGATGCCACTGCCGGCCTGGTAGCCGATATTCAAGCTGACCTGGCCACGCTCGGTGAACTTGATGGCGTTGGACAGCAGGTTCTTGAGAATCTGCTCCAGGCGCTGGCGGTCGGTGAACAGGGTAGCCGGTACCTGCGCCTCGACCGTGACCTCGAAGCCCAGGCCCTTGTGTTCGGCCAGTGGCAGGAACATGCCGCGCAGGCCTTCAACCAGGCGTTCGAGCTGGGTGTTTTCAGGGCGCACTTCGAGCTTGCCGGCCTCGACCTTGGCGATGTCGAGGATGTCGTTGATCAGGTTCAGCAGGTCGTTGCCGGCGGAATAGATGGACTCGGCAAATTTGACCTGCTCGGCGCTGAGGTTGCCTTCGCCGTTCTCGGCCAGCAGTTTGGCCAGGATCAGCGAGCTGTTGAGCGGCGTGCGCAGCTCGTGGGACATGTTGGCGAGGAATTCGGACTTGTACTTGCTCGAGCGCTGCAGGTCATCGGCACGGGCCTGCAGTTCTTGCTGGGCCTGGCTGAGTTCGTCGTTCTTGCGGTCCAAGGCCTCGGTGCGATCGGACAGCTGCTCATTGGTCTGCTCAAGCTCGGCCTGCTGGGTTTCCAGGTGGGCCTGGGACTCCTTGAGTACCCGTGATTGCTCTTCGAGCTCTTCGTTGGCGGTCTTGAGCTCCTCCTGCTGAACCTGCAGCTCTTCGTTAAGCTGCTGGGTTTCGGCCAGCACTTCCTGCAGGCGCTGGCGGTAACGGGCGCTTTCGATGGAGATGCCGAGATTCTCACAGACCCGCTGCATCAGTTCGTCGTCACGCTCGTTCAACGGGCGGAGGAAGCCCAGTTCGATCACCCCATTGATCTGGCCGTCATCGCGGGACGGCATCAGCAAGGCGCTGCGCGGGAGGCCGCTGCCCAGGCCGGAGCTGAGGTGGTAATAGTCCTCTGGCAGGTTGTCCAGGCGCAGCAGGCGCCCTTCGCGCACGGCCTGGGCCAACAGGCCATCGTGGTCGCCCAGCACTTGCCGGCGGGCTTGCTCCTCGGCCGCCAGGCCATAGCTGGCCACGCGCACCAGGCGGCCGTGTTCGTCGCGGACGTACAACGCACCCACCACGCTGCCCAGGTAAGCTGCGAAGAAACGCAGGATGTTGTCACCCAGCATCGGCAAGGTCAGCTGGCCCAAGACCTGCTCGGCCAGCTGGGTCTGGCCATTGCGCAACCAGGCCTGGTGCTCCAGGCGTTCGGCGGCGCGCTGTTGCGCCTCAAGGTTTTCCGTATAACTGCCCGACAGGGCCATCAGATCGCGACGGCCGAGGTAGGCGAGCAAGGCGCTGAGGCCGACGATCAGCAATACGAACGCGGAAATGGCAGTGACGGTAACCGTGCTGACCTTCTCGGTGCGGGTCATGCGCAGCTGTTGTTCCGTACTGATCAGCGCGTCGAACTCCTTACGGATCTCGTCGGTGATGCGCTTGCCACGGCCATTGCCGACCGATTGGCGATAATCGCCGCCATTGCGCCGCTGGCTGATCATCTCGCCGGCGAATGCGTTCCAGGCGTTTTGCAGGGCAATCAGCCGCTCGATACGGTCAACCTGCTGCGGGTTGTCCTCGACCATGCTGCGCAAACTCTGCAGGCTGCCGAGGATGCGCGGCTTGGCCACTTCGTAGGGGTCGAGGAAGCGTTCGTCACCGGTGATCAGAAAACCGCGCATGCCGGTTTCCATGTCGATCGACAGTTTGACCGTTTCGTTGGCATTGCCGATCACCCGGTCGGTGTGCTCGACCCACTGCATGGCCGAAAGCAGGTAGTTGATCACCGCGACGAAGGCCACGGCGCCGAGCAGGCCCACCCCGAGGGGCAAGCCGATATTGCGACTCAACAGCTTGCGAAAGCTCTGCTGGTCCATCGAGGCTGCTTGAATCATCTGAAAACGCCCGCGCAAAAAAAAGTCCATTGAAAAGTGTGGCGATTGAAGCCTGTTTTTATAGGCCGCTGCGCTCACCGGTCCACAAGCGAGTCTAACCCGCTTAAGCGGCTGCGGCGGGGCATTTAGCCAGTATTTGAAGGCTGTGTGTGAGAATCGTTCCATCGAGGTGCCACAGCCGGTATCCTCGGGAACTTCTGTCACTGCCTGGCGCACAGAGTAGGGACATGCCATTTTTAACAGGGAACCCACCATGCACCTTCTGGTAGTCGAAGACGACGACATCGTACGTATGCTGATGGTCGAAGTGCTCGATGAGCTGGGCTACAGCACCATAGAAGCGGAAAATGCCACGGCGGCGCTGAAAGTGATCGAGGATGCCAGCCAGAAACTGGCCCTGCTGGTGACCGACGTGGGCCTGCCGGACATGCGCGGTGAAGAACTGGCAGCCAAGGCCCGTGCGATGCGGCCGTTGCTGCCGGTGCTGTTTGCCAGCGGTTATGCCGAGAGTCTCCACGTGCCCGAGGGCATGCACATGATCGGCAAGCCGTTCAGCATCGACCAGTTGCGCGACAAGGTGGTGGACATTCTGGGTACGTCTTGAACACCGGCCAATTGCCCTACAACTCGCGCCGCAACAGATAGGTATCCATGATCCACCCCATGCGCGCCCTCTCCCGCTCGCGCACCTCGAGAATCCGGGCCTTAACCGCCTGCAAAGGCCCGGCGATCAGCACTTCATCCGCAGTGCCCAAATAGGCGCCCCAGTAGATCACCAGCGCCGCATCCTCCAGCGTGGCGAACGCGCACTGGCCGTCGAGCAACACCACCACATTGTCCACCTGCCCCTGCTCGGCCAGGCGCCGGCCGGGCAGCACGGTCAGCGGCTCGCCGATGCGGTTGAGCGGGACCTGATGCCGTGCAGCCAGGGCCTGCACACTGCTGATGCCGGGGATCACCTGAAGGCGCAGCGCCACGCCGCGTTCGCGGACCAGGTCCAGTATGCGCAGGGTGCTGTCGTAGAGGGTTGGCTCACCCCATAACAAGAAGGCGCCGATATCCTCAGCGCCCATCTCTTGGTCAATCAACCGGGCATACAGCGCGGCACGCTGGCGGTGCCAGTCGTGAACCGCGCCCGCATAGTCAGCGGCCTGGGTATCGCGTTGCGGGTCCGCGACCTGCACCAGGCGGTAGCCACCGCCTGGCCGGTAACGTTCAAGCATGGCGCTGCGCAAGCGCAGCAGCTCATCCTTGCCCGCGCCTTTGTCGAACACGAAAAACACCGTGGCGTGGCGCAATGCATCCACCGCCTCGACGGTAATCTGGCGTGGGTCGCCCGGGCCAATGCCGATCAGCAGCAAATCTTTCATGGCACCGCCCGGCCCGTGACCTAGAGAATGGAGAAGTTATAGCTGACGATGACCCGGGTCTCATCCATGTCACGCGCCCACTGCTCGTAGTTGCTGCGGTACGTGGAGTTACGCAGGCGCACGCTGACATCCTTGAAGGTTCCACTCTGCACCTGGTACTTGAGCTCGGTGTCGCGTTCCCATTCCTTGCCTTCGGCATTGCTGCCCGGAACC
This sequence comes from Pseudomonas sp. NBRC 111124, assembly GCF_001320245.1. Lineage (GTDB taxonomy): Bacteria > Pseudomonadota > Gammaproteobacteria > Pseudomonadales > Pseudomonadaceae > Aquipseudomonas. Next base: position 19,935 of record NZ_BCBA01000106.1, read on the forward strand.
TTGATGTGGTCGCCGTTGATATAGCGGGTGAAGAAGCTCAGGCCGGGGACGCCGACGGCCTTGAAGTCGTAGTCGTAACGCAGCTGCCAGGAACGCTCCTGGGCGGCGGCGAAGTCGTTGACCTGGGCATAGTTGACCAGATAAGGGTTGCTGCCATCGAGGTACGGCATGGCACTTTCGCCATACATGCGCTGCCAGCCTGCACTGATCTTGTGGCCACCCAGGCTGTAGCCGAGCATGCCGCTGAAGGCACGGTGGTCGATCTCGCCGGCGCGGGCATTGCCGATGTCATCGCTCTTGATCACGCGAAGGTCTGCCGACAGGCTGCCTACGGCAAGCGGTTGATTGCCGACCAGCCCAAGGAAGTGCTGGCGGTAGATGTTTTCCAGCTTGGCGACCTGATACTGGGCACTGAGCTGATCATTGAAACGGTAGTCCAGGCCGGCCAAGTCGAAGTGGTCAGCTTCGATATTGCAGGCATAGCGCTTGTTCTTGCAATGCACGCGAATATCCTGGCGATCAGTGGAATCCCGTGCGGTGTACTTGTTCAGGCGCGCCAGCGTGAACTTGAGGTCGCGCACTTCTTCGGAAGTCAGCATCGCGCCGTGGAACACGGTCGGCAACAGGCGACCATCGTTGTATTTCAACAGCGGCACATCCGGCATCATCGAACCGTACTTCAATACCGTGTTGGAAACCTTGGCCTTGGCCGCCAGGCCCATCTTCGCGTATTGGTCGACAGAATGCCGCGGGTCATGGCCGGAAGACGGCAGCAAACCGCTGTTACTGTCGCCGGGACTGGAATCGAGCTTGAAACCGATCATGCCCAGTGCATCCACACCAAAGCCTACCGGCCCTTGGGTATAACCCGACTGAACATTGAGAATGAAGCCTTGCGCCCACTCTTCGCGTTTTGACGCACCCTGGCTGGAACTGCTGTGGCCGTCACGAAAATCCCGGTTGAAATAGACAGTGCGTGCTTCGACCTTGGCAGTAGTGTCTTCAAGAAAACCGGCAGCCTGGGCATGGGCGCCGGCACACAACAGGAACAGGCCAGCAACACGGCGCCCGGGGGCGAGAGGAAGGGGGGAAAACATGCGAGGGAACATCCACAAGAAAGGCGAAAAAACAAATCGTGACGCACCTGCGCCACGCGAATGCGTCGCGGCCGAATATCAGCCGATCATCATCTGAAATGATCGCCCAAACGCTCTGTTCCGGGCCATTGGACCATGGTCTACAGGCCTGGACAGAGCGCCTGTAAAAGCCCACGAATTACCGCTCGAAAAACTTGTAAAGTTCCCGTCTTACTTATAAAAGTTTGCGGTTTACCGAAGTCCTGCAAGTGTCTACACTCGATGTCAGCGAACAGATTTACCCACCCGCGTGGCCGGCGTTTAGTGCGTGTCAAATGTTCGTCGCGCCCTGCCACGAAAGACGTACAGGAGTGATTACAGTGTCCAGACTTGCAGAGTTTCGTGCTGCCGAAAAAGCGCTCCAGGAACAGATGGCACAACTGGAGGCGCTGAAAAAGGATGCCGGCCTCAAACGCGAAATCGAATTCGAGCAGAAACTAGTCGGCCTGATGAAAAGCTATGACAAAAGTCTGCGCGATATCATCGCCATCCTCGACCCGAAGGCAGTTACCCGCGGCACTGCCAGTGCACCGAAACAGCAGCGTCGTGCGCGCGTGGTGAAAGTCTACGAAAACCCGCACAGTGGCGAGCTGATCGAAACCAAAGGCGGCAACCACCGCGGCCTGAAGGCATGGAAAGAACAGTACGGGGCCGCAACCGTGGAAAGCTGGGTGCGATGATGAAACGTCAACGCCCACTTCACACTTTTTTCACAACGGCTGCAGCAGTATCGAGACAGCTAAAGGACTAGCGACCCCATCACGCGCCCGCACATGCGGGCCTCTAATTCCGGCGCCCTGCTCCCCCCGAGCAGGGCGCTTTTATTTGCGCAAACGGTTCACTGCCGTATCATGGCCCCCTGTCTGTTTCGCTGGCACTGGTTGCCAGCCCCGTCACTGGAGTACCCCATGAGCCTGCACGATCTGCAAACCCTGCCTGGCGTCACTGCGCAGCCAGACGCCGCCACTGCCCAGTTCGTCTTCAACCACACCATGCTGCGGGTCAAGGACATCGAGAAGTCGCTGGACTTCTACACCCGCGTGCTGGGCTTCCGCCTGGTCGACAAGCGCGACTTCCCTGAAGCGGCCTTCAGCCTGTACTTCCTGGCCCTGGTCGACCCAGCGCAGATCCCGGCCGACGACGCCGCCCGCCACCAGTGGATGAAGTCGATCCCCGGCGTTCTGGAACTGACCCACAACCACGGCACCGAAAACGACGCGCAGTTCGCTTACCACAACGGCAACACCGACCCGCGCGGTTTTGGCCACATCTGCATTTCGGTGCCGGATGTGCGCGTTGCCTGCGCTCGCTTCGAAGCGCTGAATGTGCCGTTCCAGAAGCGCCTGCAGGACGGCCGCATGAATCACCTTGCCTTCGTCAAGGACCCGGACGGTTACTGGGTTGAAGTGATCCAGCCATCCGAGCTGAAGGGCTGATAGCCGTCAGCTCGCGCTCGTCGGGCCGGGAACTCCTGGCCCCTTGCTGTGGTATACGAAGGTAACAGCTTCACATGCCACAGCGAGGTAAAGGACGATGCAATCTCTTCACTGTGAATACCGCGACCACACCATCACCGCCAGCGTGATGCCCCACCCCGACTCCCCCCTGCCCTACGCCGCCGGTTGCCTGATCACCGATCCACAGGGGCACACCAGCAAGCGTCTGTCGATGCCGATGAAGTTCTTCTCGGACCTTGAGAATGCCCAGCATGTATCGCTAGCCCATGGCCGGGCATTGGTGGACGAGCAGCTGGACAAGGGGCACAAGGCCTTCTGACCCAGGTGGTCATTTTGTTGCAGGAGCGGCGCGCGCGTACGCTACCGCCGCTTCAACCTGTTCGCGGCTGGGCCGGACCCCGGTGTACAGCACAAACTGCTCCAAGGCCTGCAACGCAATCACTTCGAGCCCGGTAATCACTGGCTTGCCCAGCGCCTCGGCCCGCCGGATCAGCGGCGTGCGCGCCGGCATCGCCACCACATCGAATACCCGCTCGGCCGCCGCAATGGCATTTTCGCTGAAGGCCAGCTCGTCGGCCTCCGGCCCGCCCGCCATGCCGATCGGCGTCACGTTCACCAGCATCGGCGGGCACAGGTCGCCCAGCTCGGCCACCCAGCGATAGCCGCAGACATCCGCCAGTTGCCGCCCGGCCTGCTCGTTGCGGGCGACGATGATGCCTTCGCCGAACCCGGCGTCGCGCAAGGCACTGGCCACGGCCTTTGCCATGCCGCCACTGCCGCGCAGGGCGAACGCGGTGGCAGGGTCGACCTGATGCGTTTCGAGCAGCTGCCGCACGGCCATGTAATCAGTGTTGTAGGCCTTCAGATGGCCGGCGGTGTTGACCAGGGTATTGACCGAATCGATGGCCGCCGCCGACGGGTCGATTTCATCGACCAGCGCCATGCAGGCCTCCTTGTACGGCATCGACACGCCACAGCCGCGAATGCCCAGTGCGCGGATGCCTGCGACCGCTGCCGGCAGGTCATCGGTACTCATGGCCTTGTAGTAGTAAACCAGGCCGAGCTGCTGGTAGAGGTGATTATGGAAACGCACGCCGAAGGAGCCAGGCCGCCCGGCCAGGGAAATGCACAGAACAGTGTCTCTGCTGGGAGTTGTCGCCATAACCTGCTCCTTTTTCATGACTGAATCGTTTGTTCAGCGTACCAGAGGCAACCACTGGTCGTCCCTTACACAACCTTTACCGTTTCCCTGTGCTCGCCTTACAGAGACCGGAGTCATAGTAACAAGGCCCCAAGCGTGGGGTTACTGCGAGGAAGTCTCATGAACCGTCTTTTCCCCGGAATCGCCCTGCTGGTCGGTGCCTTGGCCATCAGCGGGCAAGCCTCTGCCCATGGTGGCGGCGGTCATGGCTGGTATGGCCCGGGTCCGCTGCTCGGTGCCGCGGTGGTGGGTGCCGTGGTCGGAGCGACGGTCTATGGCGGCCACGACCGCACCGTCTATGTGCAACAACAGCCCGCCTACTATGGGCCACCCCCGGTGTATGTGCAGGCGCCGCCACAGCCAGTCTACTACCAGCCGTACTACGTGCCGGCACCGCCACCGCCGGCGTACCGCCCGTACTATGGCCCGCCGCCGGTGTACTACGGCCCGCCCCGCTGGTAATCGTTGATAAAACTGATGAGCACTATTGAGCGAGTTGATTTCAAACCGTGTCGGCTGCTGCGTAAGGTAGGGCCATGTTTCACAGGAGGTCCCTATGGCCACTATTCAGATCATGTCCGTCGTCGGCACTGCCGTCCCCTCCACCCTGCGTGAGCAGGGCCTGTTGGCCTGCTGGTACCTGGTAAGCAATGGCGAGGCCGTCAGCGGCCCGCTGGCTACCCGCGCCTCGGCCCAGGCCCTGGCGGAACAGCTCAAGGCCAACTGCCTGATCGCTTGAACGAATTTGCTGTGCGTTGCTCCCTACGCCTCTTCCGACCCGCCCATGGCGGGTCTTTTTTTGCCCGGACAAAGCGACGAACGGAGGCAGGAAAACCGATACAGCATGAAGCTTTTTTCATTTCGTGGGGGCGGCTCAACGAGCAATCGACAGCACTTCGGCCATACTCCACAATGCATCGGTTTTATGGGGGAAAACCCTTGCACAGCCAACGACATACCAACTTTTAGTGAGCCTCAACGTGAAAACATCCCTGTCCATCCTCAGCCTGCTGCTGTTGCTCACAGGTACTGCGACCCTTCCGTCGACCGCTGCTGCACAACCCCCGGCCCAGGTCCAACGCGACCCGTCCAAGCTGCACCTGGCGTCTGGCAGCGCCTTGCTGATTGACCTGAACACCAACCAGGAACTGTATTCGAGCCGCGCCGACCGGGTAGTGCCCATTGCCTCGGTGACCAAACTGATGACGGCAATGGTGGTGCTGGATGCCAAGCTGCCGATGGATGAAATGCTCACCATGACCATCGCCAACAACCCGGACATGAAAGGCGTGTATTCGCGTGTGCGCCTAGGGAGCGAGCTGAACCGTCGGGAGACCCTGCTGATCACCCTGATGTCTTCGGAAAACCGCGCCGCCACCACCCTGGCCAACCATTATCCGGGCGGCTACCCGGCCTTCATCAAGGCGATGAACGCCAAGGCCCGCAGCCTGGGCATGGCACACACCCGCTATGTCGAGCCGACCGGCCTGTCGACGCAAAACGTCTCCACCGCCCATGACCTTGCCAAGTTGCTGATGGCATCGCGCAAGTACCCGATGCTGAGCGAGCTGTCGACCACCCGCGAAAAGACCGTCGCATTCCGCAAGCCGAATTACACCCTGGGCTTCCGTAACACCGACCACCTGGTGAACAAGAGCAACTGGGACATCAAGTTGACCAAGACCGGGTTCACCAACGAGGCCGGCCACTGCCTGGTGCTGCTGACCAAGATGGACAACCGCCCGGTGGCCATGGTGATCCTCGACGCCTTCGGCAAGTACACCCACTTCGCTGACGCCACCCGCATGCGCCAGTGGCTGGAGACCGGTGCGACCAAGCCGGCACCAGCGGTGGCCATGCAGTACAAGTCCGACCGCCAGAGCAAGGGCCGCGTGGCGTCAGAGTAGTCGCCCAGCCGACGCACACCGCTTCCAGGCATGCGCCGTACCTGAGGGAGCCGCGCTTGCCGGCTCCCACGTTCAAGCCTGGGTATCGACCACTCCACCGGCACTGCTGCCACCGGTCTTCTGCAGTGCTTCCAGCAACTGAGCAGTAGCCTGCATGATTTCGCCACTGAGGGTGGCGATGCTGGCTTGCTTGGCAGTGACGGCTGTCAGCTTGGTGGTTTCATCGGTTTTCTGGGCCATCAGGATGGCCAGTTGTTTCTGCTCGTCGGCCATCTGCTTCTGCAGTTTCTTGATCATCTCGCGCAATTGCGTGATGTGTGCCGGTTCGCTACTTCCACTGCTGCCTTGCGCGCCCTGGGCACCTTGGGCCTGGCCATCGCCGCGCAGCGTCGAAGTGTCGACCTGCAGCGTCGAGCTGCCCGATTCGGTCTTGTCAGTGTCGCTGGTCTGGGAAACGCTTGCCGCCTGGGCCGAGGCGTTGTTAATGGTGACTGCTGCGATACCTACCATGTCTTTCTCCCTGCATTGCAATGGGTCCTTGAGTTGGCCTGCGTATCGGCCGGCACGCGCAAACCTTTAGGCCCGACCGCCCAATGGCAGGCTCCCGGGCAGTAAATTCCCCTTCCGCTGGCTCGTTCCACCCAATGTACAAGCGCAGACGCCGGACTCCCGGCATGCGCCCACATTCGCCCCATTATGGAATCGCAGCCATGAGCCAGCCTGCACACCCAGAAACTATCAAGGACCTGATCGGCGTGGGCTTCGGCCCGTCCAACCTGGCCCTGGCCATCGCCCTGGAAGAACTTGCCCAGAGCCAGGGTCACGCCCTCGATGCACTGTTCATCGACAAGCAGAAGGAATACCGCTGGCACGGCGAAACCCTGGCCACCCAGAGCGAGCTGCAGATCTCGTTTCTCAAGGACCTGGTCTCGCTGCGCAACCCGACCAGCCCGTACAGCTTCGTCAACTACCTGCACCAGAAGCAGCGCCTGGCTGACTTCATCAACCTCGGCACCTTCTACCCCTGCCGCCTGGAGTACAACGACTACCTGCGCTGGGCCGCCGAGCATTTCGCCACCCAGGCGGTGTATGGCGAAGAAGTGCTGCGCATCGAGCCTGAAGTGAAGGCTGGGCGCGTCGAGCACCTGCGCCTGGTCTCGCGCGATGCCCAAGGCCGGGAATTCAGCCGACGCACGCGCTCGGTAGTGGTCGGCAGCGGCGGTACGCCGAAAATCCCCGAAAAATTCAGCGCGTTCAAGGACGATCCTCGGGTATTCCACCATTCCCAGTACCTTAGCAGCCTGAACAAGCTGCCGTGCACGGCCGGCAAGCCGATGCGCATCGCCGTGATCGGCTCGGGCCAGAGCGCCGCCGAGGCCTTCATCGACCTCAACGACAGCTACCCGTCGGTCAAGGTCGACATGGTGCTGCGCGGCTCCGCCCTAAAGCCGGCCGATGACAGCCCGTTCGTCAACGAGATCTTCTCCCCGAACTACACCGACCTGGTCTACAACGAGCCGGCCGATCAGCGCGCCAAGTTGCTCGGCGAGTACCACAACACCAACTATTCGGTGGTCGATCTCAACCTGATCGAGCGCATCTACGGCATCCTCTACCGGCAGAAGGTCGCCCACCAGTTCCGCCACAACGTGCTGTGCCGCCGCCAGGTGGAAGCGGTGGTGGCCACCCGCGACGGCATCGAACTGACCCTGCGCGACCTGGCCACCGGCCAGCAGCAGACCCACCGCTACGACGCCGTGATTCTTGCTACCGGCTACGAACGCCGCTCGCACCGTGACCTGCTCGCACCGCTGGCGAACTATGTGGAAGACTTCAGCGTCGACCGCAACTACCGGGTACTGGCCAGCCCGGACCTGCAGGCGTCCGTCTACCTGCAAGGGTTCTGCGAGAACAGCCACGGCCTTAGCGACACCCTGCTTTCGGTACTGCCCTCCCGTGCCGCTGAAATCGGCCAGGCGCTGTACCACGATCTGGCTCGCCAGCACGGCAAGGCAAACCCCGCCGTGGCCCTGACCAGCGCCTGATTCACGCTGTCCCCAACCGACAGGGCGCCATGAGCGCCCTGTCGGCTTTTACGCCTCCAGAAACATTTGCTTGCACTTAATCAAGCAGGATTTTCATTCTCATTCGTCTTTTGAATAACAGCCCTTTTTGGTTGGGCCTGTGTTCGCCCCTTTTTTCAGAAGACTGACCGATGGCCAAATCACCGAAAAAATCCAAGTCCAGATTGTGGTTCCTGGTCCACAGCTGGCTCGCCCTGCCGATCTGGTTCTTCGTGCTGATCGTCTGCTTCACCGGCATGCTGGCGGTGGTCAGCCAGGAGATCGTCTGGCTGGCCAACCCCGACGTGCGTGCCATCAAGCCCGACGACACCGCCCAACGCCTGAGTTTCCAGCAAGTGCTCGATGCCATGCACAACGCCGAGCCGGACCTGGCAGTCAGCTCGCTCAGCCAGCCGGACGGCTCGCACTTCGCGCTCACGGCGCAGGTCACCTACCCCGATGGCTCCAGCCCGATGCTCTACGTCAACCCGTATACCGGGGCCATCCAGGGCAAGATGCCGGACTTCAACTTCGAAGCCTTCACCCGCGCCCTGCACGGCTGGTGGCTGGTACCGTTCACCAATGGCTTCAGCTGGGGCTGGTACATGGTGTCGCTGCTCGGGCTGCCGATGCTGGCGTCGCTGGTCACCGGCCTGGTGGTGTACAAGAAGTTCTGGAAAGGCTTCTTCAAACCGGTGCGCACCGGCCATGGGGCACGCATCTTCTGGGGCGACCTGCACCGCCTGGCCGGGGTCTGGTCGATCTGGTTCATCGCGGTCATTTCCATTACCAGCATCTGGTTCCTGATTCGGGCGATCCTGTTCGACAACCAGATCACTATTTCCAGCGAGCCGACCGTGCCGGTGATCGCCCGTGAGCAGGTGCCGCAGTCCGTCGATGGCGGCCCAGCGCCACGCATCGACCTGGACGAGGCCGCGCGCATCGCCGGGCTGGCCATCCCGAGCCTGGACATCACCTCCGTCTCGCTGCCAGCCACGGCCTACAGCCACATCGAAATGGGCGGGCGGGGCTGGTACCCGCTGATGTTCCAGAGCGCCTCGGTCAATCCGTACACGCGCCAGGTCGACAGCCAGTTCCTGCTCAGCGACCGCTCGGCCCTGGAGTTCGTCACCGAGTCCATGCGCCCGCTGCACACCGGCGACTTCGGTGGCCTGCCGATCAAGCTGATCTGGTTCTTCTTCGGCCTGATCCTGACCCTGATGGTGTTCAGCGGCCTGCTGATCTGGACCAAACGCACCGCCCAGGCCACCGCTGCGGCGCTCAAGCGCGGCGAGCGCGCACCGCGCAGCACCGCCCGTAACACAACCCGCGAAACCACCCTGGAGGTCCGCCCATGAGCCAGGCCCAAGCCCTGCCCGCGCGCCCCCTCAAGCGATGGTGGCTGAAGTGGCGCTTCCACTTGAACATCCTGCTGATCCTCATTCCCCTGGGCTTCATGCCCAAGTACTTCGCCGACGTCAAACTGTTCCGCGGTGACGCCGGGCTCGGTGCCAACCCGATCAGCAACATTCAGGTCGGCCCCTACAGCCTCGATCTCGCCGAACTGCGCAATGAAGCACCGCGCGCCGACGGCCCCGCAGGCCATTTCAAGCTGTTCAACGCGGCGCTGTGCAAGGCCTGCGTGAATGACGTGAAGGCGGTTTACCTGCGTATCGGCAAGCCGCGCAGCCTGCGCACCGCCGGCACCCTCTTCTTCGGTGCGCCGTACCGCATGGTCACCAACCTGCCGATACCGCCGCGCACCCGCACCGATGCACAGATCTGGATCACCCTCGAAGGCTGGGACGGCAATCTGCACCAGGCATCCGTGCCCCTGGCCAAGGCTTCGCCGGCCACCGTGGCCTGGCTCGAAAAACAAGGAGGCAACCCATGAAACACCTGATGCGCAGGCTCGCCCTGCCCTTGCTGGTACTGGCCGCGGGCCCTGCCCTGGCGCACAACCCGATGTGCGAGTGCGAAGACGTCGCGGGCGGCCAGGTGAAATGCACCGGTGGCTTTTCCGATGGCAGCGCCGCCCCTGGGGTGACCCTCGACGTGATCGGCTACGACGAGCAGGTGCTGGTCGGCGGCAAGCTCGGTGACGACTCGAGCCTCACCTTCAAGCGCCCCGACGGCGAGTTCTACGTGCTGTTCGACGCCGGCCCCGGGCATGTCGTGGAAGTCGACCACGCCGACATCGCGCAACCATGAGCAGCCCAGCCATGCGCCATACCCAGGTGGTGCGCCCGGCCGGTGCCGGGCACGAAACCCTCTACGTGCTGCTGGTCAGCCTGCTGATCGTCGCCCTTGCCACCAGCGTGGTCCTGCTGCGCGGTGAACGCGAGGACGAACAGGCCATCGCCAGCCACCAGATCGACGCCCGCCGCGACCTCACTGCTGCCGAACAAGGTATCTACACCGACCTGCGCGTGGCATTCGACGAAATCCAGTTGTTGCGCGAAGAAAGCGCCGCCACGCCCAGCGTCGAGGCTCTGGCCGAGGAAGGCCTGCCGCCCTTCGTGGCCGATGCCGGCAGCCAGAGCCGTGGCAGCCACCAGTGGCAGTGGCTGCCGACCGGCGCCTACCTGGGCCGCAGCCAGGCGCCGCAGGTGGCGGGCAGCTTCCTGATGATCCTGCCCGATACCAGCAGCGCCGCAGTAGACGTGTGGCTGCGCCGCGACAGCGCCGCCGTCCTTCCCGACGACCTGGGCCAGACCGCGCTGATCGCCGCCGGCTGGCAGCAAGTGGTCAGCCATTACGACGCCGGGGTCACCCGCGAACACCGTCACTGAACCCAAGGACTCCTCCATGCTTCGCAAAGCCTTCGCCCTGCTCCTGGCCTGCGCCCTGCCGGCGCTGACCCTGGCCGACACCGGCAAGCCCCTGCGCATCGGCATCACCCTGCACCCTTACTACAGCTACGTGAGCAATATCGTCGGCGACAAGGCCGAGGTGGTGCCGCTGATTCCGGCAGGCTTCAACCCCCATGCCTATGAACCCCGCGCCGAAGACATCAAGCGCATCGGCACGCTCGACGTGGTGGTGCTCAACGGCGTCGGCCATGACGACTTTGCCGACCGCATGATCGCCGCCAGCGAAAAGCCCGAAATCAAGACCATCGAAGCCAACCAGAACGTCCCGTTACTGGCAGCCACCGGCATTGCCGCCCGCGGCGCCGGCAAGGTGGTCAACCCGCACACCTTCCTGTCGATCAGCACCACCATCGCCCAGGTCAACAACATCGCCCGCGAGCTGGGCAAGCTCGACCCGGACAACGCCAGGTTCTACACGCAGAACGCCCGCGCCTACGCCAAGCGCCTGCGGGCCTTGCGGGCCGATGCCCTGGCCAAGGTGACCGAAGCGCCTGCGGCCACCTTCCGCGTGGCCACCATCCATGCCGCCTACGACTACCTGGTGCGCGACTTTGGCTTGGAAGTGACGGCGGTGGTCGAACCCGCCCACGGCATCGAACCGAGCCCGGCGCAGCTGAAAAAGACCATCGACCAGCTCAAGGCGCTGGACGTGAAAGTGATCTTCTCGGAAATGGACTTCCCCTCGGCCTATGTGGAGACCATCCAGCGTGAGTCCGGCGTGCGTCTGTACCCGCTGACGCACATTTCCTACGGCGACTACACCAAGGACAAGTACGAAGTGGAGATGAAGCGCAACCTCGACACCGTGGTCCGCGCCATCCAGGAGAACCGCGCATGACCGCCGCTGCCAACCTCACGGCGCCCGGCGGGCCGCGCATCGAGTTCGCCGGCATCGACCTGACCCTGGGCCGCACGCGCATCCTCGAACAGGTGCAGTTCAGCGTGGCCGCCGGCAGTGTGCATGCCATCGTCGGCCCCAATGGCGGCGGCAAGAGTTCGCTGATCAAGACCCTGCTCGGGCAGATGCCGCACCAGGGCCTGCTGAGCCTGCACTGGCCCGGCGCGCAGCAGGTGATCGGCTATGTGCCGCAAGCACTGGAGTTCGACCGCGGGTTGCCGATGACCGTCGACGACTTCATGGCCGCCATGTGCCAGCGGCGCCCGGCGTTCCTAGGCCTTTCACGCCGGGTGCGGCCAGCGATCGATGCGGCGTTGGCACGGGTCGGCATGCTCGACAAGCGCAAGCGGCGCATGGGCGCGCTGTCTGGCGGTGAACGCCAGCGGGTGCTGTTGGCCCAGGGCTTGATTCCCGAACCGCAACTGCTGGTGCTCGACGAGCCGATGTCGGCGCTCGACGAAGCCGGTATCCAGGTGTTCGAACAGCTGCTGCAAGGCTGGCGCCAGGCCGGCACCACCGTGCTGTGGATCGAACACGACCTGCAAGCCGTGCTGCGCCTGGCCGACCGGGTCACCGGCCTGAGCCGCCAGGTGCTGTTCGACGCCCCGCCCGCCCAGGCCCTGACCCCGCAGCGCCTGCTCAGCCTGTTCTCCGTCCACCCACGCAGCGAGCGCCTTGTCTGATGAGCTTTGAAGCATTCCGCCAGCTGATCCAGGCATGGGCCGGCGCTGGCTACCTGCCGCAGGCGCTGGCCTACGGTTTCGTGATCAATGCCTTGCTGGCCGGCCTGATGATCGGCCCGGTGCTGGGTGGTCTCGGCACCCTGGTGGTGGTCAAGCGCTTTGCCTTCTTCTCCGAGGCGGTCGGCCATGCCGCGCTCACCGGGGTCGCCATCGGCATCCTGCTCGGCGAGCCGTATACCGGCCCCTATGGCAGCCTGTTCGGCTACTGCCTGCTGTTCGGCATCCTGCTCAATTTCCTGCGTAACCGCACCGGGCTGTCGCCGGACACGCTGATCGGCGTGTTCCTTTCGGTGTCGCTGGCCCTCGGCGCCAGCCTGCTGCTGATGCTGGCCGGCAAGATCAACGTGCACATTCTCGAGAACGTGCTGTTCGGCTCGGTGCTGACCGTCAGCGGCCAGGACCTAATGGTGCTGGGCATCGTCGCGGTGCTGGTGCTGGCCCTGGCGCTGCCGCTTTACAACCGCATCATGCTGGCCAGCTTCAACCCGCAGCTGGCGGCGGTGCGTGGGGTGGCGGTAAAGACCCTGGACTACCTGTTCGTGGTGCTGGTGACCCTGGTCACGGTCGCCTCGGTGAAGGTGATCGGGGCAATCCTGGTGGGTGCCTTGCTGGTGATCCCGGCGGCGGCGGCGCGCCTGGTCAGCCAGTCATTGAAGGGGTTTTTCTTCGTTTCGGTGCTGATCGCCACCCTGAGCACGCTGCTTGGCATCCTCCTGCCGATCGTCCTCGACCTGCCGGTGCCCTCGGGCGCGGCGATCATCCTGGTCGCCGGCATCTGTTTCGCCCTCGCCGCGCTCGCCCGCGCCCTCGTTCCACGCCTGCAAGGAAACCCGGCATGAACCTGAAACACCTGACCCTGGCCATCGCCCTCGTTGGCCTGCCTACGCTCGCCTCGGCCACGCAAGTGCTGACCACCCTGCCCGTGACCCACAGCCTGGCCAGCGCCCTGCTCGACGGCACCGCCGTGCAGCTCAAGCGCGCCGCACCGGCCAACCTGCCGGCCAGCCGCCAGCCGTCGTACTTCAGCAGCCGTGGCGGCGCGGCACTGGCCAAGGCCGCGCAGCAGGCCGACGCGGTGATCGGCGTGCGCTCGATCTGGCGTGACGACCCGCTGTACCCGATGGCGCGGCGCAGCAATATCCGTATCGTCGAGATCGACGCGGCGCGGCCAGTGGATGGCGCGCTGCCGGGCATCGCCGTGAGCGGTGACGACGCCTATGCCGCTTACCCCTGGCTGAACCCGACCAACCTGGGGCGCATGGCAGATGTGCTGGCCAATGATCTGGAGCGCCTGGCGCCGGCCGATAAAGACAGGATCCAGGGCAACCTGGCGGGGCTCAAGCGCCAGCTGCTGGAGCTGACCGCCCGCAGCCAGACGCAGTTGGCCAAGGTCGACAACCTGAGTGTGGTCAGCCTGTCCGAGCGCCTGGGGTACCTGGCCAGCGGTTTGAACCTGGATGTGGTGGAGCAGCCGTTGCCGGAGGATGGCAAGTGGGATAAGGCGGCGCTGAAGGCGCTGGGTGAGCAGCTCGAGGGGCAGGATGTGGCGCTGGTGCTGGACCATCGCCAGCCAGATGCGGCGCTGACCGCGGTAATCGAGGCGGCCGGGGCAAAACTGGTGGTGGTGGAGAGTGACCCTGAAGATGCACTGGCGGGGCTCAAGGCCAGTGTCGAGCAGGTGGTCGGGGCACTGAGCGAAGGCTGAAAGGGCTGCAAAGCAGCCCCCGGCCCCTTAACAGCAGGCGGTCAGTCGTTGACGCTTACCACGCGCCCCGCCTTCTCGGCGGCCTTGCCGCGCGTTGCCAGGCAGTAGTACAGCGGCACCGTCACCAGCAGGCCGAACAGCCACGAAAGGTCAGCCCCTTCGACGATGTTGGAGTACGGGCCCACATACAGCGAAGTGTTGGCAAACGGCAGCTGCACCAGGATGCCGCAGGCATAGGCAACGATCGCGTGGTGGTTGAAGCGGCCATAGATGCCGCCGTCCGCGCGGAAGATCGACGCGATGTCGTACTGGCCCTTCTTGATCAGGTAGAAGTCGATCAGGTTGATCGAAGCCCACGGCACCAGCACCAGCAGCAGCGCCAGGATCAGGCCGATGAACTGGCCGATGAAGCCCGTCGACGCATTCAGCGCCACCATGGCGCAGCCCACCAGGATCACCGTAGCCAGGATCACCCGTACCTTGATGCTCGGCGTCCACTCGGCAATGAAGGTCTGGATCGCAGTGACGATCGACAGCACAGCGCCATACAGGTTGAGGGCGTTGTGGCTGATGATGTTGAGCAGGAACAGCACCATCAGGATCGGGCCCAGCCAGCCGGTGGCCTGCTTGACCGCATCCATCGCGTCGGTGCCTTCCGGCACGCACAGCACCGCGATGGCACCAAAGCTGAAGCACAGGATGGTGCCCAGGGTGGCGCCGAAGTAGGTTGCCCAGAACGGCTTGGCGATGCCCACTTCACGGGGCAGGTAGCGCGAGTAGTCGGAGGTGTACGGCGAGAAGCTGATCTGCCAGATGATGCCCAGCGACACCGTGGCGATGAAGCCGGAGAGGTTGAACGCGCCACGGTTGAAGAAGTCGGCCGGCAGCTCCTGGACGAACATCATGATGAAACCGGCCAACAACGCCGACCCCATCACCCAAGTACCGATGCGGTTGAGGATGTGGATGAAGCGGTAGCCGATCACGCCGATGGCGGTGGCGCTCAGGGCACCGATCACGATCGCGCCCGGCATCGGCACGCTCGGGGCGATGCCGTGGATGGTCTTGCCCGCCAGGACGATGTTGGAGATAAAGAAGCCGACATAGATCAGCGCGGTGAAGAACACGATCAGCAAGGCGCCGTAGCGGCCAAACTGGCCACGGCTCTGCACCATCTGCGGAATGCCCAGCTGCGGTCCCTGCGCAGAGGCCAGGGCGATGAACACGCCCCCGATCAGATGGCCCAGCACGATTGCGACCAGCCCCCACAGCAGGTTCAGGTGGAACACCTGGACCACCATGGCGCCGGTGACGATAGGCAGTGGCGCGATGTTGGTACTGAACCAGAGGGTAAACAGGTCGCGCGCCTTCCCATGGCGCTCGGCAGGTGGAACGTAATCGACCGTGTGATTTTCGACAAACTGGTGTTGCGACGACGGTTGGGACATAGGTTTCAGCTCGACAGGTCGTTTTTATCTTTGTAAGGAAACCGCATCTAGGCGGCGTCTCTGCTGCGGACCATATTATGGTATTCCAAACTTTTGACAACACTGATCCGCACTAAAAAGCGCCCGCTGATCTGCTCGCGCAACCCCTGCGACAAACCGCCTCACCGCTCAAGACCACGTTTTCCGTGGCCTTGAGCCGTTCATCGTGAAAAACCGCGGCCGAAAATTCCGCTTGCAAAATAGGTATTACGGTATACCATCAGACACATCAACGATAAAAACCGCGGTCCACCGCAGCTCCTTAGAGGTACACCCGATGATCGACGCAACCGTCTACAAGAACGTCTTAGGATCCTTCCCGTCCGGCGTTACCGTCATCACCACCCTGGACGACGACGGTTCGGTCGTCGGCCTGACCGCCAGCGCCTTCTCCTCCCTGTCGATGGACCCGCCGCTGGTGCTGTTCTGCCCCAACTACACCTCAGACTCCTACCCTGTGCTGATCAAGAACAAGCGCTTCGCCATACACCTGCTTTCGGGTGAACAGCAGGCCGAAGCCTACGCGTTCGCCAAGAAAGGCAAAGACAAGGCCACCGGCATCGAGTGGACCCTGAGCGAACTGGGCAACCCGATCCTGGCCGGCGCCACCGCCGTCATCGAATGCGAACTGTGGCGCGAGTATGAAGGTGGCGACCACGCCATCATGGTCGGCAAGGTACACAACCTGATCGTCCCTGAAGAAGCCCCACGCCCCATGGTCTACTGCCGCGGCAAGATGGCCAGCCTGCCGGCATTTGCCTGAAGCCTATTCTGAATCGAGACACCTGGCGCCTCCCCTGCCCGGCGCCAGACACTTTCAAGCGTTGAGGAAAGCCCCATGAAATTTTCGTTGTTCGTGCACATGGAACGTTGGGATGAACAGGTCAGCCACCGCCAGCTGTTCGAAGACCTGACCGAACTGACCCTGATGGCCGAGCACGGCGGTTTCAGCACCGTGTGGATCGGCGAACACCACGCCATGGAATACACCATCTCGCCCAGCCCGATGCCGCTGCTGGCCTACCTGGCTGCACGCACCGAGAAGATCCGCCTGGGTGCTGGCACCATCATCGCACCGTTCTGGAACCCGATCCGCGTCGCTGGCGAATGCGCCCTGCTCGACGTGATCAGCAACGGCCGCATGGAAGTGGGCCTGGCCCGTGGCGCCTACCAGTTCGAATTCGACCGCATGGCCAACGGCATGCCGGCCACCGACGGCGGCAAGGCCCTGCGCGAAATGGTCCCGGTGGTGCGCAAGCTGTGGGAAGGCGACTACGCCCATGACGGCGAAGTCTACAAGTTCCCCACCTCCACCAGCGTACCGAAGCCGTTCAACGCCACCCCGCCGATGTGGATCGCTGCCCGCGACCCGGACTCGCACAACTTCGCCGTGGCCAACGGCTGCAACGTGATGGTCACCCCGCTGATGAAGGGCGACGAAGAAGTGCTGGACCTGAAGAACAAGTTCCAGGCTGCCTGCGACAACAACCCTGAAGTGCCGCGCCCACAACTGATGGTGCTGCGCCACACCCACGTGCACAGCCCGTCGGAGCCGGAAGGCTGGAAGGTCGGCGCCCAGGCCATCTCGCGCTTCTACCGCACCTTCGATGCCTGGTTCGGCAACAAGACCACCCCAGTCAACGGCTTCCTTGAGCCGAGCCCGGAGTCGAAGTTTGCCGAAGTGCCGGCGTTCCAACTGGAGAACATCCGCAAGAACACCATGATCGGCACCCCGGAAGAGATCATCGCCCGTATCAAGTACTACCAGGAACTGGGTGTCGACGAGTTCAGCTTCTGGTGCGACAACAGCCTGCCACACGCCGAGAAGAAGAAGTCGCTCGAGCTGTTCATCAAGGAAGTGGTACCGGCCTTCGCCTGAATTCCCATTGCCTGAGACATTGCGGGACGCGCCCGCTCCCGTGGCCCCCCCGTGGCCCGCGGGAGCGGGCTTTTTTTTGGGTGTACGCCCACCTTTCGTCCCCCCGCGAGAGAAATTTTCAGCCACCTCTTGCACAACAAATATTATGGTATACCATCAGACAACAAGAGCTGATAACCCTCACTAGGAGCCACCCATGAGTTTCGAAATCCGCAAGATCGTCACCTACTCCGAAGAGACCCGTATCGAAGGCGGCAAGGCCACCGACAAGCCGGTGACCATGGTCGGCCTGGCCGTCGTGATCAAGAACCCATGGGCAGGTCGCGGTTTTGTTGAAGATCTGAAGCCAGAAATCCGCGCCAACTGCTCGGAGCTGGGTGCACTGATGGTCGAGCGCCTGACCGCTGCCATCGGCGGTGCCGACAA
Source organism: Pseudomonas sp. NBRC 111124 (assembly GCF_001320245.1). Classification (GTDB taxonomy): domain Bacteria; phylum Pseudomonadota; class Gammaproteobacteria; order Pseudomonadales; family Pseudomonadaceae; genus Aquipseudomonas. The sequence continues at coordinate 37,710 of NZ_BCBA01000106.1, forward strand.
GATCGAGGCCTACGGCAAAGCTGCAGTCGTCGGCGCCGACGGCGAGATCGAGCACGCCTCGGCGGTGATCCACACCCTGCGCTTCGGCAATCACTACCGCGAAGCGGTACAGGCCAAGAGCTACCTGAGCTTCACCAACAAGCGTGGCGGCCCAGGCACCTCGATCCAGATCCCGATGATGCAGAAGGACGACGAAGGCCTGCGTTCGCACTACATCACCCTGGAAATGCAGATTGAAGACGCCCCGCGCGCCGATGAAATCGTCGTGGTCCTGGGCGCAGCCGACGGCGGCCGCCTGCACCCGCGCATCGGCAACCGTTACATCGACCTGGAAGAACTGGCTGCCGAAAAAGCCAACGCTCAATAACAACAACCAAGACGGGCCGGGGCGTGGCGTGTTTACCCGCCGCGCCCGACCTTCAAGGAGCGCCCTCCATGATTCAGCCTGTCGCTGAACGTACACCTGCCGGCACCAGCTACCTGTCCGTCGGCCAGGGCCAACCCGTGGTATTGATCCACGGCGTGGGCCTGAACAAGGAAATGTGGGGCGGTCAGATCGTTGGCCTGGCCAATGACTACCGCGTCATCACCTACGACATGCTCGGCCACGGCCAGAGCCGCGTACCGGCTGCAGACACCCCGCTGGAAGGCTATGCCGACCAGCTCGCCGAACTGCTCGACCACCTGCAAATCCAGCAAGCCACTGTGATCGGCTTCTCCATGGGTGGCCTGGTCGCCCGTGCCTTTGCCCTCAACTACCCGCAGCGCCTGGCTGCACTGGTAGTGCTCAACAGCGTGTTCAACCGCACCCCCGAGCAGAGTGCCGGCGTCATCGCCCGCGCCGCCCAGGCTGCGGAGCTCGGCCCCGACGCCAACGTCGACGCCGCCCTCGACCGCTGGTTCAGCCGTGAATACAAAGCTGCCAACCCGGCGCAGGTCGCCGCCATCCGCCAAGTGCTGGCGAGCAACGACCCGCAGGGCTACCACACCACCTATTCGCTGTTCGCCACTCAGGACAAGTACCGTGCAGGCGACCTGGGCAGCATCCAGGTGCCGACGCTGATTGCCACCGGCGAACTCGACTCGGGCTCCACCCCGGCCATGGCCCGCCAGCTCGCTGCCAGCATTCCTGGCGCGCAAAGCGTGGTCCTCGCCGAGCAACGGCATATGATGCCGGTGGAAGCACCGCGTGAAGTCAACAAGATGCTCCTGGACTTCCTCGCCCAAGCCCGCACCCTCACCGAATCCGCCAAGGGGATTGTTGCATGACCCTCGTTCGTTTCCAGATGTGCATCGACGGCCAATGGCTCGATGCCCAGAGCGGCAAGACCTTCGACAGCCTCAACCCGGCCACTGCCCAGGCCTGGGCGCAACTGCCCGACGCCGACGAAGCCGATGTCGAGCTGGCCGTACAGGCCGCCCAGCGCGCCTTCGACAGCAAAGCGTGGCGCAGCATCACCGCCACCGCGCGCGGCAAGCTGCTGCGTCGCCTGGGTGACCTGATCACCGAGAACAAGGAACACCTGGCCCAGCTGGAAAGCCGTGACAACGGCAAGCTGATCCGCGAAACCCGCGGCCAGGTCGGTTACCTGCCGGAGTTCTTCCACTACACCGCGGGCCTGGCCGACAAGCTCGAAGGCGGCACCCTGCCGCTGGACAAGCCGGACCTGTTTGCCTACACCGTGCACGAGCCGATCGGCGTGGTGGCCGGGATCATCCCGTGGAACAGCCCGCTGTACCTGACCGCGATCAAGCTGGCCCCGGCCCTGGCTGCCGGCAACACCATCGTGCTGAAACCGTCCGAGCACGCCTCGGCGACCATCCTCGAGCTGGCTCGCCTGGCCCTGGAAGCCGGCTTTCCGCCCGGGGTGGTCAACGTGGTCACCGGCTACGGCCCAAGCACCGGCGCGGCGCTGACCCGCCACCCGCTGGTGCGCAAAATTGCTTTCACCGGCGGCGCCGCCACGGCCCGCCACGTGGTGCGCAGCAGCGCCGAGAACTTCGCCAAGCTGTCGCTGGAGCTGGGCGGCAAGTCGCCGAACATCATCTTCGCCGACGCTGACCTGGACAGCGCCATCAACGGCGCCGTGGCCGGCATCTATGCCGCCTCCGGCCAGAGCTGCGTGGCCGGCTCGCGCCTGCTGGTACAGGACGAGATCTTCGACGCGTTCGTCGAGCGCCTGATTGCCCGCGCCAAGCGCATCCGCATCGGCAACCCGCAGGACGACGCCAGCGAAATGGGCCCGATGGCCACTGCGCAGCAACTGGCCGTGGTCGAAGGCCTGGTCGCTGCGGCCAAGGCCGAAGGCGCCAAGCTGCACATGGGCGGCAAGCGTGCCGAGGTCGAAGGTGAAGGCTGGTTCTACGAGCCAACCCTGTTCGAGTGCGACAGCAACTCGATGACCATCATGCAGGAAGAGGTATTCGGCCCGGTCGCCGCAGTGATCCGCTTCAAGACCGAGGAAGAAGCCCTGGCAATGGCCAACGACTCACAGTTCGGCCTGGCCGCCGGCATCTGGACCCGCGACCTGGGCCGTGCCCATCGCCTGGCCCGCGACGTGCGTTCTGGGATCATCTGGGTCAACACCTACCGCGCCGTGTCGGCCATGGCGCCGATCGGTGGCTTCAAGAACAGCGGCTACGGCCGCGAGAGCGGCATCGATTCGGTGCTGGCCTATACCGAGCTGAAGACCGTGTGGATCAACCTGTCCACCGCGCCGATGCCCGACCCGTTTGTGATGCGCTAAGAGGTAGCACGAGATGATCGAACCAGGCATCTACAAAGACGTGATGGGCTCATTCCCGTCCGGCGTGACCGTGGTTACCACCCTGGACGCCGACGGCGGCATCGTCGGCATCACCGCCAGCGCGTTCAGCGCACTGTCGATCGAGCCGGCGCTGGTGCTGTTCTGCCCCAACTACGCATCGGACACCTACCCGATCCTGCGTGACAGCAAGCAGTTTGCCATTCACCTGCTGTCCGCCGACCAGACCGCCGAGGCCTATGCCTTTGCCGGCAAGGGCAAGGACAAGGCCAAGGGCGTCGAGTGGCAGTTGAGCGAACTGGGCAACCCGCTGCTGACTAAGGCCACGGCGATCATCGAGTGCGAACTGTGGCGCGAATACGACGGCGGTGACCACGCGATCATCGTCGGCGCGGTGAAGAACCTGGTGCTGCCGGCCGAGCCGGTGACGCCGATGGTCTATCACAAAGGCAAGCTGGGCGCCCTGCCGCCCTTGGGCTGACCTTGATACCGCCGGGGCTGCTTTGCAGCCCATCGCCGGCAAGCGCGGCTCCCACAGGAGCTCCACAGAACTCTGGCTTTGTGATGTATCTGTGGGAGCCGCGCTTGCCGGCGATGGGACGCGCAGCGGCCCCCGTTTCACCCCATTTTTAGGGGCCGCGCTAATCGTCTCACCCTCGGTAGCGGCCCCTGTTTTATTCCGGAGTACTGCGCATGAGCAACGAAAAGTACGAGAAAGGCCTGCAGATCCGCACCCAGGTGCTGGGCGAGGAGTACGTCAACCGCTCGATCCAGAACGCCGACGACTTCACCAAGCCGCTGCAGGAGTTGGTCACCGAATACTGCTGGGGCCACGTCTGGGGCCGCGAAGGCCTCTCGCTGAAAGAGCGCAGCATGATAAACTTGGCCATGATTTCCGCGCTCAACCGGCCCCACGAGCTCAAGCTGCACATTCGCGGCGCCTTGCGTAATGGCCTGAGCCGTGAACAGATTCGCGAGATCCTGCTCCAGGTCGGCATTTATTGCGGCGTGCCCGCGGCGGTGGACAGTTTCCGCCTGGCCCGCGAAGCGTTCGCTGAAGCCGATGCGGAGTCAACCCGTTAACAGCGGGCTGTTCGAACCCACGCAAGGAGCACCGCTGGTTCGTGGTGCTATTGCGGTTGCGGCCGGGCAGCCTCATTCAGAGCGCACTTGATGAAACGCCAGCCCCTCGACGACAGCTTCAAGGTCAACCGCAACCCCGTTACCCTGCGCGAAATCGTGCTCGACAAGCTGCGCGGCGCGATCATGAACTTCCACTTGCTGCCGGGCGACCGCCTGGTCGAGCGCGACCTCTGCGACCGCCTCGGCGTCAGCCGCACCTCGGTGCGTGAGGCCCTGCGCCACCTGGAATCCGAAGGCCTGGTGGAATTCGCCGACGCCAAGGGCCCGCGCGTGGCCATCATCACCCTGGAAGACGCCCGCGACATCTACGAGCTGCGTTGCGTACTCGAAGGCCTGATCGTGCAGCTGTTCACCCTCAACGCCAAGGCCAAGGACATCCGTGCCCTGGAGCGCGCCCTGGAAGTGAACCGCGAAGCGCTGGAAGAAGGTGAGCTGCAACAGGTGCTGGACTCGGTGCAAGGCTTCTACGATGTGCTCCTGGAAGGCTCTGGCAACCAGGTCGCAGCCCAGCAGCTGCGCCAGCTGCAGGCACGCATCAGCTACCTGCGCGCCACCTCGGTGTCGCAGGAAAACCGCCGCGGCGCCAGCAACCGGGAAATGGAAAAGATCGTCGAGGCGATCAAGGGCGGCGACCCGCTGGTGGCCCACCAGGCCTCGGTCGATCACGTGCGCGCCGCGGCCAAGGTAGCCCTGGAGTACCTGCGCCAGAAGCAGGACGACAACACCAAGGTGCGCGACATGGTCGAGCCCCTGGCCCTGAAGGAACCCCGCATAGAACCTCGCATAGGCCGCTGAGCATGCCCAACGCCCCGCGCTACTGCCCGCACTGCACCACAGAACTGGCCCGGGGCGTTCCCACAGGCGACACCCACGAACGCCTGCACTGCACCGGTTGCGGCTACATCCACTACATCAACCCGAAGATCATCGCCGGCTGCATCATCGAACGCGAAGGCAAGTACCTGCTGTGCCAGCGCGCCATCCCGCCGCGCCCGGGCACCTGGACCTTGCCGGCCGGGTTCATGGAGGCCGGTGAGACCACCGAGCAGGCGGCCTTGCGCGAGGTGTGGGAAGAAAGCGGCGTGCGCGCCGACATCGTCTCGCCGTACTCGATCTTCAGCGTGCCTAGAATCTCCGAGGTGTATATCATCTTCCGCGCGATCGTCACCGAAGAGACCGGGCAGTACGGGCCTGAGACACGGGCGTACAAGTTCTTCGAACCTGAGGAAATTCCCTGGGAAGAGATCTATTACCCGGCGATCCGGCAGATCCTCGAACGGTACATTCTCGAGCGCCAGGCCGGGGTGTATGGCATGTACATGGGCAATGACGACACCGGCAAGGTGCACTTCATGCGCTAGCCTGCACAGCCCGACACAAAGCGCTCGCCAACCGTCTATTCTCGGTGCACCCTTAAGGCCCTACGCAGAAGGACCGGCAGTTCACATGGCAAAATGGCTAGACGGCGGCGGACTGATGGCCGAGCTCATCCGCAACCACGACTGGGCCGCCACACCCCTGGGGCCGCTCGTTCAATGGCCCGACGCCCTGAAAACCACCGTGGCCTTGTGCCTGGCCTCGCGCTTCCCGCAGGCCGTTCTCTGGGGCCCGGCCCTGATCACCCTGCACAACGACGCATTCACCGAGATCCTTGGGCAGAAGCCCCTGGCCCTGGGCAGGCCCTTCAGCGAGGTGTGGCAGGAAGCCTGGGCCGACATCGGCATGATGGCCAACCGCGCCATGGCCGGCGAAGCCGTGTACATCCAGGACTTCCCGCTGACCATCGACCGCAACGGTGGCCCGGAGCGCGCCTACTTCACGTTCTGCTACAGCCCGATCCGCGACCATGATGGCAGCGTGCTGGGCATGCTCGACACCGTCACCGAAACCACGGCCAACGTGGTCGCCAACCAGCGCCTGAACTTCCTCGATGAACTGGGCCGGGCCGTGAGCGACGCCTCCGACCCGGACCAGATCCTCGCCGTCAGCACGCGTAAACTGCTCGATCATCTGCAGCTTTCGAGTTGCGCCTACGCGGTGATGGAGCCTGACGAGGACGGCTTCACCATCTGCGGCGACGCGGTGGCGCCCGGTTCCCCGCACCTGGTCGGCCAGTACCACTTGCACGACTTCGGCCACCTGGCGGTGAGCCGCCTGCGCAGCGGCCTCGCCCTGGTGATCAACGATAACCTGCGTGAACTGGCCCCTGAAGAGGCGGCCACCTTCCAGGCCATCGGCATCACTGCCACCATCTGCATGCCACTGATCAAAGGCGGCCGGCTGACTGCACTGATGGCCATCCACGACAAGCTGCCGCGCGTATGGACCCCGTATGAACTGGCGCTGATCAGCGAAGTGACCGAGCGTTCCTGGGCGCATATCCAGCGGGTCCAGGCCCGTGCCGAAGTGCGTGAGGCCATGGCTACACTGGAAGCGCTCAACGCCACCCTCGAACACCGCGTCGAAGAGCGCACCAGCCAGCTGCTTTATACCGAAGCCGTGCTGCGCCAGACCCAGAAGCTCGAAGCCATCGGCCAGTTGACCGGCGGCGTGGCCCACGACTTCAACAACCTGCTGACCATCATCCGTTCGTCGCTACATTTTCTGCAGCGCCCCAACCTCGATGACAAGCGCCGCGAACGCTACCTCAAGACCATCGCCGACTCGGTCGACCGCGGCGCCAAGCTGACTGGCCAGTTGCTCGCCTTCGCCCGGCGCCAGGCCCTCAGCCCGCAGGTGTTCGAAGCAGGGCCACGGCTGGAGGCCATGGCCGACATGCTCGATACTGCCACGGGGGCACGGGTCCAGGTGGAGCTGCAACTGCCCCAAACGCCCTGCCATATCCGCGCCGACCTCAGCCAGCTGGAAACGGCGGTGATCAACCTGATGCTCAACGGCCGCGACGCCATGGCCGGCGAAGGTACGCTGCGCATGTGCCTGCTGGCCGACCAGCACATGCCCGGGCAAACCGGCTTGTTTGCCGCGATTTCGGTGACCGACAGCGGCGTCGGCATCGCCCCTGAGCTGCTGGAGCGCATCTTCGACCCGTTCTTCACCACCAAGGCGCCTGGCGAGGGCACCGGCCTGGGCCTGTCCCAGGTGTTCGGTTTCGCCAAGCAGTCGGGCGGCGACGTCAAGGTCAGCAGCATCCAGGGCCAGGGCACCAGCTTCACCCTGTACCTGCCGCAGGAGCCCGCGCCGGCCACAGAGCTGTCGGGCAATGCCGATGACAACACGCAAGCGCAGCCCGTTGCCGGGCGGCGGCGGATCCTGGTGGTCGAGGATAACCCCGATGTCGGCAGTTTTACCTCGCAAATTCTCCAGGACCACGGCTATTACATCAGCCTGGCCAGCTCGGCCGAAGAGGCACTGGCCCAGCTTAACGGGCCAAATGGCGATTTCGATGCGGTGTTCTCCGACGTCCTCATGCCGGGGATGGGTGGCCTGGCCTTGGCCAGGGAACTGCGCAAGCAGCGGCCGCAGCTGCCGGTGATTCTGACCTCGGGCTACAGCGAAGCGATCGCCGAGGGCGGGCATCAGGGTTTCGCCTTCCTGCCCAAGCCGTATTCTGCGCAGCAGGTGTGCCAGATGCTGGGCGGGTTGCTGGACAACTGATCAGCGCGGATTGGCCACCAGGCGCGCCACGCTCTGCGCCAACTCCGCCTGCCGGTAAGGCTTGCGCAATACCTCAAAGCCCTTGAGCTCGCGCGGCGTGAGGTTGGCATAACCGGTAATGATCAGCACCGGCATGTCAGGCTGCCGTTCGCGCATCTGCTGGGCAAAACGCACGCCCGTCATCTCGGCCATGACATGGTCGGTCACCAGCACATCCGGCAGCCAGCCCTGATCCACTAGATGCAGCGCCGCCGCCGCACTGCCAGCCTCGGTCACGTCATAACCCAGGTCGCGCAATTGCGCAGCCGTGGCATGGCGCACGATCTCTTCATCATCCACCAGCAGTACACGGCACGGCCTGTCGGCCTGGGGCACTTCGGGCAACTCAGTGTCCCTGCCGGGCGCCGCCACGTCACTGACCGGCAACCACAAGGTTGCCTTGGTGCCCTGCCCCGGCGTCGAGTCGATCGCGAAGCCCCCGCCTGATTGCAACGCCAGGCCCTGGACCATCGGCAAGCCCAGGCCGGTGCCCTTGCCCACGCCCTTGGTCGAGTAGAACGGCTCGACGCAGCGGCGCAGTTGCTCTTCATCCATGCCACAGCCGCTGTCACGCACCTGCAGCCAAAGCAGGCGCGCCGCAGCCATACCCGCTGGCCGCGCCGGGCCGCTGTCGGTATCGAGCCCGGCAGTGATGTTCAGCGCGCCGCCGTCGGGCATGGCATCACGGGCATTGACCACCAGGTTGAGCAAGGCCAGTTCCAGTTGGTGAGGGTCGGCCACCACCGCAGGCAGTGCCGGGTCTATCTGCACGTGCACGGCGATGGTTGGCCCCAGTGAACGGGCGATCAGCTCGCGCATGTCCACCACCAAGGCCGCCAGCGACACCGCCTGCGGCTTGAGGGTCTGGCGCCGGGCGAAACTGAGCAACCGCCCCACCAGGTTGCGCGCCCGCTCGGGCGCCTGCAGCCCACCCTCGATCAGGCGCGGTCCACGCTCGGATTGCGGGTGCCGGCGCAGCAGCTCGAACGAAGCGATGATCGGCGTCAGCATGTTGTTGAGGTCGTGGGCGATGCCTCCGGTCAGTTGCCCGATCATTTCCAGCTTGTGCGCCTCGTGCAGCTGCAGCATGGCGGCCTCGCGCTCGGCCAGTGCCGCCACCACGCGGTCCTCGAGGCTTTGGTTGAGCAGGTGCAAGGCCCGCTCGGCCCGGGCGTGGGTGATGGCGGCCCAGGTTTGCTTGGCGGTTTCTTCGATCAACTGGCATTCGTCTTCAAAACACTGACGCGGCGTATGAAAGTGCACACCCAGCATCGCCTCCAGGCGCCCGGCGCGCAGCACGGGAACATGCAGCGTGGCGCACAAGCCATCGAGTTGCGCCTCGTAAGCCTGCTGCACCACCTGGCCCGCCTCCAACTGCTCACGCAGTGACGTGCCGAAACTGGCGTAGTCATGCTGACCGACCATCGAAGGCACGCCGTCGGCCCATTCATGGGCGACCCGGAAGCCGCTGCCGTCGCCCTGATCCTCGCCGAAACAGACGCGTGTGGCGCCCAGCTCGCGGGCCAGGCGCTGCACCGCATAAGCCTCTATACGCTCGGCCTCGCCCAACCCCGGCAGCGTCCGGCCCAGCTCCAGCAAGAATGCCTGGCGCTGCTGGAAACGTACCCGCTCGGTGGTGTCGGATACCAGGCACAGCACACCCCCGACGCTGCCATCGGCCTCGCGCACGGCGGAATAGGACACATCGAAGTAGACAGTTTCACCCAGCCCGCGGCGCTCTATATAAAAGGGTCGGTCCTTGGCCCAGAAGGTCTCGCCCGTCTCGCGCACGCCGCGCAACAGCGGCTCCAGGTCATCCCAGAGCTCGGCCCAGTTTTCCTGCCCTGGCCGACCCAGGGCCTGCGGGTGCTTGGTGCCGATCGTCGGGACGTAGGCATCGTTGTACAGGGCCACATAAGCCTCGCCCCAGAACAGCACGAACTGCGCCTGGGCCGGCAGCAGCGTGGCCATCACCGCCTGCAGGTGCGGCGACCAGGTCGGTGGCGGCCCCAGCGGCGAGCCGCTCCAGTCCATCGACTGTAGCAGGCTGCCAACGTTGCCGCCGTTGAGCAGGAAGCTCGGTGGCGCCTGCAGGGTATGCGTTGGGTGTTGCTGAAGCGATCTCATGTCTGGGAAGTCCCGGGCACCATCCATCTCTGGATAGGAGACCGGCGATCAGCAGTTCGTTCCGCTGAATTTCAACGAACGATCAGCGGCGCTGCGTTCAGCGCAACTGGCCAACGATCAACCCCAGCGCCACCGTAACCATCGCCATGCCCGACACCCGCCCGACCCAGCGGGCTGCACCGGGTCGGCTGCTCAGCACAGCCTTGGCGCCGTAGCCGACCAGCGAGTAGATCACCAGCGAACTGCACAGGTGCACCAGCCCCAGCAACAGGATCTGCAGCGGCACCGGCCAGCTCGACTGCGGGTCGGTGAATTGCGGCAGCAAGGCCAGGAACAGCAGAAACACCTTCGGGTTGAGCCCGCTCACGCAAAAGCCCTTGAATGCCCAGCGCGACCCCGATTCGCCCACGCTGGCCTGCCCCGCCTCGGGTGTTGCGGGGCTCAGTAACAGGTTGCCGCCCAACCATAGCAGGTAGGTGCAGCCTGCCAGGGTCAGCAGGGTCATCGCCAGCGGGTGGCCGGCCAGCAGGCTGCCTACCCCTGCCGCCACCACCAGGGTGGCCAGAAGGTGCCCCGACAACATACCCGCCACCGCAGGCATCACCCAGCGCCCGCGCATACCCGCAGAGATGGCATAGGCCCAGTCGGCACCGGGGGTGATCACGAACAGCAACGACACGGCCCAGAACGCCGTCAGCAGGCTGATTGCCACTTGAGTCTTCCTTTCACACAGTTTGGGTGGTGAAGAAAGCCTACGGATTCCGCCGGGGGATTTTCTTCCGTATATTTCCCCTGAAGCCATTGTTACTGGAAGATTCTTCTCGATGGACAGAACAGACCGAAAGATCCTTGCCGAGCTGCAAAAAGAGGGTCGCCTTTCGGTGACCGAGCTGGCCGACCGCGTCGGCCTCAGCCTGTCGCCCTGCCATCGCCGGCTCAAGGCACTGGAGGAATCCGGTGCCATCCTGGGCTATCACGCGCGCCTGGCACCCAGCGCATTGGGGCTGAACTTCGCCGCACTGGTGTTCGTGACCCTGCGCGAGGTGACCCGCCAGCCGGTGGCGGATTTCGAGGCGGCGCTGGCAGAGATACCGCAGATCGTCGAAGCCCAGCGGCTGTTCGGCGACCCGGATTACCTGCTGCATGTGGTGGCCAAGGACTTGCCCGCGTTTCAGAAGCTGTATGACGAGCAGCTGACCAGCATTCCCAATGTGAAACGGCTGAGTTCGACGCTGGTAATGAAAGAGGTCATCCAGGATCGGCTGCTGCCGATGTAGCTTTTCAACCTGCACTGTTAATGCGCACGACGCACCAGTGCAGCACACCCTCCCTGCCTTGGGGGGCAGCGAACCCCTCTACCCCAAGCCCTCCCGCCCACTGGCACCCTCCTTGCTACCGTCCACCGCTTAACCTTTTGTCAGCCTTAGGTTTTTTAAGGTTTATGGGCACATATTTACTAATTTCTCGTTATCCCCGCGCCCCGCATCATCGCTCCAACAAGAACGCGTCGCCCTTCGCCGGCACGCACCCGGGCAGCACCCGATGCCCCACCTTGCCTTGGAGTCAGTCATGACCAGTGCAGCCAATTCGGCACCCCTGATAGAAAAACACACGATCGGCTATGTACCGCCGCAAGACCGCCATGGAAAGGTAAGGGATCTGTTCACACTGTGGTTCGGCGGCAACATCGCGCCGCTGCCCATCGTCACCGGCGCGCTGGGCGTGCAGCTGTTTCACCTGAACCTGGTGTGGGGCATCGTCGCCATCCTGGTCGGCCACCTGGTCGGCGGCGTGCTGATGGCGCTGCACTCGGCCCAGGGCCCGCAGATGGGCATCCCGCAGATGATCCAGAGCCGCGCCCAGTTCGGCACCCTCGGCGCCTTGCTGGTGGTGGTGATCGCCGGGGTGATGTACATCGGCTTCTTCGCCTCCAACATCGTCCTGGCCGGCAAGTCGCTGCATGGCGTGGTCGAGGCCGTACCGGTGTCGGTGGGCATCGTCATCGGTGCGCTGGGTTCGGGCATCATCGGCATCATCGGCTACCGCTTCATCCACGTGCTCAACCGCATCGGCACCTGGGTGCTGGGCATCGGCATCGTGGTCGGTTTTGGCTACATCTTCACCCACGTGCAGAGCGACGACTTCCTCACCCGCGGCGGCTTCAACCTGGCCGGCTGGCTGGCCACCGTATCGCTGGCGGCACTGTGGCAAATCGCCTTTGCGCCGTACGTGTCGGACTACTCGCGCTACCTGCCGGCTGATGTAAAAGTCAGTTCGACCTTCTGGACCACCTACCTGGGCGCGGCCCTGGGTTCGAGCCTGTCGTTCATCTTCGGCGCGGTGGCGGTGCTGGCGATCCCGGCTGGCGTAGACACCATGGACGCCGTCAAGCTCGCCACCGGCACCCTGGGCCCTGTGATGCTGGTGCTGTTCCTGCTCAGCGTGATCAGCCACAACGCCCTCAACCTGTATGGCGCAGTGCTGTCGATCATCACCCTGGTACAGACCTTCGCCTACCGCTGGATCCCCACCGCCAAGAGCCGTGCGGTGCTGTCGCTGATCGTCCTGGCGGCCTGCTGCGTGGTGGCGGTGTTCGCCTCGGCCGACTTCATCGGCCACTTCGTCGACATGGTGCTGGTGCTGCTGGTGGTGCTGGTGCCGTGGACGGCGATCAACCTGATCGACTTCTATGTGATCCACAAGGGCGACTACGACATCCAGTCGATCTTCAAGGTCGATGGCGGTATCTACGGCCGTTACAACCCGCAGGCGCTGATTGCCTATGCGGTGGGTATCGTGGTGCAGATTCCGTTCATGAACACACCGCTGTACGTCGGGCCGATCTCCGAGCACATCAACGGGGCTGACCTGTCGTGGTTGGTAGGCTTGGCAGTGACCTCGCCGTTGTATTGGTGGCTGGCCAGCCGTGACAGTGCCTATCGCCGTCGCCAGACCAGTGCCAAGTTGGCCATGAGTCACTGATTTACCTGCACCAGCCTCTTCGCGGGTAAACCCGCTCCTACAGGGACATGCGATCCTTGTAGGAGCGGATTTATCCGCGAGAGGCCGGCACAGGCGAAACACCAGTCAGAGGTTATAAGCCCGCTCATTGTGCTCAGCCAGGTCCAACCCCTGCTCTTCCTCTTCCCGACTGGCCCGCAGCCCGACGGTCAGCTTGATGGCCCCAAGAATCGCCCAGCTCACCACGAAGCAATAAACGAAGGTAAACGCCACACCCTTGAGCTGCACCAGCGCCTGCCCGATCGGCGAAGCGCCCTCCACATACCCGCCCAACGACGGCGCGGCAAATACCCCGGTCAACACCGCCCCGACTATCCCGCCAACCCCATGCAGCCCGAACACATCCAGGCTGTCGTCATACCCCAGCGCCTGCTTCAAACGGGTCACGGCAAAAAAGCAGATCGCCCCGGTCAGCAAGCCGATGATCACCGCACCCAACGGCCCGACAAACGCACAGGCCGGCGTGATCCCGACCAATCCGGCCAACGCCCCGGATGCTGCGCCCAAGGCGGTAGGCCGCCCATGCATGACTTTCTCGGTCAGCAACCAACCGACAATCCCCGCACAGGCCGCCACCATGGTCGCCAGCATCACCACCCCTGCCCCTTCGTTGGCCGCAAGCCCGGAACCTACGTTGAAGCCGAACCAGCCGACCCACAATAGCCCCGCGCCCACCAGGGTAAAACCAAGGTTGTGCGGCGGCATGGCGGTCTGCGGGTAACCCTTGCGCTTGCCCAGCATCAACGCGGCGGCCAATGCCGCGACACCGGAGTTGATGTGCACTGCGGTGCCGCCGGCAAAGTCCAGCACCCCCCAGTTGAGCATCAACGCCCCCGGCCCACCCCACACCATATGGGCGATCGGCGCGTACACCAGAACGAACCAGGCCGCCATGAACAGCAGCGACGCGCTGAACTTCATGCGCTCGGCAAAACCACCGGCAATCAGTGCCGGGGTGATGATGGCGAAGGTCAGCTGGAACACCGCGAATACCCCTTCCGGGATGGTGCCGACCAGGCTGTCGTGACCGATGTTCAGCATCAGCGCCTTGTCCAGGCCGCCGATGAAGCTGTTGAAGGTCAACTGCCCTTCGACCATGCCGCGGGTATCGACCACCAGGCTATAGCCGAACAGTACCCAGAGGATGCCGATCACCCCGGCCACGGCGAACAGCTGGGTGAACACCGAGAGGAAGTTCTTGGCCCGCACCATGCCGCCATAGAACAGCGCCAGGCCCGGGATGCACATCATCAGCACGAACATGGCGGCGCAGATCATCCAGGCGGTGTTGCCGGTATCCAGAGCAGATTCGGCAGCGTGGGCCAACGGCGTCATCGCGAACAGCACAACAGCAAGGGCAAGCTTCATGGCGACACTCCTGTGCAAAAGAAAACCGCCGGCGCGAAGGCCGGCGGTATCGGGCTGGATCAGTACTGGGCCTGGCCCGGCACCCAGGCGGTGCCGGCCAGCGGCACCCGGGCCATGGCGGCGGCCTCGACGGTCAGCGCTACCAGGTCTTCGGGGTCAAGGTTGTGCAGGTGCGACTTGCCGCAGGCGCGGGCCATGGTCTGCGCCTCCAGCACCAGCACCCGCAGGTAGTTGGCCAGGCGCCGGCCGGCCTCTTCCGGGTTCAGGCGCTTGGCCAGCTCCGGGTCCTGGGTGGTGATGCCGGCCGGGTCGCGGCCGTTCTGCCAGTCGTCATAAAAGCCGGCGGCCGAGCCGATCTTCTTCAGCTCGCTGTCCAGCCGCGGGTGGTTGTCACCCAGGGCGATCAGCGCCGCCGTGCCGATGGCCACGGCATCGGCGCCCAGGGCCATGGCCTTGGCCACGTCGGCACCGTTGCGGATGCCTCCGGAGACGATCAGCTGCACCTTGCGGTGCATGCCCATCTCCTGCAGCGCCTGCACCGCTTGCGGGATGGCCGGCAGAATCGGGATGCCAACGTGTTCGATGAACACTTCCTGGGTCGCCGCAGTACCGCCCTGCATGCCGTCGAGCACGATCACGTCGGCGCCGGCCTTCACCGCCAGCTTGACGTCGTAGTACGGGCGGCTGGCCCCGATCTTCACGTAGATCGGTTTTTCCCAGTCGGTGATCTCGCGGATCTCGGCGATCTTGATCGCCAGGTCGTCAGGGCCGGTCCAGTCCGGGTGGCGGCAGGCGCTGCGCTGGTCGACGCCAATCGGCAAGGTGCGCATGCCGGCAACGCGCTCGGTGACCTTCATGCCCAGCAGCATGCCGCCACCGCCCGGTTTGGCGCCCTGGCCGAGGACGATCTCGATGGCGTCGGCCTTGCGCAGGTCATCGGGGTTCATGCCATAGCGTGACGGCAGGTACTGATACACCAGGTGCTGCGACTGGCCGCGTTCTTCCGGAGTCATGCCGCCGTCGCCGGTGGTGGTGCTGGTACCGGCAATGGTCGCGCCACGGCCCAGGGCCTCCTTGGCGTTGGCCGATAGCGCGCCGAAGCTCATGCCAGCGATGGTCACCGGGATCTTCAGGTGGATCGGCTTCTTGGCGAAGCGATTGCCCAGCACCACGTCGGTGCCGCATTTTTCACGGTAGCCCTCCAGCGGGTAGCGCGAGACGCTGGCGCCGAGCAGCAACAGGTCGTCGAAGTGCGGCACGCGTCGCTTGGTGCCGCCGCCGCGGATGTCATAGATGCCGGTTTCGGCGGCACGCTGGATTTCCTGGATGGTCAGGCGATCGAAGGTGGCCGACTCACGCAGTACCGGGGGGAATTGTTCGCTCATGGGAATGCTCCTGGATCAGTACGCGGAGGCGTTGTCGACTGTGAAGTTGTACAGCTGGCGGGCCGAGCCGTAGCGTTTGAAATCGGCCGCCTGGTGATCCAGGCCGGCCTTGTTCAGCAGCGCCTGGAGCTCTTGCAGGTGCTCGGCGCGCATCGTTTTCTCGATGCAGTCCGACCCCAGCGACTGCACCGATCCCTTGACGTAGATGCGCACCTCGTACAGCGAATCGCCCAGCGCATCGCCGGCGTCGCCACACACCACCAGGCGGCCGGCCTGGCCCATGAAGCAGCTCATGTGGCCGATGCTGCCGCCGACCACGATGTCCACGCCCTTCATCGAGATGCCGCAGCGCGCACCGGCATCGCCCTCGATCACCAGCAACCCGCCATGGGCGGTGGCGCCGGCAGCCTGGGAGGCGCTGCCCTTGACCCGCACCGAGCCGGACATCATGTTCTCGGCCACGCCCACCCCGACATTGCCGTGCACGGTAACGGCGGCCTGCTGGTTCATGCCGGCGCAGTAATAGCCGGCGTGGCCTTCGATATCCACCGACACTGCGGCGTTGATGCCCACCGCCAGGTTGTGCTTGCCGTCGGGGTGGGTCACCCGCCATTCGCGGTCCTGCACATCGCCATGCAGGGACTGGTTGAGTGCGCGCACCGAGGCGCTGGATAGGTCGATCGTCTTCATGAATGTCTCCAGTGATTCGGTGGGGTCAGGCGCTTTCGCGTTCCCAGACGTACAGGGTGGCCGGCGCCGGTTCCCAGACCTTGGCGTGCTCGATACCCGGCAGGCTGGCCAGGGCCTGGTATTCGGAGGCCATGGCCACGTAGTCCTCGGTCTCGGCCAGTACCGCCGGCTTGCAGGCGATCGGGTCGCGGATCACGGCAAAGCCGTTGCGGGTGCCGATGGCGAAGGTGAAGAAACCGTCCAGGTCTTGCAGCGCACCGTCCAGGGCCTGGGCCAACGTGTCGCCCTGCTGCAGGCGCCAGGTCAGGTAGCCGGCCGCCACTTCAGTGTCGTTGTCGGTCTCGAAGGCGATGCCTTCGCGCTTGAGCGCCTGACGCAGGCGGAAGTGGTTGGACAGCGAACCGTTGTGCACCAGGCACAGGTCGGCGCCGGTGGAGAACGGGTGGCTGCCTTCCATGGTCACGGCGCTTTCGGTGGCCATGCGGGTATGGCCGATGATGTGGCTGCCCTTCATGCCGGCCAGGCCGAAGCGGCTGGAGATGTCCGCTGGCAGGCCCATGCCCTTGAGGATCTCGATGCTCTGCCCGGCGCTCATGATGCGCACCTCGGGAGCCAACTCGGCCAGCGCGGCGCGGGCTGTGGCTTCATCGGCGTGCACCTTGAGCACGGCGGCGCTGGCGTTCTGAAACCAGTCCAGCGAGCAGCACAGGCGCCCTTCCAGCAGCCCCATCAGGGCCGCCCAGGGGTAGTTGATGTCCGTCGCCTGCAGGGTCAGCTTGACCCAGCCATCGGCCACTTCATCGCCGTAGATGGCAAAGCCGGCGCTGTCCGGGCCACGGTCGGTCATGGCTTGGAGCATGGGTTCGAAGAGCTTGCCGAGCTGGGCTTGCAGCGCTGGCTTTTTCAGGTACAGACCTACGATTCCACACATGGTGATACTCCTTCTAGGCAGTGGGTAGCCGCTGCTTTTGCCGCTACCCAGGGATTGGGTTGGCAGTCAGAAGAATTCGGTGTACCGCTGGATTTCCCAGTCGGAGACGTGGCGGCAGTACTCCACCCATTCCATGCGCTTGAGCTTGATGAACTCGTCGACGATCTCGGCGCCGAGCACCTCGCGGAACAGCGGGTCGGCCTCCAGGGCGTCGGCGGCTTCCTTGAGCGACTGCGGCAAGGTCTTGATGCCGCGTGCGGCGATCTCTTCCAGGCTTAGGTTGTAGAGGTTCTCGTTGCACATCTCGCCCGGTTCCAGCTGACGGTCGATGCCATCGAGGCCCGCGGCGATGATCGCGGCGGTGACCAGGTACGGGTTGCAGCCGGCGTCCGGCAGGCGGAACTCCAGGCGGCCATAGGGGATGCGCACCATCGCCGAGCGGTTGTTGGCGCCGTAGGCAACAAAGGCCGGGGCCCAGGTGGCGCCGGACAGCGAGCGGCCGACGACAAGACGCTTGTACGAGTTGACCGTGGGCGCGGCGAAGGCACACAGCGCCGGGCCGTGGGCCAGCAGGCCGGCGGCGAAGTGGTAGGCCAGTTTCGACAAGCCCATGCCGCTGCTGTCGGACGGGTCGTGGAACAGGTTCTTGTTGCTGCTGCTGGCCAGCGACAGGTGAAAATGCATGCCGTTGCCGGCGCGCTTGGGGTCAGGCTTGGGCATGAACGAGCAGATCATGCCCAAGTCGTTGGCGATCTCGCCGGCGGCCATGCGGAAGAAGGTGAAGCGGTCGGCCGACTCCATGGCGTCGCTGTAGGTGTAGTTGATCTCGAACTGGCCGTTGGCGTCTTCGTGGTCGATCTGGTAAATGTCGAAACCAACCGGCTGCAGCGCCTCGGTCAGGCGTTCGAGGAACAGCCGCGAGCGCGACAGGCCCTTGTAGTCGTAGCAGGGCTTGTCGAGGTTGTCGGAGGCGTCCACCAGCTGCAGCTTGCCGCCTTCGTCACGGCGGAACAGGCTGAACTCGGGTTCGAGGCCGGTGTTCAGGGTCCAGCCCTTGTCGGCCAGGCGCTGCACCTGTTGCTGCAGCACATGGCGGCTGTCGTAGGGCCAGGGTTGGCCATTGACGTGGCCCACGCACACCACTCGGCCATAACCCGGCTGCCACGGCACCGGGATCAGTGTGGACAAATCGCCACGGGCCATGAAGTCTGGGCCGTGGGGTTCCATGCCCATGCCGCAGATGGCGAACCCGGCAAAGCCAGCGCCCTCCTCAGCCACCATCTTGAGGCCCGATACCGGCACCGACTTGGTCTTCGCCGAACCGTGGATATCGACGAACTGCGCCAGCACATACTTGATGCCGTGCTGGTCGAGGGTGCGCTGGGTTTCTGCTGGCAACATGGGTTGATCACTCCTGGGTGAGGGGCACTAATTCCGCATGAGAAACTTACTTTCCTCACAGGAATGCAATGTGCTTGCCAACTCTTGCCAGGCTGGTGGCCTTGTGTGGGCTGGGCCGGCCTCTTCGCGGGGCAAGCCCGCTCCTACAAGGGCTTGCGCGGACCTTGTAGGAGCGGGCTTGCCCCGCGAAGAGGCCGGCCCAGGAAACACAAAACACGGGCAGGTTTTTCTGCTGTATTTATGGGAAACTTGTTTTCACCTGAGGAAAACGGCGGCCAACGCAGTTGCCTTTCGCACTTTCCCAGTGCGAAACCTTTATTCTTGAACTGAAACCGTGCAGGACATTCGATGCCAACCGAAACCGAACCGCGCCTTCGCCTGGAGCAGTACCTGGGCCTGCAGATCAAGCGCCAGCGCCAAGCCCAGTCGCTCAAGCTCGCCGATGTGGCGCGCATCGCCGGCATCAGCCAGGGCATGCTGAGCAAGATCGAGAACGCCCAGGTGTCCACCAGCCTCGATACCCTGAGCCGCCTGTGCGATGTGCTGGGCATGCCGATGGCCAAGCTGTTCAGCCAGTATGACCAGCCCGATGGCAATGCCTTGCTGGTCAAGGCCGGTGAAGGGCTGGAGGTGGTGCGCCGCGGCACCGAGAAGGGCCATACCTACCATCTGCTCAATCACGCCAGGGGGCCAAAGAAGAACTTCGAGGCGTACATGGTGACCATGGACGATGCTAGCGAGGAATTCCCGACCTTCGCCCACCCCGGTACCGAGTTCCTGCATTTGCTGGAAGGTGAACTGGTCTATCGCCACGGCAACCAGCTCTACCGCCTGCAGGCCGGCGACAGCCTGACCTTCGATGGCGAAACCCCGCACGGCCCGGAGCAGCTGGTACAGGTGCCGATTCGCCTGCTGTCGATCATGAACTACGGTGACGACTAAGGCGGCGCTGCAAGGCAACGACCGATGTCGCGATCAGACAAGCACACGTCGCCCGCAATCGGCTTCGAAACGGTGTATACAAAAATAATACAGACACCGACCAGCCCCGCGCCGTGGGCTGATCGGTGTGGTATTCGCGAGTAAAACAGCCTCGCTTCACAATTCCAACGCTGTGGCGCCTTTTTGCACCGGGCAGTTCGTCCGGGCTCATAACGATAAAACTCCCAGCATTAAAGACCCGCGTCGCGCCGATCGGGAGTGTTTGCGCGCGCCACATTGTGAAGACTTGACTGCCATGATCGCGACTTCAATCCCCGTAGCCGGTGCTGCCACCGGCCACCGCAACGCCCTGTGCGTTGCCCACATCGCCGCTGTGCTGTTCGGCCTGACCGGTATCCTCGGTCACCTGATCGAGGCCAACGCCAGCATCATCACCTTCGGCCGCGCCACCTTCGCCTTCATCGCCCTGGGCTTCGTCGCCGGGCTCAAGGGCACCCGCCTGCTCGACGCGCTGACCCTGCGCAACCTGCCGGTGCTGGGCCTGACCGGCGCCCTGCTGGCCACCCACTGGGTGACCTTCTTCGTCGCCGTCAAAGTCGGTGGCGTGGCCGTGGCCACCCTGGGCTTTGCCAGCTTCCCGGCGTTCATTGCCATGATCGAACGCGGCGTTTTCGGCCAGCGCATCGGCGCCGTGCAAGGTTTGCTGCTGCTGATGGTGACGGCGGGCCTGGTGCTGGTGGTACCGACCTTTGATTTGCTCGACACAGGCACCGTGGGCCTGCTCTGGGGCCTGGGCTCGGGCTTGGCGTTCGCCCTGCTGACCGTGGCCAACCGCCGCAACCCGTCGAACATGAATGCCATGCAGGTGGCCTTCTGGCAGAACGTGGTGGTGGCTGCGCTGGTGGCGCCGTTTGCCTTTACCCACCTGGGCAATACCAGCCTGGGGGGTGATGACTGGATCAACCTGGCGCTGCTGGGCGTGTTCTGCACCGGGCTGTCGCAGTTCCTGTTCGTCAAGAGCCTGGAAGGGCTGGAGGCGCGCACCGCCGGCATGATCATCGCGCTGGAGCCGGTATATGCAATCCTCGGGGCGTGGTGGTTGTTTGGTGATCAACCGACGCTGCGCATGGCTGCCGGTGCTGCGCTGATCGTGCTGGCGACCCTTCTGGCAGCGGCGCGCAAGGCACCGGCGGAACACGGCGATACCGGCCGCTGCGCACATTGAGCTGACAGAACGCGAGTGAAGAGTCGATCAAGCGCCTTCGGGTAGAAGGCTACGATCGAACATGAACACCCGCTCCCCCTGCGGCGTGTACTGATACAACTGCTGCGGCCGGCCCAGCCTGGGCTGGTTCTTCTCCCCGGTATCGCGCACCCAACCCAGCTCGCGCAAGCGCTCCAGCCGCTTGCGCAGCGAAGTGTTGTTCACCGCCTGCCCCAGGCACGCCTGCACCGCGCCAAGCGCATCGAGCACGGTGAACTTCTGCGCCAGCAGGTACAGCGGCAAGCTGCTGTACACCGTCTTCGAAGCCAACCGCTCGCGCGCACGCTCGACCAGCAGGTTGTGGTCGAACGGCAGCAACACCTTGCGGTCAATCACGCTGTCCAGGTCGAAAAACGCCAGTTGCTCACCCTCGACCTGCTGTTGGGGGTCGAGCAATGCCAGGTAGTAAGTACTCAACGACCAGCCCCGCGGGTCGCGGAAAGCATTGCCTTCGGTGCCCACCTGTTCGAAGTGGCGCGGCAATACCAGGGCCTTCTCGCGCAGGGCGCGTTCGGCAGCGCCCTCCAGGCTGGTATCCGGGGTGCGACCATTGACGATGACGCCGGGCAAGGCCCATTGGCCGGCATGGGGCTCGCGCTCACGCCGGTGCAACAACACTTGCAAATGCTGGCCATCAGCGGCCAGGCGCAGGGCGACGATATCGACACTGGCCAGAACTTCGACTGTACTCACCGGGGACTCCTTCTTCATCAGCGCAATAATCCACCAGAGCCTCTAAGTATGGCAAGCCGAAAGCTCATAGGAATTGTCACTTGACATACTTATCACACCAGGTGAATTATATAGCCATTCCAGCGAGGAGACCCGCCATGAAGATCGCCAGTTTCGATGTCGACGCGCAGAACGGCTTCACCGCCAACGCCCCTCAGGAGCTGCCGGTGCCGGAAGGCAACGAGATCGCCCCCGACCTTAACGCCATGGCCCTGCGCGCCGACCTGCGCCTGGGCAGCAAGGACGCCCACCCGGCCAACGCAGCCTGGGTAGTGGCCGAGCCCAGCCAGATGCTGCAGCCACTGAACCTGGCCAACGCCGACCTGACCTGGGTCAGCCACTGTGTTCCTGGCACCCCCGGCTTCGAGCTGCTGCCCGGTCTGCCCGCCCCCATCGACTACGACTACTTCGTCTGGAAAGGCGTGGAGCCCGACCTGCACCCCTACGGCGCCTGCTACCACGACCTCGCCGAGCGCCGCTCCACCGGGGTCATCGAGTACCTGAAGGTGCACGGAGTGGGCGCCGTGATCGTCGGCGGCCTGGCCCTGGACTACTGCGTCAAGACCACCGCCCGGCAACTGCGCCAGGCCGGCTTTCAGGTGCTGCTGTACCTGCCGGCCTGCCGCGCCCTGACCCAGGAAGGCGCCATCACCGCCTGCGGTGCGCTGGCCGCCGAAGGGGTGATCCTCTGCGGCGATGAAGCAGCACTCGACTACCAGCTCTCTCTGATCAAGGAAGACCGCCCATGAGCGAAAGCGTTTTCGGCCCACGCATCATCCAGAACCTGCTGGACACCGATTTCTACAAGATCACCATGATGCAGGCGGTGCTGCACAACTACCCCAACGCCGAGGTGGAGTGGGAGTTCCGCTGCCGTAACGGCGAAGACCTCGCCCCTTACCTGGCTGAAATCCGCTACCAGATAGAACAGCTGGCTGAGGTCACCGTCACCCACGACCAACTGGCCTATCTGGAAAAGATCCCGTTCCTCAAGCCAGACTTCATCCGTTTTCTCAGCCTGTTCCGCTTCAACCTGCGCTATGTGCAGGTTGGCCTGGACGCGGCCGGGCAGCTGGCAATCCGCGTGCGCGGGCCGTGGCTGCACGTGATCCTCTACGAGATCCCGTTGCTGGCGATCATCAGCGAAGTACGCAACCGCAACCGCTACCCCGACGTGGTGATCGAACAAGTAGGCGAGCGCCTTTACCAGAAGTTCGACTGGCTCAAGGCCGAGGCCAGTGCCGAGGAACTGGCCGGCTTCCAGCTGGCCGATTTCGGTACGCGGCGGCGCTTTTCCTACCGGGTACAGGAAGAAGTGGTGTACCTGCTCAAGCACGACTTTCCCGGCCGCTTTGTCGGTACCAGCAACGTGCACCTGGCTCGCGAGCTCGAACTGAAGCCGCTCGGCACCATGGCCCACGAATGGTTCATGGCGCACCAGCAACTCGGCCCACGCCTGGTCGATAGCCAAGCCGCCGCGCTGGAAGCCTGGGTGCGCGAGTACCGCGGACTGCTGGGCATCGCCTTGACCGACTGCATCACCATGGACGCCTTCCTGGGTGATTTCGACCTGTACTTCGCCAAGCTGTTCGACGGCCTGCGCCACGACTCCGGGGACCCGCTGGTGTGGGCGGAGAAGGCCATCGCCCACTATGAGCGGCTGGGGATCGACCCGAAGGGCAAGACGCTGATCTTCTCCGACGGGCTGGATTTCGCCAAGGCGCTGGGCCTTTATCGGGCGTTGCACGCGCGGATCAACGTGAGCTTCGGCATTGGTACCCGGCTGACTTGCGACATCCCGGGTGTGGAGCCGATGAACATCGTGATCAAGATGACCGACTGCAATGGCGCGCCGGTGGCGAAGATCTCCGACAGCCCGGGCAAGACCCAGTGCCGGGACGAGAACTTCGTGGCTTACATGAAGCATGTGTTCAAGGTGAGTTGACCCCGCCTGGACAGGCTGCCGCTGCTACCGGCGGCAGGGACGGGTTAGGTCACTGCGGTCACCTGGCCCACGCACAGTTCCATGAACCGCGCTGCCGCCCGCGACGGCGTGGCGGCATGGGGCAAGAGGATGGAGAACCGCCGCACCAACGGCTCTGGGGCAATCCTCAGTTGTCGCAGCACGCCATCTTCATGGCGGATCGACATGGCCGAGACAAAACCAATCCCCATCCCGGCCCGCACCGCCTCCTTCACCCCTTCCACCCCGGCGATCTCCAGTGCCACGCGCATGGCCACGCCCTGCCGGGCAAACGCCCGCTCGACGATCTGGCGCACCCCCGAGCCACTCTCGCGCAGCACCAACGGATAAGCCCCCAACGCCTGCAAGCCTTGCTGTTCAGCACCCGCCAGTGGATGGCCGCTGGGCACGATGGCGACGATCTCGTCCTCGCGCCACGCCGTTACTTCGGTGCCCAGTGGCAGCTCCTGCCCTGGCGGGCCTTCGATCAGGGCGATATCGACGCTGTCCAGCGCTGCGACGATTTCTGCCGTATTGCCGTGGGAGGTGGTCACTAACACCTCTGGATAGCGCCCATGGAAATCGGCGATCAGGTAAGGCAGCAGGTAGCTGGCCGGCGTGGTACTGGCGCCGATGCGCAAGGTGCCGCGTTCCAGCCCGCGCATGGCCTCGCGCAAGGCCTGAGCCTGGCGGAAGGTGTCGCGCAGGCGCTGGGCATGAGCCAGCAGTTGCTCGCCGGCAGCCGTCAGGCGCACGCCACGGCCGGCGCGCTGGTACAGCGGTTCGCCGAAGTCCTCCTGCAACAATTTGAGCTGGCCGGACACGGCAGGCTGCGACAGGTGCAAGGCCTGGGCGGCATGGCTGATGTTGCCGTGCTCGGCTACGGTGGCGAACGTTATCAGCTGTTCTGGGGTCATTTCTTCAAAATATCAGCTCAGCGGATATTTGCCATCCCAAATTACGATTTTTTATAAGCTTATAACCAGATTAACGTAGGCCATGTCGAAACACTTTCCCGGAGGACTCACATGGCCACGGTTACTTCCAACACCACGTTGGCGCCCACCCTCACTACCCGAGGGCGGCTCAACGGCATCCTGTTCGTTGCGTTGTTCGCGCTCGCCGTCACCCAGCTGGCAGCCCTGCCGGCCATCGCCAGCCTGGGCATCAGCCCGCTGATCGTCGGCATCGTCGCCGGCGCCCTGTATGGCAACGCCCTGCGTGACGGCGTGCCGGCCAGCTGGGCGGCCGGTATCAACTTCTCGGCCCGAGGCCTGCTGCGCATCGCCGTAGCGTTCTTCGGCTTGCGCGTGAGCCTGCAGGAAATTGCCGAAGTGGGCTGGTCCGGCTTGACCGTGTCGCTGCTGGTGGTCACCAGCACCCTGCTGATCGGCCTGTGGTGCGGCACCAAGCTGTTCAAGCTCGACCGTGACACCGCCCTGCTCACTGCGGCCGGCAGTGCTATCTGCGGCGCCGCCGCCGTGCTGGCATTCGAATCGGCGCTGCGCAGCGCCCCGCACAAGAGCGCCATGGCGGTCGGCAGCGTGGTGCTGTTCGGCACCCTGTCGATGTTCCTCTACCCGCTGGCAATCAATGCCGGCTGGCTGCCGCTGGACACGATGGGCACCGGCCTGTTCTTCGGCGGTACCCTTCACGAAGTGGCGCAGGTAGTAGGCGCAGCGAGCAATGTCAGCCCCGAAGCCACGCACATCGCCACCATCGTCAAGATGACCCGAGTGATGCTGCTGGTGCCGGTGTTGCTGGTGGTGGGCCTGTGGATCAGCCGCTCGCGCCAGCCAGGCCAGGCTCAAGGTAACGGGCGCATCGCCATGCCCTGGTTCGCCTTCGGCTTCCTCGCCCTGGTGCTGGTGAACTCGCTGCAGGTGTTGCCAGGCAGCGTGACCCAGGCGATCAACAGCCTGGACACCTTCGCCCTGACCATGGCCATGACGGCGCTGGGCATGGAAACCCGCTGGAGCCAGATCCGCCAGGCCGGGCCCAAGGCGCTGATCACCGGGGCAATCCTCAACCTGTGGCTGGTCGGTGGCGGGTTGGCAATTACCCTGGGTGTACAACGGCTTTTGGGTTGACGCGCAATCGACTGTATGGTGTTGTCATAGAAGGATGTTTTTACCTGCACAGGAAAGACTTAGATGCCCCAACGCCATGTCATCAATGCATCCGTCAGCCCCAAAGGCAGCCTGGAGACGCTGTCGCAACGTGAAGTCCAGCAACTGAGTGAAGTCGGTACCGGTAGCCTCTACACCCTGTTCCGCCAGTGCGCCCTGGCCATTCTCAATACCGGCGCCCATGTCGACAACGCCAAGACCATTCTCGAGGCGTACAAGGACTTCGAAGTCCGTATCCACCAACAAGATCGCGGCGTGCGCCTGGAGCTACTGAACGCACCGGCCGACGCTTTCGTCGATGGCGAGATGATCGCCAGCACCCGCGAGATGCTGTTCAGCGCCCTGCGCGATATCGTCTATACCGAAAGCGAGCTGGCCAGCCAGCGCATCGACCTGGAAAGCTCCCAGGGCATCACCGACTATGTCTTCCACCTGCTGCGCAACGCCCGCACCCTGCGCCCCGGCGTGGAGCCGAAGATGGTGGTGTGCTGGGGCGGCCACTCGATCAGCAGCGAGGAATACCAGTACACCAAAAAGGTCGGCCATGAGCTGGGCCTGCGCAAGCTGGACATCTGCACCGGTTGCGGCCCGGGTGTGATGAAGGGCCCGATGAAGGGCGCGACCATCGCCCATGCCAAGCAGCGCATGCACGGCAGCCGTTATCTGGGCCTGACCGAGCCGGGCATCATCGCCGCCGAGGCACCCAACCCGATCGTCAACGAGCTGGTGATCCTGCCGGACATCGAGAAGCGCCTGGAAGCCTTCGTCCGTGTCGGCCACGGCATCATCATCTTCCCCGGCGGCGCCGGTACCGCCGAGGAATTCCTCTACCTGCTCGGCATCCTCATGCACCCGGACAACCAGGCCCTGCCGTTCCCGGTGGTGCTCACCGGGCCGCGCAGCGCCGAACCGTTCCTGCAGCAACTGCATGCCTTTGTCGGCGCCACTCTGGGCGAGGCCGCGCAGCGTCACTACCAGATCATCATCGATGACCCGGCCGAAGTGGCACGGCACATGGTCGAGGGGCTCAAGGAGGTCAAGCAGTTCCGCCGCGAGCGCAACGACGCCTTCCACTTCAACTGGCTGCTGAAGATCGACGGGGGCTTCCAGCATCCGTTCGACCCGACCCACGCCAACATGGCCGAATTGGCCCTGCGCCGCGATTTGCCGGCCCATGAACTGGCGGCCAACCTGCGCCGGGCGTTCTCCGGGATCGTGGCGGGGAACGTGAAAGACAAGGGCATACGGCTGATCGAGGAGCACGGGCCGTATCAGATCCGTGGTGATGCGGCGGTGCTGGAGCCGTTGGGTCGCCTGTTGCAGGCGTTTGTCGACCAGCACCGGATGAAGTTGCCCGGTGGCGCGGCGTATGTGCCGTGCTATCAGGTTGTGACCTGAGTTCGCCGGGGCCGCCTTCGCTTTGCGGCCCCTGCTACTTCACAGAACTGACCAGGGTTCGGTCCACCAGGCGAATGCTGTCACGCCCGCCGCGCTTTGACTGGTACAAGGCCACATCCCCCTGCTCGATCAACGCCGCCAGGCTGGCCGGTGGCTGGTCGAACAGGTTGGCGCCGATACTAAGGGTCACTGCCTGCGGGGTCGGCATCGCCTCCCTGGCAAACTGCTGGAACTGGTCGCGCAGCAGGCTGCCCAGTTCCACCACTTTTTCGCTGCTGGCATCGCTGAGCAGGATCACGAACTCATCGCCGCCCAGTCGCGCTGCCAACGCACGCTCAGGCAGCACCACGCGAATCATTTCGCTCAATGCAATCAGCAGGCGGTCACCCGCCGCATGGCCATGCAGGTCGTTGACCAGCTTGAAGTTGTCGATATCGATCAGCAGCAATGCACCAGGCTGAGCCGGGCTGACCGCCTTGAACAGGTGTGTGGCGCGGACTTCCAGGGCCCGGCGGTTGTACAGCGCTGTCAGAGGGTCGCGTGCAGCCAGCCGGGCGATGCGCTCCTCACGGCGATAACGCACGGTGCCGGTCATCGAAAGCGCGATCAACATGATCGCCATCGCCCCTTCGACCAGGGAAATCTGGATGATCAGGCCGCCAAAGGTCGCCAGGTCGATCAGCGCGCCCGGCGTCACCGCCACGATCGCCTTGGCCACATAGAACAGGCCATGAATGAGCAGCACATAACGCAACTGCACGGCCCCCACACTCAATGACCTGCCATGCGGACGCAACAGGAAGCTGCTCTTGAGCGTGAGCAACGCCACCAGCAGCGAGTTGACCATCAGCATCACTTTCGACCACTGCGGGCCCACCGGCAGCAACAGCAACCCGAACCATACCAACACGATCAACAGCCAGGCCCGCGACAACCGAGCCTGGGTGAAACGCACCACGCCCATCAGAAAGAACGCGTGGGCAACCACCAGCAACCCATTGGCGAACCAGATACCAATCAGCAGCAGGCCGATCCCGCGCAACAAGGCCAGGGTCGAGCCGACCGTGATGGTGGCGAAACCGGCGCTCCAGAACAGCAGCGAAGGTTCGCGCACACTGCCCCACTCGATCGCCAGGTACAGCGCTGCCGCAGCGGCCAGGGCGATGGTGATCGTCAGCATCGTAAGTGGATCAAGCGCCATATACGGATTGGCCTGTCTCATTAACGTGGGAAAGGGCTGATTGTATGCGCTTGAGATGACTTTTCAGAGGGGCGAACCGTCGCGTTGCACGCAAATGAATGTATCCGTTCAAGGCACGACACGATCCGTGGGCTTTGCCGCCTCCATCAAACGCACCAACGCCTGGTTTTCCACCGGTTTGCTCAGCAAGAAGCCTTGCACCTCATGGCATTGGTCATCGCTGAGAAGCGCCAGTTGTTCCTGGGTCTCGACGCCCTCGGCGGTGACCGTCATGCCCATGGCGTTGCCCAGGTTGATGATAGCCTGTACCACGCTGCGGTCACTGTCGCTCTTGCCCAGCGACTGCACGAAACGCTTGTCGATCTTGATACTGTCGAACGGATAGGTGCGCAGGTAGCCCAGCGAAGAGTAACCGGTGCCGAAATCGTCCATGTTCAGCCGCACGCCCAGCTCCTTGAGCGCATTCATGGTCTGCAGCGCGCCCTCGACATCGTTGAGCATGACGTTTTCGGTAATCTCCAGCTCCAGGCGGTGCGCCGGCAGGCCGGTGTGCCTGAGCGCGTCAGCCACGTCACGCACCACGTCGCTGCGGCGGAACTGCGCCGGTGACATGTTCACCGACACCAGCACATCCAACGGCCAGTGGCAGGCGCGGCTGCAGGCTTCGTGCAGCACCCAGTTGCCGAGTTGCACGATCAGGTCCGACTCTTCGGCCATCGGGATGAAGCGGTCCGGGCCCAGCAGGCCCAGGCGCGGATGACGCCAGCGCACCAGCGCTTCGGCGGACGCCACCGTGGTGCCATCGACCTTGAAGCGTGGCTGGTAGTGCAGCACCAGTTCACCCCGCGGGATGCCCTCGCGCAGGTCAGCTTCGAGCGAGCGCTTTTCCAGCAACGCGGCGTTCATCTGCGTCGAGAAATAGCGCCAGGTATTCTTGCCGGCCTCCTTGGCGCTGTACAAAGCAACGTCGGCGTAGCGAATCAGGTCTCCCGGCGTGCCGGGGTACTCGGCCGATAGCACCACACCCAGGCTTGCGCCGACCTGAACGGTGTGGCCATCGAGCTTGATCGGCTGACGCAACGTCTCGATCAGGCGCGCGCAGAAGCGGTCCATTTCCTCGCGCTGCCCAGGCCGATCCAGTACCACGATGAATTCGTCGCCACCCAGGCGCGCGACCAGGTCACTGTCGCGGGTCACTTCGCCCAGACGCCGGGCCACCTCGATCAGCACCGTGTCGCCGGCCGGGTGGCCTAGGCTGTCGTTGATCGGTTTGAAGTTGTCCAGGTCGAGCATCAAGAGCGCCACGGGCGCGGGCTTGTCCTGTTCGAGAAAACGAAACAGCTTGTTGCGGTTGGGCAGCCCCGTGAGCGCATCGTGCAAGGAAAGGTGCTGAATCTGCGCATGGGCAGCCACTTCGTCAGTAATGTCGCTGCAGGTTCCGCGAAACCCTTTGCAGACGCCATGCTCGATGATTGCCCGCGCCGCGATGCGGCATTCACGTTGCTGGCCGAGACGATCGCGGTACTGGCAGCGCAGGCTGCCGGTCGATTCGGTGGCAGCCAGGCCATGCAGCCAGGTCTCGATATGGCTGGTGTCGCAGGCGAGCAGTTGCTTGAGGGGGCGCTGCAGCCACTGTTCGACGGGATGACCGGTCAACTCGGCAAACCGGGCGGACAGGTACATCAGGTGCTGCTGGACGTCGGTTTCCCAGATCCAGTCAGACGCCGCCTCGGCGACTGCCTTGAAACGCGCCTCGCTGGTTTCCAGGGCGTTCCTGGACGCCGCGAGCTGGCGATAGCTGCGGTCGATATCGGCGCTGGAACGCATTGCATGGCGGGCAAACAGGGCCATCAACAGGGCGAAGACCAGCAAAGCCAAGGCCAAGGGCAGCAGCACTTTGTCGACCAATTCACTACCAGGCTGCTCGATGTGCCAGGTCAGGCTTTGCCCGCTGCCTTCGAGCGGCAGGGAGCCGCGGTCCGGTGCGAGGCGCTCGGCGCTGGAGACGGCGAAATCCGCCAAACCGACCGTCTTGCCGAGGGTGTCGAGCATCGCCGGGTCCAGTACCCGGACAAACACCAGCACCGCACTGGGCGCAGGCAGATGGTGGGGCATCGACGGGGGACGAATGACGGCTGCCGCAAACAGCGCGGGCTGGCCACGAAACAGCAGGTAGCCCGACGCGGCCTGCTCCTGTTCGACCGCCCGGCGGGCCTGCTGCAGCACCCGGCCGCTGCTTGCGCTGAGGCGCTCTAAGCCTTGATCGCTCAACTGCCCGTCAAGCACGGCGTAATGGGTGCCACCGTCATCGAGCACGAACACCCCTTCGTAGCCGTCTTCGCTGTAAAGGGTCTGGCCGACATTGTCTTCATCATAGGCCCAGCGGCTGTCCACCGGGCCCGCCAGATGATCGTAGGCGGCCTGCCAGAAGGCGTGGGTCAGCAGGAAGCTGCGCTCGTTCTTCTGCAATTGCATCAGCGCCGATTCTGCAAGAAAACGGCTTTGCGCCCGCTCCCGGTCGTCCAGGGTCTGGGCGATGCGATACAGCGAGACCAGGCCGAGCAGCAAGGCCACGATGAGCAAGCACGAGAATGCCAGGGTCAGTTGGCGCACCACATGACTGCGCGGCGAGCCATTGCCGAGGAGTGCTTCCATTCAGATAAAACCTTATGCCAGGGTTCATCTGAGTTGACTGGCAACGGCGGACGATGATCGGTGCAACTGACGACTGGCCTGTGCGGGCGGCCTCAGAGTACCCGTTTGATCAACGGCTCCAGCCGGCTATAGCGCAGGCGACGCAGGAACTTGCGCACTTCCTTGGGATGGTCGGCCTTCTCGCCCAGCTCATCCGCCGCGCCGATCTGCGGCGCATGCCGGCGAATGCCCTCCAGCTCCACCGCGCGCGGCACCAGCCACTGCCCGTGCGGGTCATCGATCAGCAGGCCGTTTTCCAGGTCCAGGTTGAACCCGCGCGGGTTGAGGTTGTTGCCGGTCAGCAGCGAATAGCGCTGGTCGACCCACACGCCCTTGGCGTGGAAGGTATGGCCCGGGTCGTTCCAGATGCGGATCTGCAACTGGCCGCTGGTAATGGCGCCATCGCGCCGCCGGGCGAAGGCTCGCAGGTTGTCCTCGTACAGGTACGGCAAGGCACCGCTGGCGCTGAACGGCTCGCCCGGGGCGATATAGAAGTCGTTGGCAGTGCGATGGCCGACGATCAGCTCGATACGCACGCCCCGGTCCAAGGCACGGTCGATCTCACGCATCACCACCCGTGGCGGGTTGAAATACGGCGTGCTGATGATGATCTGCGAATGTGCCGCAGCCAGCAACGCGCACACCGTGCGGTTGAGCGGGTTGCCACGGCCGACGCCGAGCAGCGGAATCACCCGCAGCCCCTGCCCGGCCATGGCGACGGGTGCGTCGTAGGCCATGCGCCGCAGGCGTGCGCGCAGGCGCCGGATATCGCCACGCAGGCTGCGTGTAGCGGGTGGCGCGGGCAGATCAAGACGCGGCGTGGCGGTAGGGTGCAGCAGGCGCCGGACCAGATCGACCATGGCATCGGCCAGGGCCGGCGACTGGAACAGGTGGTAACGGTCCAGCCGATAACGGTCGAACCGGTGCAGGTAGACATTGTTCAGGCTGGCGCCGGTATAGATCACGCAATCGTCGATCACGCTGCCCTTCAGGTGCAGCACACCGAACAGCTCGCGGGTCTGCACCGGCACGCCATGGATCACCACATCGAGCCCACGCAGCTGGCGCTGGGCCTGGTACCAGGCCGCGTTGCCCGGCTGACGCCCGGCCCCCAGCAGGCCACGACGGGCACGGAACCAGTCGACCACGATGACAATCTCCAGGCCCGGGCGCTTAGCCTTGGCCTGGTACAGGGCATCGAGCACCTCCTGGCCGGCCTCGTCCTCCTGCAGGTACAAGGCGACGATGACGATACGCCGGGTCGCCGTTGCAATGCGTTCGAGCAGGCAGGTGCGGTAGGCCGCAGCATCGGGCAACACCTGGATCGCCTCAGGGGCGATAGCGAAGCCGGGCAGTGCCGCCAACATGGATTCGGGGTTCACGTACAATCACCTTCTGTGTGCAGTCAGGTCCGCTGCTTTGATAACGCAGTATTTCAAAGCCTGCTGGGGCTTTATCGCGGATATTACCCGCGGAGTCGGGACGTTAGAGTGGCTGCCCTACGTCTGCCCCGAACGAACAGCGGTAGCCCCTGCAGAACGCTTCCCAGTCTTCACCTGACCACCCCGACCTGCGCTTGACTTGCCTTAGGTCATGGCGGCTGGCCTGCTTGGCAGTAAAACGTTTCCTGGCCTTCTCGAGGTCGAGCAATGCCACTTTCACAACCGGCTGACTGAAATCGACGAATACATGTTTCAAGTACAAGCACCCATGCTGCCAACGCCCCAGGTTCAAGTTGGCCAGCACACGGCCATACGCCTCCAGAATCTCATGGTGTCGACGCTGCCCAAGTGATTGATCCAGCCGTTGAGCATAGAAGTCCTCCAGCGACGTGTAGCCGTCCAGAGCGGCCGTCACCATCACCGCATGCCACACGCCATCGTGCTTGTGGACGTGGGCGTGGAGAAGCGTTGGCGTTGCTACACCCAATGACGCAGCCGCACGAAGGGCCTTGGCTTCACGCGCGACGGTCGGATAGCCAAACGGGTGAACAAGGCTTCGATAGACATGCCCGACTTGCTGCTTTCTGTAAAAAGTAAGCCCGTCCAGCTCGACCTTCAAAACCCCACTCTCGCCACCCCTGCGGATATTGGGTGCTTCAACCCAGACGCCTGGCGCATTGAGAATATCTGCCAATGGCGGCTGGGAAAGCACCACGTCGGTCGAATAATTATTGTTCATGGATTACCTGCTGGATCGGCGGCCATTTGGCTGCAAGATGCAGAATATAGCAGCCAATCGCCAAGAATATCGACCGTTATGCGGGTAGCGTGCCTTTAGCCGTTGATGCGGGGCCTGGCAGCATCGCTGCCAGGCCCGCGATTCGATCAAGCCAGATCGAACCGATCCAGCTCCATGACTTTTTCCCAGGCCGCAACAAAGTCTTTGACGAACTTGTCGTTGCCATCGCTACTGCCATACACCTCACTCAACGCCCGCAGCTGCGCATGCGAGCCGAACACCAGGTCGACCCGGCTGCCGGTCCACTTCACCTGCCCGGTCTTGCGATCGCGGCCCTCGAAGCTTTCGTTGTCGGCCGAGGTCGGCTTCCATTCCACGCCCATGTCCAGCAGGTTGCGGAAGAAGTCGTTGCTCAGGGTGCCAGGCTTGTCGGTAAACACCCCGTCCTTGCTGCCACCGTGGTTGGCACCGAGCACGCGCAGGCCGCCGATCAGCACGGTCAGTTCAGGCGCGGTGAGGGTCAGCAACTGGGCCTTGTCCAGCAGCAGCTTCTCGGCCTTGACGCTGTAGCGGGCCTTGCTGAAGTTGCGGAAGCCATCGGCCAGTGGTTCCAGCACGGCAAACGACTCGACGTCAGTCTGCGCCTGGGAGGCATCGGTACGCCCCGGGCGGAAGCCAACGCTGACGTTGTGCCCGGCATCCTTGGCGGCTTTTTCCACCGCAGCGGAGCCGGCAAGGACGATCAGGTCGGCGAGGGATATCTTCTTGCCGCCGGCGTTGAACTCGCCCTGGATCTTCTCCAGCGCCGCCAGCACCTTGCCGGTGCCCTGGTTCGCCGCCCAGTCCTTCTGCGGTGCCAGGCGCAGGCGGCCGCCGTTGGCGCCACCGCGTTTGTCCGAACCCCGAAAGGTCGAGGCAGCGGCCCAGGCGGTGGACACCAGTTCGGCGACGCTCAGGCCCGACGCGAGAATCTTGACCTTGAGCCCGGCTATGTCCTGCTCGCCCACCAGCGGGTGGTCGGCTTTGGGCAGCGGGTCTTGCCACAGCAGCTCTTCGTTGGGCATTTCCGGGCCCAGGTAGCGTGCCAGCGGGCCCATGTCACGGTGGATCAGTTTGTACCAGGCACGGGCGAAGGCATCTGCCAGCTGATCGGGGTTGTCCTTGAAACGCCTGGCGATGGGCTCATAGATCGGGTCAAAACGCAGGGCCAGGTCAGAGGTGAGCATGGACGGTGCATGCTTCTTCCCCGGATCGTGGGCATCAGGCACGGTGCCTGCACCTTTGCCATCCTTCGGGCGCCACTGGTGCGCACCGGCCGGGCTCTTGGTCAGTTCCCACTCGAAGTTGAACAGGTTGTTGAGGTATTCGTTGCTCCACCGGGTCGGTGTCGAAGTCCAGGTCACCTCCAGGCCGCTGGTAATGGTATCCCCGCCTTTGCCAGTGCCAAAGCGGTTGGCCCAGCCCAGCCCCTGCAGTTCGAGACTCGCCGCTTCCGGTTCAGGGCCTACGTTGTCGGCCGGGCCGGCACCGTGGGTCTTGCCGAAGGCGTGGCCGCCCGCAATCAACGCCACGGTTTCTTCATCGTTCATGGCCATCCGCCCGAACGTTTCGCGGATATCCCGGCCTGAGGCGACGGGGTCCGGGTTCCCTTCCGGGCCTTCCGGGTTTACGTAGATCAAACCCATCTGCACCGCAGCCAGCGGGTTTTCCAGGTTGCGCTCACCGCTGAGGTCACGGCTTTGTTCTTCGGGATGCTTTTGCGGCTCCGCGACCAGGTCACCCTGGCCTGGCGGCTGGGCTTTGACCTGCTCCTTGCCATAGCGGGTATCGCCACCCAGCCAGACCTTTTCCGAGCCCCAGTACACGTCTTCGTCCGGCTCCCACACATCGGCACGGCCACCGGAGAAACCAAAGGTCTTGAAGCCCATGGACTCCAGCGCGACGTTGCCGGTGAGTACGATCAGGTCGGCCCAGGAAATCTT
>NZ_BCBA01000107.1 GCF_001320245.1 Pseudomonas sp. NBRC 111124
GCCTTGTCCAGGCTGACGTTGTCGGGCCAGCTGTTGAGCGGGGCGAAACGCTGCTGGCCGGAACCGGCACCACCACGGCCATCGCCGATGCGGTAGGTGCCGGCGCTGTGCCAGGCCATACGAATGAACAGCGGGCCATAGTGGCCGAAGTCGGCTGGCCACCAGTCCTGGGAGTCGGTCATCAAGGCGGTCAGGTCTTTTTTCAGGGCCTGGAAGTCGAGGCTCTTGAACGCCTTGGCATAGTCGAAGTCCGGGTCAGGGCTGGACTTCGACGAGTGCTGATGGAGGATTCTGAGGTTGAGCTGGTCAGGCCACCAGTCACGGTTGGTGGTGCCGCCACCTGCGGTTTGATGGAACGGGCATTTCGATTCGTTCGACATCTGCTGTTACCTTTGGGTCGGTTATCCAGATTTCCGGTCTATGCCAGGTGTTCTTTCAGCCGAGCACATGGGCTCATGCCTACCCCTCATCAGGTCTGGTCGGTCATGTGCCGACACGGGGCTTGCGAAGGTGTCACGCCAGGCGCGGCGCGGTCTTGCACGCAAGTGCTGCCACGCCGCCCTCACGTGCAATTCGCCAAGCCACGGGAAAGACTAGCCGAGCTTGGGCAGACTTCTAATAGAGCGACTCTTGGGGGGTGATAGCCCCGGCACATCCATACAAGGCGCAACCGCCGGCGTCGTGCTTCAATACACCGCCAACCCCTCTAGCCCCGGTGAGCCGAGCCCATGAACCGCAACGACCTGCGCCGTGTCGACATGAACCTGCTGGTGCTTTTCGAAGCACTGATGATCGAACGCAACCTGACCCGCGTCGGCGAAAAGCTGTTCATCACTCAATCCACCGTCAGCGCCGCCCTTGCCCGCCTGCGCGAACTGTTCGACGACCCGCTGCTGATCCGCAGCGGCCGGGCCATGGAACCGACCCCGCGGGCCATGCAAATCTTCGCCGAACTGGGCCCGGCCATGGACGTGATTTCGTCAGCCATCAGCCGCGCCCGCGAGTTCGACCCGGCCAGCAGCTGCAACCAATTCCGTCTGGGCCTGTCGGACGACGCCGAGTTCGGCCTGTTCCCCGCCCTGCTGCAGGCCTTGCGCGAAGAAGCCCCGGACATCAGCGTGGTGGTGCGCCGGGCCAACTTCCTGTTGATGCCGGGCTTGCTGGCCAGCGGCGAGATCTCCGTGGGCGTGAGCTACACCACTGACCTGCCGGCCACTGCCAAACGCCGCAAGCTGCGCGATATCGGCGTGCGCGTGCTGCGCGCCGACGACCGACCGGGCCCGCTGACGCTCGACGAGTACTGCGCCCGGCCCCATGTGATGGTGTCGTTCTCCGGTGACATGAGCGGCAACATCGACCTCGACCTCGCCCGCATCGGCCGTTGCCGCAAGGTGGTGCTGGCCGTTCCACAGTTCGGCAGCCTGCGCGCCCTGCTGCGCAACACCGAAATGATCGCCACCGTGCCGGACTACGCCGCCTGCGCCCTGGCCGACGATGGCAGCCTGCGCGCCGACCCTGCGCCCTTCGAGATCACCGAGGCCGAGCTGTCGATGGTCTGGAGCGGCGCCCACGACAACGACCCGGCCGAACGCTGGCTGCGCGAGCGCATCTTGCAGTTCATGGCCCGCCCGAGCTGATTCATCGTCTTCATCGATAACCACCATGAATGCCATCAAGTTCCGCCGCCGCTGCTGCAAGCGGAAAATGGCGGCATTCACTGATCGATGAGGCTCTCCCCATGAAAACCGGCATGCTCGCTGCCCTGCTCGCCCTGTTCGCTGCCCTTGGCGGCTGTGCCGCGCCAGCTACCCAGCAGGCTGCCCAGCCGTACGGGCACTTCTACTCGGCCACCGCCATTTCCAGCGTCGCGCTAGCACCGGGGCAGAAGGTGGCCGTACTGCTCGGACGCAATGCCGAGAGCACCCTCAGCTACCTGCAGCAGCACCGTGGTGCAGCGGCGGCCACATCGCAGCCGCGCAGCATTCCGGTGGCCACCCTCAGCGGTGGCAGCCAGGCCTACGAATGGTTGGCGCATTCGCTGGCCCAGCAGTTCGCCGACGTGACGTTCTATGAAGACCTGGACAGCCTGCTCGCCGACCACCCGGACGTGATCGTGCTGCTGGACAGCGAAAGCCGCCTGGCCACAGCCGACGTCGAAAGCCGAGTGGTGGCGCGCTTCTTCGACAGCCAACTGACCTACATCGGCCGCGCCGAAGGCCGTGCGCGCAAGGATGTCAGCAATGTGGCGCGGATGCTCGACGATGAACAGGCCGCCAAGGCCGATGCCCTGAGGGATTTCGACGCTTCGCTGAAGCGCTTGCTGGGCAGCAAGGTGTAAGACGCAACGAAACGCCAGCAGAAATCAGGGAACTCCCGCCACTCGCCCGGCATCTTAAACACTGAGTGGTTTATTTCCTTGTGCTTCACGTTACTGGAGAACACGTCATGCGCCACCTACTCCTCGCCCCTGCGCTGCTGCTCCTGCTGCCTGCCGGTGCTGCCCTGGCCCGCGTCGATGCGGGCGACGTCGCCACCTCGGCCGGTGTCTCCGCGTCGTTGTACTCAACCTTCAAAGATGACAAACGGATCATCCCCGCCCGTGACGACCTGTCTGCATTCGTCGCCAGCGGCGGAACCATCCGTGGCGCCTATGTGGAGTCGGCGCTGGAACAGGCCCGCAAGGACAACCCTGGCCTGCAGGCCAGTGACGAAGAGCTGGCCAAGGCAATCCTGTCGCAGGACGATCCGGTCGCCCATCATTGAACCTTCGCCACACAGACTCCACCGGCTCGAACAGCGGTGGAGTTGCTGTGCGTACGGGTTCACCCGGCGCGACATCGAGCTTGGCTGCCAGGCTCAGGGACTCACTAGAACAAGGAAGACCCCATGCCATTGCCTCGCCCTCCCCACGCCATCGCCCTGGCGCTGCTGATCGCCTGTACCCAGGCAACTGCCGCTGAACCCACCCCCAAGGACCTGCTCAAGCAGGCCGAGAACGAACAGCCGGCGTATCTGCAAACCCTCAAGAGTCTGGTCTCGGTAGACACCGGCACGGGTACCGAAGCGGGCCTGACGCAAGTCAGTGCCGAGCTGGTGAAACGCCTCAAGGCCCTGGGCGCCGAGGTGCAGACTCACCCCGCCAAGCCGTCGGTCGGCGACAATATCGTCGGTACCTTCAAAGGCACCGGTAGCAAGGATTTCCTGCTGATGGTGCACTACGACACCGTGTTCGTCCCCGGCACCGTGGCCAAACGCCCGTTCCGGGTCGATGGCCCGCGCGCATACGGCCCTGGCGTCGCCGATGCCAAGGGCGGTGTGGCGATGATCCTGCACGCGCTGAAGTTGCTCAACGATCAGCAGTTCAAGGGCTACCGCACGCTCACCGTGCTGTTCAACCCGGACGAAGAAATGGGCTCTGCCGGGTCGAAGCAGATCATTGCCGAACTGGCCCGCAAGCATGACTACGTGTTCTCTTACGAGCCGCCGGACAAGGATGCAGTGACCGTCGCCACCAACGGCATCAACCGCCTCAAGCTTGAAGTCAAAGGCCGTGCATCTCATGCAGGTTCCGCCCCCGAAGAGGGCCGCAATGCGCTGATCGAACTGGCCCACCAGCTGCTCCAGCTCAATGACCTGGGCGATGCGAGTAAAGGCACCACGGTGAACTGGACCTTGGCCAAGGCCGGCGAAAAAGCCAACATCATTCCGGCACTGGCCACCGCCGAAGCGGACATGCGCTATTCCGACCTGGGCGAGACCGACCGAGTGCAGGCAGATGCCCAGCGCATCGTGAAAAAGCAACGGGTGGCCGACACTCAGGCCAGTGTCGTGGTCGAGAAAGGTCGACCGCCGCTGGCGCGCAACGAGGCTTCTACCCGGCTGGCCGAAACCGCGCAGCAGCTGTATGGCCAGGTGGACCACAAGATAGAGCCGATTGCCATGCGCTTTGGCACCGATGCCGGGTATGCCTATGTGCCAGGCAGCGACAAACCGGCGGTGCTGGAAACGTTGGGGGTGGTCGGGGCCGGGTTGCATGGGGACGATGAATACATCGAACTGGGCAGCATTGCGCCGCGGCTTTACCTCACCGTGGCGATGATCAGGCACCTGGCCAAGTGATGGGCTAGCTGTACCGGCCTCTTCGCGGGCACGCCCGCTCCCACCGGGATAGTGCCCAACCTGAGGGCAGTGCTATTCCTGTGGGAGCGGGCGTGCCCGCGAAGAGGCCGGCAAAGGCAAGACTCAGCCCCAACCATCCATACGCATCGTTGCCCTGACCAAGCGCTGCTCTTCCTGCTCGATCTCGCGCAAACTGTCGCGAATCCCGTTGATATGCTCACGCGCCGCCCGTTGCGCCTGCTCGGGCAACTGCTCCATCACCGCGTGGTACAACCGAGCATGCTGGCGGTCGATCTGGCGCTTCTGCGCTGGCCGGCAGTAGAGGTTGTTGACCGAGGCGAACACCGTGCTCAAGGTCAGGTCGCTCAGTGATTGCAAGGTATGCACCAGCACCGGGTTATGCGACGCCTCGCTGATCGCCCGGTGAAACGCATGATCACGCCGAGCGTGTTCGCGAGGATCAAGCGCTTCGGCTGAAGCATGGGCGTCCAGCATGTCTTCGTAACGCCGGCGGATCAGCAGGCGATCGATATCGGTAGCGCGCAAGGCCGCCAGGCGTGCCGACTCGGCCTCCAGCAAGGCACGCACCTCCAGCAGGTCGAACAGCGTGCGCGGCTGCGAACTGAACAAATGCATCAACGGCGTTGCGCTGGCCTGCCCGGCAAGGTCGGCAACGAACGAGCCGCGCCCCTGCTCGGTATCGATGATGCCGCGCCCGCGCAGGATGCGCAGCCCTTCACGCAGCGCCGAACGCGAGCAGCCCAGTTTCTCGACCAGACGCCGCTCCGACGGCAAGGCCTGGCCGACCTTGAGCACCCCCTCGACGATCAGCCGCTCGACCCGCTCGGCCACCTGGTCCGCGACCTTGGCCTTGCCTTCAATACCCATGCGCAGACTCCAACTGGTAGGACCACTGCTGTCGACGGTTCAAATCTAGCCGGTAAAAGCCATGGATAACCAGCACTTCGCCGAAAAACTGGTAGGACCAGTGACCTGATACCTCGACCACACCTACCCAAACGCGCAGTCTGCAAGGGTGACCGGGTTGCCAACAACAACAAAAATTGCCGCTGAGTGAGCCTGATGAACATCCTCTACGACGAACGTGTCGACGGAGCGCTGCCCGCCGTGGATCTGCCCGCGCTGCTGCAGGCGTTGCGTGATGCCCTCCCCGACCTTGAGGTCCTGCACCGCGCAGAAGATCTCAAGCCTTATGAATGCGACGGCCTCTCGGCCTACCGCACCGTGCCACTTTTGGTGGCGCTGCCCGAACGCCTGGAACAGGTGCAAACCTTGCTCAAGCTCTGCCATCAGCGGGGCGTGCCGGTGGTGGCGCGCGGCGCCGGCACGGGCCTGTCGGGCGGCGCTCTGCCGCTGGCCAAGGGCATCCTGCTGGTGATGGCGCGCTTCAACCGCATTCTCGAAGTCAACCCGCAAGGCCGGTTCGCCCGGGTGCAGCCCGGTGTGCGCAACCTGGCCATTTCCCAGGCCGCCGCGCCCCATGGCCTGTACTACGCCCCCGACCCGTCTTCGCAGATCGCCTGCTCGATCGGCGGCAACGTCGCGGAAAACGCCGGTGGCGTGCATTGCCTGAAATACGGCCTGACCGTGCACAACCTGCTCAAGGTCGAGATCCTCACCGTCGAAGGCGAACGCCTGACCCTGGGCAGTGACGCCCTGGACAGCCCGGGCTTCGACCTGCTGGCGCTGTTCACCGGCTCCGAGGGCATGCTCGGCATCGTCACCGAAGTGACCGTCAAGCTGCTGCCCAAACCTCAGGTGGCGCGGGTACTGCTGGCCAGTTTCGACAGTGTCGAGGACGCCGGCCGTGCCGTGGCCGAGATCATCGCCGCCGGCATCATCCCTGGCGGTCTGGAAATGATGGACAACCTGGCGATCCGCGCCGCCGAGGACTTCATCCACGCCGGCTACCCGGTGGACGCTGCGGCCATCCTGCTGTGCGAGCTCGATGGCGTCGAAGCCGATGTGCAGGATGACTGCCAGCGGGTAGACGAGGTGCTGAAGCAAGCCGGCGCCCGCGACGTACGCCTGGCCTGTGACGAAGCCGAGCGCGTGCGCTTCTGGGCCGGGCGCAAGAACGCCTTCCCGGCGGTGGGGCGGATTTCGCCGGACTACTACTGCATGGACGGCACCATCCCCCGCCGCGAGTTACCCCGGGTGCTCAAGGGCATCAGCGAACTGAGCGAGGAATACGGCCTGCGCGTGGCCAACGTGTTCCATGCCGGCGACGGCAACATGCACCCGCTGATCCTGTTCGATGCCAACCTGCCCGGCGAACTGGAGCGCGCCGAGGCCATCGGTGGGCGCATCCTCGAACTGTGCGTGGCGGTGGGCGGCAGCATCACCGGTGAGCACGGCGTGGGGCGCGAGAAGATCAACCAGATGTGCGCGCAGTTCAACAGCGACGAGATCACCCTGTTCCACGCCGTGAAGGCCGCGTTCGACCCGCAAGGGCTGCTCAACCCGGGCAAGAACATCCCCACCCTGCACCGCTGCGCCGAGTTCGGCGCCCTGCACGTGCACCACGGGCAACTGCCCTTCCCCGAGCTGGAGCGTTTCTGATGAGCATGGACCGCGACATGAGCCAGGACCTGCTCGAACAGGTCAACCAGGCCCTGAACCTGGGCACACCGCTACGCATCCAGGGCGGCAACAGCAAAGCCATGCTTGGCCGCCCGATGGCCGGCGAGGTCCTCGATACCCGCAACCACCGCGGCATCGTCAGCTACGACCCGACCGAACTGGTGCTCACCGCCCGCGCCGGCACGCCGCTGCTGGAAATCGAAGCCGCGTTGCACGAGGCCGGGCAGATGCTGCCCTGCGAACCGCCGCACCTGGGCGCCGAAGCAACCCTTGGCGGCATGGTCGCGGCCGGGTTGTCGGGGCCGCGCCGGCCATGGGCCGGGTCGGTACGTGACTACGTGCTCGGCACGCGGGTAATCACCGGGCACGGCAAGCTGCTGCGTTTTGGCGGCGAGGTGATGAAGAACGTCGCCGGCTATGACGTCTCGCGGCTGATGACCGGCAGCTTTGGCTGCCTGGGGCTGCTGACCGAAGTGTCGCTGAAGGTCCTGCCACGCCCACGCGAATGCCTCAGCCTGCGCTTGCCGATGGCCCGCCACCAGGCCCTGGCCGAGCTGGCCGAATGGGGCCAGCAACCGCTGCCCATCAGCGCCGCCTGCCACGATGGCGAAACCTTGTACCTGCGCCTGGAAGGAGGTGCAGGCTCGGTGCAATCAGCCCGCCAGCGCCTGGGCGGCGAAGTGCTCGACAGCCGCTTCTGGAGCGACCTGCGCGAACAGCGCCTGGCCTTCTTCAACGACCCGGCGCCGCTGTGGCGGCTGTCGGTGCCGACCGCCAGCGGCGAGCTCGACCTGCCGGGGCAACAGCTGATCGACTGGGGCGGCGCGCAACGCTGGCTCAAGTCGTCGGCGCCCGCGCAGTTGATCCGTGAACTGGCCGCCAAGGTTGGCGGCCACGCCACCGGCTACACGCCGGGGGATGACAGCACTGCCCCGCTGCCTGCAGCACTGATGCGCTACCACCAGGCGCTCAAGCAGCAACTCGATCCCCAGGGCGTGTTCAACCCTGGCCGTCTGTACCCCGACCTGTGAGGCCACGCCCATGCAAACCAACCTGAGCGAAAGCGCCAAGCGCCTGGCCCGCGGCGAAGAAGCCGAAAGCATCCTGCGCTCGTGCGTGCACTGCGGTTTCTGCACGGCCACCTGCCCGACCTATCAGCTGCTCGGCGACGAGCTGGACGGGCCACGGGGGCGCATCTACCTGATCAAGCAGGTGCTCGAAGGCGCGCCGGTCACCACCAGCACGCAACTGCACCTGGACCGCTGCCTGAGCTGCCGCAACTGTGAAACCACCTGCCCGTCTGGGGTGAAGTATCACGACCTGCTGGACATCGGCCGCGCCGTGGTCGAGCAGCAGGTACCGCGCCCGCTCGGCCAGCGTCTGCTGCGCCAGGGCCTGCGCGCAGTGGTGCCGCGCCCGGCGCTGTTCAAGGCCCTGACCCGCACTGGTCAAGCCCTGCGACCGGTGCTGCCGGCCACCCTCAAGCGCAAGCTGCCGGCCCGGGTGCCGCCGCCAGGTGAACGGCCCGCGCTCCGCCATGCCCGGCGCATCCTGCTACTAGAAGGCTGCGTGCAGGCCGCCTTGTCGCCCAACACCAATGCCGCCACCGCGCGCTTGCTGGACCGTCTGGGGATCAGCGTGGAGCCGGCGTACGAAGCCGGCTGCTGCGGCGCGGTGGACTATCACCTGAATGCCCAGGAACAGGGCCTGGATCGCGCCCGGCGCAATATCGATGCCTGGTGGCCTGCCATCGAGGCCGGGGCCGAAGCCATCGTGCAGACCGCCAGTGGCTGCGGCGCCTTTGTGCGTGACTACGGCCACCTGCTGGAAAAAGACCCGCACTACGCCAGCAAAGCCGCACGGGTCAGTGCCCTGTCGCGGGACCTGGTCGAAGTGCTGCGCGACGAACCCGTCGAACAGCTCGGCCTGTGCGCCGAACAGCGCCTGGCCTTCCACTGCCCGTGCACCCTGCAGCATGCGCTCAAGCTCGGCGGCCAAGTAGAAAGCCTGCTGACGCGTCTGGGCTTCACCCTCACCCC
Organism: Pseudomonas sp. NBRC 111124; assembly: GCF_001320245.1. GTDB lineage: Bacteria > Pseudomonadota > Gammaproteobacteria > Pseudomonadales > Pseudomonadaceae > Aquipseudomonas. The sequence continues at coordinate 8,763 of NZ_BCBA01000107.1, forward strand.
GGTGCCGGACGGCCACCTGTGCTGCGGCTCGGCCGGCACTTATTCGCTGACCCAGCCGGCGCTGTCGCGGCAACTGCGCGACAACCGCCTGAACGCGCTGGAAAGCGGCAAACCGCAAGTCATCGCCACCGCCAACATCGGCTGCCAGACCCACCTGGACGGGGCCGGGCGCACACCGGTGCGGCACTGGATCGAAATCGTCGAAGCAGCCTTGAACCAGGAGAACAGCCATGCATAGCAAGCCCGTGATCGGCCAGGCGGAAGTGACCCGCCTGCTCGCTGCCGCCCGCCAGGAAGCCCAGGCGCAACAGTGGAACGTGACCATCGCCGTGGTCGATGACGGCGGCCACCCGCTGGCACTGGAGCGCATGGACGGCTGCGCCCCGTCCAGCGCCTACATCGCCATGGAAAAGGCCCGCAGCGCCGCACTGGGGCGCAAGGAAACCCGCGACTTCGAACAGATGGTCAATGGCGGGCGCATTGCCTTCGTCACCGCGCCGCTGCTGACCAGCCTGGAAGGCGGTGTGCCCGTGCGGGTCGATGGCCAGGTGGTGGGCGCCGTCGGTGTATCCGGGGTCAAGCCCGAGCAGGATGCCCAAGTGGCCAAGGCGGGCGTGGCAGCCCTTTGAATCGAATCCCAACGACTGAACTTCGAGCGAGAAGACAATGACTCATCCCCTCAAGGTCGACCCGATCCTGCAACGCTTCATCGAGGATGAAGTGCTGCCCGGCACCGGCATCGACGCCGCCAGCTTCTGGCAGGGCTTCAGCAGCCTGGTCCACGACCTCGCACCGCGCAACCGCGAACTGCTCGCCGAACGCGACCGCCTGCAGCTCGAACTGGACACCTGGCACCGCCAGCACCCCGGGCCGATTCGCGACATGGCTGCCTATCAGGCCTTCTTGCGCAGCATCGGTTACCTGGTCGACGCCCCGCAGCAAGTGCGCATCAGCACCACCCAGGTCGACCGCGAGATCGCCGAACAAGCCGGCCCGCAGCTGGTGGTGCCACTGAGCAATGCCCGCTACGCCCTGAACGCCGCCAACGCCCGCTGGGGCTCGCTGTATGACGCGCTGTACGGCACCGACGCCATCCCGGACAGCGACGGCGCCGAGCGCGGCCAAGGCTACAACCCGCTGCGCGGCGCCCGGGTGATCGCCTTCGGTCGCGACTTTCTCGACCGCTGCGCGCCGCTTGCAGGCGCTTCTCACGCAGACGCCCAGGCCTACGCGATCAATCAGGGCAAATTGCGGGTGACGTTGAGCGATGGTCGCCAGGTCGGCCTCACGGCGCCTGCGCAACTGCGCGGCTATCAAGGCGACCCCGGCCAGCCGACGGCCATCCTGCTGCTGCACCATCGCCTGCACTTCGAAATCCAGATCGACCCGGCCAGCACCATCGGCAAGGCCGACCACGCCGGGGTCAAGGACATACTCGTCGAAGCCGCGCTGACCACCATCATCGACTGCGAAGACTCGGTGGCAGCCGTGGATGCCGAGGACAAGGTCAACGTCTATCGCAACTGGCTGGGCCTGATGAAAGGCGACCTCAGCGAACAGGTCAGCAAGGCTGGCAAGACCTTCACCCGTGCGCTGGCCAAGGACCGCGAATACCAAGGCGCGGATGGCCAGCCACTGACCCTGCCCGGCCGCTCGCTGCTGTTCATCCGCAACGTTGGCCACTTGATGACCAACCCGGCGATCCACGACCGCGAGGGCCGGGAGATCCCCGAAGGCATCCTCGACGCAGTAGTCACCAGCCTGATCGGCCTGCACGACCTCAAGCGCCGTGGCAACTCCCGTGAGGGCAGCCTGTACATCGTCAAGCCAAAGATGCACGGCCCGGCCGAAGTCGCCTTCGCCGACCAGCTGTTCGGCCGTGTCGAGGACCTGCTGGGCCTGCCCCGGCACACCTTGAAGATGGGCATCATGGACGAAGAGCGGCGTACCAGCGTCAACCTGGCGGCCTGCATCGCCAGCGCGGCAGCGCGGGTGGTGTTCATCAACACCGGCTTCCTCGACCGCACCGGTGACGAGATGCACAGCGCCATGGAGGCCGGCGCCATGCTGCGCAAGGGTGACATGAAAGGCAGCGCCTGGATCCAGGCCTACGAACGCAGCAACGTGCTGGTGGGCCTGGCCTGCGGCTTGCGGGGCAAGGCGCAGATCGGCAAGGGCATGTGGGCCATGCCCGACCTGATGGCGGCCATGCTCGAACAGAAGATCGCCCAGCCCCGTGCCGGCGCCAATACCGCTTGGGTGCCCTCGCCTACTGCCGCGACCTTGCATGCGCTGCATTATCACCAGGTGGACGTGCCAGCGGTGCAGGCAGCGCTGGAGAAGGTCGACCTGAGCGCCGAGCGCGAACAACTGCTGCACGACCTGCTGAGCATTCCGGTCAGCCCGGACCGGCCCTGGCGTGCAGCCGATATCCAGGCCGAGCTGGACAACAACTGCCAGGGCATCCTGGGTTACGTGGTGCGCTGGGTCGAGCAAGGGGTGGGTTGCTCGAAGGTGCCGGACATCCATGACGTGGGGCTGATGGAGGACCGCGCCACCTTGCGCATCTCGGCCCAGCACATTGCCAACTGGCTGCACCATGGGGTGGTCGGCAGTGATCAGGTCGAGGCGACCTTGCAGCGCATGGCCAAGGTGGTGGACCAGCAGAATGCCGGGGACCCGGCGTACCGGCCGATGGCTGCCAACCTTGCCGGCTCGCATGCGTTCCGCGCGGCGCGAGAGCTGGTGTTCAAAGGCCGTGAACAGCCCAGCGGATATACCGAGCCGTTGCTGCATGGATGGCGCCTGAGATTCAAGCAGGAGGTTCAACAGTAACTCGGCAGAGGGCCGCTATGCGGCCCTTTCGCGGGACATAAATCTTCAACCCTGCAGGTCGACCACCACCGGCTCACCAATCGCATAGAAATGCCCACCCGCCACGTAGTGCAGGCTGCGCCACTGCGGGTCGGCATCTTCATAAGCCCAATGCCCCTCGCGGAACACCCGGTCATCCGCCCACGCCGCCACCACTTCACCCATGAACAGGTCATAGGTGCTCTGGTTGTGCGGCTCGTCGATCACCCGGCACATCAGCCAGGCCGAGCAGCCCTGAACCAGCGGCGCCGCATAACCCTCCACCCGTGCCAGCTCCACGCCGATGCTGGCCAGCTTGTCCGGCTGGTCGAACAGGCTGCGGGTACCCACCTGATGGGTCAAGTGCGCCTGTGCGGCCGTCGGCACCTGGATCACGAACCAGCCACTGCCCTCGACCAGCTGCCGGGTGCGGGTGATCTTGTCCAGTACCACGGTGACCTTGGGCGGGTCGAAGTCCAGCGCACAGGCCCAGGCGGCCGCCATGACGTTGTCCACGCCACCATGGCTGGCCGACACCAGCACGGTCGGCCCATGGTTGAGCAGGCGGTAGGCCTTTTGCAGGTCGACGGCTTGGAAGTGGTTGTTCATCGATGTCCTCGGTCAGACGCATATCAGAGGAAAGATTGTGCCGCATCGACGCAGCGCAAGCACCCTCCTCATGGCTTACGAAAATTCCTACAGCTGTTTCAGAATCGCCTTGCTTGTCGCCCTAGGCCAGTGAAAACAAGATCGAAACCTGCGACCCAGAGGAGACTGCGCATGTACCCAGATTCCCGCACCCACGCCGAACTGCGCAGTACCCTGCGCGAACTGCTGGCCCATGACGTCAGCAATCCGGATAACGACCCGCACCTCTCCGGTGTGCTGTTTTTCTGTGCCACCGACGAGCACACCCGGCAACTGATCGAGCGCATTGAACTGCTGGCCAGCGAAATCTTCTTCGATCCTTGCGGGCGAGCCATCCACCACCGCATGCGCGCCATCGGCGTCAAGGGCGTGTGCATCAAGCAGAAGCGCAAGGCCGCCGTGGATGAAACGGTCATCCGCATCGACCTGGCACTCAAGGGCTACATCACGATAAGCACCGCGCGGTTCTGATCCGCTATCCTCAGCACTCCTGTGTTTCGGACTGTGATCATGGAACTGCACATTCGCCTGGACGGCCGCAAAGGCCTGGCCGACCAGCTCTATCAGCAGCTGCGCGCCGGCATCGACAGCGGCCACCTAGCCGCCGGCACGCAGCTGCCGCCGACCCGGCTGCTGGCCGAGCAGTTGGGCGTGTCGCGCAAGACTGTGGCCGAAGCCTATTCACGGCTGACCTACGACAACCTGCTCAGCGGCGTGGTCGGCCGTGGCACCTTCATCACCCCGCGCCAACCGCTGCGCAGCGGTGAATCGCAAACCGTGCCCCTGGCCGCTGCCGCCTCGCTGCAGCGCTGGCAGCAGCGCGCCACGGTGCTCGCCCGGCGCACCCAGGAAGCCCCCTCGCGCTACGACTTCGTCGGCGGCGCTTCGAGCAAGGCGCAGTTCCCCTTCGACCAGTGGCGCAGCTGCCTGAACTACGCCCTGCGCCGCAGCCAGCGGCACCCCGAGCGGCAGTTTGCCGCCCAAGGCCTGCCCGAATTGCGCGAGGCCATTGCCCACCACATTGCCTACGCCCGCGGCGTGCATTGCAGTGCGGCAGACGTCCTGGTGTGCAACGGTGCCCAACAGGCCCTGGACCTGATTGCCCGGGTGCTGGTCGAGCCCGGCTGCCAGGTGGCCATGGAAGACCCCGGCTACCCACCGGCACGCCAGCTTTTCCTGGCCCTGGGGGCAAAGCTGCAGGCAGTGCCGGTGGACGATGAGGGCATGTGCGTTGCGCACATCGCCGAAGGCACCCGGCTGATCTATGTGACGCCTTCGCACCAGTTTCCCCTCGGCATGCCGATGAGCGAAGCCCGCCGCCATGCCCTGCTGGCACGGGCCGCCGAGCTTGGCGCGTTGATCATCGAGGACGACTACGACTGCGAGTTCCGCTACCAGGGCCCGGCCGCCGATGCGCTGCAACGCCTCGACCGGCAAGGGCTGGTGGCCTATGTCGGGACCTTCTCCAAGACGCTGCTGCCTGAACTGCGCCTGGGTTACGCGGTGCTGCCACCGGCGGTGCTCAGCGCCGCTTGCGTGGCCAAGCACCTGAGCGACTGGCACAGCCCGACCTTGCTGCAGTGGGCGCTGGCGCGGTTCATTGGCGAAGGCCACCTGAACAAGCACATCCGCCGCTGCCACGACATCTACAGCGGCCGCCGCGAGCGCATCCTGGCGCGGCTGGACGGCGACCTCGCGCCCTGGTTCAGCGCCGTGCCCGCCAGCGCCGGATTCCACCTGAGCGCCTTGGCGCAACCAGGCGTGGATATCGAGCTGCTGGCCAACCTCGCCCGCAAGGTGGAGGTCGGCCTCTACTCGCTGGCGCCGTTCTTCAACGAAGCCCCCGTGCGCCAAGGGTTGCTGCTGGGCTTCGGCGCTATCGAGCTGCTGGACATCGACCCGGCGCTGGACCGGGTCCGCGATACCCTGCAACGCCTCAGTTGACCAGCGCCGGCTGGTCGCCCTGCTTCGGCCGGGCAATGGCTGCGGCATAGCCGCGCGGGGCGAAACAGGCGGTCACCAGCAGCATCGCCAGCACGGTGACGGTGAGCAGCGTCCAGGATGCCTGGAAGTCACCGCTGACATCGCGCAACCACCCGGTGATGTACGGGATGATCCCCGTGATGATGAAGCCGATGCCCTGCACGAAAGCCGCCAGGCTGCCGGCTTCGGCAGGCGTCTTGAGGTGCTCCAGGGTCAAGGTCAGGCTCAGGCTGAAGCAGGCGCCCAGGCCAAAACCGATCATCGCGACCCACACGCCCATGGCCAGCGTCGGCGCCAGCAGCAAGCCAAGAAAGCCCGCCAGCTGGATCGACAGCGCCAGCCAAAGGCCCGGGCGACGATCGGCAAGACCGCGCAGCAGCAGCGGTAGACCCAGGGCGCCACAGACTTGAAAGACGGTCATCAGACCGACCAGGTCGCCACCGCCTTGCGCGGTGCCACCGTGTTCCAGGTGGTAGGCGGGCAGCCACGCGACCATGCTGGTATAGCCGCCGTTGATCAGGCCGAAATACAGCGCCAGCAACCAGGCCCGGCGCGTGCCGAACCAGTGCCCGCCGGTGGCACCGGCAAGCTTGGGCGCGCTGTTTCGAGGGCGCAGCGCGGCCCAGGCCAGCACCGCCAGCAGCGCCGGAATTGCCCACACGCCAAGCCCGGCCTGCCAGTGGCCGAAGTGCCCGCTGATATGCGGGCCGAGCACCGCCGCCAGGCCCCCGCCACTCATCAGTGCCGCCGAGTACAGGCCCATGGTCGCGGCCAGGCGGCTGGGGAACCAGCGATTGACCAGGCCCGGCATCATGCCCTGCACAACCGCCACGCCCAACCCGGCCAGCACCGCACTGGCAATCAGCGCCCAGGCGCTGTCTAGCTGCAACCGCCACAGACAGGCCAGGGCAATGGCGGCAAGGCCACCGAGCATCCCGCCGTGCTCGCTGATCCAGCGCCTCAACCAAGGCTGCAACAACGGCACCAGGCCCATGCACAACACCGGCAACGCGGTCAGCAGTGCCGCCTGCTGGTAACCCAGCCCGGTGCTGGCGCGCATCGGCTCGAGCAACGGGCCGATACTGGTGAGGATCGGCCTCAAGTTCAATGCCAGCAAGATCACCAGCAACAGGTTCAACGCCCCTCTCATCGAATCGATACTCCCAAGCAAGACCCGGCCATTATCCTGGCCAGGCAGTCAGGGTAGAAATGAAGAGATTGGATGCAGGTCAGTGGCCCCCTTAATGGCCCGATTGGCCTCCCGGCAAAGTGCGCGATTGGCTATCGGGGCGGCGCAGGGCCGGCGCTAAAGTAGCGCCATACCCACAACGCATTCCCTGGAGCACGCCATGCACAACCGTATCGAATGGGCCAAACACTCGCCGGAAGCCTACAAGGCCATGGTCGGCCTGGAACAAGCCCTGGCCAAGAGCGGCCTGGAAAACTCACTGCTGGAGCTGGTACGTCTGCGGGCTTCGCAGATCAACGGCTGCGCCTATTGCGTGAACATGCATGCCAACGATGCGCGCAAGGCCGGCGAAACCGAGGCGCGCCTGCAGACCCTGACTGTCTGGCAGGAGACGAACTACTTCACCCCGCGGGAACGTGCCGCGCTGGCGTGGGTGGAATGCCTGACCCGGCTGCCCGAGCGAGGCGCTCCGCAAGCGGAATATGAAGCGTTGCAGCTGCACTTCGAGCCGGCCGAGGTGGCCAATCTGACGTTGGCCATCGCCACCATCAATGCCTGGAACCGCTTTGGCGTAGGCTTTGCCATGGTGCCGGCCTGAGTCATCAGGCGAGGGTACGCCGCCGAGCCAGGCAGGCGTACCCCATCCCCACCAGCCCAAGCAGCAACACGCCCAGCAACCCCACCAGCTCTTGGCTGTAGCGCGCCACCAGCGCCGGGAACCCGGTGAACTCGCGGGAGACCCGCATGTCCGCCTGGCCACCGGCAAAACTGACACTGATACCGCCCTGGCGAATCTGTGAATAGTCGGCATCGAAGTAGACCCACACCCTGCACTCCCTGCCCTGTTCGATGGCCGGTATTTCCACCTGAGCCGTCGCCGCCTCGTACAGCGTGTCATTGCCCGTCGCATCACGTACCTGTACCAGACCCTTGGCCGGCAGGCGGATCTTCACCTCACGCACATCGCTGTCGCCACGGTTGTGCAGGTCGATGAGCAAACCGGTGCGGTGGTCCACCAACCCGGCTTCGAAAGGTTTGGCGAACAGCTGCGCATAGGGCGCCTGGGCCAGTTCGATCAGCTTGTCGACCTGGTACGGGTTCAACGCACCGTCACTGATGGTGTTGATGCGCGGCTGCAACTGCTCGTACTTGAGCTGCTCGTTGGCCTTGCTGATACGCTCGCTGAACTGGCTGGGATAGGTAAGGTAGGCGTAAGTCAGCGTCGCCTCGAGCCGTGGCTGGTCCTTGAACAGCACATAAGTCACCAGCATGACCATCAGGCCAAGCAACATGGCGACCAGGAGTTTGCCGACTTTGTCCCAACTCAACGGTGCGGTTCCTTCTGTTACGGTGCGCAAGATCGATGCGGCGCAAAGGGTGCCAAGATCAGCGCCGCCAGGCAAGCGCTCAACGGCTCAACAAGGCCGGTAACGACGCCATCAGCATGGCCACCCCGGAGGCCGTCAGCAAACCCAGTACCACGCGGCGAAACGCCAGTTCGCTGATGCCCAGGTATACCCGCGTGCCCAGCAGCGCCGGCAGCGCCATGGCCAGCAGCACCACGCCGAACGCCGGCAGCATGTCGCGGGTCACCACCCCGGTACCGAGATAGGTGAGCAGGGTCACCAGCAGCATCGACAGGTTGAAGTTCTGAATCACCGCCCGCTGGGTATCGCGCTCGAAGCCACGCAAGGTACACCACAGTGTAGGCACTGTGCCGGTAAAGCCACCGATCCCGCCCAACGCCCCGCCCACCAGGCCCACCGCGCCATCGGCCAGGCGGTTGCCCGGCAGCCGTGGCAGGCGTGGCGCCACCAGCATCAGCGGGCACCACAGCACCAGCAGCGTGCCGAACACCGCCTTGAACCAGAGCATGTCCAGGTAAGGCAACACCCACACGCCCAGCGGGATGCCGGCCAGGCCACCGAGCACGAACGGCCACAGCAGTGACCAGCTGAAACCGCGGCGTACGCTGAACACGGCGATGAGCTGCCCGGTCAGGCTGCCAAACACGGTCAGCGACGCCGCCAGCCGCGGTTCCAGGCCCCAGGCCCAGAACGACATGGCGACCATGCCGAAGGCAAAGCCGGAAAGGCCTTGAACGAAACCGGCGACGATGGCGCCGAGGGCGATGAGGTAGAAGGCATCCATGGGGCAATGCAAGCCTGGTTTGATCGGCGTTCCACCTTGCCAGAACCGGGGGCGAATGTCTGCCATGAGCGCCTGAACCATGAACCTTCGTCACACCCGCTATGCCGCCGCAGCGCCGAGTTCCAAGGTATGCCGTCAAGGCCCTCCTGCACTTGGCTGCGTGAGGCCGGGGTGCTGGTGATGCCTTCACCCCGCTTGACCGCAGGGCGCCGGCTGATCGACGATCAGCGCTCCCTCCATCAAGGATGACGGCATGTTACGGATACTCGGCAGAGCCTCTTCGATCAACGTGCGCAAGGTGCTGTGGGCCTGCGCCGAATTCAACATCCCTTTCGCCCGCGAGGATTGGGGCAGCGGTTTTCAGCCCACTGGCGCGCCCGAGTTCCTCGCGCTCAACCCCAACGCCATGGTCCCGGTGATCCAGGACGGCGACTTCACGCTGTGGGAATCCAACAGCATCATCCGCTACCTGGCAAACCGTTACGGCGATGCGGTCCTTTACCCCACCGAAGCGCAGGCACGGGCCCGTGTCGATCAGTGGATAGACTGGCAGGCCTCGGACCTGAACCGCGCCTGGAGCTACCCGTTCATGTCACTGGTGCGCCAGTCGCCCGCGCACCAGGATGCCAAGGCCTTGGCCGCCGGCTGTGCCGAATGGGCCCGATACATGGGCATCCTCGAACAGCAGCTGGCCAACACTGGCGCCTTCGTTGCCGGCGAGCACTTCACCCTGGCCGACATCCCCATCGGCCTGTCGGTGCAGCGCTGGTTTTCCACGCCGCTGGCACACCCTGAACTGCCCGCCGTGAGTGCCTATTACAAGCGCCTCAGTCAGCGCCCTGGCTACCTCGCCCACGGGCGCAACGGCCTGCCTTGAGCAGCCCGCTCCCACAGGTCAGAACCCGAGGGTAGCGGATAGCAGGTAAGTGCGCGGCGTGGAGAGGGTGAGCCCTGGCTCGCTGTCATCCGACGCTCCCGCCGATGCCCAGTAGCGCTCGTCCATCACGTTCTCGACACTGGCGCGCAAGGTAACCTCGGTGGTGTCGACCTGGAAGGCATAGCGCGCGCCTAGGTCGAAACGCTCCCAGCCATCGATCTGCTTGCTGTTGTCCTGATCCAGGTACTGCGAGCTGGAATGAATACCCCGCGCCGTCAGCGTCAGCCCGCTCACCCCGGGCACATCCCATTCCGCGCCGAGATTGACGTTGTATTCGGGTGTCGCCGGGGCGCGGTTGCCGTCGAAGGTGCCATTCACGGTGTCAGTCAGTTCGCTGTCGATGTACATCACTCCGCCCAGTACCCGCACGCCGTCGAGTGGCTCGCCGAACACGCTGAGTTCAATGCCACGATTGTCGCGTTTGCCATTGAGGCCGAACACCCGTGAAGTGGCGTTGGTCTCGTAGGCCGGTTGGCGGATGCGGAAGGCGCTGGCGGTGACCGCGACGCGACCGAAGTCGTACTTGGCGCCGACCTCGACCTGACGGCTGGTGAACGGTGGGAAGATCTGGTCTTCGTTGATCGAGGTCGACGGCGCGATCTTGCCTTGGCTCAGGCCTTCCATATAGTTGGCGTACAGCGACAGCTGGTCGGTGACCTTGAGCAGCACACCGCCCGAGGGCGAGACCTTTTCCTCGTCATAGGCGGTGTCACCCTTCACGCCATCGCTCCAGTCATCGACCTGGACCCGTTGCCAGCGGGCGCCGAGGGTCAGCAGCAGGCGATCGTCGAAAAAGCCCAGGGTGTCGGCAAGGGCGACGCCGGAAAAGCGGTTCTCGGTGTACACCTCGGCGTCGGTGCGGGTCGGCGTGCTGGGCGTTGGCGTGGCGACAGGGTTGTACAGGTTGCTTGGCGCCGATGCATAGCGCGCGCCGCCGTTGGTGAAGTCCATGTAGAAGTAGCTGGCGGCGAGGTTGAGTTCGTGGCTGACGGGACCGGTGTGGAACCAGCTGCGCAGCCCGGCCATGGCGGTGCGCACCGACTCGTCGCGGGTGAAGTCGCGCGGCTGTACGGTGAAGTCACCGGCGTCGTTGATGATCGACACGTTGTGGCGAAGGAAGTCATGGTTGCTCTTGCGCGCGCCGACCGCGCCATAGGCCATGAGCGAATCGCTGATGTCGTACTCGGCATTCAGCGCGCCGAAGGTGTCTTCGGTACGCGCTTTGCTCCAGGCCTGGGCATAGTTGTGGCGCACGTGGTTGGCACTCGGCACCTGGGCATTGGCGCCGACCAGTACGCGCTCCTGCGGGGCGTCGGTGTCGCGCTCGGTGTGGCCGAAGTCGGCCGACAGGCGCAGGCGCTCGCCACGAAAGTCCAGGCCGAGCACGGCCATTTCGCGGTCGACGCTCTGGTGGTCCCATTCGGTGTCGCCGGATTGCTTCACGCCATTGAAACGCAGGCCGAATTGCTCGCCTTCGCCGAAGCGGCGGCCGACATCCACTGCGCCACCGGCCTGGCTGCCCGAGGCGTAGCTGCCGGTGAACTCGGTGATCGGCTTGTCGCCGGCGCGCTTGGGCACCACGTTGATGCCGCCGCCGACACTGCCCCGCGGCGAGATGCCGTTGATCAGCTGGCTGGGGCCCTTGATGATATCGACACGGTCGGCCATTTCCATGTCGATGGAATAGGTCGGCAAGATGCCGTACAGGCCGTTGTAAGACACATCGCTGTTGAACAGGCTAAAGCCGCGAATGGTGAACTGCTCGAAACGCCCGCCTGCCGGGTTGGTGGCACGCACCGACGGGTCGCTGGCCACCAGGTCGCCCAGAGTGCGGGCCTGCTGGTTTTTCACCAGGTCGCTGGTATAGGTAGTGATGCTGAACGGTGTTTCCATGAAGTCCCGCGAGCCGAGCAGGCCTTGCGAGCCCTTGCGCGCGACCTGGCCGCCAGCATAAGGCTGGCCGTCGCTGGGCGCAGCCTGGCCGCCGACGATGGTGGTGGGGGCGATCTCCAGGGCATCGGCGCCCTGGGGTGCGGGCACCAGGGTGAAGGCGCCCTCGCCCACCGGCTGCAAACGCAGGCCGCTGCCGCGCAGCAGTTGCAGGAAGCCTTCGTCGACGCTGTAGCTGCCGGACAGGCCGCCGCTCTGGCGGCCACTGACCAGCCCAGGGTCGAGCGACAGGCTGATGCCGGCTTGGTCGGCGAAGCGGGTCAGCGCGGCGCCCAGGTTGCCGGCAGGCACTTGGTAGCTGCGGCGGGCGGGCTCGTCGGCCCAGGCAGGCACGTTCAGCAACAGGCTCATGGCGAACCCCAGCGGAATGAGGCGGTATGGCGTTACGGCTGGCATTGAAACAGGCTCCCTTTGCGTTCTCTTACCGGTAATGACCGGCGAGGGAAAAAAAGGGGACAGCCTCAGGCACGATTTTCTCGCGGGGCCAGCGTCACCCAGTAACGGGTGCGGGCATGCACAACCAGGGGCAGGCTGGCGGCGAGCAGCGCCAGCACTCGGTCGGTGTCGTCGAGGCGAAAGGTGCCGGTGACCCGCAGGCGTTCCAGCTCCGGCGCCCAACGCAGCAGGCCGGCGCGGTACCTGCGCAGTTCGTGCAGCAGGTCGCCCAAAGGCCGGTCGTCCAGGCGCAACATGCCGTCGCGCCAACCCAGCAGCAGGTCGTCAACGGCCGAGATCGGCCCCAGGCCGGTTGCCTGCAGGCTGGCCTGGTGGCCGGCCTGCAGGGTGATGGCAGTGCCGCGCAACGGCTGCAAGGTCGCAACCCCGCGGGAGACCAGCACGCGGCAAGCCTTATCGAACAGGCGCACGCAGACCTCGGCACCGCTGATACCGACCTGGCCAAACGGTACTTGAAGGCTCAGGTTGACTGCTTCGGGTACGTTGACCGCCACCTCCCCGCGCACGAGCCTGATGCGCCCCGCCTTGAGGTTGATGTTGACGGCACTGTCGGTGTTCAGCTGCAACGTGGTGCCGTCGCTCAAGGTCAGCTGCCTGCGTTCGCCAACGGCAGTGTGCACATCGGCGGTCCAGGCTTCCAACGGCAACTGACGGCTTAACAACCAGGCCGTCGGCATCAGTGCGGCGATGCCCAGGGCTTGCTTGAGCAACGCCCGTCGACTAGCTTCCGGGCGGTCAAGGGTGGCCATGGCCAGTTCAGCGGGCAATTGCGAGAACCGTTGGCGCAGCAGCTGGGCCTTTTGCCAGGCGCTCTCGTGCAGGCCATCGCTGGCGCGCCAGCGCGCCAGGCGCTGGAGGTCGGCCTGGCTCGCCTCGCCAGACTCGAGCAGTGCCAGCCAGCGGGCGGCGGCGCGCACCACTTCGCGGGCTTCGGCGCAATGCGCGGCCATTACAACTCCGCCAACAGACAGTGCTCGTATGCTTGGGCCATGTAGCGTTTGACCGTGCGCTCGGAAATATTGAGACGCACGGCGATTTCGGCGTAGCCCAGGCCCTCCAGTTGGCTCCAGAGAAAGGCCCTGCGCACGGGCGCTTTGAGGCCCTCGAGCAACTCATCCAGGGCTTGTAGGGTTTCCAGCAGGATCCAACGCTGCTCGAGGGATGGCAGGCTCTGTTCGGGCAGTTGTGCCAGCGCGTCGATGTAGGCCTGTTCGAGGTTGCGGCGCTGATGGAAGTTGCTCAGCAGGCGCTTGCCCACGGTCAGCAGGTAAGCACGCGGTTCGCGAATGTCCGCCAGCGGCTGGGCGCTGGCAAGCACGCGCAGGAAGGTGTCCTGGCTGAGGTCAGCGGCATCCCAGGCGTTGCCCAGGCGCCGGCGCAGCCAGGCTTCCAGCCAGCCGCGGTGTTCGCGGTAGAGGGTAGGCAGGCTGGGCTCCGGGGGCGGCGCGATGTCGATCATGGGAGGCTCTGGAAAGGCGTAAATGCGACCGATTCTAATTTACGCCAAGGCGTCGAGCCAAGCCATTTGTGTGCGCTCAGGCAAACGCGGCCAAACGGGTGAGGATGTGCAGCACGTGGCCCTTTTCGATCATTGCCGCCCAATGGCCGTCACAGAAGCGTTCACCACGCACGCAGTAGGTCAGCAGGCTCTGCAGTTGGGGCAAGGTGGCCTGGGCGATGGTGTCGGGGGCGCTGAGCAGGTGGTCGGCGACAGGCCGGTAGTTGATGTCGGTCCAGCAGTCCTTTCCGGCCTCTTCATAAAAGGCACTGACCACTGTTTCATAGTCGGGCCAACGGCTGCCTTGCTGGAGGGTGTAAGTCTTGATCGCCACGCCATTGGGGTAGAGCTGGGGTTGGTATGACAGCAGGGCTTCGATGTCGGCCGGAGAGGGATGCATGGTGATTTCCTTATCGCGGGGCTGGGCAAGTCTACAGAAACGGGCTGCCTTGCAGCCCACTGTCAGTTATACCGCCGTGTGCTGCACCGGCACCACTGGCCGCGCCCGCCAGGCGATGGTCAGCACCAGCCCCAGCACCGCCATCCCTGCCCCGGCATACGACACCGCCGGATACCCCAGCCCCGCATTGATCACCGCCCCCCCCAACGCCGCACCGATCGCGTTGCCCAGGTTGAACGCACCGATGTTCACCGCCGACGCCAGGTTTGGCGCGTCCTTGGCGGCTTCCATCACGCGCATCTGCAGCGGCGGTACCAGGGCGAAGCTGGCGATACCCCACACCAGAATCGCCACCGCGGTCGGCAGCGACCAGCCCAACGTGGCCGGGAACAACAGCAGCACGGCAATCAGTACCGCCAGCGACACCATCAAGGTCCGCTCGATCGAGCGGTCCGCCGCCTTGCCACCCCACATGTTACCCAAGGTCAAACCGATGCCGAACAGCACCAGCATGGCCGTGATGAAGGTCGTCGACGCCTGTGCCTGGGCGTGCAGGATCGGCGCAATGTAGGTGAACACGGTGAACATCGCGCTGGAGCCGACCACGGTCAGCGTCAACGCCGCCAGCACTGGCCCACGCCCCAGCACGCGAATCTCGGCCATCAACCCGGCGCTTTTCGGCAGCGGCATATCAGGCAGCGCGAACCACAGCGAAGCCATCGCCACCAGGCCCAGGCCGGCGATGCCCCAGAACGCCGTGCGCCAGCCAAGCAGCTCACCGAACCAGGTGGCCAGCGGCACTCCGCCAATGGTGGCCAAGGTGAGGCCCATGAACATGGCGGCCACCGCCCCTGCCCGCTTCTCGGGCGGTACCACGCTGGCCGCCACCACCGAGCCGACGCCAAAGAACGCGCCATGGTTCAGCGAGGTCACCACCCGTGCAATGAGCAGGCTCTGATAATCGGTGGCCAGGGCCGACAACAAGTTGCCCAGGGTAAAGATGGCCATCAGCCCGATCAGCAGGTAACGCCGCGGGACTCTGCCGGTGGCCAGGGTCATCAGTGGGGCACCGATCAGCACGCCTAGCGCGTAGGCACTGACCAGCAGGCCTGCCGCCGGGATCGACACGCCGAGGTCGGCGGCGATACCGGGCAGCATGCCCATGGGGGCGAACTCGGTGACACCGATGCCGAAGGCGCCGATGGCGAGTGCCACGAGAGGGGGATTGATACGCATACAAGGCTCCTTATCTATGACGAGAATGCTACGATCAAGCTTTCAAACCCACTAGACCGGTTTTACGGCAACCACCTTTGCGCTGGAGGCACAGATGGACTACAACGGGCGATCCGGGGAAATGGAGGTGTTTGCCAGGGTGGTGGATGCCGGCAGCCTGTCTGCCGCTGCGCGCGAACTGGGCCTGACGCCCTCGGCGGTGAGCCGCATCATCGCCCGCGCCGAACAGCGCCTGGGCACACGCCTGTTGCTGCGCACCACCCGTGCAATCAACCTCACCACCGAGGGCGAGGCTTACCTGCGCGGGGCGCGGCGCATCTTGGCCGACATGCTGGAAGTGGAAGAGGCGATCACCGATCAGGGCGTACCGCGCGGTCGGTTGCGGGTCAGTGCAGCGCTCGGGCATGGGCGGTTGACGGTGGTGCCGTTGCTAACGGCGTTCAGCGCGCGGTATCCGCAGGTGCTGGTCGACCTGACGCTGAGCGACGAAATCGCCGATATCCATGGTGGCCAGGCCGATGTGGCGCTGCGCTTTGGCCTGTTGCCGGACAGCTCGCTGAGCGCGCGCTGCATCGGCCATACCGGCCAGGTGGTGGTGGCCTCGCCCGAATACCTTGCACGCTGTGGTACGCCGCAGGTGCCGGAGGATCTGGCGCAGCACAACTGCCTGCGCTTCAACTTCCGGCGGGCAGCACCGGACTGGCCGTTTCGCCGGGCGGGGGAGGATTTTTCACTCAAGGTAACGGGGAATATCGAGTGCAGCAGTGGAGAGGCACTGGCGCAACTGGCCAGGCTGGGGGCGGGAATTGCACGGATAGGGACCTTTACCGTGGCCGATGAGCTGAAAAACGGGCAGCTGGTGGCGCTGCTGGAGGACTACAACCCGGGCGACCGCGAGCCGCTGCATGCGGTGTTCGTCGGCGGGCCGGCCATGCCGGCGCGGGTGCGGGTGTTTGTGGATTTTCTGGTGGAGCATCACCAAGGCTGGCCAGTGACTTCAGCCTGACACCGCCGCTCAGAACGCGCGTTATGCTTAGGGGCAACTCACCTTCAGGACCGAACATGATGCGCATTGCCATTCCCGATGACTACCAGAATGTAATCCGCTCACTCGACTGCTTCAAGCGCCTGGCCGGGCACGATGTGAGCGTGTTCCACGACAAGCAACCCGCCTCGCTGGACGAACTGGCCGCGCGCTTCGCCATGGCCGACGCTCTGGTTCTCACCCGTGAGCGCACGCGCATCGATGCCGCCCTGCTCGACCGGCTGCCCAACCTCAAGCTGATCAGCCAGACCGGCAAGGTCGCCGGCCATCTGGACCTTGAAGCCTGCACGGCGCGTGGCATCGTGGTCACCGAGGGCCGCGGCTCACCAGTGGCACCGGCGGAGCTTGCCTGGACGCTGATGCTCAACGCCCGACGCCAGCTGGTGCCGGCGATCGAAGCGTTCAAGCAAGGCCAGTGGCAGGTCAACCTGGGCCAGGCAGTGGCTGGCCAGCTGCTGGGGATCTGGGGCTACGGCAAGATTGGCCAGCGCCTAGCGCGTTATGCCCAGGCGTTCGACATGCCCGTGCTGGTGTGGGGCAGCGAAGACAGTCGGGCGGCGGCCGAAGCGGACGGGCACCGGGCCGCAACATCGCGCGAAGCATTTTTTGCCGAGGCAGATATCGTCAGCCTGAACCTGCGGCTGTCAGAAACAACGCGCCATCGCGTAACCTTGAACGACCTGTCGCGGATGAAACCTGATGCCTTGCTGGTGAACGTCAGCCGCGCCGAGCTGATTGCCCCCGAGGCCCTGCTGCAGGCGCTCGACGCCGGCAGGCCGGGCTTCGCTGCGGTGGATGTGTTCGAACAGGAGCCGATACTCGAACCGAACCACCCCCTGCTCACTCACCCACGGATTCTGAGCACGCCGCACCTTGGCTATGTGGAAAAGAACGGCTACGAGCTGTACTTCGGCGATGCTTTCGACAATGTGCTGGCATTTTCCGAAGGTGCGCCGAAAAACGTCGCCAACCCGCTAGCCTTGAAAGTAACCCGCTGAGAGCACTTGCAATTGCCGGCCTGCGCCGCAACAATGCGAACAATTCCCAGTTAGATTATGGATTGATCTCTATGTCGGCGCTCGATGACGCGGCTATTCACCGGCTGTACAGCGAAAACAGCGGCTGGCTGAAGCATTGGCTGCGCATGCGCCTTGGCAACGCCGCCGATGCGTCCGACCTGGCCCACGATACTTTCCTGCGCGTGATGACGGCGCGCAGCCAACTGCCGATCCGTGAACCGCGCAGCTACCTCAGCGCCATCGCCCGCTCGCTGCTGATCGACAAGGTACGCCGCCGCGCCATCGAGCAGGCCTACCTGCAAGCGCTGGCATTGCGCCCGGAGCCCGTCGAAGTATCACCGGAAACCCGCCTGTCCATCATCGAAATGCTGGTCGCGATCGACAGCCTGCTCGATGAACTGGGGGCGCGCACCCGCGATATCTTCCTTGCGGTACAACTGGAAGGGCTGACCTATGCGGCTGCGGCGCAACGTTTCGAGGTGTCGGTGACCACGGTGAAAAACCACCTGATCCGCGCCATGACCCGCTGCCTGCTGCTGGTCGAGGACTGACCCTTGGAGCTCAAGACCCTCGAAGCCGCCGCCACCTGGTATGTGCAACTCAACGACGGTACCGCCGACGTGGCGCGCACCCACGCCTGGCGCCAATGGCTGGAGGCCAGCCCAGCGCACACCGCCGCCTGGGCGCGGGTAGAGAAGCTTCAGCAACAGTGGGCACTGATGCCGGCGCAGGCAGCGCTCAATGGCCTCGGTGCCGCCCAGGCGCAGCGCCGCGACGTGCTGAAAGTGCTGGGCCTGCTGCTGACCCTGGGCGGCGGCAGCTGGCTGGCCGTCGATCAGGTGCCTGGTCGCGCCCTGCTCGCCCAGCAGCGCACCGCAACGGGCGAACGGCGTTCGCTGCAATTGGAAGACGGCTCGCAACTGGAATTGAACGTGGACACCGCGCTCGACGTTCGCCTTGACCAGAAACTGCGAACGATCAGGCTATACAGCGGCGAGATGCTGCTCAAGGCCACCCACGACCCTCGGCAGCGGCCTTTCATCGTGCACACCGATGACGGCAGCATCCACGCCCGGGAAGCTGAGTTCAGCGTACGCAAACTGCCAAGGCAAACCCGCGTCGGCGTGCTGCAGGCTGCCGTCGAGGTGCGCCCCCAGCACCACCTTGAGCGCCTGCTGCCATTGCACGCGGGGCAACAGGCCAGCTTCGACGGGGACCACATCAGCCCCACAGAGCGCCTGCCCGCCGACTCGACTGCCTGGCAACACGGCATGCTGAGCGTCAACGATTGGCGCCTGGCTGACTTCATCGAGGAACTGGGGCGTTACCGGCCTGGCGTGCTGCGCTGTGCCGCGTCGATTCGCTCGCTGAGCATCTCTGGGGCATTCCGCATCGACGATACCGACATTGCCCTGGCCAACCTCGACCAGACCCTGCCGGTACGGGTGCGTTACCTGAGCCGTTACTGGGTCAGCGTAGAACCCGCCTGAATCGCCGGTGGAAAAAACTTCACTGCGAACCTTGCTGATTTCGATTCTCGTCCGTCCCTGACACAAGCCGCGACGACAGCGACTTTCTGCCATGACACGGAAGGATCACGCAATGCCCCATGTTCACCCCACACCCGCCAGCCCCCTGCGCCAGGCCGTACGCCGGGCGGTGCTCGGCCTGACCCTTGCCAGCGCCCCCGGCCTGCTGCTGATGCCAGGCGATGCCATGGCCCAGAGCCAGACCACCTACCATGTGGCCGCCGGGCCCCTGGGCAATGCGATCACCCAGTTCGGCGTGCAGGCCGGCGTTACTATCTCATTCGATACTGAACAAACCCGTCACCTGAACAGCAATGGCCTGGAGGGCAGCTACAGCGTCGACCAGGGCCTGGCTCGCCTGCTCGGCAACAGTGGACTGCAAGCCCAGCGCCTGGGCAACGGCGGCTACGTCCTGCTACCGACCAGAAATGACGCCGCGATGGTACTGGGTCCCTTGAACATCGATGCCAACCGGCTCGATGCAACCAGCGAAGGCACCCAGTCGTACACCGCCAGCGCCGTGACCATCGGCAAAGGCGTGCACACGCTGAAGGAAACACCTCAGTCGGTCACCGTGATGACCCGCAAGATGCTCGACGACCAGAACCTCAATACCCTTGAGCAAGTGTTGGACAAGACCCCGGGCATCACCGTGTACGACTCGCCCATGGGCGGCAAGTACTTCTATTCCCGAGGTTTCAACCTCGACGGCCAGTACCAGTACGACGGCGTGCCGCTGGACGTGGGCGGCAACTACGTGCAGGCCAACAGTTTCTCCAGCGACATGGCGTTCTATGACCGTGTCGAAGTGCTCAAGGGAGCGGCCGGCATGATGAAAGGCTCCGGCTCATCGGCAGGCGGCGTGAACTTCGTACGCAAGCGCGGCCAGGACAAGGCCACCACCCACCTGGCCCTGTCCGCCGGAACCTGGGACAACTACCGCAGCCAGGTGGATGTGGGCGGCCCGTTGAACGACTCGGGCAGCGTGCGCGGCCGCGCCGTGGCCGCCGTGCAGGACCGCCGGTACTTCTACGACCATGCCGACCGCCAGGACCAGGTGTACTACGGCGCCCTCGACTGGGACGTGACACCCGACACCACCCTGGGTGTCGGGCTGGCCTACGAGGATGTCGATGCCGCGCCGTGCTACCACGGCCTGCCGCGCTACGCCGACGGCAGCGACCTCAAGCTGTCGCGCTCCACTTGCCTGGGCGCCCGCTGGAACAGCCAGCAAAGCCAGCGGGTCACCGGCTTCGCCGACCTCAAGCATGACTTCAATGACGACTGGTCGCTGAACTTCGCATCGGTCTACACCCATAATGATCAGGACATCGAATACGGCTATTCCGAAGGCACGGTCCCGGTTGGCGCCACCAGCGCCAGCATGAAGCGCTATGCCGGCAACTTCGACTACGACCAGACCGACTACGGCTTCGATAGCTATGTGGATGGCAAGTTCGAGGCCTTTGGCCTGCAGCACGAAGTGATCATCGGCGCCAACGCCAGCCGCCAGAAAACCCACGATTACTTTGCCCTGATGTCACTTAGCGGCAGTCAGAACCCATTCGACCCGTCGGCGAACTTCCCACACCCGTCCTCGACCGACTACCTGGTCAACCCGATCCGCGGTGGCAGCGAGCCGACCGACTCCACCACCACCCAGTACGGCACCTACGCGAACCTGCGCCTGAAGCTGGCCGAACCGTTGACCTTGGTGCTGGGCGCACGGGTGAGCTGGTACCGCAACAAGAGCGACTCCTATACCCAGGCCTACGATTACTGGGTGCACAACCGCAGCGAGGAAAACGGCCAGGTCACGCCGTTCGCCGCCGTGCTCTACGACCTCAACCCGCAATGGACCGCCTATGCCAGCTACGCCGACATCTTCCAGCCGCAAAGCAACCTGGTAGATGCCCAAGGCCAGGCGTTGCAGCCGAAAACCGGCGCCAACTACGAAATCGGCATCAAGGGTGAACTGCTCGAAGGCGCGCTGAACACCTCGTTCAACCTGTTCCGCACCGTCGAGGAACACCGTGCCGAAACCGACTATGCCGACAGCTGCCTGGGCTCCGGTGACGGCTATTGCTACACCGACAGTGGCAAGGTCCGCGCCCAGGGCTTCGAGGCCGAGGTCAGCGGTGCGCCGATCGAACGCCTGCAATTGCTGGCGGGATACACCTATACCCAGACCAAGTACCTGAAGACCCTCAACGACACCGACCCGACCGAGCTGACCTTCACCTCCAGCTTCATTGCGCGCCACATGCTCAAGGTCTGGGGTGATTACCAGCTGGATGGCGCGCTGGACCGCTGGACGCTGGGTGCGGGTCTGAACAGCCAGAGCGAGAACTTCCGCAAGACCGGCAGCACCAAGGTGGTCCAGCCGGGCTACACCTTGTGGAATGGCCGCGTACAGTACCGCATCGACCCGCACTGGACGGTCGCACTCAATGGCAACAACCTGTTCGACAAGAAGTACTACGCCACCATTGGCGCGCCGGCGTGGGGGAACTTCTATGGCGAGCCACGCAACTTCATGGTCACGCTACAGGGGACGTTCTAAGCGTTTGCGAGGCTCTGTAGGAGTGGCCGCGCAGGGCAAGAGGGAGCGCGGCTCAAGCCTTGTCAGGCAAGGCCATGTGCAACAACGGGAACGGCCGGCCTTCGCCGTCCAGCGGCGAACGCCCGGTCTGCACGAAGCCGTAGTGGAGGTAGAAGCCCACGGCCTGCGGATTCTGTTCGTTCACATCGACGCTCAGGGTATCGCGCGCGTTACGGCAGTAGTCCAGCAGCGCCCGGCCAATACCCTGACCGTGCAGGTCGGGGTCGACGAAGAGCATTTCCACGTGGTTTTCATTGAGCCCGATAAAGCCCAGCGGCTTGTCTTCAGGGTCAACAGCCACCCACAGCTCGACGGCAGGCAGGTAGACATCGCGCAGTTGTGGCAGCAGTGCGTCGATGTCGGACGGCTGCAGGAAGTGATGTGTTGCGCGCACGGCGCGCAGCCAGATATCGAGCAGCCGAGGGTGATCGGCAGCAAGCGCTTGGCGAATGATCATGGAATCATCCTGATAGTTTCTGATGACGGATTATCGGTGCGCCTTGGCAAGGCGACCGTACTCATGTCGGCATCATGTATGCCCGCTTCGCGAATCAACGCCTGGGCGGTGCACGGCAGAACAGCCGGAAAGGGAGGAGCCGCCTATGCTACCCAGTCTTGACGACGAGGTAAAGGCGGCCAGGGTTCTTCCGCAGGGGGCATCTGCGCCTGTCAGCCTTCACACTAACGAAAGATCAGGGAATGATGAGCAGCGCCCCCTGTCCTGGCCCCCTCTCCCACCGCAATCGCCACATTACCTGCCGCCACCGCCGCATCGCCGCAGGCAAACACCCCGGGCACACTGGTTTCACGCACTGCATCGACCTTGATGAACTGCCCCATCGAACCGTCTTCAAACACACACCCCAGCATCGCCGGTAATAGGCTGGCCATGCGTGTACGCGGTTGAGTGAACAGCCCTGCCAACTCGACCACCCGGCCGCTGGCGAGGGTTACATCGGCGCGCTCCCCCGCCACGGCCACAACGCCTTCACGCTCCAGTTGCACACCGCGCCGCTGCAGTTGCGCCAGTTGCTCGGCATCGGGCTCGAACACGCCATTGAGGAAGAACGTGGTCGGCCCCCAGTCGGGCAGCATCATGGCGTGATGGATCGCGACGGGCGACGCCGCCAACACGCCAATCGGCCCGCCATCGAGCTCGTAGCCATGGCAATACGGACAGTGGAACACGCTTCGCCCCCAGCGCTCCGCCAGGCCGGGAATCGCGGGCAATTCGTCCACCACGCCCGATGCAAGGATCAAGCGCCGCCCGCTGAAGTACTTTCCGTCATCAGTGCCCACCACGAATCCATCGCCCTCCTGGGCGGCCGAAACTGCTAACTGCGCCAGCCATTGCACCGTCGGGTAAGCCAGCAGTTGGCCACGCGCCTCTTCGGCAATCGCTCCGGGGCTACGTCCATCTTGGCCGAGGAAGCCATGAGAACGCTGGGCAAACCGGTTGCGTCGCACGCCAGCATCGATCACCAACACCTTGCGACGCGCCCGCGCCAGCTGTAAACCCGCGGAAATACCGGCATAGCTGCCGCCTACAATGATCACGTCAAACATTTTCCCACTCTCCCAGGGCCGAAGACCCGCACATGAAACTCACGACACAACGTAAGTTACATGATGGCGATACGTCAATGATCTTGTAACTTTTGTTGTTTCGTGTGAGGCTGCCGCTATCTCCCTGCTGCCCATTGCCCATGAGAAACGACACCCGCCTGTCCCGCATGCTGCACGTACTGATCCACATGGCCCGGCACGACACACCCGCCACCTCGGAAACCATCGCGCAGATGCTCGGGACCAACCCGGTGGTGGTGCGCCGGACCATGGCCCTGCTCAAGGAGCAAGGCTACGTAAGCTCGGTCAAGGGGCACCGTGGTGGTTGGACGCTGGCCAGGCCGTTGGCCGACATCACCTTGCTGGATATCCATGAGGCACTGGGAGGGGCGTCGATCTTCGCTATCGGGCTGTCGACGGACCACCCGCAATGCCTGGTGGAGCAGGCGGTGAACGCTGCACTGACCGATGCCTTCGATGCGGCGCAGGCGTTATTGCTTGAGCGCTTGGGCAGCGTAACGCTGGAGCAGCTCGCCAGCGATTTCGAGGGGCGTTATCAGGCGTTGTGAACCACGCTCAACGCGGCTGCGGATGCTCGCTGGACACCGAATTGTTGGCCTCCACATCCTTCATGTCTTCCTCGACCGGCGCCTCGTCGTCGCCCTGCAGCGGTACTTCGACATTCTCGTTGGTCCGGGCAGTGCCGTTCTTGCGCTCCTGCTGAGCGTCCTGATCGGAGCCTGGATTACCCGGCGGCGGGTTCCAGTCCTCGGGCCGTTGCTGCGACCAGGCTTCACCCACACCCTGCTTGGGCTCGGACTGTGCGTTCTCAAGCCCGGAACCGTGCTCGCTGCCAGCTTCCGGGTTTGCTCCGACGGGGCCTGGGTAGGCAGCGTCAGGGCCGTTGTGATCGATAGCCATGGTTTTTCTCCGGTCTGCGGTGCAGTTGATCTGCACTTGCCTATTCAGAGAAGAAACGATCGGCCAGAGTGCCTCGGCCGCGACAGGTGGCGCAAAAAGCCAGCACCTACGACCACTTGCGCAAATCGAGGTACACTGCCCGCCGTCATGGAAGCCGACAGGACAAGGAATGCTCGCCTCTTCTGAAGCGCAACCCGCTGTGCGCCGCGCACTGGTGCGCTGGCTGCAAGCCGCGGCGCTGATGCACCTGCTGATTGGCCTGGGCCTGACCTGGGCCGGCCATAGCCCGCTGCTGGGCGACTACCAACTGAGCATCGAACAGGCCTTCTGGGGCCAGGTTGCCCCAGCGCCTGCCCGCGAGCAGCAGGTCTGGTGGCTCGCGCTGTTCGGCGCCACCTTGCAAAGCTACGCACTGTACATGCTCGGCCTGATCCATTTGGGCGACCGCCTGCGCAGCCACAGCGCCTGGGCCTGGCTGGCGTCTGGCATCGTGCTGTGGGCGCCGCAGGACATGCTGGTGTCGCTGCAGGCCGGCATGTGGTCGCACCTGATCATCGATGGCCTGGCCCTGCTCGCCCTGCTGCCGCCGTTGCTGTGGCTGTACCGCCACGACCGCCCTACCTCCACCTTGAAAGGACTTGAACGTGGCTGAACTGCCGATCCTGACCTGGGCCCTCAACCTGCTGCTGATCCAAGGCTTGCTGGGCGCGCTGGACACTATTTACCACCATGAACTGACCGTGGCCCTGCCCCAGCGCTACAGCGCACGGCTGGAGCTGGCGATCCATGCGGTGCGCTCATGCTGTTACGGCATCCTGTTCCTGGGCATTGCCCATGTAGCCTTCCAGGGCGTCTGGGCGATCATCGTGGCGGCGGTCTTCACCCTGGAAATCGGCCTCACCCTGTGGGACTTCGTGGTCGAAGACCGCAGCCGCAAGCTGCCGGCGATCGAGCGCATCATGCACACCGTGCTGGCGATCAACGCCGGCGCCTTCTTTGCCTTGTACGGCCTGCAGTTGCTGCAGTGGTCGAGCCTGCCCAGCGGGCTGGTGGCCATCGACCTCGGCTGGCGCGGCTGGCTGCTGACAGTGTTCGCCCTCGGCGTGACCGCGTCGGGCATCCGCGATGCGCTGGCCACGCTGCGCATGCAACGCCAAGGGCAGCCGGCCAACCCGTTTGCCGGTGGGGCTTACAAGCAGGTACTGGTCACTGGTGGTACCGGCTTCATCGGCGAGACCCTGGTCAACCAGCTGCTCGATGCCGGCCACAGCGTCAGCGTGCTGGCCCGCGACCCGCTGCGCGCCGCCTACCTGTTCGACGGCCGCGCCCGCTGCCTGCGCAGCCTCGACAAGCTCGGCCATGACGAGCGATTCGACGTGGTCATCAACCTCGCCGGCGCTCCGGTCGCCGGGCCACGCTGGTCTGCGCGCCGCCAGGCCCAGCTGCTCGCCAGCCGGGTCGGCACCACCGAGGCCTTGCTGCGCTGGATGCGCCAGGCCCGGCACAAGCCAGCGCTGTGGATCCAGGCTTCGGCCATCGGTTATTACGGCGTGCGCGACGCCAGCCAGCAGCTGGACGAAAGCGCCAGCAAAGGCGGCGGTTTCATGGCCGAACTGTGCGATCGCTGGGAAGCTTCTGCCAGCCCGGCCAGCGCCCTAGGTGCCCGCCAGGTGGTGCTGCGCCTGGGCGTGGTGTTTGGTCCGGGCGGTGCGCTGACGCCCCTGCTGATGCCGTTCCGCCTGGGCCTGGGCGGGCGCATGGGCGATGGCCGGCAGATCATGAGCTGGGTGCACCGCGACGATGTGCTGGCGGTGATGGCGCGCGCCATGGCTGACGGCGAGATGCAGGGCACCTACAACCTGGTCGCGCCCGAAGCGGTCAGCCAGGCCACCTTCGCCCAGACGGCCGGCCAACGGCTCAAGCGCCCGGTATGGCTGCATATCCCGGCCGCACCGGTACGCGCCCTGGCCGGAGAAATGGCCGAGCTGTTCTTCGACGGCCAACACGTGCTGCCCAGCCGCCTGCAAGCAGCGGGCTACCGCTTCCAGTACCCAACCCTGGACAGCGCGCTGCGCGACCTGGCCTGAGGAGCCTCGATGAGCAAGCCCCTGTTGTACCTGCTGGCCGGCAACGGCAGCGCCGTCGACTGGTGGGACGATGCCCTGCCGCACTTCCGGCACTACCGGGTGCAGGCCCTGGAGCTGCCCGGCTTCGGCGATAACCCCGCGCCGCCCTGCGCCAGCCTGGACGAGTACGCGCATGCCCTGCTCAGCCTGACTGAACGCGGCCACGCAATCATGGCCGTGGGCGTCAATGCGCTGATTGTGCTGCATGCCCTGCAGCGCAGCCCCGGGCACTTCAGCCGCAGCGTGCTGCTGGCCCCGGTCGGCGCCTTCCTCTGGCAGCGGCGCCTGCCGGCACTGATGTCGCCGCTGCCACTGCGCAAGGCCATCCATTGGCTGCTCAGTCACAAGCCGCATTGGTTTGCCGGCAAGTTCTCCAGCCAGCGCTGGACGCCCGCACAATACCAGCGCATGGGCGGCGGATATGCCCGTTGCCGGGCCTTCGTGCCTTCCTGGGAGCAGTTGCGCGCCGATACCGCGCTGCCGCTGCTGGAATGGGTCACCGACCCGGTCGAACTGGTGTGGGGCGACCACGACCGCCTGCTGGGCATCGCCCAGGCCGCGGCCTGGTCAGCGATCCTCGCCCGTGCCGACCTGCGCATCAGCCTGCAACCCGGCTGGGGCCACTACCCGTGGATTGACGCGCCCGCCGAATTCGCCGCCTGGCTGGAGTCTGGCGCTCAAGGTTTCGTTGCCCATACCAAGGGCGGCCGCCTGCAACTGGCGGCGCTCGCCGGCCAAGCCGTGCCCGAAGCCCTCAGCCTCGACGACAGCAACGACCCTCGCCTGGCCAGACTGCTCGCCTCGGCCCCGAATGCCCTATGGGCGGTGCGTTCCTCCAGCTACGGTGAAGACCAGGCCGATGCCGCCAACGCCGGCCTGAGCACCACCTACCTGCGCGTGCCCGGTCACGCCGTTGCGGGCCGTGTCAGCGAACTGCGCGACGCCGGCGTCGAGGAAGTAGTGGTGCAGCGCTTCATCACGCCAACCGTGTCCGGCATCGCCTTCGTACGCCACCTCTCGGTGGAACTGGAGTGGCTCGAAGGCCATCTGGAAGCCCTGGCCGACGGCCAGGCCACCCCCCAGCGTGCGACGCTGTCACGCCTGGGCACCGCCTGGCAAAGCGGCCAGTTCACCGGCCTGCATGGCCTGACAGCCAAAGCGGTCTGGGACTTCCTGCAAGCTGTGCTGAAGGTGTTCCACTATGTGCCCGGCGACATCGAATGGGCCTGGGATGGCCAACAACTGTGGCTGCTGCAGTATCGCCCGATCAGCGAACACGGCTGGCGCCGCCACCTGACCTCGGCCAACATCGCCGAGATCCTGCCGCCCCAGCCCAGCCGCTTCGTCGAATATGCCCAGCGCCGCGCCGCCGCGAGCATACCGGCGATCATGGCGCGCTGGGACAGCCGTGTGCTGCAGGACAACGAACCTTTCACCGCCGTGTTTGGCGGTGCTTCCTACATCAATAACGACCTGTTCCTCGCTCGCCTGGCCGACTGGGGCATCAGCGCCGCCAACTATGCCGGCGAAGTCGGCGGCGCCACGCCCGCCCTGCCCTGGCGCCCGCTGCGCCTGCTGCGTTCGCTGCCGCGCCTGTGGCGCATGCAGCACGCCGCGCGCAGCCACCTGCAAGCCCTGGCCCCGGGGCTGCAACGCTTCGACAAAGAACTGGCACAGCTCCAGGCCGCCGCTGCCGACGGCCAGCAACTGGCGGACTGGTTCAGCCGCTTTTACGTTTTTGTGGTGCAAGGCAACCTGTGCATCGCCACGACCCTGGCCAGCAGCGGTGGCGCCTGGCTTGGCCGGCCGCCGACCGCCTACGACGACCTGCAGCACAGCCCCCACCGCCTGCCATGGGAAACCGACCCCGGCACCCCGCGCCCGGCACCCACCGAGCTACCCCTTCAGCCGATGCCGGCCTGGCCCCACGCCGTCACCCTGGCGCACCGCCTCGGTCTGCCCGGCTTGCGCGGTTACTACCTGCAGGTGCGCGAGTGGTACCGGGACAACCTGATGCGGATCTTCTTCCGCGTGCACCACGCCATGCCTGAGGCCCAGCGTGCCGACTGGTTCGCCCCGCACCCGGACGTGCGCAATCGCGACGGCAGCTTCTGGCAGGACGGCAGCCAGGGCAGCGAACAGGCCACCGGCTTCATGATCTACCCCGGCCAGGTGCAGGGCATTCTGGGCCAGGACATCCTTCTCGAAGACAGCCTCGACCCCGGCCGCCACGCCCAATACCAGGCTGCGCGAGCAGTGATTGCGCGGATGGGTGGGCGGTTGTCCCATGGTTCGACGTTGCTGCGCGAATTGCGCAAACCGTCGGCCGTGCTGCCGCAAGTGAGCAGTGAGTGGCTAGGGCGCGAGGTGCAGTATCGGGATGGAGAACTGCGGCTGGTCGAAGGGCAACCATGATCAACGACAAGGAGCGTGTGACAAAGCTTATGAAAAGGATCGCCCAGTGCCTGGTGCTCACCCTGCCGCTGATGGTGAGCGGTTGCTGGAGTACGCTCATCCATCTCGATGGGGAGCGCTGTGTGTATCCGGGCACGCGCTTTGGCTGGAACTTTGCCACGGAGAACGCTCCGAGTGGCTTGATTGGCCTGATCGACGTGCCCTTCTCACTGGCGTTGGACACGGTGCTGCTACCTTATGACCTGACGGCGTTCCTCCCCGAGGACATGGGTGGCGATGACCACGCGTGCAATCTGGAGGGTTCGATCAAGGTGATGTAGCCAATGCGCTCGCCACTTAACGCTTTGCCAGCGCCAGCCGAGCCGCAAACAGCACGAATACCAGCCCGGTCGCACGGTCCATCCACTGGATGACCTTGTCCCGACGCAACAGCCCCGCCAGCGGCCGTGTCGCGCCAATCAGCAGCATCGCCCACAGCAGGCCGAGCAGCACATGGATGCTGACCAGGCCAAATGTCCAGGCCACCAGGGGCTGGCCTTGGGGGATGAACTGCGGCAGGAACGACACGTAGAAGATGCCCACCTTGGGGTTGAGCAGGTTACCCATCATGCCCTTGAGGAACCAGCTGGCCGCGCGCTGGCCATCCGCCCCGGCGGGTGCCAGCGATTGGCGTGGACGCAGGAGCATGTTGATGCCCAGCCAGGCCAGGTAGCCAGCGCCGCAGTATTTGAGGACGTTGTAGGCAAGCTCTGACACCGCAATCAATGCGCCCAGGCCAAAGGCCACGGCTGCGCCCCACAACAGGCAGCCGGCGTTGATGCCCAGGGCGGCGCGCATGCCCTGCTTACGGCCTTCTACCGTGGCCGTCCTGAGAATCAGGGCAGTGTCCAGCCCGGGAGTCAGGGTCAGCAACGTGGCTGCCAGGGTGAAGGCGATCAGGTTGTCGGCGATGGGCATGCGGATTCGGGCCTTGATGGAACTGGGGCGCAGATTAGCATGGCGTTAGCCTATGATGGTGGTTGGTCCCCGCCTTACCAGGACAGCCCATGCCCTACCCCATCGAACAGAAACTCGTCGTCGGCGTCGCCTCCAGCGCCCTGTTCGACCTGACCGTCTCCGACAACATCTACCAGTCAGAAGGCGTCGAAGCGTATCGCCTGCACCAGGAAGAAAACCTCGATGTGCCCTTCCCCAAGGGCGTGGCCTTCCCGTTCATCCGTCGCTTCCTGAGCATCAACAAGGCCTTCCCCGAGCAACTGCCGGTGGAAGTGGTGCTGCTCTCGCGCAACTCGCCGGAAACCGGGCTGCGGGTGTTCCGCTCGATCAACCACTACAACCTGGACATTACCCGCGCAGCGTTCATGTCCGGTCGCTCGCCGTATGAATACATCCCTGCGTTCAATGCCTCGCTGTTCCTCAGCGCCCATGAAGGTGACGTGCAGCGAGCGATCGATGCCGACTACCCGGCCGGGCTGGTGCTACCGACGAAGATCTACGACGACGAGATCGACACCGAGCTGCGGGTGGCCTTCGACTTCGATGGCGTGATTGCCGATGACGAGGCAGAGAGTGTGTACAAGCAGCGCCTGGATCTGGATGCGTTCCAGGCCCATGAGCGGGATCGCAAGGCCATCCCGCACCAGCCGGGGCCACTGGCAGACCTGTATCGCAAGCTTTCGCTGATTCGCAAACTGGAAGACCGCAAGCTGGTGCAAGACCCGACATACAAGCGGATCTTGCGGATCGCGATCGTCACGGCACGCAATGCGCCTGCCCATGAACGGGTGGTGACGACGTTGAAGAATTGGGGGGTTTCGCCGGATGAGTCGTTCTTCCTCGGCGGGATGGAGAAAGACCGGGTGCTGTCGATTCTCAAACCGCATATGTTCTTCGACGACCAGCGCAGTCACTTGTTCTCGGCTGCGGGCGATCTGCCGATGGTGCATGTACCGTTTGGCATAGCGAACAGAGTCTATGAAGCGCAGGCCGCGAAGAAAGAAACCGTGAATGAAGAGCCACTCGAAAAGGCAACACCTGAAAACCGTTTCGCTGGAGGGGCGTGAGCAATTGTTGGCCAGTGCGCACGGGGATACAATCGCCGGTTTGCTTGCGACAGGAAGTCCCCATGCAACGCATCGTCATCCTCGGTAACGGCGGCAGCGGCAAGTCCACCCTCGCCCGCCTGCTCGGCGACCGCCTTAACGTCCCGGTCATCCACCTAGACAAACTGTTCTGGGAACCCGGCTGGGCCGAGCCAGACGCCGAGCAGTTCCGCGAACGGGTACGCGAGGCAGTGGCCGGCGATGCCTGGGTGTGCGAAGGCAACTATGCCCGCCGCACGTTCGACCTGCGCCTGCCGCGCGCTGAACTGGTCATCTGGCTCGACACACCGCGCCTGACGTGTTTCAGGCGGGTGCTGCTGCGCCTGCTTAGCAACCAGCCACGCCCTGATCGTGCGCAGGGCTGTGAAGAGAGGCTCGACGTTGAGTTTCTAAAGTTCGTGTGGACCTTCGACCGCGGTTATCGGCAAGGTATCGAAGCCGTTCGCCTGAAGGTCGGGCCGCAGGTGCCTGTGCTGCACTTGCGGGGAAAACAGCAAGTCAGGGCATTTCTAGAAGGCTTGCCGGCAGCCAACGGCGAACGGGCATCGATGCTGAAAAGCGTTTGAACATCTTCAAGGCCACTGGGGCGCTTTCACGGGGACTGTCGAGGCATGCACTTCTCGACCAACGTATCCCGATGGGCGTTGCTGGGGAGTGTCTTCAAACGATCGGGCTGGCAGTGCTCATCGGACACCGCATAATGTGAAGAGTCGTCGCCACAGGCCGCCAGCAACGCAGTAATGACAAGCACAAGAACGCATTTGCAAATCATCTGCTCACTCACTCCATTGACCGGCGGAGGTTTGGCAAAAGTGTAGACGCTTGCCAAAAGCGTAGCGCGTCACAGAGCGAGTTCAATGCCAGACTGGAACTCATTTCACTCACGTGAGGTACTGCATGAGCCTGCTACCCAACCTCAATGGCAACGCCAATGTCCTGATAGGCGGCGCAAGCCGAGGCATCGGCCTGGCGCTGTGCAAGGCAATGTTGGCCCGCGATGATGTGGCCACGGTATGGGGCGTCTCCCGCGATGCCAGGGGCAACGACGACCTCGCGACACTCGCCAGGCATCACGGCAAGCGCCTGGTGCTGATCAATTGCGACATGCGTGACGAACAGGCACTCGCCGCATTGGCAACCGAGCTCGGGCATGCCTGCGATCACCTGCACCTGGTCATCAGCACCCTGGGCATCCTCCATCAGGACGGCGCCAAGGCAGAAAAATCATTGGCGCAGCTGGATCTGGCCGGCCTGCAGGCAAGCTTCGCGACCAACGCCTTCGCACCGATACTGTTACTCAAGCATCTGTTGCCGTTGCTGCGCAAGGAACCCGCCACCTTTGCAGCGCTGTCAGCCAGAGTGGGGTCGATCGGCGATAACCGCCTGGGTGGCTGGTACAGCTATCGGGCCAGCAAGGCGGCGCTCAATCAGCTGCTGCACACGGCCAGTATCGAACTGAGGCGCCTGAACCCGGCAGCCAGCGTGCTGGCGCTGCATCCCGGAACTACTGACACGCAGCTATCACGGCCGTTTCAAGGGAACGTGCCAGCGGGCAAGCTGTTTGACCCGGCGTTCGCGGCGCAATGCATCATCGAGCAGGTGGGACGGTTGGGGCCTGCTGACAGCGGCGGATTCTGGGCATGGGATGGGCGAGCGATCGAATGGTGAACCCATCGCCCAACCCACTCAGCGCCACGCTTGTTTCTCCATCGGCTGATAGACCAGCCCGGCAAACTCGCCCACATCCCCCGCCAAGACGAAACCGTAGCTCAGGTACGCGGCCACGGAGGACAAGGAAGCCCTGACGGTTATGACCTCGCTTGTGGCGTGCGCCAGTGCCTCATTCATCAGCTGCGCCCCCACGCCGCGGCGTTGCCATGCAGGCGCCACGAACAGCATCGCGACATGACGGCCTTCCTTAAGCTCAATCAGGCCACAGATTAGGCCATCCGCTTCGCAGACCAGGATCAGGTTATCGCCTTCCATGCGCGCGGCGAACGCTTGCTCGCAAGCCACTTGGGCGAACGTCTCAGCACCCTGCGCGGACAGCGATGGCGCGACCGCCAGCGTGAACGCGTCCAGGCACAGGGCACTGGCGTGGGGTAAGTCTGCGTGGGTGAGTTTGCGTATATACACGGCTGTCATCCTTGAACGTAAGTGAACGCTACTCTCTGTCCCGCTTAGTCGATCAACTCGACATCACCGGACTCACATCCTCACGGTTATGCAACCGTGCGTACATATCAAAAAAGTTATCCATGACCCTCGTGCCTTCACGTGACATTCCATTGCAGACACACGAACCTTATTCGAACAGCGTGGACACTGCCATCTGACCATTCGCTTTGAACACATTGATCTGTCATTCAGCTGAACCATACTGCTGACGTGCCGGCATCCCCCCTTTCCACACCCTGACGTTCGAGACCTGATCATGGCCCGCCTGTTCACCCCGTCGCCAGGCCTGCGTGACGTCGCGCCCAATCGCTGGGACTGGATCCTCCTGCCGCTGGTGCTGGTGCTGCTGGTGCTCGCCGCCTACGGCGCCATGCAGATGAGCAGGCCGTTCGTGGTCGGCGAGGCACTGCCGATTTCCCTCGATCCGGTCAATCTGCCCTACTACCTGATGCGCACCATCTTGCGGATGTTCATCGCGCTGGGCTTCTCGCTGCTGTTCGCCTTCGTCTTCGCCGCGCTGGCGGCCAAGTATCGCGCCGCCGAAAAGGCCATGATCCCGCTGTTGGACGTGCTTCAGTCGGTGCCCATCCTGGGCTTCCAGGCCATCGCCATCGCGCCCTTCATCGCGCTGTTCCCGGGCAACCTGCTGGGCGTGGAATGCGCGGCGATCTTCGCCATTTTCACCTCCCAGGCGTGGAACATGGCGCTGAGCCTGTATCAGTCGTTTCGTACCGTGCCGCCGGAGCTGAACGAGGCTGCGCGAATCTTCCGCCTCTCGGCCTGGCAACGCTTCTGGCGCCTGGAGCTGCCGTTCGCCATGCCCGGCCTGCTGTGGAACATGATGATGTCGATGTCCGGCGGCTGGTTCTTCCTGGTCGCCGCCGAGGCCATCTCGGTGGCCGGGCAGGACATCAAGCTGCCCGGCATCGGCTCGTACATCGCCGTGGCCATCGACCAGCGCAACCTCGGGGCCATCGGCTGGGCCATCGGCGCGATGCTCACCGGCATCCTGCTCTACGACCAGCTGTTCTTCCGCCCGCTGCTGGCCTGGGCCGACCGCTTCCGCTTCGAAGACACCCAGGGCGACACTGCACAGCGCTCCTGGGTGCTTGACTGGGGCCGCCGCAGCCGCTGGCTGAGCGCCCTCGGCGAACGGCTGGCGAAAGCCTTCCAGAGCGCCATGGGCTGGTTCGCCCTGGGTAAGGATGGCACCGCGACGCGCCGCCAATGGCTGCATCTGCCAGCCTGGTGGCCACGGGCCTGGGACATGCTGCTGGTCCTGGCCTGCGCCTTCGCCTTCTTGCGCCTGGCGATGTTCGTGCACCAGGACGTCGGCTGGGGCGAAGCGCTGCACGTGCTTGGCCTGGGCCTGATCACCCTGTGCCGGGTGATGCTGCTGATCGGCCTTGCCTCGCTGGTGTGGGTGCCGCTGTCGATCTGGATCGGCCTGCGCCCACGCTACTCGCAGAAGGTTCAGGCACTGGCGCAGTTCCTCGCCGCCTTCCCGGTCAACCTGCTGTTTCCGCTGGTAGTCCTGGCGCTGGTGCACTTCCAGCTCAGCCCGAACATCTGGCTGAGCCCGCTGATGGTGTTCGGTACCCAGTGGTACATCCTGTTCAACGTGGTCGCGGGCGCTGCGACCATCCCCTACGAACTGCGCCTGGCCGCCGACAACCTTGGCCTGCGCGGCTGGCTGAAATGGAAGCGTGTGTACCTGCCAGCGGTGTTCCCCAGCTTCGTCACCGGCGCCATCACCGCCAGCGGCGGCTCGTGGAACGCCAGCATCGTCGCCGAGTATGTCAGCTGGGGCGACACCTCGCTGGTGGCCAACGGGCTGGGCAGCTACATCAAGCAGATGACCGACGCCGGCGACTTCCACCGCATTGCCTTGGGCATCGGCGTGATGTGCATCTACGTGATGCTGTTGAACCGCTTCTTCTGGCGCCGCCTGTACCTGCTGGCCGAAAGCCGTCGTTGAGGACCTGCCATGAAACCACTGTTGATCGAACTCAAGGGCGTGAGCAAGGCCTTCCAGGCCTCCGACGGCACCCCGCGCACCGTCCTCGAAGGCGTCGACTTCCACCTGCGCGAGCGTGAGATCGTCGCCCTGCTCGGCCGTTCCGGTTCGGGCAAGTCGACCCTGCTGCGGATCATCGCCGGGCTGGTCGGCGCCGACCGCGGCACCGTCAAGTACCACGGCCGGCCGATCCATGGCCCGGTGGGCGGCGTGGCCATGGTATTCCAGACCTTCGCGCTGTTCCCCTGGCTGACCGTGCAGCAGAACGTCGAGCTCGGCCTGGAAGCCCAAGGTGTGATCCCCGCCGAGCGCGAGCGCCTGGCCAACGCGGCGCTGGAGCTGATCGGCCTGTCCGGCTTTGGCGGCGCGCTGCCGCGTGAACTGTCCGGCGGCATGCGCCAGCGTGTAGGCATCGCCCGCGCCCTGGTGATGAACCCCGAAGTGCTGCTGATGGACGAGGCCTTCTCGGCACTCGATGTGCTCACCGGCGAAACCCTGCGCGACGACATGCTCGAGCTCTGGGAAGAACAACGCATCACCACCCGCAGCATCCTGGTGGTGTCGCACAACATCGAGGAGACGGTGATGATGGCCGACCGCATCCTCATCCTCGCCAGCGACCCAGGCCGGGTGCGCTCGGAGCTGCACATCGACCTGCCACGCCCGCGCAATGCCGACTCGGCTGAGGTCCGCGCACTGGTCGACGAGGTCTACGCGCTCATGACCCAGCGCCCCGAAGCCATCGCCGCCGCCGGTGCGCCGCCGGCCGTGGAGCTCGGCTACCGGCTGCCCGATGCCGACATCGCTCGGATGGAGAGCGTGCTCGAACTGATCGCCGGCGAGCCGTTCAACGGTGAAGCCGACCTGCCGCACCTGGCCGAGGAAACCGAGCTGCCCGACGAGGTGTTGTTCCCGATCTACGAGGCCCTCGGCCTGCTCGGCTTCGCTCAGGTGATCGAGGGCGACATACGCCTCACGCGTCAAGGCCGCAATTACGTCAGCGCCCGCCAGGCGCGGCGCCAGGACCTGTTCGCACGCCAGTGCAAGGGCCGCGTGTCGCTGATTGGCTATATCCTCGACAGCCTCCACATGGAGCCCGCCGGCCTGCTGGAAAAGACCGTGCTCGACCGCCTTACGGAGTACATGGACGCCGAGGAAGCCGAGCGCGTGCTCAAGGTGGCCATCGAATGGGGGCGCTACGCCGAACTGTTCGAGTACGACTTCCACACCCGCCGCCTGACCCTGGCGCGGGAAATCATGGATGAGCATTGAGCCCGGCGACCGTCACTTGCCGCTGGTCGCCAGGTTGCGTGAAATCCCGCTTTGGTGTCATAACCAGAGCGCTGCAAGTGCCTCACCTCGCCAGCCGCCACGCGGCTGACCCACTCAATGGGAGACGAAAATGAAGCTCTTCTACTCACCAGGTGCCTGTTCACTCTCGCCACACATCGTACTCAACGAGCTGGACCTGCCGTACACCACCGAAAAAGTCGACCTCAAGACCCACACCACTGCCAGCGGCGCGGACTTCTACACGATCAATCCCAAGGGTTATGTGCCGGCTCTGCAACTGGATAACGGCGAAGTCCTCACCGAGGGCCCGGCCATCATCCAGTACCTTGCCGAGCAAAAGCCCCAGGCCAACCTGCTGCCCCCTGCGGGTTCGCTGGAGCGTGCGCGGGTGCAGGAATGGCTGAACTTCATTGGCACCGAGGTGCACAAGACCCTCTCCGCCCTGTTCAACCCAGCCATCAGCCCAGAGGCCAAGAGCAAGACCCTCGAGACTTTCGGCAAACACCTGGGCTTCGTGGCTAAGGCGTTGGAAGGCAAGGACTACCTGACCGGCAAGACCTTCAGCGTGGCCGACGCTTACCTGTTCACCATCGTCAACTGGGCGCCAATGCTGAAAATCGACCTGTCGCCTTGGCCAGCGGTGGTGCAATTCCAGCAACGCGTCGCCAGCCGACCGGCCGTGCAGAAAACGCTGAAAGCGGAAGGCCTGATCTAACCCGCGCCACGTTCAAGCGGCCTGCCCTACACGGGTTTGAGCCGCTTGCCCGGGTGTCCAGGCTAGGCAAGTACGATGTAATCGTTGCGCTGCACGATCGCGGCGTGAGGCCCTTCAACCAGGTGCACATATCGCCCGCCCACGGCATCGATTGGCAAGCAGTCGTCAATGTCCAGCACCGCATCGGTGTGGGCTTGCGCCCAATGGGACAAGATCTGCCGCTTGCCTTTGGCCCTGGCCTCGCGGCTGTTCCTGGCCACCACCAGCAGATAATGATGCGCTTCACCAAACGTCTGAGACTCGTAGCCACCCAGGTTGATGAAGTAAAGGCGAGGCGCGTCCGGTAACGGCGCCAGCGTGCTGAATTCCACGCGCCAGCCCTCTACGCCATCGATGGCCATCCAGGCGTCGATGTGCATGCCCTTGGGGCTGCCGAACCAGCTTTCACGAAGCTGAGGGTAGGCTTGCTCCAGCGTATCGGCCACGACGAAAGCGACGTCATGCACCTCTATTTTTGCCCGGGGATGTTTACCGCCAAGCAGCACTACGAACAGCATTCGATACCCCTGTCATCACAATCGTATCCTTCGAACAATACCGCCAGAAGGATGAGAACTGCCCTGTCATCGCCAGCCTGCCGCCTGCGGACAAGGCCGAGGCTCAGGCGGAAAATCACGCCGCCCAGGTTTCATGCAGGTGACGCCATAGCACACGACCGCCTTGAAGGCTGAACAGTGCGGTCGAGATCCGGGTCTTGGCATCCTGGCCGGGCAGCCGGTGTGTCTCGCGGTAGCGGACCGCTGCCCCCTCTGGCCACTGCGCCAGGGCTTCCATCTCGGTAAGCTCGATGGTCAACCCCGGCTGGCCACCTGCACGGGTTGCGAACAGGGTGGCCACATCCTGCAGGCTTACCTGCAGGCCGGTAGGCGTGATCATGGAGAAGTCCACTGTGAAGCGCTCGATCATCGCCTCAACCTGGCCTTCGCCTCTGGCGAACAGCGCCTCGATCAGTTCGTGCAGGTCGATGACTTCTTGAAAGTAAGGGTTCATGGCATTCCATTCCTGGGTTGATAGCCGATTATGACTGATCACCCAGGGCCAGGATGACCTCAAATGTCGTCCCTTGCGCTTCGCTCGACTCCACCTCGATTCTGCCACCGTGGCTGGCGACGATTTCCGATGCGATGAACAGCCCAAGGCCAAGCCCTGCCGCAGAACCTCGTTCGCCGGCTGAATAGCTCGAGTAGCGGCCCTCCGGCTTGAACAGATAGGGCATGACTTCAGGCGGGATAGGTTCGCCCGCGTTTTGCACGCTGACCCGTATCACACCCTGTGCCTTGCGCACCGTGACCTTGATCGGCGCCGTCGCATCACCATGACGAAGGGCATTGCCAATCAGGTTGCTGAAAACCTGAGAGATGCGGCCTGGGTCGAATTGACCCGCGACGTGCGCCTGCTCATCCAGGAAGATCCTGGCCTGCGGGAATGCCGTACGCTGTTCGTCAATCACAGCGCGGCAAATGGCATTCAGCTCCACCTGCTGCAAGACCACCGGGATGCCAGTCCCCAGGTTGCAGCGAGCCAGATCGAGCAGGTCCCTGATCAAGCTGTCTGCACGGCGTGCACTGGTACAGACCTGGGTCGCCAGCACCTTGCCTTTCTCGTCCAGCCCCGCCTGCCGCTGGATAAGCTCGCCGGCCATGAGAATGGCGCCCAAGGGCGAGCGCAAGTCATGGCCGAGCACGGCGAGGACCATCTTGCGCGTCGCCTCGACGGCTGATCCATAGGCCGATATGGACTCTGCCAGTGCCTGGTCGATGGCCTCATTGAAACGGATCATGTCCTGGATATGGTTCGCTTCTGCGACTGTTTCCTCGGTAAGCCACAGTGACAGGACGCTGGCGCGCAGTGCCCGGTACTCGGACACCATCTGGTCCATGGAAAACCCGGCGATCAAGCGAGCAACCGCATGGGTCTCAGCGGCGGTATCGCTGGAACTCCGGGGAGCCCTGCCTTGTGCCTTTTCGGACTGCTGGTGCGAGGACTGCGGCGTTCGCATGTCTGCGGCGACCGTGCGTAGCATCTTCTCGGCATGATCCCGCAGGCCCACAGCGTCCTGCTTGGGCAGCTCTGTTTCAACAGAACGCGCGTAGTTCTCCCAAGCCTGGAGGATCTCCTCCATGCCGCTCTCGATGAAACTGGACAGTTGCATAGGGACCTAACCCTGTTTTGAATGACGTTCGAAGAGCCTAGCCCATAAGCGAACGGCGCGATGGGCCGCTGGGCGCCCGTTCCGGAAGATGCTTCGGGGGCCATGGATATCGGCACAAGACCTGTCAGACGCCCCCAGCACCTCAACCCGGCAGGGCTGCCAACACCGCTTCCACCATGCTGCTGAACGCTGCCGGCGAATCAACCACGCGCGCAGGGGCAGCGTTTACGTCGCTGTCGGCACGCGTGGCGCGCCGGGCCTGATCAGCGGTGGCAGACAGCTTCACGATCACCACTTCGCGGCGGGGGTTGATGAAAATTTTCTGACCGAAGCGCCCGCTGGCCTCGACCGAACCGTCACCGTCGTTCTTCTGGTACCAGTAGTTGCGGTAGCCATAGCCAGGGCGCCCTGGGCCGAGGATGCCCTGGGCGAACACCGCCGGGTCCGCAGGCTGGAAGGTGCTGCGCACCGCCTGGTTGAAGCTGTCGCCCTTGGCATCGCGGGCCAGTTCGCGGCGCACCAGTTCGGCGAAGCGAGCGGTGTCGCGAAGGTTGCAACTGATGCCACCGCTGGCCATCTCAGTTCCGAGTGGGTCGACCTGCACATACGCATCGTCCTCGGCAAAACGAGACCACAACCGCTGCTCGACCAGTTGCGCCCAGTTGAGCCCGGTGATGCGCCGCAAGGCCCAGGCCAGCGCTTCCGGTGAGCCGTTCTGGTAGAAAAACGGCGCCTTGCCAGCGGGGCTCGATGCCTGCTGCACCTGCTGGAGGAAGCTGTAGATATCCCCTGGCATGCCCTCGCCCCGCGGTATCAGGCCGGTGGCGGCGAACAGGCCGAGGTCCGGCGGCATCTGGGGTGGATACTGCACCGCCACCTGCATGTCCAGGTTGGCCTGCACGGTCGCTTCGCCAAATGGCGTGCCGCGCAGTTCCGGCACGTAGTGCGCCAAGGTCCGCTGCGGGTCCAGCGCCCCCTCGGCGATCAGCTGGGCGGCAATCAGGCCGGTGACCGACTTGGTCATCGATGCCCAGATATGCGGCTGCCCGGGTTGGAAACCCTCCAGATAACGCTCGTACACCACCTTGCCCCGGTGCAGCACGATCAGCCCGTCGGTGCTGGTCTGCTGCAGGTAGGCGGCCAGGGTCAAGGGTTGGTCGCCAGCACTGAAGGCCACCTGGTCGAGCGCCGCCTCGCTGCCTTCGGTCAAGGCCAGCGGTGTGGCAGCACGGCCGATACCACGGGTGGGCGACACCTCACGGGCGTGGCGCATCGACCAGCGCAAGTACGGTGGCTGAAACGCATTGGCCTGGGTGACACGCAACGCTGGCGCTGGCGGAAACCCTTGCATCACGCCCACCGGCGGCGCACCCACCGCGAGCCCCGGGGCGAGCGCTCCGGCCAGGATCAGGGCAATTCCGGGCAGGTTGGGCGTTGGCTGCTGCATGTTGCGTTTGGACATGGTCCTGCTCCTTGGTGGCATCAGAAATTGGCACCCACGCTGAACGCGACATAATCGCGGTCACCGCGTGTGCCGTAATCGCCGTCGAGATAATCGGTGTAGGCTAGGCTTGCCCAGTACTGGCTGGCCAGGCTGAGGTCCACGCCCAGGCTGATCG
The DNA here is from genome assembly GCF_001320245.1 of Pseudomonas sp. NBRC 111124. Taxonomy (GTDB): domain Bacteria; phylum Pseudomonadota; class Gammaproteobacteria; order Pseudomonadales; family Pseudomonadaceae; genus Aquipseudomonas. Next base: position 49,423 of record NZ_BCBA01000107.1, read on the forward strand.
AACGCGAGCCTTCGTTGAAGGCCGAGCCGTCAGCGGGTGAGTAACCTTTGACGTCATGGGCCCAGGCCAGGTTGGGGCGAATATCCAGGCCAGGAACAAGGGTCGAGTAGCTCCAGGTCGCGCGCAGTCGGTAGCCCCAGGAAAAGGGCGTGACAAAGCCTTCGCCGTTGCAGTCTCCCGGGCTTTTCGAAATCGCCAGGCACAGGCTGTTGTCAGCCAGTTCACCGTTGCCATAAGCACCGGAGCGACCGTAGCGCGGGCCGAAGCGCCCCTCCAGCCCGCCGACATAGGTCGCCCCCACCTCGCCCATCAGCACCAGCTGGTTGGCCCCCATGACCTGGCCGAACGCTTGCACGGCCGAGATCTGGGCCTGGGTCACTTCCTTGCGCCGGTAACCGTCGTACGGTGTGTCGTCGGTCGCAGGGCGCAGGCCATCGGCGTTCAGCGGGCTGCGACCGGGGGCATTGAGCAGCGACTGCAAGATGTCGTTGCCGTTGAGTTGTACCGGCATGTTCGGCCGGTAACTCAGCTCGCCTTGCACTGCGGTACCGTTGCGCAGGGTGGTGGCGAAGGTGATGCCGTACAGGCGGATGTCTTCGGGGTATTGCGCGCGATACTGCGAAGTCCCCATGCGCAGCGCGCCGGCCAGGGTCTGCCCGTTGCCGGAAGCCAGAAAGGCGCCGCAGTTGGCCAGCGCCACGCCGACATTGCCGCACAGCGCCCTGGCGAAGCCAGTGTTGGCGTAATAGCGGCTGCTGACCGTACCCACGTAGGGAAAGCGGCTATGGTAATTGGCTGCAAACAGGCCGAACTCGGTATCCAGCGGCTCGACGTACCCATGCAGCGAAAAACCCCATTGGCCACTGTTGCGCGCATCCTGGTCGGCCCCTCGCGGCACCCGCACGCCCTCCTCCGTCAACATCACACCGAACGGGGCCAGGGCCTGCGAAACCGCCGGGTTGGTCACCATCTGCCCGCCGACATCCAGGCCGCTGCAGCCTTCAGGCATGAAGTCGTTGCTGGAAAAGAACGTTGCGCAGTTGTCCAGCCGGGTCTGCTCCCAATCCAGTTGATAGAACGCGTCGAATGACAGCGCCTGGTTGAGGTTCTGCGTGACATACACCAGGTTGACCGGCGCCAAGGCGTCTTTCACCTCCGAACCGGGCCGGCGCAGCGCGGCCTGGTTGAATGGATTGACGACATTCAGCCCGCCCTGGATGAACAGGCTTTCCCCCCAATTGACCACCTGCTTGCCCAGGCGCGCCGAACCGGGCTCACCGTCGATATCGTAGAGGGCATAGGTGAAAGCATCGAGCAGCTCTGCGCCAGCCGTTTTCGCCGACTCCTGGCGGTTGTGGTCGTCGATATCGACGGCCCGCTGGCTGTGGTCACGCTGCGCGGTGTCATACCAGTAGGTGCCACGCAGGAACACGCCGACGTTGTCGCGGCGCAACTCCAGGTCGTGGGTGCCTTTGAAGATCGCCGAAAACACATCGCCCGCGCGGTAGTTGCGCCGCCCATCGTTGCCGTTGGCCGCCTGCAACTGCTGCTCGTCGGGGTTGGCGGTGCTCACGGCCGTACCGAACGACAGGGCCGAGTCGAAGCGACCTTGCACGGCGCCTACGTCGAACTGCACACCCGCAACCGGGGTGGCAAGCAGGCAGCACACAGCCGCCAGCGGCGCGTTGCGCCGACAGAATAGAAGGGTTGCGCTCACGCTTTACCTCTTGTTGTTTTATTAGAGAGGGAAATGATGGGTTCAGCGCAGACGCGCCGGCCGCCCAGGCCGGCGGTGTCGGTGATGAGAAGTATCAGGGAGCTTTCACGGCGCTCACAAATAGCGTCTTCAGATCAATGCCATGCCGATTCGTTATGGCCTCCCTGGGCGGTCACAACGGCAGCAGACGTTCGTAGGCGCTGCGCAGCTTGGCGGGAATGGCGACCGGGCGATGACTGCGGCGGTCGACGAAAACATGACTGAAACGCCCGGCCGCACAGGCCTCTGGCTCGCCTTCGACGAACACGGCCAGGTCGTAGTGCACGGAACTGTTGCCCAACCGCTCGACGGCGATGCCCACTTCGATGCGTTGCGGGAAGGCAATGGCGGCGAAATAGTCGCAAGCGGACCCGGCCACATAGGCGACCACCGGGTCGTGGTGGATATCCAGGCCCGCGTGTTCGATCAGCCAGGTATTCACGGCACTGTCGAAATAGCCGTAATAGACGACGTTGTTCACATGCCCATACAGGTCGTTGTCGTGCCAGCGCGTGGTGATCGGCTGGAAGTGGCGGTAGGCGCCGCGCAGCGGGCGCTCCCTGGCCATTTCAGAATGCCGCCTGATAGAGGGCCAGGGCATCGGCGAGGGTCACCTTGCGCGGGTTGTTGACCAGCAACCGTTGCTGTTGCAAGGCGTCTTCGGCCAGCAATGGCAGGCTGTGCCGCGGCACGCCAACATCGCGCAACCGGTTGGGCAGGCCACAGCGTGGCGCCAGCTGCTCCAGCTCATCGATGAATTGGCTGCACAGCTGGTGGGGGTCGCCAGGGACCAGCCGCTCGCCCAACAGGGCCGGCGCCAGCGCCGCGTAATCGGCGAACGCCTCGCGCCGGTTGAAGCGCATCACGTGGGGCAGCACCAGGGCGTTGGCCAACCCGTGGGGCACGTGGTAGCGCGCCCCCAGCGGGTAGGCCAGCGCATGCACCGCCGCCACCGGCGCGTTGGCAAATGCCTGCCCGGCCAGGCAGGCGCCCAGCAGCATGGCCTGGCGCGCCGCCAGGTTGCCCCCGTTGTGCACCGCCTGATCCAGGTTACCGGCCAGCAGCGCCAACGCTTCGCGGGCCAACAGGCTGGACAGCGGGTTGCGTTTGAACTGGCTGGTGGTGGCCTCGATGGCATGGACCATGGCATCGATACCGGTGGCGGCAGTGATGGCCGGTGGCAGGCCCAAGGTGCGCTCGGCGTCGAGCAGCGCCAGGTCGGGCAGCAGCAGCGGTGAAATCACCGCCATCTTGGCTGCCTCGCCGGTGGTGATCACGGCAACCGGTGTGACCTCCGAACCTGTCCCGGCGGTGGTCGGCACCTGGATCAGCGGCAGGCGCTGGCCCCTGGCCTGGTCGATGCCGTAGACCTCTTCCAGGGTCTGATCACAGGCCGGATGGGCCAGCAGCGCCACCAGCTTGGCAACGTCCATCGAGCTGCCGCCCCCAAAGCCGACGATCAGCTCGGCACCGATATAGCGCGCCCGGCTGACCGCCGCGAGCACACAGGCGTGGCTGGGGTCGGCACTGACCTCGCTGTAGATCGCCACGCTCAGGTGCGCCTGGGTGAACCCTGGCAGCAGGTCATCGAGCATGCCGAGGTTGACGATGCCCGGGTCGGTCACGATCAGCACGCGGCGCACGCTGCGTTGCTGGCACAGCTGGGCCAGGCGCGCGGCAGCACCGGGTTCGCACAGCAGATGGGGGGTGGTGGCAAAACTGAAAGGCTGCATGTTCATGTTCCTCTTGTTCTTGTGGGTGAACAGCCAGGCCGGGTCAGAAGGCGAAGTGCGCTTCATCCAGGCTCATCAGGCACTGGGCACCGCCGCGCAATGCCTCGCAGTGAGCACTGGCGCGCGGCAACACCCGCCGCCAGTAGAAATCTGCGGCGTGCAACTTGGCCTGGTAGAAGGCACTGTCCCCGATGCCTGCAGCCAAGGCGGCGCTGGCCGTTTCGCCAGCCCGCAGCCACAGTGCGGCGAGCAACACGTAGCCGGAGTAAGCGAGAAAATCGACTGACACCGCGCCGATTTCCTGGGGGTCGCAGCGGCAGGCGTCGAGCACCTCGGCACTCAGGCTTCGCCACTCCTGCAGGCGCTGAACCACCGCCTGGGCCATCCCGGCCAGCGCGTCGGCGCGGCAGTTGCGTGCCGCATCGAGCAACTCGTCGATCAGCAGGCGCAACTGCTCGCCGCCGTCGCCAAGCAGCTTGCGGCGAATCAGGTCCAGGGCCTGGATGCCGTTGGTGCCCTCGTACAGCTGGGTGATACGGCTGTCACGCATCAGTTGTTCCATGCCCCATTCGCGGATGTAGCCATGCCCGCCGTAAAGCTGCACCCCCAGGCTGGCGACCTCCTGGCCGACATCGGTGAGGAGCGCCTTGACGATGGGGATCAGCAACGCCGCCCTGCGCCCGGCAGCCACTCGCACTTCTGGCTGCGCGGCGCCGTGCTCCAGGTCCAGCGCCTGGGCGGTAAAGGCCGCCAGCATGCGGCAGCCCTCGCTGAGGGTTTTCTGGGTCAGCAACATGCGCCGCACATCAGGGTGGCAGATGATCGGGTCGGCACTGCGCTCGGGCGCCACCGGCCCGGCCAGGCTGCGCGACTGCAAACGCTCGCGGGCATAGGCCAGGCCACCCTGGAAGGCTGCCTCGGCGATACCCAGCCCCTGCAGGCCTACCTGAAAGCGCGCATCGTTCATCATGGTGAACATGCAGGCCAGGCCCTGGTTGGCCTCGCCCACCAGCCAGCCCCGGGCGCCATCGAAGTTCATCACGCAAGTTGCCGCGCCCTTGATGCCCATCTTGTGCTCCAGCGCGCCACATTCGACCGCATTGCGCGCCCCCGCCCCACCCTCGCCCGTGCATTCGAACTTGGGTACCAGGAACAGGCTGATGCCCCGCACGCCTGCCGGTGCATCCGGCAGGCGCGCCAGCACCAGGTGAACGATGTTGTCGGTCAGGTCCTGGTCGCCGCCACTGATGAAGATCTTGCTGCCGCTGATGCGGTAGCTGCCATCGCCGTGCGGCTCGGCGCGGGTGCGCAGCAGTGCCAGGTCGGTGCCGGCCTGTGGCTCGGTCAGGCACATGGTACCGGCCCATTCGCCGCTGACCAGCTTGCCCAGGTAGTCGCGCTTGAGTGCCGCGCTGCCATGGCGGTGCAACGCCAGCACGGCGCCCTCGGTCAGGCCGGAGTAGATACGAAACGACAGCGACGCGCCCATCAGCATTTCGTGAAAGCAGGCCGCAACCATTTGTGGCAGGCCTTGGCCATCGTGCTCCAGTGGGCCGGTCATGCCACTCCAGCCCTGCTCCACATACTGCCGGTAGGCCTGGCGAAAGCCATCGGGGGTGCGCACGCGGCCTTGCTCAAGGCGGCAGCCCTGCTCATCGCCCTGACGGTTGAGTGGCGCAACCACCTCGGCGGCAAAGCGCGAACCCTGGTCAAGGACGCCATCGATGGTTTCGCGGTCCAGCGCGTTGCCCAGGCGGGCACAATGCGCGGTCACATCGAACACTTCATGCAGTACGAACTGCATGTCGCGCAAGGGGGCTCGGTAGTTCATGCGCGGCCCTCGCGAACATCGGCCAGCTGTTTGCCGTCCGCGACCAGGCGCATCAGCAGCCCGGCCGGGCGCCACTGTTCACCGAACAGGCCCTGCAGGCGCTCCAGCCGTGCCAGCAGCTGGCTCAAGCCCTGCTGGTCGGCCCAGCGCATCGGCCCGCCGACTGTTGCCGGGAAGCCATACCCATGCAGGTAGACCCGGTCGATGTCGGCGCTGCAGCTGGCCACCGACGCCTCAAGAATCTTCGCGCCCTCATTGACCAGCGCCAGCAGGCAACGCTCACGGATTTCCTCGTCGTCGATTTCGCGCCGGTGCATGCCCAGGCCCTGGGCGACCTTGAGCACCAACGCATCGACCTCGGGGTCGTGCACGGCTTCGCGGCTGCCGGGCGCATAACGGTAGTAACCCTGGCCAGCTTTCTGCCCGAAACGCCCGAGCGCGCACAGCGCATTGTCGACCTGCAGCAAAGGCGCATCCATGCTTTTACCGGCCAGCTGGCGTGCACGCCATTCCAGGTCGATGCCGATCACGTCATACATGCGGAACGGGCCCATGGCCATGCCGAACCCCTGCAGCGCCTCGTCCACCTGCTGCGGCGTGGCGCCTTCGAGCAGCAGCTTGCGCGCTTCGGCCACATAAGTGGCGAGCATGCGGTTGCCGATAAAGCCAGGGCAATTACCGGCCACCACCACTTCCTTGCCCATGCGCTGGCCGAGGGCTTGGGCCGCATCGAGCACCGCAGGCGAGGTGCGCTCACCACGCACCAGCTCAAGCAACTTCATGACATGGGCCGGGCTGAAGAAGTGCATGCCCAGCACTTGCTCAGGCCGACGGGTGGCGGCGGCGATGGCGTCGATATCCAGTGCCGAGGTGTTGCTGGCCAGGATGGCGTCAGCCTTGAGCGTGCTGTCCAGGGTGCGGAAGATGTCCTGCTTGAGCGCCAGGTTTTCGTACACCGCTTCGATCACCAGGTCGGCTTCGGCGATGTCGGCATAGGCCGTCGCCCGGCGCACCCGCGCCAGACAGGCGTCGGCCGTGGCCTGGTCGATACGCCCCTTGGCCACCTGCTGGGCCCAGGTCTGCGCCAGCATGGCCAGGCCGGCTTCGGTGGCGCTGGGGTCGTTGTCCAGCCACAGCACCGGCAACCCAGCACGGGCCAGGCTGATGACAATGCCGCGGCCCATGGTGCCAGCGCCGATCACCGCCGCTTGTTGAAGGGTGTAGGGAGTACTCACGGGTGACGCTCCTGATGGGTGATGGGAAGGCATTGCCCTCACCCTAGTCAGGCGCCTACTATTTTTGAAATTCTCATTTTCCATCCCATGTATTTTTCGCATGAATATTGCCAACTTCGATCTCAACCTGCTGCGGGTGCTGGACATGCTGTTGCGTGAACAGAACGTGTCGCGTGCCGCCGAGCGCCTGGCCTTGACCCAGCCAACCGTGAGCAACGCCCTGGCGCGGCTGCGCGACCTGCTGGGCGACCCCCTGCTGGTGCGGGTGGGCCGGCGCATGCGCCCCACCCCGCGCGCCCTGGCCCTGGAAGGCCCGATCCGCGCGGCGCTGCAACAGATCGAGCAGACCCTCGGCGCCGGCGACAGCTTCGACCCGCAGCTCAGCCACCGGCAGCTGCGTATCGCCCTCACCGACTTCGCCGAACAGCTGTGCATGCCCGGCCTGCTGGCCACCTTGCAAACCCAGGCGCCGCACCTGCGCGTGGACGTCCAGCACCTGGCGCCCAACCTGCCTGCCGAAGCCCTGGACCGAGGCGAGCTCGACCTGGTGCTGGGGCGCTTCGATGAGGTGCCCGCGCGCTACGAGCGGCGCCACTGGCGCAGTGAAACCCTGCACGTGGCCGTGCGCCAAGGCCACCCCGAGGTGGACGGCACACTGGACCTGCAGGCCTTTCTCGCCCTGCGCCACCTGTGGGTGCATGGCGGCCAGACCCGCGGCATGGTCGATCAATGGCTGGGCGAACAGGGCCTGGCCCGGCGCATCGCCTACACCACGCCCAATTACCTGCAGGCGGCACACCTGGCGGCAAGCTCCGACCTGTGCGTGGTACTGCCCACCGCCCTGGCCCGCCACTTCGCCCGGCTGTTGCCGCTGCAGGTGTTCGACCTGCCGTTTACCCTGGAGCCGTTCCAGCTGGAGCTGGTGTACCTTGCCCATCGCCAGCATGACCCGGCACTGGCCTGGCTGGTGGCGCGCATCATGGACGTGGGCGCCGGCTGAGCCATCGCATTACGGCATGGGCAGCCATGCAAGAGTGGTATTGGTTCGCCGGCGAGGTCTGTCCTTAGAGTGATCGCCCTCACAACAACAAGGACCCCGCCATGCGTCTACGACCACTGCCCTGTCTGCTGGCCCTGACCCTGCCTTTCGCGGCGCTGGCCGAGGAGCCGGCCAAGGATGCCACCGAGCTTACCCGCCAGAGCAACCAGCACTGGTTGCAGCGCTTGCCCTTTGACGACCGCAGCGACTTCGACAATGCCCGCCGCGGCCTGCTGGAGGCCGTCGACCAGGCCGTGGTCAACGCCGATGGCAAGACCGTCTGGGACCTGCAGCGCTACGCTTTCCTCAACGGCGAGGCGCCAGCCACGGTCAACCCGAGCCTGTGGCGCATCGCCCAGCTCAATACCATTGCCGGTTTGTTCAAGGTCACCGACGGCATCTACCAGGTGCGCGGCCTGGACCTTGCCAACATGACCCTGATCGAAGGCGAGCATGGCCTGATCGTGATGGACCCGCTGCTGTCGGTGGAAACCGCCAGGGCCGGGTTGGCGATGTACTTCCGCCATCGCCCGCAGCGGCCGGTGGTCGCGGTGATCTACACCCACCCGCACGTCGATCATTTCGGGGGGGTGCGCGGGGTGATCGACGAGGCCCAGGTCAAGGCCGGCAACGTCCAGGTCATCGCCCCGCAGGGGTTCTTCGAGCACGCCATCAGCGAAAACGTGTTGGCCGGGCCCGCCATGAAGCGCCGGGCCCAGTACATGTATGGCGCACCGCTGCCACGCGGGCCACGCGGCCAGGTGGATGCCGGGCTGGGCAAGGGCGTGCCGGCCAATGCGACGGTCAGCCTGATCGCACCGACCCGGCTGATCGAACAGCCCATCGAGACCCTGCGCATCGACGGTGTGGATATCGAGTTCCAGCTCACCCCCGGTACCGAAGCGCCCGCCGAGATGAACCTGTGGTTCCCCGGGTTCAAGGCCCTGTGCATGGCCGAAAACGCCTCCCACGTGCAACACAACGTGCTCACCCTGCGCGGCGCTCAGGTGCGCGATGCCAAGGTGTGGGCGCACTACTTGGACCAGTCGCTGGTGCGTTATGGCGACCAGGCCGAGGTGGTGTTTGCCCAGCACCATTGGCCGACCTGGGGCGGCGCCGCGATCCGCGACTACCTGGCCGATCAACGCGACATGTATGCGTTCATCGACAGCCAGACCCTGCGCCTGATCAACCGCGGCCTTGGCCCCACCGAGATCGCCGCCGAGTTGACCACGCTGCCGCCACGGCTGGCCAGCAAATGGTACAGCCGCGACTACTACGGCTCGCTCAGCCACAATGTACGGGCGGTGTATCAGCGCTACATGGGCTTCTATGACGGCAACCCGGCGACCCTCAACCCGCTGCCGCCAAGCGACGCCGGCGCGCACTACGTCAAGGCTCTGGGCGGTGCCGAACGGGTGCTGACACTGGCCCGTGAAGCCTATGGCAGTGGCGACTACCGTTGGGTCGCGGAGCTTACCCGGCACCTGGTATTCGCCGAGCCCGACAACAGCGCGGCGCGCGAGCTGCAGGCCGACGCCCTGGAGCAACTGGGCTACCAGAGCGAGAACGCCACCTGGCGCAACGCCTACCTGACCGGTGCACAGGAGCTGCGCAACGGTGTGGCGCCGGCCGCCAGCAAGGGCGGCAGCGCCGACGACCTGGTGCGCGCCCTGACCCCGACGCTGTTCTTCGATTACCTGGGGGTACGCGTGGATGCCGCCAAGGCCGCCGAGCAGGACCTGACCATCAACTGGCACTTCAGCGACCTGAACGAAGACTACGCCCTGACCTTGCGCAATGGCGTGCTCACCCACCGCGACCAGCGCCGCCACGGGCAGGCCGATGTCGAGGTGAAGATGAGCAAAGCCACCCTGGACCGCATCGCCCTGAAGCAGACCGGCTTTCTCAAGGAAGCGACCGTGGGTGATATCGACATCAGTGGCGAGCGGCTGAAATTCCTGCGCTTCATGGCAGGGCTGGACGAAGCGGATGGCCGCTTCAACATCGTCACGCCCTGATCCGGATGCTTGGCCGCGTTGTGTCAGCGCAGCCCTTGGCTGCGCAGTGCCCCGGGGGAAAAGTAGGAAGCGCTGGTGCGCACGTCAAAGGTGTACGGCCTCGGCTGTTCGTTGGTCAGGCCCGACAGCTGATAGCGGCCCGTGCGCAGGTCGTAGATCGCCTCCATGGCATTGACCAGCGCCTGCCCGGTCACGTGGTAGTAGCTATGGGCCTGGGCGGTGCGCCACAGCTTCCCCTGGTGATCGAAGAAGTCGGCCTCGACGATGGCCCAACTGTCCTCGTCCAGGTAATAGCGGCGGCTGGCATAGATATGCTGCGCCCCAGGCTTGAGCGTACCCACCACCTCCCACACCCGATGCAACTCGTAGCGCGTGGGTTGCGGGTTGACGTGGCCCGGGCCGACCAACGCGGCATAACCGAGCAGGGGCGATGCCAGGCGATAGCTGTTGTACGGCACGTGCAGAGCCTTCTTGCCCACCAGGGTCCACTGGTAGAGGTCCGGCGCGCCATTGAACATGTCGCGGCTGTCGGCGGTGCGCAGGCCGGCCGTGCCCGGGGTGATGCTGTCATAGGCCAGCGCCGGGGCGCGCCGCACCCGCCGCTGGCTGCTGCTGTACAGCCACGACAGGCGCGGCTGCGCCACCTGGTCGAGGGTTTCGTGCAGCACCACGGCATCGCCCGCCAGGCGCGACGGAGCGGTCATGCGGTAGCTCAGGTAATACAGCACATTGCCCGGCTGGCCATCTTGCAGCACGTCGGGGCGGGCAAACGTCTGCTGCAGGCTGATCACGGCGAAGCGCCCATCGCCTCGCGGGGTGACACTGTCCGAGGCCAGGTTGTAACTGCCGTTGCGTGGCCGGGTGAGGTGGTTCCACAACACCTGCAGGCCATTCTCGGGCCTTGGAAAGGCCAGCACGCCGGTGAAGCCTTGCACGCCGTTGCCGTCGTTGACCAGCCGGGCAGTGGCAGCATTGTGCCGGGCCCAGTTGCTTACCTGTGCAGGCACCGCGACGCTGCGGTGAGACGGGTACACCGGCAGGCGAAACGACTGCGGGTAGCGCTGGAGCAAGGCCACCTGCCCCGCCGTAAGCTGCTCGCGGTACTGGGTGTAATTGCTCGCGGTGATGACATACAGCGGCTGCTCGTCGGCGTACGGGTCCAGGGGGGTGCCATTGACCGCCAGCGACACCTGCCCCGCTTGCAGGCCGCCGCTCCAGGCCGGAATGCGGCCGTCGCTGCCGGGCCCGCGTTCGGCCCCGACTGGCGTCAGGTCTGGGAGCAACGGCGCAGCCCCCACGTGCAGGGCCAGCAGGCTGGCATTGACGAGCAGGATGCTGCGCAGCAGGGCGGCAGTTTTCATCGGGCTTGGCCTCTTGTTTTGTGTTGTCCTGGCCGGGCTTGCCTTGGCCCGTGCTTTCGGGGTGATACTAGGAGCCGCGCTTCGAACCCCACAAATAACGTGTTCGGATACGTGCCATATCAGTTCGGCATAGCCTTGGAACCGCTCCAATGACCCTCAAACAGCTCCGTTACCTGATTGCCATCGTCGAAGCGGGCAGCTTCTCCTCGGCTTCGCGCCGCGCCTACATTGCCCAGCCAGCCTTGAGCCGGCAGATCAGCCTGCTGGAAAGTGAACTGGAAATGCAGCTGCTCGACCGCCAGCACGACGGCATTGCCCTGACCGATGCCGGGCGCCAGCTCTATGAAGTCGCTCGGCAGGTGGTGCAGAAGCTCGACTCGGTGAAAGACGAGCTGAAATCCAGCCGCGGCGACCCCAAGGGCCACGTGGCCATTACCATCCCGGCCAGCGCCGCCGACCTGTTGCTGCCGGAAATCGTCAGGCGCGCCGAGCAGCGCTTCCCGGGCGTAACCCTGACGGTGTGGGACGGCCTCAGCCGCGAAGGCGGCCAGGCCATCGAGCTGGGCAAGGTGGACTTTGGCGTGGTGCCCAATGCCGAGGAGCTCGACCATGTCGAGGCCGAGCCGATCTTCACCGAGGCGTTGTACTGGGTCGGCGCCTCAGCACCGGGCGCCCCCGACACCATTACCCTAGCCGAAGCCACCGCCACCCGCCTGGTGCTGCCGCCCCGGGCGCTACACTTGCGCCGGCGCATCGAGCAAGCCGCCATGCAAGCCGGCGTGCCGCTAACCGCAGCCTACGAACAACAATCGGCGCCCGGCATCGCCAGCCTGGTGCGCGCAGGCCTGGCAGCGACCATCAGCAACTGGCCGCCGCTGAGCGAACTGCTCGAACCCACGGCGGCGCGGCGCATCGTCGAGCCGCGCATTACCCGCACCATCGCCTTGGCGCACTCCCGGCACAAGCCCCTGTCGTTCGCCGCCGGTTGCCTGCGCGACCTGGTGCGCAGCGTGCTGATCGACCTGGTCAACAGCGGCCGCTGGCGCGGCGAACTGATCGGCAAGGAGGCCGAGCCGCTGGCGTCCGTACTGGGCGTTCAGCTGGCGGTCTGAGCGCGCGCGCGCCCGCCCGCTGCAACCGACTCGCCCAAGCGCTGCAGCGTGCGCTGCGGGTTCAAGGTGGCCAGACCGACCAGCCCGGCCACCCCCAACACTGCCCCGCACACCAGGAACCCTTGGGCGTACCCCGCCGGGTGTTCAGCACCCGCGCCCTGCACCAGCAAGCCGGTCACTACCGGCGCTGCCAACCCGGCCAGTGAAGCGATGCCGTTGCCGATGGCCAGAATGCCGCCGCGCTGGCCCGCCGGGGTGAACTCGGCGAGCATCGCCGGGCCCACGGAATACATGACCAAGGCCAGGCCACCGCTGAGGGTCAGCGCGGCAACCCGTGCGGCAGTGTTCAACCCGGGCAGCATCAGCGAGGCCGACAACAGGCCAGCCAGTATCAGGCACCCTGAAACGAACACACCCCGTGCCAGCCGCGAAGGCAGGCCACGGCGCATCAGGCGCTGGGAGAACCAGGCCAGCAGCAGGCTCAGCGGCGTGGTCACGACCACGAACATGACAAAGATGTGCCCGGTCTGCAGCGGGTCGATGCCCAAACCCACCTGCAGGTAACTGGGCACCCAGGTCAGGGTCAGTGCCAACGACCAGTTGGCGGCGAAATGGCACAGGTAGTTGCCCAGCACACTGGGGTCACCCAGCAGCCTGCGATAAGGGATGGCCGGTTCATCGGCCTTGAGCTGGCTGGCACGCAGGCGCTCAAGGGTGCCTTCCTGGCCCAGCCGCCACCACAGCAGGCACCACACCAGGCCGACCGCCGCCAGGATGATGAAATTGCTGCGCCAGCCGTAATGCAGGCTGACCCAGGGGATCATCGCCCCGGCCACCAGTAGCCCCATGGCACTGCCGGCATGCAGCAGGGCCACCGGCAGGTTGCGCTGGTGGTTGGGGAACCACTTGTACAGCGCATGGGTGGCCACCGGCGATGCCGGCCCCTCACCAATGCCCAGCAATACGCGGCAGGCGACGATGGCCCACAGCGATGTGGCAAACAGCATCGGCAGCTGGATCAGCGCCCAGAACAGGCCCATGCCCAGCAGCAAGGTGCGGGTGGGCCGCCGGTTGGCCATGAAGCCACCGATCACCGCCGAGAGGGCGAAGCACCAATGCAGCGCGCCGCCGATCAGGCCGAATTCGGTAGCCGTCAGGCCCAGCTCGGCGCTCATCGGCACCGCCACCAGGCCGATCACCACCTTGTCGAGAAAGTTGACCAGCATCAGCAGCGCCAGCAGCGCGGCCACCCGCCAGGCCGTGCGGGGGTTGGGCAGGGAAGCATCCAAAGTCATGGCGAATACTCTTGTTATTGTTGTGGGGGTGTTGCCAGAAGGCCGCCGCAACGGCGGCCCTCGGTCAGGCCGGCATCAGCACGCCTTTGGCGATGGTGTTGCGCTGGATCTCGCTGGTGCCGGTGAGGATACGCATCATCCGCGTGGCGCGGAAAATCCATTCCACCGGGTGGCCCTGCATCAACCCGGCGCCGCCGTGCACCTGCACCGCCTTGTCGGCGATGCGGAACACAGCCTCGGAGACGAACAGCTTGCACATCGGTGCCTGGGTGCGGATATCGCCCCCCGCATCGTTCACCTGCGCCGTGGCGTACACCATGCTGCGCGCAGCGTGCAGCTCGGTGGCCATGTCGGCGATCATGTGGTTGACCGCCTGGAACATGGCAATCGGTTGACCAAACTGCTTGCGGCTGCGGGCATGTTCGATCGACAGGTTGAGGGCCAGGCCGGCCATACCCAGCAGGGTCGGGCAATGCAGCAGGCGATTGAGGGTAATGCGCCCCATCGCCAGTTTGAAACCCTGGCCTTCTTCACCGATCAGGTTGGCCGCCGGCACGCGCACCTGATCGAGCACGATGTCACCATGGGCACCGCCACCGGACATCACTGAATAGTCACTGTCGATTCGCACACCGGGGGCCTTGAGGTCGACGAAGAATGCAGATATACCCTGGGCGCCCTGCCCCGGCCCGGTCACCGCCAGCAGCACCGCCAGGTCCGCGTAGGTGGCGCCGGAGATGTAGCGCTTGCTGCCACTGAGCACAAAGTGATCACCGTCACGGCGTGCCTGGGTGCGTATGGCGGTCGCATCCGAACCGGCCTCGGCTTCGGTCAGCGCAAAGCACACGGCTTTTTCGGCGCGGCATACCGGTTTCAGAAAGGCCTCGACCTGATACGGGCTGGCCACCTTGAACAGGTGCCCGACCCGCGGCGGCCCCGACAGCTCGCCGAGCACATGCGGCGCGAGCATCGAACCGGTCAGCACCGTGGCCTCCTTTACCGCGCACAAGTCAGCCACGTTCAGGCCGGCGCCCCCCATGCTTTCGGGCAGCATGAAGGTGTACAGGCCTTGCTCGCTGGAGCGCTGCCACACCTGCCGCAGCACCGCCTGCGGATGGGGCCGAGCCCAATCCAGTTGCGCCTGCTGCTCCAGCGGGCGTACCTGATCGCGGACGAAGCCTTCGATGGCTTCGATGATCTGTGCGGCCTTTGCACTTGGTTGATACATGGTCATGCTCCCTGGTCAGATACGACGTTCGCTGTGTTGCCAGTAGGTGTCCCGGACCAGGCGGCGCACCACCTTGCCATTGGGGTTCTTCGGCAGTTCGCTGACAAAATCGACGCTGCGCGGTTTCTTGAAACCGGCCAGCGCACGGCCGCAGCGCTCGATGAGCTCGGCGGCCTCCAGCTGCGCCCCGGGCTTGAGCACCACCACCGCGCGCACCGCTTCGCCCCACTGCGTATCGGGCACGCCGACCACCGCCACCTCGAACACTTCGGGGAAGCCGTAGATCACCTGCTCCACTTCGCTGGGGTACACGTTGAAGCCACCGGAAATGATCATTTCCTTCTTGCGGTCGACGATGAACACGTAACCCTGCGCATCGACCGTTGCCAGGTCGCCGGTGAGGTAGTAGCCCTCACGCATGACTTCGGCGGTGAGCTCCGGCGCGCGCCAGTAGCCCTGCATGATGTCCGGCCCCTTGACCACGATCTCGCCGACCTCGCCGGGCGCCACATCCTCGAACGCCTCGTTGACCACCCGCAGGTCCGTCTCGAAATAGCACCGCCCACAGGAGGCCAGGCGCTGATAGTCGCCGTCTTCCACCAGGTGGTCCTGCTCGGTCAGCACCGTCACCAGCGAGCAGGTCTCACCGGCGCCGTAGCCTTGCGCCAGAATCGGCCCGAACAGTTCGATGGCTTTTTTCACCAGGGCCGGCGCCATGGGCGCAGCGCCGTACATGACCAGCTTGAGGCTGGACAGGTCGAAGCGCTCGACGCCGGGGTAATTGACCAGCCGGTTGATCATCGCCGGCACCAGAAACAGGCGCGTCACCCGTTCGCGCTGGATGGTCTCGAGCAGCAGGCGATCGTCGTAGCGGTCCAGCAGCAGGTTGCAGGCACCGACTGCCAGCAGCGGCATGATCTGCATGCCGCTGGCATGGGTGATGGGCCCGACATGGGCCATGACGTCGCCCGGCCCGGAACGCCGGGTGGGGCTGGCGATACTTTTGCGCACCAGCGCCTTGCGGTTGCCGAAAGACAGCATGGCGGCCTTGAGCACGCCCGAGCTGCCAGAGGTGTAGTGGAGCACGGCCAGCGCATCATCAGCCGGGTCCAGGCCCGGCGGTGTTTCACTGCCACGGTCGAGCAAGGCGGCATAGCCCAGGTCACCGCCCTCGCCGTCCAGCACGATGATCTGGCGCAGCTGCGGCAACTGCGCACGGCGCGTTGCCAGCGCCTGGGCAAAGCTGGCATCGGTAATCACGGCAACACTGCAGGAGTCTTCCAGCACCCGCACCACTTCATCCAGTGACAGCCGCGCATTGATCGGCACCTTGACCATCGCCGCCTTGTACAGCGCCACTTCCGCTTCCACCAGCTCGACGCGGTTGGCAGCAAGGATCGCCACATGCTCGCCGACGGCCACGCCCATCGCCCCCAGCCCGGAGGCCAGGCGGTTGCTGCGGCGTTCCAGCTGGGCGTAGGTCAGGCGCGCCTGGCTGTCCGCCACGGCGAGGTGGTCCGGCCAGTAGCGGGCACTTCGGGTAATGATCGTTCCAAGGTTCACGTTGTTGTTCTCGTCGACAGGAAGACATCGACGATGCTAAACAGCCGTGTGCGGGCAGATGTAATACAACATTCCGATGCCGGCCATAACGTTATTAGCTGGCGTCGCCGCCTGGGGCGCCCACAAGGAAGAACCCTGCCGAACCCATGGACAAGACCGAACGTCAAAACCTTAGGGTGAACGTTAAACAGTATTTCGCGATTGGCTTTTTGATCTGCCTTGCATGCGTTCTCACCTACGGGTACCTGCATAAGCCGCAATTTCCGTCTGAGGTCGTGCTGAAGCAGGATTTCATTGCGGGGCAATCGATCTACATCGTGCAGGCTGCCAGAGATCCCGACGAGCCCAGAAGCCTGAGGTTCTACGTCAACGACGGCGACGGCAGAAGTGATGCGACGATGAAGACGCTCCTCGCCAAGACCCCGCCTTTCCTGGTCTCGGACACGGACTTGCAAGATGTGGTAATCCAGCGTGTCGCCAACGGCCTGCACATCAAGCTCAAAGGTGCAGTCTCGCGCTACCGGAGCGACCTTTACCTTGAGGACGGTGATACTTACACCACCTACCGCGTAAGCCTTGAACAAGTCGAAACGCGGCCGCCTTTGCCGAGCGGTCGGTAAGCAGGGCTCGGCGGCAAATCGGGGTCATTTACGGTCAATTGCACCGGTAACTCTCGACCCAAAGCTGCGGCTGACACAATAACTTGCCAGAGCAATACCTTTCGACTGGGTTGTATTCGTGCCACGATCAACTGGCGCCTATGGCCGCGTCAGCAAATTTTTCCTGCTCCCCAACCACGCAAGCTGTTTCGGCGGTGTCCTCAGAACAACAGTAACGGCCTGGTTCCATCCAGCCATGCCTATCGGGGTTAAATGCTTCGCTCAAGGAGGTTAACCACATGGGTGTTTCGAAGGCATGGCTGCTGTCAGCCATTTACTCGCTGGAAGTACGTCTGCTTGAACGCGAGGCTCGCCTTGATCGCGACATACTGAACAGCTTGCTGGCTCCAGATTTTGTGGAATTTGGCGCGAATGGTGCCGTTTGGAACCGAACACAGATCATAGACGCCTTGCTGGAGCAGGACTTTGTCCAGCGTCAGATCAACGATTTTCAGATACGCATCCTGTCCGAAAAAGTGGTACTGACCACCTATCGATGCACTGTCCTTAGTCCGAGCGGCAGCAGCGAATCTTTGAGAAGCTCAATATGGCGCCAGGTGGGAGACGATTGGCAAATGGCATTCCACCAGGGTACGGCGAGGCAAGAGAATAAAAAATAGCGCCAGTTGAATGGCCAGGGCCCAGAGCCCGGGCTTTTTCCAGTTTATGACGTCCCGTAAGGCGAGGCGGCTCTAAATATCTGCTTTACCATATATTCGAATATGCATATATTCGGGTTTCCAGATATTGGCCGTGCACGCATTCCTCAGGAGGTCACATGCGGGAAACACTGACTCCCCCCCTCGTTTTCAAATGCCTGGCTGATGACACCCGGGCCCGGATGACCCTGCTGATCGCCCGTGAAGGCGAACTCTGTGTCTGCGAACTTACCCACGCGCTGGAGCTGAGCCAGCCGAAGATCTCCCGGCATCTTGCCCATTTGCGCGAGGCTGGAATCCTGATGGATCGCCGCAAGGGTCAATGGGTGTACTACCGACTGCACCCCGAACTGCCGCAGTGGGTGGACGCGATGCTGAAGGGAGTGGTCGATGCGAACCAGGAATGGTTGAGCCTCGATGCGTTGCGCCTTGCCGAAATGGGCGAGCGGCCGCAGAGCCCTGTTGCTTGTGCTTGAGACTTCCCTTAGCTGATTGAGTTGTAGTCATGCTGATCGCATTTTTGATTTTCCTGGTGACGATCGTTCTCGTCATCTGGCAGCCCAAAGGCTTGGGCGTGGGCTGGAGCGCCGCACTGGGGGCCGTCGTGGCGCTGCTGGCGGGCATCGTGAACTTGTCCGATATCCCCGTGGTCTGGCAGATCGTGTGGAACGCTACCGCCACTTTCATCGCCGTTATCATTATCAGCCTGCTGCTGGATGAGGCGGGGTTCTTCGAGTGGGCGGCATTGCACGTGGCCCGCTGGGGCAAAGGCAGCAGCCGCAAGCTGTTCGCCTTCATCATCCTGCTGGGCGCCGCCGTCTCGGCGCTGTTCGCTAACGACGGTGCGGCACTGATCCTGACCCCAATCGTCATCGCCATGCTGCTGGCCCTGCGCTTCTCCCCGGCGGCGACGCTGGCATTCGTCATGGCGGCGGGCTTCATCGCCGATACCGCGAGCTTGCCGCTGGTGGTGTCCAACCTAGTGAACATCGTTTCCGCCGACTACTTTGGCATTGGCTTCAGCGAGTACGCCTCGGTCATGGTGCCGGTGAACCTGGTCAGCATCGCCGCCACCCTGGGAATGCTGCTGTGGTTCTTCCGCAAGGACCTGCCGCGTACCTATGAACTCGACCAACTGAAGGCTCCCGAGGCCGCTATCCGCGACAAGGCGACGTTCGTTGCCGGCTGGTGGGTGCTTGCGCTGTTGCTGGTCGGCTTTTTCGCCATCGAGCCGCTGGGCGTTCCGATCAGCGCCATCGCTGCTGCCTGTGCGCTGATCCTCTACCTGATCGCCGCGCGCGGGCACGTGATTTCTACCCGCAAGGTGCTCAAGGACGCGCCTTGGCAGGTCGTGGTGTTCTCGCTTGGCATGTACCTCGTGGTCTATGGCCTGCGTAACGCCGGCCTCACCGACTATCTGACGCAGATCCTCAATGTCTTCGCCGGCTACGGGATCTGGGGCGCATCCCTCGGGACGGGGCTGCTTGCCGCTGGCCTGTCGTCGGTCATGAACAACATGCCCACCGTGCTGGTCGGGGCCTTGTCGATCCATTCCGCCGAGGCCACCGGCATCGTGCGCGAGGCCATGATCTACGCCAACGTCATTGGCTGTGACCTCGGTCCGAAAATCACACCAATCGGCAGCCTGGCCACCTTGCTGTGGCTGCACGTGCTGGCCCGCAAGAACATCGTCATCACCTGGGGTTACTACTTCCGCACCGGCATCGTCCTGACGCTGCCGATCCTGCTTGCCACCTTGGCCGCATTGGCCATCCGCCTGAGCTTTTGAACCGGAGATACCTGATGAAAGTCTTGTTCATGTGCACCCACAACAGCTGCCGCAGCATCCTGTCCGAGGCGCTGTTCAATCACCTGGCCCCCGAGGGTATGGAAGCTGTGAGCTCGGGCAGCTTCCCAAGCGGTAAGGTCAATGAGCGGGCACTGAATACCCTGGAAGCCGCCGGTATCCCCTCCGCTGGTCTTTCAAGCAAGGCCTCGGATGCCTTCGAGAGCACTCCTCCCGACATCGTTGTCACCGTGTGCGACCGCGCTGCCGGCGAAGCCTGCCCGATCTTCTTCGGTCCATCGCTTAAAGCCCACTGGGGCCTGGCCGACCCTTCGGCGGTCACCGGGAGTGAGGCAGAAATCGAAGAAGCCTTCCAGACCACACTTGCGAAGATCGATGAGCGCGTGCGCGCCTTCATTGCGCTGCCTTTCTCGCAACTGAACCAGGACGAACTGAAAGCCGAACTTGCCCGCATCGGCGCGCTCTAGGCCTGGATCAATGGAGACCGAAATGAACGACCACCTGCCAAATGTCCAACCTGAACTGATTGATCTGCCGTCGCTGGAGCGGCTGGCGCCGAAGGATCCTTCCACACACAAACCGCGCATCCTGCTGCTGTACGGATCGACCCGCGAACGCTCATTCAGCCGCTTGATGGTCCAGGAAGCTGCGCGCCTGCTGGAAGAGTTCGGCGCCGAAACCCGTATTTTCGACCCTTCCGGCCTGCCCCTGCCGGATGACGCTCCGGACTCCCACGAGAAGGTGCTGGAACTCCGCGAGCTGATGCAATGGTCCGAGGGCCAGGTGTGGTGCTCGCCCGAGCGTCACGGCTCAATGAGTGCTGTCTTCAAGGCGCAGATCGATTGGGTACCGCTGGCCATGGGCGCCGTTCGCCCAACCCAGGGCAAGACCCTCGCCGTGATGCAGGTTTGCGGGGGCTCGCAGTCTTTTAACGTGGTGAACCAACTGCGCGTGCTTGGCCGCTGGATGCGTATGTTTACCATCCCGAACCAGTCCTCGGTGCCGAAAGCCTTCCTGGAGTTTGATGAAGCCGGGCGCATGAAGCCGTCTTCTTTCTACGATCGACTGGTGGACGTAATGGAGGAACTGACCAAGTTCACTCTCCTGCTGCGTGATCGCCAGGATTATTTGGTAGACCGCTACTCCGAGCGCAAAGAGTCGGCGGAAGAACTATCCAAGAGAGTCAATATTCGGTCTATTTGAGGTCATGAGCATGTCGCATCCTTACTCATTGAAATCGTTGCCCCATCACTCCTGACGGAGTCGTCTGGCCCAACGGTGGGGAAACCGACTGGACCGGCCTGGCCTCGGCGACATTGATCGGCGTCACCCGTACCGCGCGCAGCATAGTTAACGAAGTAGTTGAACACCTGAACAGCTTGGAGCAGCCGGATGCATAGCGGAATCGAGATTCGTGTCGCCAGACCGAAGGATGCAGAAGAGATCCAGATCATCTACGCGCCCATCGTGCTCAACACGGCTATCTCATTCGAAGAGGCAGTGCCGAGCGTGGAGCAAATGCGTGAGCGGATCGCCACGACGCTGCAAACCTACCCTTATCTGGTGGCTGTGCTAGAGGGACGGGTAGTCGGCTATGCCTACGCCAGTCAGCACCGGGCACGCGCGGCGTACCGGTGGGCGGTAGATGTGACGGTGTATGTCGCTGAGGGGCAGCGCCGCAGCGGGATTGCTCGGCAGCTCTATGACGTGCTGCTGCCGGCTCTGAAACAATTGGGATATCGTTCGGCGTATGCCGGCATTGCCTTGCCGAATGAAGGCAGTGTCGGGCTGCATGAGCGACTCGGTTTCCAGCACATCGGCACGTTTGCGCAGGTCGGATTCAAACTCGATGCTTGGCATGATGTGGGGTATTGGCGGTTTGATTTCGGTGACGAAGGCCTTCGTCCCGAGGCTCCAATGAGCTTCCTATCCCAAATTCCAATGCCACTTGGAGCGTCCCAATGAGTTTAGCTGTCTTCCGCGAAAGGCAGCTATGGGTCGAAAGCAGACGCCCGCAGCCGTTAGCTTTTCGCCCAAGCATATCGCTTCGACTGTTAAAGCAGCCAATGTGAGGTTGGGCTTTGCGTGTGCCGCTCGGGGCTATAAGCTGCAATTGTCAAACCCGATTACCTTTCCCACGAGGCAACCCTTGTCTACAGACCCGCTCTGCCTGGTATGTATACCGACGCTTGTATCACTGTTAAAAGCGGCCGAGGATCGCAAAGGCACACCGCTCAGCGAGGATGAGGTGCTTGAGATTCGAGATAATGCAACCGCGACAGCGGTGCCCTTCAGTGTCGCTTTAGCGTTGGAAAAAGAACGCGGTTACGAAGACATAGCCCCAGAAGAATGCTGGAGTGAATGGCAACGTGTACGCTCACTTATCTGAGTAACCGTACCTGGTAGTTCGAATCCAAAAAGCTTGCTAAGCCTTGCCCCTAGGTCGACTTCTATGGGGCCTGTTGCTCGATCGCGATGGCTGCTTATGACCCGTAGCTGCCATCGCCGAGCGCGGCAAACGGCCAAAAGCGAACGGCTTCGAGTGAGCTGACAATCCTGGAGGTGTGCAAGCGTATACGCAACTAGGGGCGATTCAGCGTGCCTACCAGGGGATGCCGAAACAGCAGCAGCTTCGGTGGCGTGGTGTTCGAATGCACTACTGGGCATGCTTTGTTTGGATGCATCGCTATTTCCAGATGTACGTGAGGCTTCAGTGCCCATCGTGTGTACGGGGCCGACCGGCCTGCTTGGAACGAGGCGTCAAAAAGGCCAAGGCAACCGCCACGATGAGGAGCGCAGGCACGTCACCTGCCAGGTGCCCCATTTGCTCCGGCTGGGTTACCGCCTGAACAGCCATGATTGCCCCATGTACGGCGCTGGACCATACGGCAAACCAGATAAGGCTGAGATTGGCCAGTGGATCACGTGCGGCCAGGATCAGGAACACGCCGAGTGTGGCGTAGATGCCAACAATCATCATCGGGTAGTCCGAGTGACCGATGTGCCAGGCCCAGCCGGACGGCCAGAACAGCATGAGTGGGTAGAGGGCAAGGCATGCGAGGCCTGCCAGAACCAGAACGACGCGCAGATACCTAAGGCGATCGACCAAGCTCATGACGGACTCCTCTGAAATCAGCCTGGGGGGTTGATCCGGTTAACGATTACACCTTGGGAGAGTATTGGCCAGTTCGAAGATCGCAGGCAAAATCCCAAGCCAGCTTAGTCAAGGAAGTGCTCCGGCAATGATGCCACATGATGCTTTACGGTTTACCCGCTGGGTCGCCGGCTTCTCTATCGTGACCGTGATCGTTGGCCTGATACTGGCGGTGTACGTTCTGCAATCACCCACCTCCTCGCCCGTCAACATCTCAGGCGTCTTGGCGCTCAGCGTGCTGTGGCTCACCAACTTGATCACGTTGCTGTTGAACGCGGTCTACTGGTTTATCCGCAGGTGGCCGAAATGGCTGCTGGTGACGATCGTGGTGCAGGCCGCCGTGACGGTGATGGGGCTGTTGCCACTGGTCTGATCCGAACTCAGCCCCTGCACCAGCAAACTGACTGGTACGGGGCCGAGCGCGACTGGACTTACTCCGCAGCCTGTTCCACTGCGGTATCGGCGGCAGGGGCCTGAGCAGGCGCTTTTGCCTTTGCACGATCCTTACGGCTTTTACCGCGCTGGCGCGAGGCTTGCTGCTTGGCATACAGCGCCTGGCCGGCGGTAACAACGCCCGCAGGCTGGCCATTGAGGTCCAGGCGCGGTGCGTTCTCTACCATGCTTGACCAGTAGCGGTTGCCCCGGCACCAGGTCGAGATGCCCAGCTTGAGCTGTTCACTGGTGATGCCCAGCAGCTCCAGGTGTTGCTCGGCATCCTTGAAGATGCCCTCCTTGAGCGGCACTTTGGGGGCCGGGTTTACCGGGAAGGCCAAAGGGAAGTGCTTCTGCAGTGGCCAGATCGCTTCCACGGCCGGATCCTGCTCGCGAGCCTTGGCCTGCGGGGCGGGCTTACGCTTGGGCGGGCGCGGGGTGTCGGCCTTCGCCTGCTGCTGTTTTTCAGACCGCAGGCGGTCACGTAATTCGGCTAGTTGTTCAAAACCCATCGTTAATTCACTGCTTCTACGTTGATTGCGTGACGCAAGGATAAGCCATGCAGCGCTTGTGAGCAGCAGAAAGAGGATGAATTGCTGCTGATTTAGTTACCCGCCATCGTCATACGCCTCTCAAGCGCCACCCCGGAAGCAGCTGACACCCCAGGCGGTGAGCTTGAACGGCAAGTGATAGTGCGCCTGCGCATCACCGATACCGAAGCGGTACACCAGCTCATCCAGAAAGGGTATTTCAGGCAACTGCGTACCCCCCTCACGATAAAACCGGGCCACCTGCAGACGCACTTCATACACGCCCGCTGCGAAGCGCGCGTTCAAATCAGCCAGCCCCGGCCACTGGCCGCGCGCATCGATGATGCCTTCTGCTATCGGCGCGCCGCCCGCCAGCCCGATGCTCAGGCGCAGCCCTTGCGCGGCTCGCCCACTGGCAATGTCCACCACATGCACGGAGATGCCACCGTTCATGACCAGAACCCCTGGTGGGCAGCCGCGGCCTCGTCCTCAAGCACCGGGCCATGCACCTGAACCGTGCGCTGACCGCGGGCAAATACCTCGCGGCACGGTAGCGAAAAGGTGGGATTTTCAGGGTGCGCACCGGTCAGCCCGAGCAGCGCATGCTCAGACAACGCGTACACCACCCGGCCAATGCCGGTCCAGTACACCGCGCCAGCACACATGCAGCAGGGCTCGGCGCTGGTGTACAGGGTGCAGCCTGCCAGTTGCTCCGCTGTCAGCAGCTTGGCCGCGCGGGCCGCTGCGACCAGCTCGGCATGCTGGGTCGGGTCGCCTTCGGGGGGCATGGAGTTGTTGCCGGCGCTGGCGATGATCTGGCCTTGCGCATCGGCCACGAGGGCAGCGAATGGGTGTCGGCCGCCCTGGCGCGATTGTTCGGACAGGCGGATCGACTCGCGCAGCAGGGCCAGGTCCAACTCGGACAGGTCAGCGCTGGGGCGGGTGTAAGTCATGGCGGTTACTCCTTGAACGGCAGTTGAAAGCGCGCCCAGGGGCGCGCGTGAGAATGCAGGCTCACTTGGCCAGGCGGGTTTCGATGGCGTCCTGGCTGCTGGGCTCGGCTTCACGGTTGAGCAGCAGGTTGAGCAGGATGGCGCTGACTGCGGCGAGGAAGATCCCGCTTTCCAGCACCAGCTTCAGCGGGCCGCTGACCTGTTCGAACAGCGCCGGCATCGACATCGGTAACACACCGATGCTGACCGACACCGCCACCACCAGGCCGTTGCGGGTGCCCTCGAAACGTACGCGGGCCAGTTCCTGGATGCCCGCCACCGTGGTCATGCCGAACATCACGATGGCGCAACCACCGAGCACCGGCGTCGGCACACTGGCAATCAGCGCACCCAGCTTGGGGAACAGCCCCATCAACACCATGATGGCGCCCGAGGCGGCGACCACGAAGCGGCTCTTGACCCCGGAAAGCGCGATCAGGCCGGTGTTTTGCGTGAAGGCGTTGTAAGGAAAACTGTTGAATACGCCCCCGAGCATGGTCGACAGGCCATCGGCGCGGAACGCATTGCCCAGGGTGCGCTGGTCGGTGGGCTTGCCGGTCAGTTTGCCAATGGCCAGGCAGTTGCCGGTGGTCTCGGCCATGATCACCAGCATCGCCAGCAGCATGATCAGCACCGGTGTGAAGGCGAACTGCGGCACGCCGAACGCCATCGGCGCGCTGAGTTCGAACCAGGCTGCATCGGCTACGCGGCTGAAGTCGGTCATGCCGCAGGCCGCGGCGACCACGCTGCCGGCAATCAGCCCCAGGAGCACGCTGAGGTTGCCGATAAATCCGCGAAAACGAGCGTGGATCACCAGCGTCAGCGCCACCGTGACCACACCCAGCATCAGGTTGGCCGGCTTGCCGAAGTCCGCAGTGCCTGGCTGCCCTCCCCCCAGCCAGATGGCCGCAGCCGGCATCAGCGAAATGCCGATGACGGTGATCAGGCTGCCGATCACCACTGGCGGGAAAAACCGCAGCAAACGGCTGAACAGCGGCGCGATGGCAATGGTGAGCGCACCGGCTGCGATCACCGCACCGAACACGTGAGGTAGCCCGAACTCCTTGCCAATCATGATCATCGGCGCCAGGGCAATGAACGAGCAGCCCTGGATCAGCGGCAAGCGTGCGCCGAAACGCCACAGCCCGAGGGTTTGCAACAGGGTGGCGACACCCGAGGTCAGCAGGTTGGCATTGATCAAGGTCACCACCTGGGCCTGGGTCAGCCCCAGGGCACTACCCAGGATCAGTGGCACGGCGACGGCACCGGCGTACATCACCAGCACATGCTGCAGGCCGAAGGTGAACAGCTGCCGCGCAGGCAGTATTTCGTCCACGGGGTGGATAACAGGTTGGCTCATGTCGTGAATCTCCTGAAGTGCGGCTCTTTTTATTGTTGAAGGCGCCCGGAGTGACATGCAGCGCAGGGAAGCGTGGCAGCTGTGCCGATGTCGAAGTGCAGATTCCTGTGAAATCACCGATGGAGCAAATGATTAACCATCGCTACCATCGATGGATCGATGCGTGGACAGGAGCAAGTGATGCGCTTTTCACTGGAGCAGTTGCAGGTATTCGTCAGTGCCGTGCAAGCCGGCTCGTTCTCTGCCGCTGCGCGGCGGCTGGGGCGCACGCAGTCGACCGTCAGCGCGGCCATCAGCAACCTGGAAACCGACCTGGGTGTGCAGCTGTTCGACCGCACCAGCCGCATCCCGGCCTTGACCGCGGCGGGCCATAAACTGCTCCTGCGTGCCGAGGGCATCCTTGAGCGCTGCTATGCCCTGGAGGGCAGCGCCGACAGCCTGGCCGGCCAGGTGGAAGCAGCGCTGACCCTGGCGATCGAAGTGCCCTATGGCCCGCTGATACCGCCCTTCAGGGGCTTTGACGCGGCGTTCCCTTTTGTCGACCTGTTGATCCGCCACCCGGTGCACGGCGATGTCAGCGAGATGATCCTCACCGGCGAGGCGGACCTGGGGGTGAGCTTCGCCCAGCCTGGCTACCCGTCGGAGCTTGCCTTCCAGCAGTTGGGCAAGCTGATCATGACCCACGTCTGCCACCCGCAATTCGCCTTGGCGCGGCAGTGCCCGGTCAGCTTTGCCGACCTCAACGCCCATCGCCGGCTGGCTTTTTTTGCCCATGCCGACAAGCTACCCAGCAGCGAATACCTGCGTGCCGGCCAGCTGTGGCGGGCAGAAAGCTACCTGGCGTTGGTGGAGATGGTGCGCGGCGGGCTTGGCTGGGCGACCCTGCCGCGCCAGTTGGTACAGCGCGAGCTGGAAAGCGGGCAGCTGGTGGAGCTGCAACTGGAGGCCTACCCCCACACTGACTGGCTGGTGGGGGTGGACCTGTTATGGCACCGCAAGCGCCAGCCTGGGCCGGCGGCGCGTTACCTGCGCGAGTGCCTGCAACGCAGCAAGGTGTTCGAGATGGACCGGATGGGCAAGTCAACGACCTTGTAAGGCGGCGAAGGCAGGCCACTGCGAGATTTCATTGGCGGGTGTGTGATTTCTCTTGTTCAGTCTGCGTCACAAGCGCACCCCCCTCGCTGTCGCCCGGGGACTGATAACAAGGCCTTCCATGCAAACGCTGTTGAACGAGATTCTCGACGAAGTGCGTCCTTTGATCGGCAAGGGCAAAGTGGCTGACTACATCCCGGCGCTGGCCGACGTGCCGGCGAACCAGCTGGGCATTGCCGTGTATGGCAACGATGGTAGCTACTACTGCGCAGGCGACGCCCTGGTGCCGTTTTCGGTGCAGAGCATTTCCAAGGTGTTCAGCCTGGTCCAGGCGATCGGCCACTCGGGTGAAGCCATCTGGGAGCGGCTGGGCCACGAGCCCTCGGGCCAGCCGTTCAACTCGCTGGTGCAGCTGGAGTTCGAGCGGGGGCGCCCGCGCAATCCGTTCATCAACGCTGGCGCGCTGGTGATCTGCGACATCAACCAGTCGCGCTTTGCAGCGCCCACCTTGTCGATGCGCGATTTCGTCCGCCGGCTGTCGGGCAACCCGCACATCGCGATCGACGCCAAGGTTGCCGATTCTGAGTATCAGTTCCGCGCGCGCAACGCGGCCATGGCGTACCTGATGCAGGCCTTCGGCAACTTCCACAACGAGGTCGAGACGGTGCTGCGCAGCTACTTCAGTTACTGCGCGCTGCAAATGAGCTGCCTGGACCTCGCCCGCGCCTTCTGCTTCCTGGCCAACGACGGATTCTGCAAGCACAGCGGTGAGCAGATTCTGACCCGGCGCCAGACCCAACAGGTGAACTCGATCATGGCCACCAGCGGGCTGTATGACGAGGCCGGCAATTTTGCCTACCGGGTCGGGTTGCCCGGCAAGAGCGGCGTGGGCGGTGGGATCGTGGCAATCGTGCCGGGGCAATTTACCGTGTGCGTGTGGTCGCCGGAGCTGAATGCGGCGGGCAACTCCCTCGCTGGGATGGCGGCGCTGGAGCTGCTCAGTTCGCGGATTGGCTGGTCGGTGTTCTGATTTACACGGGTTTGCTCCTTCGCAGGTAGCGGCCAGGCGAGCTGTATATCCGAGATCCCTGGAACGCCCGCCTGCACCCCGCGGCACTCACAAGTTGCGCTTGAGTTCCGCGATGTGCTCCGGGCCGATGCCGCAGCAACCCCCGATCAGGCTCGCCCCACGCGCTCGCCAATCGCGGGCCCATATCAGATAGCCCGGCGGGTCGAGGTCTTCACGCAGTTCATCCAGGCCATCGTTGGCGGTGGCTTGCTTCGGTTGCGGCGGGAAGGCGTTGGCATAAGCGCCAATGGCGATATCCGCCTGGCGGGCCTCGATCACCGAACGCGCCACATCCAGCGCCGCGCCGATCACTTCAGGCTGGCTGCAGTTGAACAGCACCGCCGCCACGCCCAGGCCCGCCACCGCTTCAATGGCGTCGGCCACCGGCTCGCCGGAACGCAGGCGCGGCACGCTGTCGACGTCTTCGTCCTGCAAGGTGAACGACACCCAGAACGGTTTGCCGTCCGCTGGCAGATGGCTGTGAATAGCCCGCACCTCGGCAATCGAGCTCTGGGTCTCTGCCAGCCACAGATCGACATGGGGCGCCAGCCCCTGCAGCAGCGGCGCCAGCACTTCAGCCACCCGCTCCGGCTGGAACAGGTCTGGCCGGTACGAGCCGAACAGCGGCGGCAACGACCCCGCCACCTGCACCGGCTGCGCACTGGCATCCGCCGCCCGACGTGCCAGCTGCCCCGCCACCGTGGCCAATTGCAGGCCCTCCTGCGCGAAACGTTCCTCACCGATATGGAACGGCACCACGGCGTAGCTGTTGCTGGTGATCACCTGCGCACCGGCGGCGATGTACGCCGCATGCACACCGACAACCGCGTCAGGCGCCTCGCTCAGGGCCAGCGCCGACCACTCGGGCTGGCGAAACGGCGCACCGCTGCGCTGCAACTCCCGCCCCATGCCACCGTCCAGAATCACCACTGCTCGCTGTGTCATATAACGTCCCTAAAGGTGCTTATGAATAAAATTCATTATGAATGAATTATTTATAACTATTTAATACATCCCATCCCGTTTTGCCAACTGTTCAGGTGTTTACATGCGCATCCCCGCCCTGCTCGGCGCGAGCCTTTTGCTGCTCGCCTCCCTCCCATCAGCGTTCGCCGGCACCACGCTGCAGCGTGTCGAGGGCAACAAGGAACTGGTGAACGTGCTGATGGAAAGCTACCCGCCGTTCTCGTTCCTCAACGACCAGAACCAGCTCGACGGCTTTGATGTGGACGTGGCCAAGGCCGTGGCGCAGAAGCTCGGCGTCAAGCTGCGCCTGGAAACCCCCTCGTGGGACGTGATTGCCGCTGGCCGCTGGAGCGGCCGCTACGACATCTGCATCTGCTCGATGACCCCGAGCAAGGCCCGCGCCGAAGTGTTCGCCTTCCCGGTGGAGTACTACGCCTCGCCCGCCGTCATCGTGGTCAACGCCAAGGATGAGCGCATCCACAGCGCCAAGGACCTGGACGGGCGCAAGGTCGGCCTGACCGCCGCCTCCAGCTATGAAAGCTACCTGAACAAGAACCTGGTGATCGAAGGCGCCGAAGACCAGCACATCGACTACCCCTTCGACGCCGTGCAGATCGCCCCCTACGACACTGACAACGTCGCCTTCCAGGACCTTGGCCTGGGTGCTGGCGTGCGCCTGGACGCCATCCTCACCAACCTGGTGACCGCCAAGCCGCGCCTGGACCAGGACAACCGCTTCAAGCTGGCCGGCGCCCCGCTGTATGAAGAGCCGAATTCGGTGGCCATCGAGAAAGGCGACCCCGAGTGGGACGCCAAGGTGCGCCAGGTGTTTGCCGAACTGAAAGCTGACGGCACGCTGGCGCAGATTTCGCAGAAATGGATCGGCGCCGACATCAGCAAATGAGCACCTACCCCCCTGCCCCCAAACCCGTGGCCCGCGCCACGGGCCTACGCTTGTTCGGCTTTCGTACCCGGCTGTACCTGACCTGGCTGGCGCTGTTCGCCCTGTTCGTGGCGTTTTTCCTCAGCTTCGATTTGAAGTTCGCGATCATCGTCGAGAAATTCCCCAACCTCGCCGGCTTCAAGCTCGGGCCCAACGGGTTTTTGCAAGGCGCCGCGCTGACCTTGTTCCTGTGCCTGTGCTCGATGGTGGTGTCGGTGGCGTTCGGCTTTGCCGCCGCGCTTGCACGCCTGTCGAACAGCGCGGTGCTGGTGGGCATCGCCAGCTTCTACACCTCGTTCTTCCGCGGCACCCCGCTGCTGATCCAGATTCTGCTCATCTACCTGGGCCTGCCGCAGCTGGGCCTGGTGCCCGGGGCCATCAGCGCCGGCATCATCGCGTTGTCGTTGAACTACGGTGCGTACCTGAGCGAGATCTTCCGCGCCGGCATCCTCGGCGTGGCTCGTGGTCAGCGCGAAGCGGCACTGGCGCTGGGCCTGCGGCCGGTGCAGATCTTCTGCAGCATCGTGCTGCCCCAGGCGATGCGGGTGATCATTCCGCCTACGGCCAACCAGTTCATCTCGATGCTCAAGGACTCGTCGCTGATCTCGGTGATGGGGGTTTGGGAGGTGATGTTCCTGGCGCAGTCGTATGGGCGCTCGAGCTATCGGTACCTCGAGATGCTGACCACGGCGGCGGTGATCTACTGGGTGTTGTCGATCCTGCTGGAGCTGGTGCAGGCACGGCTTGAGCGACACTTCGGCAAAGCCTACCAGCGCTGACCTCGCTGCAGCACCCACACTGCTGCCGTGTGGGTGCAACTGCCTCAAGCCTGACTCGGCCCCTGTAGGAGCGGCCTTGTGCCGCGAAAGGGCCGCAAAGCGGCCCCAACGATCCCAGCCCCAGCCAACCCCCTCAGATCAATCCCACAACCGAAGGACACTAACCCCGGCTCCAGCCATCACTCAGCGCCTGGCGGAATACCGTCCTTGTTCTTGTCCTTGAGCCGCGCTTTTTCCTCCTCGGTCGAGTGAGCAGGCACCTCCGATTGTTGCGGGTCTTGTTTCTGGTCTGACATGGCATAGCCCTCACAAGTGATCTTTAAACTGTGAATGCACGGACTTGCCAGTGGTTCCTCAATAAACCGTAGCGCTTGATATTTTCATCGCCAACACCGCATGGAATAGCCCCGTGGGCCGCCAGAGAGGCGTAAGTGCAATGGTATCCCGTTGCCCACGCAAAACAGTCACGAACATGAAATTCTGGCGATTGGCCAGTTCTTTCAGTTATCCTGCGCGCCCAAATTGATTCAAATTGTAAGGGACTACAATGAAACACCTGCGCCAGTTGTTGGCGGCAGTGTTGCTTTGCGCAACCACTTTGCCCGCCATTGCCGCCAGCACGCCCGCCTCTGCGCCAACCGCCAGCGAACAATCGCACCAAACCGCCGAACAATGGCTGGCCACGCTGAAGCCACAGCACGGCACCATCACCCTGCCCAGCGGCATCGCCAGCCTGCAACTCAACAATGAGTTCTACTACCTGTCGCCGGACGACACCGAGCGCCTGCTGACCGAAGGCTGGGGCAACCCACCGGGCTTCAAGACCCTCGGCATGATCATCCCGACCGCCGTCAACCCACTGGCCGACAACGGCTGGGGCGTGATCATCAGCTACAAGAACGACGGCCACATTTCCGACGATGACGCCGCCAAGATCGACTACGCCGAGCTGCTCGAGCAGATGAAGGCCGAAGACGAGGAAGACAACAAGCAGCGTCGCGAGCAAGGCTATGCCGGCCTGACCCTGTTGGGCTGGGCCGAGCCACCGAGTTACGACCAGGCGACCCACAAGATGTACTGGGCGCGCGAGTTGAAGGCCGAAGACGCCGACCAGACCACGCTGAACTACAGCATCCGCGTGCTGGGCCGCGAAGGCGTGCTGGAGCTCAACGCCGTGGCGGCGATGGCCGACCTGCAGACTATCAAGCAGGAAACGCCGAAGATCCTCGCCTTCACCAACTTCACCGACGGCAACCGCTACGCCGACTACGACGCCAAGACCGACAAGCTGGCGCCTTATGGGCTGGCCGCACTGGTCGCCGGAGGCATTGCTGCCAAGGCGGGGCTGTTCGCCAAGATTGGTGTTGCGTTGCTGGCGTTCAAGAAGTTTATCGTGCTGGGGTTGGTGGCCATTGCCGGGTTCTTCGGCAAGCTGTTCAAGCGCAAGAAAGCCTGATTCTGAGTTGGCTCACCCTTGATGGGTGGGCCACTGCCGCGATTGTTCGAGCCGGCTTATGGGGCTGAGCAGTCATATATTGTTACCCCCTCTGGCTAATAAAATCAGATTTAGCCCCTTCCTTGTAGGACCTTTCCCAAAGATACTGCCGACGCCTGTTTTTCGTTGCGGTTGTTATTTCTGAGTTTTAGGCTCGGTGGGTCGTTGCACATCAACGACCGGCTTTGACAGGCCGCGACGATATACAGCGCACAGCCGTTCATGGCGGTTGTGTATGGGGCACGTTCGCGTGCGCCGGTTTCTGTGTTCGCCGGTCTGTCAACCCATACACAGCTGCCACCATTCCGTTTGACAGCGGATTGGCGGTAGCCCCATCGAGAACACAGCCAATGTTAAAAATAGTTCCAGATCCACCCCACAATCTCCACTCCCTCGAAGACACCCTGATGATGGCGGCTGACTATGCACTTTGCGCAGAGGTCGTTGCCCAGCAGGCAATGCTGATGCAGCCCAAGTCCCCCGTGTCGCTGTTGATCATGACGTCAATGCATGAACTCGAAACCCTGCGCAAATTGCTCGAATCGGCGCTGGTTCAAATCCAGAAACCAGCCGATCCGCAGACGCTGCATTAACTCGCATCATGCTCATGCCTGGACTGACGCTTTCGTCTTCGGGCCCCCAGCTTGCGAGCGATTGGGCCAGCCCAGGCAGCTACAACTTCAGGGAGATCAACCAATGGCCACCGAAGAAACCAAATTCACAGTCGGCAAAACCACCTTCTACCAAGGTGATAACCAGACCCATCCCCTCTTCCGCATCGAACCCGGCATCCCCTGCCAAAGCGCCCGCGAACAGGCCTCTGAACTGATGGGCTACGTCCGCGACCTGACCATCGACGGCCTGATGGAAGACAAACCCCAGCTGCTCTGGGCCTCGCACTACCTCAGCGCCTTGGCCAAGGCCCTGCTCGATGATGCCGAACTGGGCATGACGAAAGATTGAATTGTCAGCACCGGCGCCACCCAGTGTAGGAGCGGCCTTGTGTCGCGAAAGGGCCGCAACGCGGCCCCAGCAATCCAAGCCCCTGCGCCGATTCCAGGAGATTTCACAGATGCCCCAAAACAATACCCCGAGTAGTGGGAGCAACAACATTCCGGCCCCAAGCTATAAACCATCCCAACAACTGATCACCGCAATCCCCGGGATACCCACCACCCAAGCAAAAGAACAAGCCGCGAAATTGTTGGACTGCGCCCGCTACCTCAACCACACCGGCGTCATGCTAGGCGACCACCGCAGAGTCGCTGCCTCCCACTACCTCAACATGATGGTTCGCGCCCTGTTTGATGAATTCGAACACACCCGCCCCCTCTCCCGAACCCCAGCTGACCGGTAGTAACGCCGCCCCAGTTCGGCCACAATCGGCCACTCCGTTCAAGCTGGGACGCACCGGATGCTCACCACCCTCGCCATCGGCAACTACCGCTCGATCAATCACCTTGTGTTGCCACTAGGCCAACTCAACTTGGTGACAGGTGCCAACGGCAGCGGCAAATCCAATCTCTACAAGGCCCTGCGCCTGCTCGCCGAAACCGCCCAGGGCGGCGTGATCGAAGCGCTTGCCCGCGAAGGCGGACTGGATTCGACCTGGTGGGCCGGGCCTGAGATGAGTGCACGCATGAAGCGCGGTGAAGTGCCCATCCAAGGCCAGCATCCAAGCGACGTCAAACGCCTGCGCCTGGGTTTCGCTACCGAGGATTTCGGCTTTGCCATCTCGCTCGGCCTGCCGATTCCCCTGCCCTATCCCACTGCATTCATGCTCGACCCCGAGATCAAATCTGAAGCCATCTGGGGTGCTGGAGCCTACCGCCCCGCTTCCTTGTTGGTAGAGCGCAAGAACGCCGTGGTGCGTGCCCGCGAGGGCAACAGCTGGACGGTGCTCGATCAGCATGCCGATAGTTGTGAGAGCTTCTTCAACATCGTCGGACGCCCCCGGCAAGCGCCAGAGATCGGCGAGCTGCGGGCATTCATCAACAGCTGGCGGTTCTATGACCACTTCCGCATAGACCGCGATGCGCCCTGCCGCCAGCCCCAGCTGGGCACCCGCTCACCAGTGCTGCACCACGATGGCCGCAACCTCGCTTCGGCGCTGCAGACCATCATCGAGATTGGTGAAGTGGAAGACCTCGTTGCCGCGCTGGAGGATGCATTCCCGGGCAGCCGCCTGGAGATCGACGCGCCACCGGGTGGCCTGTTCAGCGTGCGGTTGTACCAGCACGGGCTGCTGCGCCCGCTGGGAGACGCCGAATTATCGTATGGCACCCTGCGCTACCTGCTGCTGATGGCCGCGCTGCTGACGCCACGGCCGCCATCGCTGATGGTGCTGAACGAACCGGAAACCAGCCTGCAGCCGACCTGCTCCCCGCCTTGGCGCGGCTGATAATCCGCCCTTCGCAACGCAGCCAGGTGTGGGTGGTATCGCACAGCAGGCCGCTGATTGAGGCTTTGACGGCGTGTGAGGGGTGCAATGTGCTGGAGCTGGAGAAGCACCAGGGGCAGACGCAGTTGCGTGGGGTTGGGTTGCTGGATGAGCCGTTGTGGCGGTGGGTGGACTGATCAGCGAAAACATGGCGTGTTGCGCTTGGTATCCTCAAGACTACCCCAGCGCCTTCCATTGCCTGAAGCACGGAATTTAATAACCACATTTGCAAGTCAGCATGCGCTCAAGACTCTAATACCCATCGCCCGTACACCATTCCTCTCGATACATCGATTAAGAGTCATATCCCGCTAACGATGTAAAACAGCGAGACGGTTGAAGCAAAGCGTCGTCGCAAGGTCGGTCTCCGGTCCCACAGCTTTCGGTCAGATTTGGAATCTCTCTACTCAATAGGTGGCTATGGTTCGAGAGGAAAAGAGCGCTCAAGCAATCATGGAGGGTACTTAGTGGCCGCATTGCTAATGCGGTTTTGCAAGGCATGCGGCGCTGTGCCACTATCCCGTTCTCTGACCTGGATGTAAGGCGAACGTACCTGATCCAGGTTGTCTTCCGACTAAAGTAGGGATGCTCATGGCTGATTACAGCATTGACCCAGCGTACGACAAATGCCGTGCTTTCATTGATGGCTGGCGCCTGAAAGGCAGGAACTGGGACAACATTGCCGCGCTGGGCCGTTTGGGGGAATCACTCGAGAAGGTCAATGACTGGTTCTTGATGCAGGAGGAAATGGAGGATTGGCCTTCGCTAGGAAATAGCCCGGAAGAGCGATTCAAACGTTGGAAGGAACTTGTCTGGCACAAGGAACACGCAGAGCAGCAGTCTGTCGCCGCGGCGAGACCCTTGATCATTGTTGGGCCCGAAGAGGCCGAGCCTGGCTTAGCTGTGCCACAAGAGGGGCGGAGTGCTTGGCAGCTCTACAGGAAACATCTGATCAACCAAGGCTGGAAGGAAGCCTCGGTCGATAACATCCAGAAATCTGCTTTGCGTGTGCTCAAGCACCTTCGCCAAAACACAAAAGACCGAGCCGCAGTGAAAGGCTTGGTGGTGGGGCATGTGCAGTCCGGAAAAACTGCCAACATGGCCGGCCTAATTTCAATGGCCGCAGACTATCGATGGAACCTATTCGTCGTTCTCACCGGCACGCTGGAGAATCTGCGCGTACAAACCGGCAAGCGACTCGTCGGCGATCTTTTCGAGCATGATGGCAACCTCAGCTGGAAGTCAATTGAACACCCGTCTAGAAATAGTCCTTATGGAGGTCGCGCGCAGGACATGCAGTTCGACGCCGGCCGGAGAGACCGTCATTTAGTGGTCTGCCTGAAGAACCCCGCGCGCTTGAGGCACCTCATAGATTGGATCAGTGCATACCCGCAGGGAATGTCGCAAATGCGGCTCGTGGTAATAGATGACGAGGCGGATCAGGCAGGAGTTAACGCGAATGACGTTTCCAAGGATGAACGCACGGTTATCAACGATCTCATCTTGCAATTGATCAATTTGCCGCTTCAAAGCGTGAACTACGTGGCGTTTACTGCTACTCCGGCAGCCAACTTCCTTAACGAAGGTCCTGGTGAAACCCTCTACCCCACCGATTTCATAGCTGCTTTGCCACAAGCGGATGAACATTTCGGACCTGTGCAGATTTTCGGATACCCTGACCAGAATAAGGAGCCGCTTGGAATCGTTCGTGAAATAACTAACGATGATTTGGAAAAGGTTCGCGGCATTCATGAAGGCGAAGACCTTGCCCTACCTCAAGCGCTGAGAGAAAGCCTCATCTGGTACTTGTGCTGCGTGGCCGCGATGCGGTTGTCAGGTCTTGCAAAACCCGTCAGTATGTTGATTCATACAAGCGCAAGGCAGGCGCACCATGATTACATGAGCAAAGCAGTACAGACTGCGCTCGAAGCATGGTCAGAATACAGTGATACTAAGCTGGATCAATTGTTTAGGCATGTATGGGAAAAAGTCTCGCAAGATCTAGACGTCAACCAGTTTTCTATCCGTTTCCCTGACTACGGACGACTCTCAGAACTTCGAGAGCTGCCAGCGTTTGAAAGTATTTTCCCAGAAATACGAATTCTTCTAAATACGGTAACAGCCATTCAACTCGACGCTGACTCCAGGCTTATGTATCACCGAGGGGTCCATGTTTGCGTTGACAACTGCGCCAACAATGGGGTCAACGATGACAATGAAGTTCGG
Source organism: Pseudomonas sp. NBRC 111124 (assembly GCF_001320245.1). Taxonomy (GTDB): domain Bacteria; phylum Pseudomonadota; class Gammaproteobacteria; order Pseudomonadales; family Pseudomonadaceae; genus Aquipseudomonas. The sequence continues at coordinate 86,200 of NZ_BCBA01000107.1, forward strand.
CGCCTATTCTATCCTGACGCCGCACAAAAACTTGACTATTGCACAGCTTTTATTGTGATCGGTGGCGGAACCCTTTCCCGCGGACTGACAATTGAGAACCTAGTTAGTACCTTCTTCCTGCGTGGCTCGGCACAGGCAGACTCCCTCATGCAGATGGGACGTTGGTTTGGATATCGCAAGGGTTATGAATTGTTGCCTAGGATCTGGATGTCTGATGACACGCGAGCCAAATACGAATTCATGACAGTTGCGGAAGAAGAGCTTCGTGATGATCTGCAGCGCTTCATGCATGGCGGCTCAAGGCCTGATGAATTCGGTCCGCGTGTCCGGGTGCATGCAAGGCTGGCTTGGATTCGTCCGACTGGTGCGAACAGAATGCAGCGCGCGATCAAAGCAGCATTCGACTTTTCAGGTATTAATCGGCAGACGACGGTCTTCCATGATGGCGATGATGCTGTAGAAGCGCTTAATGGTAATTTACAGCTTACAGAGAAATTTCTGAATTCAGCAGGTGCCCTTCTCGAGAAGTCTGATTTGAAGGGGGCCAATAGCCTCGTCTGGCGCAACGTAGATGTGAGCCAAATAGCTGAGTATTTGGCACGTTTGTCTTTCCATCCAGGCAATCAGTTCTTCTCCGACATTACAGCTTTTCTAGAATGGCTCGGCGAACATGCTGATGCTGCCGGCTATACAAACTGGAACGTTGTCGTTGCTGGCAGTTCTCCAAAGGAAGGAAATAGTTGGGAGATCGCCGGCAAAGCTGTTGGTCGGATTAACCGTAGCCGGTTTGCTGACAAACGCTCGGATGATGGCGTATCCATTGGCGCGCTGCGAGATCCAAAGGATTTGCTGGCGGACGCAAGAGAGCTTGAAGACGACGACCTTTCAAAGGCGATTTTCACCAATTCCAAGGTAGCAGAGTTACGCAGTAAAGGTGGAGTCGGAAATACGCCTCAACTACTCATCTACCTCATAGATAAAGCCAGCAAATATGACAATCCGTCAAAGGTGAAGCCTGCACCGCGTAGAGAGCGAGAGTCACTAAATGCCAAAGCCCACATCGTAGGCATCAGTCTATATCTACCGGGCTCGCAAGGTAAGAAGAAGAGCTATGTCACTCACGTGACTGTGCACATTCCTGAACCTCTCTCGGGATCGGAAGAAAGTCTCGAAGAGAAAGTAGGCGCGATCTGACACATGAAATACTACTGCCTCCCACTGCAACCCATGCAAGAGTCCGGGGCGTTTTTGCTTCGCGCGCTGCAGAACGAAGAAACCCCATTGCTGGACCTATTGGTACGCGAATCCGTTCAGAATGCCCTTGATGCAGGCCGAAATGGATTTCGGGGACGTCCAGTTTCAGTGGATTTCCATATCCGCGAGCACTCTCTGGATGCCATTTCTTCCACTTTTAGTGACGGTCTAGATCTGCAGATGCTGGCCAAGCGCTACTCGCGCACACCGAAACTGCTCGAAATTCGCGATTCTGATACAGAAGGTCTGACTGGGCCGATGACCTTCGACAGTGTCGAAAACAACGGCCAGCATGGAAATTTTCTGAAGCTTGTGTTCGAAATCGGAAGAACTCGATCAGATGACGGCGCTGGCGGTTCATGGGGGTTAGGCAAGACGTGCTACTTCCGAATGGGCGCCGGTTTGGTTATCTATTACAGCCGGATCAAAAATGCCGAAGGGTATGAGGAGCGGCTGGTGGCCTCACTGGTTGAAGATGAGAGCCGAGAAGACCGATTGCAACTCACGACACAAACCGGCATCGCATGGTGGGGAGCAGAAGAAGCACTACAAGCAATCACCGAGCCTGGCCGTATTAAAGATATTCTGATGGCCTTTGGTGCCGAGCCATTCACAGATAGAGAGACCGGAACGGCAATCATAATTCCGTTATTGAAGGAAACCCTGCTGCCTGTATTCGAAGAAGAAGACGTGACGGCGCCGTGGTGGACCCATACGTACGCGGACTATGTGAATGTCGCGATTCAGCGCTGGTTCAGCGCCCGGCTGGACAACCCATTTTTCGCTAGCGGTAGATATCTGAGAGCATCTGTAAACGGGAAAGAGCTAACCAGCGATAAAATGTTGCCAATCTTCAGAGCAACTCAGTGTTTGTATGATCGCGCGGTAGGGGACGCGCCCGAAGCGAGCGACTACCTTACGACACAGGGCGTCAAGCTCAACGAAGTGCTGAATAGATCTATTTCATTGCGCAGCGAATTCGTGGGCAGTGGTCAGGCGGGGCAACTGCTTGCAGTGGCGCTAACTCCGCGCCAATTGCAAATGGAAGCACCACACAACAACCCTAGCCCAGAAGTGTGTATTTTCTCCAAGAAGGACAGCGGTGCTCCGCACCGACCGATCATGACCTTCATGCGCTCACCCGGAATGAATATCTGCTGGGATGACAGTCTTGATTCAAGAGGCTGGGCCGGTGGTTTCGCTGGTTTTGCGGACGGACGATACGTGGTAGGCATCTTTCTGCCAGATTCGCAACAAGAACTTATGCCATCGGCAGCACGGGGCTTACGCTCGAGCATACAGAATCTAGAAGGTTATTTGCGAAGTTGCGAGCGCGCCGATCATGCTGCGTGGGTAGACGTAAATGGAGGGCGGATCGTTGAAAAGATTCGCTCGCAGTGCGGCCGAGCCTGGAAGGAGTTCGGCGTACCACCGCAGCCTAGCGTGACTGTAAAACCATCCATGCGGATGTCCCGCAAACTGGCCGAGTTGGTACTACCTAATCGAGGCTTTGGTGGTGATGGTCGGTTTGGTAAAACTACGCCACGTGCTACTACTGGGCACGGCTCCAAAGGAATAAAAGTTACTTCGCCGATGCTTGAAATAACAGAAATCAAGCATGCAGCATCCGGCATCGCCATGAAGTGGTGCTTGAGGTGGGGAATCGTGCAAGTAAATACCCCGAGGGAGATTATAGTTTCTGTTGACTCAGAGACCGGACCAATCACATGTGAAGGATGGTTTGAAAGTGGGCTCAGCTCGTTTCCATTTCGATTGGAGTCGCCACGCATCACGAGTAGTACCGCCATTGTAGATTGCTCACAATCAGCTGACGGAAGCGGCGTAAAACTTACCATTATTGGCGCAAATCCCATTCCCTCTGATCTGGAGCTTGAGGGAGAAGTTTTAGTAAAAGCGAGCGAATCCGGTGGCAAGCTCCTGCGACCTGTTGTCGGCGTTCGGATTCTGGATGCTAATGGGGGAGCGGAATGAGCACTCGACTGCCACTGTATCGCATGCTGAATGCACCGCTCGCCCACGGAAGTGATTCGGTAGTGGATTTCAGTTTCAGCTCAGATGACTATCTCGATCCTGGTGTGACCTCCGTGGCTCACTATCAGTACGCCATCGGCAAGGATAGTGATTGGAATCCGGCCGAACATTCTCTAATGGTTCAATGCGTGATTGAACGACCACCTCTGCTGGAAGCCATATTCGGTCCTGAGGGGGTGGCAACTGCGGAAACTGAAGTTTTGCTCGCATTGGAGTGGGCATCTGCAGACTCCAGCTGGAGAACTCTTGGGGGCGTGCATAGACTGCAGCACGACGCAAGCGATAGAAATATAGTTCTCGAGCTCGAACTCAAACAAGGAACTGTCAGAGGCAGTGGTCATATATCAGTTCAAGCATTCGTAGGAAGGCACGCATCAGACTACATCCCAGGCTATGCAAATCAGTCGGGAGCTCGACTGGGACCTTTGGCACAGCCGATAGAAATTATCATTGACGGTGACGGCTCCCTTTTCCCTGTGCTCGAAGAAGCTTTGGGTGAAGAGGAACCACTGTGGGAGCTGAAGGTCCACTGGAGCGACCCGCAGGATGAGCCGTTTACCAGTGAATATGTCGCTTTAGTACTTAACAGCAGCCACCCTCATTTCGATCAGTTACGCGATCGCCGGGCTCTTAATGTCGAGCAGTCGCCACTGATGCGTCAGGTTTTTGCAGCTTGGCTCGCCTTGGTTGTTGCTAATGTCAAAGAGGACATGGGAGTTGAGTTCGATACGTATATGGACGCCCCCGAAGCCGATGACGGGATCGGAAGCATTGCGGAAGCGGTGCGATCATTCATAAAATTAGGTCACCTGAATACAGCCTCCCTTCCAGAGCTTTTCAAATCTACCCAATGCTGGCTTGACAACCGTGTACGGGAGCTGGAGACCAAAAAATGAACTTCCCGACACTGAATCTTAAATTATCGCAGCGCCACTTCGACGAAATGGTGAAGCAGGGCTCGTTTACTCCAGAAAAGTGCAATCCGGAAGTCGAAAAAATACGCCAGCAACTGCTTGCTGTGGTATTGCCGTACGATGCAAGTGCTAGAGGAAACTTCTCAGGCCCTGGCGCTTATGACATGAAAGTCGGACTAGCGTTATTCCAGATACTGGAAGAGGCAGGTATGGACCTTCGAACCGCAGCCGATGATGGCTGGTGGCGCTTCCTTTCATTGCGGGTACTCCCAGACCTAGTGAAAAGCCGCTGGGATAGCGCCCCACCAGTTCGCTTCTGGAAGGGGCGAAGCCGCATCTGGTTGCGTGCGGTGTGGTGGACGGTGTATCTAACATGGCAAGGCTCGGAAAAGAGCACTCGTAAGATATTGGAGAGCGTAACTACGGATACGGTTGTGCAACTGGTCGAGCGCCCAGGTAAGGGAGGTTTCAGAATTGACCTTACAAGAGAGATTTTTGCGATGCGTCTTCTACGCAACCCTTCCCAAGATCAGTTCAGGGCAATCATGAAGCTCAATACGGCGCAAATCGTTTTGAAAGAGCCTCTACTATGTAAAGGGGGCTTGTTCGGCTACGTCGACGAGCTTTTTTCAGACGTGGGCTGCGCTTCTAAGAGTTCGGATGGTGACCATGACTGACCTGCTGAAAGAAATCCAGGAAGGCTTTGCCAACCTTGACCAAAGCGGCCGAATGCTACTCATCAAAGCGATGCCTTCAGAGGCTCCAGCGTGGATTTTTCGAGAAGACAATAGGTTTGGTGTTGCAGTTGAGTGCTCTGAATCACTGAAAATTTCAGAAGGATTTTCCGGCGCCAGACTCAGAACAGTAGAACGAATTGTTTCAGGCGAGCACAGGCGCTTTCTTCGCTTGGAATCGTCCATGGAATGGCTTCGCAACGAGTTCGGACTGATTTGTGCGCACATGGTGAGTACCGACCTTGGCACCGATACCCGCTCAGCACTATTGGCTGACCCAATTATTTGGTGGGAGCGATGGCGCCACCTACTTGGAAACGCACTGATCGACAAACATGGTTATGATGTGCTCGCAGAGTTGCTCGCACTGGAGAGACTGGTCATCAGAGGAGATTCTTTTGAGTGGAGCGGCCCCTACGGCGGTGTAGTGGATATCAAGACCCCAGCTACTGACTATGAGATCAAGTCAACAATCAGCCGCTACGGGGCCATAGTCAAAATTTCTGGTCAGTTCCAGTTGGCTGCTTCATCAGGCAAGCCGCTGGAGCTGATACATTTCAGATTCGAGCCAGTTGAAGCCGGCCTATCGATAGATCTTGTCTGTGATCGCCTAATTGCGCTCGGAATCGATGCCGCCATACTAGAAGCCGCTTTAGTGCGGCTTGGTATGGAAGCAGGGTGCGCTGTACGGAAAGAGGCATACAACCTGCTAGAAGTGCGATCTTATACGGTTGATGACTGCTTCCCTCGTGTAACACCTGCATGTTTCGAAGGCGGTGTCGTACCAGCGGGTGTTGTTCAGCTGGAGTATGGAGTAGACCTTTCTGGCTTGCAATCACAGAAATTTTAAAGCCTACACTATCATTGTTCAAGCAGCGACTACTAACACCGAAGCGAAATAGAGGACCGCAACGGATCAAGAGAGCTTAAGAGTCCCCGGCCTGACTAAATCAATTTCATTGTGAGCTGGAAGAAGAATTAGTTAAGTCGGGCCAGAAGATATATTGCCGACCAAGGTCTGTCAACGCCTCTAATAGCCACTTTAATTCAGAATCCGGCTTTCGAATACCACACTCCCACAACTCGAAGACGCGCCACCCCTGCCGAATTAATTCTGTACGATTTCTGGCGTCTCGCTTCACGTTCTGTTCGAATTTTGAGTGCCAAAAGTCTTTTCGAGAATTGGGATCGGTCGCATATTGACAACCTGGGTGTCTATGCCAAAAGCAGCCATGGACGAATATGCAGACGCGGTAGCGAGAAAGCACTATATCTGGACGACCTGGAAGCTCTCTTGGATGCAAGCGATATCTAAAACCATGCCTATGCAGAAGTTTCCGGACCTTTATCTCAGGCACTGTATTACTGCTGCGAATGCTGGCCATCATACGAGACCTAACTTCTTTGCTTACCCTGTCCATTAATCACTCCCTAGGACGCATACACCTGCTACCGCAATAGCCTTAGCGCACCTACACCTCAAGCACAACTGGATATTTTTTCGCTATCGGTTAATAGCCTATCTGCACAAAAAGACAAAGGAGGTCTCGGATTGACTTCAGCGAGACGACGGTTATCCATCCGGCCTCAAGCTGGAAAAAAGTGACCATGCAAATTGCCCCTGAAGCTGCACTGCCGCCCCAATCCTGGTAGAGTAGCGTGACTCGGCTTCCCATGCTGTAGCCATCCCTGATTTTGTGACGACGACGCCCATGATTGAATACCAGAACCCCCTTTTTCCGCCTAAGGCAGCCGCTGAGCCAGCCATTGCAGTCGAAGATGCTATCCAGATCGTCGACCTTTTCGCTGGCCCTGGCGGTCTGGGTGAAGGCTTTTCTTCCTCAGGCAAGGGTAAGCGGTTCGACATCATCGTTTCAGCCGAAATGGATCCTATCGCCAGACAGACTCTGCGGCTGCGTGCCTTCTACCGCTTGCTCAAGCGTGATTATCCTGACGGCCTAAAGGATTACTATCGCTACTGCAATGGCGAGGCAACAGAGCCCTTCAGCCCTGATACACTTGATTATTGGAACAAGGCTGACCAAGAAGCACGCCAGATAACCTTGGGTTCAGAAAGCGGTGACAAAGAATTAAACTATCTTATCAAAGAAAGATTGAACAGAGAGGGGCGTCCATGGGTTCTCATAGGGGGGCCTCCCTGCCAAGCTTATTCAATTGTAGGACGAGCCAGAAACCAAGCTAAGCAGGGTTACGTCGCCGAGAATGATCATAGGCATTTCTTATATAAAGATTATCTACGCATCATCAAGGATTATCGCCCCACCGTATTTGTCATGGAAAATGTAAAAGGAATTTTATCCTCTAAAGTTGGAGGCAAAGGGATTTTTGCACAAATTCTTCAGGACCTAGTGGACCCTACTAAAGCTTTAGATAATGTAGAGGGCGGTCAAAAATACAAGATTTGTTCACTAGTTTCCGAGGAGTCTGTCAGCTCTTCAGACTGCATTGATAGGGTGAACCCAAAGTCCTTTATCATCCAAGCTGAGAAGTACGGAATTCCTCAAGCCCGACATCGCGTCATTCTTTTAGGAATAGCTGTCGACGAATACGGCAATATTCCGCCACATGAGCTGTTGAATACAACTGAACCAGTTTCGGTAAAGCAAGCGATTGGAGAGCTACCCAAGCTCAGAAGCAAGCTATCACGGGGCACGGACTCTCAAGAAGCCTGGTATCGTGCTGTTGCGGATGAAGTGGATGATCTGGTGCGCTATGCTGAGCTTGAAAATGGTGAATTAATTGCTCCTCTTCGGGCTACACGCCAGGCGCTATTCGATTCACCAAAAAGCTCCGGCGATCAGCGCGTGCTTAAAAAAGAAGGGCAAGGGATCACAGGCGTCCCATCTTTGGATAATTGGTATCAGGATCCCAAGATAAAATACTGGATGAGTCATGACGCCCGTAGCCATATGCGAGCGGACCTCCGCCGGTACGTATTTGCAAGCACCTTCGCTGAGCACAACAAATACTCACCAAAGGGGCATCAGCAGTTTTCACTTCCCGGACTTGCACCAGCGCACAAAAACTGGGAAAGCGGCAAGTTTAGTGACCGCTTCAGAGTGCAACTTGCAGATCTTCCGGCCACTACCATTACAAGTCACATCTCTAAAGATGGGCATTACTTTATTCACTACGAACCTGCGCAATGTCGTAGCCTGACCGTTCGCGAAGCTGCACGACTTCAAACATTCCCAGACAACTATTATTTCGAAGGGAATCGAACCCAGCAATATCACCAAGTAGGAAATGCAGTACCGCCTTTGCTGGCTAATAAAATTGCAGAAATTGTCTATCAAATAGTATGTCGACGTGCTTCCGAGCTGGAAGAATCTACGCACACTCAAACCTTGAGACACGCAAGCTTCTAGTAGCATGGAAAAAAGGTCGCTCGCAATATGTGCATGGGAACCTAAAGTTGGCGTAAGGCAAACAGCGAGCTGTCACGCATAAATCGAAACTAGGCAATATGCCTGCCTTGGTTGCGAACCCACTGCGCAACATTATTAATATCTAGCTTGACTAGGCCTTGCTGTCCTAGTCAAGCTTTTTAGAAATCGCGCCGTCTGCAGCTAAATAGCGCTTTGGCAGCAGAGCTCGATTTTGATTTAATACCTCAGGCCTTAACTGACTGATTACAGTATGGGTGTGTAAATTGCAGATTACTTAACGATCCAATACCACCCTCCCTTGCCCTGACGACGTGATCGTACGAGATGGATTTCTCTGGATCCAGGTAGCCTTTACAAATTGCACATTTCGGAGCAGAAGCTAGCGCAACACTTATAAAGGCTTCACTCTTAACATCGTCACTGAATACCTTCGAAACAGATGCCAAGTCACCAACAAAAACCTTCCCAGCTGCACCTGAAAACTTAATTATATCTTGCTCCGAAATTTCAAAGTTTTTATCCAAAGCTTGTATTAGCTTCTCGAGCAGTTCAGCGTAGACGACCGCGCGGCTCTTGCTGGAGCTTTTTTGTAGAATAGTAGCGATTAATTCCTTTTTCTCTATCAGCTCCCACTCCAATCTTTCCCTAACCCTGGTAAATTTAGGAAAGAATGACTGATCATTGTTGGATATCTTCTTGCCCAACAGCACTACAGTACCCATGAAAAGCCCTCCAGAATGACGCCCCGTCGGACCATAAAAATACACTGCGGGATGCAAGCCCAAGCTTCCATTGTCATTTCCGGTGATTCTTTTAGCCAAACCGAGGGCTTTTTCTAAGGCTCTAACCGTCGCACCTCCATCAAGATCATCATCCATATCTGATATTACTTTTGGATTGCCTAATTGATCTCGCACAGAAACGAGAACAAAGTCAATTAAGGTTTGCAAAGCCGCCCTAACTACTTTCGGGCCACCCAATGGAAGATCAAGAGTTTTGATTGGCCTTTTCAGCTCTGGATCAAACAAGGTTGAATGAAGATTTTTTGCGGCATCTTCGATTTTAAGCATTGCCTCAGGGGAAAAACTAGACCAGTATCTGTGCCCCTTCCCAGATCGGATAATTGCACGAGCAGCTATCGGGACTGGTTTCTTTCGATTTTTAAGCAGCATCTCCTCAATATCATCAAGAGGAGTGCCTTTCATATTTATTTTAAAGAATGAACTCTCGGCTTTATCTGCATCACCCTTAACCCACTGTATCGGCAACCCTCTACTAATAACTGTAGTCAACCTCTTTCTATCAACAATAGCCGACCCCAAATCTGAGCTCCGCGCTTGGTAGTGTTGCCAAGTACCAACTCTTCTCGCGATCAAATCGCGCGTTTTTTTAGCGATTTCCCTCTGGGACTGCGATATATCATATCCAAAATACGCCTGAGAAACCGGACCATCCCCATAATCATCTTCCACCCAAGATCTCAGTACACTTAATCTATGCCCGCCATCAATCACAAATAGATACGTTGGAGACTGCCACAGAATAACCGATGGAATCAGATCTCCATCTACGAAGCACTCAAGCAATGACACCACTTGATCTGGAGTCCAATGATTGGTTTCCCTCTGAAAATCAGGCTTCCTAAGATTCGGCCCCATCATCCCACCAGAAGAAAATTCTCGCAGAGAAATGGTCGCCACATTCTCAAACAGAGCTGCGTCGGCATCGGCTATGGCAAAATCTGCTCTTGCGATCATCGCATCGAGGTTTACCAGGTTTGATTTCAGTGCCATATGACCCTCAAGTCGGCTGTCTCCATACATAACGCTCGATGGTAGAGGATTTTAAAGAGTAGTGGCAGAGCTATTTGCTAGCAGAACGACTACGCACGCAGTTCATATAACGGCCAAGTGATACCGGGCACCGCCATCGAGAAACGTTCGACGAGCAGTCACCGCTGAAACTTTACGCCTGAGCTCAAACGCAGTGTCGCAAACATAATACTCGATCAACACTGCAGCCACATCGATGCAGCTAGATCGCTTGCCAATCTAAAAGACAGCAATCAATCCCGCTGCGTGCGTTTCAAACTGCGGGGTTCCGAGAATTCGGGATGGGAGGTGCAAACTTTATTTAGGACGATACAAGACTAATAAAAAAGCCCAGTCGTCACCGACTGGGCTTTTTCGTTTTCAATAATGGTCGGGACGGAGTGATTCGAACACTCGACCCCTTGCACCCCATGCAAGTGCGCTACCGGGCTGCGCTACGCCCCGACTGGGCTTGAAGCATGTTCTCAATCCTGCCGAGAACGTTGAAGAATGTACCCTAACCTCCTGATAAATGAAACCTTTTTCTCAAAAAATTTCCACTCATCAGAAAAACCGCCAAGGTCACTTCTTCAACACCACCAACACATCCTCCAACTCGACAATCATCTGCCGAATCAGCTGCTTGTACTGGCTCGATTCATCCTTCACCTCATCACTGGAGAGCCGCAACCGCGCCCCGCCAATGGTAAACCCCTGGTCATACAGCAGGGCGCGGATCTGGCGAATCATCAGCACATCCTGCCGCTGATAATACCGCCGGTTCCCCCGCCGCTTCACAGGGTTGAGCTGAGGAAACTCCTGCTCCCAATACCGCAGCACGTGTGGCTTTACGGCACACAACTCGCTCACTTCACCGATGGTGAAGTAGCGTTTGCCCGGTATGGGGGGCAGTTCGTCGTTATGGCTTGGTTCCAGCATAGGCCTCAACCCGGGCCTTCAACTTCTGCCCTGGACGAAAGGTGACGACGCGCCGTGCGGTAATCGGGATCTCTTCCCCTGTCTTGGGGTTGCGGCCCGGCCGCTGGCGTTTGTCGCGAAGGTCGAAGTTGCCGAAACCGGACAACTTGACCTGCTCGTTCTCTTCAAGTGCGTGCCGAATTTCTTCAAAAAACAGCTCGACCAGCTCCTTGGCCTCACGCTTGTTAAGCCCCAGCTCCTCGTACAGCCTTTCGGCCATCTCAGCTTTCGTCAGAGCACCCATGCCGTTATTTCCTTAACGTGGTGTTCAACCTTTGTTCGAGCGAGGTGAGGATGTTTTGCAGGGTAGTGTTCACCTCATCGTCGTTAAGAGTGCGCGATGGATGCTGCCAGGTCAAGCCGACGGCGAGGCTTTTTCTATCAGGATCAATGCCTTTACCTTGGTAGACATCAAACAGCCTGAGGTCTGTGAGCCATTCGCCTGCATTGTCACGAATTACTTCAAGCACGTCTTGAGAAGCTACATCACGTCCTGCAATCAAAGCCAGGTCGCGACGGGTTTCCGGGAACTTGGAGAGTTCGCTGAATTTCGGCAGGCGGCCTTCGACCACATCGCCCAATACCAGCTCGAAGACGAACACCGGGCGGTCCAGGTCTAGGGCTTTGGCAAGCTCCGGGTGGAGGGCGCCGAGGTAGCCGACGTCCTTGCCGTCGCGCTGGATCACAGCGGTTTGGCCAGGGTGCAGGGCTGGGTGTTTGCCGGCGGCGAAGGTGAAGTCGCTCAGGGCGCCGCTGTAGCCCAGCAGGGCTTCCACATCGGCTTTGACGTCGAAGAAGTCGATGGTGTCGCGGCCGTTGGCCCAGCCTTCTGGCAGGCGGCTGCCGGTGACGACGCCGGCGATCATGGGCTGCTGCTGCAGGTTACCGAGCTGGCCGACGAAGCGCAGGCCGCTTTCGAACAGGCGCACGCGGTCTTGCTGGCGGTTGAGGTTGTGCTGCAGTGCCTTGACCAGGCCTGGCCACAACGAGGCGCGCATGGCGGCCATGTCGTTGGAGATCGGGTTGGCCAGCAGCAGCGGCTCGACGCCTGGGCTGAACAGCTCGAACAGTTTTGGGTCGATGAAGCTGTAGGTGATGGCTTCCTGGTAGCCGCGGGCGACCAGCAGGCGGCGCAGGTTTGGCAGCTCGCCGCGGGTTTCCGGGCGGGCCTGCGGCGCGAGGCGGGCTTGCGGGTAGCGCACTGGCAGGTTGTTGTAACCGTACAGGCGGGCCAGCTCTTCGATCAGGTCGACTTCCAGGCTGATGTCGAAGCGGTGGCTTGGGACGTTGACGGTCCACTGCCCTGCCCCACTTGCCTGGGTAGCCAGGCCGAGGTTGTTGAGCAGCTGCTCGACCTGGGCCGGGTCCATCTCCATGCCGAGCATCTGGGTGATGCGGTCGGCGCGCAGGGTGACCGGGGCGACGTTTGGCAGGTGCTGTTCGCTGACGGCTTCGACGATCGGGCCGGCTTCGCCGCCGACGATGTCGAGCAGCAGCTGGGTGGCGCGCTCCATGGCTTCGCGGGCCAGCTGCGAGTCGACGCCGCGCTCGTAGCGGTGCGAGGCGTCGGTGTGCAGGCCGTAGGAACGGGCTTTACCGGCGACGGAGATCGGCTCGAAGAAGGCGCTTTCGAGGAACAGGTCGCGGGTTTTCTCGGTGTTCACACCGCTGTGCTCGCCACCCATGACGCCGGCGATGGCCAGGGCGCGGGTGTGGTCGGCGATCACCAGGGTGTCGGCACGCAGGGCCACTTCCTGGCCGTCGAGCAGGACCAGCTTCTCGCCCTCTTCGGCCATGCGCACGCGGATGCCGCCGTTGATTTCGGCGAGGTCGAAGGCGTGCATCGGCTGGCCGAGTTCGAGCATCACGTAGTTGGTGATGTCGACGGCGGCGTCGATGCTGCGCACGTCGCTGCGGCGCAGGCGCTCGACCATCCACAGCGGGGTCGGCTTGCTCAGGTCGACGTTGCGGATGACGCGGCCCAGGTAGCGTGGGCAAGCGGCTGGGGCGCTGACTTCGACCGGGCGCACTTCGTCGTGGGCCGGGGCAACGGCGGGTACGACCGGGCGGGTGACCGGGGTGTCGTACAGGGCGCTGACGTCGCGGGCCAGGCCTGCGATAGACAGGCAGTCACCGCGGTTCGGGGTCAGGCCGATTTCGATGCTGGCGTCGTCCAGGCTCAGGTACTGGCGGATGTCGTCGCCCACCGGGGCGTCGGCAGCCAGTTCCAGCAGGCCGTCGTTTTCTTCGCTGATCTGCAGCTCGGCGGCCGAGCAGAGCATGCCGAACGATTCGACGCCGCGCAGCTTGGCCTTCTTGATCTTGAAGTCGCCTGGCAGTTCGGCGCCGATCATGGCGAACGGAATCTTGATGCCAGGGCGGGCGTTAGGCGCGCCGCACACGACCTGGAAGGTTTCCTGGCCGTTGCTCACCTGGCACACGCGCAGTTTGTCGGCGTCCGGGTGTTGTTCGGTGGCGAGGATCTCGCCCACGGCGATGCCGCTGAACTGGCCGGCAGCGGGGGTCACGCTGTCGACTTCAAGGCCGGCCATGGACAGGCGGGCGACCAGTTCGTCACGGGAGACTTGCGGGTTTACCCAACCGCGCAGCCACTGTTCACTGAATTTCATGCTGTTCTCCTAGAAAGTGCGTCGATTGGGCCTAGCGGAATTGCGCTAGGAACCGCAGGTCGTTATCGAAGAACAGACGCAAATCGTTGACGCCATAGCGCAGCATGGCCAGGCGCTCGGCGCCCATGCCGAAGGCGAAGCCCTGGAATTCTTCAGGGTCGATGCCAGACATGCGCAGCACGTTCGGGTGCACCATGCCGCAGCCCATGACTTCCAGCCAGCCGGTCTGCTTGCACACGCGGCAGCCCTTGCCGGAACACATCACGCACTGGATGTCGACTTCGGCGGACGGCTCGGTGAACGGGAAGAACGACGGGCGGAAGCGCACGGCCAGTTCTTTTTCGAAGAACACGCGCAGGAATTCTTCGATGGTGCCCTTGAGGTCGGCGAAGTTGATGCCGCGGTCGATCAGCAAGCCTTCGACCTGGTGGAACATCGGCGAGTGGGTGATATCCGAGTCGCAGCGGTACACGCGGCCCGGGCAGACAATGCGGATCGGCGGCTGGGTGGACTCCATGGTCCGCACCTGCACCGGCGAGGTGTGGGTGCGCAGCAGCATGTTGGCATTGAAGTAGAAGGTGTCGTGCATCGCCCGGGCCGGGTGGTGGCCGGGGATGTTGAGCGCTTCGAAGTTGTGGTAGTCGTCTTCGACCTCAGGGCCTTCGGCGATGCCGTAGCCGATGTGGGTGAAGAACTGCTCGATGCGCTCGAGGGTACGGGTGATCGGGTGCAGCCCGCCGGTGGTCTGGCCACGGCCTGGCAGGGTCACGTCGATGCATTCGGCGGCCAGGCGAGCGCTGAGCTCGGCTTCTTCAAAGGCTGCCTTGCGTGCGTTGAGCACGACGGTGACGCGCTCTTTGGCGTCGTTGATCAGCGCGCCGACTTTCGGGCGCTCTTCGGCTGGCAGGTTGCCCAGGGTCTTCATCACCTGGGTCAGTTCGCCCTTCTTGCCGAGGTACTGAACCCGGATCTGTTCCAGGGTATTGATGTCTTCAGCGCGCTCGACGGCCTCTAGGGCTTGGGAGACCAGCGCATCCAGGTTTTCCATGTACAGACTCCAGATACGAAAATAGGGGAAGAGCTTTGAAGGCTCTTCCCCTATCGATGACGTTCAATGCCCGGCGCCGCAAGCGCCGCCGGGTGATTGTCGCGGGTACTTAAGCCAGAACGGCTTTAGCTTTCTCGACAATCGCAGCAAACGCCGCTTTTTCGTTCACTGCCAGATCGGCCAGAACCTTACGGTCGATTTCGATCGAAGCCTTTTTCAGGCCAGCAATCAGACGGCTGTACGACAGACCGTTGGTGCGGGCACCGGCGTTGATACGAGCGATCCACAGTGCGCGGAACTGACGCTTCTTCTGGCGACGGTCGCGGTAGGCGTATTGGCCTGCCTTGATGACCGCTTGCTTGGCTACACGGAATACGCGCGAGCGTGCACCGTAGTAACCTTTAGCCAGTTTCAGAATTTTTTTGTGACGCTTACGAGCGATAACGCCGCGCTTAACACGAGCCATGAGTAACTTCCTCTATCTTAACCAGAATTAACGAACGCGCAGCATGCGCTCGACTTTTGCCACGTCGGACGGGTGCAGCAAGCTGGCACCGCGCAGTTGACGCTTACGCTTGGTCGACATTTTGGTCAGGATGTGGCTCTTGAAAGCGTGCTTGTGCTTGAAGCCCGAAGCTGTCTTCAGGAAGCGCTTCGCAGCACCGCTCTTGGTTTTCATTTTTGGCATGTTGAACTCCGCATTCGATAAAAATTACACAATAATCATCAGGCCTGCCGTGCCCGGGAGATTACTTCTTCTTTTTGGGGGCGATGACCATCATAAGCTGGCGTCCTTCCATCTTAGGATGCTGCTCAACGGTGCCGTATTCGGCGAGGTCGGCTTCGACCCGCTTCAACAGCTCCATGCCCAGCTCCTGGTGGGCCATCTCACGGCCGCGGAATCTCAGAGAGATCTTGGCCTTGTCCCCATCGGTAAGGAAACGTACCAGGTTGCGTAGTTTTACCTGGTAATCCCCATCCTCCGTCCCTGGACGAAACTTGATTTCTTTAATCTGGATCTGTTTCTGGTTTTTCTTGGCTTCGTTAGCCTGCTTCTTCTTCTCGAAGAGGTGCTTGCCGTAGTCCATGACCTTGCAGACAGGCGGTACCGCGTCTGCAGAAATTTCTACCAGATCCAGCTTCGCTTCATCAGCGATACGAAGCGCTTCATCAATCGAGACGATGCCAACCTGCTCGCCATCAGCGCCAATTAACCGAACCTCGCGGGCCGAGATATTCTCGTTGATCGGGGCCTTCGGTACAGCACGCTTATCGTTTCTCATTTCACGCTTAATAGTCATTACTCCGATTCTTGGCGACCACGCCGGGAAACCGCTTGTGTCAGGAGCTCAGCGAACTGGGCGACGGGCATGGAGCCCAGGTCTGCGCCTTCGCGAGTACGCACTGCAACGGTTCGTGTTTCGACTTCGCGATCCCCTATAACCAAAAGGTACGGGACCTTGAGCAAAGTATGCTCGCGGATTTTAAAGCCGATCTTCTCATTTCTCAAGTCCGACTTGGCACGGAAACCGCTACCGTTCAGAGCATTTTCCACCTCGAGGGCGAAATCGGCCTGTTTGTCGGTGATGTTCATGATCACCGCCTGGGTCGGTGCGAGCCATGCCGGGAACACGCCGGCGTAGTGCTCGATCAGCATGCCGATGAAGCGCTCGAACGAACCGAGGATCGCACGGTGCAGCATGACGGGGCGAACCCGGCTGTTATCTTCGGCGATATAGCTGGCATCCAGACGTTCTGGCAGGTTCGGGTCGTACTGCAGGGTACCGCACTGCCAGTTACGGCCGAGGCAGTCGCGCAGGGTGAACTCGATTTTCGGGCCGTAGAACGCGCCCTCGCCCGGCTGGTATTCCCACTCCAGGCCCGACTCGTTCAGAGCGTCGGCCAGTGCGCCTTCGGCACGGTCCCACAGCTCTTCAGAGCCAACACGCTTGGCCGGACGGGTGGACAGCTTCATGGCGATGTCGGTGAAGCCAAAGTCCTTGTACACATCCAGGGTCAGCTTGATGAAGTCGGCGGCTTCTTTCTTCACCTGTTCTTCGGTGCAGAAGATGTGCGCGTCGTCTTGCACAAAGCCACGCACGCGCATGATGCCGTGCAGGGCGCCGGAGGGCTCGTTACGGTGGCAGGCACCGAACTCGGCCAGGCGCAGCGGCAGGTCGCGGTAGCTCTTCAGGCCCTGGTTGAACACCTGCACGTGGCACGGGCAGTTCATCGGCTTGACCGCGTAGTCACGGCTTTCCGACGAAGTGGTGAACATGTTTTCGGCGTAGTTCGACCAGTGGCCGGAACGCTCCCAGAGGATGCGGTCGACAACTTGCGGGGTCTTGATTTCCAGGTAGCCGTTGACGCGCTGAACCTGGCGCATGTACTGCTCGAGCACCTGGTACACGGTCCAGCCGTTGGCGTGCCAGAACACCATGCCCGGGGCTTCTTCCTGCAGGTGGAAGAGGTCGAGCTGCTTGCCGATCTTGCGGTGGTCGCGTTTTTCGGCTTCTTCGATGCGCTGGATGTAGGCGGCCAGCTGCTTCTTGTCAGCCCAGGCGGTGCCGTACACACGCTGCAGCTGCTCGTTCTTGGCATCGCCGCGCCAGTAGGCGCCGGACAGCTTGGTCAGCTTGAATGCCTTGAGGAAGCGCGTATTCGGCACGTGCGGGCCACGGCACATGTCGACGTATTCTTCGTGGTAGTACAGGCCCATGGCCTGTTCATCCGGCATGTCTTCGACCAGGCGCAGCTTGTAGTCTTCGCCACGGGCCTTGAACACGTCGATGACTTCGGCGCGCGGGGTGACCTTCTTGACCACGTCGTAGTCTTTTTCGATCAGCTCCATCATGCGCTTTTCGATGGCGGCCATGTCTTCTGGGGTGAAGGGGCGCTCGAAGGCGATGTCGTAATAGAAGCCTTCGTCGATCACCGGGCCGATCACCATCTTGGCGGTCGGGTACAGCTGCTTCACCGCGTGGCCAACCAGGTGGGCACACGAGTGACGGATGATCTCCAGTCCCTCTGCATCTTTAGGGGTGATGATCTGCAGGGTGGCGTCGTTGTGGATCAGGTCGCAGGCATCGACCAGCTTGCCGTCGACCTTGCCGGCCACGGTGGCTTTGGCCAGGCCTGCGCCGATGGATGCGGCGACGTCGGCAACGGATACGGCGTGATCAAACGAACGTTGACTGCCATCGGGAAGAGTAATAACGGGCATGGCGCCTCCTCTCCTAGTGGTGACCCCTACCAAAGGTCACGTGGGTTGGGATGAGCCAGTACAAGATCCGACCTGCCTTCCCACAAGGGAAGCCTGCCTCACAGTGGCAGAAGCCTTTCGGCTTGCCAGGGACGAACCAGAGTGACTGGAAAGGAAAAAGCTGCGAGCTGCCTGTGGCGAGCTGCAAGCCGAGCATGCTAGCACGCGGGTTGCGTGGCCCGTAGAAATATTTGGAAATTGCACCGCTTCGGTGAACTATCGCGGAAAAAACCCTATCAGACTTTGGGAAGCAACCTACTCTTGTTGAGACCTTAACCCAAGGAGTAACTGGTTATGCGAGTACCATCCCTTCTGGCCCTGGCGGCCGCTGGCGCCCTGCTGCTGCCAATGACTGCCAACGCTGGCAACTTCCCAGCCGGGAAGGAGGCCCACTACATGACCCAGTGCCAACAGGTGGCCAGCGGCCAGGGCGTCGACGCCGCGACCGCGAAAAAGCACTGCGACTGCGGTGCCCAGGCCATCAAAAAGAATTTCACCGATAAGGAGATCGCAGATCTGGACAGCACTGACGGCGTGGACGCCAAGCTGATGCAGAAAGCACAGACCGTCGTGCAGGCTGCCTGTAAGCCGAAATGAGCCGTACGCCGGGGGATTCACGCATTATTTGCCGTGGATCAAAATCCTGCGAAGGTAAAAGGCGCTAGATGCGCAGAATTAGACTATGATGTTGTCCGTGCTCCGTAGCCTCGGCCACATTGCACTACTGAAAAATTAAAATGTCTGGAGATTCACCCCATGTCCAATCGCCAAAACGGCACCGTCAAATGGTTCAATGATGAGAAAGGCTACGGCTTCATCACCCCAGCAGGCGGCGGCGACGACCTGTTCGTACACTTCAAAGCCATCGAATCCGACGGCTTCAAGAGCCTGAAAGAAGGCCAGGCTGTTACCTTCGTCGCCGAGCGCGGCCAGAAGGGCATGCAGGCTGCACAGGTTCGTCCGGAGTAATTCGGGCAGCTGTAAAAAACCCGCCACTTGTGGCGGGTTTTTTTATGGGTGTTTGCCGCGATCCTGTGGGAGCGGGCATGCCCGCGAACACCGGCAACGCCGGTGCCATAGACCGCGATGCCTGCTTCGCGGGCTCGCCCGCTCCCACAGGGACAGCGCAAGCTTCAAGGGTGCATCAACCGCAGTTGACGCGAGTCACCACACCTTGCTCATCCACATTCAGGTTCAAGCGCTCGGAACGGTACTCCAAGGTCACCACGTCGTGCGGCTTGAGAATGCGCGCCATCTGCGAACCACTGGCCTTGCGCGCCTGTTCCAGCAGGTCGGCGCTGCCCGGCTTGCCGATGGCGAAGTCGGCACCGCTGGCCTCGCAGCGGCCATCATTGCCCGCCGATGCCTCAGGCGCCTTGCCACCCCCCGAATTGCCGCCAGTGCTGCAACCAGCCAGGACTGCAGCCACTGCCAGGGTTGCCAGGTAAGCGCGGGTACGGAACATGAATCCTCCTAAAAAAACGATCTGGGAACTGCCTGATCCGACAGCTCCGCCCGGAATTTGTTGCAAAACCGGACAAGTCTGCCTGAACTTGGCACCCCGGGGCCAAAGGCAATCGTGACCGAATTTTACCGCTCAACCGACGAGTCGCTTGGTTTGCGCTGCAAAGTCATGATTTACTTTAGGAAGTGAAGGCATAGTGCCTTCTTCGAACGCCAGGATCCGGTGTTCGCCCCTCCGTCCCGGGCCCGCAGCGAGAGCCTTTCATGAGCAGCCACAGCATCGACGCCGATATCAAGGTCAAATGGGCCGAAGGCCAGAGCGCCTACAGCCCCAGCACGCCCGAAGAGTTGCTGTTGATTGCCATCGACCTGCTGGTGCGCGACCGCGGCAGCGAGGCAGCGCGCAGTTTCATCGACCAGGTGTTCGAGCGCTTCGCGCCGCACGCGGCTATTGCAATCGAGCCAGGCGCGCGCTGAGCAGGTCGAAAAAGCCCTGAGCGTCACCCTCGTTGACCCACAGCACATTGGCCGGTTGCTTGAGCACGCCGTACCAGTCGGCGATGGTCTGGCCGAAGGTCGGGCCTTCGCGGCTGTCGACGCTCATGTGGATGCGCCGGCCGCTGAACAGCTCGGGCTTGAGCAGGTAGGCGATGACAGTCGCATCATGCACCGGGCCGCCGGGCATGCCGTACAGGTCCATGTCGTGCTTGATATATACCTTAAGGATGTCGACCACTTTCTTGCTGGCCTGGTTGTTCACGGCGGCTAGCTGCTTGAGGCGGGCGTCGCTGGTAAGCATCTTGTGGGTGACATCCAGCGGTATGTAAGTCAACTGCACGCCACTGGCAAGCACCACTTCGGCGGCATGCGGGTCGGCATAGAGGTTGAACTCGGCCGCCGGCGTCATGTTGCCGCCGTTGAAGTGGGCGCCGCCCATGATCACTACCTCCTTGATGCCCGTGACGATCTCCGGACGCTGGATCAACGCCAGGGCCAGGTTGGTCTGCGGGCCGAGCATGGCGAGGGTGATGCTGTGAGGCTTGGCGCTAGCCAGGGTGTCGACCAGGTACTGCACGGCATTACCCTCGGCCAGGGGCTGTTTCGGTTCATGCACTGGCACGCCGGCGAGGCCTTCTTCACCATGCACGTCGGCGGCGTAGATGGGCGTGCGCACCAGTGGGCGCCCTGCCCCGGCGTAGACCGGGATGTCTTCGCGGTTGGCCCACTCGCGCGCCAGGCGGGCGTTGCGTGAGGTCTTGTCCAGGCGCACGTTGCCGGCGACGGTGGTGATGGCGCGGATGTTGAACTCTTCAGGGGAGGCCATGGCCAGGAACAGCGCGACCACATCGTCGGCGCCGGGGTCGGTATCGATGATCAGGTCACGCGGCGCGGCCTGGAGGGTGTTGATGGCGGCTGCGGCCATGAGGGTGAGTCCTTGTAGCAGGGGTTTGAACATGGGGCACTCCTGTTGCCTCGGTAGTGTTTTCTGGGGCCGCTTTGCGGCCCAATCGCAGGCAAGCCAGCTCCCACAGGTATCGCGGTGCCTTCAGGCTATTTGCTATCCCTGTGGGAGCTGGCTTGCCTGCGATCGAGGGCGCAGCCCTTGCCTTCAGAAGGTGACGCCGGAAATCAGGGCGATATTGCTGTAGGGCTGGCATTCACCGGTGCGCACGATTGCCCGGGCGCTGCGCGACAGCGCTTTGAAAGCGTCATGGCTCAGCCATTCACGTTTGCCCAGCTTGCCCTTCAAGCGCTCGACCTCGACCAGCGCCGGCGGCACGACCTTCTGCATCTCTTCGGCCAGCACATGCCGCTCCACCTGCAGCTCGCTCAGCACCGCGCGCAGCACGCTGGCAAAATCCGGTATGCCCGCCGTCAAGGCCAGGTCGATCAGCTCGACACCTGGCGGCACCGGCAAGCCGGCATCGCCGATCACCAGAATGTCGCCATGGCCCATCCCGGCGATGGTGCGCGACAGAGCGACATTGAGCAGCGTGGTCTTCTTCATGGGGTCAGCTCCGCCAGATAAGGAATCGACGGCTGGGCACCGGCACGGGTAACGGACAACGCCGCAGCACGCTGACCGAACGCGATGGCCTCGCCCTCCCCTTTGCCCTGCACCAGCGCAGCGGCAAAACCGCCGATGAAGGTATCGCCCGCCGCCGTGGTATCCAGCGGCGTCACCTGAGGCGCCGGGAAATGCTGGCTGCCATCGCGGCTGACGAACAAGGCCCCTTGCGCGCCGAGGGTGATGATCACCTTGCCGGCGCCCAGTTGCAGCAAGCGCTCGCCGGCACGGCGCGCGCTGTCCAGGTCGTTGACTGGCTGCCCGGTCAGTGCCTCGGCCTCGCTTTCATTGGGCGTGAGGTAGTCGATCTGGGCAAACCAGTCCGCCGGCAACGGGCCAGTGGCCGGCGCCGGGTTCAGAATCACCTGCTTGCCCAACTCGCGCCCCCTGGCTAACGTCCAGGCCACGGTCTCGGCTGGCACTTCGAGCTGGCAGATGATCACCTCGGCTGCCTGCAGCAAGGCATCGAAGCGCCGTACCGACTCAGGCGTCAGCAACCCGTTGCCACCAGGGATGATGACAATGCAGTTCTGGCTGGCAGCATCCACGGTGATCAGCGCCACGCCACTGGACACGCCCGGGCACACGCTGACCGCCTGGCAATCGATGCCTTCCACTTCCAAGGCCTGGCGCAGCTGCTGGCCGTAGGCGTCATCGCCGATGTTGCCCACCATTGCCACGCTACCCCCCAGGCGCGCCACCGCTACCGCCTGGTTGGCACCCTTGCCGCCGGGCACGGTGAAAAAGCTTTCCCCGGCCAGTGTTTCACCGGCCCGTGGCAGCCGCTGGGCGCGGGCCACCAGGTCCATGTTGAGGCTCCCGACCACCACTACCTTGGCATTCATAGCGCAATTCCTTAGCGGTAATCATTGAACAGGTCCGGGCGCGGCCCGGTGGATTCACGCAGCACGATGCGCGGGGCGACGATGCGCTGCTCAGCGGCATCGCGGCGCGGCGTGGCGATGCGCGACAGCAGCAAGGCGGCAGCACTCTCGCCCAGCTCACGTATCGACTGGCCGACCGTGGTCAGCGGCGGGTACACATAGCGGCTCAGCTCGATGTCGTCGAAGCCGATCACCGACAGCTCGCCCGGCACGTTGATGTTGCGCTCGGCAGCGGCACGCAGCACGCCAAAGCCGATCATGTCGTTGCCGGCGAAGATCGCCGTCGGCCGCTCGCCATCGAGCAACCGCGCGGCGGCGGCATGGCCACCGGGGCTGGTGAAGTCGCAGTGCAGCACACGCCCGGCCAGCACCTGGGCATCGGCTTCAGCCATCGCCCGGCGGAAGCCACTCAGGCGCAACTGGGTGACGCCGGTTTCGGCCGGGCCGCCGAGGTAAGCGATGTCGCGATGGCCCAGCTCCAGCAGATGGCGGGTCGCCAGATAGGCGCCGTGTTCATGGTCGATGCGCACCAGGTCAGCATCGACGCCCTCAAGCTCGCGGTCGACGATGACCATCGGCGTGCGCACACAGGCCAGGCTTTGCAGCAGGTCGGCATCCTCGCCCACCGATGCCACTACCAGGCCGTCGATGCGTTTTTCCAGCAGCACGCGCAGGTAGCTGCGCTGCTTCTGCGGGTTGTCGTCAGAGTTGCACAGGATCACGCAATAGCCGTTGCGCTCGCAGGCATCCTCGATGCCCCGGGCCAGCTCGGCGAAGTACGGGTTGACGCTGTTGGGTACCAGCAGGCCGATAGTGGCCGTGCTGCGCGCCTTGAGCGAGCGCGCCACGGCGCTGGGCACGTAGTCGAGCTCAAGGATGGCCGCCTCGACCTTGAGCCGTACCTGCTCGCTCACGGGGCGGGTCTTGTTCAGCACATGGGAAACAGTGGTGTAGGAAATGCCGGCGAGGGCCGCGACGTCTTTGATGGTTGCCATGTTGTCAGTTCCGCCGGCCTGCACGCCGGCTGCGATAAGTGTCGAGCACCACGGCGATGACGATCACCGCCCCGGTGATGATGCGTTTGGTAGGTTCCGACGCGCCGATCTGCGCAAGGCCTGCGGCCAGCACGGAAATGATCAGCACGCCGAAGAAGGTACTGATGACCGAACCACGCCCGCCCATCAGGCTGGTGCCGCCGATCACCACGGCGGCGATCACCTGCAACTCCAGGCCGGAACCGGCATTGGGGTCGGCGGCTTCCAGGCGCGAGATCTGGAACAGCGCGGCCAGGCCGGCGAGCAGCCCCATCAGGGCGAACACCAGCACCTTGTATGGGCGTGGGTCGATGCCGGCCAGGCGCACGGCCTCTTCGTTGGTGCCGATGCCGATCAGGTAGCGGCCGAACACGGTGCGGGTCAGTACCAGCTGGGCCAGCACGATCACCAGCAAGGCGATGATGAAAGCCGGCGAGATGCCGAAGGCGACCGGGTCGGAGAACCAGGCGTAGGCATCGCCGATGTAGGCGGTGCGCGAGTCGGTGAACTGGTAGGCCAGGCCGCGGGCCATTTCCAGCACGCCGAGCGAGACGATGAACGACGGGATGCGCCAGGCCACGGTGACGCCGCCGGTGATGCTGCCGGCCAGGGCGGCGACGGCCATGCCGAGCAGGGCCGCAGGCAGCATGCCCCAGCCCCAGCTGAGGATCGCCACACTGACCGTGGAGGCCGCCAGCGCCAGTACCGAGCCGACCGACAGGTCGATGCCGCCGATGATCAGCACGAAGGTCATGCCCACCGCCAGCACCATCAGGTCGGGAATTTGGTTGGCCAGGGTGCTGAACGTGGCGTACGACCAGAAGTGGCTGCTCAGGAACGAGAACAGCACGATCATCGCCAGCAAGGCGCCAGCCAGGCCCAGGTAGGTGCCGAGGCCGAAGTAAGTGCCGCTGCGACGCACCGTTGCGCCGCTCGGGGTATCGAGGGGTGTGGTTTTCATGCATCCATCCTGGGCGCTGCTTCGTGCAGCAGGGCATCACGTTTCTGGTAACCGGCGAAGGCGGCGGCCAGCAGTTGGTCCTGGCTCCAGTGCTCGCGGTCGAAGGTGTCGATCAGGCGGCCGGCGGAGAGCACGGCGATGCGGTCGCAGATCAGCATCAGCTCGCGCAGGTCGCTGGACACCACCACCAAGGCCTTGCCCTGGCGCGCCAGCTCGGCCAGCAGGCCATAGATGTCGAACTTGGCGCCGACGTCGATGCCGCGGGTGGGCTCGTCGAACAGCAGCACCTGGCAGTCGCGCTCCAGCCAGCGGCCGATCACCACCTTCTGCTGGTTGCCACCGGACAACTCGCCGACCGCCTGGGCCGGGCTGGCGCTGCGGATGCGCATGGCGCTGATCTGGCGTTCGGCCAGGGCCTGTTCTGCCTCGCGGTCGAGGACCCCGGCGCGGGACACGGCGGGCAGGTTGCCGAGGGCGATGTTGGCGCTGATCGATTGCGTCAGCAGCAGGCCTTCGCCTTTGCGGTCCTCGGTGATCAGGGCAATGCCGGCCTTTACCGCTGCCTTGGGTGAATCGATGGTGACCGCCTTGAGCGGCTGGCCGACCTCGATGCTGCCGCTGTCGGCGCGGTCGGCGCCGTAGATCAGCCGCAGCAGCTCGGTGCGCCCGGCGCCGATCAGCCCGGAGACACCGAAGATCTCCCCTGCCCTGACCTGCAGCGACACCTCGCGCACCTTGTCGCCGCGGCACAGCTTATCGACCTTGAGCAACGGCGCACCGATCGTGCGCCGGCCCAGGTCGATATGCTCGCCCAGTTCGCGGCCGACCATCAGGTTGACCAGCTCGGCGCTGCTGTAACGCTGGATCGGCTCGTCGCACATCAACTGGCCGTCGCGCAGCACGACGATGCGCTGGGCCACGCGCTGCAACTCTTCAAGGCGGTGGGAGATATAGACGATGGCCACGCCGCGCTGGCGCAGGCGCTCGATCTGGGTGAACAGCAGCTCCACTTCGCGGGCGGTGAGCATCGCCGTGGGTTCGTCGAAGATCAGTACACGGCAATCGCCGATCAGGTTGCGGGCAATCTCGACCATCTGCTGATGGCCGATGCCCAGCTCGCCGACAGGCGTGTCGGGGTCGATGGCATCCAGGCCGACCTGGGCCATGGCGGCCGTGGCCAGCTGGCGCAGGCGCTTGTGGCTGATCCAGCCAAAGCGGCTGGGCAGGTTGTCGAGGAACAGGTTTTCCGCCACGGTCAGGGTCGGCAGCAGGTTGAGTTCCTGCATGACCATGCGCACACCGAGGCGCTCGGCCTCACTGCGGCTGGCTGGCGCGTAGGCCTGGCCGCGGTAGGTCATGTGCCCGGTGGTGGGGGTTTCCAGGCCACAGATGAGCTTGGACAGGGTGCTCTTGCCCGCGCCGTTCTCGCCGGTCAGCGCCAGCACTTCACCGGCGCGCAGGGCCAGGCTGACCTCGGCCAGCACCGGCTGTGCGTAAGTTTTGCCCAGCGCGCTGGCGGCAAGCACCACTTCATTGGCCGATGCGGGCATGGCCATCTCTCCTGCAGGGGTCAGGGCTTGGTGATCAGTTCAACCGGGGTCTGGATGACGTTGTCGGCGTCCACGTCCGGTTTCTCACCCTTGAGCACTTTCAACGCCGCCTGGATGCCGAACACCGCCTGTTGGCTGGCGGCCTGGTCGAGGGTGGCGAGCACGCGGCCATCCTTGAGCATCGGCTTGATGGCGTTGATGTTGTCGTAGCCCACCACTTGCACCTGGCCGGTCTTGCCGGCGGCGCGCACGGCCGAAACGGCGCCCAAGGCCATACTGTCGTTGCCAGCCAGCAGCGCCTTGAGGTCGGGGTATTCGTTGAGCATGGAGGCGGCGACGGCGTTGCCCTTGTCGATTTCCCAGTTGCCGGACTGCACCGAGACGATCTTCATGTTCGCGGCTTCCATGGCGTCCTTGAAGCCGGCGGTACGCTGCTGGGCATTGGTGGTGGTCGGCACGCCTTCGATGATGCCGACCTGGTCACCGGCCTTGAGCTTCTGCTGGGCCAGGTAGTCGCCGACCAGGCGCGCGCCTTTGCGGTTGTCAGGGCCGACGAAGGGCACGCTGATGCCTTTGCTCTTGAGCAGTTCAGGGTCCAGGCGGTTGTCGATGTTGATGACGATGACGCCCTGGTCCATGGCCTTCTTCACTGCCGAGACCAGCGCCTTGGAGTCGGCTGGCGCAATCACCAGGGCCTTGGCACCGGAATTGACCATCTGCTCGACGATGCGGATCTGTTCACCGGTATCGGTTTCGTTCTTGATGCCGTTGGCAACCAGCTCGAAATCACCAGGGTGCTCTTTCTGGTAGTTCTTGGCGCCGTCTTCCATGGTGCGGAAGAATTCGTTGGCCAGCGACTTCATGACCAGTGCGACCTTGGGTTTTTCCTCTGCGTGGGCCGCAGAGAGCGGCATGGCGAGGGACAGCGAGGAGATGACGGCGAGCGCCAGCAGACGACCGGGGAACGGCAGCTTCATGGGAGATGACTCCGAATCTTGTGTTTTTTATCGGATCGCAAACGTTTGCGTTGAGTGACTATGGAAACAAGACCTGGTTTTGTCAAATCCGTTTCGCTGTCGGGGTCAAGACGCTGCTGGCGCTGATTATCCGGAATTTTTCCGAAAAACCGAACACCTTTTCCTATGCTTGTTCGGGGTTCCGAATGGAATACACCCCTGTAGGAGCGGCCTTGTGTCGCGAAAGGGCTGCGCAGCAACCCCGGCAATTGCTCGGTGAAGCTGAGATCCCGGGGGCGCTTCGCACCCCTTTCGCGACCCAAGGCCGCTCCTACACACCTGACCGCGCACGGCTGGTACGGAATCTGCCTGTCAACCTGTGCGACACAGCAACCACCTCATCAGGAAGAGAGAGAACAATAATTATGAATGCTGCACTGAAGTCCTTTGCCCCCAGCGCCCTGGCGCTGCTGCTGATCCTGCCCACCACTGCCTCGGCCAAGGAAGCCGAAACCCAGCAGAAACTGGCCAACGTGGTCATTCTCGCCACCGGCGGCACCATTGCCGGTGCCGGTGCCAGCGCTGCCAACAGCGCCACTTACCAGGCTGCCAAGCTTGGCGTCGACAAACTGATTGCCGGCGTGCCGGAACTGGCCGACCTGGCCAATGTAAGCGGTGAGCAGGTGATGCAGATCGCCTCCGAGAGCATCACCAACGACGACTTGCTGAAACTGGCCAAGCGCGTCGCCGAGCTTGCCGACAGCAAAGACGTCGACGGCATTGTCATCACCCACGGCACCGACACCCTGGAAGAAACCGCCTACTTCCTCAACCTGGTGGAGAAGACCGACAAGCCGATCGTGGTGGTCGGCTCCATGCGCCCGGGCACGGCGATGTCTGCCGACGGCATGCTCAACCTGTATAACGCCGTGGCAGTGGCCAGCGACAAGCAATCGCGCGGCAAGGGCGTGCTGGTGACCATGAACGACGAGATCCAGTCGGGTCGCGACGTGAGCAAGTCAGTGAACATCAAGACCGAAGCGTTCAAGAGCGCCTGGGGCCCGATGGGCATGGTCGTAGAAGGCAAATCGTACTGGTTCCGCCTGCCGGCCAAGCGCCATACCACCCAGTCGGAATTCGACATCAAGCAGATCAGCAGCCTGCCGCAGGTGGACATTGCCTACAGCTACGGCAACGTCAGCGACACCGCGTACAAGGCGCTGGCGCAGAGCGGCGCGAAGGCGATCATCCATGCCGGTACGGGCAATGGCTCGGTGTCGTCGCGGGTGGTGCCGGCCCTTCAGGAGCTGCACAAGAACGGTGTGCAGATCATTCGCTCGTCCCACGTCAACCAGGGCGGTTTCGTGCTGCGCAATGCCGAGCAGCCGGATGACAAGTATGACTGGGTGGTGGCGCATGACCTGAACCCGCAGAAGGCGCGGATTCTGGCGATGGTGGCGATGACCAAGACCCAGGACAGCAAGGAGCTGCAGCGGATTTTCTGGGAGTATTGATTTTGCTATGACGTGGGCTGGTGCATTGCTTGCACCGGCCCTTTCGCGGCTAAAGCCGCTCCTGCAGGTACCGCATGACCCTGCGGGAGCGGGTTTACCGCGAAGAATCCAGCACCGACCTAGTTGCGAAATGCCTTGCCTTGAAATACTGTACGCACATACAGCACAACAAGGAATCGCCTCCGTGGCCAACACCGCCGAAGCTATCGCAAGCAGCTACCAACAACTGGGCCTGCGCATCCAGAAGATCATCAACAACCCCCTCGCCCAGCGCAGCCGCGCCGCGCTGATCTTCCGCCTGGAGCACGAGTCGCCCGATGACTGGGAAACCCTGCTCGAGGAAATCGCCGAGAACGACAACGTCACCCTCGCCCACCGGGACGATGGTGGCGTGCAGATCTTCTGGACCGTGCCGAAAGAAGACTGAGGCTCAGGCCAGCGCCTGCAGGTAGGCACTGGCCTCGCGATAACGGGCCAGCCGCGCCAGGTCGGCAGGGCCAGGTATGGGAATACGCGAGAGATCACTGTTGTCGGCCAGGTCGGCCAGCTTGACGGTGCGCGCCAAAGGGTCACTGCCCAGGCGCACGACGAAGTCCTGATAGGTTTCGCCCTTGTTCCGGCTCAGCGACAGCAAGGCGGCAAGAATTTTCAGGTTGAAGCCCTCTCGGGCCAAGTCGGAAAGCGTCAGCGACGTGTCTTCGATGACGTCGTGCAGCACGGCGACGATGCGCTGTTCTGGCGTGCTAACCCGCATCATCACCCGCAACGGGTGGAGGATATAAGCCGCCCCACCCTTGTCGTATTGCCCTTCATGTGCCCTGGCGGCCACGGCAATGGCCCGCTCCAGCGTAGACATGGAGGCCCTCCCTGTTTGGCTTGTCTCAGGCCAATCATAGCCGGGGAAGACTACAGATAACAGTTAACGCTGCGCACCGTGCTGGATAACGATTGAATCGGTACCCAGCTTGGCCATCACCTCGGCCCTGCGTGCTTCGGCTTCGGCCTTGCTGGGGAACGGCCCCATCAGCACCACCGGTTTGCCGTCTCGGTATTCGACCGAGGACGGGATGCCTTTCTCGATCAGGCGTGCAGTCATATCGGTCAGCGCACCCATGTTGGCGCCCTGGATCACTTCGACATCCCAACCTTCAGGGGCCGGCTGATCGGCCAGCGCTTCGGCGCGGCGCTGCAGGTCGGCACCACCGCAGTACTCGCGAATACGCAGGTTGTTGCCGCCGTCATCGACGATGATTTCGTATTGGCCATCGGCACCCTTGATTGCCACGTAGCTGCGGTAGGCCTCGTACTGGCCGGCATCGTCCTTGCCACGCACCTGGCCGCAAATGGTGCCCTTGGTGTCGATCCGCACGTTGCCGAACTTGGCGGTCTTGGGGTTGCTCAGGTGCTCGGCAACCTGTTTGTGCACACCCTCGACCTCGTTCTCACAGCCCGCCAGGGCCAGCACTGCCAATACCACTGCCAGTTTGCGCACGCGTGTACCTCCAGATTCGAAGGGGCGGATTCTACCATGGCGCCCAGAGCACCGCCCGCGACCAAAGGTTACACGCTGCTTCGAGGGAGGATTTTCGCGAGAGAAGCATGGAATGCAAAAAGGGCGACCCTTTCGGATCGCCCTTCTCGATGCCCGGAGACCGGGACTTTATTTGGTAGGCACAATTGGACTCGAACCAACGACCCCCACCATGTCAAGGTGGTGCTCTAACCAACTGAGCTATGTGCCTGTCGTGTGGTGCGCATATTAGAGATCGGATGCGTACCTGTAAAGCGTTTTTTTCAAAAAAATCAAAAACTTTCAGAAACCTACAGCCGCCAGTCGCCAGCAAAGCGAATGCGCCCATAATGCAAAAAGGGCGACCCTTGCGGATCGCCCTTTTCGATGCCCGGCGAACCGTGGCTTTGTTTGGTAGGCACAATTGGACTCGAACCAACGACCCCCACCATGTCAAGGTGGTGCTCTAACCAACTGAGCTATGTGCCTGTCGTGTGGTGCGCATTCTACGCAATCCAAAAACCCTGTCAACACTTTTTTTCGCGCTAACTCACTGAATCTTAAACTGTTTATAGAGAAGGGCCGACTCTGGGCCAGTAAAGGATTTTCAACGGACGACTAGCGGGTGTTTATTATTATTGATAGCAT
The DNA here is from genome assembly GCF_001320245.1 of Pseudomonas sp. NBRC 111124. GTDB lineage: Bacteria > Pseudomonadota > Gammaproteobacteria > Pseudomonadales > Pseudomonadaceae > Aquipseudomonas. The sequence goes on from NZ_BCBA01000107.1 coordinate 116,882, forward strand.
CGGTACATTCGTTAAAAATATAAAACACAGAGGTTCCTGCAGCATGGCTAACACCCCCTACCCCCAGTCCTACTACGCCGCCTCGGCCAACCCGGTGCCGCCACGTCCGGCGCTGCAGGGTGAGGTGGAAACCGATATCTGCATCATCGGTGCCGGCTACACCGGCCTGTCCAGCGCGCTGTTCCTGCTGGAAAACGGCTTCAAGGTGAGCATCGTCGAAGCGGCCAAGGTCGGCTTCGGCGCTTCGGGCCGCAACGGTGGCCAGATCGTCAACAGCTACAGCCGCGATATCGACGTCATCGAACGCACCGTCGGCCCCAAGGAAGCACAACTGCTGGGCCAAATGGCCTTCGAAGGCGGCCGCATCATCCGTGAGCGCGTGGCCAAATACAACATCCAGTGCGACCTGAAGGACGGTGGCGTATTCGCCGCCCTGACCAGCAAGCAGATGGGCCACCTGGAGTCGCAAAAGCGCCTGTGGGAACGTTTTGGCCACAATCAGCTGGAGCTGATGGACCAGAAGCGCATCCGCGAAGTGGTTGCCTGCGACAGCTATATCGGCGGCATGCTCGACATGAGCGGCGGCCACATCCACCCGCTGAACCTGGCCCTGGGCGAAGCGGCCGCGGTCGAATCGCTGGGCGGCATCATTTATGAGCAGACCCCGGCCATCCGCATCGAGCGTGGTGCCAACCCGGTGGTGCACACCCCGCAAGGTAAGATCCGCGCCAAGTTCATCATCGTTGCCGGCAACGCCTACCTGGGCAACCTGGTACCGGAGCTGGCGGCCAAGTCGATGCCGTGCGGCACCCAGGTGATCACCACCGAGCCGCTGGGCGAAGAACTGGCCCGTACCCTGCTGCCGCAGGACTACTGCGTGGAAGACTGCAACTACCTGCTCGACTACTACCGCCTGACCAGCGACAAGCGCCTGATCTTCGGCGGTGGCGTGGTGTACGGTGCGCGCGACCCGGCCAACATCGAAGCGATCATTCGCCCGAAAATGCTCAAGGCCTTCCCGCAGCTGAAGAACGTCAAGATCGACTACGCCTGGACTGGCAACTTCCTGCTGACCCTGTCGCGCCTGCCACAGGTCGGCCGCATCGGCGACAACATCTACTACTCGCAGGGTTGCTCGGGCCACGGCGTGACCTACACCCACCTGGCGGGCAAGGTGCTGGCCGAGGCCCTGCGTGGCCAGGCCGAGCGTTTCGACGCCTTCGCCGGCCTGCCGCACTACCCGTTCCCGGGTGGCCAGATGCTGCGCGTACCGTTCAGCGCCCTGGGTGCCTGGTACTACAGCCTGCGCGATCGTCTGGGCTTCTGATGCTGTAAGCAGGCCTGGCCTCTTCGCGGGTAAACCCGCTCCCACAGGGACCGCACAAGGTTTGAAACCAGTGCAGTATCTGAGGGAGCGGGTTTACCCGCGAAGGGGCCGGCGCAGGTAACTCTATTTATTCAGGCTGCGCACAGCCTGTTTTGCCGCAACCTCCTGGCCCGCCCGGGCCAGTTCGTCGGCAGCCTGCAGCCAACGCTGGCGGTCTACCTGGGCCGGCAGCTGGCGCGGGGGCTGCACCAGCACCGCCCAACTCCCCTCCTTCGCCCACGCCGAGGCAAAGTCGTCGAACGCCATCAACTGGCGCCGATGCATGCCTGAACGCAGCAGCACGCGCTTCTTGAAGCTGTCGTAGCCGATCAGCACCGCGTAACGCGGCTCGCTCCACCACGCCGAACCTTCCTCGTAGCGCAACAGCACCGGGTTGCCAGCGGCCACCTGCGTCAGCAAGGCATCCAGCTGCTTGTCCAGCGGGTACACGACCATGCCGTACTCACGCGCCACGCGCGGGATGCTGGTGTCCAGCGCATCGGCGCCCTTGGGCAGGTTCAACGGCTTGTCCAGCAGCCCCGGGGTGATCGGCGCACCTTGCTGGGAGAGCAGCGCGGCCAGGGCCATCGCCCCACTGTGGTTGGCATTGCCGCGGTAGAACGGCACGCTGCTGATTTCGACCCGCTGCGGCATGCCCTTGAGGCTTGCAGGCGGTGCGCTGGCGCAGCCGCCCAGGGTCGCGGCCACCAGGCAGACGGCCAACAGACGGCGTGGGACGACCACCCAGCTTTTGCAGGAATGTTGCTCCATGGACACTCGCTTGTTCCGGTGCCAGGCAGGCAGCGCCCGGCTCTGGCCACCGATCATAGGGCGCCGCGTTGCGCGGGTATAGTCTGACAAGAAAACGGAACCAATCGGCTTAAGCAATCGACCTTAGGTCAATGGAACGTCACGGCCGGGCAGCTAGACTAAAGGAGTGTCTGGAGGGCAAACCGCGGGTTGGCCCAAGAGAAGGAGGCACACATGAGCCTGACAATGGCAATCCTCATGCTGGTGGGTATGTGGCTGAGCGTCGCGGCCGCCATGCTGTGGGGCGTTCTGCGTATCGTGCGGCGTCATTCCCCGCAGCATCACCTGCCACCGCAGGCCCCGGCCAAGGCGCAGCCTGTGCACAGGGCACGGCGGCATGCCGGGGTACACTGAAGCGTTTTCACCTGAATGCGAACGGGGCGCCAAGCGCCCCGTTTTTTTTGCATCAACCTTCTGCGGCGTCGCGCTTGATCCGCGCCCGGCGAGCCAGGATGTTGAGCATCTCGATCACCGTCGAGAAGGCCATCGCCGCATACACATACCCCTTCGGTACATGGGCACCAAAACCTTCGGCGATCAGCGTCATGCCGATCATGATCAGGAAGCCCAAGGCCAGCATCACCACGGTCGGGTTGTCATTGATGAAGTTGGCCAGCGGGTCGGCGGCCACCATCATGACAACGACGGCGGTGATCACGGCAATGATCATGATCGGCAAGTGCTCGGTCATGCCCACGGCGGTGATGATGCTGTCGACCGAGAAGACGATGTCCAGCAACAGGATCTGGAAGATCGCGGCCGCAAAGCCCAAGGTGACCGTATTAGAGACCTTGGCTTCTTCCTTGGCGCCGTGCGGGTCGACGTTTTCGTGAATCTCCTTGGTGGCCTTCCACAGCAGGAACAGGCCGCCGGCGATCAGGATCACGTCCTTCCAGGAGAAGGCGTTGCCGAATACTTCGAACACCGGGTCGGTCAACTGCACGATCCAGGCCACGGTGCTGAGCAGGGCCAGGCGCATGACCAGCGCCATGCTGATACCGATACGGCGTGCCTTGGAGCGGTACTCCACGGGCAGTTTGTTGGTCAGGATCGAGATGAAGATCAGGTTGTCGATGCCCAGCACCACCTCCATGGCCACCAGGGTTGCCAGGGCGACCCAGGCGGTAGGACTAGCGGCGAGTTCCAGCAAGTATTCCATTGTTCATATCCTGAAAGGCGGTTGGGTCAGATTTCTTGGGTCTGTGCGTTCTTCTCGGCGTCCTTGGGCTTCTGGCCCTCGTGACCGATGGCATCGCTCAACGCCTGCTGGGCAGCCTTGTTGGTATCGTCGATGGCCTGCTTGGCTGACTGGGCAGCCTGGTCGAGCATCTGCTGGGCAGACTTCTCGGCCTGGTCGCAACCGGCCAGGCTGAACAGCGCCAGGGCCAGCACCAGCGGAGTGCCAATGGATTTGAGATGCAGCATGGTGTCCTCGCTTGAAAAGTCCCGACGGCGCGAAGCGCCTGATGGGGTCGCATTCTAAAGACGCCAATACTTCAGGAAAATTCGTATTTCCAGTGTGTATACTTCGGTTTTTACGAATCGGGACCCGCGTGCGTGCTCAACTACCGCCAACTCCACTACTTCTGGGCCGTGGCCAAGACCGGCAGCGTCACCCGCGCCAGCGAACAGCTGAACCTGACGCCACAGACCATCAGCGGGCAGATCAGCCTGTTCGAGCAGACCTACGGGCTGGAACTGTTCCAGCGGGTCGGCCGGCAACTGGAGCTGACCGAGACCGGTCGTCAAACCTTGGTCTACGCCGAGCAGATGTTCCAGATCGGCAGCGAGCTGGAGGCCATGCTCCGGGCCGGCCCGCAGGAGCAGATCCTGTTCCGCGTGGGGGTGGCCGACGTGGTGCCGAAGTCGATCGTCTATCGCCTGCTGGCACCGACCATGGAGCTGGACGAAGTACTGCGCATCAACTGCCGTGAAGACAAGCTCGAACGGCTGCTGGCGGACCTGGCCATCCAGCGCCTGGATCTGGTGATTTCCGACAGCCCGATGCCCAGCCACCTGGATATCAAGGGTTACAGCCAGAAGCTTGGCGAATGTGGCCTGAGCTTCTTCGCCACCCCGGCCCTCGCCCGGCAGCATGGCGGCCCCTTCCCCGCCTGCCTGCAGGATGCCCCGCTGCTGATTCCCGGCCCGGAAACCGTGGTGCGCAGCCGCCTGTTACGTTGGCTGAGCGAGCAGCAGGTGCAGCCCAGGATCGTTGGCGAGTTCGATGACAGTGCACTGATGCAGGCGTTCGGGCAGTCGGGCAGCGGGGTTTTCGTTGCGCCCAGTGTGATAGCCGAGGAAGTGTGCCGGCAGTATGGCGTGGAGCTGATTGGCCAGACCGAGGCGGTGCATGAGTCGTTCTATGCCATTTCGGTGGACCGCAAGGTCAAGCATCCGGGGATCGTGGCGATTACCGAGGGTGCGCGGCGAGAACTGTTTCATTGGTGAGTTCGCCGGCTTCGCCCTGCAAAGGTCTATGGTAAAGTCGCGCCCTTTTTGAAAATGCCGAGATGCCGCTGCACATGACGCCTGTTTTCCGCCTCCTCAACCGCACCAGTCTGGTGACCCAGATCGTCATCGGCCTGGTCGCCGGCATCGCCCTGGCCCTGCTGGCACCTGCCCTCGCCCGCGACCTGGCCTTCCTCGGCAAGGTGTTCGTCAGCGCCCTCAAGGCCGTCGCGCCGGTGCTGGTGTTCATCCTGGTCATGGCATCGATTGCCAACCACCGCCACGGCCAGGAAACCCACATCCGCCCGATCCTCTGGCTGTACTTGCTGGGCACCTTCGCCGCTGCCGTGGTGGCCGTGGTCGCCAGCATGCTGTTCCCTTCGCATCTGGCCCTGAGCACGGGCGAGGCGACCCTGAGCGCGCCGGGCGGCATTACCGAGGTGATGCAGAACTTACTGCTGAGCGCGGTCGACAACCCGATCAACGCTTTGATCAACGCCAACTTCATCGGCGTGCTGACCTGGGCCATCGGCCTGGGTGTGGCCCTGCGCCACGCCGGCGAAACCACCCGCACCGTGGTCGAAGACCTGTCCAATGGCGTGACCCTGATCGTGCGTGTGGTCATCCGCTTCGCCCCACTGGGCATCTTCGGCCTGGTCAGCTCAACCCTGGCCCAGTCCGGCCTCGGCGCCCTGCTCGGCTACCTGCACCTGCTCGGCGTGCTGATCGGCTGCATGCTGTTCGTGGCGCTGGTGATGAATCCGCTGATCGTGTTCTGGAAGATCCGCCGCAACCCTTACCCGCTGACCTTGCTGTGCCTGCGCGAAAGCGGCATTACCGCGTTCTTCACCCGCAGCTCGGCGGCCAACATTCCGGTCAACCTGGCGCTGTCGGAGCGCCTGGGGCTGCATGAGGATACGTACTCGGTGTCGATCCCGCTGGGGGCGACCATCAACATGGCGGGCGCGGCGATCACCATCACCGTGCTGACCCTGGCGGCGGTGCATACCTTGGGCATTCCGGTCGACTTGCCGACCGCGGTGCTGCTCAGCGTGGTGGCGGCAATCTGTGCCTGTGGCGCTTCGGGTGTGGCCGGCGGGTCACTGTTACTGATTCCACTGGCGTGCAGCCTGTTCGGCATCCCTAGCGAGATCGCCATGCAAGTGGTGGCGGTGGGCTTCATCATTGGGGTGCTGCAGGATTCGGCGGAGACGGCGCTGAATTCATCGACTGATGTGCTGTTTACGGCGGCCGCGTGCCTGGCTGAAGAACGGCGCAACAGCTGAGATTGCCGGGGCCGCAAAGCGGTCCCGATTGCCTTACACCGCGGCATTACCTACGCTAGTGGCCTTTCCCCAGCAATGAGACAGGGCCATGTCAGAACACGAAACCGCAGGCGAAGGCCGCTTCAGCAGCATCGAGATCCGTATTCTCGGTGCGCTGATCGAGAAGCAGGCCACCAGCCCGGAAAGCTACCCGCTGACCCTCAACGCCCTGGTCCTGGCCTGTAACCAGAAGACCAGCCGGGAACCGGTCATGAACCTCACCCAGGGCCAGGTCGGCCAGGCCCTGCGCGCCCTCGAAGGCCAGGACATGACCCGCCTGCAGATGGGCAGCCGCGCCGACCGCTGGGAACAGCGGGTGGACAAGGCGCTGGAACTGGTACCGGCGCAGCTGGTGTTGATGGGCCTGCTGTTCCTGCGCGGTCCGCAGACCGTCAACGAACTGCTGACCCGCAGCAACCGCCTGCACGATTTTGACGACATCGAGCAGATCCAGCATCAGCTGGAGCGCCTGATTTCGCGCGACTTGGTCCTGCATCTGCCACGCCAGGCCGGCCAGCGGGAAGACCGCTATACCCATGCCCTCGGTGACCCGGCGGAAATCGAAGCCATTCTGGCAGCGCGACAGCAGGATGGTGGTGCTCGCAGCAGTGGCGCCAGCGTGTCGGAAGAACGTATTGAAGCCCTGGAGGCGCGGATCGCGGCGCTGGAGGCACGCCTGGCCGAGCTCGAAGGCTGAGCGGCCTATGTTTCAGGGTCGGGGAAGTTGCGACAGCTCTTGCGCTCGGCCAGCTCCCGGTCACTGGGGCGCTGGTCGACGAACACGGTGCGGCCGTCGGCGTAGATTTCCAAGTAGCCCCAGTGCAGGTCCTGCTCTTTCTGCCCGGGCTTGGGGGGGACTAGCCACCAGGGTTCGCGGCTGATCAGGGTCATGGTGACGCTCCTGAGGGTGTCTGCGCTAAGCATAGCCACCCTCAGGTTTTGCTTTGTCAGTTACGGCCTTTTCGCGGGACAAGCCCGCGCCTACAGGGGGTACGCGACCCTTGTAGGAGCGGGCTTGCCCCGCGAAGTGGCCGGTAAAGGGTTACGCCGGCGCGGAAGTGCGGATCAGGTGATCGAACGCTGCCAGCGAGGCTTTGGCGCCCTCGCCTACCGCAATCACGATCTGCTTGTACGGCACGGTGGTCACGTCACCCGCGGCAAACACACCCGGCACACTGGTCTGGCCCTTGGCGTCGACAATGATCTCGCCACGCGGCGACAACTCGACAGTGCCCTTGAGCCAATCGGTGTTCGGCAACAGGCCGATCTGCACGAAGATGCCTTCCAGCGCCAGGTCATGCACCTCATCGGTGCTGCGATCCTTGTAACGCAAGCCCGTCACTTTCTCGCCATTGCCGACCACTTCGGTGGTCAGGGCGCTGGTGATCACCTTGACGTTCGGCAGGCTGTGCAGCTTGCGCTGCAGGACCGCGTCGGCACGCAGCTGGCTGTCAAATTCGATCAGCGTCACCTGGGCAACGATACCGGCCAGGTCGATGGCCGCTTCCACACCCGAGTTCCCGCCGCCGATCACCGCCACGCGCTTGCCCTTGAACAGCGGGCCGTCGCAGTGCGGGCAGTAGGCGACGCCACGGGCGCGGTATTCCTGCTCACCCGGCACGTTCATTTCGCGCCAGCGGGCGCCGGTGGCGAGGATCACGGTCTTGGCCTTGAGCGAGGCACCGCCGGCCAGGCGCACTTCATGCAGTCCGCCATCGGTGGCCGGGATCAGCGCTTCGCCGCGCTGCAGGTTCATGATGTCGACGTCGTACTGCTTGACGTGTTCTTCCAGCGCCGTGGCAAGCTTCGGCCCTTCGGTTTCCTGCACCGAAATGAAGTTCTCGATGGCCAGGGTATCGAGCACCTGGCCACCGAAACGCTCGGCGGCAACACCGGTGCGGATGCCTTTACGGGCGGCATAGATGGCCGCAGCAGCGCCAGCGGGGCCACCACCGACCACCAGCACGTCGAAAGCGTCCTTGGCGTTGATCTTCTCGGCCTGGCGTGCACCGGCATTGGTGTCGATCTTACCGAGGATTTCTTCCAGGCCCATGCGGCCCTGGCCGAACAGTTCGCCGTTCAGGTAGATGCTCGGCACCGCCATGATCTTGCGCGATTCGACTTCATCCTGGAACAACGCACCGTCGATGGCCACGTGGCGCACGTTGGGGTTGAGCACGGCCATCAGGTTCAGCGCCTGGACCACGTCCGGGCAGTTCTGGCACGACAGCGAGAAGTAGGTTTCGAAGGTGAACTCGCCGTCCAGTGCCTGGATCTGCTCAATCACTTCGGCACTGGCCTTGGACGGGTGGCCGCCGACTTGCAGCAGCGCCAGCACCAGGGAGGTGAATTCGTGGCCCATGGGGATACCGGCAAAGCGCAGGCTAATGTCGGCACCCGGGCGGTTCAGCGAGAACGAAGGGCGACGGGCATCGCTGCCGTCCGCGCTGAAGGTAATAAGGGTCGACAGGCTGGCAATCTCCACCAGCAGGTCGTGCAATTCGCGGGACTTCGCGCCGTCGTCGAGGGAGGCAACGATCTCGATCGGCTGGGTGACCCGCTCCAGGTAGGTTTTCAGTTGCGATTTAAGCGTGGCGTCCAACATACGGGCGATTCCTTTTTTCAAAACTCGGATACAAAAACGCCCAGGCGAGATCGCCCGGGCGTTCTTACGGGGCGGTGACTACTTCAGCTTTGGCGGCTGGCTACCGCCCGCGGGGTGCACATCGACTTAGATCTTGCCGACCAGGTCCAGCGATGGCGCCAGGGTAGCCTCGCCTTCTTTCCACTTGGCCGGGCACACTTCGCCTGGGTGAGCGGCAACGTACTGGGCAGCCTTGACCTTGCGCAGCAGCTCGGCTGCGTCGCGGCCAACACCACCGTCGTTCAGTTCGACGATCTTGATCTGGCCTTCCGGGTTGATCACGAAGGTACCGCGATCGGCCAGGCCGGCTTCTTCGATCAGCACGTCGAAGTTGCGCGAGATGACGTGGGTCGGGTCACCGATCAGCGGGTACTGGATCTTGCCGATGGTTTCCGAAGTGTCGTGCCAGGCTTTGTGGGTGAAGTGGGTGTCGGTCGACACGCCGTAGATCTCGACGCCCAGCTTCTGGAACTCGGCGTAGTTGTCGGCGAGGTCACCCAGCTCGGTCGGGCAGACGAAGGTGAAGTCGGCCGGGTAGAAGAACACGACGGACCACTTGCCTTTCAGGTCGGCTTCGCTGACCTGAACGAACTCGCCCTTGTGGTAGGCGGTGGCGTTGAACGGTTTGACCTGGCTGTTGATGATTGGCATGAGAGACGCTCCTTCATGGGGTTGGAATCAGTTGATGGAGAGAATCCTAACCGCTGGCCCCGACAAAGGCTCATTGGCAAAGCTCATACTTGTGATTGGTTTTGGCTATAACCGCAGATAATTAATAGAAGGGAATGGGCTGAGCAAAGGATTGCGGGGGTAGTCAGCGGCCTGATCGTCGGCAAGCCGCCGATCAGGCCGGTGGCATCAGCGGGTGACTGTACGCATGGTGACAAACTCTTCGGCGGCAGTCGGGTGCACGCCGATGGTCTCGTCGAACTGCAGCTTGGTCGCACCGGCCTTCAGCGCCACGCCCAGGCCCTGGATGATCTCGCCGGCATCCGGGCCAACCATGTGGCAGCCCAGTACCTTGTCGGTCTCGGCGTCGACCACCAACTTCATCAGGGTCTTTTCCTGAATGTCAGTGAGGGTCAGCTTCATGGCGCGGAAGCGGCTCTCGAAGATCTGCACCTTGTGCCCGGCTTCCAGCGCCTGCTCTTCGGTGAGGCCGACGGTGCCGATCGGTGGCTGGCTGAACACCGCAGTCGGGATGTTCTGATAATCCACCGGGCGGTACTGCTCAGGCTTGAACAGGCGCCGCGCCACCGCCATGCCTTCGGCCAGGGCCACCGGGGTGAGCTGCACGCGGCCGATCACATCGCCAATGGCAAGGATCGAGGGTGCGGTGGTCTGGTACTGCTCGTCGACGCGAATGAAGCCGCGGCTGTCCAGCTCAACGCCGGTGTTTTCCAGGCCCAGGTTGTCGAGCATCGGGCGGCGACCGGTGGCGTAGAATACGCAATCGGCGATCAGCTCGCGGCCATCCTTGAGGGTGGCTTTCAGGCTGCCATCGTCCAGCTTGTCGATGCGCTGGATGTCGGCGTTGAACTGCAGGTTCAGGCCGCGCTTTTCCAGCTCTTCCTTGAGGTGGGTACGCACCGAGCCGTCGAAGCCACGCAGGAACAGGTCACCGCGATAGAGCAAGGTGGTGTCGGCGCCCAGGCCCTGGAAGATGCCGGCGAACTCGACGGCAATGTAGCCACCGCCAACCACCAGCACGCGGCGCGGCAGGTCCTTCAGGTAGAACGCCTCGTTGGAGGTGATCGCCAGCTCCTTGCCGGGGATGTCCGGCACCTGCGGCCAGCCGCCGGTGGCAATCAGGATGTGCTCGGCGCTGTAGCGCTGGCCGTCCAGCTCCACTTCGTTGGCACCGGTGATGCGTGCATGGCCTTCCAGCAAGGTCACGCCGCTGTTCACCAGCAGGTTGCGATAGATGCCGTTGAGGCGCTCGATCTCGCGGTTCTTGTTGGCGATCAGCGTGCCCCAGTCGAAGTGGCCCTCTTCCAGGGTCCAGCCGAAGCCGGCAGCCTGTTCCAGCTCATCGGCGACGTGGGCGCCGTAGACCAGCAACTTTTTCGGCACGCAGCCGACGTTGACGCAGGTGCCACCCAGGTAGCGGCTCTCGGCCACTGCCACTTTTGCCCCAAAGCCCGCAGCGAAGCGCGCCGCACGCACACCGCCGGACCCGGCGCCAATCACGAACAGATCAAAATCGTAGGCCATGTATTCAGTCTCCTTGGCTGGCGCTCAGCATACCGCCGATAGCCGCCGCAAACAAAAAAGCCACCCCGAAGGGTGGCTCCTTTAACCTGCATTGGCGTATCAGTACGCCTTGCCGGCCTTGTAGAAATGCTCGAAGCAGAAGTTGGTCGCCTCGATGTAGCCTTCAGCGCCACCGCAGTCGAAACGCTTGCCCTTGAACTTGTAGGCGATCACGTTGCCTTCGGCAGCCTGTTTCATCAGCGCGTCGGTGATCTGGATCTCGCCACCTTTGCCCGGCTCGGTCTGTTCGATCTTCTCGAAGATGTCCGGGGTCAGGATGTAGCGACCGATGATCGCCAGGTTGGAAGGTGCATCTTCCGGCTTCGGCTTCTCGACCATCGAGTCGACGCGGAAGATGCCGTCCTTGATCTCTTCACCGGCAATGACGCCGTACTTGTTGGTTTCCTGCGGGTCGACTTCCTGAATGGCGACAATCGAGCAGCGGTATTTCTTGTACAGCGCGACCATCTGCGCCAGCACGCCGTCGCCTTCCAGGTTGACGCACAGGTCGTCCGCCAGCACCACGGCGAACGGCTCGTCACCGATCAGCGGGCGGCCGGTCAGGATGGCGTGACCCAGGCCTTTCATTTCGGTCTGGCGGGTGTAGGAGAACGAGCACTCGTCGAGCAGGCGACGGATACCGACCAGGTACTTCTCCTTGTCAGTGCCCTTGATCTGGTTTTCCAGCTCGTAGCTAATGTCGAAGTGGTCTTCCAGCGCGCGCTTGCCGCGGCCGGTGACGATGGAAATCTCGTTCAGGCCAGCATCCAATGCTTCTTCAACGCCATACTGGATCAGTGGCTTGTTGACCACCGGCAGCATTTCCTTGGGCATGGCTTTGGTAGCAGGCAGGAAGCGCGTGCCGTAGCCGGCTGCCGGGAACAAGCATTTCTTGATCATAAACATCCTTAAACATAGGCGAAGCCTGTGGAATTCGGCGCAGTCTAATCAGGCGGCATGCAGCTTACAATGCCTTGCCTGTGACGACCGCTGTCATCATAGAGACAACCCAGTGTAGATAGTTCCAGAAAGTTCGTGAAAATCCCGTCATCCGGCCCCTTCGGGGCAAGCGCGAAAGGGCCGGTGCAACGGCGGGATCAGCGACCGCTGCCCTGCCCGATCAGCACCCCGTCGACCTGTTGGCCATACAGGTTGACGCCATCGTTGGCGTGGAACTTCAGCCGTGTCTTCTCGATGGAGCCGTCCACCAGCCGTGGGTCCTGGGGACGCTCATGGCGATTGACCCAGGCGGCCACGTCCCAGGCCTGCTGGTCGCTCAGGCTGCCCGGCTTGCCCAGTGGCATGTTGTACTTGATGAACGACGCCGCAGTATTGATCCGGTGCATGCCGGCGCCCCAGTTGTAGGAGTCCTTGCCCCACAGTGGCGGCATCACATATTCGCCCGCCACCTTCTGCCCCTCGCCGTTGTCACCGTGGCAGATGGCGCACTGTTCGCCGTAGACCTGCTGGCCGCGCTTGAAGTCGTAGCCGCCTTTAGGCTGTGGCACCTCGGGGTAGCCGCGGCCGGCAATTTCCACGCCCGTAGGGGCCTTGGTCGAAAGCCAGTACGAATACACCGCAAGCGCTGTCATCTGCGGGCTGTCGGCGGCGGGTGGCTTGCCGTTCATGCTGAACTGGAAGCAGCCCTGGATGCGCTCGGCAAAGGTGTTCACCTTGTCGTTCTTCTTGCGGTAGGCCGGGTACATCGGATAGGCGCCCCACAGCGGCGCGGAATGCGCCAGGCGGCCCTGGTCGAGGTGGCAGTTGCTGCAGTTCATGCCATTGCCCACTGCGTCGGGCATCAGCCGGCGGGTATCGACGAACAGCGCGTACCCCTCGCGGACCATCTTGCCAAAGGCATTGTCCGGCAGCTCACTCTCGGCGGGCGGTGCGAACTGTGGCGCGGCCTGGGGATCGGAGACCTTGAGCTGCGACTGGTCTTCCATGGCGATGGGCGTCGGGCTGGCCATGGCATTGCCCATGCCCAGCAACAGCAACGTTGGCAACAGTGTTTTCATGGCTTGACCTCCGGGCTGGCGAGCAGGGCGAAGTACTCGGCAATCGCCTTGACCTCGGCGTCGGTCATGGCCTTGGCCACGCCGACCATCAACTGGTTGGGGTCATTGCTGCGGCTGCCGTCGCGCCAGGCGTTGAGTTGCGCCACCAAGTAGGCGGCGGGCTGCCCGGCCAGTGGCGGGAAGTGCTCGCCAACGCCACTGCCGCCTGGACCATGGCACTGCACGCAACCGGGGATCTGCCGGCTCCAGTCACCATAAAGGGCCAGGCGTTCGGTGGGGTTGCTGGCCATCTGCTGGCGACGCAGGTCTGGGGCAGGATCATGCGGCAGGCCGGCCAGGTAATGGCTGACGGCCTCGATCTCATCGACACTCAGGGCTTTGGCCAATGGCGCCATGACCGGCTGCTGACGGCTACCCGTGCGCCAGTCATGCAGCTGCTTGCTCAGGTAACCTGCCGGCAGGCCAGCCAGGCGGGGGAACCCTGCGGCGGCAACGCCCTTGCCATCCGGGCCATGGCAGCCCAGGCAGGCCATGGCGGCGGGGTTGGCCCCGCCCTGGGTAAAGATTTTCTGGCCATCGGCGGCATGCGCCGCGGGCCAGGCCAGGATCAGCAGGCTGCTGATCACGACGCGACTCAACGGTTTCATCACGAATCTCCATTTCTTTTGTTATAAGCTTAGACTTAAAAAACATAAGCAAATGGATACTAGACCCGTCAGGGAATTCGTAACAACGCCCTGGCCGACCAGGGGATGGCAATTGGCCTTTTAACCGCCCATCCCTTGAGCCAGATCAACTACCCGAGATGCACTCGGTCGTCGCCTCGCGTACATCACCCGGGCGCAGCGGGAAGTTGTTCAAACGTTCATGCAGCTTGATGCTGCTGCCGCTGCCACGCTTGTGGATGTCGAGCAACGCTGCCGGCCCGGCACCTGCCGTGAGTTTTTGCGGCACAATCAGACGCAAACCGTCATCGCGCTGTTCCTCCACCAGCGGGTCACGGCTCTTGGCCAGGTGAGCCTTGATGCAATCGGCATACTCACGGGGCGTCTTGCCAGACATGACATCCATGGTTTCATGGGATTGCTCAAGTTCCGCAACGCTGACACAACCGCCCAGCGTCAGGAACAACGCCGCCACCATCCACTTCATTTGACGCACCTCGAATGACAAGAAAGCGTAGGACAACAGCCAAGCGGTTTTGCTCCGCGCTTGTGCCGCTTTATCTGCCAAGTGCCATCAGGCGCGGCAGCGCATGCCGACATCGTGGTATCGTTCGCCTTTGCAGAACCAATCTTTGCGGAGCACCCCATGAAATTCGTACACCAGCGCGAGCACCTCAACGAGGACGATATCGTCGTCATCGAGTGCTCCCAGCGCTGCAACATCCGCCTGATGAACGACGCCAACTTCCGCAGCTTCAAAAACGGCGGCCGGCACACCTACCACGGTGGCCAGTTCGTAGACTTCCCGGCCAAGATTACCGTGCCGAGCACGGGTTTCTGGAACATCACCATCGATACCGTGACCACACGGCCGATCTCGGTGACACGCAAGCCGACCTTGAGCCACAAGATCAAGATCATCCGCCGTTCATCTTCAAAACTCAGATAAAACTGTCATGACCCAGAACATCAAATACGTCATCAAGTACAAACTCGACGGCCAGCGCCGCTGGGACTTCGCAGTGATGGCCGACGCCTCGCACGAACAGGCCATCGAAGCCTTGCGCAAGATCCACGGCGAAGACGCTGAGAAGGTCACCGACATCCAGGTGAGCAAAGCACTGTAAGGCACCCGCGACAAGGAGCAGCGCATGAGCAACTGGCCCGACCGTCGTATTCTCGATCTGCTGGGCATCGAGTTGCCCATTCTCCAGGCGCCAATGGCCGGCGCCAGCGGCTCGGCCATGGCGATAGCGGTGGCCAGGGCGGGTGGGCTGGGCGCCCTGCCCTGCGCCATGCTCACGGGCGACCAGGTGCGTGGCGAGATCGAAGCGTTCCGCACGGCCTGCCCTGGCCAGCCGCTGAACTTGAACTTCTTCTGCCACCAGCCGCCAGCGCCCGACCCCGAGCGCGATGCCCGCTGGAAGCAGGCACTTGAAGCGTACTACGCCGAAGTGGGCGCCGACTTCGCAGCACCTACGCCGGTTTCCAACCGTGCACCCTTCGATGAACAGAGCTGCGTGCTGGTCGAGCAGATGCGCCCGGACGTGGTGAGTTTCCACTTTGGCCTGCCGCAAGCTGCACTGCTGCAGCGGGTCAAGGCCAGCGGTGCCAAGGTGCTATCCAGTGCCACCACGGTGGAGGAAGCACTGTGGCTCGAAGCCAATGGCTGCGATGCGATCATCGCTATGGGCTATGAAGCCGGCGGCCATCGCGGCATGTTCCTCAGCGACGACATCACCAGCCAGATCGGCACCTTCGCCCTGGTGCCCCAAATTGCCGATGCCGTGCACCTGCCGGTGATCGCCGCCGGTGGCATCGGCGACCACCGCGGCCTGGTGGCGGCCCTGGCCCTGGGCGCCAGCGCCGTGCAGATCGGCACGGCCTACCTGTTCTGCCCGGAGGCCAAGGTCTCTCCCGCCCACCGCCGTGCATTGGACACGGCACAGGCCAGTGACACGGCATTGACCAACCTGTTCACCGGGCGCCCGGCGCGCGGCATCAACAACCGCATCATGCGCGAGCTGGGGCCGATGAGCGATCTGGCCCCACGCTTTCCCTTGGCCGGTGGGGCCTTGATGCCGCTGCGGGCAATTACCGATGCGCAGGGCAACAGTGATTTCAGCAACCTGTGGTCGGGGCAGGCGTTGCGCCTGGGGCGGCCTATGCCGGCTGAGCAGCTGACCCGGGAGATTGCCGAAAAGGCCCTGGCGCGGATCACCCGTTAGGGTCTTGAATCCGCGTCTGCTTCTTCGCGGGCATGCCCGCTCCCACAGGTGCTGTGCATGCCTTGAGGCCTGTGAAATTCCTGTGGGAGCGGGCTTGCCCGCGAAGAGGCCTGCACAGCCAACATAATTTCCTCAGGCCATAACCCTTCCTTCAGCCCCTTCCCGACAAATGGCCTATCGCTATATAGTTCACACCATAACGATAACCACCTCAAGGAGCTGTCTTCATGCGTATTCGCCTGTCCCACCTGGCCGCCACTGCCCTGGCGAGCCTGATCTCCTTCAACAGCGCCTGGGCCGACGAGGTGCAGGTGGCGGTCGCGGCGAACTTCACAGCGCCCATCCAGGCCATTGCCAAGGACTTCGAGAAAGACACCGGCTACAAGCTGGTCGCCGCCTATGGCGCCACCGGGCAGTTCTACGCGCAGATCAAGAACGGCGCGCCGTTTGAAGTGTTCCTCGCTGCCGATGACAGCACCCCGAAAAAGCTGGAAGAGGAAAAGGAAATCGTCCCGGGCTCGCGCTTCACCTACGCCACCGGCACCCTGGCCCTGTGGTCGGCCAAGCCGGGCTATGTGGATGACAAGGGTGAAGTGCTGAAGAACAACCAGTTCCAGCACCTGTCCATCGCCAACCCGAAAGCCGCCCCTTACGGCCTGGCCGCCACCCAGGTGCTGGACAACCTGAAGCTGACCGAGGCCACCAAGGCCAAGATCGTCGAAGGCCAGAACATCACCCAGGCCTACCAGTTCGTCTCCACCGGCAACGCCGAACTGGGCTTCGTCGCCCTGTCGCAGATCTACAAGGACGGCAAGGTCGAAAGCGGTTCGGCCTGGATCGTTCCGGCCAACTTGCACGAGCCGATCCTGCAGGATGCGGTCATCCTCAACAAAGGCAAGGACAACCCGGCTGCCAAAGCGCTTGTCGACTACCTGAAAGGCCCGAAAGCCGCAGCGGTGATCAAGTCCTACGGTTATGAAATCTGATGCCACTGGACGCCAGTGACCTCGGCGCGGTCTGGCTGACCATCAAACTGGCCAGCCTGACCACGCTGATCCTGCTGATCGTCGGAACGCCCATCGCCTGGTGGCTGGCGCGCACGCGCTCGTGGCTGCGCGGGCCGGTGGGCGCGGTGGTGGCGTTGCCACTGGTGTTGCCACCGACGGTGATCGGCTTTTACCTGCTGATCGCCCTGGGCCCGCACGGCTGGCTCGGCCAGGCTACCCAGGCCATGGGCCTGGGTACCGTGGTGTTCAGTTTCACGGGCCTGGTGATCGGCTCGGTGGTGTATTCCATGCCCTTCGTGGTGCAGCCGCTGCAGAACGCCTTCGGCGCCATCGGCCAGCGCCCCCTGGAGGTGGCCGCGACCCTGCGCGCCAGCCCCTGGGACACCTTCGTCCACGTAGTGCTGCCGCTGGCTCGCCCCGGCTTCGTTACTGCCAGCATCCTCGGCTTTGCCCATACTGTGGGCGAGTTCGGCGTGGTGCTGATGATCGGTGGCAACATCCCCGACAAGACCCGCGTGGTCTCGGTGCAGATCTTCGATCACGTCGAAGCCATGGCATATTCGCAAGCCCACTGGCTGGCTGGCGCCATGCTGGTGTTTGCGTTCCTGGTACTGCTCCTGCTCTACGCCGGGCGCCGTAGCAAAGCTGGCTGGAGCTGACATGAGCGGATCGATTGTGGTGCGCCTGAAGCTGGCGCGCGACGACTTCACCCTGGACGTCGACCTCAACCTGCCTGGCCGCGGTATCAGCGCGCTGTTCGGCCACTCAGGCTCGGGCAAGACCTCGTGCCTGCGTTGCCTGGCCGGCCTGGAGCGGGCGGCCAGCGCGTATATCGAGATCAACGGCGAGGTCTGGGAAGACAGCGCCCGTGGCCACTTCCTGGCACCCCATTTGCGCCCGGTGGGCTACGTATTCCAGGAGGCCAGCCTGTTCGCGCACCTGTCGGTGCGCGGCAACCTGGAATTTGGCTGGCGGCGCGTCGCTGCGGCCGAGCGTAAGGTGAGCCTCGACCAAGCGACCGAACTCCTGGGCATCGGCCACCTGCTCGCCCGCAAACCGGCCACGTTGTCGGGCGGCGAAGCACAACGGGTCGGCATTGCCCGCGCATTGCTCAGCAGCCCGCGGCTGTTGTTGATGGACGAACCGTTGGCCGCATTGGACGGGCCACGCAAGCGCGAGATCCTGCCGTACCTCGAACGCCTGCACGAGCAACTGGACATCCCGCTGGTGTATGTCAGCCATGCCCAGGACGAAGTGGCACGCCTGGCCGACCACCTGGTGCTGCTGGAGCAAGGCCGGGCCATGGCCAGCGGGCCGATCGGCGAGACCTTGGCGCGCCTCGACCTGTCACTGGCCCAGGGTGAGGACGCCGGGGTGGTATTCGAGGGCATGGTCGTCGGCCACGATCCGCACTACGACCTGCTTGACCTGCGGCTGTCCGGCAGCGACGCGCTGTTGCTGCGCATCGCCCACCCGGCGCACAGCATGGGCAGCACCTTGCGGGTCAAGGTCCAGGCCCGGGATGTGAGCCTGGCGCTGCGTGCCGACAGTACCTCGAGCATCCTCAATCGCCTGCCGGTGCGGGTGCGCGAAACGCGCCCGGCGGACAACCCGGCGCACGTGCTGGTTAGCCTGGATGCCGGTGGCAATGCCTTGCTGGCGCGCATCACCCGGTACTCGGCAGACCAACTCGGCCTGCACCCGGGCCAGGCGCTGTTCGCGCAGATCAAGTCAGTGGCACTGTTGGGCTGAGCATCATCGAAGCGGCTGTTGTCCATTGATCAGTGACCTGATCGAGACCTGCCGCCGATGCTTGAATGCCCTCTGCCACCCAGCCTGCACTACGTCGACGACAGCCAGCCGGGCCTGACCCGACGCCGCTGGCGCGACCGTTTCATCTACCTCGACGCCCAGGGGCAGCGCATTCGCGACAGCGAAACCCTGGCGCGCATCGCTGCGCTGGTGATCCCGCCGGCCTACACCGATGTGTGGATTTGCGCCGACCCACAGGGTCACCTGCAGGCCACCGGCGTCGATGCCCGTGGACGCAAGCAATACCGCTATCACCCGCAATGGCGCGAGCTGCGCGACCAGCACAAGTACAGTCGCATGCTGGCCTTCGCCCATGCCCTGCCGAAGTTGCGCGCACAGCTCGAAGCGCATTTGGCCCGCCCGGGGCTTGACCGGGAAAAGGTCATGGCGCTGGTCGTAAGCCTGCTTGATCACACCCTGATTCGCATCGGCAACCAACGGTATTTGCGCGACAACCAGTCCTATGGGCTAACCACCCTGCGCAACCGACACGTGCAGGTCAAGGGCAGCACCGTGCGCTTCCAGTTCCGCGGCAAGCGTGGCGTGGAGCACAATGTGACGCTGCGTGACCGGCGCCTGGCCAACCTGCTCAAGCGCTGCATGGAACTGCCCGGGCAGGCGTTGTTTCAGTACCTGGACGACGACGGCCAGCGGCACAGCATCGGCTCCAGCGAGGTCAACCAGTTCCTGCAACAGTTAACCGGCGCCGACTTTACCGCCAAGGACTACCGCACCTGGGCTGGCAGCAGCCTGGCCCTGAGCCTGCTCAGGCCGCTGGCCTGGGAGCCGGAAAGCGAAGCCCGGCGCCAGGTTGCCGGCATCGTCAAACAGGTGGCCGCACGCCTGGGCAACACCCCGGCGGTGTGCCGGCGCTGCTACATCCACCCCGCCGTACTCGAGCATTACGCCCTTGGGCGCTTGGCCGACTTGCCCGGGCGCCGGGTACGCAAGGGGCTGGATGCCGACGAGGTGGCCTTGCTGCTGTTTCTGCAAGCCCTGGAAACAACAGACGATGATTGAGCTGGACTATTTAGCCCATCATGCAGAGAAATTTCCCATAAAGGCCGAAGCCCCCTATTCTTGCCGTCGAGCACCTTCGCCGAATCGCTTGACAGCATTAACCTCGGCACCTGCGACTAAAGACACGCAACAGAATTTGTCTTTCGGGGAATTACTATCCGCCGAAAGCGTCTTTAATGAGAAGGAAGAGGGACCAGCTCCCACCGATGCGGCCCAATGGCCTGTCGGATTTCTACATCACCAAGGAGAACTACATGCTGATACTCACCCGTAAGGTTGGCGAAAGTATCGTCATCAACGATGACATCAAAGTCACCATTCTGGGCGTAAAAGGGATGCAGGTGAGGATTGGCATCGATGCACCCAAGGATGTCCAGGTGCACCGTGAAGAAATCTTCAAGCGCATCCAGGCCGGCAGCCCGGCTCCGGAAAAGCACGACGATCAACACTGACCTGGCAACTCGCTTCAAGCCGCACGGACGCGCTTGATCGAATGGTCGGCGCACGCCGCAACCTGAACCTCAGGTGCCGAGCAGCTCGCGCACCTTCGCGATCATCCTGTCCATGTCGAATGGCTTGTCGAAGACCGCAGCGAAGAGTTCCGGGCGCCCTTGGCTGGCCTGGGCACCGCTCATGAGGATCACCGGCAGGTCAGGCAGCTTCAGTTCGTCGCGAATTGCCCGCACCAGCTCCTCACCATTGAGCACTGGCATCATGTAGTCGGTGATCACCAGTTCCACGCGCTTTTCCTTCAATGCCTCCAGGGCCTTGCGCCCGTTGCTCGCTTTTTCCACGAGAAAGCCTTCGTCCTCCAGGGCATAGCCGAGGATATCGGCAATCAAGTACTCGTCATCGACGATCAGGATGGTGTTCATCGACAGGCCCCGTCAGCCCTGCCCTTGGGGCACCGGCGAGCCCGAAAGCACGCCACTGGCGCCCTCGAACGCCTTGTGCAAACTGATGCCCTGCGGCCCGATGTGCAGCGCGTGCAACGCAGGGTCGTGATGGCTGTCGCGTACCTTCAGGATCGACAGCATGCGCCGCAACCGCGAATCCAGTTCGACGAAGCGCATCAGCATGAGGTTGTCGACGATGCTCGACAGGTCCGGCGCCGGGGCGGTGATTTCCGAGCCGAAGATATCGCGCATCTCCCACGTGAGCATCACGCTGATATCCCGCGCCCGCAGCTCGCCAGCCAGCGCACGGAAAAAGGCATTGAGCCGCGCGGGGTCGGTGGCCAGGCGACTGAACGCACCCAAGCTGTCGATCAGTACGCGCTTGCTGCCCTGCTGCTCGACACGTTCGAGCAGGCGCGCACCCACCTGGTCCAACAAACCTTCAGTGGTCGGTTGCCAGCACAGGTGCAAGGCGCCCGAACGCTCGAGGGCGTCGAAATCGTAGTCCAGCGACGCAGCCTTCAGGCGCAACCTGGCGGGCGTTTCGTAAAAGCCGAAATGCAGTGCCGGCTGCTCGGCGCTGGCTGCCGACAGAAACGCCAGGCCCAGCGAAGTCTTGCCGATCCCCGAGGGGCCCATCAACAAGCTGACCGAGCCCGTCGCCAAACCGCCATCAAGCATCTCATCCAGTGTCGGAACGCCCGTTGAAATGCGGTTCAAGCTGGCCGAACCGAGCTTGCTGGGATGGCTGTGGAGTGATTCCAGGCGCGGGTAGACATGCATCCCCGCCGCATCGATCAGGCACTCGTGACGCCCGGACAGCGCCCCGCTGCCCCGCGTCTTGCGCAGCTGTACATGGCGCACTGCACGGCTGCCTACCAGTTGCTCGCCCAACTCGATCACGCCATCGACCATGGTGTGCTCAGGGCTGCCTTCATCGAGCCGCGCGCTGGTCAACAGCAGCACGGTACAGCCGGCGAATGCCGCGTGCCCTTGCAGCTCCGAAACGAACTTCTTGGTGTCCAGTGACGTTTCCGCTCGCACCCGGGCATTGAGCATCCCATCGACGATCAGCAGGGTCGCTTGCTGCCTGACGATCTCCTGACGCAGCAACTTGACCACCGCATCCAGCCCTTCCTGTTCGAGGGCATCGAAGGCGCTGACGAACTGGATCTGGTCACCGACCAGGGTCGGGTCGAAAAACTCGAGCGTTGCCAGGTACTGGAACAGGCGCTCATGGGATTCACTGAGCAAGGTCGCCACCAGCACCCTGCCACCACCCCGCACGTGGTTGCAGGCCAACTGGTTGGCCAGGATGGTCTTGCCCGCTCCCGGGGGGCCTTGAACGATGTAGGAAGCGCCCGCAACCAAGCCGCCCCTGAGCAGTGCATCGAGGCCTTCGATCCCAGTGACCAACCGCTTGAGTGCTTGCACCATGGTGGTTACCTACTGTCTTGTGCCCTTGCATCAGGCTGATAGGCCGGCAGATAAAGGCGCATGCATGTGCCCTGGCCCGGCGTGCTTTCGACACTGATGGTGCCATTGCTCTGCTTGGCAAAGCCGTAGACCTGGCTGAGGCCAAGGCCGGTGCCCTTGCCGAACGGCTTGGTGGTGAAGAACGGCTCGAAGATGCGCGGCAGCACCAGCGGGTCGATACCGTCACCGTTGTCATTCACTTCGAAGCACACGAACTTACCGTGTAGCCCCTCCACTTCGCCCGCCAACTCGACTGCAAGCACCGCCAGGTCGATCGTGCCCCGCTCGCCTGTCGCATCGCGCGCATTGAACACAAGGTTCAGCAGCACCATCTGCAACTGCCCGATATCCACCTCGATCAGCGGCAGATCGGGCTGCACATACTCCTTCAGCACGATTTCACGCGGGAGCGCATGTTCCAGCAGCCCCAGGGTGGATGCCAACAGCTTGGCCGGGGCGATGAGCGAGACATCCAGCTGCCGATGCCGGGCGAAGGTGAGCAGTTGCTGGGTCAGCTCGGTGCCGCGCTGCCCGGCATCGAGGATATGCTCGAGCATGCGCTGCAGCCGCGCCGGGTCTTGGCTGGCCTGCGCCAGGCGTGCCGAGCTGATGATGATGGTCAGCAGGTTGTTGAAATCATGCGCCAGGCCTCCGGTGAGCTGGCCCAAGGCTTCGAGCTTCTGCGCCTGGAACAGTTGAGCACGCACCGCGTCGAGCTGCAGTGCCGATTCGCGCCTGTCGGTGATATCACGGGTGACCTTGGCCAAGCCGACGATCTGCCCCTGTTCGTCGCGGATCACATCAAGCGCGGCCAAGGCCCAGAACTGCGTGCCATCCTTGCGCACACGCCAGCCTTCGTCCTGCGCTACGCCCTGCTCAAGAGCCTGCTTGATCAGACGCTCCGGGCGCCCTTCGGCGCAATCCTGCGGGGTGAAAAACAACGAGAAGTGCCGACCGATGACTTCTTCGGCGCGATAGCCCTTGATCCGTTGTGCGCCTGCATTCCAGGACACCACATGGCCGGTGGGGTCGAGCATGTAGATGGCGTAATCCACCACCGATTGCACCAGCTGCTCGTAGCGGCTGGCGGGTATGACAGGGTGATCGATACAGTCGGCCGAAACCATGCAAACTCCACAGGCACTGCGGGAGGGGGACCTGATCAGCTTAGCCAAGCGTACTCACCTGTAACAACATCTGCCACAGCGTGCTGTAACAGACTATCAAGGCTCGGGTTCGACCAATACCGGGCTGACTCGTCGCGGCATCGCCACTTTCAGCAGCCACAGGCCCACCAGCAGAATCAGGCCGCCACCTCCCAGCGCCATCAGGCGTTGTGGTTGCGGGTGTTCGGCATCAAAACCGAGCATCAACAGATAGCCACCGAGGGTGATCAGGCTAAGGTACAGAAAGGCCCCCATCAGCATGACTTGTGCGAACAACAGGCGCCAGAACAACCGAGGACGGACAGTGCGCCCGGCATTAGACGAGGAAGTGGCCTGGGACATGGCATAACGCTCATTGGATCCAACAGGCGGGCAACAGTGGCCTAATGACAGCAAGGTGTCAATTGCCCGTTCGATCGACGCCCTCATTCCTTTGATCATAGGCGCTGCGATTTGACTCAACTATAACAATGGGTTATAAAGCGCACTTGATTGTCAGGCCCTTCTGCCTAGAAGCGCGCCGGTCCGATACGACCCTTTCAAGCGTGCGAGTGTGGTGGAATTGGTATACACAGCAGACTTAAAATCTGTCGGCGTGAGCCTTGCGGGTTCGAGTCCCGCCACTCGCACCAAACTCCGTTGAAAAGGCGCCCTTGCGGCGCCTTTTTGCTGCCCGGCAGCAATCCCCTGGGCAACTGCTAGAGTGGAGCTTGTCCCCAGCTACCGGTATGCCGCCATGCGCTACTCCCTGTTCGATGGTCAACGCGACCTCATTCTGCTGATCGCCCGCGTGCTGCTGATGATCCTCTTCGTGCTTTCCGGCTGGGCCAAGCTCACCGGCTTCGAAGGCACGGTCGGCTACATGACATCCCTTGGCGCCCCCGCACCGATGCTGGCGGCAGCGGTGGCGGTGTGCATGGAGTTCATTGTCGGCATCCTGCTGATCCTGGGCTTCTACACGCGCCCGCTGGCCTTCCTGTTCGCCTTGTTCGTATTGGGTACCGCGCTGCTGGGCCACCCGTTCTGGAACATGGTCGACCCGGAGCGCGCCGCCAACATGACTCAGTTCCTGAAAAACCTCAGCATCTGCGGCGGCCTGCTGGCGCTGGCAGTCAGTGGCCCCGGCCGCTTCTCGGTCGACGGGCGCTGATTCAGTCGTCCAGGTCGTCGTGCCAGGCTGGGTGATCACGCTCTTCGTCATCGAGGTCATCCAGCAGTTCTTCGTCTTCCTCGACTTCGTCCTCGGCGCCTTGGGCGTCCGCTTCAGGGACGTCGTCTTCATAGAGGAATTCGTGATCGAGCAGGTGATCGTGCTCGGGTTCGTGCAGGTCGTCTTCGTCGCGCATGGTGGTTCCTGGAAATCTGGCACGCCTGTATAGGCGCATCGTGGGGCGTGGTCAACGGGATTGCGGTTAATGCTGGCTTAACCGGCCGGCCTCAGGCTGCAATCTCTCCCTTCAAAACGTTCGTTGCCCGCCTTCATGGCGGGCTTTTTTTTGCATATGACGGATGTGGACACGCCGTCTACGACAACTTCACGAATTCATGACAAGCACTTGGGCATTCTGACCCTGCTCCGTACGTTCTTTAGACCCGCCACTGGTTGGCGGGTTTTTCTTTTTCCGCACTGGAAACCTGTACGAAAGGTTGTCGCATTCGTTGCCTGTTCGCATGCCGACGAGCGCCCTTCTCCACAGGAAACCCTCGAGCTACCCCGTCCATCACCCCTGACCTGTGCCATCTTCTTACCTGTCATGACGCTTTACGCAGTCGAAGGGGTTGATAAAAACCAACTCTGGATTACTGTATATCCATACAGTCAATTTGAAATTCCAAACCATCCGCCTGTGCATTCACGAGTGCCCAGCCGGATGCGGAGGAACGCATCACGGATGGAAGGCAATCGTGCCAGGCCAATGATTTTATCGTCAGGAGTATTTATGACCGTAAACATCAGCAATCTAACGATCGCTACCCCAGTGGCAGTCTCTTCAACGAACCCCGTCGCGCTTGAGCTCAATGGTGCGCAAGCAATTGCTCAGTTCCCGAGTGTCGTGCAGGTACTCAGCGATGGGTCGGTGCAGTTCTCGGCACCGACCAAGGGCGCTTCGAGCAAGAGCACCCGTAGAACCCGCTGCGAATGGTCGGAAAGCAAAAACTGGACGCTGGGCAGCGCCCCGGACCACTGGAACCGCCAGGAGATGACCCTGACCAAGGTCAATTCCGCGCAGAAGGTGGTCATCAGCCAGATGCACGTCAGGGGGGATGACAGCCCGCCGGTAAAGGTGTTCTGGAACAAGGGCAATATCACCATGGGCTTTCGCCAGTCCTATAACCAGACCGACCCGGTGAATAGCGCCTTACTGCAAGGGGTGCCGCTGGGTACGAAATTCGACGTGATCATTCACGCCACCTCCGAGGGTGTGGTCACGGTGACTGCCAGGTGCAACGGTGTCTCCAGATCATCGAGTGGACTGCAGCTCGATGACAGCTGGGACACGCGCCTGTTCGAGTTTCACGGCGGGGTCTACAACCAGGTCGACTACACCGATGCGACGCCGGCCACTGATGGTTCGGTGTGCATCATCAGCGATCTGTCGCTGAGTCATGGCTGAGTCTTGAGCCAATTCAAAAGCCCCGCTGCCTTATTGGCGGGGCCTTTGAAGCGGTGGGTGTCGAGGTCGGCGGCGCCAATCAACGACGAATGCTTCCAGAATCGACTAAAGTTCAGATGGAGTAACAATCGCGAGATACCCATCATGATCAAACAAGAAGCAGAAGACGTGATCGAGCGAATCAGGGATGACCTGAAACGGCATGGGGTTGTCATCGGGTATGACATAGACATACCTATTGCAGACTTCGGCTGCGACCTGGATCACCACATTGCTCAGAATGCCCAAAGCCTTGAGAATCAGGTCGTGCGGATCGTGATTCATGACGAAGGGCTGTGGGACCAGCTTAAGCAGGGTGCCGTCAACCGCTGCATCGTGAGCGAATGCCAAGGCAAGCTGTTCGGCATGCCTGTGATGGTAGAGCCGAGGTCGGATGCCTCTTATACCATTCAGTACAAAACATAAGCGCGGACAAAGAAAAACCCCGCAAATTTTCATCTGCGGGGTTTTCGAATGGTGGAGGCCGAGGTCGGAATCGAACCGGCGTAGACGGATTTGCAATCCGGAGCATAACCACTTTGCTACTCGGCCTCAAAGTTCGGATCTAGCGGCTTGCGCTTCGCTATCTCCTTGAAACACCGCACCTTTTCAAGGTTTGCTGCGTTTCGATGGGCGCCATTATGTCTGCATTCCTTCAACCTTGCAACCCCCTGAACAGAAAAAAATTTCAGTGGGTTCAAGGTGTTAGCGCAAGCGGCCGAGTTTGCTCCACAACCCCACCACTGCGTTCTCCACGCTACCGCTGGCCGCCATGCCGATACGCTCCTGCAAGCTCTTGCGCTCGGCATAGTGCAGGTGGAACAGGTTGGCCGTGCGGGCGCGGTCACTGAGGTATTCGTCGCTGGTCTGTAATTCATCGACCAGCTTGCGGTTCAGTGCAGCAACACCGAGCCAGACTTCGCCGGTGGCGACCTCGTCGATGTGCAGCTGCGGCCGGTAACGGGCGACGAAGTCCTTGAACAGCTGGTGGGTGATGTCCAGGTCTTCCTGGAACTTCTCGCGGCCCTTCTCGGTGTTTTCGCCAAACACGGTCAACGTACGCTTGTACTCGCCAGCGGTGAGTACTTCGAAATCGATGTCGTGCTTTTTCAGCAGGCGGTTGACGTTGGGCAACTGCGCCACCACACCGATCGAGCCCAGCACGGCGAACGGTGCACTGACAATTTTCTCGCCAATGCAGGCCATCATGTAGCCGCCGCTCGCCGCGACCTTGTCAATGCACACGGTGAGCGGGATGCCGGCCTGGCGAATGCGTGCCAGTTGCGAGGCCGCCAGGCCATAACTGTGCACCAGGCCACCGCCGCTTTCCAGGCGCAGCACCACTTCATCGCGTGGGGTGGCGAGGGTCAGCAGTGCGGTGATCTCGTTACGCAGGCTTTCGGTGGCAGAGGCCTTGATGTCGCCATCGAAGTCGAGCACGAACACCCGGCCCTTCTCTTCGGCCTTGCCCTTCTTCTGCTTTTTGTCCGCTTTTGCTTGCTGCTTGCGCAGGGCCTTGAGCTGCGCTTTGTCGAGCAGGCCGCTTTCCAGGCGCTCGCGCAGCTCTTTATAGAATTCGTTGAGGCGGGTGACCTGTAACTGCCCACCGGCCTTGCGCCGCCCCTTGCCGCGCAAACCGGCGATGGCGGACAACACCACCAGAATGGCAATCACCAGGGTGGCGGTTTTGGCGAGAAAGCTTGCGTATTCGGCAAGAAACTCCACGTTGACTCCTTATGAACCTGCGCCAGATCGGCGCGAAACTGATGCAAGCATACCGTTGCGATCGTGCCCTCGCCAGCCGAGGTAAACGCTGGCAACACAGTTCAAACAACCTTTTCAAACGCTTGTATGTTTTTTCGTTGACAGCCTGTGTGGCGCATCCTAACCTCGCAGCAACCTTCAACGCCGGATACCCCAGTGGGCAATCTCTACCTGATCCGACATGGCCAAGCTTCCTTCGGTGCCGATGACTACGACGTCCTCTCGCCCGTCGGGGTGCGCCAGAGCCAGGCCCTGGGCGAACACCTTGCCCAGCTCGGCCTGCGCCTGGACCGCTGCGTGGCCGGCAATCTGCGGCGTCAGCAGGATACTGCCCGGCACACGCTGCACGCATTGAACGCTGACGGTGGTGCGGTACCGGCCATTGAGACAGACCCGGCCTTCAATGAGTTCGATGCCGACGGTGTGATTCGCGCCCTGCTGCCCCGCCTGCTGGCCGATGAGCCGCACGCCCGGGACGTCCTGCGCAATGGTGCACAGAACCGCAGCGAGTTTCAGCGCCTGTTCGCCCTGATGGTGCAGCGCTGGCACGCAGGTGAACATGCCGATGACGGCCTGGAGAGCTGGCAGGCGTTCACCGCGCGGGTCGACGCCGGCCTGCAGCGGTTGCTCGACAGCGCCAACAGTGGTGACAACATCGCCGTGTTCACCTCCGGTGGCACCATCGCCGCCCTGCTCCACCTGGTTACCCGAATCACCCCCAGCCAGGCCTTTGCGCTGAACTGGCAGATCATCAACACGTCGCTCAGCCAGCTGAAGTTTCGCGGCCGCGACGTGGCACTGGCTTCCTTCAACAGCCAAGCACATGTACAGCTGTTGAGGGCGCCGGAGCTCATCACCTACCGTTGAGCCCGGCCCGTTGTGTCCTTGCGGACGCGAATATCACTTAACAAGGAAAACACCATGAGCGATGTAGCTAAAGCCGTCGAGGCGATGAAGGCAAAATTCAACCCAGCGGCTGCTGAAGGCCTGGACCTGGTGTTCGGCTTCAACATCACCGACGAAAACAAGCAATACGCGCTGATCGTCAAAGATGGCACCTGCGACATCCAGGAAGGTGAAAACCCGGATGCCAACTGCACTCTGGTACTGGACAGCGAAACCCTTAAGGGCATCGTCAGCGGTGAAACCGACGGCATGCAGGCTTTCATGGGCGGCAAGCTGCGCGTCGAAGGCGACATGATGCTGTCGATGAAGCTCAGCGAGCTGTTCCCTTCCTAAGTGATGGGCACAACGCACGATGAGAAAACCGAAGCCTGACCGGCTTCGGTTTTTTTTTGCCCGGCATTCGGTGCAGTGATCGACCAGCAACACCCTCGCCTATATGGCTCCTGGCACGCTTGTTCCACCGTCGCCAGGCCATTAGATTAGCCAATAGTCCTTGCGCCAGATAATAAGGAAAACGCATGACGCTCACCGACCAGTCCACCCAGGTACGCCCCGGCGAAGAACTCGATGCGGCCGTCATCGATCCTTATCTCAAGAGCCACATTGCCGGCCTCGAGGGCACTCCCAGCATCAGCCAGTTCCCTGGCGGCGCGTCCAACCTCACCTACCTGGTCAGCTACCCGGGCAAGGAATTCGTACTGCGCCGCCCACCGTTCGGCCAGAAGGCCAAATCGGCCCATGACATGGGCCGCGAGTTCCGCATTCTCAACCAGCTCAACAGCGGTTTCCCGTACTGCCCCAAAGCCTACGCCCACTGCACCGACGCGTCGCTGATCGGTGGTGAGTTCTACGTGATGGAAAGGGTCAAGGGGGTGATTTTGCGGTCGGACATCCCGGCCGAACTGGGGCTGGATGCCAGCCGCACCGAAGCCCTGTGCAAAAGCTTTATCGACCGCCTGGTCGAGCTGCATCAAGTGGACTACCGCGCCTGTGGCCTGGCTGACCTGGGCAAGCCGGAAGGCTATGTGCAGCGTCAGATCGAAGGTTGGACCAGCCGCTACGCAAAAGCCCTGACCCCGGATGCGCCACGCTGGGAAAAAGTGATCGCCTGGCTGCACGAGAAGATGCCCGCCGACCACCCGCGCCCAGGTATCGTGCACAACGACTACCGCTTCGACAACGTGATCCTCGACGCCGACAACCCCATGCGCATCATCGGTGTGCTGGACTGGGAGATGGCCACCCTCGGCGACCCGCTGATGGACTTGGGCAACAGCCTCGCGTACTGGATCGAAGCCAGCGACCCGGCGCCAGTGCAGCTGATGCGCCGCCAGCCGAGCAATGCCCCGGGTATGCTCAGCCGTCGCCAGTTCGTCGACTACTACGCCGAGCGCGCCGGCATTCGCCTGGACAACTTCGATTACTACTATTGCTATGGCCTGTTCCGCCTGGCCGGCATCGTCCAGCAGATCTACTACCGCTACTACCACGGCCAGACCCAGGACAAACGCTTCGCCCAGTTCATTCACATGAACCGGCTGCTGGAGCAGATGAGCCTGCAGGTCATCGGCCAGTCCACGCTCTGACGCCAGACAACAAGGAAAACAGCATGTCCAAGACCCAACTGTTCGACCTCGACGGCAAGATCGCTTTCGTCTCTGGCGCCAGCCGCGGCATCGGCGAAGCCATTGCCCATCTGCTGGCCCAGCAGGGTGCCCACGTGATCGTCTCCAGCCGCAAGCTGGAAGGCTGCCAGCAGGTGGCCGACGCCATCGTCGCGGCAGGCGGCAAGGCCACGCCGGTCGCCTGCCATATCGGCGAACTGGAGCAGATCCAGCAGGTGTTCGCCAGTATCCGTGAACAGTTCGGGCGCCTGGATATTCTGGTCAACAACGCGGCCACCAACCCGCAGTTCTGCAACGTGCTGGACACCGACCCAAGCGCCTTCCAGAAGACGGTCGACGTGAACATCCGTGGCTACTTCTTCATGTCGGTGGAAGCCGGCAAGCTGATGCGCGAAAACGGTGGCGGCAGCATCATCAACGTGGCGTCGATCAACGGCGTTTCACCAGGCCTGTTCCAGGGCATCTATTCGGTGACCAAAGCGGCGGTGATCAACATGACCAAGGTGTTCGCCAAGGAGTGTGCGCAATTCGGCATTCGCTGCAACGCCCTGCTGCCGGGCCTGACTGACACAAAGTTCGCCTCGGCCCTGGTGAAGAACGACGCCATCCTCAATGCCGCGCTGCAGCAGATTCCGCTCAAGCGCGTGGCCGACCCCAAGGAAATGGCCGGCGCCGTGCTGTACCTGGCCAGCGATGCTTCCAGCTATACCACCGGTACCGCATTGAATGTGGATGGTGGGTTCCTGTCCTGATGACGGCTTGCCGGCCTCTTCGCGGGCTTGCCCGCGAAGAGGCCGGAACTGCAACCCCTTTACAAACAGGTGGCCGCCGCCGCCCGGCGCTGCAGGGCCATGCCGTCATTCTTCTGCGCGTAATAATCCACCCGCGTACCGCCCGCCTGCGGATACACATCGACGAACGACTCCGCCTCGCGGGTATAGACAGTCAGCCCGCCCTGCTTGCGTGGCTCCAGGTAGCCACTGGCGTCGTCGCCGAACACATCCTCTTTCTGCCAGCTGAACTGGATGCACTGGGCTACCAGCTCCGGCGCCTTGCGCGAATCGAGCTGAGCCGTCGGCTTGCCGCCCCGCGCCGCATCCATGGTCGCGCTCGCGCAACCGACCAACACCAGCGCCGCAGCCATCGGTAGAATTGCTCGCATGTTCCATCCTCGGGGCAAAAAAGAAAGCGACTCTAGCACTGCAAATGAATTGTCCCAAGCGGGTAGCTGTCGCAACTAGTACACACCCACCCAGGAGACAAACATGAAAGCCAAGCACCTGCTCCCTGCATTGCTCTTCGCCGCGCTACCAATGGTGACGCTGGCCGCCCCGTCAGCCGAAGAAAGCATCAAGGCCCCGGAAACCCACAACCGCGAACTGAAGGTCGGAGACAAGGCCCCTGACCAGTACAAACGCGACGACGAGACCGTCAGCGACTGGAAAGCCAAGGGCCTGCCTGCGCCAGAAAAGGAGAGCCATTGGGTACGCATGGGCGACCACTATGTGCTGATACAGATCACCAATGGCGTCGTGCTGGCCATCCACCCGGCGTCCTGAGCCGCTCATCGCTCGGACGGCAAAATTTTGCGGGTCAAGGAAACCAAATGGATCGATCCCAGTCTCAGTAAGTGTCCCGTAAACCTATGCGGATCAAGGACCTATACTGTGATGACCCGCTTTGCATGCTTTTCGCTGATCGCCGCCTTCCTGATGTTGTCGGGCTGCTATCACGATCACTACCGTGATGACGGCGGCTGGCGCGATGACGACCGCGGCCACCGTCACCACCACCGACACGATCGCGACGATGACGACGACCGCCAATGGCGCGGTGACCGTTATGACCGCTGAAGCGTCTCCCCTTCCCTGACCTGCCGCCCCACCGTGCGGCACCCTAACTTGATGATTCCTCTGAGGTTCATATCATGCGTCTGACTCTGCCTTCCATTGCCCTCGGCCTGCTGCTGTGCCAGGGCGCTTTCGCCGGTGACGGTACTGCCGCCATTGGCGGCGGCCTGGGTGGTGTCCTGGGCAACGTTGTCGGCCAACAAATGGGCGGCCGTACCGGCGCAGCCATCGGCGCCGGTGTCGGCGGTGCTGCCGGCAGTGCGGTAGCGGCGAAGAAAGGCAACCGTACCGAAGCCGCCATCGGCGGTGGCTTGGGCTCGGCCGGCGGCTCGCTGCTGGGCGGCGCGGTCGGCGGCAGGACCGGCTCGACCGTCGGTGCCGGCCTGGGCGGCGCGGCCGGTGGCGCCCTGGGCAACCACCTGGGCGACAACGGTGGTAGCAGCAAGAAGCACCACCATCACCGCCGTCACTGAGTGATGAACCTGAACAGGGCCGCATGATGCGGCCCTTTTCATTGGCGCCATGTGTGCAAACCCTGCAGCACATCAACACCCCCTTCACCACAAGCTGCCACACTGACTGCTACTGTCTTTCGTGCCCCCTTGAGTGAAGGAACACCCCCGCACCATGAACCAGGAACTGCTCTGGGTCCTCGGCCTGCTGGCTGCCGTCGTCATCCTCTTCGTCATCAACCGCCCGCGCATGGACGTGGTCGCCTTGCTGGTAATCCTCGCCCTGCCGCTGTCGGGCATCCTCACCGTGGAACAGGCCCTGGCCGGCTTCAGCGACCCCAACGTGGTGCTGATCGCCGCCTTGTTCGTGATCGGTGAAGGGCTGGTGCGCACCGGCATTGCCTACCGCATCGGTGAATGGATGAGCGAGCGGGCCGGTAACAGCGAGGCTCGCCTGCTGGTCTTGCTGATGGTTTCTGTGGCCGGACTGGGCTCGGTGATGAGCTCGACCGGCGTGGTGGCGATCTTCATCCCGGTGGTGCTGAGCATCGCCGCACGCTTGAAGCTGCCGCCCAGCCGGCTGATGATGCCGCTGAGCTTCGCCGGCCTGATCAGCGGCATGCTCAGCCTCGTGGCCACGCCTCCCAACGTGGTGGTGCACAGCGAACTGGTACGCCATGGCATGCCCGGCTTCAGCTTCTTCAGCTTCACCCCGTTCGGCCTGGTGGTGCTGGTGCTGGGCATCGGCTACATGCTGCTGACCCGCCACTGGCTCAATGGCGAGGTGCGCAAGGACGGCCGCGTGGAAAGCCGTCGCACGCTGCTCGACCTGGTACTCGACTACAAACTCAACGGCCGTGAACGGCGCCTGCGTATCCGCCCGCAGTCGCCGCTGATCGGCCATACCCTGGGCGAACTGGAACTGCGCACCAAACACGGCGCCAACGTGATCGGCATCGAACGCCAGCACAAGTTCACCACCCGGGTGATCACCGCCGACTCGAACACGGTGCTGCACCAGGGCGATGTGCTGCTGCTCGACCTGTTCGCCAACCGCGACGACCTGCGCACCCTGTGCCAGACCATGCAGCTGGAACCGCTGCACTTCAAGGCAGCCTATTTCATCGACCAGTCCCAGGAACTGGGCATGGCGGAGGTGTCGCTACCCCCGGGCTCGCAACTGATCGGCAAGAGCATTCTGGAGCTGGCCTTCCGCAGCCGTTACGACCTCAACGTGGTCGGCCTGCGCCGCGAGCAGGCGGCCATCGAAGAGCAATTGGTGGAAGAGAAACTGCGCCTGGGCGATACGCTGCTGGTGGTCGGCCCGTGGAAGGCCGTGCGCCAGCTGCAAAGCCAGCCAAAGGACTTCCTGGTCTTGAGCCTGCCTGCCGAAATCGATCAGGTCGCGCCGGCCCGCGCCAAAGCACCGCATGCCTTGGTCAGCCTGGCGGTGATGGTCGGGCTGATGGTCAGCGGCGCCGTGCCCAATGTCATCGCCGCACTGATCGGCTGCCTGCTCATGGGCGCCGGGCGCTGCATCGACATGAACAGCGCCTACCGGGCCATTCACTGGCAGAGCCTGGTACTGATCGTCGGCATGCTGCCGTTCGCCCAGGCGCTGCAGAAAACCGGCGGCATCGACCTGGCCGTGGGCGGGCTGGTCAGCCTGCTGGGCGGCGCCGGTCCGCTGGCCATGCTGGCCTGCCTGTTCATCGTGACAGCAGTTATCGGCCTGTTCATATCCAACACCGCCACCGCCGTGCTGATGGCACCGGTGGCGATCAGCACGGCAACGCAACTGGGCATGTCGCCCTACCCGTTCGCCATGACCGTGGCCCTGGCGGCATCGGCGGCCTTCATGACCCCGGTGTCGTCACCGGTCAACACGCTGGTGCTCGGGCCAGGCCAGTACCGCTTCGGCGACTTCGTCAAAGTCGGCGTGCCCTTTACCTTGCTGGTGATGCTGGTCACCGTGCTGATGGTGCCGTGGTTCTTCGGTCTTTAGGCAATCTGGCAAGGAATAGAAGCTAATTGACATTAACTTGCTCGATTACGGCAGATTGACATCAAGCACCCGGTGCCAACACACTGACGCGTCAATGCCCCAGGTGCTTATTGCCGTTGTCCTGGATTTCGTTTCCGCTTGTCGGTCGAGCCTATGGTTTTTCCAGCACAATCGCGTTTTTTGCCCTACATCGCCCTGTTCGGACTCACCTTTGCCCTGACCCTCGGCGGGATCCTGGCCAGGCCGATCGAATCCCTTTCCCTGTTCTGGCCGGTCAACGCGGTATTGGCCGGCGCCCTGCTGCGCTATCCACGGCAGGCCAACCTCCTCGGTCTTGCTCTGGTATGGCTGGCGATGGTCGCAGCCGACCTCGCCTGCGGCAGTACCTGGGCACCTGCCCTGTGGTTCAACCTGTGCAACCTTGGTGTGGTGGTGACGGTGTGGTGGTTGCTGTCGCGCCTGCCCCGCCTGCACCGGCGCATGCGTACCCCGCATGGCGTGCTCAGTGTCTTCGGCGCCTGTGCAGCGGGTGCCGTGGTGGCCGCCAGCATGGCCTGTGTGATGGCCGCGCCATGGTTCGAAAAATCATTACAGGCCACCTGGCTGGCCTGGTTCAGCGAACAGTTCTCCACCAGCGTGCTGGTGCTGCCGATTCTGCTCACCGCCCCTTCGGCCCGCGCCTTGGTACGCAGCGGCGCGCAGGCCATCCGCCTGGCGCCCTTGCTGGTATTGCTGGCATCTCTGGCGTTCAGCATCGCTTTCGGTGGGCCTGGCGCCATCGCCTTTCCAATTGCCGCGCTACTGTGGTGTGCCTGGACCTACTCGCCGTTCCTGGTGTCGTTGCTGACCCTCACCGCCGGCAGCACACTGATCGTGGCGGTCGCTCAGAACCTGATGCACTTCAGCGTGCCGCAGAGCGAACCCGGGGTCACCACCCTGATGTCGGCACGCCTGGGTATCGCCATGCTCGTCCTCGGGCCTTTGGTGGTGGCCTGCGTCAGCCAGGCCAATCGCAGCCTGCTGGCGCGCCTGGCGCGACAGGCCACCATCGACCACCTCACCGGCCTGCTAAGCCGCAGCGCCTTCACGCGCCGCGCCCATGCACTGCTCGACAGCCGGCAACAGCATGCGTTGCCGCTGACCTTGATGATGCTCGACATCGATCATTTCAAGTTGATCAACGACCGCCATGGCCACGCAGTGGGCGACCAGGTTTTACGCCAGTTCGCCCGCACCCTGCAGGACCAGTTGCACGACGAAGAACTGCTGGCGCGCCTGGGGGGTGAAGAGTTCGTGATCGTGCTCCCGGGGCAGGCACCGGAACAGGCCAAGTTCACGGCCGAACGCCTGCGCCGCGCGGTACAGGACCTGCATACGGCCCAGGGCGATGCGCGCCTGAAGATCACCGTCAGCATTGGCCTGGCCGGCTGCGCTGCGGACGAATTCGCCCCGAGCCTGGACGAACTGCTGGCACGCGCCGATCAGGCGCTGTACCGGGCCAAGGCCCATGGCCGCAACCGCGTCGAACAGGCCGAACCGCAGCGCCAGGTGATTTGACTCAGCCCATCAGCAGGTCCCAGGACAGCTTGGCGATCAGTACGCACAGCAGGATCAGGAACAGCCCGCGCACAAAGCCTGCGCCCTTGCGCACCGCCAGCCAGGTCCCGGTCAGGGCACCGAGGATGTTGCAGGCGGCCATTGGCAGGGCGATGGCGTACAGCACATTGCCCGATGGCACGAAAAACACCAGCGCCGCCAGGTTGGTGGCGATGTTGACCACCTTCGCCGACGCCGAGGCATGCAGGAAGTCGAGGGCGAAGAAGCGGATGAACAGAAAGATCAGGAAGCTGCCGGTCCCCGGCCCGAACAAACCGTCATAGAAGCCGATCGCCCCGCCGATGAGCACCGCCAGGCACTGCTCGCGGCGGCCGATCTTGGCCGGCTTGTGCAAGGTGCCGAAGTCTTTCTTGCAGAACGTGTAGATCGCCATCAGCACGATCAGCACCAGCACCGCCGGGCGCATCACGCTGGGTGGCACCAGCGAAACCGTGGCCGCCCCCGCGAACGACATGACGAAGGCGCTGACCGCCGCCGGTACGATCAGCCCCCAGTCCAGGGTCACCTTGCGAATGAACGAGCGTGCGGCAAAGGCCGTGCCGCACACTGAAGCCAGCTTGTTGCTGCCCAGCAGCGCTGCCGGTTGCGCAGTGGGCAGCACGTTGAACAGCGCCGGGATCTGAATCAACCCGCCGCCGCCGACGGCGGCATCGATCAAGCCGGCAGCGAAAGCGAACAGGGAAAGTACGGCGATATCCATCATGGCGCGGTTCCAGGCAGTGGAGACAAACTGCAAGGCTAATCAAAGCAGCCCACTTGTGTTGAAATGCCATATTGCGAAAACTGCAATCAGGAACCTGCCATGGCGTTGAACATGCTGCGCGAAATCCAGGCCTTCGTCAGTGTTGCGCACAAGCGCAGCTTTGTCGCCGCCGCACGCGCTCTGGGCCGCTCACCCAGCGCAGTAACGCGCGCGGTGCAAACCCTGGAAGACAACTGCGGGTGCAAGCTGCTCAACCGCAACGCCAACGCCGTGACCCTCACCGAAGCCGGTGAGCGCCTGTTGCCACACGCAGAGCGCTTGCTGGATGTGCAACGGGACGCCACCGACGAACTGGCCGCGCTCACCGGCAGCGCGCAAGGCTGGGTGCGCTTTGCCGCGCCGCAACTGCTCGGCGAACACGTTTTGCCCGGCGTGCTGGCCAGCTTCAGCCAGCGCCACCCGCAAGTGACCCTCGATGTGCAGTACAGCGACGCGGCCCTCGACCCGTTGCAGGGCAAGTTCGATTTCGTGATACGCGGTGCCTTTCCCCAATCCAGCGAACTGATTGGTTATCCACTGTGGCGCTACCAGCGCCATCTGTATGCCAGCCCGGCTTATGTCGCTCGCTTCGGCATGCCCGAGCGGCCCGAGCAACTGGACCGGCACGCGCTGATCCTGCATACCGCCCCGCGCATTCTCAAAGCCTGGCACTTCAGCCGCGACGGCCAGATCGCCAGCCTGCGACCGCACCCACGATTGCGCCTGGGCTCTGGCGACGCGATTTACCACAGCACCCTGGCCGGTGCCGGTATCGCGCGGCTTGCCGACTGGGTGGCAGAAGCTCAGGTGAAGGCTGGACGCCTAGTACGGGTGTGCGCGGATTACCGGCTGACCTCAAGCACCGGCCAGGACCCGCAAATGCATGCGGTGTACCCCTCCGGCGAGCTGCCCGCCCGGGTGCGTGAGTTGCTGCTGGCATTGCGCCAAGCTGGCGAAGCCGCCGCTGAATGAGCAGGTTGAGCGCTGTTCAAATTCTGCTCAATTTAACAGAGCCCGCAAAAATCCTGGCTTACAGCACTTTATCCACAGACCTACCCACGTTTTTTGTGGACAGATTTCCCCAAGCAATGAAGGACTTATCGCACACTCAGCAGCGCGGCATTCGCCGCCTTGATCAGCTCGATCCATTCCTGCGCGCTGATCACCCCGGACTGTTCCAAAGACTCGGCACAACGCAGCGCCTGATCGTATTGCTCCTCTTCAAGTATGCCTTCGCTGAGATAACGGCTACGCCACTCCAGCATGGCTGAAGTGCCCTTCTTGCATTCCATCTATGTACTGACTCCCCAAAAGCAAAAAAAACGGGTCCGTTGGATACGACCCATTATGACGCACCGGGAGACTACATGAGGACGCTACACTTGAGAACGACTTGCACCGATTACTCGTCCAGCGGTACAGCCGGGGGGATCTGCCAGAATCAGGCAGCAATCTGGCCCATCTAGCGGGATAGACGGGCCGGAGGGTGCGGGGAAATGAATCAGCTTGGCGGAATGGTGCCGAGCAGACCGATCAGAATCGTCAACAGCAAAAAGCCACCCAGAAACAGCGCGAGCTTGCCCATCGGAACCTCTTCAGTGTGATAGCGGGATGAAGAGCATTGTCGGCTTCAGGCTGATACGGTTACAGATTCAGGTTCGAGGAAAAAAAGCGGATCAGATGAAGCTGAGCCGCTGTCACCAAGACGGTCGAGACAGAAAGCGCACTCAGCAGACAGAACGCGCAGCCATTTGTGCCGCGCTGCAAGTTGTAACATTGAGTTTCATCTTACCCACCGACAGTAGCCAGCCCAACGCATCCGATCGAGGCTACTTCCGTGTTGCAACGTCTGTTCTGCTCCGTATCCCTGCTTACCCTGGCCATTTCTGCTGCCCATGCCGCCGACGCGCTCGACACGCCGCGCCTGGCCGGCATAGACAATTTCCGTGATATCGCCGGCACCACCAGCGCCTACACCACCGCACATGATGGCGAGATGCGTGCGGGGGTGTTTTACCGTTCCAACGCCCTGACCCCGACGACGGCCGACCTCGCCATCCTCAACGGCTTGGGAATCAGCGATGTCTACGACCTGCGCACTCCCAGCGAAATCGCCAGCACGCCCGACACCCTGCCGGCCGGCGCCAGCTACTCCAACATCGACATCATCGGCAGCACTACCTCGGGCTCGAATGTCACCAACATTTCGTTCACCAGCGCTGCCCAGGCGCGGGCGATGATGCAGGAAACCAACCGCGCCTTCGTCAGCGATGCCGGCATGCGAGGGCAGTTCAGCGTGCTGTTTAACGAACTGGCCAACGCCGACGGTGCCGCGCTGTTCCACTGCACCGCCGGCAAGGACCGCACAGGCTGGACTGCGGCCGTGCTGCTGAGCATCGCCGGGGTCGACGATGCGACCATCATGAACAACTACCTGGCCACCAATGACTACACCGCCGCCCGCGTGGCAGCGACGCTGGCGGCCATGCCAACGAGCATGGCCGCGATCTATGCGCCGCTGCTCGGGGTCGAAGCCAGCTACCTGCAGGCGGGCCTGGATGAAGTCACCGCAAAGTACGGGACCATGGACAATTACCTGAAAACAGGCCTTGGTCTATCCCAAGAAACCCTGTATGTGCTGCGCGGCAAGATGGTGCGCTACGGCACACTGCCAGGCGAAGCCGGCCTGCTGGGCAACGCCGCTGCTGGCGCCCAGTTGCTGCGGCAATTGCAGGACACCTCGTTGTCGGGTAGCTACACCGCCTACAACTACTACCTGCAGTCGGCCATCGACGCCGGGACGCTGGGTGGGGTCGAGTCGACCGTGGGTGGCCAGGTGCATGCCGACGCAGCCAGCTACCTGCTGCGCCAGGGTGCGATGATCGACCGTGCCGCCGCGCCCTTTGCCGCTGGCAGCGATCTCAAGGTCGGCCAGTCGCGCCTGTGGAGCACCGCGCTGGCCGGCTACCTGGGCACCGATGGTTCGTCCCACGCCGCCAGCAGCAACGAGCACAGCCAGGGCCTGATGGTCGGCATGACCCAGCGCTTCTCCGAGCAGCTCAGCGCCCATGCCGGTTTCGGCTACAGCAACGGCAATGTCGGCGGGGCCGGTGGCGAAGCGGACACCGACCTGACCTTCCTCAGCCTGGGTGCGCGCTTCGCGCCGAAGGGTCTGGAGCAAGGCCTGTTCATCGACGCCGATGCCAGCGCCGGCTGGCTCGACTACTCAAGCAAGCGCGAACTGGGTGGTGGCCTGGGCACGGCCAAGGGCGACAGCCACGGCACCCTGGCCGGCGGCAGCCTGGCACTGGGTTATCGCCTGCCCACCGGCAGCATGGTGCTGGAGCCGAGCCTGGGGCTGCGGGTCAGCCGTGTGGACCTGAACGGCTTCACCGAAAAAGGCAGCGAACTGGCCTTGCAGGTGGATGACCTGAAACAAACCCGACGCGCAGCCGTGGCCAACCTCAAGGCCTCCTTCGCGCCGGTCGCCATGGGCAGCTGGCAGCTGGTGCCTGGGGTCGAGGTGGGTTACGAGCATGCGCTGGGCGATCATCAGGTCGATAGCGAAGGCCACTTGCTGGGCCTGGATGTCGAACAGCGCGCGGCGTTCGACAACCGCGACCAGTTCATTGGCGGTGTGAACCTGATGGCCAACCTCGGGGCGCTGAGTGTAGGGGCCGATGTGGCAGCCATGGGTGGTGGGGACAGCCATGGTGTGAGTGGCAGCCTCAAGGCCAGCTATGCCTTCTGATGCCTGAATGGGGCCACTATGTGGCCCTTCGCGGGCTCGCCCGCTCCCACAGGTATATGCGCCCCTCAAGCTTGACGCTATCCCTGTGGGAGCGGGCATGCCCGCGAAGGGCCGCAGAGCGGCCCCAACTGTCGGTGATCGCGCCGGATATCTGCAGGATTGACCCCGAATGCGAGCTTGAAGTACTGGGCAAACCGCCCGGCATTGCTGAAGCCATGGCGCAAGGCAACTTCCGCCACCGACCCGCCCTCCCCGCGCGCCAGCACCTCACGCGCCTGCTCCAGCCGCACCTGCCGCTGATAGCCGACGATCGACGTCCCGGCAAAGCGCCGAAAGCCATCCTGCAACGCCCGCAGGCTGACATTGACCAACCCCGCCAGCTCGCTGCCACTGACCGGCCTGGCCGGATACTCGCGCAGGTAGGCCATGGCCAGTTTCACATGACGCGGCGCAATCGCCGGCGCCGGGCGGCGCAACGCCTCGCTGTAGTTGTGCGGCCAGGTTTCGAGCAGCGCGTCGACCAGCATCTCCTGCAAACGCACTGGCAGTAGCAGGCCGGCGTTGATCAGCGGGTCGAACTCGGTCCCGGTTGCCAGTTCGAGCAAGGCCCGAATGCCCTGGAATGCGCAGTTGTTCAGGTCGACCTGCGGCGCAAAGCGAATCGGCGCAGGCAATGGTTGTTCGAGGAGGGACGAAAGCCGCTCGGCAAACGCCCCTCGGCGGATCGACATGCCGCACTGGGCGTGGCCCTCTGAGATGCGCACCGAACGGATGTCGAGCTTGTCCACTGCCAGGCCGACCTGGGCACCGCCGATCGACTCGCCACGGTGGTCGAAGATGATCTTGCCCGCAGTGGGCAGCACGAAGGTGATTTCGTCCTGCGGCGCCGGCAGGACGATGGTGAAGTCACCCTGATACTGCATGCGCCGTACGCTCATGCCGTCGAAGCGGCCGTAGACGCCACCAATGGCGACGCCCTCGCCCAGCGGCGGCATGTCGGCATACAGGTTGCCGTACAGTTGCGTGAACAAGGCGGCGAACTCATCGCTGCGCATGTCGCTGGAGCGCAGCATGAACTGCTTGCGGGTCGTGCCGGGATACACCGTGTTGCACACCTTGTGCCACGAAAGGGGAACGGCACTTTATCAGCCGCTCATTACAGCCGCGTGACGC
Organism: Pseudomonas sp. NBRC 111124; assembly: GCF_001320245.1. Taxonomy (GTDB): domain Bacteria; phylum Pseudomonadota; class Gammaproteobacteria; order Pseudomonadales; family Pseudomonadaceae; genus Aquipseudomonas. Next base: position 158,558 of record NZ_BCBA01000107.1, read on the forward strand.
CCGCGCTCAACCCCGCCAGCAAAGCCCCCATGCCGATGGCCTCTCGCTAGCCGAGGTCCAGCGCGTTGGTCAGGTCACCCAGCAACGCCTGCCCACGAGCGGCCATTGCCTGGTCCCGCGCCTGCAGCCCCTCCAGCGCCTCCAGGTCGAACACCCGGGTGATCAGGCGCAGGATCGAGGTGGTGTCATAAACCGTGTGATCAACCGTGCCCTTGCGGGCAAACGGCGAAACCACCAATGCTGGGATCCGTGAACCTGGGCCGAAGCGGTCACCTTGGGGCGGCGCAACGTGGTCCCACCAACCGCCGTTCTCGTCGACGGTGATCACCACCACCATGTTCGACCACTGCGGGCTTTCCATCAGGGTCTTGACGATGCGCTCGATGTGCCGGTCACCCGAGGCCACATCGGCGTAGCCGGCATGCAGGTTGAGGTTGCCCTGGGGCTTGTAGAATGTCACCGCCGGCAAGCGCCCGGCAGCCGCGTCGGCGAGGAAGCGGTTGGTACTCGGGTCCTCGCCAAGCCCGCCGTCGCGCAGGCGCTTGCGGCGCTCCTCGGGGTGTTCCGGCCCCTGCTGTGCAAAGTAGTTGAACGGCTGATGGTGGTACTGGAAGTTGGGGATCTTGGGGATGCTGCCAGCGTCCTTGAACGCATCCAGCGTGGCCTGCCAGGCACCGGCGTACCAGGCCCAGTCGACATTACGCTTGGCCAACTTGTCGCCGATATGCTCGTGGGTCTGCGGCACCAGCACGTTGGGCAGATCGGGTTTGGAATAGTCCGGGCGGGCCGGGTCACGCAGCCAGGTCGGCCAGTACGGTGGGGCCAGCGTGTTGACCGTGTAGCCATCCGGGGTGATGGCGCTGGGGCCGAACTGCGGCGGACCGTCGTGGGCCTTGTTCGGCGAGCCGGCCAGGGGCTTGAGGCGGATGTCCAGCGGGTCGTCGCTCTGGAGCTGGGCAATCTGACTGCGCGCAGGCGAACTGCCTGCATCCGGATAGAACGGCGCACGCCCGGCGATCAGGTACTGGTGGTTGAGGAACGAGCCACCAAAGGCCGCCTGGAAGAAGTTGTCGCACAGCACGAACTGCCGGGCCAGGTCCCATAAGCGCAGGTTGTAACGGGTTTGCGGGTAGTAGCCCATGGTCAGCCCACCGGCATCGGACCAGGCGGCAAAGCCGTCATTCTTGCCGCCGTTGATCTGCAGCTGGTTCTGGTAGAACACATGCCACAGGTCGCGGGTCACCAGGCCCAGCGGCAGGTCTTCTCCTTTGGGGCCTTTGAGGGGAAACGGTGCGTTGGGTAGCCCGGTCTGGAATGCGACGTCCTTTTCGTAGGTCGTGCCGTCGACAGTCTGGGGGCCGACCTGCAAGGTGCCACCGAAAATCGGTGGCAGCGTGTCGAACAGCACACCGTCACGGTCGCGCTGGGCGTAGGCGTCTTTGCTCAGCTGGGCGAGCGGGCTCTGCAGCCCGGGGAAATCGGCGAACAAGTTGTTGAAGCTGCGGTTCTCGGCGTAGATCACCACCACGGTCTTGACCTTCTCGCGCAGCGCCCGGTCCAGCGCGGCGCCAGTGGGCTGCTGGCGGACAGGGTTGGCCGGACTGCTGTTGGCAGGGCTGCAGCCGGCCAGGCTGGCACCCGCGCCCAACAGCGCCAGGCCACCCAGGAACCCACGCCGTGTGGGGCCGCGGGTGGGTTCTTCGTCATGCTCAGCTTCGATGTCTTGACCGGGTGCTTCGTGCATCGCCTGCTCCGTAACGCTTGGAAATTTGTGTCGAGGCAGGCTAGCGGTGGGTCATGACAGTTTTGTGTCCAGTCACCCTACCGACTTCAATTGCGCGCGCACTTCCCTACGCGCTAGCAGGGTCGCGCAGTACCAGCGCTATCGGGTTCTCCTGAGTTTTTCTGCCTTCAAGCGCCGATACAAAGCCATCACCGGCCGCAGCATGGCCACCCGGTCAAAGATCGACAGGGCATGCAGGTCGGTGCGCGAAGGCCGCTGGTAACCCAGGTTCCAGGTGAAGTAGTAGGCCTGGATGTTCTTGTCGGTGTGGATCAGCGTGTTGAGGGCCGCGTCGTAGTGCATCGGCCCGCCGTCCGGGTGCCCGGGCGGGCGCTGCAGGATTTGCGCAAGAAAGTCCCGCAGCTTGCCCACGCTCTTGCCGTTCACCGCGTAGAAATGCGCCAGGTGAATGGGCCGGTCAACCAGCGCCCAACGGGGTGTGCCCGAGTCGCCTTCGCATGAATGCCCCAGGTAGGCAATGTCCCAGTCCAAGCCTTGCAGGGCTTCAATAGCTTTTTTGCCGAATGGGCCAATGCGCCTGGAAAACTGGATGTCGTCTTCCATGATCAGAATGTTTTTCACATTCAGGTGCATGGCTTCTTCCAGTATCTGCATGTGGCTCATGAAGCAGCCGCGCACGCCAGCACTGGGGAAACCCTCCTGCGCGGCGGGCGTCACAGCCGGGAAAAAGCCGATTTTTTGCTCATCGATCTGAAAGCCGTTACGTGCGAATTCGGCTTCGGTTTCTAGGCGGCGGTCCGTTCTGGACGGGATATTGATGATTCGAGTCCGATCAAAATAGTCGATCACATTCATCGTTCAGGTCCTTGGAACAGCCGGTCAGAAGGCGAACAGATGGCTGATGAACTGGCCACACAGGGCGCCAAACAACATGACTGGCAGCACCAGCAGTTCACGCTTTATGCTCAGCATGCCCAGCTGGTGGCTGACCTTGAAGACCAGAAACAGCGTGAAGAACGTATGCAGGGCCACTCCCCACAGCGCGTAGGTCACCCCGCCGATGGCCAGCAGCAACGGCATCAGGGTGAACAACGCAACCACCCGGATGATGTTGTCCATGGCCATGTACTTGGTCAGCCCCAGGGCCATCCATATCTGTTGCGTCAGGCCATAGCGCAAGGTGAACAGCGACAGCGACAGGATCGCCATCATCTGCCCGGCGTCCTGATAGCGAGCGTCATACAGCCAATGAATGATCAGCGGGCTGGCGGTGAACAGGAAGCCGCAGGTGAACAGGGTCAGCACATCGAAGATCAGCCTGAAGCGGAAATACAGATGGCGCAGGCGATCCATGTCACCCGTCCTGGCCGCCTCGCTGAAGGCCGGCAAGGCCACTGCCCCGGCCAGCCGCTGCAGGCTGAGCTGGAAAGCGGCCAGAATGCCCACGGCAATCGAATACACCCCCAGCTGCGCCACCGTCATGCTGCCGCCGAACCAGATGCGGTCGCCCTGCATGGCCAGCACGCCAACCGCTGAAGACAGGAACACCCAACGGCCGTAATTGACGATCTCGCGCAGCGCTGCGGGGTCCCATTGCGGGCGGTCCCGGTGTCCCGGGAACATCACATGGCTGAGGACTGTGGTGACCAGGGTGCTGACCAGGCCTGCCGCCACCAGCGCCCAGATGGAACGGGTGAGATAACCGATCACCAGCATCACCACCAGGCCGGCAATTTGCGAAATGAGCTCGATCAGCACGACTTTCTTCTGCTGGAAAGTACGGATGGCTACGTCGATCTTGGTCGACTGGAAAGCGAAGATGATCGCAAAGAAGCCGGTGACAGCCAGCACTGCCGGCAGCTCCGGGGCGGCGTAGGTGGAATGCGCCGGCCACATGCCGAAGTACTGGGACACCCAGGAGGCCAGCGCCACCAGCTGCATCACCACGAACAGCCCAAGGCCGCGAATGATCTGCAGCGACCAGATCGTGTTGAGGAACAGCGGCTCGTCGCCACGCGGACTTTGAATGATGTTCTGGCGCAGGCCCACGTCGGACAGCAGCAGCAGCAGCACCGACACTGTGGTGGCGATGGCCATGAGGCCGAACATCTCTGGCAGGAGCAAGCGGGTGATGATCAGGTTGCCGCCCAGGCGAATGACCTGGGAAGCCACGATGGAGCCGATATTCAGTGCCCCAGCCAACAACACGCGTTTGCGAAGACTTTGCGAGGACGACAGATCGATCGTAGACATGGCACCCACTGACCCGGTTTTTAAGACGTTACTATAGTCTCAATCTGCCATGTTGCTATGGCGCCTGGGTGCATGGCGGCACACCTGTCGGCTCACAGAGGGCAAGAGAATCTTTGGGAAATGGGTTACAAGGAAGGGGAAAAATCTGAATTTTCGTAGTAGCCAGAAACGAAAAAAGACCCCGAAGGGTCTTCTTTCTTGCCCTATCGAAATACTTCGATAAAGCCAATTTGGAGCGGGAAACGAGACTCGAACTCGCGACCCCGACCTTGGCAAGGTCGTGCTCTACCAACTGAGCTATTCCCGCGTCGTGATGGGTGCCATTCTAGCGATATCTGAAACGGCGTCAACCCCTTGATTCAAAAAACTTTTATTTTTGTTCCGAGCCTTCGCGCAGGTGCGGCCAGGCGGCCACCAGGTAGTGCACCATCGACCACAGGGTCAGCGCAGCCGCCACCAGCAACAGGCCGTAGCCCAGCACCACCCAGAAGCTCACCACCGGCGGGTTGGCCAGCAGAATCACCAGCGCCAGCATCTGAGCTGCTGTCTTCCACTTGCCGAGGTTGGACACTGCCACGTGCGCCCTCGCCCCCAGTTCGGCCATCCACTCGCGCAGCGCCGACACGACGATTTCGCGGCCGATGATTACCGCCGCCGGCAGGGTCAGCCAGAAGTTCGCGTGCACCTGCACCAGCAGCACCAAGGCCACGGCCACCATCAGCTTGTCAGCCACCGGGTCGAGGAAGGCGCCGAAGGGTGTGCTCTGCTGCAGCCGACGCGCCAGGTAGCCGTCCAGCCAGTCAGTGGCGGCGGCGATGGCGAATACCGTGCTGGCGGCCATGTAGCTCCAGTGGTAGGGCACATAGAACAGCAGGATGAAGATCGGAATGAGCAGGACGCGTAGAACGGTGAGCAGGTTTGGAATATTCATCGGTACGACTGGCTGCGGGTTGAGCCCGGCATTCTACTCGCTATGCAGGCTGGCATAAATCGACTCGGCAAGCTTTTTACTGATGCCGGGGGCTTTGGCGATCTCATCGATGCTGGCGCGGTTGAGCTCCTGCAGGCCGCCGAAATGTTTCAGCAGGTCGCGGCGGCGCTTGGGCCCTACCCCGGCAACGTCTTCCAGGCTCGAGGTGCGGCGGGCCTTGCCACGTCGGGCACGGTGGCCGGTGATGGCAAAACGGTGGGCTTCATCGCGTATCTGCTGAATCAGGTGCAGCGCCGGGTTGTCGCCCTTGAGGGTGAACTCGTGGGCCACATCGTTGAGGTACAGGGTCTCGAAGCCGGCCTTGCGGGTCACACCCTTGGCCACGCCAAGCAGGGTCAGGTCGGTGAAGGCCAACTCCTGCATCACTTCGCGGGCCATGTTCAATTGGCCCTTGCCGCCGTCCACCAGCAGCACATCGGGCAACTTGCCCTCGCCGTCCTTGATCCGCCCATAACGACGGGTCAGGGCTTGGTGCATGGCGGCATAGTCGTCGCCAGCGGTGACGCCTTCGATGTTGAAGCGGCGGTAATCCGACTTGATCGGGCCCTCCGGGCCGAACACCACGCAGCTGGCGACCGTGGCTTCGCCGCTGGAGTGGCTGATGTCATAGCATTCCAGGCGCTGCGGCACTTCGTCCAGGCCGAGCACTTCGGCCAGGGCCTCGAAGCGCGCCGCCATGTGCTGGCGGTTGGCCAGGCGGGCATTGAGTGCCTGCTCGGCATTGGTCACCGCCAGCTGCTGCCAGCGCGCACGGGTGCCGCGCACGCGGTGGCTGATGGTCAGCTCGCGACCGCGCAACGTCTGCACGGCTTCGGTGATGGCCTCGAAGTCTTCGTGCACTACGTTGACGATCAACTCGCCAGGCAGTTCACGCTCGGCATTGCCCAGGTAGTACTGCGACAGGAACGCGGCCATGACTTCGGCCACCTCCTCCTCGATGCCCACCTGCGGGAAAAAGTTCTTGCTGCCCAGCACCCGACCGCCGCGCACGCTGATCAGATGCACGCAGGCACCGCCCGGGTTGACGAAGGCAGCCACCACATCGACGTCGCCGGAGCCGCCTTCGATGTATTGCTGATCCTGAACCCGGCGCAACAGGGCAATCTGGTCGCGCAATTCGGCGGCCTTTTCGAAATTGAGGGCCATGGCGGCCTTTTCCATTTCTTCGTTGAGCTCGTTGCCCAACTGCTGGCTGCGGCCCTCAAGGAACATCACCGAATGGCGCACATCCTCGGCATATTCCTCGGGCGTGACCAGGTTGGTGCATGGACCTTTGCAGCGCTTGATCTGGTACTGCAGGCACGGGCGGGTGCGGTTGGCGAAATAGCTGTCTTCGCACTGGCGCACTGAAAAGGCTTTCTGCAACAGGCTGAGGCTCTCGCGAATGGCGCCAGCACTGGGGTATGGCCCGAAATAGCGCCCCTTGGCTTTCTTCGCCCCACGGTGGATGCCCAAGCGAGGGAATTCGCCGTCCGACAGGAATACGTACGGGTAGGATTTATCGTCGCGCAACAGAATGTTGTACGGCGGCCGCCACTGCTTGATGAGGTTCTGCTCAAGCAGCAACGCCTCGGTCTCATTGGCGGTGATGGTGGTTTCGACCTGGGCGATGCGCCCCACCAGCGCGGCGGTTTTCGGCGCCAGGCCGGTCTTGCGAAAATAACTGGCCAGGCGCTTCTTGAGGTTCTTGGCCTTGCCCACATAGAGCAGCCGCGCCTCGGCGTCGAACATCCGGTATACGCCTGGCCGACCGCTGCAGGTCGCCAGGAAGGCGCTGGCATCAAAGACTTGTGACATGAGGGTTTACAGGCTTGCGTCAACCATACCGTGGCGAACGGCCAGCAACGTCAGTTCGACGTCGCTGGTGACCGAGAGTTTTTCGAAGATCCGATAACGGTAAGTATTGACGGTCTTGGGCGACAGGCACAACTTGTCGGAGATGATCTGCACTTTCTGGCAGCCTACGATCATCAGGGCGATCTGGATTTCCCGCTCCGACAACGCATCGAACGGCGAGCCCTGGGGCTGGAACGATTTGAGCGCCAGCTGCTGGGCGATCTGCGGGCTGATGTAGCGCTGCCCGGCAAAGGCCAGGCGGATGGCCTGGACCATTTCGTCCAACCCTGCGCCCTTGGTCAGGTAACCCGCGGCGCCCGCCTGCATCAAGCGGGTGGGGAACGGGTCTTCTTCACATACGGTTACAGCCACCACCTTGATGTCGGGGTGGCTGCGCAACAGTTTGCGGGTGGCTTCCAGACCGCCGATTCCAGGCATCTTCACGTCCATCAGCACGACGTCTGGCTTCAGTTCCCGGGCGAGCTTGAGCGCCGATTCGCCCGAATCCGCCTCACCCACCACCTGCAGGCCATCGATATCGGCCAGCATGCGAGTAATTCCGGTTCGAACCAGATCGTGATCGTCGACCACTAGGACCCTAATCAAGCAGACACCTCGTCAACAGGGCGATTGGATCCCGCCACCTTAACAAAATTTTTCATGGCGGACCTAGCGTAAAACTTCCTTCAGAAACGTCTGACGCTCAGGACGCGCCTGCCGCCCCCACTCACCACCGCTACCCTCACCCGCCAGGCGCCCCAGCAGATGCCACAACGCCGCCTTGTCGGCCGCCGGCAAGCGCCGAAACGCGCCAAGCAGACCGCTTTCATCCGCCGTCAGGCTTTCCAGCGGTGCCGGCGTGCGCTCACCGCTAAGCACGTACAGCGCATCCACGCCCCGGGTCGCCAGCGCCGCCAGGTAATCCGCCCGAGGGGTGCGCTCACCGCTTTCGTACTTACCCTGGGCATTAGGCTCGACACCGCCGATGTCACCGAATACCCGCTGGGTCATGCCCAGCCGCTCACGCTCTTCGCGCAGACGTGGCCCGAGTCCTTTCATATGACGTTTCTCCTGATTTCTTTGCCGTCATGGGTGCTGCTCACAACCCTGTAAGCAGTTGCAGACTGTGTGGTCACTATGCCCATCACCGGCCAGCGTCGCAAGCCAGTATTGCGCCATTACCCACACGCCGCGGGGCCTTGATCCAAAGGGCTTCCAAGCATCCCTGGCCAAGCAATACGAGCTGGATAGCGCAAGGTAAAAAGCAGGATAGCGCCACCCATTTGGCGTCACTTTACTGCCACAGACAGAGTTAACCGTTTTTTGACGCCCAACTAACAGCAACTTTAACTTGTTGATTTTTAAAGGTTTTTAAACTTTAACAGAGAAGGCGTAAGTTATTTTCAAACAAGCAGATATGAACGCTTGCAATGAAAATAAAAACGACCTTAGGCTGTAATAAGACCACTAAGAAACAGCCTGAAACGCCACTTCCGAGCGCGGCTTACTTCTGCGCGTCTGCCAGTTAAGACAACTTCATGAACGATGTATCTCGGCCGGCTTTGCCGTGCCCCAGGGAGAGGGACCTATGAACATCAGTATCTTTGGACTTGGTTATGTTGGCGCAGTCTGCGCGGGTTGCCTGTCGGCCCGCGGCCATCACGTGCTGGGGGTGGACATCTCCCCGGCGAAAATCGAGCTGATCAACCAGGGCAAGTCGCCGATTGTCGAGCCAGGGCTGGAACAGCTGCTGCAGGACGGCATCAGCAAAGGCCGCCTGCGCGGCACTACCGACGTGCAGGCGGCAATCCTCGCCACCGACCTGTCGCTGCTGTGCGTTGGCACCCCGAGCAAGAAGAACGGCGACCTGGACCTGGTGTACATGGAAGCGGTATGCCAGCAAATCGGCACCGCCCTGCGCGACAAGGCCAGCCGCCACACCGTGGTGGTGCGCAGCACCGTGCTGCCAGGCACGGTGAAGAACGTGGTAGTGCCGATCCTCGAGCAGTATTCGGGCAAACAGGCCGGCGTCGACTTCGGCGTGGCGGTCAACCCGGAGTTCCTGCGCGAAAGCACGGCGATCCAGGACTACGACTTCCCGGCGATGACGGTAATCGGTGAACTGGACAGCCAGTCGGGCGACCTGCTCGAGTCGCTGTATACCGAACTCGACGCGCCGGTGATCCGCAAGACCATCGAAGTCGCCGAGATGATCAAGTACACCTGTAACGTCTGGCACGCGACCAAGGTCACCTTCGCCAACGAGATCGGCAACATCGCCAAGGCTGCCGGCGTCGATGGCCGCGAGGTGATGGATGTGGTCTGCCAGGATCACAAGCTCAACCTGTCGCGCTACTACCTGCGCCCGGGCTTCGCCTTCGGCGGCTCGTGCCTGCCCAAGGACGTGCGCGCCCTTACCTACCGCGCCGCCAGCCTGGATGTGAAAGCGCCGCTGCTTGATTCGCTGATGGCCAGTAACGTGTCGCAAGTGCAGAACGCCTTCGACCTCGTCGAGCGCCAGGACAAACGCAAAGTCGCCTTGCTGGGCCTGGCCTTCAAGGCCGGCACCGACGACCTGCGCGAAAGCCCACTGGTGGAACTGGCCGAGCGCCTGATCGGCAAGGGTTACCAGCTGCGCATCTTCGACGAGAACGTCGAGTACGCCCGCGTGCACGGGGCGAACAAGGAATACATCGAGTCGAAGATCCCACATGTTTCGTCGCTGCTGCACAGCGACCTGCAGCAAGTGATCGATGACGCCGAGGTGATCATCCTGGGCAACAACGACCCGCGCTTCGCCAGCGCCCTGCAAGCCGACCACGGCAAGCAGGTGATCGACCTGGTCGGCTTCATGCCCGGCCTGAGCGACAGCCGTACCCAAGGCATCTGCTGGTAACACACCCGGCACCCACCGCGCGCCACCTGCCTCAGGCCCGCACCTGGGCGGGGCGGCGCGCGGGCACCGCAAAACAGGAGTCAAGGCGACATGGATCGACAGCAACCACCCTTCGTGGCACCCGGCTACCTGCGTGCAGCCGCCAGCTTCTTCGGCTGGGCGTGCCTGGCCGGGCTGATCGCGCTGGCCTCGGAGATGGTCGCGCCGCAGTACCTGGACCCGAACCACCACCTGTTCATCTTCATCATCGGCACGCTGGGCATGTGGCGTTATGGCAACGCCATCGTTCACTACCTGCGCGGCATGTACTTCCTGCACTGGAAGTTCCCGCGCATGCGCCGGCAGGTCGATCGCCTGGGCGATGCTGCTCTGCCCTCGCACATGTTCATGGTGGTTACCAGCTTCCGCATCCCCACCACCACCACGTTCAAGGTCTACCAGTCGGTGTTCCAGGAAGTGCAGCGGCTGAACGTGCCGTGCACGGTGATCGCCTCGATCGTCGAGAAAGGCGACGAGACCTTCATCAAGGAGATCATGCGCAACGAGGTCAAGGACCGCGACGACATCAAGCTGGTGATCGTCCGCGCCCGTGGCACCGGCAAGCGTGACGGCCTGGCCCATGCCTTCCGCGCACTGTCGCGGCAGATGCCGCTGAATGACGCAGTGGTCGGCGTGGTCGATGGCGACACCATGATGCTGCCCGGCTGTGTCGAGCGTGCGGTCAAGCTGTTTGCCGTACTGCCGGACGTGGGCGGCCTGACCACCAACGAATTCTGCGAAGTCGAAGGCAGCCGCTGGATGCGCCAGTGGCACTCGATGCGCTTCGTCCAGCGCCACATCAACATGTGTTCGATGGCCCTGTCGCACCGGGTGCTGACCCTGACCGGGCGGCTGTCGTTCTTCCGCGCCGAAGTGATGACCGACCCCGATTTCATCCGCGACGTCGAAGCCGATTTTCTCGAACACTGGCGCCTGGGCCGCTTCCAGTTCCTCACCGGCGACGACAAGTCGAGCTGGCTGAGCCTGATGCGCGCCGGCTGGAACACCTTCTACGTGCCCGACAGCCACACCCTGACCGTCGAGCACCCACCCAGCGACAGCTTCCTGGTCGCCACCCGCCAGCTGATGTTCCGCTGGTATGGCAACTCGCTGCGGCAGAACTTCCGCGCTACCGCCCTGCTCGGCCGCGCCCGCCTGGGGCTGTTCACCCTGTACGTGCTGCTGGACCAGCGCGTGTCGATGTGGACCTGCCTGATGGGCCTCACCGCCTCGGTGGTGGCCGGCCTGGTGTTCGGTATCCAGTACCTGCTGGTGTACCTGTTCTGGGTGCTGATCTCGCGCAGCCTGGTGACCGTGCTGTTCGTCTTCGCCGGCCACCCGGTCAGCCCGATGTACCCCTTCGTTCTTTATTACAACCAGATCGTCGGTTCGCTGATGAAGGTCTACGCGATGTTCCACATGGACCAGCAAAGCTGGACGCGACAGAAGACCACCCTGGCCACTGGCAGCGTCGACTTCGACGCCAGCCTCAACCGCTGGTCCTCGAAGGCGATGCTGTGCTCGTCGATCGCGATCTTCTTCGGGGTCATCACCGTTCTTTTAGAACTCTCGCAACGTTAAGGAAAGGCGCCTGCACATGAGTACCACGAACATTCCCGCGGCCCCGGGCAAGACAGCGGCCAACATCGTCCACGAGGCGGTCGACGAGCGCCAGTACGTGCGCACCCGGATGAACGCGCGGGTGCGCCTGGCCAGTGGCGGCCAGGCCCCGTTCGAAGTGGCCCTGCAGGATATTTCCCTGGGCGGCCTGGGCCTTACCTACGACGCGCCGCTGAAAGTCGGCACGCTGTACGACGCCTCGATCCGCCTGCGCCTGAACCAGGTCGACCTGAACATCGACAGCAAGATCCGCATCGTCTCGCAACGTGGCAGCGAAGTGGGCGCGCAGTTCGTCGAACTCGATGCACAGAAGCGCGACATCCTGCGCTACCTGATCAGCGCCTACATGTCCGGCGAGATCGCCGACATCAATGGCCTGTTCAATGTCATGCAGCGCGAGAACTACATCAAGGAGCGCAAGCACAAGCACGCCAGCGCACGCACCCCGGGCGCCCGCCTCAAGGCCCTGACCGGCACCTTGCTGTACACCGCCGCCGGCGTCGCCGCGCTGGCCTTCGTCGGCTACAAGGGCTACCTGCTGTTCTTCCGCATCCCGGCGCTGCAAGCCCAGGTGGCAACCAACGCCCAGGTCATCAGCATGCCCGACAACGGCTACGTGAAGTACCTGCTGCCCGCCGGCACCACCGACGTGCAGGCCGGCCAGCCGCTGGCCAGCATCTCCACCCAACTGGCCACCAGTTTCACCAGCCCTGCGGACATGAAGGCGGTCGCCGACCTGTCGCCGGGTGACCTGCAGACCCTGCTCGGCCGCGCCACCATCGAGACGGTGATCAACAGCCCGTGCGACTGCACGGTCTACTACCCGACCCAGCGCCTGGACGGCTACGGCTATAAAGAAGCCCCGTTGATGCACCTGTTGCCCAAGGACCAGGGCCTGTTCGTGCGTGCCAACGTGCCGTTCGACAAGCTCGCCGATGTCGACCGAGTGAAGTCGGTGGACATGCAGGTGTACGGCCTCGACCAGCACTACAGCGGCAAGGTGGTCGATGCGCGCGTGGATGAACTCAATCGCAACCTGGCACTGACCATCCAGCCCGACAGCCCGCTGCCGGCCGATGCCTACCAGAAAGCGGTGGCGGTCGACCTGTACCTGGGCCTGCCGTTTGGCGCTGCGCGCTAAGCGGCCGAGGATGAAGACGCCATGACCGCGAATATGCCCCCCCGCCTGCTGCTGGCTGGCCTGGTGCTGGCCTGCGCCAGCACGGCCAGTGCCGGGCAGAGCCTGGAACAGATCCGCTACGCGCTGTACAAGGACCCGTCGGCCGAGGTCACCGCCGACCTGCGCGAGCTGGCTGCCCGTGGCGACCTGGCCAGCACCTTGCTGCTCGGTGATGTGCTGGCCGGGCGTGAAGACGCCAGCCGCGCGGAAGTGGTGGCGCTGTACCAGAAAGCCTTCGCCGATGGCCATGGCATGGTCCCGGCACTGGCTTCGCTGGCCCGCCTGATCGACCGTACGCCGAGCCTGCGCGAGGCGCAGCGGCCGTGGATGGCGCAAGCCCTGACGCGCTACCCGGCCAACCTCGACCCGCGCAACACCAGCACCACGCTGGAAGTGTTCCTGACCTACCCGGAGCTGGTCGACACTGCCCAGGCGGCCCAGCTGCTGGCGCTGTATGAGCAGGCCTGCCTGCTCAACTGCCGCCCTGAGCTGTACCACGCCGTGCTCACCGAGCGTCAGGGCGACCGCGCCAGCGCCGAGCGCTGGTATCGCCAGGCGGTACGCGTGGACGTGCGCGCCCTCGACCGCTATTACGCCTTCCTTGGCGAGCAGCAGGACCGCCTGTTCCCGCCCTTCGCCGACCAGCTGGAACCCGAGCGCGAGCAGTTGCCGGTGGAAATCATCCACCGCGTCGCCGCGCTGCTCGACAGCATCACCAGCGTGCAGCGCGCCGAACAGGAGGCCGATCGCTACGAGAACCAGGCCAGCGCACCCGGCATCGAGAAGCTGCCGCCGACGCCCGAGCAACTGGCCCGCGAAAAAGCCCAGGACGATGCGCTGAACCTGGCCACCGCCCGTGTCCAGCGTTGGCGCGATGTGGCCGTGGCTCGCGGCTTCGTGCCGGCCATGGTGTCCAAGGCCAACTACATGATCTCCAACCCGACCGAGCACAACGCCGAGGAAACCCAGGCGCTGATTGACCAGGTGCGCGAGCGCGAGCCGACCCGGGCCAAGGCCCTGCAGGCGCAGTTCTACATGGTCAACAACTGGCTGACGATGGACCCGGACAAGGCCCGCGCGCTGATCGATGAGCTGCGCGCCAGCGGCTACCCCGGTGCCGGCCTGCTGCTGGCCGAGTACTACAGCAAAGGCGTCGAGGACCAGCCCGACCAGGAAAAGGCCCTGGCGCTGTTCCAGGCCGAAGCCGACAAGGGCAACACCGCCGCCTGGTACCGCATGGCCACCCTGCACGCCTACGGCCGTGCCCTGTGCCACGACCCGGTCAAGGCCTACACCTACGCCCGCGTCGCCCTCGACCTGGGCGAACGCGGCGCACGCAGCCTGATCAAGCGCCTGGAAAAGACCCTGCCAAAGGATGACATCGAGCGCGCCCTGGCCGCTCGCAACGGGCTGTTCAAGGAGGCCACCCTGTGAAAGCGCACCACCCCCTGTTCGGCGCCCTGCTGGCCCTGGCGCCATTGCCAGTGGCCTTCGCTGCCGAAGAAATTACCGGCCCCGAGGCCGACAGTAACGAGCCAGTGCGCGTCGCCGCACTGGATGGCAGCGAGCCGGTGATTACCTCGGAAGTGTTCAACAAGCTCACCGTGCAGACCGGCTACGGCCCCGAAGACTCCCAGGTCGGCAGCGACCGCGAGATGTTCTACAGCCTGCGCTACGAACCGTCGTTCGCCTGGTACTCGCCAGAAAAACGCTGGGCCAAATGGATGGTCTACGGCCGCCTATGGTTGAACTACGACTCCAGCCAGTCGAGCAACCTGACCAACGAAGCCACCAACAGCACCGCGCGCGAGCAGCCCGAAGGCTGGTACGCCGAATTGCGCGAACTGTACGTCAAGCGCAACCTGATCGGCGACGACCCGCGCTTCTCGGCCTCGTTCGGCCGCCAGCGCTTCTATGACGACTACGGCATCTGGTGGGACGACAGCCTCGAGTCGCTGCGCTTCAACTACCAGGACACCTTCAGCGAGGCGTTCTTCGCCGTCGGCCAGAAGTTCCACAACTACAACACCGACGTCAACCGCCTGGCCGACAGCGAAGAGCGCACCACTTACCTGATGGGCCAGTACGCCTACCGCTGGAGCCAGAACAACCAGGTCGGTGTGCGCCTGATGCACGAGAACGACCACAGTGGCCACGACGCCGACGACCGCTACGACTTCAAGGGCGTGCGCTACGGGCTGTTCTTCAAGGGCGACAACCTCGCCTACCCGGTGCTCAGCGACTACCACCTGGAACTCGCGGCGCTGGACGGCAAGATGGACAACACCGACGGCAACGGCGTCACCAGCACTGGCCACAGCAGCAAGGGCTGGGCGGTGCTGGGCGAAGTCGGCAAGCGCTTCGACGACCTGGCGTGGACCCCACGCGTGGCGTTGCGCGGTGGCCTGACCGACAAGCCAAGCGACGAGAACGATGGCTTCCGCCTGAACGCCATCCAGTCCGACCGCATCACCCGCACCGGCTCCTACAGCACGCGCCTGACCAGTTCGTTCGTCGCCCTCGACCTGCGCAACCTGAGCTACTACGGCTTCGCCGTGGAAACCCGCCCCACCCCGCGCAGTGCGCTGGACCTGCGGGTGACTCAGCTCGACCTGCGCGATGCCGACGGCACCCTGCCAATCCGCATGAACGGCGACCAGCGCACCGAGCGCAACCGCGCCATCAGCCAAGGCACCCACGGCAACGGGCGCAACGTCGGGCAGATGATCGACCTCAACTACTACTGGAAGATGTTTCCGGTGGCTATCGATGGCAAGCACCTGGACGTCAACGCGCTGGTCAGCGCCAGTTACCTCAATGCCGGCAGTGCATTGGAAACCGGCGATGACTACCAGCTGAGCGTCGGCGTGGTGATCAGTTACTAAGGAAGGGCCGTGCCATGATCTTCGCCTCCAACGTGTTCCTGTTCCTCTACCTGCCGCTGTTCCTGGCCGTGTACTTCCTGGCCAAGGCGCAGTGGCGCTCCACGGTGATCGTGGCCGCCAGCTACATCTTCTATGCCTGGTGGCGGCCGGACTTCCTGCTGCTGTTCGTCGGCATCACCTACTGGAACTACTGGTTCGGCCTGCGCATCAAGGCACGTCTGGATGCAGGCAACAAGCGCATGGCCCTGCGCATGTTGTGGATCGGTGTGGCCGGCAATCTGTCGACCCTGGGCTACTTCAAGTACGCCAACTTCGGCGCCGAGGTGCTGGCCATGCTGCTGGCGCCGCTGGGCATCAACACCTGGACGCTGGAGAACATCTTCCTGCCGCTGGGCATTTCGTTCTACGTGTTCCATGCCCTGAGCTACATCGTCGACATCTACCGCAAGGACGCCACGCCCACGCGCAACTTCATCGACTTCGCCGCCTTCGTCGCGCTGTTCCCGCACCTGGTGGCCGGGCCGATCCTGCGCTACAGCCAGCTGGCGCCGCAGCTGCGCGAACGCACCCACTCGCTGGAGCTGTTCTCGCTGGGCGTGTGCCGCTTCATGCTCGGCTTCATCATGAAGGTGTTGATCGCCGACCGCTTGGCGCCGATCAACATGCTGTTCGTCAGCGAAGGCACGTTGCAGTTCAGCGATGCCTGGTTCGGCCTGGTGATCTCGACCCTGCAGCTGTACTTCGACTTCGCCGGTTACAGCCACATGGCCCTGGGCCTGGCGCTGATGATGGGCTTCCGCTTCCCGGAGAACTTCAACCAGCCCTATGTGGCGCAGAGCATCACCGAGTTCTGGGCACGCTGGCACATGACCCTGGCGCATTTTCTGCGCGACTACGTGTACATGCCGCTGGTGCGCAAGCGCGTGGCCGGCGCCCTGCCCGCGCTGATCTGGACCATGCTGCTGTCGGGCCTGTGGCACGGCGCGAGTTTCGCCTTCATCTGCTGGGGGCTGTTCTTCGGCGTGGGCATGGTCATCGAGCGCAAGTTCAACCTGGCGACCAAGGTCACCACGCCCTACCACCCGGGCCGCAACCTGCGCACCGGGGTGCTGATCCTGCTGAGCATGCCGCTGTTCTTCACCATGGACCTGCGCCACAGCATCGACATCTACAAGGCGCTGTTCGGCTTCAACGGCTTCGGCTCGCTGGAGCTGTATGTGCTCGGCGCCTCGAAGATGGCCATGGCCTTTGCCTTGGTGGCGCTGGCCTGGCTGGTGCTGGCCGGGATCAACAACGTGCGCTTCTACGCCGGCAACAAGGAAGGCTACTTCATGCGCCATGTCGGCGCGCTTAACAGCGTGCTGCTGTGGGGCGGCTTCCTGCTGGCGCTGAGCAGCCTGGCGGCCAACTCGTTCTCACCCTTCCTGTATTTCCAGTTCTAGGAGCGCGCCATGTACCCGGTGATGAATTCGGCCAGCAAGGCCAATGGCATTGTGTTCGTGGTGGTGCTGGCGGCGATGTTCGTCTATTCGCTGCCACCGGTGTTCAGCTTTGCCCGCACCTCCACCGACACCTGGAACCTGTTCGTCGATGGCAAGCTGCTGCGCAAGTTCGAGCAGGCCTACGACAAGCGCTTCTTCCTGCGTGACCCGTCGGTGGAGCTGTGGGCCGACGCCCAGTTCCACCTGTTCGGTGAAGGCACCAAGGGTGTGGTGCTGGGCAAGGATGGCTGGCTTTACACCAACCAGGAATACCGCGTGCCCAACGACCTCGAAGCCAACGTGGCGAGCCAGCTGGAGCAGATCGCCAAGGTCCACGCGCAACTGGCCGAGCATGGCAAACAACTGGTGATCCTGCCGTTGCCGATGAAGCTGGATGTGTATGCGGCCCATGCCCAGCACGCTTTCGACCCACGAGTGACCAGCCTCTACGACCACTTCGTCGGCGAGCTGCAAAGCCGCCAGTTGGACGTGGTGCCGCTGCGCGCCGCCTTCCTCGCCAACCTCAATGGCCCGCAGCTGTTCCTCAAGTCCGACACCCACTGGAGCCCGGAAGGTGCACGGCTTTCGGCCTACGAACTGGCACGCCAGCGCCCGCAACTATTGGGTGACCAGGTGTACGTGTCGCGCAAGGCCGGCGAGAAGAGCGTCAAGGGTGACCTGATGAACTACATCCAGTTCGACCATGCGCGCCTGGCGCCGCAGTTCGGCCCCAACCCCATCGCCCTGTACGAAACCCTCAAGGCTTCGCAAGGCACTGACGACCTGTTTGCCGAGGAAGACCAGAGCCTGCTGCTGGTCGGCACCAGCTACAGCAAGATCGACGACTGGAACTTCGTCGGCTTCCTCAAGGAAGCACTCAACCGCGACCTGCTGAGCATCGCCGTGGAGGCCCGTGGCCCGTTCGAGGCGATGAACCAGTTCCTCGCCAGCGACCAGTTGGCGAACACACAGATCGACACCGTGGTCTGGGAATTCCCCCTGCGCACCCTGCTCGCCCACCGCCCCGGTTCGCTCAGCCGCAGCGCTGCGCCCCAGCATTTCTGAAGAATCAAGGAGAGCCTGATGAAACTTGCCCCACTGTTCACCGCCATCGCCCTGGTCGTAGCCAGCCACACCGCCCTGGCCGCCGAAGGCAACGCCGACCTTTACGACGCCGTGGCCCCAGCCGACTCGGCGTTCGTGCGGGTGCTGAACCTGTCCGACAGCAACATCGACGTCACCCTCAGCGGCAAGGTCAACCCGCAGCGCGTCGCCGCCGGCCAGCTCAGCGGCTACCGCTTCACCCCCGCCGGCCCGCACAAGATCGCCGTCGGCGGCAAATCGATCGAGCCACAGCTCAAGGCCAATGCCGCCAGCACCGTGGTCTACGACGGCAAGCAGCTCAAGCTGATCAGCGACAAGTACGTCAACGAGCCGAAGAAGGCGCAGATCGCCTTCTACAACCTGACCACCAGTCAGGCCGCGCTGAAGACTTCCGATGGCAAGCACGAAGTGGTCAAAACATTGGGCAACGGCGAGACCGGCACGCGCATGGTCAACGAGATCAAGATCGACTTCGCCGCCTACCAGCAGGACACCAAGGTCGCCAGCTTCGATGAGCAGTTCCTCAAGAAGGGCCGCTCGTACAGCTACGTGCTGCTGCCGGGCAACCGCAGCATGACCCTGGCCAACAGCATCGACCCGACCGAGTGATGATTGCCCTGCAAGGATGAATGGCACATGAAGACCCTTGTACCTTTTGGCCTGAGCGCTGCCCTGGCCTTGCTCAGCCTGCCAGGCCAGGCTGCACAGGCTGACCCGGCGACCAAACCTGGCTGCGAGAACCTGCAGTGCATGGTCTGCCCGGCCATGAGCGACCCGCAACGCTATGCCGAAGGGCGCATGAAGCTGATGCGCGAGATCGTGCCTGGCAAGGACCGCTGGCTGTTCCGCTCGGCCGTCGACCTGACCAACGAGTTCGGCATCCCCGCGCCGATGCGCCCTGAGTTCGCCCGCCTGATGCAGGCGTTCGAACGCCAGGGCATCCATGTGGCCATGGCGATCCAGCCGACCCGCGGGCTGATGCACCGCGACAAGCTGTTCGCCGACCAGTTGCACGGCTTTGACTATGCCCGCGCCAGCAACAGCCTCGCCACCTACCTGGGCCAGCTGCGCCAGGGCGGCGCGGTGGTGGCGCCGATGATGCAGCTGGTGCAGCAGCCGCCTAAGGGCGAGTACTTCTTCCGTCGCGACCACCACTGGACACCCACTGGTGCCGAGGCCACGGCCAGGCTGATGGCCGAAGAAATCCGCCGCCAGCCGTTCTATGCCGGGCTGACCAAGAAGCAATACCGCACCGAGCCGGGGGTGATGGTGCCCAAGGACGGCACCCTGAACCTGGCGATGAGTTCGCTGTGTGGCAACAACTACGGTTTCCAGTATGTGCGCGGCTACCAGACCATCCCGGTGGCCAGCGGTGGCGACGCCTTGTTCGACGAAGCGCCAGACCCAGAGGTGATCCTGGTCGGCGACAGTAACGCCGCGGCCCGTGAGGACGAGAGCAAGCAGTTCAACTTCGACGGTTACCTGAAGCAGTACCTCAACGTCGATGTGCTCAACTATGCCCTGCCCGGTGTGGGTGAGGACGGCTCGCTGCTGGAGTACCTGCTGTCCAGCGACTACAAGCCCAAGGCGCCGCCCAAGCTGATCGTCTGGGAACTGCCCGCCAACTACCGCCTTGATTCGCCGTTGATGTATCGCCAGCTGGTGCCGGCCGTTCAGGGTGGCTGTGCGGCCAGCCAGGAAGTGCTCGGGGCGAAACTGCAGCGCCCGGCGTTAAAAGTGGGTGAGCGCATCGAGTTGCTGAGCAATGCCGGCAGTGGCCGCCAGGCGCTGTCGAAGGGGTTTCTCGACATTCGCCTGAGCGACAAGAACGTCAAGGACTTCTACATCATCGTCTATTACGACAACGGGGCGCGGGACAAGGTGTGGTTCCGCCGTGAGGCGGCGGTGACCGGTGGCCAGTATTACCTGGAGCTGAGCAAGGCGCCGGAGTTTGCCGGGGCCAACCTGCTGTCGGTGTTCATGGAGCCGACCAAGCCAGGGACCGCCGCGACCGATGTGGAGACTCGGCTATGCCTGTGATGCCGCTGATTGGGGCTGCTCTGTTGCTGATCAGCCCACTGGCGCAAGCGGCCCAGTCCATCTGGCCCGCCCACAGCACCCCACAGTCGGCCATGATCGCCGACTACCGCACCCTGGCCTGCACCAAGGAACCCCCCGCGCCCTACACCGGTAGCCTGCGCCTGGAAAGCAAGTACGACCAGCGCGACGCCAGCAAGTCGACCCTGCGCAGCAGCCCCGACGCCGACAGCGAACGCATCGGCAAGCAGGTCAAGCAATTCGTCGGCGGCCTGATCTACGCCAGCAAACGCTTCCAGGGCGCCAAGAAACCCCAGGACGCCAACATGGCCTTGGCCTGCCAGGACCAGTGGTTGCAACACTGGGCCGAAGCCGGTGCCCTGCTCAACCCCGATGCCAGCGGTACCGGCATGGCCGCTCGCAAATGGGCGCTGGCCGCGATGGCCGGTGCCGTGTTGCTGACCCAGTCGGCCAGTGACGGCAAGCTGCAGTTGAGCGAGGCGCAGCGCAGCTGGTTCACCCGCCTCGGCGAATTGGTCATCCACGAGTACGACCCACGCCGCAGCGCCAGCGGTGTGTACTTCAACAACCACGACTACTGGGCAGCCTGGGCCGTGGCCGCCACCGGCATGCTGGTCGGCCGCGACGACTTCATCCAGTGGGCCGACGGCAACCTGCGCCGTGGCCTGGCCCAGGCCGTGCGCGCCAGCAACGGCACCTACGCCTACCTGCCGCTGGAAGTGGCTCGCAGCAAGCTGGCAGCCAACTACAGCCAGTACGCCCTGGTGCCGCTGGTGCTGCTGGCCGAATCGGCGCGCGCCAACGGCCTGCCGTGGAGCCACGGCGACCAGCAAACCCTCGACCTGCTGGCCAACTTCGCTGCCCGCACGGTGCTCGCACCGGGCGACCTGCCCGAACTCAAGGGCCAGTCCCAGGCGGATGTGGCACCGTACAAGATGGCTTGGCTGATTCCGTTCCTGCAGCGCAACCCCGGCCATGCGCTGGCGCGTCAGCTCTACGACAACGAAGACGGCGAGGTGGACAACTACAGCCAGCTCGGCGGCCCGATCAAAGCCTTCTACCCCTCACTGCCCGGATCAAGGAGCTGACCCATGGCTGCCCTCGCCCGCTTTTCCCTCACTTGCCTGGCGGCCCTGTGCCTGGCCGGCACTGCCCAGGCCGCCAGCCAGTCGCTGCCGCTCAACCAGACCGTGGACACCCTGCCCCGCGAGCAACGCCAGCTCAAGGCCGACCAGGTGCGCCAGCAGGTGCGCCAGGCCGTGGCCTTCCAGCAGGCCGAACGGCAACGCCCGGCCGGGCGCGCCAGTGTCAGCCTGCAGCCGATGTTCTCGGCCCAGGCTGGCAGCTGGCCGTTCGAGCCGTTCGTCAACAACGGTCTGTTCCGCGCCATCGCCGGCTACCAGGCACACCACCCACAAGTGGTGATGCTACGCGGCGGCAGCATCACCCTGGCGCAGTTGCACGACGCGCTGAACGACCCGCGCGTGCTCAAGCGCTACAAGGATGGCTACCTGCTCAGCTACCCGCTGTTGATCGGCAGCGATGCCGGTCTGGTGCTCGAAGGCACCAGTCTGTACCTGTCGAGTTTTTCCGGCACGGCGCTGATCAACCAGGGCTGGCTCGGGCTGAACCAGTCCAGCCTGGAGAGCATGGCCGGCGACAAGCCCGGTAGCACCGACCGAGCCTGGCGGCCCTTCGTGGTGGCCTGGGCCGGCAGCCATACCCAGGTGCTCGGCTCGACGCTCAAGCGCCTGGGCTACAACGCCAACCTTTCCCGTGGCCTGACCACCGCCTTGAGCACCCAGCAGGCGGCCAGTACCCGCCCGGCCACGGTGATCATCCGCGACAGCCAGTTCAGCGAGATGTCCAGCGCGGTGGAACTGCAGCACAGCCAGGCGACCATCACCGGCAGCCAGTTCGAGCAGTCGCAGCAGTACGCCATCGATGTGCAGAACAGCCAGGTCAAGCTGCAAGGCAACCAACTGCGCGGCATCGACAACAACAGCGGCGTGCGCCTGCGCGGCCAGACCCGCGCCCTGGTCGAAGGCAACCTGATTCTTGGCGCGACCAAAGCCGCCATCGAAGTCAGCGAGCAACAGGGCGCGGTGCTGCTGGCCGGCAACCGCATCGGTGACAGCCGTGGCAATGGCATCCAGCTGCGCAATTTGGCGCCCACCGTTGCGGCGCCGCTGGTGATCGACGACAACCTGCTGGCCAGCAGCCAAGGCAGCGCGGTTGATGCCAGCGAGGTGGGCGCCGTGGCGTTGCTCGACAACCGCATCGGCAACACCGCGGAATATGCCATCAGCCTGCGCAACGCCACGCCGCTGGCCGGGCCGCTGGTGCTCAGCGGCAACCGCCTGGGCCGGGTCGGCAAGGCGCTGGTGCGGGTCGAGGGTGTGAAGGATGTGGTGCTGGGGGGCAACAGCTTCGATGGCAAGCCGTTGTTGCAGAACCTGTTGATTGGCGATTTGTTGCCGTTGCAGGGGCAGTTGCTCGAGGCCACGGTTCGCCAGGGTGAGACTGTGCGGGTGAGGCAGCAGTGAATCTGCCGGCCTCTTCGCGGGGCAAGCCCGCTCCTACAGAATCTGCGCAAGTCTCCCAATTTGTAGCGCTCCTGTAGGAGCGGGCTTGCCCCGCGAAGAGGCCGGCACAAGGTCAACCGATGACTCGCTGCATTCTCACAAAACAGTCATCCTCACCCATCTCGACAAACCCATGGCGCAGGTACAATCGCCGCGCCGGGTTGCTCTTGAACACCATCAGCCTCAACAGCGGCAGCCGCCGCTGCGCAGCCCATTCGGCCAACGTCTCCAGCACCTGACTGCCCACCCCTCGCCCACGCTGTTCCGGCACCAGGTGCAACTCGCGAATGAACAACGCCTGCCGGTCCTGGCTGAGGCTGCAGAAACCCAGCACGGCCTCCCCTTCCATCACCAGCCACTGCTCGCGCCAGCTCCAGGCCTCATCGAACGCTTCTTCGATCCACAGCAGGCCAAACTCGCGGTAATAGGGCAGCATCGCCCGCCGTGTGAGGTCGCGGGCGAAGGTGCACCAGGCATCGCTCGCGGCGATCAGCTCAACGGGCATAGCACACCGGGGAACTGCCTAGGCCGCACCGCTCCACATGCAGTTCGTCCTTGCGCTTGTTGCGCGGCCACAGGCGGTCGACCAGCACGCGCTGGCCATCTCTGTTCTCTTGCGCGTCGTAGACGCGCTTGCAGCGAATCATGGGGTTCTCCTGCCTTTACCGTCTGTCTTGAGACTAGGTAATTGATTGACCGAGGTCACGTCCAGTCGAGCAATTGTTTCTATGCTCAGTGCCACCCTCGCCGACGCCAATCGGAGCCCCCATGGCAACCCCGTCCCTGGCCAGCCAGCAGCCACTGGCCCACAGCGATTCCCGCCCGCAGCTTTCGCACAAACCCGGGCGCGCCACCCTCGTGCTGTTCTTCGGCCTGCTGCTGGCCGGTATCGCCTACACCGCCTGGAGCCTCAAGCAGGACGTAACCGCCAGCGGCACGGTGATCACCACTGTCACGCCCTTTCTGCTGCTGGGCCTGGCACTGCTGATTGCCCTGGGTTTCGAATTCGTCAACGGTTTCCATGACACCGCCAACGCGGTAGCCACGGTGATCTACACCCATTCGCTACCGGCACCAGTGGCGGTGGTCTGGTCCGGGTTGTGCAACTTTCTGGGCGTACTGCTTTCCAGCGGCGCGGTGGCGTTCGGCATCATCGCCCTGCTGCCGGCAGAGCTGATTCTACAGGTCGGTTCCACGGCTGGCTTTGCCATGGTTTTCGCCTTGCTGCTGGCGGCAATCATCTGGAACCTCGGCACGTGGTGGCTGGGGTTGCCGGCGTCCTCTTCGCACACGTTGATCGGCTCGATCATCGGTGTCGGCGTGGCCAACGCGCTGATGCACGGGCGCGACGGCACCAGCGGGGTCGACTGGGCCCAGGCCAGTAAAGTTGGCTATGCCCTGCTGTTCTCGCCGCTGATCGGCTTTGCCTGCGCCGCCTTGTTGCTGCTAGCGCTGCGCGCGCTGGTCAAGCGCAAGGAGCTGTACCAGGCGCCAGAAGGCCGCACGCCGCCACCTTGGTGGATCCGCGGCGTTCTGATCCTGACCTGCACGGGTGTCTCCTTCGCGCACGGCTCCAATGACGGGCAGAAAGGCATGGGGCTGATCATGCTGATCCTGGTGGGCACCTTGCCGATGGCCTACGCCCTGAACAAGACCATGCCCAGCGAGCAGGCGCTGCAGTTCTCCGCCGTTGCCGAAGTGACTCGTCAGGCATTGGTACATACGGCGCCCGGGCCGGCCCCCGCCAACCCGCGCCAGGCGCTGACCGCCTTCATCGCCGAGCCCAAGGCCAACCCGCAACTGGTGCCGGCACTGGCCGCGCTCACCGGCATGATCGGTGACCAGGTCAAAGGCTACGGCTCACTGAAGCGCGTGCCAGCCGAAGCCATGGCCAATGTGCGCAACGACATGTACCTGGCCAGCGAAACCATCCGCCTGATCGAGAAGAAACAGCTGGTGGCGTTCGACGCCGACACCCACAGCCATGTGCTGTTGTTCAAGACGCAACTGGACGATGCCACCCGCTACATCCCGCTCTGGGTCAAGGTGGCCGTGGCCATCGCCTTGGGCCTGGGCACCCTGGTCGGCTGGAAACGGATCGTGGTGACGGTGGGCGAGAAGATCGGCAAGACCCACCTGAGCTATGCCCAGGGCGCCTCAGCGGAAGTGGTTGCCATGTGCACCATCGGTGCGGCGGACATGTTCGGGCTGCCGGTGTCGACCACCCACGTGCTGAGCTCGGGGGTGGCCGGGACCATGGTCGCCAACGGCTCGGGGGTTCAGACGCGCACGCTGGTCAACCTGCTGATGGCGTGGGTGCTGACCCTGCCGGCAGCGATGCTGTTGGCCGGCAGCCTGTACTGGCTGCTGAACCAGATTTTCTAAATGGAAACACGGGCCTTGTAGGAGCGGCCTTGTGCCGCGAATGGGCCGCATAGCGGTCCCAGGATCTCAGCGTTGTTGCACATATTGCAGGGGCTGCTTCGCAGCCCTTTCGAGACCCAAGACCACACCTCAGGGCGGGGATTTTCAGGTCAGATCGGACAAGCTTAGTCCCTGCAAGAGTGGAACTTGTCATTGCAAGGAAATTGCTCTGTGTTGCGCAAGAGTCTGCGCAGTACTGCCTATACCTGACATTTCTGCCAGTAGACGCCCCTACGCTCTAGTCATATCGTCGAGCTATAGGCACAGCACATTGGTGTGCTGGCCCCAGGGGAACGGACCATGCCCAAGCCACTCGAAATCAACCTGATGCTCAATGGACGGACAAGAACCTCGCCAGCGCAACTTAGAGTTTATCGGCAAGACTGGTGGGAGGACGGCTTCGACATCGAAGCTATCAGTGAAGAGCACCATCAGCAACCTCAATACTGGCTGCGCTTGACGGGCCAGAATGCACCGCGCAATGGCACATACCAACTTGATCGCGACGAGGGTCGTAAAGACTGTCTACTTATCGAGTTCGGTCTCTACAATCTTGATGTCCAGCCAATTGAAAACGGTAAGTTCACGCTTGAATCGATCGATTTCGACCAGTGCTCGTTAAAAGGAGAGTTCGAGTTCATCTGGAATCATGATGATGAAAAGGTCCAGGTTCAGTGCTGGGACTTTGAAGTGTCATACCCAGCTACGCCTGACCATGCGCCTTGAGCTTGAGTTTTTCGGTGTCCACCCGCACGAACACCGAGTCGGCGCTGACCGTCAGCACATCGCCCGCCCAGACCTCGCAGATGACCCGAGTCTTGCGCCCGACCTCGCCTTCCACACGCGCCTTGAGCAGCAGCTCTACGCCCATTGGCGTGGGCTTGAGGTAATTCAGCCCGAGGCTGCCGGTAACACAGTCGATGCGGGGCAGGCTGCCCGCCTCGCGGCCTTCGGCGCGGTAGTGGTAGGCCATGGCGGTCCAGTTCGAATGGCAGTCGACCAGCATGGCCAGCAGGCCGCCATAGACCAGGCCGGGCCAGCCGATGTAGGTGCTGTCGGGTGAGTGCCGGCACAGCAGGTGAATACCATCGGCATCCCAGTGGCTTTGCAGGTGCAGGCCGGAGGGATGGGAGCAACCGCAGCCGAAGCAGGTGCCTTCGGGGGCAGCAAGGGCCTGTAGGGAAAGGGAGTAATCGTTCATACGCAGCCTTGTGCTTGTTGGAATGGGGGCGCGAAACGCCCCCATTAAAGCAGAAACCTCAAGCCGGCTGGGCAACCACCTTGCCGCCCTTCTGAGTCAGCGACACCAGCAGGATGAACAGCGTCACCCCGGCGGTCATCAGCGTCTCATAGCGGTAGGCATCGCTGAACAGCATGTAGCCCAGGACCATGACGATGGTGCCGATCACCAGCCAGGTCAGCCATGGGAACAGCCACATCTTCAGCTCCAGCGGGCGCCCTTCACGCTCGGCCCGGGCGCGCATGCGCAGCTGCGACACCGCGATCACCAGGTACACCAGCAAGGCAATGGCGCCAGTGGTGGACAGCAGGAAACCGAAGACCTTGCCCGGCAGCACATAGTTGACGAAGCAACCGACGAAGCCGGCCAGGGTCGAGAGGATCACCGCCACGGTCGGCACGCCGGCACCGGAAATGCGCTTGGTCATGCTCAGCGCCTGGCCTCGGGCGCCCAGCGAATAGAGCATCCGCGAAGCCGTGTACAGGCCGGAATTCATGCAGCTGGTCACCGCTACCAGCACCACCAGGTCGACCAGCAACTTGGCGCCCGGCACGTTCAGCACCTCCAGCACGCGCTGGAACGAACCTACCGCTTTGAGGCTAGGGTCGTTCCAGGCCACCAGGGACACCACCAGGAAGATCGACGCCAGGTAGAAGATAGCGATGCGGTACACCACCAGGTTGGTGGCGCGGCGGATCTTGTCTTTCGGGTTGGCGGTTTCGTCGGCGGCAATGGTGACGATCTCCGCGCCGAAGAACGAGAAGATGGTGATCAGCACGCCACCGAGTACGGTGCCAAAGCCGTTGGGCATGAACCCGCCGTTATCCCACAGGCGGCTGATGCCGGACACCTCGGCCAGCGGCCAGAAGCCGAACACGGCCAGGCTGCAGACCCCGATGAAGGCGATGATCGCGACCACCTTGACCAGCGCGAACCAGTACTCGAACGCACCGAAGTTTTTCACGCTGACCAGGTTGCTGCCCGACAGCAGGACCATGATCAGGAAGGCGAACAGCCAGGACGGCACGCCCGGGAAGTAGGCATGCAGGATGTCTGCACCGGCGATGGCCTCGACCGGAATGATCAATACCCAAAACCACCAGTACAACCAGCCGATGGTGAAGCCGGCCCAGGGGCCGATGGCCTCGGAGGCGTACGTGGAGAACGAACCGCTGTTGGGGTTGGCAATGGCCATTTCGCCCAGCATGCGCATCACCAGCAGCACCAGCAAGCCGGTCATGGCGTAGGAGATGAGGATGGCCGGGCCGGCAGTGGCGATGGCGTTGGAAGAACCGATGAACAGGCCGGCACCGATAATCCCGGCAATGGAAATCATGGACACCTGACGCGAGGTCAGACCGTGCTGCAAGGAACGCTGTTTGTTGTTGTGTAGCGAAGCCATGGAGAACCCTCGAATGGGTCGGCCGGCGCGCGGTCGTGATGCCGTCGACGGCTGAAAGTTGGAGCAGAATTCTTGTAAGTCGTAGTGCTCGTTGTTGTTGTTTTATGTCGCCGGTCGCGCACTTTCCTCCTCTTCGACGTACCGGTTGTAATCGTTGATCGAGGTCAGTATTAATCTATAGGGCAAGGTCAACAAACGACCTTTTCGAAGCACATGATTCCGTTACGGAATGAACTTCTTCCTTTTTTGCTCGGTACGCGCCTGCCATGTCCAAACGCCTGATGCCCTCGACCACCGCCCTGCAGTGCTTCGAAGCCGCCGCCCGGCACCTGAGCTTCACCCGCGCAGCGCAGGAGCTGCACCTGACCCAGAGCGCTGTCAGCAAACAGGTCGCGCAGCTTGAGGACATGCTCTCGCACTCGCTGTTCCAGCGGATTCGCCGGCGCCTGCACCTGACCCCGGCCGGCGCGCTGTACCTCACCGAGGTGAACAAGATCCTCACTCAGATCGACATCTCCAGCCGTTACATCCTCAGCTACGGTGACGAGACCGAAGTGCTGCGCATCGCTACCCAGCCGACCTTCGGCGCGCGCTGGCTGGTGCCCAGGCTCAAGGGCTTCGGCGACCGCCACCCGCGCATCCACCTGGATATCCGCAATGAGCTGGAGCCGTTCGACCTGGTGCAGGCCAAGGCCGATATCGCCTTCTTCTTCGGCCAGGGCACCTGGCCGGGGGCCACTTGCATCGAGCTGTTCAGCGAGGAAGTGGTGCCCGTGTGCGCGCCCGAGCTGCTGGCCCGGCACCGTTTCGACAGCGCCGAGGCGCTCACCGAACACCGGCTGTTGCAGTGCGCATCACGGCCGGAGGCGTGGCACGAGTGGTTTCTGGGGTTGGGCCTGCATAGCCAGAACAGCTACCACGGGCCGCGCTTCGACACGTTCTACCTGTGCATCCGGGCCGCCATTGCCGGGTGTGGCATCGCCCTGATTCCGCGCTACCTGGTGGCTGAGGAACTGAGCGAAGGCAAGCTGGTGGTGGCCTGGGACCACCCGGTGGCAAGCAACGGCCGGCACTTCATTGCCCACGCCGAACACGCCGCTGAAGTGCCCAAGGTCAAGGCCTTCGTGCAATGGATCCGCGAGCGTGTCGCCGAAGACGATCAATGGAGTTCGCGAATCTAGGGAATGATCGCAATCGAATAATTCGTTTGCGGAATAATAGCGTGGCGCGCTTGGATATTAAGAAACTCGAACAAGGTCTGCGTGCCCATGAATCTGGAAAGTATCAGCCAATCCATTGCCATCGTTCATCCGATCACACTTTCCCATGGCCGCAATGCCGAAGTCTGGGACACCGACGGCAAACGTTATATCGACTTCGTCGGCGGTATCGGCGTGCTCAACCTGGGCCATTGCAACCCGGCCGTGGTCGAAGCGATTCAGGCCCAGGCCAGCCGCCTGACCCACTACGCCTTCAACGCCGCCCCCCATGGCCCGTACCTGGAGCTGATGGAGCGCTTGCGCCAGTTCGTTCCGGTCAGCTACCCACTGGCCGGCATGCTCACCAACAGTGGCGCGGAAGCAGCGGAAAACGCCCTGAAGGTCGCCCGCGGCGCTACCGGCAAACGCGCCATCATCGCCTTCGACGGCGGCTTCCACGGCCGCACCCTGGCCACCCTGAACCTCAATGGCAAGGTCGCGCCGTACAAGCAAAAGGTTGGCGAACTGCCGGGGCCGGTTTACCACCTGCCCTACCCCAGCGCCGATACCGGCGTCACCTGCGAGCAGGCACTCAAGGCCATGGACCGCCTGTTCAGCGTCGAGCTGGCGGTAGAGGACGTGGCAGCGTTCATCTTCGAGCCGGTGCAAGGCGAAGGCGGTTTCCTGGCCCTTGACCCGGCTTTTGCCCAGGCGCTGCGGCGCTTCTGCGACGAGCGCGGGATCCTGATCATCATCGACGAGATCCAGTCCGGCTTCGGCCGCACCGGCCAACGCTTCGCCTTCCCGCGCCTTGGGATCGAACCGGACCTGCTGCTGCTGGCAAAAAGCATCGCCGGCGGCATGCCGCTGGGCGCCGTGGTCGGGCGTCAGGATTTGATGGCGGCACTGCCCAAAGGCGGCTTGGGCGGTACCTATTCGGGCAACCCGATCGCGTGTGCTGCGGCGCTGGCGAGCCTGACACAGATGACCGACGAGAACGTCGCCACCTGGGGTGAACGCCAGGAGCAAGCGATCGTTGGCCGTCACGCCCGCTGGAAGGCCTCACACCTCAGCCCGTACATCGGCCGCTTGACCGGTACCGGCGCCATGCGCGGCATCGAGTTGGTCAACGTCGACGGCAACCCGGCGCCGGCCCAGTTGGCCAAGGTGATGGAAGCGGCGCGGGCCAAGGGGCTGCTGCTGATGCCCAGCGGCAAGGCGCGGCACATCATTCGCTTGCTGGCACCGCTGACCATCGAGGCCGAGGTGCTCGAGGAGGGGCTGGATATCCTCGAGCAGTGCCTGGCCGAGCTGAACTGAATCGGGGCTTACAGGCCCAGTTCTTCAGGGGTGAGCATGTCGGACTCAAAGGCGATCCAGCCGCCTTCGAGTTCGGCGTGGCCGTTGACGATCGGGCCGTAGTAGGTCAGGCCGTTTTCCAGGGTCACGCAGATGTGCGTGGCGTTTTTCTCGGGGGCCGCGAGCGTACCGACGAAATGCACCTTCTTCAGGGTTTCGGTCACCGCTTCCAGACCGACGCGCATGCCCGTGTTTTCCGAGGCTTCGGTGTCACCGCCGCGGTCTTCGGCGCTGATGGTCACGGTGGCGGTATAAGGGTACTTGGTGCTCAAACGGGGTTACCTCGAACGGGTGTCTGGATTTATGGGCGCGTAGAGTACGGCAGGCGCCCTCTGTTGTCTCTACCGGCCTCTTCGCGGGGCAAGCCCGCTCCTACAGGATCACCGGGTCCTTGTAGGAGCGGGCTTGCCCCGCGAAGAGGCCAGGCCTGCAAAAGCTGCCCCGATCTGTTAGGGTGCCCGCCGATGCACGCCATACCACACGAGGACACCTGAGTGAGCGCCGAAGAACCCCTGATCGCCGACCTGTTCGAGGTCGACAAACGCCTGACCCTCAAGCCCGTCGTGGACTTCAACAGCTACCTGCGCAACGCTTTTGGCGAAGGCCCGTGCCGCTGCTACCGCTGCGCCGAAGGCAGTGACGAAAGCAGCTACAGCCACGCCCACAGCTTCACCTTCGAAGGCCGCCCTTGGCACCGACGCTTTGCCAGCACCGCCGGCAGCGACGTCGCCCAAGTGCTGAAGAAGGCCTGGCTGTCATACACCAAGGCCGACCTCAGCCTGATCGGCGCGCTGGACCTCGGCACCCTCAAGACCTTCACCGAAGCCGCCCTGCACGAGCGTCTGCTGGCCCTGCTGCCGGCCAGCGGCCTGGCCCGCGAAGTCGACGGCCAGTGGATGCTGCAAGCCCAGGCTGACTGACGGCCCGGCGGCACGGCAGGATTCTGCCTGTCTGCTAACGTGGGAGAATCCGCCCATCCGCAGGTAGTCCGCCATGGCCCGTACAACGCCCATCGAGCTGTACCGCAATATCGGCATCGTCGCCCACGTGGACGCCGGCAAGACCACCACCACCGAACGCATCCTGTTCTACACCGGGGTCAACCACAAGATGGGCGAGGTGCACGATGGCGCCGCGACCATGGACTGGATGGCCCAGGAACAGGAACGCGGCATCACCATCACCTCCGCGGCGACCACGGCCTTCTGGCAAGGCTCGACCAAACAGTTCGATCACAAATACCGGTTCAACATCATTGATACCCCCGGCCACGTCGACTTCACCATCGAGGTGGAGCGCTCACTGCGCGTGCTCGATGGCGCGGTGGTGGTGTTCAGCGGCGCCGACGGCGTCGAGCCGCAATCCGAGACGGTCTGGCGCCAGGCCAACAAATACCACGTGCCACGCCTGGCCTACATCAACAAGATGGACCGCCAGGGCGCGGACTTCCTGCGCGTGGTCAAGCAGATCGACCAGCGCCTGGGCCACCACCCGGTACCGATCCAGCTGGCCATCGGCAGCGAGGAGAACTTCATCGGCCAGATCGACCTGGTGAAGATGAAGGCGATCTACTGGAATGACGCGGACAACGGCACCAGCTACCGCGAAGAGGCCATTCCTGCCGAGTTGCAGGCACTGGCCGACGAATGGCGCGCGCATATGGTCGAGGCCGCTGCCGAAGCCAATGACGAGCTGCTAAGCAAGTTCCTCGAAGGCGAGGAGCTGAGTGTCGATGAAATCAAGGCAGCGTTGCGCCAGCGCACCATCGCCAATGAAATCGTCCCGACCATTCTCGGCTCGTCGTTCAAGAACAAGGGCGTACCGCTGATGCTCGACGCGGTGATCGACTACCTGCCCGCCCCTTCGGAAATCCCGGCAATCAAGGGCACCGACCCGGACGACGAAGACAAGCACCTGGAACGTCACGCCGACGACAAGGAGCCCTTCTCTGCCCTGGCCTTCAAGATCGCCACCGACCCCTTCGTCGGCACCCTGACCTTTGCCCGGGTGTATTCCGGCGTGCTCAGTTCAGGCAACGCCGTGCTCAATTCGGTGAAAGGCAAGAAGGAACGCATCGGCCGCATGGTGCAGATGCATGCCAACCAGCGTGCCGAGATCAAGGACGTGTGCGCCGGCGACATCGCCGCCCTGATCGGCATGAAGGACGTCACCACCGGCGACACCCTGTGCGACATGGACAAGCCGATCATCCTCGAACGGATGGACTTCCCCGACCCGGTGAT
Organism: Pseudomonas sp. NBRC 111124; assembly: GCF_001320245.1. Lineage (GTDB taxonomy): Bacteria > Pseudomonadota > Gammaproteobacteria > Pseudomonadales > Pseudomonadaceae > Aquipseudomonas. The sequence goes on from NZ_BCBA01000107.1 coordinate 191,097, forward strand.
CTCGGTCGCGGTGGAGCCGAAGACCAAGGCCGACCAGGAGAAGATGGGTATCGCCCTGGGCAAGCTGGCGCAGGAAGACCCGTCATTTCGCGTGCGCACCGATGAAGAAACCGGCCAGACCATCATCTCGGGCATGGGCGAACTGCACCTGGACATTATCGTCGACCGCATGCGCCGCGAGTTCAATGTCGAGGCCAACATCGGCAAGCCGCAGGTGGCCTACCGCGAGAAGATCCGCAACACCTGCGAGATCGAAGGCCGCTTCGTTCGCCAGTCCGGCGGGCGCGGCCAGTACGGCCACTGCTGGATCCGCTTCGCCCCCGGCGATGAAGGCAAGGAAGGCCTGGAGTTCATCAACGATATCGTCGGTGGCGTGATACCACGCGAGTACATCCCGGCGATCCAGAAAGGCATCGAGGAGCAGATGAAGAACGGCGTGCTGGCCGGCTATCCGCTGATCAATCTCAAGGCAGCGGTGTTCGACGGGTCCTACCATGACGTCGACTCCAACGAAATGGCCTACAAGATCGCCGCGTCCATGGCCACCAAGCAGCTGTCGCAGAAAGGCGGCGCGGTGTTGCTGGAGCCGGTGATGAAAGTCGAGGTGGTGACGCCGGAGGAGTATCAGGGCGATATCCTCGGCGACTTGAGCCGGCGTCGGGGCATGATCCAGGACGGTGACGAGACGCCGGCCGGCAAGGTGATCCGCGCCGAGGTGCCGTTGGGTGAGATGTTTGGCTATGCCACGTCGATGCGTTCGATGACTCAGGGGCGGGCCAGCTTCTCAATGGAGTTCACCCGGTATGCCGAGGCACCGGCTAGCATTGCCGATGCCATCGTCAAGAAGAACCGCGGGGAATAAGCGGTTTTCCTGTACCGGCCTCTTCGCGGGGCAAGCCCGCTCCTACAAGGGATATGCGATCTTTGTAGGAGCGGGCTTGCCCCGCGAAGAGGCCGGCAATGAGAGCCCAAATAGTCAGTGCTGCTCGCCAGCCCGCTTCAGCAGCTTCTTGCAGCGCTCCGACAAGTGCACCACGCGCAGATGCTTGCCTGCCTTGGCATAACGCTCACGCAGGGTCTGCAACGCAGCGATCGCCGAATAATCGACAAAGCTCAAATGCCGGCAATCCAGCGTGACCTTGGCCGGGTCATTGGCCGGGTCGAACTGGTTGAGAAACGGCGCGGTCGAGGCAAAGAACAGCGTGCCATGCACCTGGTAATGCTTGCCCCCTTCCGCGTCCTCGTGGCTGTCGGCGTACAGCTCGCGGGCATGCTGCCAAGCAAAGTTCACCGCCGCGATGACGATACCGAACAGCACCGCCATAGCCAGATCGGTGAACACTGTCACCACAGTCACCGCGATGATCGCCAGCACATCGCTCACCGGCACCTTGTGCAGCACCCGCAGCGAAGCCCAGGCGAAGGTCTGCTGAGCCACCACGAACATCACCCCGACCAGCGCCGCTAGCGGAATGCGCTCGATCAGTGGCGACAGGAACAATACGAACAGCAGGATCATCACCCCGGCCACCACGCCCGACAACCGGCCACGGCCGTTGGAACTGAGGTTGATCACGGTCTGGCCGATCATCGCGCAGCCGCCCATGCCACCGCACAGGCCGGAGATCATGTTGGCCGCCCCCAGGGCCAAGCATTCGCGGTCCGGGTAGCCGCGGCTCTCGGTGATTTCATCGGTGAGGTTGAGGGTCAGCAGGGTTTCCAGCAGGCCGACCATGGCCATCAGCACCGCGTACGGGGCGATGATCTTCAGGGTTTCCAGGTTCCACGGCACCGATGGCAAGGCCAACTGCGGCAGCCCACCGGCAATGTGCGCCATGTCGCCAAGAGTACGGGTCGGCAGGTCGAGCAGGTACACCAGCAGGCCAACCCCGAGGATCGCCACCAACGCCGGCGGCACTGCACGGGTCAGTTTGGGCAGCACGTAGACAACCAGCACGGTCAGCGCCACCAGGCCGATCATCAGGTACAGCGGTGCACCGCTGAGCCAGTGCTCACCCTCCTTGAAATGCTCGAGCTGGGCCATGGCGATGACGATGGCCAGGCCGTTGACGAAGCCAAGCATCACCGGGTACGGCACCAACCGCACCAGCTTGCCCAGGCGCAGCAGACCGAACAGGATCATCACCACCCCACCCAGCAGCACCGTGGCCAGCAGGTATTGCACACCGTGTTGCACCACCAAGGCGACGATGACCACCGCCATGGAGCCTGCGGCTCCGGAAATCATGCCCGGGCGACCACCGAACAACGCCGTCAGGGTGCAGATGATGAAGGCGCCATACAGGCCCATCAAGGGGTTGAGGTGGGCCACCAGGGCAAAGGCGATGCACTCGGGCACCAGGGCGAACGAGGTGGTCAGGCCGGCGAGCAGGTCGGCGCGAAGTCGGGCGGGTTTCATGGGCATCCTGTGGTGCTGTCCAGGCGGACGGTACGAAAAACAAGGGGCGCGATGTTACGGAATTTGTCTGAGAGCGGCCACCGTAAGCCGTGTCATCGGCCTGTGCGGGTCAGCCATTGCGCCATTGATGCGTCCTCCAGGGCGTACTCGCCACGGTTGGCCTTCCACACCAGTTCCTTGTCGCGCAGAGCATCTAGGGCCTTCTGCACGTTGGGCGTGCTGGCGTTGACGTCGGCCCCGACCTGCTCCAGCTTGCGTGCGACATCAATCAAGGTCTGTTCGGTGAACGGCGAGAACGGCTGCCGCCCCTGCGCACGCTCGGCCATGATCTCAAGCACTGCCTGTTGCAGAGGTGACAGCTCATTCCAGGCACTCTCGTAATCACTCCACACCCCAGCCTGGTGATTGAGCGCGCCGGTGCGCAACAACTCGCCCAGGTTGGCCGCCTCGCCCAGACCTACGCTGACCTCGGCCAGCAACTTGTTGAGCATTTCTGGCCGCCGCCCCACCAACTCGAAGGCGTACTCCAGGTCCTCGGCCTTGAACTGGTTACTGTCGGCCAAGCGGCGGTTCCACAGTTCGGTGATGAAGCCGACGTACTCGCGCCCAAGCAAAGGGAACGGGGTAATGCTGGCACCGAAGAACGGCTGCTTGCTCTTGAGCACCAGGTTGGCGAGCTTGTCCCGGCTGGAACCGGTGAACACCAGGCGCAGACCGTCCGGCCGGTCACCCCGGTTGAGGTGGTCGCGCGCGGCCTTGAGGGCAAACATGGCATTGAGGCCGTCTTCACTGTTGAGCGCGTGCTGCGCTTCATCGATGATCAGGACCACCATCTGCCCAGACACCTGGTGCAGCACCGCCAGCGCCTGAGCCAGAGTGGTACCGGCGGGCAGTTGTGGGCGAGTGAAGTCCCAGCTGAGGGTACGCAGCAGGTTGATCTTGTCGATGCCCGCTTTTTTCGCGGCCTTGGCCAGCGCACTCTCGAAACCGCCCAGCGCGGTGCCGATCGCGCCGCTGATCAGGTCGGCCGGGGCGGCGTCGCGGTCCGACCACAGGTCGACATACACCGGTAGCCAGCCACGCTGCACGCATTCGGGGATGAAGTCGTTGTTGAGGAAGGTACTTTTGCCGGTACGCCGAGGCGCAGCCAGGAACATACCCGAGCTGTAATCGACCAGCGATTCGCCGGCCAGGTCTTGGGCCAGGGCCATGGCCAACTGATCGCGACGCAGCAGCGGACGGGAGGGAGACATGCCATTATCCTCAATTATCGCTCTAACTATAATTTATAGCCTACAAGATAAAAGCAGATAAAACACCCTTGCCCCCTTCCATGGCAGCCATGCAGACGGGTAGCTGTGATCCAGGCACGGCAAACTGCTGACAAATTTGCCATCATGTTGATTCCACCCGCGGAGATCACGGACATGCCGCTACGCCCCCTCTTCACTGCCCTGCTGCTGGCCGCGAGCCTCACCGCCCAGGCCGCCACCGAGGTGGTGCCCCTGCAGCATCGCAGCAGCGCCGAACTGCTGCCTGCCGCCCAGGCCTTCATCGGCCGCGATGGCACGGTCAGCGCCTTTGAGAACAAATTGATCGTCAACGCCAGCCCCGAGCGTATCGACGACCTGCGTGCCCTGCTGCAACAGCTGGACACCACGCCCAAGCGCCTGCTGATCAGCGTCGATAACAATGACAGCAACTACCAGGACACCCGCGGCAACGGCCAGGTCATCCGCTACGGCACCAGCAACCGCGACGGCGGCTTGCAGCAGATCCAGGCCAGCGAAGGCCAGCCCGCGCTGATCCAGATCGGCCAGAGCATCCCGATCACCAGCACCAGCACCGACGGCTACGGCCGCATCCAGAGCAACACCGAATACCGCAATGTTACTCAGGGTTTCTACGTCACACCGAGCCTGAGCGGCGATACCGTTCATCTGCAAATAAGCACCAATAACGACCGAATGAGCCAGGAACGTGCCGATGTAGTGAAAGTGCAAAGTACCGACACGACAATCAGCGGGCGGCTTGGCGAGTGGATCACTCTGGCCGGCTACAACCAGCAGAGCCAAGCCGACCGCAACCCGTCAAGTCGCACTTACAGCACGCAACGGGGCGAAAACATGACATTGCGTGTCAAAGTCGACCTTCTGGACTGATCCCAGGTAATTCAAGGCCTCGACCAACGGCCTTGAAACTGACCGCCGAGTCGCATGAGACCAAAGATGTAGTAAGCCAAAAAAAGCACTACAAAATCGTTGACAGGGTCTTTTGGCCAAGGGCATGATGGCCTCGCTCCCGCTAATCAGGGGCCCTGGCAAGGGCCTTCGAGGCGTTCTCCTCCCACCCCTGGAGGCGCCTCGTGTCTATACGGCCCAAAAGGCGGTTCGACGGGATTGCGACTGCAACGAAGAAGTTGTCCCGAGGGACGGAAGCGCATCACCGCAGTTCTGGCAATCGCGTAGCACCGCAGCAAGGCAACCACGAGCCAACCTGCCGGAGCACACTTGCGCCTGGCCTGCATCTCCTTCCCCTTCGAGCCTTCGCGTTCGCCGCCGCACTCCCCCGGACAGGACAGCCGCCAGGTCCCTGATCGGCCCCGAGCATCAGCACAATTAACCCAAGATCGATGCGACGAGGTTTATTTCCATGGCACTGACACGCGAACAGCAAATTGCAGCCCTCGAGAAAGACTGGGCCGAGAACCCGCGCTGGAAAGGCGTGACCCGTACCTACACCGCCGCCGATGTCGTTCGCCTGCGTGGCTCCATTCAGCCGGAGCACACCCTGGCCCGCCTGGGTGCAGAAAAGCTGTGGAAGCTGGTCACCCAGGGTGCCCACCCATCCTTCCGCCCAGAAAAAGATTTCGTCAACTGCATGGGCGCCCTGACCGGCGGCCAGGCAGTACAACAGGTCAAGGCCGGCATCCAGGCCATCTACCTGTCCGGCTGGCAAGTGGCCGCTGACAACAACTCGGCCGAGTCCATGTACCCTGACCAGTCGCTGTACCCGGTCGACTCGGTACCGACCGTGGTCAAGCGCATCAACAATTCGTTCCGCCGCGCCGACCAGATCCAGTGGAAAGCCGGCAAGAACCCAGGCGACGAAGGCTACATCGATTACTTCGCGCCGATCGTGGCTGATGCCGAAGCCGGTTTCGGTGGCGTGCTGAACGCCTACGAGCTGATGAAGAACATGATCGAAGCAGGCGCCGCCGGCGTGCACTTCGAAGACCAGCTGGCCTCGGTGAAAAAATGTGGCCACATGGGTGGCAAAGTACTGGTACCGACCCAGGAAGCCGTACAGAAGCTGGTGGCCGCGCGCCTCGCTGCCGACGTATCGGGCGTGCCGACCATCATCCTGGCACGTACCGACGCCAACGCCGCCGACCTGCTGACCAGCGACTGCGACCCGTACGATCAGCCGTTCGTGATCGGCGAGCGTACCCGTGAAGGCTTCTACAAGGTGCGTGCCGGCCTCGACCAGGCCATCGCCCGCGGCCTGGCCTACGCCCCATACGCCGACCTGATCTGGTGCGAAACCGCCAAGCCGGACCTGGACGAGGCCCGCCGCTTCGCCGAAGCGATCAAGAAGGAGTACCCGGACCAGATCCTGTCGTACAACTGCTCGCCTTCCTTCAACTGGAAGAAAAACCTGGACGACGCGACCATCGCCAAGTTCCAGCGCGAGCTGTCGGCCATGGGCTACAAGCACCAGTTCATCACCCTGGCCGGCATCCACAACATGTGGCACGGCATGTTCAACCTGGCGCACGACTACGCCCGCAACGACATGACCGCCTACGTGAAGCTGCAGGAGCAGGAATTCGCCGATGCCAGCAAGGGCTACACCTTCGTGGCGCACCAGCAGGAAGTCGGCACCGGCTACTTCGACGACATGACCACCGTGATCCAGGGTGGCGCTTCGTCGGTGACTGCACTGACCGGTTCGACCGAGGAAGAGCAGTTCCATTGATAGTGGGTTGCTGACAGAGGCCCGGGGCTTGCGAAAGCCCCGGGCCTTTCTTTTTCCTGTTCCGGCCTCTTCGCGGGCACGCCCGCTCCCACAGGCGCGGTGATAGACCTGCAATTCCCAGGATCAGGGCTATGCTTGTGGCAGCCCAGCAGCAAGGACTGCCCATGCCCCGTCCAAGCCACCTGATGACTCTCGCCTTAGCCGCCGCTGCCCTCTATATATATGCACTGGCCAGCGACAACGCCGTGCTCGGTCTGCTGGCCAAGCCCATTCCAGTCTTGGTAATGATTGCCTGGCTATACACCGCCCCCGCCACACCCTACCGTCGCTGGATCACCATCGGCCTGGCCTTCTCGGCACTCGGCGACATCCTCCTGGCGATCCCAGCCGACCTGTTCGTGTTCGGCCTGGCCGCCTTCCTCTGCGCCCACCTCGCCTACCTGCGCGCCTATTGCGGCAGGACGTTGCGCCCCGCCCTGCCGGCACTGGTGGCGAGCGCCATCATCGGTATCAGCCTGTTCGGCGTCCTTGCCAGCCACGGTCTTGGCCCGCTATTGCTTCCGGTGTCGGCCTACGCCCTGGCCATCAGCGCCATGCTCTGGCGCGCCGTGGCCTGCGGTGGAGTCGCTGCGCTCGGCGCCTGCCTGTTCGTATTTTCCGATAGCCTGATCGGCATCGACCGCTTCGTCAGCCCGTTCGCTGCAGCGCCCTACCTGATCATCCTCGCCTACTGGCTCGGCCAGTGGGCAATCGCTTCGTCAGCCCATCATGACTCAACCGATAAAGTATTGACCCAGAGCGGTGCGCGCAGCGTCGGAAGCTGCTAGAACACGAGTCTTTCGCATTTACAAGTAGGGGGAATCTGCAGATGAACTTTACAAGGCGCAGAAGAGCCAAATTAGAAGGCATCAGCTTAGATGATATTAATTATCATTACGAAGTTGGTAATTCGTTACCAGTCGCAAGAAACATAATTAACAAAACCGTACGCAATGCCCGAATCTCAAGGGTTTCAGCCAGTTAGGAGCGGGTTTTGTTCTAAATCCTACGAATAAATTTGCAACGGAAATTTTACTTGCACCGGGTTTACCCATAAAATCAGCCCGATTGATTCAGCTGCGACATTTGGTCACTGCACCTGCGACACCACGTCGCCGCTCTACTTATTTCAGACTGCAGAGCTGGGTCTCTGTATAAGGATCTCTAGCATGTCCGATTCGGCAGGACTCATCGCCCACAACTGGGGCTTTGCCATTTTCCTTCTGGGTGTCGTCGGCCTGTGTGCCTTCATGCTCGGCCTCTCCAGCCTGCTCGGTAGCAAGGCTTGGGGCCGCGCCAAGAACGAACCCTTCGAATCCGGCATGCTGCCCGTCGGCAGCGCCCGCCTGCGCCTGTCCGCCAAATTCTATCTGGTCGCGATGCTGTTCGTGATCTTCGATATCGAAGCCCTCTTCCTGTATGCATGGTCTGTGTCCGTCCGCGAAAGCGGCTGGACCGGATTCGTCGAAGCACTCGTTTTCATAGCAATTCTGTTGGCTGGTCTTGTCTACCTATGGCGCGTCGGAGCTCTTGACTGGGCACCCGAAGGTCGCCGCAAGCGGCAAGCGAAGCTGAAACAATGAGGCTTTGGCAATGCAATACAATCTCACCAGAATCGATCCGGATGCGCCCAACGAGCAGTACCCGGTAGGTGATCGGGAAACCGTCACCGACCAGCTACTCGAAGACCAGGTCCACAAGAACATCTACATGGGGAAACTCGAAGATGTGCTGCGTGGCGCGGTCAACTGGGGTCGCAAGAACTCCCTCTGGCCGTACAACTTCGGCCTGTCCTGCTGCTACGTGGAAATGACCACGGCCTTCACGGCGCCCCACGACATCGCCCGCTTCGGCGCCGAAGTCATCCGGGCATCGCCGCGTCAGGCCGACTTCATGGTCATCGCCGGCACCTGCTTCGTCAAAATGGCGCCGATCATCCAGCGCCTGTACGAGCAGATGCTCGAGCCGAAGTGGGTCATCTCCATGGGTTCGTGCGCCAACTCCGGTGGCATGTACGACATCTACTCGGTCGTTCAGGGGGTCGACAAGTTCCTCCCCGTGGACGTCTACGTGCCTGGCTGCCCGCCGCGCCCCGAGGCTTTCCTGCAAGGCTTGATGCTGCTGCAGGAGTCGATCGGCCAAGAACGACGCCCGCTTTCCTGGGTGGTTGGTGATCAAGGCATCTACCGTGCCGAGATGCCAGCCCAGAAAGAACTGCGTCGTGAACAGCGCATTGCGGTAACCAACCTGCGCAGCCCCGACGAAGTCTGATCCAGCGACCTGCCGCCCGCTCCCAGAGGAGCCGGCGGCCTGGCTTCATTCTTAACGCTGACCCAAAGCGACCGAGACCATGACAGCGGACAACGCTATTTTCATTCCGCCCTACAAGGCTGACGACCAGGATGTGGTCGTCGAACTGCACAACCGTTTTGGCGCCGACGCATTCGTCGCCCAGGAAACCCGCACCGGCATGCCCGTGCTGTGGGTCAAGCGCGCCCAGCTCAAGGAAGTGCTCAGCTTCCTGCGCGGCGTGGCCAAACCGTACAGCATGCTGTACGACCTGCACGGCGTCGACGAGCGCCTGCGCACCCAGCGCCGCGGCCTGCCAGCCGCCGACTTCAGCGTGTTCTACCACCTGCTGTCGGTCGAGCGTAACAGCGACGTGATGATCAAGGTGTCGCTCAGCGAAGGCGACCTGAACCTGCCAACCGTCACCGGTATCTGGCCGAACGCCAACTGGTACGAGCGCGAAGTCTGGGACATGTTCGGCATCGACTTTGCCGGCCACCCGCACCTGAGCCGTATCATGATGCCGCCGACCTGGGAAGGTCACCCGCTGCGCAAGGACTACCCGGCCCGTGCCACCGAGTTCGACCCGTACAGCCTAACCCTGGCCAAGCAGCAGCTTGAAGAGGAATCGGCGCGCTTCAACCCGGAAGCCTGGGGCATGAAGCGTCAGGGCGCCAACGAGGACTACATGTTCCTCAACCTCGGCCCGAACCACCCTTCGGCCCACGGTGCCTTCCGTATCGTCCTGCAGCTGGACGGTGAAGAGATCGTCGACTGCGTACCGGACATCGGCTACCACCACCGTGGTGCCGAAAAAATGGCCGAGCGCCAGTCCTGGCACAGCTTCATCCCCTACACCGACCGCATCGACTACCTCGGCGGGGTGATGAACAACCTGCCGTACGTGCTTGCAGTCGAGAAGCTGGCCGGTATCCAGGTGCCGCAGAAGGTCGACGTGATCCGCATCATGCTGGCCGAGTTCTTCCGCATCACCAGCCACCTGCTGTTCCTGGGTACCTACATCCAGGACGTCGGCGCCATGACCCCGGTGTTCTTCACCTTCACCGACCGCCAGCGCGCCTACACCGTGATCGAAGCGATCACCGGTTTCCGTCTGCACCCGGCCTGGTACCGCATCGGTGGCGTTGCCCACGACCTGCCACGCGGCTGGGACAAGCTGGTCAAGGACTTCGTCGAATGGCTGCCCAAGCGCCTCGACGAATACACCAAGGCTGCCCTGCAGAACAGCATCCTCAAGGGCCGTACCATTGGCGTTGCCGCGTACAACACCAAGGAAGCCCTGGAATGGGGCACCACCGGTGCCGGCCTGCGTGCCACCGGTTGCGACTTCGACCTGCGCAAAGCCCGCCCTTACTCCGGCTACGAGAACTTCGAGTTCGAAGTACCGCTGGCCCACAACGGCGATGCCTACGATCGCTGCATGGTCCGTGTCGAAGAGATGCGCCAGAGTATCCGCATCATCGACCAGTGCCTGCGCAACATGCCGGAAGGCCCGTACAAGGCGGACCACCCGCTGACCACGCCGCCGCCGAAAGAGCGCACCCTGCAGCACATCGAGACCCTGATCACGCACTTCCTGCAAGTCTCGTGGGGCCCGGTCATGCCGGCCAACGAGTCGTTCCAGATGATCGAGGCGACCAAGGGCATCAACAGTTACTACCTGACGAGCGATGGCGGCACCATGAGCTACCGCACCCGGATCCGTACCCCGAGCTACCCGCACCTGCAGCAGATCCCTTCGGTGATCAAAGGCAGCATGGTCGCCGACCTCATTGCGTACCTGGGCAGTATCGACTTCGTTATGGCTGACGTGGACCGCTAAGCATGAACAGCACGCTTATCCAGACAGACCGTTTCGCCCTGAGCGAAACCGAGCGCTCGGCCATCGAGCACGAAATGCATCACTACGAGGACCCGCGCGCGGCGTCCATCGAAGCCCTGAAGATTGTCCAGAAAGAACGTGGCTGGGTGCCGGACGGCGCCATTCACGCCATCGGCGAAGTGCTGGGCATCCCAGCCAGCGATGTCGAGGGTGTGGCCACCTTCTACAGCCAGATCTTCCGCCAGCCGGTTGGCCGCCACATCATCCGTGTGTGCGACAGCATGGTCTGCTACATCGGCGGCCACGAATCGGTGGTCAGCCAGATCCAGAGCGAGCTGGGCATCGGCCTCGGCCAGACCACCGCAGACGGGCGTTTCACCCTGCTGCCGGTGTGCTGCCTGGGCAACTGCGACAAGGCCCCGGCGCTGATGATCGACGACGACACCTTCGGTGACGTGCAGCCGGCTGGCGTTTCCAAACTGCTGGAGGGTTACGTATGACCATTACTTCCTTCGGCCCGGCCAACCGCATCGCGCGCTCGGCCGAAACCCACCCGCTGACCTGGCGCCTGCGTGACGATGGTGAGCCGGTCTGGCTGGCCGAGTACCAGTCGAAGAACGGCTACGCCGCTGCCCGCAAGGCACTGGCCGACATGTCCGCCGACGACATCGTGCAAAGCGTCAAGGACTCCGGCCTCAAGGGCCGTGGTGGTGCAGGCTTCCCCACTGGTGTGAAGTGGGGCCTGATGCCCAAAGACGAATCCATGAACATCCGCTACCTGCTGTGCAACGCGGACGAAATGGAGCCGAACACCTGGAAGGACCGCATGCTGATGGAGCAACAGCCCCATCTGCTGGTCGAGGGCATGCTGATCAGCGCCCGCGCCCTGAAGGCCTACCGTGGCTACATCTTCCTGCGTGGCGAATACACCACCGCGGCGAAAAACCTCAACCGCGCCATCGATGAAGCCAAGGCCGCCGGCCTGCTGGGCAAAAACATCCTCGGCAGCGGTTTCGATTTCGAGCTGTTCGTGCACACCGGTGCCGGCCGCTACATCTGCGGTGAAGAAACCGCACTGATCAACTCGCTGGAAGGCCGCCGCGCCAACCCGCGCTCCAAGCCACCCTTCCCAGCCGCCGTTGGCGTGTGGGGCAAGCCGACGTGCGTGAACAACGTCGAAACCTTGTGCAACGTGCCCGCCATCGTCGCCAACGGCAACGATTGGTACAAGTCGCTGGCCCGCGAGGGCAGCGAAGACCACGGCACCAAGCTGATGGGCTTCTCTGGCAAAGTGAAGAACCCGGGCCTGTGGGAACTGCCGTTCGGCGTTACCGCCCGTGAGCTGTTCGAAGACTACGCCGGTGGCATGCGCGACGGCTTCAAGCTCAAGTGCTGGCAGCCAGGCGGCGCCGGTACCGGCTTCCTATTGCCCGAGCACCTCGACGCACAGATGTACGCCGGTGGCATCGCCAAGGTCGGCACCCGTATGGGTACCGGTCTGGCCATGGCGGTCGACGACAGCGTCAACATGGTCTCGCTGCTGCGCAACATGGAAGAGTTTTTCGCCCGCGAGTCGTGCGGCTGGTGCACGCCATGCCGTGACGGCCTGCCGTGGAGCGTGAAGATGCTGCGCGCACTGGAGAACGGCCAGGGCCGCGCCGAAGACATCGAAACGCTGCTGGGGCTGGTCAACTTCCTCGGCCCAGGCCGTACCTTCTGTGCTCACGCACCGGGTGCCGTCGAGCCGCTGGGCAGTGCCATCAAATACTTCCGGTCCGAGTTCGAGGCCGGTGTCGCTCCAGCTGCGGCTGGCGATGCCCTGCGCCCCAACCTGGCCAAGCCGATCGTGGTCGGCGCATAACAAGATGATTGAGGCGGGTGGTCCGTGCCACTCGCCAGCTTGCCGGCAGGCCCGAGTCGATCGTGGCGTGTCACAAGCTCACCGATTTCCATTAGCCACGCCCGCTCACGCGGGCCAACGAAGAACTTTGAACAATGGCCACTATCCACGTAGACGGCAAAGCGCTCGAAGTCAACGGTGCAGACAACCTGTTACAGGCGTGTCTGTCGCTCGGCCTCGACATCCCTTATTTCTGCTGGCACCCGGCGCTCGGTAGCGTCGGCGCCTGCCGGCAATGTGCGGTCAAGCAGTACACCGACGAGAACGACACCCGTGGTCGTATCGTCATGTCCTGCATGACCCCTGCCTCCGACGGCACCTGGATCTCCATCGACGATGACGAGTCCAAGGCGTTCCGCGCCAGCGTCGTCGAATGGCTGATGACCAACCACCCGCACGACTGCCCAGTGTGCGAGGAAGGCGGTCACTGCCACCTGCAGGACATGACGGTAATGACCGGCCACAACGAGCGCCGCTACCGTTTCACCAAGCGTACCCACCAGAACCAGGACCTCGGCCCGTTCATCGCCCATGAGATGAACCGCTGCATCGCCTGCTACCGCTGCGTGCGCTACTACAAGGATTATGCCGGTGGTACCGACCTGGGCGTGTACGGCGCCCACGACAACGTGTACTTCGGCCGCGTCGAAGACGGCGTGCTGGAAAGCGAGTTCTCCGGCAACCTGACCGAGGTCTGCCCGACCGGCGTGTTCACCGACAAGACCCACTCCGAACGCTACAACCGCAAGTGGGACATGCAGTTTGCCCCGAGCATCTGCCACGGCTGCTCCAGCGGCTGCAACATCAGCCCGGGCGAACGCTACGGTGAACTGCGTCGCATCGAAAACCGCTTCAACGGTTCTGTGAACCAGTACTTCCTGTGCGACCGCGGCCGCTTCGGCTACGGTTACGTCAACCGCAAGGACCGCCCGCGCCAGCCACACCTGGCCGACGGCACCAAGCTGGGCCTGGACGCTGCCCTGGACAAGGCCGCCGACCTGCTGCGCGGCCGCACCATCGTCGGCATCGGCTCGCCACGCGCCAGCCTCGAGAGCAACTACGGCCTGCGTGAGCTGGTCGGCGCCGACTACTTCTACTCCGGTATGGAAGCTGGCGAACTGGCCCGCGTACGCCTGGCCCTTGAGGTGCTGAACAACAGCCCGCTGCCTGTGCCGACCCTGCGCGACATCGAAGACCACGACGCCGTGTTCGTGCTCGGTGAAGACCTGACCCAGACCGCTGCCCGTGTTGCCCTGGCCGTGCGCCAGTCCACCAAAGGCAAGGCTGAGGCCATGGCCGAAGCCATGAAGGTGCAACCGTGGCTCGACGCGGCGGTAAAAAACATCGGCCAGCACGCGCTGTACCCGCTGTTCATCGCTTCGCTGGCTGAGACCAAGCTGGACGACGTTGCCGAAGAATGCGTGCACGCCGCCCCGGCCGACCTGGCCCGCATCGGTTTCGCCGTGGCCCACGCCATCGACCCGAGCGCACCGGCAGTTGCCGGCCTGGACGACGAAGCCAAGGCCCTGGCCCAGCGCATCGCCGACGCCCTGGTCGCTGCCAAGCGCCCACTGGTCATCGCCGGTACCTCGCTGGCCGACCCAGCGCTGATCGAAGCCGCCGCCAACATCGCCAAGGCCCTGAAGCTGCGCGAGAAGAACGGTTCGTTGAGCCTGGTGGTGCCTGAGGCCAACAGCCTCGGCATGGCCATGATGGGTGGCGAGTCCGTCGATGCCGCGCTTGACGCGGTCATCAGCGGCAAGGCCGACGCCATCGTCGTGCTGGAAAACGACCTGTACGCCCGCGTTCCGGCCGCCAAGGTCGACGCAGCCCTGGCCGCGGCCAAGGTGGTGATCGTCGCCGACCACTCGAAAACCCCGACTGTCGACCGCGCACACCTGGTGCTGCCGGCCGCCTCGTTCGCTGAAGGCGACGGTACTCTGGTCAGCCAGGAAGGCCGTGCCCAGCGCTTCTTCCAGGTGTTCGACCCGCAATACCTGGACAGCAGCATCCTGGTTCACGAAGGCTGGCGCTGGATGCACGCCCTGCGTGCCACCCTGCTGAACAAACCGGTCGACTGGACCCAGCTGGACCACGTCACCAGCGCCTGCGCCGAAGCCGCCCCGCAACTGGCCGGCATCGTCAACGCCGCGCCAAGCGCCGCGTTCCGCATCAAGGGCATGAAGCTGGCCCGTGAGCCGCTGCGCTACTCCGGCCGTACCGCCATGCGCGCCAACATCAGCGTGCACGAGCCGCGGACCCCGCAAGACAAGGACACCGCGTTCGCCTTCTCCATGGAAGGCTACTCGGGCTCGGCCGAACCGCGCCAACAGGTGCCGTTCGCCTGGTCGCCGGGCTGGAACTCGCCGCAAGCCTGGAACAAGTTTCAGGACGAGGTCGGTGGCCACCTGCGTGCCGGTGACCCGGGTGTACGCCTGATCGAATCGCAAGGCGATCGCCTGAACTGGTTCAACGCCATTCCGGGTGCCTTCAACCCGGCCCGTGGCACCTGGACTGCCGTGCCGTTCTTCCACCTGTTCGGCAGCGAAGAAAGCTCCTCGCGCGCCGCCCCGGTGCAAGAGCGCATCCCGGCCGCCTACGTGGCCCTGGCCAAGTCCGAAGCCGACCGCCTGGGTGTCAACGATGGCGCCCTGCTGAGCCTGAACGTGGCCGGCGTGGCCCTGCGCCTGCCGCTGCGCATCAATGAAGAACTGGGCGCTGGCCTGGTTGCGTTGCCCAAAGGCCTGGCTGGCATCCCGCCCGCCATCTTCGGTGCATCCGTCGAAGGTCTGCAGGAGGCAGCACAATGAGCTGGTTCACCCCCGAAGTGATCGATGTGATCCTCACCGTGGTCCGGGCCATCGTGGTCCTGCTCGCGGTGGTGGTCTGCGGCGCGCTGCTCAGCTTCGTCGAGCGGCGCCTGCTGGGCTGGTGGCAGGACCGTTACGGTCCGAACCGCGTCGGCCCGTTCGGCATGTTCCAGATCGCTGCCGACATGCTGAAGATGTTCTTCAAGGAAGACTGGAACCCGCCCTTCGTCGATCGCATGATCTTCACCCTGGCGCCGGTCGTGGCCATGAGTGCCCTGCTGATCGCCTTCTGCGTGATCCCGATCACCCCGCTGTGGGGCGTCGCCGACCTGAACATCGGCCTGCTGTTCTTCTTCGCCATGGCCGGCCTGTCGGTCTACGCGGTGCTGTTCGCCGGCTGGTCGTCGAACAACAAGTACGCCCTGCTGGGCAGCTTGCGTGCCTCGGCGCAGACCGTGTCGTACGAAGTGTTCCTGGGCCTGGCGCTGATGGGCGTGGTGGTTCAGGTGGGTTCGTTCAACATGCGCGACATCGTTGAATACCAGGCACAGAACCTGTGGTTCATCATTCCGCAGTTCTTCGGCTTCTGCACCTTCTTCATCGCTGGCGTCGCCGTGACTCACCGTCACCCGTTCGACCAGCCGGAAGCGGAACAGGAACTGGCCGACGGCTACCACATCGAGTATGCCGGTATGAAATGGGGCATGTTCTTTGTCGGTGAGTACATCGGCATCATCCTCATCTCGGCGCTGCTGGTGACCCTGTTCTTCGGCGGCTGGCACGGCCCGTTCGGCATCCTGCCGCAACTGTCGTTCCTGTGGTTCGCCCTGAAGACCGCGTTCTTCATCATGCTGTTCATCCTGCTGCGCGCCTCGATCCCGCGCCCACGCTATGACCAGGTGATGGACTTCAGCTGGAAGTTCTGCCTGCCGCTGACCCTGATCAATTTGCTGGTGACCGCTGCGATCGTGCTCTACAACACGCCAGCCGTCGCGGCCCAGTGAGGATTTGACCCATGTTCAAGTATATCGGCGACATCGTTAAGGGCACCGGCACCCAGCTGCGCAGCCTGGCGATGGTGTTCTCCCACGGGTTCCGCAAGCGCGACACCCTGCAATACCCCGAAGAACCCGTGTACCTGCCGCCGCGTTACCGCGGCCGCATCGTCCTCACCCGCGACCCCGATGGCGAAGAGCGCTGCGTGGCATGCAACCTCTGCGCGGTGGCCTGCCCGGTTGGCTGCATCTCGCTGCAGAAAGCCGAGACCGAGGACGGCCGTTGGTACCCCGAGTTCTTCCGCATCAACTTCTCGCGCTGCATCTTCTGTGGCCTGTGCGAAGAAGCGTGCCCGACCACCGCGATCCAGCTGACTCCGGATTTTGAAATGGCCGAGTTCAAGCGTCAGGACCTGGTGTACGAGAAAGAAGATCTGCTGATCTCCGGCCCCGGCAAGAACCCTGACTACAACTTCTACCGTGTTGCGGGTATGGCGATCGCTGGCAAGCCGAAAGGCTCTGCACAGAACGAAGCCGAGCCGATCAACGTGAAGAGCTTGCTCCCATAAGGACAGAAAGATGGAATTCGCTTTCTACTTCGCATCCGGGATCGCCGTGGTCTCCACCCTTCGGGTGGTGACCGGCACCAACCCCGTGCACGCCCTGCTCTACCTGATCATTTCGCTGATCTCCGTCGCGATGATCTTCTTCGCCCTGGGTGCGCCGTTCGCCGGCGCCCTGGAAGTGATCGCCTACGCTGGTGCCATCATGGTGCTGTTCGTCTTCGTGGTGATGATGCTCAACCTCGGGCCGGCCTCGGTCGCCCAGGAACGCGGCTGGCTCAAGCCAGGTATCTGGGCGGGGCCCGTGATTCTTGGCGCCCTGCTGCTGCTGGAGCTGCTGTACGTGCTGTTCGTCTCGCCGAGCGGCGCGGCCATCAGCGGTACCACCGTCAGCCCGAAAGCCGTGGGTATCAGCCTGTTCGGCCCATACCTGCTGGTGGTCGAACTGGCGTCGATGCTGCTGCTCGCTGCAGCGGTCACCGCCTTCCACCTGGGCCGCAACGAGGCGAAGGAGTAAATCATGGGTGCTATCCCTCTCGAGCATGGTCTGGCAGTCGCTGGCATCCTGTTCTGTTTAGGTCTGGTTGGCCTGATGGTCCGCCGCAACATCCTCTTCGTGCTCATGAGCCTGGAAGTCATGATGAACGCCTCTGCCCTGGCGTTCATCGTCGCCGGTGCCCGTTGGGTCCAGCCCGACGGCCAGGTGATGTTCATTCTGGTGATCAGCCTGGCAGCCGCCGAGGCCAGCATTGGCCTGGCGATCCTGCTGCAGCTGTATCGCCGCTTCCACACTCTCGACATCGATGCTGCCAGTGAGATGCGCGGATGAACCTTATCTTCCTGACTTTCGTCTTCCCCCTCATCGGCTTCCTGCTGCTGTCGTTCTCGCGCGGTCGGTTCTCGGAGAACCTGTCCGCGCTGATCGGCGTCGGTTCGGTCGGCCTCTCGGCCGCCGTGGCCGCCTACGTCATCTGGCAATTCAACGTCGCCCCGCCTGAGGGCGGCGCGTACAGCCAGCTGCTGTGGCAGTGGATGTCGGTGGATGGCTTTGCGCCCAACTTCACCCTGTATGTCGACGGCCTGTCCGTCACCATGCTCGGCGTGGTCACCGGTGTCGGCTTCCTGATCCACCTGTTCGCGTCCTGGTACATGCGTGGCGAAGCCGGTTACTCGCGCTTCTTCTCGTACACCAACCTGTTCATCGCCAGCATGCTGTTCCTGATCCTTGGCGATAACCTGCTGTTCATCTACTTCGGCTGGGAAGGCGTGGGCCTGTGCTCGTACCTGTTGATCGGTTTCTACTACAGCAACCGCAACAACGGTAACGCAGCACTCAAGGCATTCATCGTCACCCGCATCGGCGACGTGTTCATGGCCATCGGCCTGTTCATCCTGTTCGCCCAGCTGGGCACCCTGAACGTGCAGGAACTGCTGGTGCTGGCACCGCAGAAGTTCCAGGCTGGCGACACCTGGATGGTGCTGGCGACCCTGATGCTGCTGGGTGGTGCGGTCGGTAAATCGGCCCAGCTGCCACTGCAGACCTGGCTGGCCGACGCGATGGCGGGCCCGACCCCGGTTTCGGCACTGATCCACGCGGCAACCATGGTGACCGCGGGCGTGTACCTGATCGCCCGTACCAACGGCCTGTTCCTGCTGGCGCCGGACATCCTGCACCTGGTGGGCGTGGTCGGTGGCGTGACCTTGGTACTGGCCGGCTTCGCCGCGCTGGTGCAGACCGACATCAAGCGTATCCTCGCCTACTCGACCATGAGCCAGATCGGCTACATGTTCCTGGCCCTGGGCGTGGGTGCTTGGGACGCGGCGATCTTCCACCTGATGACCCACGCCTTCTTCAAGGCCCTGCTGTTCCTTGCCTCCGGTGCGGTAATCGTTGCCTGCCACCACGAACAGAACATCTTCAAGATGGGCGGCCTCTGGAAGAAACTGCCGCTGGCCTACGCCAGCTTCGTGGTCGGTGGTGCTGCCCTGGCCGCCCTGCCGATCGTGACCGTGGGCTTCTACTCGAAGGACGAGATCCTCTGGGAAGCCTTCGCCAGCGGTAACACCGGCCTGCTGTACGCCGGCCTCGTGGGCGCGTTCATGACCTCGCTCTACACCTTCCGCCTGATCTTCATCGCCTTCCACGGCGAAGCGAAGACCGAAGCCCACGCTGGCCACGGCATCAGCCACTGGCTGCCGCTGGGCGTGCTGATCGTGCTGTCGACCTTCGTCGGTGCCTGGATCACCCCGCCACTGGCAGGCGTACTGCCGGAAAGCGCCGGCCACGCCGGTGGCGAAGCCAAGCACGCGCTGGAGATCACCTCGGGTGCCATCGCCATCGCCGGCATCCTGCTGTCGGCCCTGCTGTTCCTCGGCAAGCGCAGCTTCGTCAGCGCGGTCGCCAACAGCGGCATCGGTCGCGTGTTGTCGGCCTGGTGGTTCGCTGCCTGGGGCTTCGACTGGATCTACGACAAGCTGTTCGTCAAACCTTACCTGCTGATCAGCCACGTCCTGCGCAAGGATCCGGTTGACCGCAGCATCGGCCTCATCCCGCGCCTGGCTCGCGGCGGCAACGTCGCCATGAGCAAGACCGAGACCGGCCAGCTGCGCTGGTACACCGCTTCGATCGCCGTTGGCGCAGTGCTGGTACTCGGCGCTGTGGTAGTGGCAGCGGTATGACCATGAACTTTGCGAACCTTGCGACTCTGCGAAAGGAAACCAACCCGTCATGATTTTGCCTTGGCTGATCCTGATCCCCTTCATCGGCGGCCTGCTGTGCTGGCTGGGTGAGCGCTTCGGCGCCACCCTGCCGCGCTGGATCGCGCTGCTGACCATGTCCCTGCTGCTCGGCATCGGCCTGTACCTGTGGGCTAATGGCGACTACACCCTGGCCCCTGCTCCGGGTGGCGAGCCTGCCTGGGCCCTGGAATACAAAGTCCAGTGGATCCAGCGCTTCGGCATCAGCATCCACCTGGCCCTCGATGGCCTGTCGCTGCTGATGATCCTGCTCACCGGCCTGCTCGGTGTGCTGTCGGTACTGTGCTCCTGGAAAGAGATCCAGCGCCACGTCGGCTTCTTCCACCTCAACCTGATGTGGATCCTCGGCGGCGTGGTCGGTGTGTTCCTGGCCCTGGACCTGTTCCTGTTCTTCTTCTTCTGGGAAATGATGCTGGTGCCGATGTACTTCCTCATCGCGCTCTGGGGTCACAGCTCGGCAGACGGCAAGAAGACCCGGATCTACGCGGCGACCAAGTTCTTCATCTTCACCCAGGCTAGCGGCCTGATCATGCTGGTGGCGATCCTCGGCCTGGTGCTGGTCAACTACAGCAACACCGGGGTGATCACCTTCAACTACAGCGACCTGCTCAAGGCCGAGCTGCCCGCCGGTACCGAGTACCTGCTGATGCTGGGCTTCTTCATCGCCTTCGCGGTGAAGCTGCCGGTGGTGCCGTTCCACTCCTGGCTGCCTGACGCTCACGCTCAGGCACCGACCGCAGGTTCCGTGGACCTGGCCGGTATCTTGCTGAAGACTGCGGCCTACGGCCTGCTGCGCTTCGCCCTGCCGCTGTTCCCGAACGCCTCGGCCGAGTTTGCGCCGATCGCCATGACCCTGGGCCTGATCGGTATCTTCTACGGCGCCTTCCTGGCCTTTGCGCAAACCGACATCAAGCGCCTGATCGCCTTCTCCAGCGTCTCGCACATGGGCTTCGTGCTGATCGGTATCTACTCCGGCAGCCAGCAAGCCCTGCAAGGCGCGGTGATCCAGATGCTGGCCCACGGCCTGTCGGCTGCCGCGCTGTTCATCCTGTCCGGCCAGCTGTACGAGCGCCTGCACACCCGTGACATGCGTCAGATGGGTGGCCTGTGGCACCGCATCGCCTACCTGCCGGCCATCAGCCTGTTCTTCGCTGCCGCGTCGCTGGGCCTGCCAGGCACCGGCAACTTCGTTGGCGAGTTCCTGATCCTGATCGGCAGCTTCGTGCACGTACCGTGGATCACCGTGATCGCCACCACCGGCCTGGTGTTCGGCTCGGTGTACTCGCTGATCATGATCCACCGCGCCTACTTCGGCCCGGCCAAGGCCGATACCGTGCTGGCCGGCATGGACAATCGCGAGCTGATCATGGTCCTCGGCCTCGCCGGGCTGCTGATCCTGCTGGGCGTGTATCCACAGCCGTTCCTCGACACCTCTGCCGCCACCATGAGTGGTGTGCAGCAGTGGCTCGGTTCCGCTTTCACTCAACTCGCTTCGGCCCGGTAAGAGCGCTATGGAATTCACCACTCAACACTTCATCGCATTGGCGCCGATGCTGATCACCACCCTCACCACGGTGGTGGTGATGCTGGCGATCGCCTGGAAGCGCAACCACTCGCAGACCTTCCTGCTGTCCACCGTGGGCCTGAACCTGGCCCTACTGTCGATCCTGCCGGCGCTGAAGGTCGCGCCGCTGGCGGTCACCTCGCTGATCACCATCGACAAGTTCGCCTGCCTGTACATGGCGATCATCCTGGTCGCCACGCTGGCCTGCGTCACCCTTGCCCACGCTTACCTCGGCGAGGGCGCCAAGGGCTTCCCGGGCAACCGTGAAGAGCTGTACCTGCTGCTGCTGATGTCTGCCCTCGGTGGCCTGGTGCTGGTCAGCGCCAACCACCTGGCTGGCCTGTTCATCGGCCTGGAGCTGCTGTCGGTTCCGGTGTATGGCCTGGTGGCGTATGCCTTCTTCAACAAGCGCTCGCTGGAAGCCGGCATCAAATACATGGTGCTGTCGGCCGCAGGTTCGGCCTTCTTGCTGTTCGGTATGGCCCTGCTGTACGCGGATGCTGGCAGCCTGACCTTCGACCAGCTGGGCAAGGCCCTGGCCGCCACCAGCATGCCTAGCCTGCTGGCTCAGCTGGGCCTGGGCATGATGCTGGTCGGCCTGGCCTTCAAGCTGTCGCTGGTACCGTTTCACCTGTGGACTCCGGACGTGTACGAAGGTGCTCCGGCGCCGGTCGCCGCCTTCCTGGCCACCGCCAGCAAGGTGGCTGTGTTCGCCGTGGTCGTGCGCCTGTTCATGCTCTCCCCTGCTGCCAGCAGCGGCGTGCTGAGCACCGTGCTGGGCGTGATCGCCGTGGCGTCGATCCTGATCGGCAACCTGCTGGCGCTGACCCAGAGCAACCTCAAGCGCCTGCTTGGTTACTCGTCAATCGCCCACTTCGGCTACCTGGTCATCGCCTTGGTTGCCAGCAAAGGCCTGGCCCTGGAAGCCATGGGCGTGTACCTGGTCACCTACGTGATCACCAGCCTCGGCGCCTTCGGTGTCATCACCCTGATGTCCTCGCCTTATGCCGGCCGTGACGCCGACGCGCTGTACGAGTACCGCGGCCTGTTCTGGCGCCGCCCGTACCTGACTGCGGTACTGACCGTGATGATGCTGTCGCTGGCCGGCATCCCGCTGACCGCTGGCTTCATCGGCAAGTTCTACATCATCGCCACCGGCGTCGAGTCGCAACTGTGGTGGCTGGTCGGTGCCCTGGTGATTGGTAGCGCCATCGGCGTCTACTACTACCTGCGTGTCATGGTCACCCTGTACCTGGTCGAGCCGAACCTGCGTCGCCACGACGCCCCGCTGAAGTGGGAACAGCGCACCGGCGGCGTGATGCTGCTGGCCATCGCCATTCTCGCCTTTGTCCTGGGCGTGTATCCGCAACCACTGCTGGACATGGTCCAGCACGCTGGCCTGCAACTGCTGGGCTGATCCCTGCTGAAAAACAAACACCCCGCTCATGCGGGGTGTTTTTTTATCTGCGTTTGGTGGCTACCTCGATTGGCTTTTCCAGCCCTGAGCCAGCAGGCGAGCTTTCATTGCGCGCCAAGGCAGCAGACTTGCGCAGCTCCTTGCTGGCCGAAGGCAAGTGCACTTCCGGATTCGGCATCCCGCTGGGTGACAGTTCGTGGGTCATTTCAAACTCCGCCCTCACCGACCAGCCGCAGGCCTCGTTGATACATTGCAAGTAGGCTACGCGCAGGAAGACATGGCGACCTTCACTGGTCCGAATGCGCATACGGCTGTTGCAGTGGGGGCAGACCAGTTTATAAGTGCTCACGCAACGTACCTGCATGTGCTGCCTGAACCATCAAGCTGTAAGAAAAGCCTCTTATTGGCTCGAGCATTGGCTACGGTCATAGAAAGGTTTTTCATCAGTTTACTTCTCATGCCAAGATATCTCCTCAAATCAAAGGGCGCATATTCATATCGAGTATTTTAAGCCCAAGGAATGTTGTTAAACCACTCATGGATTATTTGTTATGAGTAGCCACTTGTTTGCATCGGTGCTGGTGCGCCTCAAGCTACTTACCGGCTCCGAGACCGACGTTCAATTGGCGAGGGCTCTGAATGTCAGCCCGCAGACACTGAGCAGCTGGAAGGTACGCGACAGCATTCCTTACTCACTTTGCATAGACCTTGCCCGGCAGCACGGCTGCTCGCTGGATTGGCTGCTTCTGGGTGAGCGTGATGACAGCCGTGTGGTGGAAAGCCAGGACAGCTGGCAGAGCGACATGCTCGACCGGCTGCGCGAGCTTTCCCATTCAGACCGCCAGTCAGTACTGCTTTATATCGAAGACAAGCAACGTATCCGTCAGCTCGAGCAGCAATTGCAGGAGCTGGCAAGACGCGCCTCTGCGGCACCGTAGGGTCAGCCCCGGCGGCGCCAGCGCTGGACAAGTTCGCGCAGGTCCACCGAGTCCAGCCAGACGAGCACCTTCAAGGTAATCGGGATAACCACCACCGCAGCGGCGAACGCGGCCATGCCACGGGACAGCATTGGCACCACCGCGTGCAACAGCGGCTCGAACAGGTAACCGACCCCCAGGGTCAAAAACACCAGCAGCACCTGCTTGCGGGCAGTCAGCCGCCTGCGCGACACGATGATGAACCGGTCTCGGGCAGCGCTTACCAGCAAGGCCCCCAAAAGTGCACCAAACAACGCCCGGCCTTCGGTATCCAGCAATTCGTAGAAGGCAGCGATGGCGGCCTCCATCAGATAAGGCTCATCCATGTGCAGTGCCTCCGCCAGCTGCCGGCCCGCCATGCAGCTCACGCCTTACCGCAGCGGCGATGAAGTATCGATAGCAGACAGACAGCGCCCTGCCGCTGGCATGCCCGGCCACCTCTTCAAGGCGACGGTAACCACGGCGACGCATAACGCTGCGCCAGCTTGCAAATTCCCTGGCGGCATCGATGGCGGCGCAGCGCACCGCCAAGGCAAGGCGAGCCTCACTGACCTCCTCGCCAAGCTGCAGGTTTTCACGTACCACGCTCAGTTCGATGCGTGGCCAGAAGGGATCGTGGCAATCAGGAAACCGTGAAGCCTTGTACGAAGGCTCGGTTGGTGATTGCGGGATTATGTGTTCAGCACGCATGTCGTTCCTCACTACTCGGCCAACATGCCGTAGCGGATGGCTTTGATGACGGCTGCGACGCGCGTGGGCACATCGAACTTGCGCAGCAGGTTGGAAATGTGAAAGTTCACCGTCGACTCTTTGCACTGCAGGATTTGACCGATCTCCCATGAGGTCTTGCCGTAGGCGCACCACAACAGCACTTGCTGTTCGCGCGGTGTCAGGTGAATCGGCGCACCGGTATGGCTTTCAGGTGTCCGTCGCAGGTTGGTATCCATCACTGAGTTCCCCAAGTAGTCGCCAGATTGGGCAGCGCGGAGTGCTGCCGCCTAGGGGCCACCTTACGGAGGCCGGCCATGCCCGCTCCAGCGATGCAACTTGTAAAGAACCGTCTTACACATCCGTCCAACACGAACTACACAGGAAAATTTCTTATCGCCGTGCTTCGATCGGCTTTTCGCGCGTCACAACGCCGTTGTCCGTCTGCCTATCGCCTGGAGTTGTACGATGCGTCCCGTTTTGCCCCTCTCGTCTTACCTAGGCCTGCTGGCCCTCTTCACCGTCGGTCAGCAAGCCACGGCAGCGCCTGCCATCGAACTGGGCCAGGTGCTGATCAATGGCGAGGAACAAAGCGAACTGGAGAACGCCCGCGAACGCCTCCGAGCAGTGCCTGGCGCCAGCAACCTGGTGGACATGCAACGTGTCGGGCAAGGCCGGGTCGCCAGCAACCAGGATGTGCTGGCCTACCAGCCTGGCGTGTTCGCGCAGTCGGCGGGTAACGACGGCATCAAGCTGTCGATCCGCGGCTCGGGCATCAACCGTGCGCCTGGCGCCCATGGTTCCGGGGTCTACACAATGTTCGATGGCCTGCCCCTTACCGGGCCGGGCGGTACGCCCTATGAGCTGTTTGAGCCGCTGTGGCTGAGCCGCGCCGAAGTGCTGCGGGGGGCAAACGGCTTCGATCAAGGTTCACTGGCCCTGGGCGGGGCCATCAACTACGTGACCCATACCGGCTACGATGCCGCGCCGCTGCAGGTGCGCTATGAGGCCGGCAGCCGCGGTTACCAGCACCGACAGATCAGTTCCGGGCAAGTGCTGGGCAACCTCGACTACTATGTGGCCCTGACCGACTCGGAGTACGACGGCTACCAGACGCACAGCAGCGGTAGCGCCAAAGGCATCGCCGCCAACGTCGGTTATCGCTTTAACCCGAACCTGGAAACACGCTTCTACCTGCGCTACCGGGAAACCGAAAACGAACTGGCCGGGCGCCTGACCAAGGCGCAGATCAAGCACGACCCACGCGCTGCCAACCCGGGCTACCTGTCGCGCAACGACAGCCGCCCGCAGCCGGGCAGCACCTGGGTGGGCAACAAGACCACCTTTTTCCTCGATGACGATTCGCGCCTGGAGACCGGGCTGGTCTATCACGACTATCCGATGGACCTGCGCGAGGGCGCGATGCGCCTGAAGGTGGCCTATGCCGATGTCAGCGGCACGCTGAACTACTTCCGCCGCGACACCCTGTTCGGCCACGAGAGCAGGACCACCGTCGGCTGGCGTACCACCAAGCACCTGCCCAACAGCGGCGCCTCGCAGTTCTCGCGGGTCAACGACGTGGTCGGTGCCCGCACGCGCGACTTCACCTACCAGGGTTCGGACACCGTACTGCATGTGGGCAATGACCTGGAGCTGATCCCCGACCTGTGGCTGTCCACTGGCCTTGCGATGATCTACACCCGCCGCGAAAGCGATGTCACTTACCCGGCCGATGGCGGCAAGGTCAGCCAGCATGATTGGGACTATGCGCCACGCGTTGGCCTGCGCTACGACATTCGCCCGGATCTGCAGGTCTATGGCAACCTGAGCCGCTCGGTGGAGCCACCGCACCCGTGGTCACTGGTCTGGAGTGCGCCGGTCAACAACCAGCCCATGAAGATGCAGAACCAGACCGCCACCACCCTGGAACTGGGCGCGCGCGGCGATTCGGCGCTGGGGCATTGGGACTTGGCCTGGTACTACTCGCAGGTGCGTCATGAACTGCTGAACGTAGAAGTCGTGCAAGGCTTGCCGTTCAAGGAATTCAACGCCAGCCCCACCGTGCATCAGGGCGTCGAAGCCGGCCTCGACAGCATCCTCTGGGAGCAACCCGGCACAGGCAAGCTGAGCCTGCGCCAGGCCTACACCTTCAGCGACTTCCACTACCGCGACGACGACAAGTTCGACGACAACCGCCTGCCCGGCATCCCCATGCACTATTACCAGGGCGAACTACGCTACGACTGGCCGAGCGGGTTCTACGCCGGGGTCAACACGCAGATGGCGTCGAAGGTGCAGGTCGACTACGCCAACAGCTACCATGCCGATGCCTATGCCCTTCTCGGTGCACGCCTGGGCTGGGACTCGCCAAAGCAGGACTGGCAAACCTGGCTGGACCTGCGCAACCT
Organism: Pseudomonas sp. NBRC 111124; assembly: GCF_001320245.1. GTDB lineage: Bacteria > Pseudomonadota > Gammaproteobacteria > Pseudomonadales > Pseudomonadaceae > Aquipseudomonas. The sequence goes on from NZ_BCBA01000107.1 coordinate 217,764, forward strand.
CACCAACACGCGCTACGCGGCAACGGTGACGCCGGGCTACGACGATGCCGGGCAGGACGTGGCACGCTCGACACCGGGCGAAGGCTTTGCCGTCTATGCCGGTGTTTCCTACAGCTTCCGCTGAATCATCCACTCAGGACGGCAACTGCACCTGTGGTTTGGTCGCGGCGAAAATCGCCCAACTGGAGACGAACAGCGCCGCGATCAACGGCCCGATCACAAAGCCATTGAGCCCGAAGACCGCCAGCCCACCGAGGGTGGACACCAGGATCAGGTAATCGGGCATGCGCGTGTCCTTGCCCACCAGGATCGGCCGCAGCACATTGTCCACCAGGCCGATCACCAGTACCCCGAACGCGGCGAGGATCACCCCCGGCAAAATCGCCCCGGTGAGCAAGAAATACGCCGCCACGGGCGCCCAGACGATCCCCGCCCCCACCGCCGGCAACAGTGACAGGAAGGCCATCAGCACACCCCACACCAGTGCGCTGGGGATATCCAGCACCCAGAAGATGAAACCACCCAGCGCACCCTGGGTAATGGCCACCAACACATTGCCCTTGACCGTGGCCCGCACCACCCGGTTGAACTTCAATTGCAGGCGGCGTTTCTGGTGCTCCGGCAGCGGCACCGCAAGGCGCACCCGGCGCGCCACGTCGGCGCCTTCGCGAAGGAAGAAGAATAGCAGGTACGTCATGATGCCGAAGCTCACCAGGAACTCGAAGGTGCCCTGGCCAAAGTTGAACGCCTGGCTCGCCAGCACCTGGCTGCCCTGGGTAGCCCACTTGGTGATCTTGTCGCGCAGCCCGTCCAGGTTGCCCATGCCCATCTGGTCCAGGCCGTGCTGGGCAAAGGCCGGGAGCAGGTCCTTGCCACGCTCGACGTAACCGGCGATATCCAGCTGCCCGCTCTCGATACGCTGGTACAAGTTGGCGCCTTCCTGCACCAGCAGGGCACTGGTGATGATCACCGGCAACACGGCTACCAGCAGGCACACCAGCAAGGTGCCGAGCGCAGCAAGGTTACGGCGGCGGCCAAAGCGGATCAGCAAGTGACGCTGCAACGGCGCGAACAGGATGCCGAGAATTACCGCCCAGAAGATGGCACCGTAGTACGGCAGCAGGATCCACACGAAGGCGATGGTCACCAGTGTCAGGAGTACTGCCAGGGCTTTGTTCTGTAGAGCGTCTTGGTTCATGGCGACTCCTCAAGTGTCATGGTTGTTAGTGCACGCCACCTGCGCAAAAGTGCCGCAGCGGTCTTGATTCAAATCAATACCCCGCCGCTGGTCAGCCGTTAGCATCCGCGCCTTTGCCCCGGTGCGCCCATGAACCTACCCGCCAAGCCCGAACTGCTTGCCCCCGCCGGCAGCCTCAAGACCCTGCGCTATGCTTTCGCCTATGGTGCCGACGCGGTCTACGCCGGCCAGCCACGCTACAGCCTGCGGGTGCGTAACAACGCGTTCGACCACGCCAACCTGGCACTGGGCATTGCCGAGGCGCATGCCCTGGGCAAGCGCTTCTATGTGGTAGTCAACATCGCCCCGCACAACGCCAAGCTGAAGACCTTTCTCAAGGACCTGGCGCCGGTGGTCGAGATGGCGCCCGATGCGCTGATCATGTCCGACCCAGGCCTGATCATGCTGGTGCGCCAGCATTTTCCTCAAATGCCGGTGCACTTGTCGGTGCAAGCCAACACGGTCAACTGGGCCAGCGTGCAGTTCTGGCAGCAGCTGGGCCTGAGCCGGGTGATCCTGTCGCGCGAGCTGTCGCTGGAGGAAATCGAAGAAATCCGCCAGCACGTTCCGGACATGGAGCTGGAAGTGTTCGTTCACGGTGCACTGTGCATGGCCTACTCCGGCCGTTGCCTGCTGTCAGGTTACCTGAACAGACGCGACGCCAACCAAGGCACCTGCACCAATGCCTGCCGCTGGAAATACGAGGCCATGCCAGCCACGGAAAACGCCACGGGCGATATCGTCCGCGAAATCGAGCCGACCTTGGGCCTGGGTACGCCCACCGAGCAGGTTTTCCTGTTGCAGGAGAGCAACCGCCCGGGCAGCGAGATGCCGGCCTTCGAGGACGAGCATGGCACCTACATCATGAACGCCAAGGACCTGCGCGCCGTCCAGCATGTCGAGCGCCTGGCGGCCATGGGCGTGCATTCGCTGAAGATCGAAGGCCGTACCAAAAGTCACTTCTACTGCGCCCGGGCGGTCCAGTCGTACCGCAAGGCCATCGACGATGCAGCAGCCGGGCGGCCGTTCGACATGGCCCTGATGGACAACCTCGAATCGCTGGCGCAGCGCGGCTACACCGAAGGCTTTCTGCGCCGCCATGTGCACGATGAGTACCAGAACTACCTGCGTGGCAACTCGCTGTCCGAGCGCCAGCAGTTCGTCGGTGAGCTGACGGGGGGGCGCGTCGATGGCCTGGCCGAGGTCAAGGTGAAGAACCGCTTCGCCTTGGGCGACCACCTGGAATTGATGACCCCTCGCGGTAACTATCACTTTGACCTGCACCACCTGTTCGACCGTCAGCAGCAGGCCATCGAGGTGGCACCCGGCGACGGCCATGTGGTGTACCTGCCGATTCCCGAGCAAGTTACGTTAGAGTACGGCCTGCTCATGCGTGACCTCGGGGGTGATGAACAGGTCACCTGACAAAAGCGTAATCTGCACCTCAGCCAGCTGACAGGTGCATTGATGACAATCCGCCAGGCCGGCCACTGCCTGGCCTTGAATTCACTGATTGCCCCAGGAGTTGCCTGACCATGCTGCGTAAACACCTGCTCACCTTCGGCCTGCTGGCCATCACCGGCCTGGCCCAGGCCGCCGAAACCATCGATGTCTATCGCGACCCCAACTGTGGCTGCTGCAAGGCCTGGATCAGCCATTTGCGCGACAACGGTTTCACCGTCAACGACCATGTCGAGCCGAACATGAGCGCCGTCAAGCAGCGCCTGGGCGTTGCGCCGCGCCTGGCGTCGTGCCACACCGGGGTGATCGACGGCAAGTTCGTCGAAGGCCATGTGCCCGCCGAGCAGGTACGCCTGCTGGCCAAGCGCGACGACCTCAAGGGCCTGGCCGTACCGGGCATGCCGATGGGTTCGCCCGGCATGGAAATGGGTGACCACAAAGAAGCCTACCAAGTCATCGGCGTAACCCAGGATGGCCAGGACACCGTGGTCGCCAGCTACTGATGCTGAGCGTCTGGGCGCTGTTTTTCAGCGCCTTCGGTGCCGCCACCCTGCTGCCACTGCAATCAGAGGCCGTGCTGGTCGGCCTGCTGTTGCGCCAGCCCGAAGCCTGGTTGACCTTGCTGCTGGTGGCCACCCTGGGCAATGTGCTCGGCTCGGTGGTCAACTGGCTGCTCGGCCGGGCCATCGATCACCTGCGCGGCAAGCGCTGGTTCCCCTTCAGCGCCAGCCAGCTGGAACGCGCGCAGCAGCGTTACCAGCATTGGGGGCAATGGTCGCTGCTGCTGAGCTGGATGCCGGTGATCGGCGATCCGCTGACCCTGATTGCCGGCATCATGCGTGAGCCTTTCTGGCGTTTTCTGCTGCTGGTGACCCTGGCCAAGGGCGGCCGCTATATCGTCGTGGCGATGATTAGCCTGGGCTGGTTTCATGCTTGGTAACACCTTTAACGTTTAAGGTGCTCCGCTGACTGCTACAGTCGCCAATTCCTACATGGCCCTACATGGAGTGACCCATGCTGCGCACAACCGCCCTGGCCCTGGCCTGCCTCGCCGGCGCCCTGGCCCTGGCCTGCCTCGCCGGCGCCCCGGCCATCGCTGCCGAATCGCCTACCTATGGCACACAGCTCGAAGGCTTCACCTACCCCCACCCGCTAAAGCACTTCGATTTCCAGTCCCAGGGGCAGCACCTGCAGATGGGTTACATGGATGTGCCTGCCCAAGGCCAGGCCAACGGCCGCAGCGTGGTGCTGATGCACGGCAAGAACTTCTGCGCTGCTACCTGGGAGACCACCATCGACGCCCTGAGCCAGGCGGGTTATCGGGTGATCGCTGCCGACCAGATCGGCTTCTGCACCTCAAGCAAGCCGGCCCAGTACCAGTACAGCTTCCAGCAACTGGCGGTGAACACCCACGCCCTGCTGGAACAGTTGGGCGTCAAGCACGCCATCGTGCTCGGCCACTCCACCGGCGGCATGCTCGCCACCCGCTATGCACTGATGTACCCGCAGCAGGTCGAGCGCCTGGCGATGGTCAACCCCATCGGCCTGGAAGACTGGAAAGCCCTCGGCGTGCCTTACCGCACAGTGGACCAGTGGTATGCACGCGAACTCAAGCTCGATGCTGAAGGCGTGCGCGAATACGAGCGCAAGACCTACTACGCCGGGCGCTGGAAGCCCGAATACGAACGCTGGGTGCAGATGCTGGTGGGGCTGAACAAGGGGCCGGGGCACGAGGTGGTGGCGTGGAACTCGGCGCTGATCTACGACATGATCTTCACCCAACCGGTGTATCACGAGTTCAAGGACTTGAAGATGCCGACCCTGCTGCTGATCGGCGATCAGGACACCACGGCGATCGGCAGCGATATTGCGCCACCTGAGGTGAAAGCGACGCTGGGCAAGTACAAGGAACTGGGGCCGCAGGTGGCCAAGCTGATTCCCCAAGGCGAGCTGGTGGCCTTCGAGGGCATGGGGCATGCGCCGCAGATCGAGGAACCACGGCGCTTCAACCGGACACTGATAGAGTGGCTCGGCCGCTAACCCTTCCAGACCTGCGCTTCGCTCCAGCCGAGTTCGGCAAAATCCAGCGCCCGCAGGTCAGCTTCTTCTTCGCAGAAGAACTCATCCAGCTGCGGCGGCCTTATCGCCGTATCACTGAGCATCGCGTGAACCTGCCCCCGGTGATGGATCTGGTGCTCGAACAGGTGCGCCAGCAGGCGCAGGCGCCGTTCGCGCTGGATCCGCTGCGGTCGCACGATGCTCACGTAGCGCCCCAGGTGGGCATCCTGCAGCAGGCCGCAATAGGCGATCAGCCGGTGGTCGGCCTGGGCCTGCTCGGCATGCAGGTCGGTGCAGGTGACGAACGGTTGTTCCGGCTCGAAGAAGCGCTCGCCATCCGGGTTCGGCGCTTCACCGCGCTGCTCGCATTCGAGCATGTCGAGGTAGAACCAGTCCACCGTCAGCAGGTGGTTGAGGGTGGCCTTGATAGACGGGAAGAAGCTGCAGCGAGGGGCGACGAACTCGTCGTGGGTCAGTTGCAGACAGGCCTTGTACAGGCGGTGATTGGCCCAGCCATTGTTGTAGGCCTGGGTCAGCAGATGATGCGACAGCGGCTCCATGGTTCGGCTCCTTCAGGCGAAGCGTTGCAGTTGCATCTCCCGTAGCCGGCTCAGGGTCCTTTGGTACGGGAACGCCAGATACCCTTGAGTGTAGAGCGCATCAAGCGGAACCTGCGCCTCCAGGTACAGAGCCACCCGACGGTCATAGCATTCGTCGACCAGGGCGATGAAACGGCGCACCGCGTCATCCTTGGGTGACAGCATCGGCAGCTCACGGTCACCCGCCGCGACACGCGCCGCACCATCCTCGGTGCCGCGGGCAATGCGCCCGGCCCGCTGCTCACCGCCCAAGGCCGGGATGCCCTCGACCAGGATCGCCGGGAAGCGATCGCACAGGGCCATGAACTCCATGGCGGCCAAAGGCCGTTCGCAAAGCTCGGCAAAGTGGCACCAGACGGCCTGGGCGCTGCGCCGGATCACCTTGATCTGCCGCGAACCGAGCTGCAGGGGTGCGTTGCTGCCGGCGTCATCAGGGCTTAGCTGCTGGAACACCGCTGCCAGCGCACCGCCTTTGCTCCCCGCTTCGGCCACCCAGTAACGCTGGCGCTGTGTGCCCGGATGCAGCCGATGGTCCTGCTCGCCGGCCACCGAAAGCACCTGCATGTGCAGCTCGATGGCGCAGATGGCTGGCAGGAAACGCTCGCGATTGAAACCGTCGGCATACAGTTGTTGCGGCGGCTGGTTGGAGGTGGCGACCACCACCACACCGTGGTCGAACAGCACCTGAAACAGGCGGCCAAGGATGATCGCATCGCCGATGTCGCTGACGAACAGTTCGTCGAAACACAGCACACGAATCTGCCCGGCCAGTTCCCGCGCCAGCGCCTGCAAGGGGTCGGCCGTGCCGTTGAGCTGGAACAGGCGCTGGTGGACCCAGACCATGAAATGGTGGAAGTGCTGGCGCCGGGACGGGACGCTGAGGCAACGGTGGAACAGCTCCATGAGCCAGGTCTTGCCACGGCCGACCGGCCCCCAGAGGTACAAGCCCTGAGGGATATGACCCTGTTCTATGGCCTGGAAGCAGACTTGCAGGGCAACGACTGCCCGATCCTGAGCCGGGTCCTGGGCATAGCCCTGCTCGCTGAGGGCTTGATGATAGAGGGTTTGCGGATCAATGGGCATGGCGGTTGGCTTGGCCTGTCAGAACCCTATTGTCCGCACTGGCCTTATCGCCGGCAAGTCTTCAGCCCTCGCTCAGGCCGACCTTCAGCAATGCCCCATCCTTGGCATCGGTGAGCACATACAGGTAGCCATCTGGCCCCACCCGCACATCACGGATACGCGCCTTCAACTCACCCAGCAAGCGCTCTTCGTGGACGATCTTGTCGCCATCGAGCTGCAAGCGAATCAATTCCTGCCCCGCCAGCGCACCCATGAACAGGTTGTGATCCCAGGCCTTGAACGTCTGGCTGTCATAGAAGGCCATGCCGCTGATGCCAGGCGATTTCTCCCAGACATGGTGCGGGTCGACCATGCCGTCGACATGCTTGCCCTTGGCCTCAGGTATCGGCAGCAGCGAGTAGTTGATGCCGTGTGTGGCGATCGGCCAGCCATAGTTCTTGCCCGGCTCCGGGATGTTGATCTCGTCGCCGCCGCGCGGGCCGTGCTCGTGGGTCCACAGCTTGCCGGTCCAGGGGTTGAGCGCAGCCCCCTGCTGGTTGCGGTGGCCGAACGACCAGATTTCCGGGCGAACATCCGGCTTGCCGACGAAGGGGTTGTCCTTGGGTATTTCGCCGTCGGGCAAAATCCGCACGACCTTGCCCTGCAGCTTGTCCAGGTCCTGGGCGGTCGGGCGCTGGTTATTTTCGCCCAGAGCGATGAACAGGAAACCGTCGCGGTCGAACACCAGCCGCGAGCCGAAGTGATTGCCTACCGACAGCTTGGGCTGCTGGCGGAAGATCACGCTGAAGTTTTCCAGCCGCGCGCGATCCTCGGACAGCTGGCCACGGCCCACTGCCGTGCCGGCCTTGCCATCACTGCCCTCCTCGGCGTAGGACAAATAAACCGTGCGGTCCTTGGCGAACTGCGGCGACAGCACCACGTCGAGCAGGCCACCCTGGCCTTCGGCCCAGACCTTGGGCACACCACTGATGGGCGGGCCGACCTTGCCTTCAGCGCTGACCACCCGCAGGTTGCCGGGGCGCTCGGTGACCAGCATGTCCTTGCCACCCGGCAGGAACGCCAGCGCCCAGGGGTTGCGCAGGCCATCGGTCACGGTGCTGACGGTGAGTTGCCCTTCCTCGCTGGGCAGCTGTTGCTCGGGAGCGGCATGGGCCAGCAGCGGCAACAGCGCAGCGGCGGTCAGGGTCGTCAGCCAATGGGTTCGGGTCATGCAGGATTCCTTTCTGTGGGGTCATGGCACACGCTGGCTATCACGCGGTGGCCGCGTCGGCTCCAGATTGGGCGCCTGCTGCTGGCGGCGCATGTTGTCGCCATTGCCTATGCCGCGGTTATCCAGGCTTGGCGTGCGGTAGATGGGTTCGGTGGACGGGCCGCGCACAGGCGGTGTAGCCGGCATGCTGCCCTGGCGGCTGTTGGGGTTGGCGCGCTGGACCGGGCTGTTGTAGGGGTTGTTGTTGCTGGCAGCGAGCTGCAACGGCTGCACAGGCGCTGCCTGCACCGGCAGGCACAGCAGCAGGCCAATGGCCAGGGTCGGCAATGTAAGATTCATGCTTCACCTCATGTACGAAGAACGCGCCTTGAGCGTTGGATAGCCTAAGGCGCGAAGGGTTCGCGGCAAAAGTGTGAATGCGATTCCTGATGTTTCAGTATGGGCCTGATGGCATTGCCCATCAGGCCCGCCGATCACCGGGCAATGTCTACCTTGTGCCGTGCCGCGTACAGGCAGAGCATCTCCATGGCCAGGGTGGCCCCGGCCAGCGCGGTGATATCGGCATGGTCATAGGCCGGCGCCACTTCCACCAGGTCCATGCCCACCAGGTTGATGCCGCGCAGGCCACCGAGGATCTCCAGTGCCTGCACCGTGCTCAAGCCGCCGCATACCGGGGTGCCGGTGCCGGGCGCATAGGCCGGGTCGAGGCAATCGATGTCGAAGGTCAGGTACACCGGCCGGTCACCGACCCGTTGGCGAATCGCCGCGATGATTGCCTCGGTGCCCTGGCGATGTACCTGCCGGGCATCGAGAATGGCAAAACCCTGGCTGTCGTCATTGGTGGTGCGCAGGCCGACCTGCACCGAGCACGACGGATCGACCAGCCCCCCGCGTGCGGCGTGCCAGAACATCGTGCCATGGTCGATGCGCCCCTCTTCGTCCGGCCAGGTGTCGCTGTGCGCATCGAAATGGATCAGCGCCAGCGGGCCATGGCGCCGGGCATGGGCCTTGAGCAGCGGGTAGCTGATGAAATGATCACCGCCCAGGGTGAGCATGGCGCAACCGGCTTCAAGAATGTGCTCGGCGTGGGCCTGGATGCTGTCCGGTACCGACTGCGGGGTGCCGCTGTCGAACGCGCAGTCGCCATAGTCGATCACGGCCAGGTGGTCGAACGGGTCGAATGCCCACGGCCAGTGACGTGCCCACGCCTGCTGCACCGAGGCGGCACGGATTGCGCGCGGCCCGAAGCGCGCGCCGGGGCGGTTGCTGGTGGCGGTGTCGAACGGCACACCGCTGACGACCACATCCACCCCACGCAGGTCGCGGCTGTAACGGCGACGGGAGAAACTGGTGATACCGGCGTAGGTACTTTCCGCTGCGGTACCGTACAGGCTGTCGCGGGTCATGGCCTGGTCGTTGTTCTGGGCTTGTTCCACGGTTGGGCTCCTTTGTATTCTCGGTCACTGGCGGCTACGGAACGCGGTCCACAGCCGGTTGCGCTGGCGCAGGTCGGACAGGGCCATGCTGCGGTCGGCGTACAAACGCTCACGCACATCGGCGGGTGGATAGATATCCGGGTCATTGCGCACGGCGTCATCCACCAGCGGCGTCGCTGCCTGGTTGGCGTTGGCGAAGAACAGCGTATTGGTCAGCGCTGCCACCGACTCTGGCTTGAGCATGAAGGCGATGAAGGCTCGAGCGGCTTCCGGGTGCGGGGCGTCCTTGGGGATGACCAGATTGTCCTGCCACACCAGCGTGCCTTCACGAGGGATGCGGTAGATCAGCTCGAACGGCTTGCCGGCGCGGCGCGCCTGGTCGGCAGCCATGGCAGCATCGCCGTTGTAGGTCAGCGCCAGGCACACGCTGCCGTTGGCCAGATCGCTGATCTGACGGCCATTGGCGACATAGCTGATCGACGGCTGCAGCTGGTCCAGCAGGTTCTGTGCGGCGGTGAGGTCAGACTTGTCCTGGCTGTACGGGTCCTTGCCGAGGTAGTTGAGGGCGACGCCGATCACTTCCTGCGGCGAGTCCGGCATGGCGATGCCGCACGCCTTCAGACGGCTGGCGTACTCGGGCTTGAACAGCAGGTCGAGACTGTCCAGCGGCACATCGCCCAGGCGCTGGCGCACAGCTTCGACGTTCACCCCCAGGCCCAGGGTGCCCCAGGTGTAGGGCACGGCGTAGCGGTTGCCGGGGTCGGTCTCGGCCAGCTTGGCCAGCAGGTCCTTGTCGAGGTTGGCGTACCCAGGCATGCCCTGCGCATCGAGCGGTTGCAGGGCATTGGCCTTCAGCGCCCGGGCCAACACAGTGGCTGACGGCACCACCACGTCGTAGCCGCTGCGGCCGGTAAGCAGCTTGGTTTCCAGGACTTCGGTGGTGTCAAAGGTGTCATAGCGCACCTTGTAGCCGGTTTCCTTTTCGAAGCGCTGGAGGGTTTGGGGGGCGACGTAGTCGGCCCAGCTGTAGAGATTGACGACCTTTTCTTCTGCCTGCAGTGGCAGAGCCAGGATCAAGGACAACAGGCAAAACGATCGACGCATGGCGGACACCTCGGCGAATGGGTGGATGCCGCCAGCATGCCAGCCGGGTTACATTGCAAAAATGGCAAGTTTGCAAAGCTGACATTCATCAGGATCAATGTAATGCTCGGACAATTGCACGACCCCGACCTGCACCTGCTGCGGCTGTTCGTCACTGTAGTAGAGGCCGGCGGCTTCAGTGCCGCACAGGGCGTACTGGGCCTGAGCCAGCCCACCATCAGCCAGCGCATGGCGCAGCTGGAAACACGGCTCGGTTATCGCCTGTGCAGCCGCGGCAAAGGTGGCTTTCGCCTGACCGACAAGGGCGAGTTGCTGTTGGAAGCAGCGCGTGGCCTGTTGCTGAACATCGAACTGTTCCGCCAGCAGGCCAATGGCGTGGCCGGGCGCCTGCTGGGGACGGTGCGGGTGGGCATGGCGGAGAACCAGGATGCGGCGGTGAACATTCGCCTGGCGATGGCGATTTCTCGTTTTCGTGAACGCGAGGAATCCGTGCAACTGGAGCTGATCAGCGCACCGCCAGCGGAACTGGAACGGCTGCTGCTGGAGCAACGGCTGGATTTGGCCATCAGCTATTTTTCCGGCAACCAGGCGGCGTTCGACTATCAGCCGTTGTTCGAGGAGCGCCAGCGTTTGTACTGCGGCAAGGGGCATGCGCTGTTCGATTCGCTCGAGGTGACCCATGAGCAGTTGCTGAAAGCGGACCAGGTGCGCCACCCCTACCGCTTCCTCAAGGGCGGCGAACCCTTCCAGAGCCGGCGCAGCATGGCAGTGGCGGAGCAGATCGAGAGCGTGCTGACGTTCATTCTGTCGGGGCGGCATATTGGTTATCTGCCGTGTCACTGTGCGGCGAGCTGGGAGGCTCAGGGGCTGTTGCGGGGGCTGGATCCGGGGCTGGATTTTGTGGTGCCGTTTACGCTGGCTCGGCATCGGGCACAAGTGCCTGGGGAAGCGCAGGCGGCATTTGTGGAGGATCTGCTGGTAGCGTTCTGCTGACATGGCCTCTTC
>NZ_BCBA01000108.1 GCF_001320245.1 Pseudomonas sp. NBRC 111124
GTGGATTCCCGCCGGCAGCCGGGTACTCGACCTGGGCTGCGGCAGTGGCGAGCTGCTGGCTTCGCTGCGCGACCGCAAGCAGGTCACCGGCTACGGCCTGGAAATCGACGCTGACAACATCGCCGCCTGCGTGGCCAAGGGCGTCAACGTCATCGAGCAGGATCTCGACAAGGGCCTGGGCAACTTCGCCAGCAACAGCTTCGACGTGGTGATCATGACCCAGGCCCTGCAGGCCGTGGAGTACCCTGACCGCATTCTCGACGAGATGCTGCGGGTGGGGCGCCAGTGCATCATCACCTTCCCCAATTTCGGCCATTGGCGCTGCCGCTGGTACCTGGCCACCAAGGGTCGCATGCCGGTTTCGGACTTCATGCCGTACACCTGGTACAACACGCCGAACATCCACTTCTGCACCTTCGCCGACTTCGAAGAGCTGTGCCATGAGCGCCGTGCCAAGGTCCTTGACCGCCTAGCCGTCGACCACTTGCACCGTAACGGGTGGGGTGGGCGGCTTTGGCCTAATCTTCTAGGTGAAATCGGCATCTATCGCGTCAGCAGCCCAGGCCTGCAGGAGCACCAACTGGCGGTCTGAAGCCCATCGGAGGATCCGCACCATGCGTCGCCTTGCCCTGTTCCTGATCAGCCTGTGCCTGGCGCTGCCAGTGACGGCGGCCGATGCCGCCCGACCCGAACGCAAGGAAGTCTTTGGCGACGTGACGGTGCACTACAGCGCCTTTACCTCGAGCATGCTGCAACCGGACATCGCCGCGGCCACCGGGCTCAACCGGAGCAAGAACCAAGGCGTGCTCAACATCGCCGTGCTCAAGGCCGACAAGCCTGCCATGGCGGTGGTCAGCGGCACCGTGAAGGACCTGACCGGGCGCACCAGCCCGCTGTCGTTCAAGCAGATCACGGATCAGGGCGCGGTGTATTACATCGCCCAGTTCAAGATCGAGCAGGCCGAGACCCTGACCTTCGACCTCAATGTCGAAACCGGCGGGGTCAGCCATCCACTCAGTTTCAACCAGGAAGTGTTCCCAGGCGAATGATGAATTTCCAGCAACTCGTATTGGCCAGCCACAACGCCGGCAAACTCAAGGAACTCCAGGCCATGCTCGGCCAGTCCGTGCAATTGCGCTCGATTGGTGAGTTTAGCCAGGTAGAGCCCGAAGAGACCGGCCTGTCGTTCGTCGAGAACGCCATCCTGAAGGCTCGCAATGCCGCGCGTATCTCCGGCCTGCCGGCGCTGGCCGACGACTCCGGTCTGGCCGTGGACTTCCTCGGCGGTGCGCCGGGCATCTATTCGGCGCGTTATGCCGACGGCAAGGGTGACGCGGCGAACAATGCCAAGTTGCTCGAAGCGCTCAAGGACGTACCAGCAGAGCAGCGCGGTGCCCAGTTCGTCTGCGTGCTGGCGCTGGTGCGCCACGCCGATGACCCGCTGCCGATCCTGTGCGAAGGCCTGTGGCATGGCAGCATCCTGTTCGAGGCCAGCGGCGAGCATGGCTTCGGCTACGACCCGCTGTTCTGGGTGCCGGAGCGCAAGTGCTCGAGCGCCGACCTCGCGCCTGTGGATAAAAACCAGCTCAGCCACCGCGCCCGCGCCATGGCCCTGCTGCGTCAACGTCTGGGCCTGGCATGATCGCAACGCTGTCCGAAGCTGGCGCGGTGGCGCTCACCCGCTTGCCGCCGCTGGCGCTGTACATCCACATCCCGTGGTGTGTGCGCAAATGCCCTTACTGTGACTTCAATTCCCATGCTGCCGGGCCTGAACTGCCGGAAGAGGCTTACGTCGACGCCCTGTTGACCGACCTCGACCTGGAGCAAGCGGCCGTACAGGGGCGGACCCTGTCGTCGATCTTCTTCGGTGGCGGTACGCCAAGCCTGTTCAGCGCCGGTGCCCTGGCGCGCCTGTTGCGTGGCGTGGAACAACGCATTCCGTTCGCGGCAGACATCGAGATCACTCTCGAGGCCAACCCTGGCACTTTCGAGCAAGAGAAGTTCAAGGCTTACCGACAGACCGGCATCAACCGGCTGTCCATCGGCGTGCAAAGCTTCCAGCCAGCCAAACTGGAGGCGCTGGGCCGCATCCACAATGGCGACGAAGCGATCCGCGCCGCCGGCATGGCGCGTGCTGCGGGCTTCGACAACTTCAACATGGACCTCATGCACGGCTTGCCCGACCAGTCGCTGGATGACGCCCTGGGCGACCTGCGCCAGGCCATCGACCTGGGGCCCACGCACCTGTCGTGGTACCAGCTGACCGTCGAACCGAACACAGTGTTCTGGAACCAGCCGCCGGAGCTGCCCGAGGACGATATCCTCTGGGACATCCAGGAAGCAGGCCAGGCACTGATGGCGGCCAACGGCTTCAAGCAGTATGAAGTTTCGGCCTATGCCCAAGCCGACCGTGCCGCCCGGCACAACCTCAACTACTGGCAGTTCGGCGACTTCATCGGCATCGGTGCTGGCGCCCACGGCAAGCTGACCTTCGCCGACGGCCGTATTCTGCGTACCTGGAAGACCCGCTTGCCCAAGGACTACCTGAACCTGGCCAAGCCATTCAAGGCCGGCGAGAAGCTGCTGCCAGTGGATGAGTTGCCGTTCGAGTTCCTGATGAACGCCCTGCGCCTCACCGATGGCGTGGAAGCCGAACTGTTCACCCAGCGCACCGGGCTGCCCCTGGCACAGCTGGCCGAAGCCCGCCGTGCAGCCGAACAAAAGGGCCTTTTGCAGGTCGAACCGGATCGACTGGTGGCCACACCACGCGGCCAGCTGTTCCTCAATGACCTGCTGCAGTATTTCTTGACCTAAGGATGACCCATGGATCTGGTACTTGATCTGCTCGCCACGGTTTCCCGTTGGAGCCGCAGCAATCTGTCTGAGATTTCCCTGGCCCTGGTAGGCTGCCTGCTGGTGCTGTTCGGCACCGATATCAAAGGCTGGGTGGACCAGCGCCTGGGTGCCTTGGCGGGTGCGCTGCGGGTGCCGGTGATGGCTGCCTTGGTAATGATCGGCAGTGGCGCGGCGTTGATCTATGCCACGCCTTGGGTGGTGAAGGGGTTGGGGCAATTCAACAACTACGCGCTGGCGCCAGTGTTGTTGGTGGTGCTGGTGTTGATTGGCGTGGTGGCTGATCGCCGCGGGTGAGCCTGCTAAAAGCTGCCCCGGCGAACCAGGGCAGCCCTACCACCTGACTAACCCTTACTGGGCATCGTCAAAGTGATCGCGCATGAAATCCCGAGCGGTCTTGAGAACAGTCAAGATCCGGATGAGCTTCCAGACGCGGCTCAGCGCATCAAGCAAACGCCTCACACTTGATGCTGAATATGTCTCATCATTGACCCATCGTCTCAGGCTGCCTATGATCCTCTGACCGTGTGGCGGCTTTCGGTGAAGCCTTGGAGCGGAGGATACTCAGTCCTGTTGCTCCCATAAAAAAACCGCTCTTCTCAGAGCGGTTTTTTTCGCCTGCATTTCTACAGGCCTCAGCGTATCGAAAGGCTCTATCCGCCAATCAATCCACTTTCTCGAACTTCAAGTCCCACACCCCATGCCCCAGCCGCTCGCCGCGGCGTTCGAACTTGGTGATCGGGCGTTCTTCCGGGCGCGGCACGTAGGTACCGTCTTCAGCACGGTTGCGATAGCCCGGGGCGGCGCTCATCACTTCCAGCATGTACTCGGCGTACGGCTCCCAGTCGGTCGCCATGTGGAACACACCACCGGGCTTGAGCTTGCGACGTACGAGTTCGGCAAACTCCAGCTGGACGATGCGGCGCTTGTGATGACGCGCCTTGTGCCACGGATCCGGGAAGAACAGCATCAAGCGGTCGAGGCTGTTGTCGGCCACGCAGCGGTTGAGCACTTCAATCGCATCGCAGTCATACACCCGCAGGTTCTTCAGGCCCTGGGTCAGCACACCGTTGAGCAGCGCGCCAACACCCGGACGGTGCACTTCGACACCGATGAAGTCCTGTTCAGGCGCGGCAGCGGCCATTTCCAGCAGGGAATGGCCCATGCCGAAGCCGATCTCCAGGGTACGCGGCGCCGAACGGCCGAACACCTGGTCGTAGTCCACCGGGCTATCAGACAGCGGCAGGATGAACTGCGGGCCGCCTTGGTCGAGGCCGCGTTGCTGGCCTTCGGTCATGCGCCCGGCGCGCATCACGAAGCTCTTGATGCGGCGGTGTGGGCGCTGGTCGCCGTCGGCGGAGATCGGCGTATCTTGCGAGTCAGTCATCAGGGGCTCTTACTTGATCAGACCATCCAGCGGCGAAGAGGCGCTGGCGTAAAGTTTTTTCGGCATGCGGCCGGCCAGGTAGGCCATGCGGCCGGCGAGGATGGCGTGCTTCATGGCCTCGGCCATCAGCACCGGCTGCTGAGCATGGGCGATGGCCGAGTTCATCAGCACGGCTTCACAACCCATTTCCATGGCGATGGTGGCGTCGGAGGCGGTACCTACACCCGCGTCAACCAGCACCGGCACCTTGGATTCTTCCAGGATGATCTGCAGGTTGTACGGGTTGCAGATACCCAGACCAGTGCCGATCAGGCCGGCCAGCGGCATCACCGCGATGCAGCCGGCTTCGGCCAACTGGCGGGCGATGATCGGGTCGTCGCTGGTGTAGACCATCACGTCGAAACCGTCCTTGACCAGCACTTCGGCGGCCTTGAGGGTCTCGATCACATTGGGGAACAGGGTTTTCTGGTCGGCCAGCACTTCCAGCTTCACCAGGGTGCGCGACTCATGGGATTTGCGGCCATCGAGCAGTTCGCGAGCCAGACGGCAGGTACGCACCGCCTCGACAGCATCGAAGCAACCTGCGGTGTTTGGCAGGATGGTGTACTTGTCGGGCGACAGCACGTCGAGCAGGTTCGGCTCGCCCGCATTCTGGCCCAGGTTGGTCCGGCGCACGGCCACGGTGACGATCTCGGCACCCGAGGCCTCGGTGGCCAGGCGGGTTTCTTCCATGTCACGGTACTTGCCGGTGCCGACCAGCAGGCGCGACTGGAAAGTGCGCCCGGCCAGGATGAAGGGCTTGTCGCTACGAACGTTGCTCATCGTTGTTCCTCGGGAAAAGATTGCTGGGCTTGCAGGTGAATCGCCGGGCCGGGCTCAGCCGCCACCGATGGCGTGGACCACTTCGACCTGGTCACCTTCGTTCAGCTGCGTGCTGTCGTGCTGGCTGCGCGGCACGATATCCAGGTTGAGTTCCACCGCCACCCGACGCCCGGCAAGTTCCAGGCGGGTCAGCAGGGCCGCGACGCTTTCGCCAGCGGGCAATTCGTAAGGTTCACCGTTCAGTTGAATGCGCATGCGCACGGTCACCATTGTTCTTTGGGGCCCGCATTCTAGCGCCGATCCACGCACGAACCCAAGGGCGCTGCGCGCCATTAGTCGCGATTGTGGACCGCTTGGTCAGCCCAGGCGCCAGGCAGCCAGGCCCAGGCACAGCCAACCGGCGAGGAAGCACAGGCCGCCGATGGGGGTGATGATGCCCAGTTTGCCCAGACCGCTGAGTGTCAGCAGGTAAAGGCTACCGGAGAACAGCACGATGCCCAGGGAGAACAGGCCGCCGGCCCAGCCGATCAGCCGCCCCGGCAGATGTACCGAGAGCACGGCGACACCGAAGATCGCCAGGGCATGCACCAGCTGATAGGTCACCCCCGTGTGGAAAATGGCCAGGTAATCGGCGGTCAGGCGATTCTTCAGCCCATGTGCGGCAAACGCGCCCAAGGCGACGCCGGTAAAGCCGAAGAAGGCAGCGAGCATGAGGAAGCTGCGAAGCATGGGACGACTCCTTGTATCGGGTCTGTATAATGGCCCGTTCCACCGGTCCGGCCAAGCCATCGCCATGCTGTCATCCATTCTCCGCCGCCTCGCCCGCGTCCTGCTCTGGTTCGCTGCCGGCAGTATTGTGCTGGTGCTGGTGTTTCGCTGGGTGCCACCGCCGGGCACGGCCTTGATGCTCGAACGCAAGGTGCAATCGTGGGTGAGTGGCGAACCGATCGACCTGCAACGCGACTGGGAACCGTGGGAAAACATCTCCGACGAACTCAAGGTGGCGGTCATCGCTGGTGAGGACCAGAAGTTCGCCAGCCATTGGGGCTTCGACATTCCAGCCATCCAGGCGGCGCTGGCGTACAACGAGCGTGGCGGCAGCATTCGGGGGGCCAGCACCCTGACGCAGCAGGTGGCCAAGAACCTGTTCCTGTGGTCAGGCCGCAGCTATTTCCGCAAAGGTCTGGAGGCCTGGTTCACGGCGCTGATCGAGCTGTTCTGGTCGAAGGAGCGGATTCTCGAGGTCTACCTGAACAGCGCCGAGTGGGGCAAAGGCGTGTTTGGTGCACAAGCTGCAGCGCGTTATCACTTTGGGGTCGATGCCAGCCGGCTGACCCGCCAGCAAGCCGCGCAACTCGCCGCAGTACTGCCGAGCCCGATCAAGTGGAGCGCTAGCCGGCCCAGTGCCTATGTGGCGAGCCGGGCGGGCTGGATTCGCCGACAGATGAGCCAGCTGGGCGGGCCCAGCTACCTGATGCAACTGGACAACTCGGGCAGGCCGTAAGCCAACAAAAAAGCCGCTGACCCTCTCGGGCCAGCGGCTTTTTCAATGCAGCCAGGCTTGATCAGACGGTGATCAGCGCCTTGACCTTGTTCATCGCATTCTTCTCCAGCTGGCGAATACGCTCAGCCGAAACGCTGTACTTGTCAGCCAGCTCATGCAACGTGGCCTTTTCTTCTGCCAGCCAGCGCTGGTAAAGAATATCGCGACTACGGTCGTCCAGGCCTTGCAGCGCTTCGTGCAGGTTGCTGGTGGAGTTGTCGCTCCAATCAGCGTCTTCCAGCTGCACAGCCGGGTCGTAGCGGTGGTCTTCCAGGTAATGCGCAGGCGACTGGAAGGCGCTGTCGTCATCCGCTTCGGCTGCCGGGTCGAAGGCCATGTCCTGACCACTCAGGCGGCTTTCCATCTCGCGCACTTCACGTGGTTCGACGCCGAGGCTTTCTGCCACGCGATGCACTTCGTCGTTGTTCAGCCAGGCCAGACGCTTCTTCTGGCTGCGCAGGTTGAAGAACAGCTTGCGCTGGGCCTTGGTGGTGGCCACTTTGACGATGCGCCAGTTGCGCAGGATGAACTCGTGGATCTCTGCCTTGATCCAGTGCACGGCGAAGGACACCAGGCGCACGCCCATTTCCGGGTTGAAGCGCTTGACTGCCTTCATCAGGCCGACGTTGCCTTCCTGGATCAGGTCGGCCTGGGCCAGCCCGTAGCCTGCATAGCTACGCGCGATATGTACTACAAAACGCAGGTGGGCCATCACCATTTGCCGAGCGGCCTCGAGATCCTGCTCATAGTAGAGACGCTCGGCCAGATCACGCTCCTGCTCGACAGACAACAGCGGGATGCTGTTGACCGTGTGCACGTAGGCTTCCAGGTTTGCACCGGGCACCAGGGCATAGGCAGGTTGCAACGATGTGGTCATTCAAGAACCTCCGACTTGCTAAACTCGCGCCTTGTGAGCGCTGCAAACATTGACCCGGAACGACCGTACAAGTTCCATCGTGAAGAAAATGTCAATGCTGGCACGTAAAAACTATCGCGGTGCCAACTCGTTCAAATGACGAGCGACTGCGATCCATGCACCGATATACCCCAACAGTACCGCTCCGATCAAGAGCGACAGACCATCGGACGCCGGCACTCCGCCCAGGGCGAAGTCACTGCCATACAGCCCGGACAGCCCTACCACGGCCTCGTTAAGCCAGTTCAGGCCAAAGGCCAGGATCGCCCAGGCCAGCACACCCGCGCCCAGGCCGTACAAGGCGCCCATGTACAGGAACGGCCGGCGTACGTAGCTGTCGGTGCCGCCTACCAGCTTGATCACTTCGATCTCGATGCGGCGGTTTTCGATATGTAGACGAATTGTGTTACCGATTACTAATAGCAGCGCAGAAATCAGCATCACCGCCAAGCCGAAGACGAAGCGATCCCCCAGCTTGAGGATCGCAGCGAGGCGCTCCACCCATACCAGATCCAGCTGCGCATTCTCCACCCTTGGCAGCTCCGACAGACGTTGGCGCAAAGCTTCCAGGGCCGGCTTGTCGACTTCTGTAGGGGTCACTACCACGACACCGGGCAACGGGTTGTCGGGCAATTCGCGCAATGCCTCACCCAACCCGGACTGCTGCTGGAATTCTTCCAGGGCCTGCCCAGGGCTGACGTACTGGGCCTCGGCGACACCCGGCATCTGCCTGATTTCGTCGCGCAGGGCTTCACCCTGCTGGCTGCCCGCATCGAGTTTGAGGTAAAGCGAAATTTGCGCAGCGCGCTGCCAGGAGCCGCCCAACACCTCGATGTTCTTCAGCAGCAGCGACAGGCCCATGGGCATGCTCAGAGCCACGGCCATCACGAGGCAGGTGAAGAAGCTACCGATCGGCTGCTTGCCCAGGCGCCGCAGGCTGTCGGCCAGGCTGGCGCGATGGCTTTCCAGCCAGGCGTGCAGCAGGGTGCGGAAGTCCGGGCCGTCGTCGTCGTGATCGCCGCCCTTCTTCTTGGCCGGCTGCGGGTCGGCAGCCTTGGGCGCAACGCGCTCGGAAACCTTTGGTGTACGTGTAGTGCTCATTGCCCGGCCTCCCCATCGCCGATCAGACGACCGCGCTGCAGGGTCAGCATGCGGTGGCGCATGCGCGCAATCAGTGCCAAGTCGTGACTGGCGATCAGAACCGTGGTGCCCAGACGGTTGATGTCCTCGAACACCCCCATGATCTCCGCGGCCAGGCGCGGGTCGAGGTTACCGGTGGGTTCGTCCGCCAACAGCAGGGCTGGCTGGTGGACGATGGCGCGGGCGATACCGACCCGCTGCTGCTGGCCAGTGGACAGGTCGGCCGGGAACAGCTCGCCCTTGTCGGACAGCGAAACGCGCTCCAGCGCCGAGTCTACGCGCTTGGCGATCTCGGCCTTGGACAAGCCGAGAATCTGCAGCGGCAGGGCGATGTTGTTGAATACCGTGCGGTCGAACAGCAGCTGGTGGTTCTGGAACACCACGCCGATCTGCCGACGCAGGAACGGGATCTGCGCATTGCTGATCTGGCCCAGGTCCTGCCCGGCCAGCATCAGCTTGCCGCTGGTCGGGCGCTCCATGGCCAGCAACAGGCGCAGCAAGGTGCTCTTGCCCGCGCCCGAGTGGCCGGTGACGAACAGGAACTCGCCCCGGCGCGCCCGGAAGCTCAGCTCATGCAAGCCGACATGGCCATTAGGGTAGCGCTTGGCAACCTGTTCGAATCGGATCATGGTCAGTCTCGCTCGGCGAACAGAGCCTTGACGAACGGCTCGGCTTCGAAGGTGCGCAGGTCGTCGATGCCTTCACCGACACCGATGAAGCGGATCGGCAGCTTGAATTGCTTGGCCAGGGCGAAGATCACCCCGCCCTTGGCAGTGCCATCCAGCTTGGTCAAGGCCAGGCCGGTCAGCTCGACGCTCTGGTTGAAGTACTTGGCCTGGCTGATGGCGTTCTGCCCGGTACCGGCGTCGAGCACCAGCAGCACCTCGTGCGGCGCCTCAGCGTCGAGCTTGCCGATCACCCGGCGGACCTTCTTCAGCTCTTCCATCAGGTTGTCTTTGGTGTGCAGCCGGCCGGCGGTATCTGCGATCAGCACATCGACACCACGGGCCTTGGCGGCCTGCACGGCGTCGAAGATCACCGAGGCCGAATCGGCGCCAGTGTGCTGGGCGATCACCGGAATCTGGTTGCGCTCGCCCCAGACCTGCAGCTGCTCGACGGCGGCGGCGCGGAAGGTGTCACCGGCAGCCAGCATGACTTTCTTGCCTTCCAGCTGCAGCTTCTTGGCCAGCTTGCCGATGGTGGTGGTCTTGCCGGCACCGTTCACGCCGACGACCAGAATCACGTAGGGCTTGTTCTGCGCTTCGACTTTGAGCGGCTGCTCGACCGGGCGCAGCAGTGCTGCAAGTTCTTCCTGCAGCGACTTGTACAGCGCGTCGGCGTCGGCCAGCTGCTTGCGGGCTACCTTCTGGGTCAGGTTCTGGACGATGGCCGAGGTGGCTTCGACGCCGACGTCGGCAGTCAGCAGGCGGGTTTCGATCTCGTCGAGCAGGTCGTCATCGATGACTTTCTTGCCCAGGAACAGGCTGGCCATGCCCTCGCCAATGCTGGCACTGGTCTTCGACAGGCCCTGTTTGAGGCGGGCGAAGAAACCGGGTTTGGACTGTTCGCTGGCGACCGGAGCGGCAACCTCAGGGGCGGGTTCTGGCTCAACGGGCGCAGGGGCGGCAACCGGGGCCACGACCACCGGCTCTGGTGCGGGACGTTCCGGAATCACCGGCGGCGCCTTCGGTTCCAGGTCTGGCACCAGTGCCACAGGCTCTTCGGCTACCGGAAGCACCAGGTTGCTGACAGGCGCGGCATGTTCAACCACCGGGGCAGTCTCGACCGGCGCTGCGTGCAGGGGCATGGAGGCGACCGGCTCAGGCACCGGAGCAACCAGCGGCTCAGAAGCGACCGGCTCAGGCTCGGGCGCCTGTACTGGCACGCAAGCAACTGGCTCTGGCACAGGCGCTTCGACCACCGGGGTCACCGAGGGCACAGGCTCGACCGGCTCAGGCTGTTGCACCTCGACCAGCGGCTGCTCGGCGGCAGGCTGCGGCGCTACCGGCTCGGCGGACTGCACCTCGGGCGCTTGTGGCTCAGGCGTTTGAGGCTGTTCGGCGACAGGTTGCTGCGGCTTCTTGCGAAACCAGCTGAACAGGCCTTTTTTCTCGCCAGCCTCGGCCGGCGCTTTTTTGTCGTCGTTGGAACCAAACATGGAAGACGGCTATCTCAGGGTAGCGATGGGCCAGCAACTGGCACATCAGGAATTCTCTAAACGCAGAACAGACTATTTTGAATCCGACTGGTTCATGCGCAATGTTTTGTCTTTAAGGGCCTGCAGGCCAGAACGGCGACAGGCATGGTCGCCAGGCAACCGGATCAGTATCCTAGCACCTCCTGGCCCGCCGACGCTAAACCAGCGGGCCGCCGAACAGGTTAATCACCGTATGAATGCTCTAGCCCGCCGCGCCGCTGGCCTGTTGCTCAGCACACTCTGCCTGCCGCTGGCCGCTTTCGCCGCCGATGTGCAACCCACCCACGAATTCATCCTCGACAATGGCCTGAAAGTGGTCGTGCGCGAAGACCATCGCGCCCCGGTGGTCGTCTCGCAGATCTGGTACAAGGTCGGTTCCAGCTACGAGACGCCGGGCCAGACCGGCTTGTCCCATGCCCTGGAACACATGATGTTCAAGGGCAGCGCCAAGATCGGCCCCGGCGAGGCCTCGCGCATCCTGCGTGACCTTGGCGCGGAAGAGAACGCTTTCACCAGCGACGATTACACCGCCTATTACCAGGTGCTGGCTCGCGACCGCCTGCCGGTGGCCCTGGAACTGGAAGCCGACCGCCTGGCCAGCTTGCGCCTGCCTGCTGACGAGTTCGCCCGCGAAATCGAGGTGATCAAGGAAGAGCGCCGCCTGCGCACCGATGACCAGCCCAGCGCCAAGGCTTTCGAGCTGTTCCGTGCCATGGCCTTCCCGGCCAGCGGCTACCACACCCCGACCATCGGCTGGATGGCCGACCTTGAGCGCATGAAGGTCGAGGAGCTGCGCCACTGGTATGAATCCTGGTATGCACCGAACAATGCCACCCTGGTGGTGGTTGGCGATGTCACCGCTGATGAAGTCAAAGGCCTGGCGCAGAAATATTTCGGCAGCATTCCCAAGCGGGCCGTGCCACCGGCCAAACTGCCGCTGGAGCTCGCCGAACCAGGGCAGCGCCTGCTGACCCTGCACGTGCCTACCCAGTTGCCGAGCCTGATCTACGGTTTCAACGTCCCGAGCCTGGCAACCGCCAAGGACCCACGCACCGTGCACGCCCTGCGGCTGATCTCGGCCCTGCTCGATGGCGGCTACAGCGCGCGCATGCCGGCGCGCCTGGAGCGTGGCCAGGAGCTGGTGGCCGGCGCCTCGTCCAGCTACAACGCCTTCACCCGTGGCGACAGCCTGTTCCTGATCTCGGCCACGCCAAACGTGCAGAAGCAGAAATCCCTGGCCGACGTCGAAAAAGGCGTCTGGCAGCTGCTCGAGGAGCTCAAGACCACCCCGCCAAGCGCCGAAGAGCTGGAACGCGTTCGCGCCCAGGTCATCGCCGGCCTGGTCTACGACCGCGACTCCATCAGCAGCCAGGCCACCACCATCGGCCAGCTGGAAACCGTCGGCCTGTCCTGGAAGCTGATCGACAGCGAGCTGGACGAACTGAAGCGCGTCACTCCGGAAGACGTGCAGAACGCCGCACGCACCTATTTCACCCGCGAACGCCTGAGCGTTGCCCACGTACTGCCCGAGGAGTCCGCTCATGAGTGATCGCAGCGCACCACGCTACACCCTGATCGGCACGGGCATCATCGCGCTGGTGGTAGCGATGGCCGCCGTGCTCGCACGCCCGGCGCATTCCGAAGCCGAAAGCAGCGCCGCACGTCCAGCCAACACCCTGCAGTCGTTGGCCGAACTGGATGGCAAGGCGCCCAGCCGGCGCCAGCTGAACATCCAGAACTGGACCACAGCCGAAGGCGCCCGGGTGCTGTTCGTCGAAGCCCGCGAACTGCCGATGTTCGACCTGCGCGTGACCTTCGCCGCCGGCAGCAGCCAGGACGGCAATACGCCGGGCCTGGCTACCCTGACCAACGCCATGCTCAACGAAGGTGTTGCCGGCAAGGACGTGACCGCCATCGCCGAAGGCTTCGAGGGCCTGGGTGCCGACTTTGGCAACGGCTCCTACCGCGACATGGCCGTGGCTTCGCTGCGCAGCCTGAGCGCCAAGGACAAACGCGAGCCAGCGCTCAAGCTGTTCGCTGAGGTGACCGGCAAGCCGACCTTCCCCGAAGACGCACTAAAACGCATCAAGAACCAGCTGCTGGCCGGTTTCGAGTATGAGAAGCAGAACCCCGGCAAGATCGCCGGCAAGGCCCTGTTCAGCAAACTCTATGGCGACCACCCTTACGCACAGCCAAGCGATGGCAGTGCCGAGAGCGTGCCAGGCATCACCCTTGAGCAGTTGCACGCCTTCCACGCCAAGGCCTATGCCGCCGGCAACGCGGTGATCGCCCTGGTTGGCGACCTCAGCCGCGAGGAAGCCGAAGCCGTCGCCGCGCAGGTGTCCGCCGCTCTGCCCAAAGGCCCGGCGCTGGCCAAACCGGCCCAGCCGGTTGAACCCAAGGCCGGTGTCACCCATATCGACTTCCCGAGCAAGCAGACGCACCTGATGCTCGCCGAGCTCGGTATCGACCGCCAGGACCCGGACTGGCCAGCCCTGTCACTGGGCAATCAGATCCTCGGCGGCGGCGCCTTCGGCACCCGCCTGATGAGCGAAGTCCGCGAGAAGCGCGGCCTGACCTACGGCGTGTACTCGGTGTTCAGCCCGATGCAGGTGCGCGGCCCGTTCATGATCAACCTGCAAACCCGTGCCGAGCTCAGCGAAGGCACGCTCAAGCTGGTTCAGGATATCCTTGCCGACTACCTCAAGAGCGGCCCGACCCAGCAAGAGCTGGACGATGCCAAGCGCGAACTGGCCGGCAGCTTCCCGCTGTCCAATGCCAGCAATGCCAGCATCGTCGGCCAACTGGGCGCGATCGGCTTTTACAACCTGCCACTGACCTGGCTGGAAGACTTCATGCAGCAGTCCCAGGCGCTGACCGTCGAGCAGGTCAAGGCGGCGATGAACAAGCACCTGGCAGCCGATAAACTGGTAATCGTCACTGTCGGCCCGAAAGTGCCACAGAAGCCACTGCCTGCCCCTACTGACAAACCGTCCGAGCAGCCGCTCGGCGTACCGGAGCACTAATGCCTAGATCCACCCCTCCCGCCC
>NZ_BCBA01000109.1 GCF_001320245.1 Pseudomonas sp. NBRC 111124
CCCGCAACAGGGTCAAAGCAAGGGCCAGGGTCACCTGCGCATCATCGCCGGCGAGTGGCGCAGCCGCCGCCTGGCGGTACCGGAAGGCGAAGGCCTGCGGCCAACCCCTGACCGTGTGCGCGAAACCGTGTTCAACTGGCTGGCGCCCTACATCGAAGGCGCCCAGGTGCTGGACGCCTTCACTGGCAGCGGCGCCCTGGTGCTGGAGGCGCTGTCCCGCGGTGCCGAAAATGCCGTGGCGCTGGATAGCAACTCGGCCGCCATCGCCAACCTGAAGAACAACCTCGAGATTCTGCGCTGCCCGCGCGGGCAGATCTTGCAGACCGACGCCTTGCGCTACCTGCAAACCCCGGCCAAGCAGCAGTTCGACGTGGTGTTTCTCGACCCTCCATTCCACCAGGACCTGCTGGCCAACACCTGCAACCTGCTGGAACAGAACCAGTGGCTGCGCGAACAGGCGTGGATCTACACCGAAAGCGAGGCAGCCCCGTCAACACTGCCGATGCCCGGCAACTGGCGTCTGCACCGGGAGAAAAAGACCGGCCAGGTGCATTACGCGCTTTGGCAACGAGGCTGATCTCCTAAGCCGTATTTAGTTACCGCATACCCGTCGCCAGCATGGTTGAAGCTGCTCCCACGTTCTTGCAGGAGCACTTCCACCATGATCGAACGCCCTTCTGCGCCCATCCCGGGCGGCACGGTACAGTCGTTCACCCTTTCCAATGGCATGCGCATCTACCTGCGCGAAGACCATCGTGCGCCGCTGGTCAGCGTGCAGCTGTGGTATCACGTCGGTTCGAGCTACGAGCCAGCAGGCCACTCCGGCCTTTCCCATGCCCTGGAGCACCTGCTGTTCGAAGGCAGCAGCAAACTGGCAAGTGGCCAATACTCGTCTGTGATGAGCCGTCTTGGTGGCGAACCGAATGCCTTCACCTCCAGCGACGCTACGGTCTTTCCACTGACATTGCCAGCCAGCCGCCTGGAAATTGCGCTGGAAGCCATGGCCGACGTGATGACCAGCGCCACACTCAGCGAAACACCTTTCGCTCGCGAACTGCACGTAGTCATGGCCGAACGCCGTGAGCAAGTCGACAACAACCCCTTGGCACTTGCACTGGAGCATCACGAGCAGCTGGCCTATGGCGCCATCGGCTATGGCACACCAGTCATTGGCCACAAGGCGGACCTTGAGCACCTGACCCCAGCTGCCGTCCGCACCTGGTACCGGTCCTGGTACCACCCGAACAATGCCACGCTGGCAGTAGCCGGCGACATCACCCTGCCACAGCTGCAAACCCTGGTGATGCGCCACTTTGCAACGATCCCTGGCAATCGCCTGCCAGTGCGCCAGGCAATTTCCGCGCCCCCTGAGCAGAGCCGGCGCCATCAAACATTGCGGCTGCCAGGCCTGTACACAGGCACGATCCTCAGTTTCAACCTGCCCAGCCAATACACCGCCCAATCTGACGCGCAAGCCTACGCATTGCGGCTACTGCCCGACCTGCTTGCCGATGGGCTGAGCAGCAGCCTGCAACGCCGGCTGGTTCTGGATGACCCCATTCTGCAGGGCCTGAGGCCAACCTACGAACCCTGGCAACGCGGTGACAGCTTGCTGGCACTCTACGCATTTTGCAGCCCGCAAGTAGCGCCGGAGACCGCAGCTGAAAGGCTGATGCTGGAAATCGAAGCATTCCGCCAGTCGGCACCGTCCAAAGATGACCTTCAACGTGCCAAAGCTCGCCTGCTGGCCAGGCAGCTGTTCGAAAGGGACGACTTGAACAAGCAAGCCCTGGCCATCGGCAAACAGGCTGCTTGCGGCCTGGACCCTGTTGCACTGGAAGATGAGCGGCAAGCCATCGAAGCCGTGACAGCCGAGCAGGTCGGCCAGGTTGCCCTGGAATTTCTGACTGATCCGCGCGCAGCCATCACATTCATGCACCAGAAGGAAAGCGCTCATGCATGACTCGACCCCAACCCACACGCCTATCGAGGCCAACAGCATTTACGGCGGCTTGGTCTCAGCCCAGGGTCTCGACCTGGATCAGTTCGAGTCCATCACGACTCAGGTACAAGCCTGGACCACAGAAGCAGGCACGCGCGTGAAGTTCGTCGAAGCCCGCGGGTTGCCAATCGTCGACGTAGTATTGAGGTTCAAGGCTGGCACCGCTCAGGACACCATACATCCCGGCCTGGCAGCCTTGGCATTGCACATGCTCGATGAGGGCAGCCGACACTACACCGCCGCTCAGCAGGCCGAGCAGCTGGAGCGCCTGGGCGCGATCTTCGAAAAGCAGATACGTCTGGAGCATGCAACGCTGAGTCTACGCAGCCTCAGCGCCCCGGCAATGCTTGAGCCGGCCTTGGCGATTTTCACCGACCTCGTGGCCAATCCTGCTTTTGCCCCCTTGGCTCTGGACAAGATCAAACGGCAGTTGCTGCAGAGCCGCGCTTCACGCGAGCGGCATCCGGTACTGAGAGCGCGTAGCGAAGCCTTCCGTCATTTGTTCAAAGGCCATTGTTACGGCAACCTACTGGGCAGCACCGAGCAAGGCATAGCGGCCGTTACCACAGACGACTTGCGGGCATTCCACCAACGCGGCTACAGCGCCAGCAATCTGGAAATGGTCTTGGTGGGAGACCTTTCCCTCGCTGAAGCGCAAGCGCTTACACATCGGATCAGCCTGGCCTTGCCACAGGGGTGGTCGGCGACTGATCTACCAACCGTCCCGGCACCGATCAGCGCGACTTTACACGTCGAACAGGCTGGTGCAAGCAGTGCACTTCTGCATGCACTGCCCTTGAATGTGCGCGCCAATGAGCCGGAATTCCCTGCCCTGGTACTGGCCAGCGATGTACTCGGTGAAGGCCTTGAATCTCGCTTGATGGTGGAATTACGCCAACGGCGCGGCCTCACTTACGGCGTGCACACCCACATATCGCCATTAAGGGCGGGTGGTTTGTTGACCGTCGAATGGGAGGTCGCCCCAGCGCATGTGGAAGGCTCTCAGGAACTGGTAAAGACCCTTCTGCGCGATTTCATCGAACAAGGGCCAACCCAGGCCGAGTTGCAATTGGCACGCAAGCAGCTGGAAGGGCAACTGCTGCGCGGCGTCGCCCAGAACAAGCGCCTGGCGGGATTGCTTGCGCAGCTAACCCATCAACGTCAACCCGACGATCATCTCAACACCCACATCGCACGCATCAACAGGTTGACTCCGACAGATGTCCGCGCCGCCATGCAACGCCATCTCGACCTAAGCTATAGCGTACAGGTCAGCGTCGGCCCAAGCGTCGAGCAACGACCTCTGCCAGTCCCCGACCAATAGTGCAGGTACAGCGGTGGGGTTTCATGGCACTCTACGCAGGCACATCACGAGTCGCCCAGCATGCCCAGCCTCACTGCCACGTTCCGCCCGGCCATCGGCCTGTCCAACCCCCACCTGCAAACCCTGTGGGGGCCGCTGTGGCGCAAGTTGCCGGAGCTGGAGCGAAGCCGCGAACGCCTGTGGCTGGCCGATGGCGATTTTCTCGACCTCGACTGGCATGGGCCGCATAGCCCGGACGCGCCACTGGTGCTGGTACTGCACGGATTGACTGGCTCTTCTCATTCGCCCTACGTCAAAGGCCTGCAGCAATCGCTGCAGGCCCGCGGCTGGGCCAGCGTGGCGGTGAACTGGCGCGGCTGTTCGAGCGAACCCAACCTGTTGCCACGCAGCTATCACTCAGGCGCCAGCGAGGATCTCGCCGAGGTGGTCGCTCACTTGCATGCCCAACGCCCATCGGCACCGCTGTATGCCGTCGGCTACTCACTGGGTGGCAATGTGTTGCTCAAATACTTGGGGGAGCGTGGTGCAGCCAGCCAGTTGGAAGCCGCAGTGGCCGTCTCGGTGCCGTTCCGCCTCGACCAGTGCGCCGATCGGATCGGCCAGGGCTTCTCCAAGGTGTATCAGGCGCACTTCATGCGCGAGATGATGGCTTATGTGCAGGTGAAGCAAAGGCACTTCCGTGACCACGGCCACCACGAGGGCCTGGCTGCGCTCGACCGGCTGGGCCCATTGGGCAGGCTGAAGACGTTCTGGGATTTCGACGGCAAGGTCACCGCGCCGCTCAATGGCTTCAGCGATGCCCACGATTACTACCGCCGCTCATCGAGCCGGTTCTATCTGGGAGAGAACCGCACGCCAACGTTGATCATCCACGCCACCGACGACCCGTTCGTGTTCGGCCACAGCCTGCCCACGGCCAGCGAACTGGCGCCGCAGACTCAGTTCGAGCTGCATGAGCGCGGTGGCCATGTCGGGTTTGTCGATGGCAGCCTGAGGAACCCGGGCTATTACCTGGAGCGGCGGATTCCGCAGTGGTTGGCCGACGGTCAGTGATTACTCACCCGTCGCCACACCGTGCTTGGGATCATTGATCCACTCGCTCCACGATCCGGCATACAGCTTGCCTAACGGATACCCCGCCAGCGCTAGAGCAAACAGGTTATGGCATGCCGTCACCCCTGACCCACAGTAAGCCACCAGTTGCTCCGGCGAGCGCCCTGCCAGCTTCTCGGCAAAACGCTGCTTGAGCTGTTCCGGCGCCAGGAAACGCCCATCGGCACCGAGGTTCTCGTTGAAGGCCGCACACTGGGCGCCCGGAATGTGGCCTGCCACGGGGTCGATTGGCTCCACCTCGCCGCGAAAGCGCGGCAACGCACGGGCATCGATCAGGGTCAGGTCAGAGCTACCCAGGCGCTTGGCCAGATGCTCGGCGTCGATCAGCAGCTTGGCGTCCGGCTCACCGCTGAACGTCCCCTCGCGTTTGGCCGACGCATCCAGGCTCAGCGGCAGGTGCGCCGCATGCCAGGCCTTGAGCCCCCCATCGAGAATCGCCACGTCGCTGCGCTTGCCCAGCCAGACCAGCAACCACCAGGCACGGGCGGCAAAAGCGCCCGGGCCATCGTCGTAGAGCACCACTTCGCTGTCGTCGTCCAGGCCCCACTCGCGCAGGCGCTCGACGAGGCGATGCGGGTCCGGCAGCGGATGACGGCCGGTACGGCCCTTGCTCACCGGGCCACTCAGGTCACGCTCCAGGTCGGCAAAATGCGCGCCAGCAATATGCCCCTCGGCATAGCTGCGTTGGCCGTAATCCACATCCTCCAGGGCAAACCGACAATCAAGGATCACCAACTTGGGCGAGCCCAGACGCTCGGCCAGCTGTTGCGGGGTGATCAATTGCGCAAGGGGCATGACAATCTCCTGATCGATGGCACGGAGGCCCTGGCTACTGTTCCAGAGCCTGATTGAATGGAACGTGGAATTCCTGGCACAGGGCGTCCACGGCGCTACGGGCGTTGCGGGTGACGAAACCGAGCTCCAGCACCAGCACCTGATAGACGCCGCGCTTGAAGGCTTCTTCACCCAGATGCGCGGAATGTTCGCGCGTGGTGCTGAGAAAACGTACCCATGAGGTCAGCACGATCCATGCATTGATGGTCAGCGACTCGATCTGCGCGGGCTCCATGGTCAGGATCCCGGCAGCGACGAAACCCCGGTAGATCGCCTGGCCCTGGCGCAGACAGCGCTCGGAAAAACGCCGATAGCGGGCGGCCAGTTCCGGGTCGCTTTCCAACAGGTGTTCCAGGTCACGGTGCAGGAAACGGTAGTTCCACATCGCCGCGAGCAACGCCTTGAGGTAGAAGCGTTTGTCTTCGACCGTGGCTGCTCGCCCTTGCGGCGGGCGCAGGAAGCTGTCCACCAGCTCTTCGTACTGGCTGAACAGCAGGGCGATGATCGCCTGCTTGTTGGGGAAGTGGTAGTACAGGTTGCCGGGCGATATTTCCATGTGCGCGGCAATGTGGTTGGTACTGACGCTGCGTTCGCCCTGCTGGTTGAACAGCTCCAGGCTGTTCTGCACGATGCGCTCTCGGGTCTTCATGCGCGGGGCCATGCTCAGCTCCCAGTCTGCGGGCTATCGGTAGAGGGCCATCTTACGGCGAATCGCACCGTCGATGCACCGTTTCCTCCAGGTCAAAAAAGTCGCACCATGGTACGAGTTAGAGTATAGGCTCTAGGGACTTCGAGCCCAGACGGGAGACCACCGTGCCCTCGCCCATCGCCTTGCCTCCCGTGCATTCCGACACCGATATGGAAGCGACGTTCGCCGCTCAGCGCCAGGCTTTTACCGGCAACCCCATGCCACCGGCGGCGCAGCGGCGGCAGTGGCTGAAAAGCCTGCGCGAGGCCTTGCTGGCGGACCAGCAAACATTGATCGAAGCCATCGATGCCGACTTCAGCGGCCGCAGTGCCGACGAAACCCTGTTGGCCGAGCTGCTGCCGTCGGTACAAGGCATCCGCCATGCCGAGCGCCACTTGCAGCGCTGGATGCGACCTTCCCGGCGCGCCGTGGGCCTGGCCTTCCAGCCGGCCAGTGCGCGCGTGCTGTACCAGCCGCTGGGCGTGGTGGGCATCATCGTGCCGTGGAACTACCCACTATTTCTCGCCATCGGCCCGCTAACCGGCGCCCTGGCCGCCGGCAATCGGGTAATGCTCAAGCTGAGCGAGGCCACACCGGCCAGCGGTGCAGCCCTCAAAGCACTCATTGAGCGGGTATTCCCCGAAGACCTGGTCAGCGTAGTACTGGGCGAAGTCGAGGTCGGCCAGGCGTATGCCCGTCTGCCTTTCGACCACCTGTTGTTCACCGGCGCCACCAGCATCGGCCGCCAGGTCATGCTGGCTGCTGCCCAGAACCTGACCCCGGTAACCCTTGAGCTGGGCGGCAAGTCGCCCGCCATTGTCTCTGCCAACGTACCGCTGGCGGCTGCCGCCGAGCGCATCGCCTTCGGCAAGACCCTCAACGCCGGCCAGACCTGCGTCGCGCCTGACTACGTGCTGTTACCGCGTGAACGCCTGAACGACTTTGCCGACGCCTACCGCGACGTCGTCCAGCGCATGTACCCACGCATCGCCGACAACCCGGACTACAGCGCCATCATCAACCCACGGCAGCTGCAGCGCCTGCAACACCTGCTGGACGACGCCCGCAGCAAGGGCGCCCAGGTGCTTGACCTGTACCCCGACGAGCCCCGCCAGGGCCGGCGCTTGCCGCCGCACCTGCTGACCAGGGTCAACGACAGCATGCAGGTGATGCAGGACGAAATCTTCGGCCCGCTGCTGCCGCTTGTACCTTACCACCACCTCGACGAGGCCCTGGCCTACATCAACCAGCGCCCTCGCCCATTGGCGCTGTACTACTTCGGCTACGACCGTAGCGAGCAGCAGCACGTGCTGCAGCACAGCCATTCTGGCGGTGTGTGCCTGAACGACACCCTCCTGCATGTGGCCCAGGACGACTTGCCATTCGGCGGGGTCGGCCCCTCCGGCATGGGCCACTACCATGGCTACGAAGGTTTCCAGACCTTCAGCAAGGCCAAGGCGGTACTGGCCAAGCAGCGCCTGAATGCCGCACGGCTGATCTACCCGCCCTACGGCAAGGCCTTGCAGCGCCTGGTCTACAAGTTGTTCATCCGCTGATGCAGCGCCGCGACCTGCTGCGCTTCAGCCTGGGCGCCAGCCTGTTCCTGAGCACCGCCAGCCTGGTCGGCTGCAGCGCGCAAACGCCTGCGGCCGGTTACCGGGTGCTGCGTGACGAAGACCTGCCGGCCCTGCTTGCACTGATTCCGGTAGTGCTCGCCGGCACCGCAGCAAGCGCCGATCTGGTGCTGCACAGCCTCGACCACAAGCTGGCAGCGCTGTCACCGGAAATGCTCAAGCTCACCCGGCAACTGTTCGATGTGCTCAACCTGCCGCTGACCCGTGGCCCTTTGACCGGGGTCTGGGGAGCCTGGGAGCAGGCCAGCGGCGCGCAGGTAACGGCCTTTCTGCTGCGCTGGCAGGACAGCTCGCTGAACCTGCTGCGCATGGGCCATGCTTCGCTGCTGCAGCTGCTGCAGATGGCCTGGTACGAACGCCCGGAAGCGTGGGCCGCCTGCGGCTACCCCGGGCCACCCAAGATCTGACAAAAAGAGCATTCTCAATGCCTGTAACCGACCCGTTTCGCCAAGGGCTCGAACGCGGCTGGATCACCCATGACGGCTCGCGCCTGGAGCAGGACCTGGCGCTGGAGGCCGATATCGCCGTGATCGGCAGCGGTGCCGGCGGCGCCACCAGCGCGCAGATGCTCAGCGCAGCCGGCTACAAGGTGCTGCTGATCGAGGAAGGCCCGTTGAAAACCAGCAGCGACTTCCATCTGCTGGAAAACGAGGCCTACGCCAGCCTCTATCAGGAGGGCCTGGGGCGGATGAGCAAGGATGGCGCCATCACCATCCTGCAAGGCCGCGCCGTCGGTGGGACCACCCTGATCAACTGGACCTCGAGCTTTCGCACCCCACCGCAGACGTTGGCGCACTGGGCCGCAGCCCATGGCGTCACAGGCCTGGGGGAGCAAGAAATGCAACCTTGGTTCGAGCGTATCGAGCACGACCTGGGTATCACACCCTGGGCGATGCCGGCCAACGCCAACAACGACGTATTGCGGCGCGGCTGTGAACAGCTTGGCTATCGCTGGGCGGTGATCCCGCGAAACGTGCGTGGCTGCTGGAACCTCGGCTATTGCGGCATGGGCTGCCCGGTGAATGCCAAGCAGTCGATGCTGGTCACGCGCATTCCGGCGACCCTCGAAAAGGGCGGTGAACTGCTCTACCTCGCCCGCGCTGAGCGCCTGGAGCACAACGGCGAGCGCATTACCCAGCTGCAGTGCCAAGCCCTGGATGCGCAAGGTGTCCACCCCACCGGCCGGCAAATCAGCGTGCGTGCCCGCCACTACATCGTGGCCGGCGGCGGTATCAACAGCCCGGCCCTGCTGCTGCGCTCCAAGGCCCCTGACCCGCATGGGCGGCTAGGCAAACGGACCTTTTTGCATCTGGTCAACTTCAGCGCCGCGCGTTTCGACGCGCGCATCGACCCGTACTATGGTGCTCCGCAGTCGATCTACAGCGACCACTTCCAGTGGCAAGACGGCGTCGATGGGCCAGTGGGCTACAAGCTGGAAGTGCCGCCCTTGCACCCGGCCCTGGCCAGCACGTTGCTCGGTGGATACGGCAGCGACAATGCCCAGCGCATGGCCGAACTGCCGCACACTCACGTGATGCTGGCCCTGCTGCGCGACGGCTTTCACCCCGAAAGCAAGGGCGGGGTGGTGGAGTTGCGCGGTGACGGCTCACCGGTGCTGGATTACCCGCTCACCGACTACCTGCGCGACGGCCTGCGCCGCGCCTATCACAGCATGGCGCAAATCCAGTTCGCCGCAGGCGCCACGCAGGTCACGCCGGTACACAGCGACGCCCGCGCCGCTGCCAGCCTCAGCGAGGTTCAGCGCATGATCGACGCCTTGCGCCTGGAGCCGTTCCGCACTCGACTGGGCAGCGCCCATGTCATGGGGGGTTGCGCGCTGGGTGACGACCCGCGCCAGGCGGTGTGCGACAGCCTTGGCCGCCATCATCAGCTGGAAAACCTCTCGATCCATGACGGTTCGCTGTTCCCCACCAGCATCGGCGCCAACCCGCAGCTGTCGGTCTATGCCATCAGCGCCAGGCTCACTGATGCCTTGGCCACCCGCCTGGCACAGAGTGCATGACAACGAATACACGCCCTGTCTATAGTGCCATCAGCCGGCCGCATGACTTGGCCGGGCGCAGTCGCTGCGCTACCATCCGACTCCCCAACGCACTCCAGCCAGGATGACGCGATGAACCGAGTGTTGTACCCGGGTACTTTCGACCCCATTACCAAAGGCCATGGCGACTTGGTCGAGCGCGCTTCGCGCCTGTTCGACCACGTGATCATCGCGGTGGCGGCCAGCCCGAAGAAAAACCCCCTGTTCCCGCTGGAACAACGGGTCGAGCTCGCCCGTGAGGTCACCAAGCACCTGCCCAATGTCGAAGTCATCGGCTTCTCCTCGCTATTGGCGCACTTCGCCAAGGAACAGGGCGCGAACGTGTTTCTACGCGGCCTGCGCGCGGTGTCGGACTTCGAATACGAATTCCAGCTGGCAAACATGAACCGGCAACTGGCGCCCGATGTCGAGAGCCTGTTCCTCACACCTTCGGAGCGTTACTCGTTCATTTCCTCGACACTGGTGCGGGAAATAGCCGCGTTGGGCGGAGATATCACCAAGTTCGTCCACCCGGTGGTGGCCGAGGCGCTGACCGAACGCTTCAAGAAGTAACCTTGCGCGCCTGATCATCGCGCCCGCGTGCACTGCGGGCGCGAATGCGGCACAATTGTGCCCAAAGCGTTGAACATGCCCGGGCGATGCGCCCCGGCCGGAGTCCCCATGTCCCTGATCATCACCGACGATTGCATCAACTGCGACGTCTGCGAACCCGAGTGCCCGAACGAGGCCATCTCCCAAGGCGAAGAGATCTACGTGATCGACCCGAACCTCTGCACCCAGTGCGTGGGTCATTACGACGAGCCGCAGTGCCAGCAGGTCTGCCCGGTCGACTGCATCCCACTGGATGAAGCGCGCCCGGAAACCGAAGACGAGCTGATGGCCAAGTACCGCCGGATCACCGGCAAGGGCTGAACGCAGACGGCTAGCGCTGGCAGCGCGGGCAGAACACGCTTGCCCGCTGCCCCAGCTTCACCTCGCGCAAGGTCGTGCCGCACAGCTTGCACGGCTGACCGCCCCGCCCGTAGACGAACAGTTCCTGCTGGAAGTACCCCGGCTGCCCGTCGCCGCCAATGAAATCGCGCAAGGTCGTGCCGCCTCGCTCGATGGCCGCCGCCAGCACCCGCTTGATCTCGACCGCCAGCTTCAGATAACGCGCCCGGGAAATCCCGCCCGCCTCACGCCGCGGATCGATCCCGGCGGCAAACAGCGCCTCCGTCGCGTAGATGTTGCCCACCCCTACCACCACCGCGTTGTCCATGATGAACGGCTTGACCGCCATCGAACGCCCGCGTGAAAGCTGAAACAGACGCTCACCGTCAAACAGTTCGGTCAACGGCTCTGGCCCTAGGCGCAGCAACAGTTCGTGGTTGAGCGGGTCAAGACTCCAGAGCAAGGCGCCGAACCGTCGCGGGTCGGTGTAACGCAGCATCAGCCCTGACTCCAGTTCGATATCGACATGTTCGTGCTTGGCCGCTGGCAAACCCAGCTCCACCAGGCGCAGGTTGCCCGACATGCCCAGATGGCTGATCAAGGTGCCGACCTCGGCGTTGATCAACAGATACTTGGCCCGCCGCTCGACACTGAGGATGCGCTGCCCGGACAGGCGCACGTCGAGGTCCTCGGGGATCGGCCAGCGCAGCCGCCGGTCACGCACCACCACACGGCTGACGCGCTGGCCTTCCAGGTGCGGCGCAATGCCGCGCCGGGTGGTTTCCACTTCAGGTAATTCCGGCATGAATCAATGCCCGCCCAGCTCGCGAATGTTCTGTTTCAGGTTCTCGAAGTCGTACTCCGACAAACCGATGTAGTCCAGCACCAGAGGGCCGACCACATTCCACTCATGGTCGACGCTCTGGTTGCCCAGCACGCGGTAAGAGGCGCAGATGTGCTCGGCCATCTTCAGCACGGCCAGCAGGTTCTTCAACTGGCTCTGGGTATTGCGCGACGAGTCTTCGCGGAAGATCGCCAGGGCATTGTGGTGGTTCGCGATGGCCGCACTGATGTGCTCCGGCAGGCGCCACGACTTGGCCGTGAAGTAGCCGACCACCGCGTGGTTGGTGTTGAAGGCGCGGTTCTCGGTATCGACCACGCGCGTTTCCTCACCGGCCTTGGCGTAGGCGTCTTCCAGCACCTGCATGTATTCGGGGAAGCGCTTGAGCATCAGCGGCACACCACAATCGTGGAACAGGCCGAGGGTATAGGCCTCGTCGGCAGCCTGGATGCCAGTGCGTTTGGCCAACGTCAGGCAGGTCATGGCCACGTCCTGGGCGGTATCCCAGAAGCGGTTGAGGGTGACGATGGTCTCGTCGCTCATCTCGCCTTTGATCGACTGCGCGTTGATCAGGTTGATGATCGAACGGCTGCCCAGCAGGTTCACCGCGCGCTGGATCGAGCCGATCTTGTTCGACAGGCCGAAATGCGGCGAATTGACCAGCTTGAGCAAGGCACCGGCCAGGCCTGGGTCTTGGGAAATCAGCTTGGCGATGGTTTCCAGGTCCGGGTCGGGCATGTACTGCTCGAACTGCAGGTCGACCATGATCTGCGGTTGCGGCGGAATGGTGATGCCTTGCAAGGCTTGCTGGATCTGTTCGGCGCTGAGTTCTTGGGACATGCGTGCACACTCGTTGAGGACCGGGGGATTCTAACCCCCTAGCGAGCAACGAGACCAATCGACGAATCCTTGTAGGAGCGGCCTCGTGTCGCGAAAGGGCCGCAAAGCGGCCCCGGCAATATCTGCTGCAACGCTGAAAACCTGGGGCCGCTACGCGCCCCTTTCGCGACGCAAGGCCGCTCCTACAAGGGACGCGCGACCAGTCAACAGGCTATAATCCCGCTCTTTTTTCCCGGAGCGACGTCATGTCCCTGCCCAGCCTTCGCCTCAAAGCCAATGCCGACCGCCGCCTGCGCGCCGGCCACCTGTGGGTCTACAGCAACGAAGTCGACGTTTCCGCGACCCCGCTGCAAGGCTTCCAGGCCGGCCAGCAGGCCGTGCTCGAGGCTGCCAACGGCAAGCCGCTGGGCATCGTCGCGCTGAGCCCGAACAACCTGATCTGCGCCCGCCTGCTGTCGCGTGACATCAAGCTGCCGCTGGACAAGTCGCTGCTGGTGCACCGCCTGAACGTCGCCCTGTCCCTGCGCGAGCGCCTGTTTGACCAGCCGTGCTACCGCCTGGTGTACGGCGACTCCGACCTGCTGCCGGGCCTGGTGGTCGATCGTTTCTTCGACATCCTCGTCGTGCAACTGGCCTCGGCCACCATGGAAGCGCACAAGGACGACGTGATCGCGGCCCTGGTTCAGGTGCTCAAGCCTAGCGGCATCCTGTTCAAGAACGACTCCGCCGCCCGCGACGCCGAAGGCCTGCAGCGCTACGTCGAAACCGTCTACGGCGAAGTGCCGGACTGGGTGCCGCTGGAAGAGAACGGCGTCAAGTTCGAAGCCCCGGTACGTGAAGGCCAGAAGACCGGCTGGTTCTACGATCACCGCATGAACCGCGCGCGCCTGGCCCCGTATGTCAAGGGCAAGCGCGTACTTGACCTGTTCAGCTACATCGGTGGCTGGGGCGTGCAGGCCGGTGCGTTCGGCGCCAGCGAAGTGTTCTGCGTGGATGCCTCGGGCTTTGCCCTGGACGGCGTCGAGCGTAACGCCGCGCTGAACGGCATCAGCGAGAAACTGACCTGCATCGAAGGCGACGTGTTCGAAGCCCTGCGCGAGCTGAAAGCCGCCGAAGAGCGCTTTGACGTGATCATTGCCGACCCGCCCGCCTTCATCAAGCGCAAGAAAGACCTGAAAAACGGCGAAGCGGCCTACCGCCGCCTGAACGAACAGGCCATGCGCATGCTGAGCAAGGACGGCATCCTGGTCAGCGCCTCGTGCTCGATGCACCTGCCCGAGGACGACCTGCACAACATCCTGCTGACCAGCGCCCGTCACCTGGACCGCAACCTGCAGCTGCTCGAGCGCGGCGGCCAGGGCCCGGATCACCCGGTGCACCCGGCCATCGCCGAAACCCGCTATATCAAGAGCATCACCTGCCGCTTGCTGCCCAACAGCTGACCTTTGAATCTGAGATTTAAGGCTATAAGCCGAGGCCTTGGCCTCGGCTTGCCTATTTAAATAGCCTGGCGACCGAACAGTTCACTCACCTATCATTTTTGCCAGTTGTCACCGCTAAAGTTCGGCTTTTAAATAACAGCCAGCTTAACTCGACCAGAGATTAATGGAATCTTTGGAAACTGCGCAAAGGTGGCGAAATGAAAGATAGTTCAATCGCTCAAAATCTCCCGTCAGCTAGAGTTCTTGAAGCGGGCGATCGAAAAATCGTTTCGATCGAAAGATTACGTCAAGGCATCACGGTCGTCATCCCATGGTCTACTAAGTTCAAAGTGGGCGATCAAATACACCTGGTGGTGCGGGGCGAAATCACCAGCGCGGTACACCGCACCCGGATCAAAGTAGAAAATGAAGAACATCATGACTTCTTCGAATCTGGGGAGCTTACTGGACTTTGGGAGAGCAATGTCGAGATTCAATATATACATATTCCCGACGGCGACCTCAGCATATCAGCATCAGCGCACTATAAATTCGAATCAGACAACTATCGCCCACAGGTAAAAGGCATTGAAAACGGCACACTGCCGTGGGACCAGCTAAAGAATGGTATGACTATCGAGATCCCTGTTTATGAGGCCATGACCAAAGGTGATCGCATACGTGTCTTCGTGACCAGTACACCAGCCAATTCAAGTGTCGTCATCGAAAGCACAGTCAAAGATGTAGGACAGCCGGTCTTCATAACGGTCGCAAGCACAAAAGCTACCAAAATGCGCGACAAAACAAATGTCATCTATCAGATCATTCATGGTGACACCATAGAAAACTCTCGTCCGATATCATTTAATTGTGAAAGCTTATTGCAAAAACCAAGACTTAAATATGGATCAGATTGGCCTGGCTATTTCGCACCATCTCAAATGTTCAAATATGAGAGCCCCGCTGGAAAGGTACCGTTTCTTGCAAATTTCTCAGCTACTCTACGAGAGGGCGACGAAGTATTTTTCCTTTTGATGCATCCACAAGCAGTTGAAAAAGTTTCAATTACCTCCTATAGACCTGACAGCCGTACAAAATCATTTGAACTACTAGCTCCCACCGCTACGCTTGCCTCCTTGAAATACGCCGCTTTCGAGACTGCTATCATACTCTATCGCAGTGGAAGGGTTGTGGCATCCGCCACAAGCGCTACTGTCTGGCCTGACGATAACGACAGCCAATCAACTTCGAGACAGCTACCGCCCGCTGTTATTTCAGAGGCAGGTAGCGAAAAAGAAATTTCACTTGAAACACTACGTAAAGGAGTCACAATTGAGCTGCCCTGGTCAGAAAAATTTAGTCTGAACGATATACTATTGCTCAGCCTAAGCTCACGCGACACCGCAGTTTCGCGCCCTATAGCTCTTACCGAAGAGCATCAAGAAAAAGGCGTACAAGCATCAATTACAGGTGATGAACTACAAGCGCTTTGGGACAGTGACGTTACGCTCTCATACATACTTGTGCCTTCTTCCGGTAGCCCAGAGCAATCGCCGAAAAACCATTACGCCTTTGCATCGGACATTTATCGTCCGCGCATCGAAAATGTAACCAATGGAACGCTGCCGATCGAGTATGTGAGGGCAGGTTTCACTATTGAAATACCCGCGTATGAGAACATGGCCGAAGGTGATGTCGTTCAGTTGTTCTTGGCGAGCTCGCAGCCTGCTGCTAGCGCCATCATGGAATGCACCGTTGAAATAGCGGACAAGCCAGTCAGCTTCACAATACCTAAGGAAAAAACCACCTTGGCAGCAGGCGGGTCTATTGATCTAATTTATCAAATTCACAGAAAAGACAGGAAAGATCTTTCCAATTCCATGCACTTCAACTGTGAAGGGTTAGCGGTTAGCATTGAGCCTAAATACACTTCACATCAGTCGGGATACATTCCCGGGCTCCTCAACGAAATTGAGGAGCCCGCAGAAAAAATACCGTTCAGTGTAAACTTCATGACACCACTTGAAAAAGATGATGAGGTATTTTTCTTATTGCTGGCGCCCCGGGATCGCAAAAACGCCATTCTTTTTACTCGCGTGGAAACCCCAACGAAGACTTTAACGTTTTCAGTCCCTGTTGATACCGTACGTACAGGTGTATCGGACCGTCGCGCCATCGCCTTACTACGTCGAAAAACTGATGTAATTTCTTCGCCTTTGGAGCAACTAGCGAAGCTTCCAGAAGAAATCTAGCCCCATCAGCCATATTTCAAGCGATTCGGGCTATTCCTCTAGAAAAACACCGGCGCGAAAAGCGCCGGTTTTAATAGATTCAAAACCTAACTGTTTATCTCGACGTCTGCTGCCACGTGCGCTACCTGGTTCTTGATTTGGCAAATCCCGGGCGTCCGTCCTGGCACCTCCGCTCCAGGCCAGTCCCGAATGCTACTTCGCCCACCCACAAACCACGCCAACCCTCCACATCGCCATTCCCTCGCCGCGCCAGCGGTGTAGAATCGGCCTATTCATCGCCAGTCATCCCCGGCGGGTTTATGAGCTCTGGCCAAGCACGCGGCGATCCCGCGCGGTCTTCGGCCCCATCCGTGCCTGTGGCAACCGGCCTGCGGCGCAAAGGACATAGAGAAGCTCACTCCCCTTTTAGTGACCTGATTAAGCCGCCAGGAGTGTTTCATGCCTGATTACCGTTCCAAGACTTCCACCCAGGGCCGCAACATGGCCGGCGCTCGTGCCCTGTGGCGCGCCACCGGGATGAAGGACGAAGATTTCAAGAAACCGATCATCGCCATCGCCAACTCCTTCACCCAGTTCGTCCCGGGCCACGTGCACCTGAAGGACCTGGGCCAGCTGGTCGCCCGCGAAATCGAACGCGCCGGTGGCGTGGCCAAGGAATTCAACACCATCGCGGTCGATGACGGCATCGCCATGGGCCATGACGGCATGCTGTACTCACTGCCGAGCCGCGAGATCATCGCTGACGCCGTGGAGTACATGGTCAACGCCCACTGCGCCGACGCCATCGTCTGCATCTCCAACTGCGACAAGATCACCCCCGGCATGCTGATGGCCGCCCTGCGCCTGAACATCCCGGTGATCTTCGTTTCCGGCGGCCCGATGGAAGCCGGCAAGACCAAGCTGGCCAGCCACGGCCTGGACCTGGTCGACGCCATGGTCATCGCCGCCGACTCCACCGCCTCCGACGAGAAAGTCGCCGAGTACGAACGCAGCGCCTGCCCGACCTGCGGTTCGTGCTCCGGCATGTTCACCGCCAACTCGATGAACTGCCTGACCGAGGCCCTGGGCCTGGCCCTGCCGGGCAACGGTTCGACCCTGGCCACTCACGCCGACCGTGAGCAACTGTTCCTCACCGCCGGCCGCACCATCGTCGAGCTGTGCAAGCGCTACTACCAGGAAAACGACGAGTCGGTACTGCCGCGAAGCATTGCCAACTTCAAGGCGTTCGAGAACGCCATGATGCTCGACATCGCCATGGGCGGTTCGACCAACACCATCCTGCACCTGCTCGCTGCAGCCCAGGAAGGTGAAGTCGAATTCGACCTGCGCGACATCGATCGCCTGTCGCGCAAGGTGCCGCAGCTGTGCAAGGTGGCGCCGAACATCCAGAAGTACCACATGGAAGACGTGCACCGCGCTGGCGGCATCTTCAGCATCCTCGGATCGCTCGCCCGTGGCGGCCTGCTGCACACCGACCTGCCGACCGTGCACAGCCGCAGCATGGAAGAAGCCATTGCCAAGTGGGACATCACCCAGACCGATGACGAAACCGTGCATACCTTCTTCAAGGCAGGCCCGGCCGGCATCCCGACCCAGACCGCGTTCAGCCAGTCGACCCGTTGGGAAACCCTCGACGACGACCGTGAAAACGGCTGCATCCGCAGCTTCGAGCACGCCTACTCGCAAGAAGGCGGCCTGGCCGTGCTGTACGGCAACATCGCGGTCGACGGTTGTGTGGTGAAGACTGCCGGCGTCGACGAATCGATCCACGTGTTCGAAGGCAACGCGAAAATCTTCGAGAGCCAGGACAGCGCCGTGCGCGGCATCCTCGCCGACGAAGTGAAGGCCGGTGACATCGTGATCATCCGTTACGAAGGCCCGAAAGGCGGCCCGGGCATGCAAGAGATGCTCTACCCGACCTCGTACCTGAAGTCCAAGGGCCTGGGCAAGGCTTGCGCCCTGCTTACCGACGGCCGCTTCTCGGGAGGTACCTCAGGTCTGTCGATCGGCCACGCCTCGCCGGAAGCTGCCGCAGGCGGCGCCATCGGCCTGGTGCGCGACGGCGACAAGGTGCTGATCGACATCCCCAACCGTTCGATCAACCTGCTGGTCAGCGACGAAGAGCTGGCTCACCGTCGCATCGAGCAGGACAAGAAAGGCTGGAAACCGGTTGAAGTCCGCCCGCGCAAGGTGACCACTGCACTGAAGGCCTACGCCCTGCTGGCGACCAGTGCCGACAAAGGTGCTGTGCGTAACAAGGCGATGCTGGAAGGGCTGTGAGGCTCTGACCGCGTGAAACAAGAACCGGCGCCCTGAGCGCCGGTTTTTTATG